>JADKEF010000005.1 GCA_016718135.1 Acidobacteriota bacterium | reverse complement strand
GAAATAGCAAAGCAAATGGATCCGACACAATACACATTTTCTGAACTACATACTAGGTCAGAGTAGTACTCGGCATTTGCGATGCATGTGTATGGAATGTGGTCGGGCCGGATCAGCCGGGCAGTTTGCATGGCTATTTGTCGTAACGGCCCTGCTAACGTTAGCCGTTTACGCAGCAGGTGAAGATAGCTGGTAGGGTGCGGCTCTAATGGCTGGGCCGCCGTGGACAAACATAGTCTGCCCACAGGGCGTCGGCTCTGCCGACATTCCTCGCAGTCGAACTGACCCGGCATATTCGCTCTCGTCGGCCTGATAAGAATATTCCGCAGGAAAGGGCCTCGGCGCGTTGGAATGCACTCGTTGTTCTTATATCCGCGATCAGATTTTGCTTACGTAGCTACACGGACGACTCACTTTGGAAGGCAGATCTTTGTTCTGAGCGATTCCTTTGCGCCCCAGCAACAAATGAACCTCGCCAGGATACCAAAGCGACACGAACAGAAAGATAACAACACGGAGGAAAACTGTGGCTCGCGTAAACAACTGGCAACTCGGACGAAACCACTCCTGTTGGTGCGTATCCGGAAAGCGGGGCCCGCGAAAACGGTAAGCCGCCGGTACCGATGCAGATAAGTGTATCGCGTACCGAACCTGCACGCTGGCGTGCAAGACGACATGGATATCATGGTGAGGCCAGGAGTACATGTGCTCCTGGAACAACGTCGAAAGCAAGCCTTGCGGTTCCTATCCGCTTGCCTGGGACCTTAATCTCCTGAGTTAGCTCGGTGGGGCAAAGGTGGGGCGAGAAAATGGCAGATCTGTCTCCCAGGCGGCTTTTGTTTTGAGTCAGCACCGGCCGGCAGACGTGTTCTCGGCCGCAGAGCCGGAGGATGAAGATTGCACGCCTATCCGAACGTCGGCGAAGACGACTGTGCCGGCGGCATCGAGCATGGAGCAAGTATCGACATACCCCATCAGATGGCATGGTTCTACTATCTCGCTCGTATCTGTAATCACTGCAGTTATCCAGGCTGCCTGGCATCGTGCCCTCGTGGATTTCGATCCACAAGCGGCCCGAGGACGGCATCATTCTCGTTGATCAAAACCGCTGTCGCGTGGCTATCAGGAATGTATTACGCGGCTGTCCCTACAAGAAGGTGTTTTCAACCCGATGACGTCGACATCGGAAAAATGCATCTCGCCTGTTGTCAAGAAAGATCGAGCAGGGGCTGTCACCACAGTGTTTCGCAAATTGCATTGGGAAGATCCGCGTTGCCGGATTTATCAATACACCGGACAAGAGCCGGGGCCGACAGCCTGAATAAATTATCTTGTACATATCAAAGGTGGCGCTACCACTCTTCCCCTCCAATTTGGCCTTGGGCGGAACGTCTATTACATTCCGCCGATCCACGTACCGACCAACTTTACCTGCCAGATGTTCGGCCCGGGCTTTTAGATAAAGCCGTTGAGATCTGCAGAACCCACCGAACGATCGAGATCTGACCGGCTTATTAGGCCTATTCGGCTCCATTAAGGCGATAATGTAAATGGGCGCGTCGAGGATAGGGGGGTAGGGAATGGATGAGAGCAGAAAGAAGCTGGTCAATGTTTCCGTTCAAGGAACCGGTCTACTTACGCCCGGCATACGACAAGCTCTATCAGATCACTTGCCAATTGTCCGCTGAGGAGGTTCTATATGCGATTCGTAACGTCGCTTTTTCTTCTGGCTCTTTTATTCACAACTTCGTGCAATGAGATTCCGGAAGGTGCCGACATCCGGGGTCAACGTGGCGCAGGTCAAGGAGATCCCGCCAGATCCAAGTAAGACCGTCTGGGATGCAGTCTCGCTCCACTCATCAAGAATGATCCTGCAGGATCTTGTAGAGCCGCGTCTACTGGAGCCGTCGACTTCTGAGATACTGGTCAAACTGATCAGCAACGGCAGCGAGATAGCATTTGTGAGCGCCAGTGGCTGGACGAAAGCCAAAACGATCTTCCAGGGCCTAAACATTTCATTGATGAACATGCCGTACAGCTTCCTTCAAAGGTCGATCAAAATGGCGGCCCCGCAGATGGGTGAGGTCAGGGGAAAACGGTTGAGATCTCATGCTGGCGTGCCGATTGGCAGGCGATCGTTGAGGACGGGCCGATAATGTGCACGCGATCTATCCGAATGCATCGATCGGCCACTGCAAAGCCGAGGCCAAACCGCTCGAGAATAACCCCGCAGGCTCAGGCCGAGGCTGCCGGCTCCAGTACGCTCCGGCCCGTGGGCGCAAAGGCCCGGCGCTCCGGACCACGCGAGCAACCGGTAGAGGATCTGATAGCGGAAAGATAGAGCACCTTATCTCCGGCCCCGAACGCAGTCTCGAAGGGGAAAGGCGTCAAGACGCCTAAAGGGTGAGCCGTTGTCATCTCGCGGCCGCTACCCGCTTCAGCTTCTCAACCGTGACGCCCTCCCGAATCGCGTTTGCAGCCAGGGAAGGCTCCCACATCGAGGTTGGAGCAAAGAAAGATGCTGAGCCCGGTTGGGTGCCGTTGATCTTAAAAGTGAGAACAGAAAATATGGCAGTTATTAGTGACCTCATGAAGGTTCACAATGTGATCGACCAATTATTCTTCGAGCACCAACGCAGGCTTTGCTCCACTTTGATTTTGAAAAGGCGCCCGGCCTTCTTAACGCCTATGAGTCAACCCTCTTCAGCCATAGGCTGACGAAGAGAAAATATTCTGCTGCCGGTTTACGAAAAGCGGGCCGACTTCCCGGCATTAGGCGCTCCAAAGCTCTACTTTGACGATCACGCCAAGATGCGTTCGCATCTTGGGCTTTCAACCAAACGGTCACCGACATGCCCTCAGAACGTAAGGTTGGACCGGAGTCATGCACTTCCAGCTTCTGGATCGCGAAGCCTTTTACCTTCGCCTCTGCAGCCATCACGACCGGCGTAGGGCCGACTACCTTTATCCGATACTGGATGCCCTACTAGCCGACGAAGAAAAGTACGAGATGCTCGAACGCGTTCGGCTTCGCGAGGAAAGACATTGACTATGGGGCCATTATGAAAACCAAAAGAAGCAATTACTAGAGATCTGCTCGCCGAAGCAGCAGAATGGCGACTAATTAACCTACTATTCGATTGTCCGTCAAATGACTGGCTAAGACAGGTCGAAGATCTCGCGAGTCCTGTCACCGACAAGAAACGGGAAACGTGCTGCAAAGGCCGCTCCAGAAACAAGCAAGTGAAAAGTTATTTCATTCTATCTTCGGGCCGGGCGGACCAGCCCCCTGGGTCGCGAGGTCAGTATCGCGGCTGGGATTCAGCCTGGTTGCATGTTGGCGGAATTGAATAGTTTCTACGACATTCTCGTATAAACCAACGACCAACGGTGCTGATCACGTCGTGTCGAGACGGATTCGTCGCTTACCTGCGATTAAAGAACTTTATGCTTTGGAAAACGGCGACAACGAAAGTGCCGATGTGACCTCAAGGCCTCAGCCGCTTTTATCGACGATGCCTTTTTCCAAATACACGCTCAGAAACTGTCAAATTGCTCGCCGCGTCCGGAATCGAATATCTGAATCTGGCAGGAGCTTCGCTTTGTTCGCGCGAGTCAGGCCCGATCAAGGACAAATCCAAAGCAGATCTTTCTCCTGTACTCGGGGATAACGGAGTCCGCGCTTGAAAATGCGGCTGGACTGCTTCTTGATTCGATTCGGAACGCGGCAGCCTGACGCCGAGTTTAATTGCGTTCGACAAGCTTGTCGGGGAACGGCCTTTCCGTTGCGCTCTCTCGTCGTTTACCCCCTCTCTTCCCTGTACACAACTCTTACATCGGTCCCTGCAAAATGGCTGGTAACTTGTTTGAATTACGGAAAAAGCGCTTACGGAAAAGCCCGACGTTTTCGAATCAGGGAGATGTCCTGAAATCCGAGTCGGCTTTCCGTAGGAGGCCTCATCAATCATCGAGTATTACTTGTTTATCCTGTTTCCTAGAAACTTACTGGAACTTTCGCCACGCTTTGTAACCGTTTGTCGGCAAGAAGGCCGCGTTTCCGCCGCTCGGGCTGTTGACCGTCATCCGCCATGCTGCCGGAAACCTGCAACGGCGTCTCGTGAACCATGAATGAATAGAGCCGCTAACGCCGGCGATATCAGTAGGCGGACATCGTCTTTCTCCAGCGCGATGATCGTCCAAGAGAGAAGTCGCTCGATCAAGTCGTAAAACTTTGCAAGGACTTGGCAGGCGAGTCGCGGTCGGAGCCCGTATGTCTCTACGAAACGGATCTCGGCGTACGGGATGCGGATTTCATTTTCGTAGGTGAAGCCGAAACGACCTTGCCGGAGTTCATCGACGATTTGAAGAAAAGCGGCTCCGCGAACGCATTTATCAAGCAGTTGACCGAAGCGCTCGCTTTCACTGTCTACGCCATTGCCGGATTTCGAGTCTGATCGACATAAACCATTGCTCCTCGATGAATGTCCAGTTTTCACGCGGCTGTCCGTTTTCGTGTGAGTTTTGCGACATCACAGAGATCTGCGGGCGCTCGCCGTACCAAATCAAAGCGAACAGATGCTAGCTGAAGTGGAGGCGATGCGGCGGTCGCTGGCTGGCGCGGAACAGTATTTATCGTTGACGACAATTTTATCGACAACAAACGTGCAGGGTTGGAAATTCCTGCGGGATCTTGTTGCATGGTCTGAGCGACATGATTTTCCATTCTCTTTTTGACGGAAGCAAGCGTAAACCTCGCCGAGGAACGATGTTTTACTCGGATGATGCAATCGCCGGTTTTCACCGTGTATTTCCGGTATTGAGACGCCCCTTCCCGCAAGTCTGAAAGAAGCCAACAAATCTCAGAACACAAAACGCGAACCTCCTTGAATCGGTGCGAAAGATCCAAAGCTATGGAATCGGGGTCGTGGCCGGTTTTGTTATAGGATTCGATAACGACCGAGGGGATATTTTCGAGCGACAAATCAACTTTATCCGCGAAAGTGCAATTCCGCTAGCAATGGTCGGACTCGGCCGCCTTCCGACACGCAGCTTTGGAAGCGATTAGAGGCGTAAGGCCGACTTGTTCACGAGAGCAGCGGAAACAACACGGATTGTTCATTAAACTTTGTTCAAAAATGGATCGCGAACCCTGGTCGAGGGATACAAACGCACATTCTAAGGACCATTTACAGCTCGGAGGAATTCTATCGACAATCGCTGGTTTATCGCGCGTAAGTAACGATGGCAACATTGCGGCGGAAGTCAGCGTTACCGGCGTTCTCAGATCCTTCATAAAATCGTGTTGAGGCTCGGCGTACGCGACCGGGAACGCCTTCGATTCTGGAAGTATTTGTTCCGCGTCGTCTTGGAGGCTTTACCCGCGTGTCTCGGAAACGGGATCGCCCTCGCGGCAATGGGTTATCACTTTAGAAGGTGACTGAGATACGTTGTGCAAAAGTTCCATGTGAGTTTAAGGACGAAGGGACGCAGTTGGCCGGCGAAATCGGTTTCGCCGACTGGTTCGGTAGGCATATTTGGGAGAGTGTTCATGCATCGTCGCCAGAATACCAGTCAATGTCTTGGTCAGTGTTGTCGGGTTTCAAACAAAACCTTGCCACAGTTTCAAGTTCACTACCCTCCACGACTTCGTAGAGGCGACTAATGTGAAACCCGGATCTGTGATTTCGATATGTCCCCTTTCCCATAATCCTCAGGTAACCAACCTAATCTGGAAATAAGGCTCACAACAGACTCGGCTCGCAGTGCCAGTTCCGTATAGTTTATTTTTATTGCCGAGATCAGCCTTCCCGCGATCGCGCAGGGTCGATTCCTCCTTTTTCAGTCGTTTTCATGTCTATCCGTACCGTGCTATGCCAGAGAACCACAGCGGGCCGACGATGATGGGTTCAAGCAAAAATGCCATCCCGGTGTTCGACCGGTAGCGACTTTGCTGCGCGTGAATCGAGGCGAATTAATGCTGTTACCAAATGCGTCGAGTCGACAGGGTTTGGTTCCTCCGAACGAATTAGGCTCGGACCTTTTGTTCGGTTCGATCGCCCGTGGAAGAGAAGATTATTCTCGAGGTGGATGTGCTGGTGCAGATCACTCTCAAATTCTCCGAGTCTGTGATACAGGGCGGTAAAGCTCGGGCAAGCCTCGGCCGGCAAAAGCTATAGTCATCAGTAACTCGCATTTTGGCCAATATTCGCCAACCTCTTCATGCTCGACATTCACATCATTTCCACCGGATGCTGGACCGTTCCAAATTAATGGACCTACGCTACATGAAGCGATTCAAAAAACATGCTCTAATTTTTTGGATATGAGGAAAGAAACCATCTCTTCCTTCATCATGCTGCGGTTCCAGATCATCACAGTGCCTGGAATAGCTCTTTTAGTTTGAGAAGATATGGATTGTGGTCACCGTGACGGCTAGCTACTTTGGCCATCAGCGAGGTTAAATGGCTCATTCTTCCCGCGTATGGACATAGTGCTTATCAGGAATATGATCCATTGGGTCGCTCGAGATCCATTCTGGAGAACGACTCGTGATCACCAACTGCGGATCCATCCAAAAGCGCCATCCAGTCTTTTGCATTACAACTTCTGGAATGGCTCCAACATTCCGAAGCAGGCTTCGTCCCGAACGGCGTGTTTCCATGACAACAATAATCGATCTTGAATTCCTCAAAGACGCGAGTCGTCACCGGCATTCAAGTGCGATTTCGCGGACAATCTTACCTTGAACACTGATCATTAGTTAATCCTCCAATTGTATTCTCCAGCATAGGAAATTGTCGCCGATGTTACGGTAGGAAATATGAAGTCTCGGTCATGTTACGAGGAGCCAATGATGATCTCAGCAGGCGTTATTGCTTGGGAGTAGAGTTGTAGACTACCTCCGTCCAAGTTCTTCTCTTTAGAATTCAAATGTTCAACCCGTAAAATTCCGTCGTTCAAGTGATAAATGCGGTCGAAGCCTTTACAACGTAAGCTCGTCGCGAGTTACGACAATGACAGCGGCTCGTTTCGTGTCCGGTTGTCGCAATAAATCCGCATAACGGCTTTACCCTCTTTTCGGAATCAAGTGCGGCGGTCGGCTCATCGGCGAGAATCACTACCGGGTCGCTGGCGACGGCACGGGCAACCGCTACTCGCTGTTGTTCTCCACGAAAGCGTGGCTGGGTAAATATCTGCCCGATGCCTAGATCAAATCATTCCAATAATGCTCTGGCACGTTTGGCGATTCTCGATTGGAAACGCCGTTGAGGTTTAAGACCAGAGCAACATTTTGCCTGCCACCGTAAGAAAGGAATCAGATTGTAGGTTTGAAAAATGATTCCCATTCGCTTCTCGCCGCCAGCAATCGATCATCAATCAACACTTTCTTTCCTTCGAAAATCGTTTCTCCGGCAATTTCGATTTTTCCGCTTGTTCGCGGATCAATCAGCAGGAAACACCAGCCGTAAGCGGTACACCTAATCCGCTCCGGCCGTCAAGGCGACCACCTCATCTCTTCGACAGTCCAAACTCGCGTCTTTGAGAGCTGATTAACATCGTATCTACCTTCCACCGAAAATCTTGGTTAGATTTTGAGCCGAAACCTGCTGCATTTTTTCCCACAAGTCCGAAAAAAAGCACGGGTTTGCCAGGTAGTTTACCCCGCCGTGGCCGTCGTCGCGTCAATGCGGGGAAGCTTTGTGTATACCAATCCCACTGACCGCGATACAAATACCAGTTCGATTCAAAGGCCATTATTTGATCGCTGACCAGCGGCAGGAGACGACGCGGAAAATGCTCGTAAAAAGTTAAACTAATAATTGCTGGATTCCGAATACAAATCCAAGAAATCCCTAAAATCAACGGTGCTGCAAATCAAAACCGACTATTTTTAGGGTTTGGGGTTGATAATTTTCAAGGGTGGCAATATCTCTGGTTTTCTCAGGTGTGTCGTATAGCGTAAGGAGGCGATAATCACAGCCTCCTGACAAGAGGATTGTGCGGAATAGAAGAGTTTGTTGTCTCAAACAGTTGTCATTTTTGCCAAAAATCTTCTTTCTAATGGGTTGTCATAGACATTGTAATGTGTCAGCGAGCTATATTTTTGCCATACCTTTGCATTTGCCCACGATTCCAGCCGAACCAAAATGACGTTGGCGATATCTATGAACTTTGGAGTAACGACCTAGAAAGATCCTCGGCAGAAACGCCCCCTAGTTGAGGTTCTCCGACAAATCCGATTGCAGTCGTGCCAGTCGTTGCGAATCGCTTCATTGGATTTAAGACCTGCAAGCTCCAGTGCGTCTTCGAGGCGTGATAAACGCTGCTGAATCTCCCAGATTTGAGACAACGACTTCCGTCAATCCGACAACCTCTAAAAGTAATTCGTCCGAATTTGAATTGGGTTCAGCGAAACACCGGCTTTCCGGTCAACTACCATTCATAACGGCATTTAAGGGTGGCCGCCCCGCAGCGATTGCGGGGGCCGCCGAGACCATCTAAACGATAACCGATGACCTGAAGCCGCAGGATTTTCTCCTGATGTTCGATCGCAACAATTGATACGCAGCAGGACTCGCTTCGCTCACGCCCGAAACCGTAGGATATTGCGATAGAGATCTTCAGGAGCGAGAACTTTCCGCAAATGGACCATTGGTATCTTTGCACAACCCCTAAATCAACTTTGGGGAAACGAACGATGCTCGGCGTCTTCCAACCATTCGGCGTAAATTCCATTCATCGCCATCACCGGTGTGAAGCAGCAAACCGAGACCTACCGCAGTTAAAATAAACCGGCCCAACCGATGTTCCAACGTCGATGGTGCCAGGTTCATTGTTTCACCTGCGGTTCTTCTCTACTCTTCGGCAGCGATTGAAACTGTCCGACCTTCGTTGCTCAAGTCTGATAGTTTACCCGGCGAAAACGACAGCCTTATCTCCGCTATCAAGTCCTGAAATCACTTCCGCCCATGACCCTTGCATCAGCCATTCCAGTTTGATTTTTAAACTGCAAATGATTTTCATTCACCAGTCAAACGTCGATTCCTTCTTTTGAGCGAATCAATAGCAGATGCGGGAAGAACCTTCCAAAGTCACTTGTTTTTGGTCAATTATTGCTTCTAGCTGTTCGCCAAGCATGATGTATTCAGGTATTCGCTCCAAACGAAATATCACTTTCAAGCTTGTTCCGTTACACGATCACTTTCTCGCTGGATCGTGTTACTCTTCCCTGTAAATTCCCCCGTCTGCATCGAGGCAGAAGTAATTTCGGCAAGATCTTCAACTTCAAAAGAGTTTGAATTGCTTTCATCAGTAAAAACAAATTCGCTCAATTTGTTGTTGGGTCAGCGGTTTTGAGTATCAGGGTTCCGGGATTTACTACTGCACCGGGTTCTAGTTCACGACTGACCACTATCCGCTTATTTGACTGATCACCTTCAGATTTCCGCGCATCTGCTGATGCAAGTGCAGCTTCGGCAACACTTATATCTTGCTCAATTACTTTCAACCCGGTTCTTAGCGTTGCAACATCATCATTCGCAACTTTCAGTTGGGCTTGAGCCTGCTTAACATCTTCGCCGACTGTATTGATTTGAGCTCGATGTTTTCCACATCTTCCAATGCTGTATTTCGTTGAGCTTCGGCATTTTACATCATCGTCAGCGGCTTTCGCCTGCGTCAGACGTTCTTCAATTCCATTTTTGAAACATCGCCGGATTGATAAAGTTTTTGCCACCGATAGCGTTGTTTGTGCCTGTAAGCGAAAGAGTACTATTTTGAAATAGTTGAATCCACAGAGGTTACGGCGGACTTTGCCCGACGCAAAGATGCTCTTGGAACTTCCTTATTAGTCATTGTTCGCTGAACAGATCTTGCTGAACTTCAACGGCGGATAACGCCCGTTGAATCTCCGCCCGACGAACTTCGGCAGTTGACCGCGAACGTAGCAATGTAGATTCGGCACGCTCCATTTCAGCCCGCAATTCAGAATCTTCGAGCGTCGCTAAAACCTGTCCGTTTGAAACCCTATCGCCTTGATCTACGTCAGTTGAAATTATTCGCCCCGGTATTTTGCAAGCAATATTTACAACGATTTTTGATTCAACCGTTCCAATGCCTTGAATCCATGGCGTAATTCTTCTCTCCGATACTTCTGTCACCCGAAACCCGAGGCGGACGCAACCAAAACCACAAAAAGCCCTCCGGCCAGAGCCAAAATCCTACTACCAAAAGAACTCTCAAGAAAGATTTTGTGTATCTGCCTTTCATAACTGCTCATCGTTTCCAGTAAGCTGTTTCGGACAAATCTTCTCCTTGAATTTGGTCAATAAAGCGGAAACTTTGATAGAGCTCTTATTTCGTGGGCGACATTTGGTTCAATCGTAACCAACACACCTTCTTTAAGTTCAACTTCTTCTTTTCTTCGCCAACAATTAATAAGCCCTTTCCCGCAATACATTGAATCGTAATCGGTTCAGCGGCTTTATGCGAATCTAAAAACCGCCTTATTGCGTAGCGTAATTTGGACGATTTTTCGGCGTTCACCATCAAAAAGCGGCGTAACTTCTTTATCTTTGCCGTCGCCGATTTTAGTTTATAAATTCAACTTTTGCATATTTCTTTCCTGACTACTGACATGGAGACCGATTACCGTGAAAATCATCAAGAACAACCCCTAAAACCACAGTTAAAGACAAAATTTTCTTCATTTTTGACAAACCTCCACCAAGCCTTCGAACCCTACTAAGATTCAGACGGTTGAAAAATACTCGATTAGCCGATTAGATTATTTCTCTCTGGATGGAATCCGAAACCGCTCGTAAGGCGGGTAAAAACTAATCAAATTCGTCGGCAAAACAAGACGTCGTATTAATGAACTTAGCATGGAGCGTCGCCTTTGGGGTGGGGATAGCGGTCGGACTGGTCTTCGTCGTTGTCGGAATTTAGACAAACAAAGTCCTTTTCGATCAATATTCTTATTTCACTATGTTCGTCCGTCAGATAGGTTCCGGCAAGGCTAACCTCGTCGGAGCTGGCCCAGCTATCGGCGTCACAGGCAGGTACGCGAACCACGATTACCCCGTCCGCAAAAGAGGCGGAAAAGTTACTGTCGGGCGTCTTTTCGAGCAAGTAACCAAAGTCGACTTTTCCTATCCCAAACCGAACCTTGTCCCTGATGTTTCCTGTCTGATCAAAAGTTTCGACTTCCGAGCGGCCCAACCGAAAACGAAGAGTGTTTTCTCTAATTCGAAGTTTCATGATCCAATTCTCAACACAAGTCTTGCACTAAGGAACTTAGCAGGACACAGCTCAACTGAATATGATCCAGATCACCTTTTTAGAGAGCCTAACGGACAAGAGTGCGAAGGTGGTCAGTCGTTTTCGACGAATATTCTTCCGCCAACTATTTTTAGACAGCCCTTTTCCGCGAGCTTCCGGATGGTCCGGATCGTGGTCTCGAGCGAAAGCCCTGCCATCTCAGCTATGTCTTGCCGTCGATGGGTGATCTTCTTAACTTCGCCGCCATTCATTTCCCCGATCAGCCGCAAAATAACGGCCGCGATACGATGTTCGGCTGATGGCGTGGCCATGATCTGAACAGTTTCAGCCCTATCACGAAGAATGACGCACATGCGGTTCAACACCAGCGTAGAAAATTCGGGTAGGACTCCATCAAAGTCAGAAAGTTGTTTCGCGGGATTATCAAAAGTTCGCTTTCCTCGATTGCAACCGCCGTTGCCGGAAATCGCTTTCCGTCCATCGCCGGCGGGATGGCAAATATCTCGCCCGCCTTAAAAATGCCAATTATGATCTCCTTGCCCGCCTCCGGATAACGAACCATTTTGATCTTTCCAGAAAGTATTATCGGCAAGAATATCGCCCGATCGCCCTCAAAAAAAATGTGTTTGCCGCTAACGAACGATCTTCTGCTGCCAATCGCAAAAAGACCTTCCGTTAATTCGGCACTAAAATGGTCGGATATTTGACTCATCTTCTTAGGTATGACCCGCAACGATCCTAAACCAATATTCACACTTTATGAGTCAAATCATAAACTGTACCACTGGAATTTGATATTCAACAATAGAGAATGAGGCGACCCAAATGAAATATTTACTTCGTACAATCTTACTAACATCGATCTTGGCTGTGCTTTTATTCCGTGAACCATGCTCAAACGCCAACTCAACCTACGCTGACAGAGCTACAGAATCAGATCGTTGAACTCGAAGCAAAACTCAAAGCGATCAGCGTTGAACTTGCCAGATTAAAGGAAGCGAACTCCGTAGCAGTCAACACTGTTAAAGATGAGAAGGTAACGGTTGACGAGGCTGCACCAAAGCCCCCTGCAGCCAACAAAGGTGCCGAACCTCAAAAGAAGAAGGATCTCGGCGTTGATATCGGTAGTGCACGCCTGACGCCCTACGGGACGATCTTTTTCAATGCATTTGGAAATAGTGGCGGCACAAATAACGCCGACGTTCCGATCTTTGCTACGCCAACCGGCAGCGGGAACACGATGCAAGCGTCCGGCAAACGCGTCTTGGCGTCAAGATTGAGGGAGCCAGGGTCGGTAAAGCACGTCTCGGGGCGGTAATAGAGGGCGATTTTTTCGGGGGGTTCCCGTCCGTCGGGATCGGTGAGAACTTCGGAATATTCAGGGTTCGTTTGGCATATGCTCGTCTTGATTGGGAGCGGACATCGGTGACAGCCGGTCAGGACTGGATGGTCTTTGCCGGTAAATCCTACATCGATTGCAACTGCCGGCAACCCGCAAATGGCGGCCGCCGGAAACAACTGGGCTCGGCTTCCTCAAGTTAGGGTCGAGCGTAAGATCGGCGATCACATCACCTGGCAAGGGGCATTGCTCGAGCCACAGACCGGCGATTTCGCTACAAACGCGGCATTTTCCGTTCAGCCCACGAGCGGAGCAGCCTCGAGGCTTCCGTTCATCCAGACTAGGATCGCCTTCGCTGACAAGAATTGGTTTGGAGCGAAGAAAGCAGGTAGCATCGGCGTATCAGGACACTACGGCCGTTCACGGGTATTTACCGGATCGACAAACGTTCGAAATGACATCGAGTCAGTCGGACTAGCCTTGACTGGAATTTCACGCTCAGCAAACGGGTCGGCGCATCGGGCGAAGCCTTTCTCGGACGCAATCTTGGAGGGTTCCAAGCAGGTATTTTCCAGAGTTACAACAATGATTTTGCCTATCGTGTCGGCTCGTCCCTCGTTCGATCCGGAGTCCGAGCGATCGGCACTCGCGGTGGTTGGATGCAACTCGGCTTTACGCTGCCGACGCTACAAGACCGATTAACCTATATACGGTTCCGTCGGCATCGATGACCCGGATAACCAAGACCTTGTAAGTTTTTCGAGTCGTGATTGGCGAAGTAGGAACTTTGTCCTCGCCACTAACTTTGTCTACAAATTCACTCCCCAGTTCTCTCTCGGAGCTGAATTCAGACGCTTGAGGACAGACTACGTCTCTAGTGGCCGACAGCAGTCTAATCATGTGAACCTAGGGGCTTCATACTCATTTTGATATCACTCGCTATCATGTGGATCTACTTTGACCGCGAGTTTCTAAGCATGATCGACATAAATACGCTTTTTTGTATTTTCGTCTGTATCGATCGAAATGTATCATTACGGTCTAAGCCCAAGGAATGCTCTAAAGTTGTACGAACCATAACCCCCTGTGAGGTGGCACTCATTTTGCGTTAGGCAGATGATTGCCTTGTAACAAATCCGGATGCCCATCGAAAACACCAAGCCAGCTACTTCGATTAACTATCGCAACCCAACCTTGATCGGGCTCGGGGCCTCAATGGCTCTGACGGCACTTGTCATTGTCGGTTCCCGAAATCTTGAGCATTTCGATTCGGCGCTATTCGGATATCTGATCGCAAGTATCGTCGCGATCGGTGCGATCTTTTTCCGCTATGCACTTTGGCTTCAGCGTCCGGCGACGCGAGCATATTTTTCTAGAGGGTTGAAGCTATTTTTCCAGCGAAAGAAATTTGCACGCAATACACTAGACGCTACAAAAACGGTAGGCATAAATATGCTCGCCCAGAAGTTTATCTTCAAAAGGGCCAAATCAAGATGGCTGATGCATTTTCTGATCATGTGGGGCTGTATTTTGTCAGCGGCCATCACATTCCCGCTTGTTTGGGGCTGGATACATTTCAAACTTGAGAGCGAGACAGGCTACAAGGCCTACGTATTCGGCTTTCCAATGCAGTCGATGGACGTCCACAGCGTACTAGCTTTTTTCACCTTTAAGGCTCTTAATTTTACTGCTCTCATTGGTCCTCGCGGGCTGTGCTATTGCGATCCATCGCCGCTTAAAAGACCGCGGAGCGATAGCGGTCCAGCAATTTCTTTGGATTTTGTTCCCCACCTTTTATTGATCTCGATCTGCGTTTCGGGGCTTATGCTAACGGCATCGAGCACATATTTCGGTGGTTATATGTACTCGTTCATTGCCCTGACACATCAAGCGATAGTGATAATGACGCTTTTCTTCCTACCTTTCGGCAAGCTTTTTCATATTGTTCAGCGTCCGGCATCGATCGGCGTTGAGCTCTATCAACAGCGAGCGAAAGAAATGGAGCAGGCAAAATGTCGGCGGTGCGGCGTAGAATTCGCATCTGTCATGTGGCTCGGCGATCTGAAGAGCGTCGTCGAAAAAGTCGGGTTTGACTACACAATGGAAAATGGTGAGAAGTTGCAGGATTATTGTCCGCGTTGCAAACGTGTAATGCGGGGCCTTGCATACTCCGTCCTAATGGATCGCCCCGATAAGGTCTTTCACGGCTCACGCCGACAGCGAATAGCAAATAATGTCAAAGTTGAGAATCTCGCAAGTATCATTGATCGTTTCGGCCCTCATTTGCACGATGAGCCGATAGGCGGTTGGAGCCGAACGAAAAGTCGACAAGATGGTGCCCACCCACTGTCCGTATTGCGGAATGCAGTGTGGCATGAATCTGCTGGTTGAAAAGAATCATGTTGTCGGCGTAGAGCCGCGTTACGATTTTCCGGTAAACGAGGGCCGATTGTGTCCAAAGGGAGTGACGGCGTATCTACAGACACATCATCCCGATCGGCTGGAATACCCGCTAATAAAACGAAATGGCAATTTCGAGCGAGCGAGCTGGGACGAGGCTCTCGATCTGATCGTGGCGAAATTTAAGGGCTGCAGGAAAAATACGGCAAGGATTCGATCGCTGTTTATTCAGGCTCGTCGCTGACGACCGAAAAGACATATCTCGTCGTAAATTCGCCCGCCTTGGTTTGCAGACCAGATACATTGATTACAATGGGCGACTTTGCATGGCGTCCGCTGCAGGCGGAATAACAAGGCGTTCGGCATCGACCGGGCGGCAATCCATGGAGCGATATACCGCACGCCGAGGTTCTGATAATCGCCGGAGCAAATTGTGCGAGACGTTTCCGATCCCTT
Source organism: Acidobacteriota bacterium (assembly GCA_016718135.1). Lineage (GTDB taxonomy): Bacteria > Acidobacteriota > Blastocatellia > Pyrinomonadales > Pyrinomonadaceae > OLB17. The sequence goes on along the minus strand of JADKEF010000005.1, from coordinate 27,161 downwards.
AACGGATTCCTTTGGAAACAACGTGATAACGGCGGCGTCTGGATCGTAATCGATCCCCGCGAGACCGCGACAGCTCGTCAAGGCGATCTGCATTTACAGCTCAAGCCCGGAACGGATGTGGCCGTTGCGAATGGCATCTTGAATGTCCTGATCAATGAGAACCTCATCGATCAGGCATTTATCGACAGCCGTACTAATGACTGGGAAGCGGCCAGGGCGGCGGCGTTAAATTATCCACCCGATGTCGCTTCAGAGATCTCCGGCGTCCCAGCGGAAAAGATCATTCAGGCCGCACGCCTGTACGGCCGTGCAAAAACTGGAATGATCATGCATGCTCGCGGCATCGAGCATCATTCGAATGGTACGGAGAACGTACTGAGTTACATCAATATAGCACTTGCAACGGGCAAGATCGGCTCTGAGGGCCGGGGCTACGGCACAATCACCGGTCAGGGCAACGGCCAGGGCGGCCGTGAACATGGACAGAAGGCTGACCAACTACCCGGCTATCGCTCGATGCTAAATCCTGAACATCGGAAGTACATTGCCGAAGTCTGGGGGATCGACGAATCTGAAATGCCTGAACCTGGCGTATCCGCCGTCGAGCTGTTTAACAAAATGCGGGAAGGCGAGATCAAAGGCCTTCTGTCGATATGCAGCAACATGATGGTCTCGCTGCCGGATACCAATCAGGTGCGGAAGTCGCTCGAGGGGCCGAATTTAACGTCTGCATCGACTTCTTTATGTCCGAGAGTGCCCGTTATGCCGACGTTGTCCTCCCCGGTACAACATGGTCCGAAGACGAAGGGTACGACCACCAGCGGCGAGGCCGCGTGATAAAGATCAATCAAGCGATAGACCCGCCCGGTGAAGCTCGCCACGATTGGCGAGCCCTACAGGAGATCGCACGTGGGATGGGTCGCGGAAAGTACTTTCAATTTGAGTCTCCGCGGGAGATATTTGACGAACTCGAGTCGCTTCCAAAGGTGGAAAGGCAGATTATTTCGGGATCACTTACGAAAAAGATAGACAAACAGGACGGTGTTTTCTGGCCGTGCCCGACCGAGGAAAGTAAGGGGACGCCGCGTCTTTTCGAGGAGCGTTTTGCTCACGATGACGGTAAGGCAAAATTTCACGCGATCGAATATAAAGGTGCCGCAGAGAAGCCAGATGATGAATATCCGCTGATCTTTACTAGCGGACGTATCGTTCTGCCAGTATTTGTCGGGCAATCAGACCCGGCGTATCGGCTTTCTTGTTCAGCAGTGTCCTGAGCCTTTCGTTGAGATGCATCCTGAAACCGCGATGAAATACAAGATCAACGACGGCGAGCGGGTTAAGGTCATTTCGCGTCGTGGTGAAGGTATCTTCCCCGCTCTGGTCGTAAAACCATCAGGCCGGACACCATTTTTATCCCGTATCACTGGGGAGAGGAACTCGCCGCAAATCAGATAACCAACGCGGCCCTCGATCCGACGTCGAAGATACCGGAATACAAGGCCTGTGCCGCCCGCCTGGAGAAGATACACTAGAGAGCTACCGATACTAGGCGAGGTGCGAAAAGGAACGTCGCAAAATGAAGTGCAGAAAGGAAAATAGAGCATGAATGAAACGATGTTTATCGATCCGCAGCGATGCTTAGGATGTGGGTCCTGTGTAGCTGCGTGCCGCGAGTGTTCCACACAAGGGTTACTCGATGATCTTTGTTGACTATATCGACCGCAGCAGGACGACCGCTACCATGCCCACCATATGTATGCACTGCGAAGAGCCGACTTGTGCCCTGGTCTGCCCGGCGGATGCGATCAAGCAAAATGAGGATGGTGTGGTCATGTCAGCGCTAAAACCACGCTGTCTTGATTGTCGTAATTGCGTGAACGCGTGCCCATTCGGTGTTCCGAAATACAATTCCGCGATGCACCTTCAGATGAAATGCGATATGTGTTGGCGACCGCACAAGCGAGGGACTCAAGCCAATTGTAAGGCGTCTGTCCGACAGGAGCAATATCGTTCGGCACTTATGAACAGATCGTTCCGCTACGTAGAACTAAGCCCGTCAATGCTCACGTTTTTGGCAATCAAAGCGTTAAGACAAAAGTCTACATGATGCTGCCGACTGATGCTGATGAGGTAAGCGTCGACGGGTGCGGCGTTTTCGAGGGGCAGATAGCTCTTGACGGAGCTCACGTAAGCGAAGAATCGTGGCTAGACACTCAAGTGGAGGAATCGGATAAGAGCAATGAATTCTAAAACATTCCATCAAGAGACGATTAACAAGATATTAGCTGCAGATAATGAAATATCGGATGAAGTAAATGTCCGCTCAGCGTCGGCTCCGTTTCAGGCCGAGTTCCCTTACGAGCGAGACAGCGAAGCTCAGGTTACAAGGCGGGAGTTCTGCAACTTTCTCTTTTTGACGTCGAGTGCACTATTTCTGGGAGCGGCTGGATTTGCAGGGAAATCTGCATATGATGCCCGATCGCCAAAGACCTTTACGCCAGCGAAGATCGATGGTGCAATGACCATCGAACCCGGATCAGCCTTGAATTTCGCGTACCCCTCGGAGGAAGATACCGCGATCCTGATACGCGGCACCGACGGCACCTACGCTGCCTTTGGGCAGAAATGCACGCATCTGTCCTGCCCGGTCTACTATTCACAAGCAAACGACCGTCTCGAATGCCCGTGTCACAATGGTGGTTTTAGCTCCAAGACGGGCGAGGTATTGTGCCCGCCGCCGCGTCCGCTCGACAGAATTGAGCTGAGACGATCAATGGTGAGATTTTGCAGTCAAAAGAGAGGTGCGTGGCAATGAAGGATAACGCCAAGCCGAGAAGACCCCAGAGCCGCGGACTTGCCGCCGTTTGGCAGGCCCGGCTCGCGATGCTTGTAATGATCAACGTGGCTCAGCTCTGGATCCTATCGGCAGCGGTCGAGGCGGCTCTTGCTCAGTCGTATGGGCAGTTGGCACCGCTCGTTATTGCATCGGGAATATGCTGGCTGATCGCTCTGAGCATCTTTCTGTGGTGGCGCCCCGCCGGCGAGGGAGGTAGACGCTATTAACCTTCAATTCTTAAAACTAGCCGTTTTAGGCATCGCGGTAGGCGGAGCACTTGCGATCGGGGTTTACACCTTTGTGTACGCCAAGGATATTCGTATCTTCGAACGACCCTGAAACTGCTTAATTGCCACATCATGAATGAACAATTTGATGGTTGGCAGAGGAAGGGTAGCCATAAGAACGTCGCGACCTGTAATGATTGTCACACGCCCCACGATACCGTTGGAAAATATATGACCAAAGCCTCGAACGGCTTTTGGCATTCCTATTATTTCACCACTAATACTTTTCATGAACCGATTCAGTTGACCGAGCGAAGCCGGCAGATCACCGAAGAATCCTGTCGGCACTGTCATCAGAATATGGTTGATGCAATAACAGTTTCATTAGATAAAAAGCATACGGATGAGGTGTCCTGTCTCAGGTGCCATCGTTCAGTGGGGCACTTACATTAAAAAATTGGCTCAGTTGTAATACTAGGAGAAGGTAGCATGGAAAACGAAGAAAACACGGTGTCTAATAAAGCACCGGCCAAATCGAGGTTGTACGGAGGAAAGGTCGTGGTATCGGTCGCGTTTCTAGCGTTTGCCGCGGCCATTCTTGGCCTTGGGCTTCTAACAAATATTCTTGAGCGGAAAAATGAGGCTAAGAACCCTTTTTTTCGTGTGGTTGAATTGACCGACGATACGACCGACCCAGAGGTCTGGGGTAAGAATTTTCCTCTCCAGTATGATGGTTACAAAAAGACCGTCGATCAGGTACGAACTCGTTTTGGCGGTAGTGAAGCGGTTCACAAAACGCCAAAGGACTCTGACCCGCGATCGATGGTAGCCCAGTCGCGCCTGGAAGAGGACCCTCGATTAAAAACGATGTGGGATGGCTATGCTTTTGCTGTCGACTTTCGAGAAGAGCGGGGCCACGCTTTCATGCTGGAAGACCAGATGTTTACTGAAAGGCAGAATGTTGTTAAACAGCCTGGTAGTTGTATTAATTGTCACGCCTCCGCGTACGCTGCTTACAAGAAACTCGGAGGTGGCGACATCGTAGCTGGGTTTCAAGCACTCAACAAACTGCCGTATTTTGAAGCAAAGAAAGAAATTTCACACCCGGTTGCTTGTATAGACTGCCACGATTCACAAACGATGGCATTACGAATTACCAGGCCCGCATTCATGGACGGGATAAAAGCGTATAAGGCGTCTCAAGGGATCCAAAATTATGATGTAAATCGTGATGCAACTCGGCAGGAAATGCGGAGCTACGTCTGCGGTCAGTGCCACGTAGAATACTATTTCAAGGGAGCCGATAAGCAGTTGACCTATCCTTGGGAAAAGGGGCTAAAAGTCGAAAACATTATGGCCTACTATGATGAGGTAAAACACAAAGATTGGTCACACAAGCAAACTGGAGCCGAAGTTCTGAAAGCTCAACACCCTGAATTTGAGATGTTCAACCAGGGAATTCACTCAAGGGCAGGTGTTTCCTGTGCCGATTGTCACATGCCGTATAAACGTGAAGGGGCAATGAAAATCAGCGACCATCATGTTCGGAGCCCGCTCCTGAACATTAGCCAGAGCTGCCAAACTTGTCACAGTACGAGCGAAGCGGAGCTCAAATTCCGGGCCGAGGCGATCCAGGAACGCACTTTCAATATGCGAAACATTGCCATGGACGCTCTTGTGCAGCTCATTGACGATCTTAGGAAAGCGAAGGAAAGGGGCGCCACAGACGAAGACCTCGCAGCGGCACGAGACTTTCAGCGGAAAGCACAGTTTTATCTCGATTTTGTCGAGGCCGAAAACTCAATGGGTTTTCACGCTCCCGCCGAGGCGGTAAGGATCTTAGGCGAATCTGTGAATTTTACACGCCAAGGGCAACTGTCGCTTAAAAATGGAAAAACTATGCTCGCTACAGCTGCCGCGCACTGATTTCTTCATACGATACCGAGAGTGGTTTAGAGACGTTCTAAGGGACAAAGAAGGGACACGGTATTAGACCATTACCTTTGTGCGGCGATTTGTCCGCATTCTTTGCGAAGTTCTTTGCGTTTATGGAAACGAGCACGCCTCCTGGGGCAATCCGGATACTGATATTAAATACACTCGCGTTCACCGTATGTTTTTCGGCGTGGATGTTAAACGGCGTTCTTGTTACTTTTCTTTCGGTAAACCAAGTCTACAAATGGACCGCCTCCGAGATCGGATGGCTGTTGGGAATTCCGGTCCTTGCAGGCTCAATTTTTCGACTGCCTGCGGGTATGCTCACAGACAAGTTCGGTGGCAAACCAGTTATGACTACGACCTTGCTCCTCTGTGCGGTCCCAATGTTTCTTCTTTCAAAGGTTGATTCATTTACTGGTTTCGCTCTGTGTAGTTTCGGATTTGGGCTTGTCGGTGTGAGCTTTTCGATCGGCATTGCCTACACCTCGGTCTGGTTCCCGAGGTCAAAGCAAGGGTTTGCCCTCGGCATCTTCGGCGCCGGAAATGCCGGTTCGGCCATCACTACTCTTGTAGCTCCGACATTACTCAACACGTTTACAGCAAACGGTTCGGACATCGAAGCCTGGCGCAGATTACCGGTAGCCTATGCGGCGGTCCTCGCGGTTACGGGTGTAGTTTTCTTTTTGGCGACGACAAATAAGAAGCCGCTGTGGGTTGCGAAGACTTTTTGCCGAACAACTCGCCCCTCTCAAGAATATTCGCGTGTGGCGATTCGGGACTGTACTATTTTCTTGTTTTTGGCTGCTTTGTCGCTTTTTCGCAATGGCTCGTCCCCTATTTTGTAAACGTCTATTATTTGCCGTTGGTTACAGCCGGGCTGCTGGCCGCACTATTCAGCTTTCCTCAGGTGTTATCAGGGCGTTCGGCGGCTGGCTGAGCGATCGTTTTGGCGGTCGAAAAGTGATGTATGGCGTCCTCGGCCTGTCGTTACTACTATCCGCTCTGTTGATAATCCCCAAAATGGAAATATCGTCACCGGGCAAGGGGGTCGTAGCCGAACGTGATGGCGTTGTAACAGGTGTCGACGCTGATTCTGTCACTGTGGACGGCAAAAGATATCAGGTCAATGCCAAGAAGGAAACGGGCTCGGTCGAACAAGACCAAATGCTTATCTTCCCTACAAAAGAGATATGGCAGGAACCCGTTGTACAGATCGGACAGGAAGTAAAACGAAAAGAACTGCTGGCGAAAGGGACCACCAAGATCTTTTTTCAGGCCAATGTGGATATTCGCCGGGATCGTGATGTTTCTGGGTATTGTCTGGGGCGTCGGCAAGGTTGTATACAAACACATACCTGAATATTTTCCCGAGGAAGTTGGCGTTGTCGGCGGCATGGTTGGTGTGCTCGGCGGCCTTGGCGGTTTTGTCAGCCCGATCATTTTTGGTTATTTGCTCGACAGTACGGGGCTCTGGACGAGTTCGTGGATGATGATGCTGGTTCTTTCAGCAGTCTGTTTGATCTGGATGCACCGGGTAATCCAGAAAATGATGCACGAACAGCAGCCTGATCTGATGAAGAAAATTGAGGATTAAGGAAAAACTTTATGTCAGCCTGGTTAGAAAAATGGACCCCCGAAGATGCTGATTTTTGGCAAACAACCGGAAGCAAGATCGCCTGGCGGACACTGATCGTCACAACGATAACGCTAACGCTTTCATTCGCGACGTGGTTTATGATGAGCGCTATCGTCGTCAAACTGCCCGGGATCGGCTTTAAATTTTCCACCTCACAGCTCTTCTGGCTCGCAGCGATGCCGGGTCTTGCGGGCGGAACGCTGCGAATAATCCATACGTTTTTACTGCCTATCTTCGGCACGCGAAAGATCGTAACCATCGCCACATTTCTAAAACTGATCCCATGCATCGGACTAGGTTTCGCGATAATGAATCCGGAGACTCCGTTCTGGTTGTTTATGGTTTTGGCATTTTCTGCCGGGTTTGGAGGTGGCGACTTTTCGTCCTACATGCCCAGCACGAGCGTGTTCTTTCCAAAGCGATTGCAGGGCACGGCATTGGGCATTCAGGCCGGAATTGGCAACTTTGGCGTAAGTCTCGCTCAATTCGCGACACCTATGATCATCACTTTGCGATGATCGGTGGTTCGCAGACGATCCAAACGATCGATCCAAATACCAAGGCAGTCACGGGATCAAATTCGATATGGCTGCAGAATGCAGCATTCTGGTACGTTCCCTATTGATCATCATGGGCATCTTGGCCTGGATGTTGTTGCGGGCAGGTGCCGATCAAAGCGTCGTTCACCGAACAGCTAGATATCTTCAAAGACAAGCACACCTGGTTTTGCACAGTTACTTACCTCATGACCTTCGGAGGTTTCTCTCGGGTCTCGCAGCAGCGTTCCCTTGCTCATCAAAATTCTATATGGAGGCTTTCCTAACCCGCCGGATCCGCTCAAATATGCATTTTGGGGGCCTCTTATTGGATCGGCCAGCCGAGTGCTATTTGGGTTTGTAGCGGACAAGGTCGGCGGAGCGATCTTGACTACGATATGTGGGATAGCCCTAATTACCGGAACGACGGCAATGATCGCGTTGGGTCTCTTTGCACCGACCTCGGTTGATCAGTTCGGACTATTTGTGACGCTTATGCTGACCTCTTTTTCTTTACTGGAATGGGCAATGCCGCAACATTTCGTCAATTTCCGATCATTTTCGGACACAATCCGCGACAGGCTGCGGGCGTTATAGGTTGGACGGCAGCCGTCGCTGCTTACGGCCCATTCATATTCTCGATGTTGATCAGCACAGTACTTTCGGCGACCGGAACCGTCGATTCATTCTTTATTGGCTTAACCGTATTTTTTGTAGCTGCCACCTTTATTAATTGGTGGTATTACAACAGAAAAAACTGCGAGAGGCCGAGCTAAGTGTCGTTGATCTTACGAGAAGCTGTCTTGCTCTGGAATTGCTGACCAATCTTTCCTTAGCCGCCACGGAAGAGCGAGGTGACGCTATTAGAAGCTCGAAGGACATAATTCGATTGCATTTTTCAGGCTCGGAAACGGAACCAAATCCGGAGGAACTAAGATCTTTCAACTTAAGATAGGGAACTCAAGACTAAGGAATGCTCGCCAACCTAATGCCGAATGACCCGTGACATAGATGAGCTTGAGGAAATGCCTTAGAGCTACCGCGTAATAAATCGGTGGGGAATTTCCCAGTTGCCTGCATCCGTAATCTATATATCGCTCTAAAGTGTAGCGGTCGTGCTATCTTGCTCGACTCGTGAAGGATTGACGCCGAAATACCGACCCAATGACGGACTATATAGGACTCGCGGAGATTAACCTTCTTATTCTCCGCATTCGATGCGGAGAATAATCTTGAGAATGCAGAGACAATGCGAAGAAGGACTTAAAGTAAACTTAAATATTTCCTAGTTTACTTTAACGTCTTAAAGTATACCTAAGCAGATCTAAGTTACTTTAGGAGTGCATGCGTTACTGTGCGGAACTATGTCCCAATTAACGTAGCAAGGCCTTACTACGGCATACAGCAGTTATCTAAAAAGAACAATAGTCACAACGTCATTACCGCGCACCGACTTAGTGTAAAGCAGCAACAGCATATTACATGATTGTAATATAATGACTGAATACATTACAATAAATGTGGTGACACCATGACAGGTAGGCAGTTGAGTAGCTATCGAAAGAAAAAAAGCGGACACAGCTTGAGACGGCTCATGCACTTGGAGTGTCGCAAACGTACCTTTCCCTGTTGGAGGCGGGGAAACGGCCGCTTACCGAAAACCTTGTGAGAAAAGGCAGTCAGATTTTTTGAACTCGCTCCGACCAAAATACCGATAGATCTTCGGCTCCCGAATGTGCGTCCGATCTCGGACGATCAGCTTGCGTCCCATATTGGCGGCTTGGGTTACCGGGGCTTCTCGCACCTTAAACGTACGCGGCCCAAGAACCCGGCGGTTTTGCTCCTTGCGGCCCTGAATTCGCCGAAGCGGGATGCTCGGGTGGTCGAGGCCCTGCCGTGGGTCGTTCTAACTTTTCCGGACATGGAGTGGGCAAGTCTGACAAAGGTTGCGAAGGCGTACGATCTGCAAAACCGGCTTGGCTTTATAACGGAGGTAGCTCGCAGCATTGCTTCCTTTCGAGGCGATAGCCTTACGGTGGACAAGCTTCTACGATGCGAATCCGAACTTGAGAGGTCGCTTCTGGTGCGCGAAGAAACGCTTTGCAACGAAACAATCACAAATGCCGAAAGACGCTGGCTTGCAGTCAGAAGGCCGGAACCAGCGAAGCGGTGGCATCTGCTAACCGATCTCTCGCCCGAGAACCTCAACTATTATGTCTAGCCTTCTAATTCCCGAACCTTGGCGTTCTTTTCTAGTCGATATCGACAGCTACGTTACAGAAGACCATTATTTTCACTGTCTGGGTGGCTTTGTGGTGACTCACCTGTACGGGTCGGTGAGGACAACCTCCGATATCGATTTTCTGACTCTTGTCGGGCGCAACAATGATTTGATCGAGTACGCCGGAATCGGCTCGCCTTTGTACAAGAAGTTTGGCTTGTATCTTGATCCGGTCGGGGTCGCTAACGTTCCAGACAGCTATGAGGAAAGGTTGATCGAAATGTATCCCGGCTCCTTCAAAAACCTTAGACTCTTCGCTCTCGATCCGTACGACATGCCCGACGCGCGGCCCTGTCCCCTCGCTCCACCATGGGTTGTTTCCCCACACCGACAATCAGCCGCACCGTGCACTTGCAATTAGCCGCAGTCTAAACTTGCAATCAGCCGCATATCAGACTTACAATTAGCCGCGTATGGTGGATGGGTTAGTGTATCCCAGATTCGTAACAAATAAGTTGGCGGAGGCCTTGGGCGACTCACCGGCTGTACTGCTTCATGGATCGCGGCAGTGCGGTAAGAGCTGGCTTGCTCAGTCGGTCGGGGAACCGCGTGGGTTTACGTACTTGACCTTTGACGACAGTAACCTGTTGCAAGCCGCAAAGGCCGATCCCCAAGGGTTTGTTGCAGAGCTGCCCGAGCGAACCATACTGGACGAAATTCAGCACGCACCGGAACTGTTTAGGGCTATTAAATCGGCCATTGATCGCGATCGGCGGCCGGGACGCTTCCTACTTACGGGTTCCGCGAATATATTTTTGGTTCCCGCACTAGGCGAGTCCCTCGCGGGCAGAATGGAAATCGTCCGACTGCATCCTTTGGGCCAAAGTGAGATCGCAATGAGCCGATCATACTTCATTGACGCGCTTTTCAAAGGAAAGGTCGGAATCAAAAAGACAGAGCGTTTAGGCCGCCAACTCGCCGATCGGATAACCGTCGGTGGTTATCCTCCGGCAGTCGAGCGTAAAACCGAGTCACGCCGCGCGGCCTGGTACCGCGATTACATAGAAACGCAGATCCGAAGAGACGTGCGAGATCTGGCAAAGATATCGTCTTTTGAAATACTGCCGAGGCTTCTGTCGTATGCTGCGTCGCAAACCGCGCATCTCCTTAACGTGTCGGAACTCGCCGGTCCGTTTCAGGTCAGCCGCCAAACAATTCGTGATTACCTTACGTTGCTTGAAAACATATTTTTGCTCGATGAATTGCAGCCGTGGCATACGAACCGGATCAGCCGAATGATAAAAACGCCGAAATTGCACATCAACGACACCGGAGTCGCGTGCTCTCTGCTAGGATTGAATTCAGAATCACTTTATGCAGACCGAACCATATATGGCCAAATGCTGGAGACGTTCGTATATCAGGAACTTCGGCGTGAAGCCTCTTGGTATGAAGATGAGTTTAAGTTCTACCACTATCGAACCCGCGATCAAAAGGAGGTGGATATCGTAATCGAACGGGGAGCTAAACAACTGGTAGGGATTGAGATCAAGGCATCCTCAACGGTTAGAGCGAGTGATTTCAATGCACTTCGGCAATTGAAAAACTACGCTGGCAGTAGATTTGTGAAAGGCCTGGTTCTCTACGATGGAGAGACAAGCTTGGGCTTTGGAGACGATATGTATGCCGTCCCGATCCGGTTTATGTGGGAAGGCTTGTAGCTCCGGAATCTACGTTTCTTGCAATCCATCGGGTGTGCCGAAAAAAAAATACAGCGTGAAGTCACCCCTTATTTTGGGGTATTTTTTGTGACCTGAATCCATGTACCTGAATATTTCCCGTTATGGGTGAAAAAGGGGTCAAAATCCCGATTTAAGGACACAAGGGTTTATGGAATTTTAAGCCGGTATTCCATTATCGTTAAACGAGTTATCGACATCCGGGGCATCTGTGAATATGGGAAAAATGGGTGCGCCGCTCCCAAAAGCCACCGACCGTACTGTCGATTCGGCGTTCTTGAACCGCACAGTCAATGCGGCCGAAGACGTGAAACCTCGTGAGATACTGGATCTGATAGCAAAAGAAGATCTGCCTGAAAATCAGGTTCGCCTTCATTCCAGTCTGGAAAACGCCCACCCGCTTGTGCAAAGAGCCCAGCTTTACTTTGAGAAGGTGGATGGCTTTCAGAATGGAGCTCTTGAACTTCCGCATGGAGAAGGCTATTTAGATATTTGGTCTTCGTGCCTTGGTGGCCCGGGACTCGCATTGCGGATGGTTCCAACCTTAACCCCAACCGCCGCCAACCCGGCCCGAAGAAATGGACGCCGATCGACCGAGCTAAGCTTACGAAACGAGGCCTGATCGATTGTCATCGCTGAAAATTCTCCCTGCGACTCGCTGTGTTCGAATTGATGTGGCCGACGAGCGGAAAAAGAATCACCCTCACTCCTGTGTCGCTCGATTCTTTGCGAGATTGATGGGGAATCTATGCGTCAAACGCACATTTCTAAAATATTTTTTTCAAGCTGTCATTAAAACCCCATCTCGATTGTCTTTATAATCAGAAGCCTGTTTTTCGAAAACTCAATGTTGCCTGACCCTTTCAATTTGAGGTCGAAGAGTGCGGCGGAATCTGAACGATTTCCGCAGGTGGATCTGCTGTCCCTGATGACTGAATCAACGAGCCTTGACGAACAGATCGGAGAGATCTTCACCGCACTGCGGGCGCAGGTTTTTAACTATTTGTTGAGTGTTTTCGGAGACCCCAACGAGGCCGAAGATGTTACTCAGGACGCGTTTCTCCAGCTGTATCGAACAAGATTAAAGGCAGGAGATCCAGAATCCGCGATTCTGGATCTTTCGTGTGGCTCATAACCTAGCGGTAAATCGCGGTCGGCGTGCACAGTTCGTTTCCACTCTTCCAATGGAAACCTGGGATCAACTCGAAAAGCCCTACCCGACACGGGCCTGAATCCGGAACAGCTCACTCTTAAGAGAGAGCAGTTTGCTCGTCTTTTTTCACGGTTTGAAGCGACGCACGTTAAATGAACGACAGTGCCTTTACCTTCGAGCGGAAGGGTTTCGCTACCGGGAGATCGCCGAGATCATGAATATCGGAGTGCCGACGGTCGGTGAATACCTGCGGCGGAGTATAGACAAGTTAGGAGACCAAGGCAGTGCTTAAGAACTTTTTCTCAAATTCGCAGCCCACCGAAGAGCATCTTCCAAAAGAGCATCTACTGATGTTGGTCGATGGAGAACTGCCCACGAAAGATGCCTCGCGTGCTCGCGAACATCTGGAGACGTGCTGGACCTGCCGCGGCGATCTTGAAAAGGTCGAGAACACGATCTCGCAGTTCATTGAGTTCAGAAACAAGGTCCAGATTCCTTTGAGTCCGTCGCCGCCGAGAAAATGGGACAGATTCAACGCTGAGCTAATTGCCGTAAAGGAGGAAGTTAATACCCCGAAGAGACCTTGGCTTGACTTTCCGACCTCTCACCATTTCAACTGCGGATCGGAATAGCATCCGTGAGCGTTCTGGTGATCTTTGCTATGCTTCTGCAAATCCTATTGGTTAGGCCGGTTTCTGCGAGCGAACTGCTCCAAAAGGCCGTAGCTGGCCAAAAGGCGAGAATCGCCGCATCCAGCGATCCGGTTGTCTATCAAAAACTCCGCATAACTGCCGATGGATCGGAAGAACTCTCGTGGGAAGTGTGGTTCGACGCCGAATATTCCCAAGCCAAGCAATCAGTCGGTAACACTAAGGCCGGATCGGATACCATTGCGGAGTTATCGGCGGTTTTGAGACGCAATAAGATGGATCCGGAACGGCCACTAGCACCAGACTCTTACCGGGCTTGGCATGAATCGCTTGAGGCAAAAACGGATGAGATAACAGAATCGGGTTCGATAACGCTGAAAACTACAAATAACGGGACGTTGGGTGAGATCCGCGAAGCCACCCTTAAGCTACGCGCCGAAGATCTCCATCCCTACGAACAGATCATTACGACTAGAAACGCTGTCGGTACTCGAACCTTTACGATCACTGAAGTGAATTTTGAGATCGTAAGTCGAAAAACGTTAAGTCCTGGTTTTTTTGAAGGTCCCGCGAACAGACCTGAGGTAACCGCCAATCGTGACTCGGACTCGAATCTCCCAGTTCAGACGCCTGAGGTCTCAGACTTACCGGCGGCCTCCGGAGAAGCCGACGGACGTGATTCCCGCGGCAACGGCCGATCTGGAAGTAGAAGTCCTGAAACTTTTAAGCGACGCTCGAGCGGACCTTGGTGACGAGATCACGGTCAAGCGCGAGCAAGGGTTGCTCTTCGTGCGGGGTTTGGTGGAGACACCCTCTCGAAGAACCGAGATCCTAAATGCTATGGAGAGCGTTCGGTCACACCCGGCGCTCCGCATCGAGTTGGATACGGTCAACGAAGCACTCGCAAAAAAGAAAAATAGAGGTGCCGTCAGGCCATCCGGTGTAGAAACCCTTGAAACGGAGACACTTGGGTCGGCCGCCGAAAGCGAGTTAATTCAGCGTTTCGGCAGCGAGGCCGAGGCGAGACGATTCGCATCGAAAGTTGTAGGCCGTTCAGGTCAGGCCATGAGCCATGTGTACGCACTTCGTCGCCTTTCGAAGCAGTTCTCGCCCGCTGAAATTAGAGCATTTTCTCCGGAGGCTCGATCCAAGTGGATCGCTCTTGTTCGATCGCACGCGGCCGCATTCAAAGCGGCCTCCCAGACTATTTCGGCGGATCTTGCGAATGCCTTTGGAGGCTCGGCCGCGACCGGATCCACCAATGTAGCCATAAATTCGGACAACGACCTTTCCGTCGCTATCGAGAGCCTTTTCGCAGTCGCCTCGACCAGTGACCGGGTGATCCGTTCAGGTCTAACTATCTCAGCGGGCGGGACGAAGGTCACGGCACTCAGATCACCACAGTTTTGGCGATCCTTGAAGGATGCAGAAGCTATTGCCACCCGTATCGCGGCTGCCAAGTAAATCATGAAATTGAAGAGAATGGAGAATCAAATATGAGAGCTATTCGCATGTTGCTTTTGATCGCGGCCGCATTCGGTTCAGCGGCTTACGGACAGTCGTCGACAGCTACACTTAGCGGTGTGGTCACAGACGAGAATGGGGCCGCCGTAGTTGGGGCCACCGTTAATGTGCTAAATACCGAAGTCGGCACTCGTCGAACGGTCACGACCAATTCGGATGGGGCATTTACTGTTCCGTTGCTACAGCCAAGCAGGTACCAGTTGACCGTTCAGCAGACTAACTTCGCGATGTTCGAGGCGACCGACGTTGTCCTAAACACCAATGATTCCCGATTCATCAACATTCGGCTTAAGGTCGGCAGTGTGAACGAAAAGGTCACCGTAGAAGCAAGTACAGTTGAGGTGGACAAGTCACCCGCTGTAGCTACGATAGTCGATCAGAACATGATCGAGAGCATACCGCTCAACGGACGGACGATACAGAACCTGATCGCCCTGACGCCAGGAGCGGTTACATTTCAGGCAAACAACTCGTCTAACGTCGGGCAGATCAGTGTCAACGGTCTGCGGACAACGCAAAACTATATGACGATCGACGGCGTCAGTGCGAATCTTTATGTTGGAACAAATCTAGCAGGAGTTGGGCAGTCAAACGGAAATGTTCCTGGATTTAGTCAACTCGGAACAACCAGCAATTTGGTTTCGGTTGATGCGTTGGAGGAATTTAAGGTGCAAACCTCAAACTACTCAGCTGAGTACGGCAGAACGCCGGGAGCACAAATTCAATTGACCACCCGCTCAGGGAAGAATACTTTTCGCGGTTCGCTTTTTGAATATTTCAGAAATGAAAAACTAGATGCGAATGATGGGTTTGCGAATGCAGGCGGACTTAAACGGTCTCCTCTGCGTCATAATAATTTTGGTGCTACGTTTTCGGGACCGCTACCCTTCCTAAACTTCGGAGAAGGCGTTCCGGCGTTGCACAATGGTAAGGACAAGACCTTTTTCTTTTTTGCCTACGAAGGTTCGCGGATTCGTCTGCCGCAGGTCGCCAATACAACTGTTGTTTCCCGCAACGTCCGAGCCATCGCACATCCTTCGCTGCTTCCCTTATTTTCGGCTTTTCCGTTGCCGACCGGACCTGATAACGCAAACGGAACAACGGCTCCGTTTCTTGCAGGATATTCAAACCCACAGTCGCAGGACAGCACATCGATCAGAATTGACCACAATATCACCAAGCAGATAAATATCTTCGGGCGATACAGTCAATCACCGCAGCAAAGCGACTCTCTAACCCCTTCCAGCAGTTTGGCAACGGAACTACGGGGCGATACTCGGACGTTCACCGTTGGATTTAATGCTGCATTCAATTCAAACCTAACCAATGAATTTCGTTTTAACTGGAGCCGAAATATTGCCATCCGGGAAGGTAGATTCAGGTCTTTCCAAGGAACCACTGAGCCTGATAAAAGCCTTTGGATATTGTCGCCGCTAACGTCGAGTTCGTCTGTTTCTTTCGCATTTGCCGGAGGGATTCTTCAGCAAAATCCGAGTGGATACGGGGAACGAAAACAAATCAACATCGCCAACACGTTCAGTTGGGTGAAGGGTAATCATTTATTCAAATTCGGGCGGATTATAGAAAATCACCGGCCCGGCAAGACCTGCCTGATTTTACGTTTTCGGCACTCTTCAACAATCTGACTGCGGTGACAACTGGGCGTGCAGTATCCGTCAGTTACACCATCAATGAACCGCGATTTACTGAATATTCGTGGAGAAGTTTCGGTTCGTTTGTACAGGATACGTGGCGTGTTTCCAAGCGTCTAACTCTTGATTACGGCGTTCGTTGGGACGTCAACCCTCCGCCTGATCTTAATCCTGTCCGCCGGTTGGCAGTCTTGGATTTTGTGAATCCAATCCGGCTCACTGAACCGGGAGCAAAGCTGTTTCCTACTGTTTGGGACGGTTTTGCCCCAGAATCGGAGCAGCGTACCAGCTATTCACCAGCAAAGTTGGGAAACAGTTGTCCGCGGCGGATACGGATTATTCTACGATATCGCCAGCGGTTCGGCGGGTAGTGTCAGCGGTGCATTTTTTCCGTCAACTGCAAACAGAACCCAAACACAAGTCCAATTTCCGTTTGCTGCCAGCGTGATGGTTCCACCTGTAATTTCGACCACGGCGCCATATGCACAGGGAAATTTTCTTGTTCAATATGACAAGGATTTTGTCTTACCAAGAGTTCATCAATGGAATGTTTCAATGGAACAAGGTTTAGGAAACGGACAGACGATCAGTATTTCGTATGTCGGAAATGCCGGTCGCAGAATTATCAGGTCGGGGATCGTCGGACCGCTTTCGCGTGGAGTTTATCCGGTAGCCTCGCCTGATTTTAATGCAAGTCAGAGTTTTAACGTAAATTCAAATGCTGAGGGCAGAGCCGATTCGTCTGACTATAATGCAATGCAGATGCAGTTCACGCGCAACGGGAAAAACTTCAGCACAATCGTAAATTACACCTGGTCACACGCGATAGATACAAGTTCTTCGCAGACAAATATCAACTCTACAAACTTTTTCCGAGTTGATCCACGACTGGATAGGGCGGATTCGGCGTTTGACCGCCGACACGCATTTAGTGCGGCGATGACATGGCATGTTCCGAGTGTTGGCAAAGAAACAAGCCGTATTCTTAATGCCGTCACCCGCGATTGGAGTCTGGACGGGATCTTCCAATTCCAAACCAGCTATCCGCTTGAAATTATTTATCAGGATCTGACTGCGACAAATAATTTGAGTCTCTCGGTTCTGCGTCCCGACATTGTTCCGGGGGTGCCGCTCTGGATTCCTTCGACCGGACCTACCGGACGGCAGATCAATCCTGCCGCCTTTTCAATCCCGACCACGATCCGTCAAGGAAATTCACCGAGAAATTCTATCCGTATCGAATCTCTTTGGCAGCCGGACATTGCTTTAAGCCGGACTTTTGGTTTTGGCGAAAAAGTGAAATTGAGATTAAAGGGCGAAATGTTTAATGTTGTCAACCACCCTATGTTTGCTGCCCCACAGAACAATTTAGGACTCCGATCTACCCCAGGTGCTTTTACTCCTTCGGCGACCTTCGGCCAATACACCAATATGCTCAACCGAACTACTTCGCAGGAAGGAATTGCTTTGAGTTCGATCTACGCCCCCGGCGGGCCGCGTTCGGTTCAGCTGAGCGTGAAGCTTTCGTTTTAAATGGGTTGGGGCCCGCCGTTCCAAGCCCCTTATTAACCTCTGGATCACAATATGCATAACCTGAAGAGTCGCCTACATGCACCACTTCTTATCATCGTTCTACTGTTGCCGGGATTCACGTTCAGCCAGGCGACGACTGGCGCGGTGCCAGCACAGGTCATTTATTCGGCCCCTAAAACTGAAATCGATAAGATCCGGGACGAAGGCCTTAACCGATCTCAGGTAATGAACCACCTTAGTTACCTAACTGACGTGATCGGACCGCGCCTGACAAACTCGCCGGGCATGAAACGCGCAAACTACTGGACCCGGGACACCCTGACTAAATGGGGACTCGTAAACGCAAAACTTGAGCCTTTCGGACCGTGGGGACGCGGGTGGTCGCTAAATAGTTTTACGGCACAGGTCGTATCGCCGACCCGTTTTCCCGTGATTGCCTTTCCGAATGCGTGGACGTTGTCAACAAAAGGGCCGGTGACATCTGAGATCGTCTATCTTGATATCAGAACCGATGAAGACTATGCGAAATATATAGGCCAGCTTCGCGGAAAGATCGTCCTGATCGGACAGCCCCGTGAACTGAAGGCGGATTTTGACGGCATGGGTGACCGATTTCGAGATGAACAGCTTGCCAAAATGGCGGCAGCTCCCGATCCGGCAACCGCAACTGCGGAACCGCTTGTAGGGCCCGATGGCAAACCCTCGGCGAGGATGATGGATATGCTAAGGGGCCTCCAACGGCAGGTTAAAGATTATCAATTTATTTTTGCTGAGGGCGGCGATAATGGTCGAGAACAGCACCCGCGGCAGCGGCGGAACTCTAATGGTTCACTCGGCTATCGTAGCTCCGCCGCCTCGACAACCGGGTCAGCCGATACGACCAGCGATCCAGGCTTGGTCGAAAGAAGCCGAGCAGCAAATGGTTCCGCACGTCACAATGGCCACCGAAGATTTCAACCGCCTAACTCGCATGGTCCGGCAGGGTGTCAAGCCAGTAGTGACGATGGATATCCAGGGCCAATATTACGATGACGATCTGATGGGCTACAACACCGTCGCTGAGATCCCCGGTATGGACCCTAAGCTCAAAGACGAGATCGTAATGCTCGGCGGGCACCTGGATTCCTGGCACGCGGGTACTGGAGCAACCGACAACGCTGCGGGGTGTGCCGTAGCAATGGAAGCAGTTCGTATCCTCCTCGCGTCTGGCTTGAAACCCCGCAGGACTATTCGGATCGCACTATGGAGCGGCGAAGAGCAGGGACTGGTTGGATCAAAGGCGTACGTTAAACAACAGTTCGGCGAGAATAGAACTATTCCAGGCGATTCGAAGGCACAGCCGCCGATCCCGCCTCGAACCGAGTTGATCAAGGGTGCGAATTACGATCGGTTCTCGGCATATTTCAATCTGGACAATGGTACAGGGAAGATTCGCGGCGTCTATATGCAAGGGAACGCCGCGGTCAAACCGATATTCGAAGAATGGCTAAAGCCATTTCACGATCTCGGTGCAAAAACGCTAGCCCCTAAAAGTGTCTCAGGTACAGACCACCTTGCGTTTGATCAGATCGGATTGCCCGGTTTTCAGTTCATTCAAGACACGATCGAGTATGAAACGCGTACGCACCACACAAACCAAGACAACTTCGACCGTATTCAAGCCGACGACATGAAGCAGGCCGCAACGATAATGGCAGCGTTCGTTTACCAGTCGGCGATGATGGATGAGAGGATGCCTCGTAAACCGGCAAAACCTTAACCTTGTACCATGAACTCACGCTACGAATGACTTCGGCGGCTCATCCACGGACCGCTTGTTTTCGTTGCCGACCGTCGACCGCGGCCATGTGCCGCTGAACATTACATTGTCATTCTGATCCGGCATTCGGATGGAAGATCCTTCTTCCCTCCTTTTATCAGTATCTATTTTGTAATTTTATTAGAGGTATTATGATCTTTTCTCAGTTTGTTAGCTTTCTTCTATTTTGCGCACTTTTATTACCAAATCTGTCTTTGGCTGGATTTGCCCAAACTCAGAAACTCCCCGGAGACATCACCAAAGGGCCAACTCTCGGCGGAATATCCGAATACGGCCTAAAAAATGGTCTTAAGATCCTATTGATTCCCGATCAATCTAGGCAAAATGCGACGGTCAATATCGTTTATCATGTCGGTTCGCGACACGAAGGCTACGGCGAAACGGGAATGGCTCACCTTCTCGAACACCTCGTTTTCAAGGGCACTCCAAAATACGGCAACATTCCTGGCGAAATGACCAAACGCGGAATGGCTCCGAACGGCACGACCTCATTTGACCGTACAAATTACTTTGCGACCTTTCCGGCGACGGGTGACAACCTTGAGTTTTACCTTGATATGGAAGCCGATCGGATGATCAACTCTTTCATTGCCAGAAAAGATCTGGACAGCGAATTTTCGGTTGTCCGCAATGAAATGGAGAACGGCGAAAATAATCCTTCGAGGATCGCTGTCCAGAAACTGATGGCGTCCGCATTTGAATGGCACAATTACGGCAAAAGCACGATCGGAGCGAGGTCTGATGTGGAAAACGTCAAGATCGAAAACCTGCAGGCCTTCTACCGAAAATATTATCAACCCGACAATGCGACCCTGATCGTCGGCGGAAAAATCGACGAAGCAAAAACCTTGGAACTGATCAGCCAGAAATTCGGCTCGATCCCTAAACCGTCACGTACGCTTGAACCCACTTGGACAAGTGAACCGCCGCAGGACGGAGAAAGACAAGTTACGGTCCGCAGGGTTGGTGGCGAGCAGTATGTTTTGGCTGGGTATCATACCCCGCCTGCAGCCGATCCTGATACCGTCGTGCTTACGATCATAGACAGATTGATGGTCGACAGCCCTTCCGGCAGACTATACAAGGCATTGGTGGATACCAAGAAAGCGGTTGGCGTTTTGAGCGGAAACTTCCAGCAAAAAGAGCCGGGCTATGCAATTTACGGGGTCCGTTTAAATAAGGATCAGTCAGTTGACGAAGTAGAAAAGATCCTCATCCAAACGGTCGAAAATTTTGCCGCTACTCCAACGACAAAAGAAGAAATCGATCGTTTCAGAACAACTATCGAGAGACAGCTTGATTCTGTAACCAATGATGCGAATACGGTTGTTCAAGTGATGACTGAATGGGTAGCTAAGGGATTGGCGTTTATATTTCGATTATCGAAACCGCCTGAAAAGCGTTACGCCTGAAGATGTCCAAAGAGTTGCGAAGAGCTACTTTTTGTCATCAAACCGCAGCATTGCAAAGTTTATTCCGACCGACAACCCGGTCCGTGCTTCGATAAAAAGATATACAGACGAAGAGATCACGGCGATCGCCGGCAAAGCGAAGCCACCGGAGAAGGTTGCCGAAGGTGAAGTTTTTGAAACAACTATCGCCAACATTGAAGCCCGCACCAAACGCGGACAGATCGGAAGTGTCAAAACCGCCTTTCTGGCGAAAAAGACCCGCGGTGAGGTTGTAACACTGCGTTTGACGATGAACCACGGCGACGAAAAGTCGCTGAGAGGCTTGAATCAAACGGCTGGATTTGTTGATGCACTCCTGATGACGGGAACCGCGAAGCGAAACCGCCAGCAAATAAAGATGATTTAGACAGATTGAAATCATCAATAACAACCGATGGAGGTGCCTCATCTGCGGGAATGTCGATCACTTCTACCCGCCAAAATCTGGCCGACACCCTGAAACTTGCGGCCGAAATATTGAAAGAACCCGCCTTTCCGCAAGATGAATTTGAAAAAGCAAAAACTCAAAGGCTCTCGCTTTTAGAAAACCAGCGAACCGAACCGCAAGCGATCGCATTGCGGGAAATGCAGCGATGCTTTCTCAAGAGCAAAGAAAGGAGATTTTCGTTATGTTCCGACTCTCGACGAGGAAATTGAAGCTGTCAAAGCCGTCACACTTGAAGAGGTCAAGAAATTCCACAAAGAATTTTATGGTGCATCCAACGCCCAGCTTTCGATCGTTGGCGACTTTGACGAGAAAGAGATCACTCCGGTCATCGATCAGCTTTTTCGGAAATTGGAAATCACCAAAAGTTTACCAGAGAATTCCGCAGGAGTTTTATGATGCCTCCGCGGTTAAAAAGTCTTTTGAAACACCTGACAAACCGAATGCGGTAATCTTCGCCCGTCAAAATATCAAAATGAATGATGCCAATCCTGATTATCCGGCTTTGGTCTTAGGCAATTTCATTTTCGGCGGCGGTTTTTTGAATTCTCGTCTGGCAACCAGGTTGAGACAAAAAGAAGGATTCAGTTATTCAGCTGCTTCTGGATTTTCTGCGAGTTCTTTAGATGAAGTAGGTTCATTCACGGCACAAGCCATTTATGCTCCCGAAAATGGGGAAAAGCTGGAAAGGGCCTTTTATGAGGAAATTAATAAAGTTTTGACGGAAGGCTTTACCGAGGCTGAATTGAAAGAAGCCAAGCAAGGGTGGCTGCTCGGCAGACAGCGAACTCGCGGAAATGATGCCTCTTTGCGATCAAGCTTGGTGAACTATCTTTTCCTGAACAGAACATATGCCTGGGATGATGAGATGGATAAGAAAGTACAGGCATTGACGTTGGAACAGGTCAATTTGGCCTTCAAGAAATATATCGATTCCGAAAAGATATCTATCTTCAAGGCGGGAGATTTTGCCAAGATAAAATAGGAAACTAGGTCGTACTACTTTTTCACTTTAGCCGTCGGTTGGCCGCTCGAATTTAGGTTGAAATATGAGAATACATAAATTAATAAGCTTAGCGTTAATAAATATACTATTGCTTGGAACTTTCAGTTTCGGGCAATCCGTCAATGCGGCCGCTCCGGCCAAGTCGGTCTATTCTGCCCCCGCGGCCGAGATCGATAAGATCAAAGACGAGGGCATGAACAGGTCAAAGGTAATGGACCATATTTGGTACCTCACTGAGCGGATCGGCCCCAGTCTAACAAATTCACCGAATATGCGTCGAGCAAGTGAATGGACGAAAAAGACCTTTACCGATTGGGGCATACAAGCTTCGCTCGAGCCTTTCGGCCCGTGGGGGCGGGGTTGGTCGTTGCAGGGCTATACTGCGGCGGTGATTGAGCCCGAATACCAGCCTGTGCTTGCATATCCTTCGGCTTGGTCTCCTTCGACAAAGGGTCCCATCACGGCCGAGGTGGTTCATATTGATGCCAAAGACGCTAAAGACCTAAAAAAATTCGAGGGAAAACTCAGCGGTAAGATCGTGATGATGTCCGGGATGCGGGATCTTCATGAGGATTTTCCGCGAATATATTCCCGGTTTAATGACGAACAACTTGTCAAATTGATCGAGTCCGGTGCAGTTCCTCGCCCCCCATCTGGGGGATTACCGGACGTCAATAATTTAACGCCTGAGCAGCGTAGAATGTTTGAAACCATGGCAAAGACGATCGTCATCAACGGGCTGATCGGAAAGGAGCGTCCGGCTGCCTTGATCGAAAATAGTATGCGCGGCAGCCAGGGAGCCGTTATGGTTCACTCTGTTCAACCAATGCCCGCGCCAAATCCAGAGGTAGCAAAAACACTCGCCGGACTCGGTGGTCCGTGGGCCAAAGGGGCCGAGCCACATCTATTCCCAACATTGACAATGGCTGGTGAGGACTACAATCGGCTCGCCCGCCAGCTAGCCAATGGCGTCAAACTTAAAATGACCGTCGATATCCGAGCTACCTATCATGATGAGAATATGCTGGCGGACAATGTCATCGCCGAGATACCGGGCTCTGATCCAAAACTCAAGGATGAGGTCGTGATGCTCGGTGCCCATCTAGATTCGTGGCATGCGTCAAAAGGGGCTACCGATAACGCAGCCGGCAGCGGTGTCGTTATGGAAGCTATGAGGATACTCGCAGCGACCGGATTGAAACCGCGCCGAACCATACGCGCCGCATTGTGGAGTGGCGAAGAGCAGGGATTGCACGGGTCGAAGGCGTATGTCGCAAAGCACTTCGCGGAGTTGCCCCGGGCGACCAAAGAGATCCCGAAACCGCAGCCAATCAAGGCCGCCGATTATGACAAACTCTCGGCATATTTCAATCTGGACAACGGAGGTGGCAAGATCCGCGGCCTCTATCTGATGGGCAATGCCGAGGTCAAGCCGATCTTTGACGAATGGCTTAAACCGTTTCACGACGTTGGTGCCAGAACGACAACGCTGCTCACGCGCGGTTCGACTGATCATGTCTCATATGATAACGTCGGCCTGCCCGGATTTGGCTTCATTCAAGACCCTCTCAATTACGATCTCGATTTCGGTCCGCGCTCGCACCACACAAACCTCGACAACTACGACCGGATCATTCCCGACGACATGAAACAGGCCGCGACCATCATGGCTGCGTTTGTTTACCAGACCGCGATGATGGATGAAAAGCTACCGCGCAAGCCTCTGGCCAAGCCGATAACGGCTCCGGTCGCAGGGCTATTTGACGATGAACACGATGTGCACGGGTGCGGCATTACACCATTCGACTCCTTACCATCTAGCCGTCGATCGTGGCTTGCGGATCGACGATTCAAATCGATAGAGGAACTGTTCCTGACTGCGGGCGAATGAAAGACTTCTAATCTGAGGCCTTGCACCCCGATTGCTTGCCCAACCGCAGAGCGGCCTTATAACGATTATCATGTAGCATGTTCAGTGGGCGACTCACGAGAGTCGCCTTCTTCTTCACTGGACTCTTTCCTGCTTGGGATCATTGAACAATCCGCTTTGCCGCCTCCGACAGTAGCCCATCATCGATTGGCACAGCCCTCGGGGATCGACTAGGCCCGGAGCTAATACCGCATAGCGGGTCGTTGGGAGTTTCCTAAATGTCGGTGCCAAAGATTCTTATTACGCTCTCGAAATTACAGGGCTCGCACCGTACTTGTTAGCCATTACCGCACCCCAAAATAGCATAGAGCAGTAATATATTACAGACTTGTAATATAATGAGCGAATACATTACAATAGCCTTGGTGAGCACCATGACAGGTAACCAGTTGAGTAAGTATCGAAAAGAAAAAGAGCGGACACAGCTTGAGACGGCTCATGCACTTGGCGTGTCGCAAACGTATCTTTCCCTGCTGGAAGCGGGGAAGAGGCCGCTTACCGAAAAGCTTGTGAGAAAAGCAATCAGATTTTTGAACTCGCCCGACGAAAATACCGATAGATCTTCGGCTCCCGAATTTAAGTCCGATCTCGGACGATCAGCTTGTGGCTCGCCATTGGCGGCTTGGGTTACCGGGGCTTCGCACCTTAAACGTACGGGCCCAAGAACCCGGCGGTTTGCTCTTGCGGCCCTGAATTCGCCGAAGCGGGATGCTCGGGTGGTCGAGGCCCTGCCGTGGGTCGTTCTAACTTTTCCGGACATGGAGTGGGCAAGTCTGACAAAGGTTGCGAAGGCGTACGATCTGCAAAACCGGCTTGGCTTTATTACCGAGGTAGCCCGCAGCATTGCTTCCTTTCGAGGAGATGGCCTTAAGGGGGAGAAGCTTCTACGGTGCGAATCCAGACTAGAGAGATCGCTTCTCGTGCGCGAAGAAACACTGTGCAACGAAACTATGACAAATGCCGAAAGACGATGGCTTGCCGTCACGCGGCCGGAACCCGCGAAGCGGTGGCATCTCTAACGTCTCTCGCCTGGACGCCAAATATGTTAGTTATTAATTCTTGAACATTGGCGTTTTTTTAGTTGATACTTCGACGGTGCTGCTAAGAAGATATTATTTGCACTGGCTTAGTGGTTTTTGGTGGCACCCATCTAGCCGTCGGTAAGGACAACTCAGTCAATTTTATAACTTTTGTCAAGCAATAATAATTTGTCGAGTACGCCGGAATCGGTCGCATTTGCACAAGAAGTTTGGTTTGTATTTGATCCGTCGGGGTCATAACGTTTAGACAGTATGAGGAGAGGCTGCTGAAATGTATCTATCCACATTCAAAAACCCAGGTTTTGTTTCGATTCGTACGATATAGTTATTTAAAGATTGAAAGAAACATCAACGCGACTATGAAGACGTCAAGCATTCGCGACAGTGCTTATCCACTTGTCTGTCTCTGAAAATTGATACACTGACGAGTTCGCTTTATTTGGTTCTGAACGGAGGATTGATAGTATGGATTGCTCTAAAGGTTGCAACAGGGATAAACCTTTATGCCGGGGAGCCCCATTTGATACAGCGGAAGGTACCGCTTTTGGAATCCATCGGGTAAGCCGGGAAAAAATACAGCGAGGTCACCCTTATTTTGGGGTATTTTTCGAGACCTAAATTCTTGTACTTGAATATTTCCCCGTTATCTTCCCGTTTTGGTGAAAAAGGGTCAAAATCCTGATCTAATGGACACAAGGGTTTATGGAATTTTAAGCGGATATTTCCCTTTCGTTAAACGAGTTATCGACATCCGTGGCATCTGTGAATATGGGAAAAATGGTCTCGGGGCGGCTGTTAACCGAAGGGTTGTAAGTTCGAGTCTTACTTGCGGAGCCAATCTTTTCAACACCTTAGCGGCAGCCCTGCGGGCTGCCGCTTTGGCTTTTCCCTGGTTATCTTTCCCGTTATCCAAAAAACCGAAGGTCCTCTTTGGAAATGCTCGGACAGTTAGCCGCAGAGAGCGATCAAATATTTCCACAGCCGCGGATAGGGGTTCCTCGGGGACGCGACTTACGAGCCGGGGCAGTAAAAAAAAGCGCTTGACTTTGTTGGTTATGTCCCTATAATTGCAGAACTTTAATTTTGCAACAATTTTAACGGTGTAAAGCCGCTGGTGTTGTTGTTTAGCAATCGATCGCTTCCACGACCGACCACTTTACTGCCTTCCGTTACTGACCGCACGGAGAGTATATACTCATATGCGCAAGCATCCCGTTGTTCTTTGAGCAATTCGCCTCGTCTCACTTCTCCACACCACCATATTACGCATACGGACCTCCGATTCGATCTTTTTTGACCCATTTTGGCAGCTTTTGACGCATGTAGGGACAAAGGCAGAGTTTCGCCGTTTTTCGAGAGCTTTTTTCTTAGCGAAGGCACGTGTCCTCGCCCTTTGAGTTCCGGCAGTCCATCTTCGATGGGAGCATTTAACCTTATGAACCGCAGAGCCAACACCCGTTTGTCCCGATCCTCCTACGTCCTCGGCCTCATCGCCCTGACCGTCCTCACCGGCCTGGCGATCACCGCCACCACCGCCGGGGCAGCCGGAGTGCGCTTTGGGTTCGTGGAAAGCGTGGCAAGTTGGTTTGGTGGCGCCGCAGACGTAAACGGAAGCGCTGAGGCGCAGCCGACGCCGGATTCTGAGGCCCCAGAGAACAATTCGTACCATAATCTCGCTTCCGGCAACTTTTCACAAAACTGGTCCAATACGGCCTTGATTACGACGAATGATGATTGGAGTGGAGTGGCGAGCATCATGGGATATCGCGGAGATGGACTTTCTAACGATACCGCAACAGATCCGCAGACGGTACTTGGGCCATCC
>JADKEF010000004.1 GCA_016718135.1 Acidobacteriota bacterium | reverse complement strand
TCGGACGGTCATACGCACCGCCTGACGGACGGGATTCTATCGAGTCCGGCTTGCCCCATGCGATATAAACACGGCCTCGGTCTGTTTTCCATCCGGGAATACCCGATGCGAAGTGCTCATTGGCATAGGCGATTCGCTCGTAGTATTCCTCACGGTATTCGTTTTCCTCGGTATCAGGATTGGGATCGCGACGACGCCAGAAATTTTCGATGAAATTCTCACGCTCTTCGTCAGTAACCAATGCTTTGAAAGCCTTCTTCTCGTCACTAGTAATGATGTATGCAACGTCCGTGTTCATCCACTTCTTATAGACGTCCTTCATTTCAGGCGTAACCTTTCGAACTTTATCGGTCACGTCTTGGCTCGGCTTGGTCTTGTCCGGCGGTTGAGCCCAGACGCCCATAGCAGCAACGCCAGAGATCAGCGAAGTAAGCAAAACACCCTTACCAAATTTAACTTTCGACATAGCGGTAAAACTCCATCTGCCACGATCTGTGGCGTCACAACAATATCCTTATCTTTTCAAGATTCTAGACTGAATTTTGTCTGTATTCAAGATGCTTTTGAGGTGTTCGAGGTTGTCTGATCATCGTCAGGCCACCTCGGCATCAGTCTGGCGTTTCTTCCCAAAAAACCAGGCGATAAAAATCGATACCACATATAGTGCCATCATTGGTGTCGCGAACAACATCATGTTGACGACGTCCGCCGTTGGCGAAACCACGGCCGCCACGATCAAGATGACAATAAGCGCTATCTTCCAACTACTTATTAAGAGTCGAGCAGAAACTACACCGATCCTCGAAAGGACATAGGTTATTGCCGGCATTTGAAAGATCAACCCCATCGCTAACATGATGATGGTAATAAAGTCCAAATAGTCCGTCGCTCGCAGCTGAAACTGAAACTCACCCTCGCCTACATTCAGTAAAAAATTAACAGCCGGTGGAAATAGAATGTAATACGCGAATGCCGCACCTACCACAAAAGAGATTGTCGATAATCCTATGAATGGCGTTACATAGCTGCGTTCATGCTTGTACAATGCCGGCGAAATAAACCCCCAGACTTGCCAAAGTAGTAGGGGTAGGGCGAGTGCTATCGCTGCATAAAGTGAAACCGTCACCAAAAGAGTAAACGATTCGGGCGCAGTTGTGATTGTCATGCGCGAGTCGGTGTTCGGCTGGCTCTTGGCAATATCGTCTATATATTCAAGCGGTAAACGCACACCTTTTGGAACTATTGCGTTGTTTGTAAAGATCGGTTCGGTAGTAAACAGTCCGATCTTTCCTTCAGCATCTCGCGTAACCTCGGCACCGACTGAAGTTCCCGCGGGCAGCACCGTTGCCCCGACCGACGTATCGACGCTAATCGTATATCGTCCCGTGTCGCCCTCTTTTATCTCATTGATAGGCCTCAGGCTCTCCGAACCAGTGATCCCACTGACCGGTAGTTGCCGACGTTGTACTTCATTAAGGGCCTTTCTAATTGGAATAGAAAGAAAGTTGTAGATATCGTTCGAGAAGTTAAAGCAAATTAGAAAGGCGGCGATGAGGATGAGTACCGATTTGACCAACCGTTTACGTAGTTCGTCCAGATGTTCGAGGAACGACATCTGGCCACTAGCTTCCGGTTCATGTTCAATGTTCTGATCGTCCATTCGCGAAGTTAAAGCCAATTCCTCTTATCGTTTACATCCGGTGTCGTTTGTTCAGCAGGCGACTCAATACTCTTTTCGTCAAAAATCGGCCTGTCTATACCCATTCTTTCTTTGATCGTCTCGGCATCGACCTCAACAACCGCCGGTGCGGCCGAAAGCTCGGCTATCGTTTCTTGGTTCGGATTGCCCGTGCGGACCACCGGTTGTGCTTCGGCCTCGATAGTATTCAGATCCAGCGCCTTCTTCTCTTCCTCGAAATCGACCTCCTGTTGCCATGTCTGCTTAAACTCGTTGGCGGTCCCGCGAAATTCGGACATTATCTTGCCCGCCTTCTTAGCGATCTCAGGCAGACGGCGCGGTCCTAGGAACATCAGCGCAACAATCCCGATCAGGATCAACTCTGACGTTCCGATTGACTCTAGAATAAAAAGAAACACTAACTCACCTCTATCAAACGACCGCCGAACTCAGAAACCATACCTATCAAGTGCGAGTCAGGCATTTCCGCTAAGAATGCCTCGGCAGCCTCTCTCGGTAGGCTGATCAGCAATCCGCCCGCAGTTTGCGGATCGAACAACGCGCTTTGCATAACGCCAGACACACTATCCGCTATTCTAACCGTTTCGCCGACATAAACACGATTATTCTTGTCACCACGCGTCAGCATACCATCAGCGATCAGCTCAAGCACGTCAGGAAGTAGCGGAACTCGTTTAGAATCAATATTTAACGTCACCTTGCTGCCTTTTGCCATTTCGTAGCCGTGGCCGAGCAATCCGAACCCGGTAACATCGGTACAAGCATTCGCACCAACTTTCTGCATCACCTTTGACGCGGCAGCGGCTGATGTTGTCATCGCTTTGATCGCGGCAGCCTCCGTTTCAGGCTTAGCCTTACCACGCTTTACGGCGGTGTTTATCGCACCAGTGCCAATCGGTTTGGTCAGGATAAGCACGTCACCAACCTGGGCTCCAGCGTTCGTGACAATTTTCTTCGGATCGATAACGCCAGTTACCGCATATCCGAACTTCATCTCTTTGTCATCGACCGAGTGCCCGCCGACAACGACCACTCCAGCCTCATTCATCGCCGCCTGGCCACCAGCAAGGATCGCTCCGAGAATATCCCAGTCACCTTTCTGCGGAAAACAAACGATAGACAATGCCGATATCGGAGTGCCGCCCATCGCGTAGACATCATTGAGCGAATTGATCGCCGCGACACGACCGTAGGTCTCAGGATCATCAGCGACAGGAGTAAAAAAATCAACCGTCTGCACAAGGCCATTTCGTCCGAAAGGCGATAAACAGCCGCATCGTCAGCTGTCTCGAAGCCGACGATCACGTTTTCATTATGCTGTTTTGGTAGCTTACCCAAAACTTGGGCAAGGTCGCTCGGTGCGAGTTTGGCCACTCAACCGGCGCAATCTACCATTTCCGTGAGACGCATGTACGGTAACTCCTTTATTGTCTTATAATTAACTGATATATCCTATCGAGGTCATCGACACTGTAGTATTCGATCTCGATCTTTCCGCCAATTCCCTTTTTATCAGGCTTGATCTTCACGTTGGTACTTAAAGTTCGCATCAGCCGCGTCTCAGCCGCCTTCACATTGGCATCTACAACACGAGTAACTTGTTTCTTCTCTGTCGTTTGCGGTGATCTCGAAAGTCGCTTGACGGTCTTTTCCGTCTCACGTACCGATAGCCCAAAATCAATTATCGAATTTGCCACCTGCCGCTGGATCATTGGATCCGTAGTCATTAGCAGTGCCCGCCCATGACCTGCTGAAATACGTCCTTGCTCTATCTCGCGCAAAACCTCTCCGGGAAGCCGTAACAGCCGGATCGCAGTCGTCACCACCGTTCGTGATTTGCCCACACGCTCGGCTACAACTTCCTGCGTAAGCTCAAGCTCGGCTATGAGTTTGCTGTAGGCTCTCGCCTCCTCTACCGGATTCAATTCCTGCCGTTGAATGTTCTCGATGAGTGCAAGCTCGAGCATTTTATCGTCAGAAACTTCCTTAACGACGGCTGGAATTCGCCTCAACTCCGCCCGCTGGCTCGCACGCCATCGGCGTTCGCCGGCTACGATCTCATACCGATTCCCTCGTTGGCGAACAACGATCGGTTGGACCACACCGTTTGCACGGATCGATTGTGTCAGCTCTTCGAGATTCTCTTCAGCAAAACGAGTTCGCGGCTGCTCAGGATTTGGAGATATCAGATCGATGTCGATCTCCATGCTTGTCGCACCCTGGACCTCTTCTACCTTCTCGTCGCCCAGCAGTGCGCTCAATCCCCGGCCAAGTGGTTGTCTAGCCATTGTTTATTATCTCCTTAGCAAGCGAAACATAGGCCTCAGCCCCACGCGAACGCGGATCGTAAAGCAATATCGGCTTTCCAAAACTAGGTGCCTCGGCAAGACGTACATTTCGCGGGATAACTGTGTCAAGGACCTGCGATCCATAGAAATCCCTAAGATCCTTAGCTACTGCGGCAGAAAGATTCGTTCGCTCGTCGTACATCGTCAGCAAAAGCCCCTCGATAGATAATTGTGGATTGAGTTCCCGGCGTAGCCTAGCAAGCGTATCAAAAAGTTCAGTCACGCCTTCGAGTGCGTAATACTCGCACTGTATAGGAACAAGCAATGAATCCGCCGCAGTCAAACCATTAACCGTCAAGATTCCGAGCGATGGCGGACAATCGATTATCAGATAATGAAAATAGTCTTTTACTGACTCGAGCAGTTTCTTGAGGGCCTGATTTCGATCTGCCATCTCCACCAGTTCGATCTCTGCCCCCGCAAGGTTTTTGTCAGCCGGCAACACCCAAAGGGTCGGTATTTCAGTTGAAAGCACCATTTCTCTCGGTGAATCACCATTTACAAGAGCGTCATAGAGAGACTTTCGTGAGTTGTTCTTCACGATGCCCGCCCCTGACGTGGCGTTGGCCTGCGGATCAGCGTCGACAAGCAACACCTTCTTCCCTTCAGCAGCTAACGCCGCCGACAGATTTACCGCAGTAGTCGTTTTCCCAACTCCGCCTTTCTGATTTGCAACCGCAATGATCTTTCCCATCGTAATTCTAGCGAATTTCTAAGTTAGCACAGGCGCCAAAATATTATCTAATTTGGAATGTGGCACGTACCACATGGAGAACCTCAGACCGTCTGGTCTGTCGTTCTAAATGATTTCTTATCGGGATAAATGTGTTCCAAATGTGGCACGTACCACATTAGGCGGCCTTTGCAGATGAATTTGCCGAAAGATGAACCAATACCGAGGAAACCGCTGCCGGAGGGAGTCCGGAAATGTTTCGAACCTGACCAAAATTGCTCGGCCGAGCTCGTTCCAATCGCTCAACCATTTCATTCGAGAGGCCGCCAATCGTACTAAACTGGAAATCTACAGGCACTTTCAAGGTGTCATGATGATTTACCCTTTCCGTCGCCACTTTTTGCTTCTCGATATAACCGCTGTAAAGAGAATCCGCAAGAGCGGTCTCAAGATCGGCCATTCGGATGTCAGCCTGAATTTCTGATGGCAACAAGCGATGGATCAATTCAGGCTTTACTCCCTGACGCATTGCCAATTGAGATAAGGTTATAGAATCTCCCAAATCAACACCGAGGATCTGCGATACCGACGCATACTCGACCGACGAACGTTTAATTCTCGTAAAATCAAGCGCATTTCGTAGATTCGCGATTCGGTCACGCTTCGCGCTAAACCGCTCCCAGTCGCTGTCACCTACCAAACCCGCGTCGCGGCCTTTTGGCGAAAGACGCTGGTCCGCATTGTCATGACGAAGCGTTAGACGAGCCTCGGCTCGCGAGGTGAACAAACGATATGGCTCATCGACGCCGTGCCGGATGAGGTCATCCGCCAGGACTCCGATATAGGCCTCATCTCGTTGCAAAATAAACTCTTTACGGCCGTCAACAGCGTACGCCGCGTTGATTCCAGCCAGAAGCCCCTGACACGCAGCCTCTTCGTAACCCGTCGTTCCATTGATCTGCCCCGCTAGGAAAAGGCCTTCCATTCGCGTCGATGCCATGGTTGGACGCAACTCTCGTGGATCGACAAAATCATACTCGATCGCATACCCCGGACGAATGATCTGAACGTTTTCGAAGCCGTCGACCATACGCAGCAAGTCCAGCTGTAGATCGGACGGAAGCGATGTAGAGAAACCATTGAGGTAGACCTCGTTGGTTTTGTGCCCTTCCGGTTCGAGGAAGAGCTGATGCCGATCTTTCTCAGCGAACTTTACAACCTTATCTTCGATCGACGGACAATAACGCGGGCCGACCCCCTTTATCTTCCCAGAGTAAAGTGGTGACTGATGCAAATTGTCGCGAATAGTCTGGTGAAGCCGCTCGCTTGTATACCCGATATGACACTGGATCTGTGGTTGCTCGATCTTCTCCGTTGCGAATGAAAAGGCGACCGGCTTTTCATCGGGCGGCTGCGCTTCGAAAGCATCCTAGTCGATGGTGCGGCCATCGAGACGCGGCGGCGTACCTGTTTTCAAACGACCAACCGGAAAACCAAGGCGTTTCAGACTCTCAGCAAGCTCTATTGAGGCAGGTTCACCGGCTCGCCCGGCGGAATACGTTTTGGGGCCTGTGTGAATTGTACCGTTTAGAAATGTACCCGTCGCAATGACAACGGATCTCGCCCCAAACCGACGCGTGTCCTGCATCTCTACGCCTATAACCTTATTGTGATCAACAATTAGGTCAATTACGAAGCCTTGTCGGAGATATAAGTCTGGTGTCGCCTCAAGTACGCGACGCATTTCGGTGCGATATAGGCTTCGATCCGCCTGAGCACGCGGCGATTGTACTGCCGGTCCACGAGAGCGATTGAGTAAGCGAAACTGGATCCCCGTCCGGTCGATCACGCGGCCCATGATGCCGCCGAGCGCGTCTATCTCGCGAACGACGTGGCCCTTGGCTATTCCACCCACCGCCGGATTACAAGACATCTGTCCGATCAGATCCAAATTGATGGTAACGATCGCTGTCCGCGCACCAAGCCGTGCAGAGGCCGAGGCCGCTTCGCATCCAGCGTGCCCAGCCCCGATCACTATCACATCAAAAGTCTCGTCGAACATAATCCAATTCCAACAGCGAAACCCTTAACTATATTGAAATTACAGTATTTTAGCAATGACAATTTTGCCGCAAGGACAGTAAAACCCAGCCTATTTCCCAATGCAAAACGTTGAAAAGATTCGACTTAGCATGTCTTCGGTGGTCGTTTCACCTGTGATCTCACCGAGATATCTGAGTGCGTTGTGCAGGCCGATAAGGACGATCTCTTCGCTCATCTTATCGTTTAATTGTTGGATGGATTGCTCGATCTCTGTTTTGGTTCTGATCAACAGGTCGTGATGGCGGGCATCGGTTACGAGAAAACCTAAGGTTGAAACATCCTGAATTCCAAATGGCCGGATGATCGCTTGACGAAGATCGTCTAGACCTTCTCCTGTCTTCGCAGAAAGCGGTACGATCTTCTCGCGTAGGTACGAAAGGCTTGAGTGTTCGGACGCGACGATCTTGTCGATGTCCGTCGAAGGCAGCTTGTCGATCTTGTTCAAGGCGACCAGATAGCTTAGATCCTTGACGCTCTCCAGTATCTCCCGGTCTTCATCAGATGTTTGCTCGCTGGCATCGAGCATCACGATGACCATGTCCGCATCGGCGATCGTAGCTCGCGAGCGTTCGACGCCTATGCTCTCTACAGTATCGGTCGTATCACGCAATCCCGCCGTATCGATCAACGAGATTGGAATATCATTGATGATAAATCTCTCATGTATCTGATCGCGCGTAGTCCCCGCGATGTCCGCGACGATAGCTCGATCGCTTCCCAGTAAAGCATTGAAAAGACTGGATTTACCCACATTTGGACGGCCAACCAAAGCGACTCGCAATCCCTCCCGAATCAGATGCCCAGCGTCATATGTTTCAGCAAGCCGTTTGGCCTCAGACGCTATCTCCACCAGTCGCGACGTGACGCTATCGAGCTGTGAAGGCGGCAGATCGTCCTCGACAAACTCAAGAGCAGATTCGAGCACAACGATGATATTCAGCAGATCATCTTTTAGAGGTTGCAGACTTTGCGACATCTCGCCGCGCATCTGTCGGACGGCCTGACGTGCCGATGCAGCGGATTGCGAATCTATCAAGTCGCGAATAGCCTCGGCTTCCGCCAGGTCGATCCGGCCGTTTGCCAAAGCACGCAAGGAGAACTCACCGGCCTCAGCCATCCGTGCATCCAGTTTGAGACAAATATCTATGACTTGACGCAATAGCACAGGCGAGCCGTGACAGCTCATCTCCACAACATCTTCGCCGGTGAATGAATGTGGAGCTCTGAAATATGTGATCAAAGACTCGTCGATCGTCTCGCCGCTCGTTAAATCGTGAAGCTGTCGAAGGTGTGCTTTTCGCGGTTCAGGAGAAAATTCTTGATCGCTGACCAAATTGCGACATATGCCGAGCGCATTGTCGCCACTCAAACGAATCACACCGATGCCGCTGCGGCCGGTTGGGGTTGCGAGTGCGACTATTGTGTCAGGCATTATTCAAACGGGATAGTCTGGAGGAACAGGATAGAAATAGGATCCTGTCTATCCATGTTCACCCAATCGGATCAATGTTATTGTAAGCGGATCTGAAGCCGTCGCTCGCGACCGTCGCCGACAGATTCAGTGAATAGATCTTCCTCCCTTTGCAGGGTCAGGTGGATGATCCGGCGTTCGGTGGAATTGAGTACGCCGAAGGTAAATGGCCTTCCGTTCTTGCGAACCTGATCTGCAGCAAATCGGGCCATCGCGTGAAGCTCGGCTTTGCGTGTCTGACGAAAGCCTTCAGCATCAACAACGAATCGATGCTCACGATCGAGTTGTCGTCCGTAAACCTGAAATAACAAAACCTCAAACGCATCCAGCAATTCACCGTTCTCAGCCAATGCGAAGTGCGAGTCTTCACCGACCAAATTCAGCAAACAGCCTTCGTCGTTCCACTCGGCTCCAACGGTCAAGTCAAAACCAAGGTCGGTTACCAAGCCACCCAAATACTCTTTTGCGTTTGTGCAGATCTCGTTCATAGAAACTTTATGCCATCTTCGGCTTCACTTGCTTCGCGCCCTTCGGAACCGAATCAACTATCTCGGTACCCGGAGGTGTGTTTGTGGTATTCAAACGGTTGATCACCATTTGCTGACCAAAGCTGACGATGTTGCCAAAGAACCAGTATAACAGCAGTCCCGACGGTATCATTTTCTGTTGCATCTGCTGCTCAGGCGTTATCGCCGCGGCCTGTGGCGTGAACTTCATCGACAAGATCATCGAGAGTGCAAAGGCAAACTCGAGGATATGCCATGGGTCGGCGGCCGAGAGATCAGGGAGCCATAGGAATGATGCCTGGCGGACGTCGAGGGCGATCGTGATGGCGGTGTAGAATGCGATGAGCAGGGGGAACTGCAGAAGCATCGGCAGGCAGCCGCCGATGGGGAGCGCGTCCTTGGTCATCTTGAGCTGCTCCATTTGGAGGGCTCGCATCTTGGGGTCGTCGTTCGGGACGCCTTTTTTCTGGAGGTCTTTGATCTTGTCCTGAATACCCTTCATCTTAGGGGCATTGCCGGACGCCTTCTTGAACGACTTGCTCTGTGACCATCTGAGCGGGAACAGCAGCATGTAGAACAGGAACGTGAAGACAATGATCGCAACGCCGTAGTTGTGCGTCAGGGCGTTAAAGAAATTCAGCGCGTACAGGATCGGGATCGAGAGTGGCTTGGTCAGCCATCTTAGCCACCAGTAATTACTGAAATTGATCAGGTCGATAATCGAGACCGCACGGCCATCTGCACCTTTCAACTCACCGCTAAGCTGGTTAAGTAGGAAATAATCCTTCGGCCCCGTAAAGATCTTCGTCACCGAGCCATCGCCGGGAACGGGCATGTAAGCCGTGACGAGGTGCCGCGTCTCCGTTTTTTTCGGGCTGCGGATGACCCAGTTGATAATGCTGTCGTAAGTCGGCTCGATATTCACGTCGTATTTCGAAGCCTTATACTCGGCCGCTGCTACCGGCGACGCCGGAATGGCGGCCATTGCAAAATACGCATCGCTCATCGCGACCCAATCGATCGTCCCTGAATCCGAAAGCTTTGCGGCCTGGCCGTTCACATCGTAGGTGAAAGCGTAATTGCCCAGATGCCGCTTGATATCGCCATTGACCGCGGCGACGGCCTCAGATTCGGTGTGATAAAGCGTGTGAAAATTGATCGCGTGGTCGCCAATGCTGGCACCGATGGCAAGCTGTGCGTTTGGCACCGGTTGGCCATCCTTTTTGAAGGTAACGGCGAGGTCGGACATGTAGCTGTCAGCCCTAAAAACAAACGTCTTCTTGACCTCAAGACCGTTCTCGCCGGTCAGCGAAAAGTCAATCGTCTTCTCCTCGCCCGCGTTCAAAGTGATCGCGTCCTCGGCAACGGAGATCTGATAATTGCGCTCGTTTGCAGTTGTTGTGATCGCCGGATCGCCGGCTGTAAGCCTAAAAGGAACTTCACGAGGGTTCTGCGAAAGGGCTTTCTCCGAGATCAGCTGCAAAGGCTTTTTCTCGGTTCCATTCGAACCATCGGCGTAGATCGGATAGTCGCCGCGAGGCGATTTTGTCTTCAGCAGAATCCAGCTGACCGGCACAGCTCCCTTCGAATCAATCTTGACCTCATACAGGTCAGACTTGATCGTGACAATACGATTGGGGGTTGTATCCGGCGTTACAGCAGCAGTTTCCGGCGTTGCAGCAGGTGCCTGAGTCGCGGCCGGCGTAGCGGTATTTGCCACCGTATTCGAATTCGCCGCCGTATTCGAATTGCTATCAGCCGGAGGCGTCTTTGGCGCCATGAAATACTGCCAGCCAAATAGGATCGCCATCGACAAGACTGCCGCGATCAAAAAACGAGATTGGTTACTACTGTTCGCCTGATTTTCCATCTTTAAGTTCAAGGTTCAAAGTTTAACGTTCAAAGTCGGTCGCCTCTGACCTTGAACTTTGAACTTGCAACTTTGAACTCACCGGACCGGGTCATGCCCGCCTTTACACAGCGGCTGACATCGTAAGATACGCTTTACGCCCATCCATGTTCCGCGTAGGGCTCCGTATTTCTCGACCGCTTGCCTAGCGTACTCGCTACAACTCGGCTCGAATCGACATGCGGGCGGTAAGAACGGCGACAAGAACGCCTTGTAAATACCGAGAATGTCCAGAACAAGAAACTTCATCAAGTTCGATTCTGCCACAGCAAAAGATTTTTGCCCGCGAATGACGCGAATAATACGAATAAGAATCTGTCTTTATTCGTCCTCATTCGTGTTATTCGCGGGCAAACTTTTTCCCAACCTTCGCCACTATCTGCTTTAGCTCAGCAAGTGGCTTCTCGAGTTTTCCGTGCAAAATGCTTCGCCTTGCGTTCAACACCCAATCGTATCTCTGCGTTACCACGTCCAGCTCGGCACGGCTCAATCTGAAACTCTCACGCAACAAACGCTTGGCTCGATTACGGTCATGTGCTTTACCGATCGCCTTCTTGGTGGCCGTGATGCCAACGCGGTGCAGCGGTTTGTCGCTCACCAGGATGAAAACCGTCATAAAACGGCCCTCGATACGCCTGCCCTTATCGTAAACACGAAGAAACTCGGCGCGTTTCAGCAGCCGAGTCTCTTTCGGTAACGAAAAGTCTAGTAATGGTGAACCGTTAATCGCTTGCGTCCTTTCGCGCGGCGGCGTTTGATCACTGCCCGGCCGTTCTTGGTCGCCATGCGCGCCCTGAATCCGTGCTTCTTGGCGCGGCGGCGGTTGTTCGGTTGAAATGTTCTCTTCGGCATAGTTGCTCTCCACAATGATTCACTAGTGAAAGTGAAAACCTAGAGTTTACGCGCGTAAAGACGCGCATGTCAAAACCAAAATCGCCTAAAAGCGCCGCAATTTGCACTCGTCGTGGCAAAGGCGGACAATCGAATCAAACGGGAGACAACAGCAATGACAATGATAAAGATGGTGGAACCGAAAGAATGGGAAACCTTTCTCTATGCGTTTACCGCAAGAAACCAGGGACGGCGTGCCAGATTTGAGATCTTCGGCCCGAAGGGCGGCTTTAAGGAAGAAGAGCAGGAGGGCGATTTCGCCTCGATCTCGATCGACGGAAACAAAGTGACCGTAAAGCGCCGCTATGACGATCACGGCCAGCAAAAAGCAATGGTCGACGAACTAAACAACGTCCGCGGCATCTCGGTCCAATACGACACCGACAACAGCGAAGCCATGCTCGAATTCGCCGACGAAAAGGGCGGAAAGACGACGCTGCATTTTGAATCAATGGTCGACGGCGTTTCGTAAGATTGGTACACCACAAAAGAACACGAATAAGATCTGGAGATCCGTGTTCATGTGTGTAAATTTGTGGCTGTATTCTCTAGACCAATGTCCGGTACCGGTTTATTGGTCGAAGTGTCGGAAAATCGCGATTTCTCCGAACCGTTCTGCTCAAACTCCGAACCGCATAAACCGGCACGTACACCCACACCATCAACGCCTCATCAACGCCTCATCAACCACTGATCATTCAAAGTCATCACTGCCGTCATCATTCCTCTGCGAATCTCCGCGTCATCTCTCCGCGATCTCAGCGTTAAACCTCCTCTAGAACAGAACGCATGTTGAGCCCGTCGAGATATCCTGAAGTACTTTACTCTTCCCATCGTTTATGCTACATTTTTCCATCTATGAAACGCGAATGGAGAGAGATCGCACGTGGCGATACCAGAGCACAGTGGGCCGGGATCTATGTGACGATTAACAGTAAGGGTACGATCGTGCTAAACCGGGCCGCCCACGAACGCCTCGGTTCCCCAACGGCATTCCACCTGCTCTACGACAGCGCAAACAACACCATCGGCCTCAAACCAACAAGCTCCGCCATGCGAAATGCCTACCCGGCCCACACCTCGGGCCGTCACGGAGGCCGCAAAGTCTCAGCCTACCGCCTCGTCACCGAGTGTTCGCTCCACATCCACGAAACCCTCGAGTTCCCCGACGCCGAGATCGATACCGACGGTATCCTGATCCTAAACCTAAGAACCGCAAAGATATCGAACCGAGCGCTCAATCATCCGACACGCAAAAAATAGAACGCAGATTTCACGGATCATACGGATGAACACGGATATGACTAATCATATCTGCGTAGATCCGTATTATCCGTGTTCTATTTTTGTTCGGTAAATGCCGAGCCTGATCAGCGGTGCTTGCCCAACGTCTGCTCGAACCACGCAACCATCAAGGCGGTGGTCCGTTTGGCGTCTTCATTCTGGAAGCCATGTCCGGCGCCCGGAATGGTTACGAAGTTTGTTTTGACTTTGTTTTTCTGAAAGGCTTCGTAGATCACCTGGCTGTTGCTGATCGGGACCAGCTCGTCCTTATCGCCGTGAATGAGCAGTGTGGGCGGATCATCCGGCGTCACATGGACGATCGGCGAATAGTCCGCGGCCTTCTCCTTTTCGAAGTTCAGAGCCGGAAAGCGGGAACCGGTGCTGCCGTCATTTGGGGCACCCACTCCGCGTACGATCGGGCGCAGATCGACCGGCGGAAAATAAGCCACGACCGACGCGACACGGTTGCTCTCTTTCATGAAATCTTCTTTTGCGGCCGGGTCGCCGTTGTCCGAAGCGTTGCCGATCATCAGGGAAAGATGGCCGCCCGCACTGCCGCCAAAAACGCCGAGCCGGTTCGCATCAACGCCCCATTGTTTGGCATTGAAGCGAATGAAGCGGATCCCGCGGCGGACATCCGCGACGATCTCGGGGATCAGATACTTCGGACTGCCGCCGTGCCGCAGGGCAATGACCGTGAATCCTTTGTCGAGCAGATCTTTGAATCTCTCGGCCATTTGCTGCGGCGGGGTATAGTTTGAGACCCAACCGCCACTGACCATGAAAACAACCGCCGCGCCATTGGCATTAGTCTTTGGCTTAATGACGTCCATGGTCAGAGCCATGCCGTCCTTATGGCCATAAACGGCGTCCGGTATGATGTCGACTTTTGCTTGGGCTCTGACAGTCGTTATGAAGCAAACGGACAGAAGCAACAGCGGCAAAATTGAGCGCTTGATCCTTAGCATATCTCTCTCCTCATAAAAATTGTTTTGGCGGTACAATAGCACGAATCAAATAAACATCGCAGCTTTTTATTTGCAAACCAGCTCTCTGACCGCTTCGACATAGACTGTGTGTGCTCCTGTTCAAGGATCCTCGCGGACAAAGTCTCATCGGTGTCGTCGTCCAAAACCGCGACCTCTTTCTGCAAGATGACCTCGCCGTGGTCGAGGAGTTCGTCGACGTAGTGGACGGTGCAGCCGGTGATCTTTACCCCGGCTTCGAAGGCTTGGCGTTGGGCGTCGAGGCCGGGAAACGCGGGTAACAGGCTCGGGTGGATGTTGATGATTTTGTTTGGGAATGCCTGAACAAAGAGAGGCGAGAGCAGTCGCATATAGCCGGCGAGGCAGACGAGCTCAACACCGCGTTTGGTTAGTTCGCTAATGATCTCAGCGTCGTGCTCCACACGCGAACGCCCGCTACGTTCGACGACGACAGTCTCAACCCCACGCTCGCTCGCCTTAGCCAAACCAGCCGCGTCCGCCTTGTCGCTGATAACGACCGCGACCTCAGACGCCGGTATCTCGCCGCTCTTTACAGCATCAACAAGAGCCACCATATTCGACCCGCGGCCTGAGATGAGTATTCCGATCTTCATAAGAGGGGTTTAGCCACAGAGAGCACAGAGGACACAGAGAGATCTATTTGATCCATTAAACAAACATCTCCACCTCTGTGTTCTCTGTGTTCTCTGTGGTAATTTCTTTTCATCGCCTCAAATACGCTCCGCGATTTTGTGCTGACAGGCCACCGACGAACGCTGCACCGAGCTTAGTCACAAACGAGACAATGAATAGAACTGCGATCTGAGCAAGCGCTCCGGCGGCGGCGATGATCGCGAAGTCGAGAATGAAATACACCAGCCAGACGAGCAAAGCCGCCTTGACGCTGTTGCCCTTTGGAAATTTACCGCCGATCCAACGCCCCGCAAGAAACATTAGCGGAATCCCAGCGATAATGCTCGAATACGGAGCCGCAACCTGTGCGTATGCTTCGTAATAAGCCCGGTCGTGTCCAGGATCGATCGCGTAACTGTAAACGACCACGTACAAAACGCTGATCAATACATTGACGATCATCACGCCCAAAGCAAACGGAATAGCGAGCCACCAGCGATTTTTTTCCATAACGGGTTGCTCCTAGCAAATTACAACATCGCCGTCTCCTGCCACGATTTTTCCGATCTCATGGCAGCCGCCAAGATGAGCTTTCACAGTTTCCATTTCGGCTTCAGCGACAACAACGATCATCCCGATCCCCATATTAAAGGTGCGGAACATCTCTTTTTCGTCGACGTTTCCGAGCCGCCGCATTAGACCGAAGATTGGGGGTTCGGGCCAGGTGCC
The DNA here is from genome assembly GCA_016718135.1 of Acidobacteriota bacterium. Taxonomy (GTDB): domain Bacteria; phylum Acidobacteriota; class Blastocatellia; order Pyrinomonadales; family Pyrinomonadaceae; genus OLB17. Next base: position 398,779 of record JADKEF010000004.1, on the reverse strand, counting down.
GCGGTTTATTTCTACTGCGACGCCGGACGGGAGGATCCGCGGGATGTTTTCGAGGAAGCCGCCGCCGGTGATGTGGACGAGGCCTTTGATCAGCGGAACGCGGACACTCTTGTCCGCTCCTGACATTTCATCAAGCATCGGCCCGATCTGAGGTAAGAAACTGGCGTGAGTTGCGAGCAGGGCTTCGCCGACGGTTGTGCCGAGTTCTTCGACGAAGGAATCTGGTGTGTAGCCGCCGACTTCGAAGAAGAGTTTGCGGGCGAGGGAATAGCCGTTGGTTTGCAGGCCAGTCGAGGGAATGCCGAGGACGACATCGCCTGGCGTGATGCTCTTGCCGTCGATGACCTTTGGTTTATCTACGACACCGACGATGAAGCCGGCGAGGTCGTATTCGCCGTCAGCATACATCGAGGGCATCTCGGCCGTCTCGCCGCCGAGCAGTACGCAGCCGTTCTCGCGGCAAGCTCGGGCCATGCCTTCGACTACAGAGGCTGTGACGTCGGGTTCGAGTTTGCCGGTTGCGAAATAATCAAGAAAGAACAACGGTCGCGCACCTTGGACAAGAATGTCGTTAACACAGTGATTTACAAGATCCGCTCCAACCGTGTTGTGAATTCCCGTATCAAACGCAAGTTTCAGCTTAGTCCCGACGCCGTCCGCCGATGCTACCAATATCGGCTCCGACATATTCGGAAACGCCCCGGCGAACATCCCGCCAAAGCTGCCGATCTCGGTCAGCGTACGTTCGTTAAAGGTCGAGCGTGCGTATTCGCGGATCTTAGCGACCGCGAGGTTCGCGTTGTCGATCGAGACACCGGCGTCGGCATATGAGATCGCTTTTTGAGTCATCTTTTCACCACTTTCCAGACAAGGCCCTTAACCGTCGCACACGTCGGGCCGCCGTCGGGGCCAACACCGTCAAATTCGCAAGCTAGAGCTCCATTTTTCGCCAAAATTTCCTCGATCTGTTTTCTGGTAACGCCCATCAGCGAGAGCTTTGCCCGACGGCCCCACCGTTGGATGTTGACGGGCGTACGTGCCCGAATTCACGTACAAAAACCTCGCATCCTTTGGCCCATGTGAATATTTGCCAAGAAACTTCGGCGCATTCTGCGACAGATCGACCGTCAGGTCGAATTCAAAGACCAATTCCTCAGGAGTCTTCAAGATCGGGTCGAGCAGGCCGTCCTTGCCGCGTTGTACTTTCATAACAACGCCCTGCAAGGGCTGCTTTACCGTGACTCTGACCGGAATATCGTGTCTCATCGTCTGCGAATTCCAAATTATAACCGTTCTCCGACGGAAACTCATTGACCAAACCGCAATTGACGTTTAGCATTTTGGTAGAACAGACCGCCTGGTCTGTTCGACGACTTGAGACGACCGGCCCCGGGGTGACAACCAGAGCCAAAAACCCGGGCGGTCTGTCGTACAAACAAACTTATGAGCTTCACATTGATCGATCAGGGCAGCGAGAACTTCGAATTACCGGTAAGCGTATGGAATTGGAAAGCGGCGGTCGAGATCATTCGTCATCTCGATATTGTCGACGAAGGTGCGATGCGGCAGATGGGCTACGCAGCGACGGGCGTAACTATAGCAAGTAATGACGCTCACGAGATAGGTACGCGAATTCGAAGTGAGATATTGCCAAGAGTCACGCCGGGCAAACGAATGTTCGCCAACCTGAGCATCACAGATGCTCCGGACGACAAGACGATCTATCGAGACAACGACGAAGAGTGGAAAAACTATAGCGTCACGCACGAATGGCTGGAGGAATTTGCCGTGTTCTGTCTCAAATCAAAGGGGTTTCAGGTTTTCTAGTTGATGGATCTTTTTACTGACATCACTAACTCTCTCACTCCCATTTTCAAAAATATCTGGGTCCAGATCGGTTTGCTGATCGTTTTTGCGACGGGCCACGGCTACGCCGGTGCGTGGTTGGCGGTGCGGATGCTTTTTCGTCCGCGTCTGCCGGTGAAATTTCTTGGCATCACCGTCTTTCCGCAAGGGATGATCCCGCGACATCGTGAACGGCTCGCAAATGCGATCGGTAAGGCCGTGGGCCAGGAACTTGTCTCGCAGGACACGATCATCGAGCAGCTTACGGGCAATGATTTTCTGCGTAAGAAGATACAAACAGTCGTCGATTCGTACACCAGCGAGATCCTCGCCGAGGACTATCCGTCGTTGATCGAGGCATTGCCGAAGAACGTCCGCGAGCCCGTGCTCGATGCGATCTCGGCTCTGCAGCTCAAGCTTGCCGACCATATCAAAGCGGTCCTGAAAAGCGATGATTCGCTTGACGCGATCCGCGGCTTTGTCACGCGGCGAGTGGATGATGTGCTTGGCAAACGCGTCTCAGACGTCGTCGATGATGAGACGTTTGAGAAGATCGTTACGTTTCTCGACGAGCGTATTCGCACCGCAATAAAGGCAAGTTCGTTCGAATCGAACATCCGCGATTTCATCGGCCGCCGGCTCGACGATCTGATAAATTCTGAGACGCCGCTAGGCAGGATGTTTACGGATGATGCGGTCGCGTTGTTAAAAGAGAAGGCCAATGAGCAGATCGAGCCTGCGATCAAACAACTTGCGGAAGTAGCCGCGACAGAGAAGACACGCAATCAGATCAGCGCTCTTATCAAGAACGAGGTCCACGACTATTACGAGAACCTTTCGTTCTTTAAAAAGATCTTCGTGTCACGCGAGACGCTGCTCGGCGAGGTCGATGATCTTGTAAATGAGAGCCTGCCGAAACGAATAGAGGAGACTTTAAACGGCACGTTCTTTGCCGAAGAAGCCCGCAATTTTATCGGTTCGAGCATCGACAATGCTCTTGCGAAGCCGCTGCCGGTCGTCATCGGAGCCGTTGCTCCGGAGCAGCTCGCACGGCTAAAGGAACAGGTGACGAAGTCAGTTCTGTCGCTGCTGCAGAGCGATGAGACGATGTCGGGCATCACTTCTTATATACGGGAGACGCTCGAGAAACTTCGCCCGCACTCGATCGACGCGATCTTGCAGACGATCCATCCCGAAACCGAAGAACGGCTCAAATCGATGCTCGCGAATGGCCTGCTCGACATCATCTCGCGTGAAGAAACGTCGAACATCCTAAACGAGATCCTCGCCGGCCAGATCGATCGTCTTCTCTCAAAACCGATCGGAAAACTCGGCGATCACATCCCCGAGGCGAAGCTTCGCCAGGCAAGCACATCGCTCACCGACGCCATTATTGCCGCCGTTCACACAAAGCTGCCTGACGCGATCGCCGAGTTTGACGTAGCCGGGATGGTCCGCGACAAGATCCGAAATTACCCGCCGGAAAAACTCGAGGCCCTCGTAATGTCAGTCGCCAAAGAACATCTTCGAACGATCGAATTGTTCGGAGCCTTGTTCGGATTTTTTATCGGTGTGCTACAGGCTGTTCAGTTCTATTTCTACGCAAAGTAGATTTGCCGCGAACATTTCCAACCCAAGAGCGTAAGATGAATCTCAAGCCAATAGGCGAGATCTCTTATGCTCGAAACACGACAGCTTTCCAAAACATACTCCGGCGACGGCACTGACTTTCAGGCGCTTCGCGATGTTGATCTGCGGATCGACAAGGGCGATTGCGTGGCGATCGTCGGCAAATCCGGTAGCGGCAAATCGACTCTGATGCATCTGCTCGCTTGTCTTGATGCCCCATCGAACGGGAGCGTTATCGTCGATGGCCAGGATGTGTCTTCGTTGTCCGAAAAGGCAAAGAACACGCTACGGAATCAGAAGTTCGGCTTTGTTTTTCAACAGTTTTTCCTCAACGGCCGCGACACGGTCTTTGAGAATGTTGTCCTGCCGATGCGGATCCGCGGTGAATCGGCATCGACGCTCACAAAAGATGCGGCGACGGCTCTCGCTGCCGTTGGGCTGACTGATAAGACGAACAAACGTGCCAAGGATCTCTCCGGCGGCGAGAAGCAGCGTGTCTGCATCGCCCGGGCTTTGATAGGGCGGCCGCAGGTGATATTTGCCGACGAACCGACGGGGAATCTCGATTCGCAAACCGGTGCGGCGGTAGAGAATCTTCTCTTCGACCTCAACCGCGAGCAGGGAATAACGCTCGTCATCGTCACGCACGACAGCGAGCTCGCCGAGCGGTGCGACCGGTTGATCGAGATGAAGGATGGACAGATAGTGTCAGACAAAAAACGAGGTGAAGCGAAATGAAATTTTGGGATTTGATAAAGATCGCGAACCGCAATCTGTTTCGCAACAAACTTCGTACTTTTTTGACCGTTGCGGCGATATTCGTCGGCTCGTTCACGCTGACGATGACAAATGGCCTTGGCGATGGAATGCGGAGCTATGTCGAGAGCCAGGTCAAAAACTTTGAGAGCGACCGTGTACTGATGGTCAGAAAGAAGGTCGAAGAACCATCTGGCCCCAAGAATGGTGCCGAGGAGTACAAAGACGCGCCCGATGGTGATAGCGGACTCGACCCGAATAGTTTTCTCATAACAGAACAACAGATCACTTCGCTAACAAATGGCATTGTCGGGATAATGACCGTCACGCCGCGTTACAACATCGGCGGTGAGTATATTACGCTCGACGGTACGAAAAAATACAAGGTCGAGCTAGGCATGCTTTCTGAGGGCATCACGCAGAAGACCGAGGCAGGAAAACCTATCAGCGGTGAGCGGCAGATAGTATTTCCGGTCGGTTTAGCTCGCACTTTTGATCCGAATATTGACAATTTGATCGGCCGCACAGCGACACTGGGATACCGGAATGGAAAAGATGAGATAGTGGCCATTGCTCTGACGGTAGTGGGTGTTGCGACGAAGGGATTCATGACGAACACCTCCTCGTTTGTCGATGCGTCGACGGCGAAGTTGATCCACAACGATCAGCGGCGTGGCGACACGCCGGGCAAATATATTGGCTTTTCGATGCAGATGGATTCGCCGGAGCGTATCGACGCGGCGAAAAAGGTGCTCGACGAACGCGGATTTACCGCCGTTACGATGGCGGACAATCAAAAGCGAACCTACGATGCTCTAGGCATTTTCAAGATAGCTATGTCGCTTGTGGCAGCTATCGCCCTGCTCGCAGCGTCCTTTGGGATCATTAACACCTTGGTCATCGCCGTTCTCGAGCGAACAAAAGAGATCGGCCTGCAAAAGGCCCTGGGAATGAGCCGCGGCAAGATCTTTGCCATTTTCTCGCTCGAATCTGTCTTAATTGGTTTCTGGGGAGCATTGCTCGGAACGGTCTTCGGTATCGCCGTCGGCCTCATAACAAACAAGGTGCTGATCGCCGCCTACGCTGAGTCGTTTGAGGGATTTAACCTTTTCGCGTTCACGCTGCCGTCGATTGCCTCCGTAATGTTGATCGTTTCAGCCGTCGCATTTTTTGCCGGCGTGATGCCTGCTTTCCGCGCAAGCCGGCTAAATCCGATCGACTCGCTACGTTATGAGTGAGGATATCCGACACAGATGATCCCATCGGTTGGCCGAATAGATTTTATTTGTTCATAAGTGCGGGCCAGTTCAGTATCACAGTCGGCTGCTGTGCTGTTGGGGCACCGATACGGGTGCCGACGATAAATTTTTGGCCGTCGAGGGAAACGTCGAATTCGTGACTCGCCAGGGCGATGGTATTTGTCTTGAACAGGGCCTTCGGCGGGCTGAATTCAAACTGTGCGGCTTTCGTATTTGTCGTAACAACTGTCAACTGCCCATCGCCGGCGATAAAGAAAAGTTCGCTTCCATCGCGACGCCATACCGCCGATATACCTCCCGCATTCGACACGCGTTTGCGGTCTGGGCCGAGCGTTCCGTCCGGCAGGATCGCGGCGACGTATATCTCGTACGTGCCGGTCTCGTCCGATTCGTATGCGAGAAAACGCCCGTCGGGCGAAGGCTGCGGCCAGCGTTCGTTGGCCGCACCGGTTACTAATGGCGTCACCTTTCGGTCACCGTCCACGGCGATCTTAAATATATCGCTCTGCGTTTTGACACCCCGTTTAACGTAGTAGATATGCGAGCCGTCGGGCGACCATGAGTATGGAAAGGTCGTGTCAGAGACGATCGCCTTCACATCTCCGACGCCGTTCGAATCTTTGACCGACAATCCGGCGTTTGCGCCGAATGCTACCTTGCTGCCGTCAGGCGACCAAATAGGGAATTGAGCAAATTCGGTTGTGATGCGGGTGTCCGTTCCCGTCTGCAGATCGATCATCCACAGATTCGCGGGAACACCGCGTCTGAATGCCAATCGTTTCCCGTCCGGTGAAATGCGCGGCTCGTAACCGGCCCAGACTTTCTCCGGCTTAGTCACGGCTCCGAGTTGCTTGCCCTCGCGGTCAAACCACAACAGTTGATAGTCGCGTTGCCAGACGGATTGCCAGATCAGTACGCCGTTGTTCGATACTGAAAAACGGCGAATATTGCCCGGCGCATTCGGCTGGCCCTGAATTAAAGGAACCGGCTCGCCCAAAACCTTTCGACTCGAAGCGTCAAACGCCTGTGCAACAAGTGCATCATTGCGAACGTAAACGATGTATCCCTCGGAAGTATAGACAGCGTTCGAATCGTCGGGAACGACCTGAATCACCTCGGGCGAATCCAGCGATCCGGCCCAGATGCCCTGCTGTTGAACGCCGCTACCCGCAAGTCCCGTTCCGAACGCGCGCTTAAATAAGAAGTGTCTGCCGTCAGCAAGAAACGCGGGCTGCGAATGACGCTCTTTCGCAAGATCGTCGGTTTGGATGTTGACCGGCTGCGGTTCGCCACCTTTTGCAGAGACCTGAAGCAAAGCGGTGCGGTAATCCGGTACAAAAATGATCGTCCCGTCCTTACCCCAACTGCCGCCGACAAGACGGGCCGCGTCACAGAGCACCTGCGGATTGCCGCCTGCGAGATCCGAGCGGCGCAGCTTACCACTAGATCCGAATGCCACCGACTTGCTGTCCGGCGACCAGAAAGGTTCGACCGCTTCGCTTGAGCCCGGAAGAGGCTTAACCTCGGAAGAATTGATCTCGCGGACGAACAGTACGTTCTTACCGTCCGCTCCGCTGGCTGAAAATAGTATCTTCTCGCCATCTGGTGAGATCACCGCCCAATCTGGTTGGCTATCATTAAACGAAAGCTCGGACGACGGTTCGAATGAGAGACGAACCGCAGCTGTGCCAACGCTCGTTCGTCCGCCGCTCAAGTACGACCAGCCGAAGAAAATCGCCGCAAGCCCAAAAATCCCCGCTACGACCCAAGGCAGCGTTCGCCACGACAGAAACGCCGGAAAACTGAGCGTGATCGGCTTTGCTTCCGAACTTGTGCCTTCCGCGTTTAGCACTTTCGTCGCATCATCGCCGGAAACGCCCGAAAATATCGCCGTCGCCGGTTCATCCGACACCGACCCCTGAACCAGCGGCGTGCCGTCATCGAGACAGTACAGCAAACTGTCATCGATATAATCTTTCCTGCATTCCGGACATCGTTTCATAGTGTTCGAAATATCACATCATTTTGCTGCCAAGCGTTCAATCTTTAGGGCGGCACGAACCTCGGTATTGCGAAACTGAGTAGGGGCTGATCTCGAAACCTCTATCACTGGCGGCCGTTATCTTTCTTGATCGGGCAGCCCGATGCGTCGAAGGAGATCGGTAAAACGCGGATCGTCGTAAACAGGATTTAGCCATCGCGGCCAAGCTCGCATAAAGAGCATTTCGCCGTCCCGATTTTCGAGAGCTTTTTCAAACCAACGGAATGCCTCGTCAAACTCACCAAGTGCAAGGAATATGTAGGCGACCGTTACGGCGGGAGCACGTTTCAGCTCGTACAGTCTCAGAATTTCGGTAAGCTGGGCGTTTTTCCCTTCTTCGTCACCCAGGCCTTCCGTGCTTGTGTCGCGAAACCGCGGTACAGGCTATTCCAGATACCGAAAAAGATCGTTAGCGAAAGCGTCATTGACAGAAGCGCGCACAGCGATGTGTATGCGAGCGGCCTTGGTTCGACTGCGATAGAACGTTCCAGTGCCAGCTTTGCTCCCTGCACGTCGTCGAGTCCCCACAGAGCATTTCCCTGTAGGCGTAGTGCATCAGAGCACAAAGGATCAAGCTCGAGGCATGCGAGAGCTGTATCGAGAGCTCCATCGTACTGTCCGGAAAACCACATCGCCCACCCAGACATCAGTGAGCCGTTGACCGAGAGCGGATCGAGTTCCCGGGCCCGTGTGGCAGACCTGACCGCTTTCTCCTTGTGCCCCATCGCTGCGAGCCACAGAGCATGCCATGCATGGGCCAATGCATCGTTAGGATTAAGTTCAAGAGTTTTTCGATAATCTTCTCCTGCCCCAACGAAATCCCAGTCAACATAGCACCGCAAAAGCGCCCTGGAGCGGTATGATTCCGCCAGGCCGGGGGCCAGCTCGATGCCTCTAGCAACGGCCTCACGTTCTCGTTCTATAAGTTCAGGGTTGGCGTATGTACCTACATACCACTGCATACCGCACACTTCAGCGACACCCGCGTAGGCTGGCGCATAATCCTCTTCGATCGCGAGTGTTTGCTCAAAGTAGTCGATCGCCTTAATGCAGCCTTCTTCACTAAATTTATTGAACTGAAACCGGCCCATCAAATAGAGTTGGTAAGCCTCTGCATTATTCGTATAGCGCTTTATGATAGCCTCTCGCTTCTCCCCAAAGACCTTCAGTTTTAGCGACTCTACAACCGCGAGTGTTATCTCATCCTCGATAGCAAAGATGTCGTCCAACTCCCTATCGAAACGCTCGGACCAAATTTGGTAACCGTCCTCCGCATTGATCAGTTTAACGGTGATACGCACGCGGTCACGCGACTTCTTTACGCTACCCTCAAGTATCGTCTGAACGCCGAGCGTCTTGTCCATGCTGCTGATGCTTGTTTTGTGCCCTTAAATGAGAACGCGGATGTTCCATGCCGCAACCTGAACTTGCGATCCGGTCGATCCCGGGATAAGGCGTTGAAAATTCCTCCGCCAACCCGTCACACAGATATTCATTCTCGGGATCGGCACTCATGTTAACGAAGGGCAGCACCGCGATGGAATTACTCATCCTCGAAAGAGGATCTGAGCCGCAGACATTGATGCCTTGCGGCGCTGCGCGCCCGCGATAGGGGGCTTCGGAAAAAATGGAGTTGTTTCGGCCCGCGGCCCAGGTCGTCGACGCACCAGGGCCGTTCAAAAGTGGCGTGCCGTCGTCGAGACAATACAGCAGCGTGTCGTCGTAAACATTTAGAAGGTAATCTCCCGTGCAGCCGCTTCAGGGCATCGATTCGTGAGTGCAGCTTATTCGATCGGCGACGAGTTGATCAGCCGCAGGCCGAGGCCTTCGGTGGATTGAATGAGCGATCGAGATCAAAGAGGATGACCGGAGTATAAAGACTGAATTCGCCAATATTGCACGGGTCACCTTCAGGGATACAGACATCGCCGCACGCTTTTGTCCCCCTTGCGCAGCCGGCGGCAGCACGCAGAGCGTTTCCAGCAGCGGGAGGAGTCTCTGCAAAGTTATTCACATTCACCAGACGCACGCAGGTTGTTTCGCTGGCAAACCCGACGATCCTGTCGTAGTCCGCTCTTCTGTCTGCCCAGCCCTGAAACTTGACGGCTGCGTAGACCGACACGACGTTGATATGCGAAATTTGCGGTGCGAGGCCTTTGTCGTTCTTGATCTTAGCGTAAATGCTGGCCACTATTTGGGAATCCGTGACTTTGTCGCACTGAGCAAAAGCAGGACGTGCGATGGCTCCGATCGTGATAGTGAACGCGAAAAAACAAAACACCATGAACATACGCGTAATAGATCTTGTTAACATTTTCTTCTCCATTTCTAGTCAATACCATTGATCATCGAAAGCAAACTAAAACGCGTCTGCTTGCCAAATACGATGGCGCTGCCATCGTGCAGCCAGGAAAGCCTGGAAAAATAAAGCCCGGAATCGTTGTTGTTTGTCAGTTTGCGAGGCTCGCCGCCCGACGACGGAACGATCCATATGTCGTCCTTGTCCTGATCGCGTGCCGCAAACGCCACATACTTCCGGTCATGTGAGAGAAAGATATTATAATAGTAGGCGTTTTTGACGCGGGCAACTGTCGTCTCTGTGCCGTTGCCGGTTGCGACGCGTTTTAGTATCGTTTCGGGCGGCAAGCCGCTCGCCTTTTCTGATTCCGCGATGATCAAGCCGCTCTCGTCGGCAGTCCAGCCGATAAGGCGGAATATCCTTTCTGATTCAAAAAAGTTAGATACTGTACCGCTTTCGGTGTCTATGATGCCTAATGAACGATTGGCCTTGCCACTCGCATCAGCCGTCTTCTTCTGAGAAAAGAACGCAAGGCGTTTTCCATCCGACGACCAGATCGGGCAGTTGTAGGAATAATTGGTGTCCGTGTTGGCGGTCACGAGCGTGACGGCCCCGTCACGCACGGAAACCGTCCAGACATTAGCGGCACCGTTACTATTCGAAATATAGGCGATGCGCCCGCCGTCCGGCGACCAAGAGAAAGCCGTAGTTTGGATATGGTTGTAGGGCGATACGGAATAGCCGATCGCCGGTATTCCGCCCGAGGCAAGCAGTCGCTCGCCGCCCCCGTTGGGATTTGCGGTAAAGAGCTCGATCAGATCGCCATTCTTCTTGAGAAATGCTACTGCCGAACCGTCCGGCGACCAGGATGGCAGGAAGCCGCGCTCGCCCAGTACGGTCGGGTTATCGTCGCGTGCCTTTAGAGATTTGACCTGGATCGAGCTTAGAAATAGATTGCTTCCGCGGCTCAGGTTTTTGGCCGATTGAAAGACAATTCTCTCGCCACTCGGTGAAACGGCCGGCCAGAGTTCTGAATTGACGCTTCGGGAAGCCGGAGCTTCCTGCCCATCCGATACATTTACACGCCATATATTTGATTCTTCCTTTGCCGAACTGACGATGATCGAGCGGCCGTCCGGGGCCGCGTCAACAACGCTTATGTCCAATTCAGAAGCCGTAATGCGTGCCGGCGTGGCCGAGCCGTCAATAAGAAAGACCTGAAAAACGCCATCGACAAGAGCGCTGTAGAAGAAACGGCCTTTTTCCGGGAGCCACGCGATGCCGCCAATTTCGCCCGTTCCCTCCGCGGTCTTGACCGGTTTGGCATTTGCCGCATCGCTGACAAAAAGCTGCCAGCCGCCGTCCTTTGTCACTACGTATGCAAGTGACTTTTCATCAGCCGAGATGCTGACCCAGGTGACTTTGCCATTCTGCGGATCAAACGAAGTGAATTTTTGCGACGAGGCCGTTGCGGTATCCAATGCAAATAGGTCACCTTGCGATTGATAGTAGATCTTGCCAGCCGAGGTCCACCGTCTAAGCTCAAAGGCTCCGTCGGCGATCGCGCCGACCGATCTCGGAGTGCCGCCCAGAGCCGAGACCCGCCATACGCCGGTCACATTGCCACGGCCGTCCGGGGCATTTCCTTTTTGCGAGAAAAAAGCGATCTCATCGCCCTTTGGCGACCATATCGGATCTTTATTTGAAAAGCCGTCATTCGTGACCTGGATCGCCTCGCTCGATGCGGTCTGCGTGACCCAGATATTTTTTGTGCCGGATTTTGTCGATGAGAATGCGATCAATTTTCCGTCTGGCGAGAAGTTGGCATTGCTAAAGAGTTCACCGGGAGCGCTCGACCAGTTTGCAATGTCGCTCGTCTTGAAGCTGCCGGGAACGACGGATCCGCTTTTACCGGAACGGAAAAACCAGATGGCCCCGATCAAACCAACACCAACAAGAACGAATAAAAAAGCATGAAGCAGTGTGAACCGCCGCGTCGCCGAGATGCTCTCCGTGAGCGTCAGCCGCTGCTGCGTTGTGTCTGTGATGGGAGCCTGGACAGCTTGATCGGTCGTTTGATTGAGTTTTGCCTCAAATTTTAATTCGTCCCGCAGATCCCGGAGATCGATCTCGAGATCCTTGATGTGCTGGTATCTCTGATCGCGGTTCTTGCGGAGTGTTTTGTCGACGATCCGCTCGAGTTGACGCGGAAGGCCGGGTGACACTTGCCGTAGAGAAGCGGGCTCGTCCTTTAGGATCGAACTGATCAGGTCGAGATGGCCTTCGCCGTCAAAAGGACGCCTGCCGGTAAAGAGCTCGTACAATACAATACCGAGGCTAAAAATATCGGTGCGAGGGTCGAGTTTATGGCCGCGTGCCTGTTCAGGCGACATATACGCGACCGTGCCCATGACGAGTCCCGGCTTTGTGTTGAACTGAGCCTTGGTCGCATCTTCCGGTTCGGCGGTTTCCGCACGATTCTCGGTCAACTTGGCAAGGCCGAAATCGAGCACCTTTACTAGGCCGCCATCGCGGATCATGATATTTTCCGGTTTTACGTCGCGGTGAATAATGCCCGCTTCGTGTGCCGCACCGAGAGCCGCGGCCACCTGCAAGGCGATCTCGATCGCTTCGGTGAGGTTAAGATCGCCGCCCCGCGTACGATCACGAAGCGTTTCGCCCTTGATAAACTCCGTGGCGATGTAGCGCGATCCCTCAAAATTGCCGATCTCAAAAACAGTAAGAATGTTCGGATGATTGAGCGCCGATGCAGCCTTGGCCTCCTGCATGAACCGAATGACGCGCTCCTCATCCGCAGCGACCTTAGCCGGCAGGACCTTGAGCGCCACCTGCCTTTCGAGCTTGGTATCCTCGGCGAGATACACCTCGCCCATCCCGCCTTCTCCTATCTTGGAGACGATGCGGTAATGCGAGAGCACTGTATTAGGTTCTAGTTCGCTTTGCACGGGTCTTATCTAGTCATCCTCAAGGGTCGTGATCAAATACGAGCAACACATAATAGGCCACTAGCACCTCATTTTCTGAACCCGCTGATCAGGACGACGTCTCTGGTCGTGTATCCGCGTGAGAAGAGGGTTGGCTTGCCGTCGCGGGAGAGGTCGAACCACGCGATCTGATCGGTCGTGAAATTGGTCAATTGTTTTGGTGCTCCGCCGTCGATCGGCATACTCCAGATATTCGAGACGCCGTCGCGGGTGACGATGTACGCGAGCGATCGGCCATCGGGCAGCCAACGAAGAACCCTACCTTCTGCCGTACTCGTTATTAGTCGGACAGCGTTGTAACCGGCGGGAGCCTCAAGGGACTTGGTCGGCTGTCCGCCTTCAAACGGAATGATGGCTATCTTAAACGGCGAGTTCTCCTGCTCACGGTATGAGAACGCGATCGACTTTCCGTCGGGCGAGACGGCCGCGCGTCCCGAACTGTAGTCAGTGAGCCGCACCGGTTCACCACCGTCGATCGAGACCTTCCACAACCCGTTTTCTCCCGGATTCCAGATCTCATAGACAACCCAACGCCCATCAGGTGAGATATCGGGAAAGTTTCCCTTTTCTGTTAGCTGTTTTGGGTTGCCGCCATCGATATCCATCCGCCAAATGCTTTGGTTCCTAACAAAAACGATGTAGCGGCCATCAGGCGAGACCACCGGATTCGCACCACGGGTTTGCGTCAATTGCCGTGGATTGCTACCGTCTCCGTTCATGATCCAAACGTCTGGGCTAATACCGCTCAAAAGGTTGTATACGATCTTCCCGTCCGGCGTCCAACGAAGCCCGGATTGGCCTTCATATTTATTCGGGCCCCTCGTCACCTGCTTTAGGCTTCCTGGGGTACCGTCCGGTGCGATCCAAATGTTTACGACCCGCTCCTCCTGCACTGTCACCATTGAAGCAGAGTCGGCCGTAACGCTCAGATCGAAATAGACATTAAAGTCGTTAGTGATCTTCCGACCTTCGCCGTCCGGGTAGGAGAATTGATAAACTTGGTTTGTGAGTGTGCCAAGCTCGGAGCAGGCGGTGATCAGCCCGCTCCCATCGGCAAGCCACGCGACCCGGCTGACATTTGACCACTTCTGGGAACCAATTGGCTTGATCGAGCCATCTTCGACGTTTATCTCAACTATATTGTGGTAGCTCCCGCTCCCGTCATTATTCGCAAGTCCAGTAGCAATGACCTTTCCGTCCGGCGACCATGCCGGCCCGGTGTCCCTAAAGCCGTTAGGACCCTTAGTGGTCGCAAGCGTCCGTTCTCCCGTGCCGTCAGCGTTGGCGATGATCATTGTGCGTTCGCCTTCCTGAGTGCGAACAAACGCGATCCGCTGGCCGTCAGGCGAGAACGTGACGGGACTGTTGACATGCGGGTTCAGTTTTTTTAAATCACCGCCTAGAACGGGCACCTGATAAAGAACGTAGTTCCGTTCGCCGATCCCTCTTCTGATGAAATAGATGTAGCTGCCGTCAGGCGAGAAGGTCGTCCGTCCATAAACCAGCTCGGCGGGCGGGATGATCTGTACATTGCTGCCGGTTGCGATGTGCCTAACCCAGAGGCTCTGCTGGCCGTCTTCCTTTACATGCACGACGTACTTGCCGTCCGGCGAGATCGCCGCACTCCCGGCCTTGCCCGTGTCGGTGAGCTTTGTGATCTTCATCGACTCGAACGACGGCGCCGAACCGGTTTGTTTACCGGTTGCGAATTTATAAATGCCAAAACCGATCCCGGCGACGACCAGAACAGCAAGCACAGCCAACAGCGGCTTTGCAATTCGACGCGAGTCTGAACCACCCGTCGTAGCGGGCGGTTGAAGAATAGCGGTCTTCATGTCCGTCTCATCGGTAGGCCGCGTTAAACTACCCGCTACCTCAGGTGGTACCGACAAGATCGCCGTCGCGGGCTCATCGGGCGACGGCACCGAGCCTTGCACAAGCGCGTTTCCATCCTCCAGACAATACAGCAGCGTGTCGTCATAGTAATCTCGCCTGCATTCTGGGCATCGTTTCATAAATAGTTGATGGGATTGGCGAAAGTATAGCACGGGTTTACGGGTAGCTGCTTGTTACATTTACCCCCAATTTCAATTGAATCCGGCGGCCGTTCTGCGTTAAGGTATGGCTAAACACGAGGCAATTAATATGAAACTTTACCTTTCGACTTTCGCGCTGGTTTTGGCTGCTGCTTTTTCGATTCACGCTCAGGCTGCACCCGACGCAGCTGAGCTGACGCGTATGCTCAATGAGTTTCTCGCCGGTGCCGGGCGTAATGATGCGGCGGTGCATGACCGGTTCTGGGCGGATGATCTTATCTATACGCGTTCGGCAGGCGTTCGAACCACCAAGGAAGAGATCATGAAGGGGCTGAAGGTCCCTGCTCCGGCTCCAAAGCCCGGCGATCCGGTGACGGTTTACACGGCTGAGGACATTAAGATACAGCAGTACGGCAATGCGGCAGTAGTCGCATTTCGTCTGGTCAGCACGACGACCAAGGCTGACGGCACCAAGACGACGGGTAACAATCTCAACACCGGCACCTTCATCAAACGCAACGGCAAATGGCAGGTCGTGGCGTGGCAGTCAACGATCGTTCCCAAGGCCGATCCAACATCTTCTACCGATCCAAAGGCGGCAACATCGACCGCTGCTACGCTTATTTCCCCAAAACCGACCACATCGACAAGCGGCCGCAACTATCAGAAAGGGCCCTCGAGGCGGATGTTATTATTTGAATTCAAGCGGCTCGAAGGTTTATGTCGATCATAAATTCTGTAGCTAGGGTCCCCGAAGGGGACTAATGAAATAGCGTCGCGAGAATCCCGACGATAAAGCATGCGCTCATTATCTCGTCCCTGAAAGGGACCAATAGGCTTTCCGACAACAATTCGTCTTTTTCAGGGACAGACCTTTCCGCGACAATTTCCGTCGGGTTTTACCCGACGCTATTACATATTTCCCTTTCAGGGAATTTTTTTTGCAAGTTTCTCCTCCTCGCCCGTTCTATCGAGCGCAGTGTTGATGTTGGGCGGCAAAATGGGTGATTCACCGATGTTTGCGGAAAGACGTTCGACTTCAGTCCGGCTGCATAGGTTAGGGCAAGCGGAAGGCCACGTGTCCGTGAGTTTTTAGTAGCCGTATTCCGGCTACATCTAGGAGTAAAAATGAGAAGATCTATTATTTTAACGACAGTTTTGGCGGTCTCGGCCGCTGTGTTGGGTGCCTGCGAAACGCCGAAACCCGAAGTCAAGCCAGCTACACCGACACCAACAGCCACTGCGGCACCGGCAACACCGGCTCCGACCGGTTCGCCCCTAAGTACCGTCAAACCCGGCACAACGCCTGAGGTCAAAAAGACCGACGACAAGAACGTGAACAAAGAGGTCAAACCGGCGGCGACCTCAACACCTAAAACAAGCTAGCCCTCAGCGGTAGCTAATAAATGAACGGCGAGTCGTGATGTGGCTCGCCGTTTTATTTGCACAAATGCGAAAAACGTGCGAACTTTCTCGCGGGGGCGCTCGTTTGCAATATGTCAACATCGACACCATCGGAGGGATTTATGAAAAAATGGGGTTTTCTGATATTTGCAACGGCACTGATACTTGGCGTCGTCGTCTCGAGCCTTTTTTCGTTCGGCCGCCTCGGCGGTAAGTTCACCAACTTTTCGCTCAAGGTCGGCTCGGTAAAAGGTTCGGGCCAGACGGGAACAGAGGTTCGCGAACTCAACGGTTTTAGCAAGATCGACGCGAGCGGTGTATTTCAGGTAGAGATAGTCGCTCAGAAGGATTTTTCGGTCGAGGTCGAGGCGGACGACAATCTGCTCGAGTTCATCAAGACCGAAGTTCGCCACGGAGCTCTTCATCTTGAGACCACTCGCAAGCTCTCGACCAGCAACCCGATCCGCGTACGCATCTCCGCACCCGATATCGAGGCGATCGAGTCCTCGGGAGCTGCCAACATAGTTGTCACTGGATTAAACAACGCCGGACTGGAAATAGAATCGTCAGGTGCGTCAAAGATCAAGGTTGCCGGCGAGACCGCTAAATTGATTGTCGATGTCAGCGGAGCAACCCGGGTGGATGCGGAAGGCCTTTCCGCCGAGAATGCGAATATCGAGGCGAGCGGTGCCAGCACAGTTGAATTACTTGTGAATGGAAATCTTAGAACCAACGCTTCCGGTGCGAGCACGATCCGCTACTCCGGTTCGCCCACCGATGTTGTTAAGAAGGCGTCGGGAGCCAGCACAGTTGCTCCAAAATAGTTTCTTAAGTCTCGACCGCGTTGGTTCGAACGCCGAGGATCTGGCCCGCATCATCGAGGCCGACAATTAGAATATCGATCCTGACCGTTCCAAATCGATAGACTTTCAGAGAGCGAAGATCTTTCTCCAGTACCTTTCCCAAGGCGAGAAACTTCTTCGCTCTCGCCTTTTGCGAGTCACTCTGGTCTTCCTTGATAGCCGTCAGCTTCGCAAAGAATCGATCAAATTCCACCTCGTTGATCTCAGTTCCCGCTTTCAACCCAGCGCGTTTTAGAATGATCTCACCGTTAATTGAATCTGCTGTACCAAGGTTGACCGGTTTGACCGGAGCGTCCGTTTCGCTGATGTAAACCAGCCCTTCGCAGGCGCGCGATATCAGGGCTAATACATCGCCCTCTTTTTTTTTTTCTGCGCGAAAAAAATGTCATTTTTTTTATCCATTTTCGTCGTTTTTGAAGCTCAGATCTGATGTTTTTCTTACTCTAACACATTCGAAAATCGAGGCGAATTGTTGACAAAAAAAGGAGTTAAATTCATGTTAAACCGCGCGCCAAGAAGCTGTGGATATTCGTTTGCGTGCGCCAATTTTTCGTGTTAGTCTGTATCCCGTTTCCAAGAGTTGAATATCCGTAACTCGTTGAAATTAAAAGGCTTAATTCAACACTTTAAGGTTTAAGCACTTCTTTTCCACGTTTGTGGATAACCTGTGAAAAATTGGCAATTCCGCTTTCTCTCACATAGCCGGAAATTACCTAAAAGAAACGACTTCCGATGAAATAAGGGCGGTGGAAAACCGCCCTGCCGAAAGTGACGGCAAAATACAGAAATTCTGATTGCGGCCAGAGCCTTAAGCGCCTTGGCCATTGAAGGGCAAACTTGAACGAAATTACACAAAAAACCTCCGTCTGGAACAACGTACTCGATATCGTCAGGTCGCGCGTTGACGAGGACATCTACAACACATGGTTCCGCTCGCTCGCTTTTCAGGGCATCGACGACGAAACCGGTTTCTTTCATCTTAAAACGGGAACCGTCACCAAAGACTGGGTCTGCCTCTACTATCAAGATCTGATGGATAAGGCCTTCGCCGGCGCTGGATTTGCCGGCTACTCGATAAAATGGGAGATCGACCCGGATGAGGTCGTGCCTTCGCAGTTTGAGGAAGAAGCCGATACAGCAGATCTCTTTTTCTCGCCCAAGAATGGCCCCGCGTCGGTACGCCCGGCGAATGCGGCCAACTTTATCGACATCGAACCGGTCGAGGAAAATCTTAATCCGAAATACACGTTCGAGAAATTTGTCGTTGGCTCGTGCAATCAGTTCGCACACGCCGCTGCCAAGGCGACAGCTGAGGCTCCCGGCACGACGTACAATCCGCTCTTTATGTACGGCGGCGTAGGCCTGGGCAAGACGCATCTGATGCATGCCATCGGCCACCACATCAAATCGCAGAGCCCGCATCTCAAGGTCGCATATATTACTTCCGAGCGTTTTATGAACGAGCTGATCAATGCGATCCGCTTTAATAAGACGCCGGGGTTTCGCGATAAATACCGTTCGATCGATGTGCTGCTGCTCGACGATGTGCAGTTCATGGCCGGCAAAGAGCGTACGCAGGAAGAGTTTTTTCATACATTTAACACGCTCTATAACGGCCAAAAGCAGATCGTCGTAACAAGCGATTGCCCGCCGCGGGAGATACCGACGCTGGAAGAAAGGCTGCATTCGCGGTTCGAATGGGGATTGATCGCCGATCTTGAACCGCCAGATCTCGAAACAAAGGTCGCCATTCTCAAACGCAAGGCAGACATGGACGGCATCGATCTCGCCGACGACATCGCGATGTACATGGCCGGGCGTGTCAAGACCAACGTACGTGAGCTTGAGGGTTCGCTCGTGCGTCTGGTGGCAATCTCGTCGATGCGCGGCGTGCCTCTGTCTAAGCTGCTGGCTCAGGAATCGATGAAGAACATCCTCGACAGCGAGCGGCCGGCTGGTTTGACCCTAGATCATATCGCTCGCACTGTCGCATCGCATTACCGTATGTCGATCGAGGAACTGAAGTCGAAGAACAACTCGCGGGCCATCGCCGTGCCGCGGCAGGTGGCGATGTATCTCTGTAAAAGATTGACCCGGCACAGCTTCCCTGAGATCGGAAGAGAATTCGGCGGCAAGCATCACACGACCGTGATGCACTCGGTTGACAAGATAGATACGCTCACAAAGACGGACCGAAATTTCCACAAGGAAATAAATGAGCTAATTGATAATCTTTGCAGCTAGTTAGCCGATTTTGTGGCGGGAATGAAACGATTTCTTTTCCACAAATAACGACAAGTTATCGACGCTGTAAGTCGTTTGTTTTTAGATATTTGAACTATAGTTTTCCACTTTTCCGCAGCTAGCCACTGGCGCTGGTTGTGGATAGCGGTGGAAAAGAAAGGCCTGGGAAAGATATCCGCAGGTTGGATAGTTTTTCCACAAGTTTTCCACAGCCCATTGTGGAAGGAAAAAGGCAATAGAAATAACGGTTTAGGCCGCTTTTGCACATATTCACAGGGCCTATTACTAGTACTAGTTCTAATACAGGTTTTATAGTTTATTAGGTTTAGAAAAGGCGTCGTATAATCGAAGGCACAGGAGTAACAACATGGAATTCAAGATCAAACAGAGCGTTCTCAAGGAAGAATTGGGATTTATACAGGGCGTGGTCGAGCGTAAGACGACCATTCCCGTTTTGTCGAACATACTGATCGAGTCGATCGGCGAAAAGGAGATCCGCATCGTCGGGACCGATCTCGACTGCACAATCCGTTGCGATGCTGAGGCGGACATCATCCAACCGGGATCGATCTGTGTGCAGGCACGCAAGCTGTTTGACATCGTCCGTGCTCTCGATAGCGGCGACGTTCATTTCAAAAAAGAGGACAACGAGTGGGTCACGCTCAAGGCCGGCCGTGCCAATTACCGCCTCGCCGGCGTGAGCAAAGATCAGTTCCCCGAGATACCGAATTTCAAATCAACACCGATGCGTCTGCCGGCAGAGGTCTTTGGATTTTTCGTACGCAACACGGCATTTGCAATTACCAACGAGCAATCGCGATTTACCCTCTCGGGTGCCAAATTCATCATCGGCGACGGCGTCGCTCGCATGGTCACGACCGACGGCCATCGCCTCGCCTATGTCGAGCGTGCGATTGACGACAAAGATGGTGTGATGGATACGCTGATCCCGAAAAAGGCACTAACCGAGCTGGTCAAGCTCTCTCGCGGAGCGGGCGACGTCGCCTTTGGCGAGGATACCAATCACATCTATTTCGAGACCGAGGGACGCCTTTTGATCACTCGTAAGCTGACCGGCCAATTCCCCAATTACGAGATGGTCATGCCCAAGGACAACGACAAAACGGCCATCTTCGACCTAGACGAGATGAACCGTGCCGTTCGCCGCATGGCCCTCATCGCCGACGAACGCAACCGCTCTATCCGCCTCACCGTCCGCGAAGGCGAGATCGAGGTCACCGCCCAATCATCCGAACAAGGCGAAGGCAGCGAGGTCGTCCAGGCCGATTACAAAGGCGAAGAAATGCAGCTCGGCTTTAACCACCAGTACCTCCTAGAGTTCCTCCAAAACGTAGGCTCGGCGGAAATGATCGCTGCCGAGGCTCAGTCGGCACCGGCAGAAGTAGCAGCAAGTGAGGATTCATCTTCTCCGACTGCCGCTGCCACTGCTCCTGCCCGCGAGGGAAGAACCCCGGTCAAGATCGCCTTCGAATTCAAAGACCCCAACGCCCAAACCCAAATGTCCATCGCCGGTGAAACCACCTACGACTACAAATACATCGTCATGCCGTTGAGGATATGAACCAATAATTATTGATGGAAAAGGTAGATCGACGAGAAGGCCTCGGAGATATCTCCGAGGCCTTTTTGTTGTTTGAATCGAGAATTACAATAAAGAACATTGCATATGAATGTATGCTGGCATACATTCAAGTCGTTTGTCGACAATAGTTTACAACCCTCGGTACGACAGATTCATCTTATCTGCCGATTAGGTTGGCCTGTTCTTTTCGGAGCGAATTTGTTCAGGCTGGCCTTTCGTAAACCGGGTTTCGGGCGGCCTTCCACGTACAACAGCCGTTCGGGGCCCGGCTTTTTTGGGCTAGGCTACGGTTGTTTCGATATCGACTGAGATCGAGCGCCATTTGCCCTGTAGGAATCTGGTCAGGCTAAGAAGGCATCGGGTCATGTGGCCGACGAGGATCGCCATCCATATGTGCATTGGTTCGAGCGTGCTGACCTGTTGGATGACGAAGCAGATGCCGAGTGGGATAGCGACCTGGGAGATGATCGAGATGTAGAGCGGGCTTTTTGTGTCGCCGGTTCCCTGCAGGCCGCCGGTGTAAGTCAGGGCGACGGCGATGAAGAGGCCGGAGAACGCTAGGACGCGAAGCAGTTGTGTGCCGATCGCGACTGCTTCTGGATCGGTCATGCCAAAGATGGCGAGCAGGTATTGCGGGAAGAAGAAATAGAACACTCCAAGAGCCGCCGAACCAGCGAGGCCAAACTTTGCCGCCGTATTTACTGCGGCGAAAGCACGATCCGGTTGCTTCGCACCGAGATTCTGTCCGGCGACCGCTGCCGAAGCTCCCATTAAACCATTTGACGACCAGGTGACGAGCAGGAAGAGTTGTCCGTAAGCGAGTGCGTAGGCTGCCTGGGCGGCGGCGCTGTTGGCGAGCGTGCCGATGAAGTAGAGCATCAGAAGGCCGCCGACGTTCATCGCGATGCCCTGGATGCCGGTGGGCAGGCCGAACTTGAACAGCGATTTGATCACCGGCCAATCCGGTCCCCAGCCTTTTCCACGAGGGAAATGTACGACCCAGCCGCCGCTCCACATCTTGTAGATAGCGTAGATTCCAACCACACCGGCCGCGATGCTCGAACCCATCGCAGAACCGACCGTCCCAAATGCCGGGATCGGGCCGAGGCCGCGGATGAAGATGATGTTTAGAATCAGATTGAGTAATGTCATGACGATGCCGAGTCGCATCGGCGTTTTTGCGTCGCCTGCCGAGCGTAGTGCTCCGCTCGTCATGAAGTAGATCAGAAGGCCGATGCTAAAGATGAATGTAACTCTGAGAAACGGCAACGCCTCGGCTTTAACACCGGCGTCAGGGCTGACAAAATCGAGCAGATACGGAGCGGCGAAATATCCGACCGGAGCCATGATACCGACGGCGATGAACACCGCAGTAAGAAACGCCTGATACACCGTGCGGTCGACCTTTTCCTTATTGCCAGCACCCGCGTATCTAGCGACGTGTATCGACATCCCGATAAATATCGACGAGATGAAAACGATCACCGTCAGAAAGATCTGAAAGCTGATGCCCATCGCGGCATTCGCCTTGTAGCCGACGAGATTCCCGACGAGGACGTGATCCATCATGCCCTGAATGCCGGCGACAAGATTGGTCAACATCGTCGGCCAGGCGATCTTCCACACGGCGGCACCGAGCGGACCTTCGACAATTGAGCGGTCGTATTTTGGTTTTTCGGGGGCGGACGCTTCGGCCGCCTCTTCGGCGATTTCGAGTATCTCGACCTCTATTTCAGGTGCTTCGGACATCTGGCTTTATTATTCAGATAACAGCTTACAATATTCTGGCCAAATGCGAACGGAAACGTCCTTTCTAGAGATCAACCAGAACCTTAAAGCCGCCGTAAACCATGCGTTTGAAATCGAATAATGGTCTATCATCCGGGCCGCAAATGGCGGCCATTACAGGGTCGGCCATGATCGCCTTCATCGCCTTATTCCGCTGAGCCTCAGATTTGAATTCGACTGCCGCGTAAATGAGAGTTTCTCCCTCTTTGAGCTTCACACTCTTTGGAAACGGCACTACATCTTGCACATCGAGGTCGGAGGCGATGTATTCACGGTAGCGGAGAGCACCGTGTTTCATAAAAACCTTACCGGCCGCGGTCGCCATCTTTTTGTAGGCCGGGATGTTTTCTTCCAAGATCGGACAAAGGTATACGTCAGCGTATTTAGACATTAATGAACTCCAGGTGTTTTATTTACGGATCGGGGTCAGCGGCCAAAGGCGTGGTTCACGAAGGTACAGGCCGAGCCACATGACGCCTCCCAAAATTATCGGAATAATGAACGGCTGATCGATGCGTGCGTGCGTCGCAGTAGCCCCGCCTAGATATGCGGTCAATAGGATCGCTCCGAACACAGACGTTTGCGGTATTGCGTAGAAAACGATGCATGCGAGCTCGACAATGCCGAGAGTGGTCATTTGATCCATTCGCCAACCAAGCGGCGTTACATTGACCTCCATCCCCTCTGGCTTAAAGAACTTGCCTGAGGCACTAAAAAGCAGGAAAAGTATCGACAGTACGCTTAGTACATGTCCGATGATGCGCATACCTTTCGTCGGCACAGGCTTTTCTTCGCTCATAAAATGTATCTCCTTGAATTTTTGAGATTATACATTAGTTGCCAACGCACGAAAACTGATCTATAAATATGCGGTATGAAACAGTGCCCGTCATGCCGGACAACGTATACGGACGACACGCTAACATACTGCCTTGCTGACGGAAGTGTGTTGAGATCCCTAGATGATGGAGAATCGACGATCGTACGCGATTCGACAGGAGAACCGACGGTTCGCATTGAGGTTGAACACGTGGAGACACCAACAAGAGTTGTCGACCGGCCGCGAATTACATCATCAGTTGAACCGCGAAGACCTTCGGGTACACTTTGGAAGGTTTTAGTCGTCCTCATCGGCCTCGGTATTCTCACATCACTGCTAATAGTCGCTGGAGGGCTGATTTATCTCAATTCGAAAACGGACACGGCTTTGCTCCCTACTCCAAACATTAAAACTACCGCTTCGCCAACGCCCGCAAAAGATGAGAACGAAGAGCTCCGCGAGCAGATCGCAAACCTCGCAAAGAAGCTCGATGAGCAAAAGAGGTCGTCGAACCAGGCAAATGCTCCGCTCAAGCTGCCGGGGCGCTCGGCCACTACAACATCTGCGACGGTTAATTCACCGGGCGACGGGTTTCTGGCTCTTCGTTCTTTGCCGAATAGCGAGGCCGGTGAAAGGATCGCGAAAATCCCACACGGAGCAAGAGTAACAATCGGTGCCTGCGGCCCGGTCGTGACTCCGGTCAAGCGCAGCGGCCGCTGGTGTCAGGCGACATATAATGGCCTGGACGGCTGGGTTTTTGACGCCTACCTTACGTATTAAAAGGAAAAGGTGCGAAACTTTTGTGAAGTTTCGCACCTGGTAGGTCCATTTTGGTAGGTTATTATTGAGGGTATTATGAATCGCCCTGAAATTTTACGGCCGGGCGGTGCCGAAAGGGACATAGTAAAACCGTCCCGATGTCTTAAAACTTTTAGTGTCAAATCTCCTGCGTGCTCCACAATCCGTGCACACGCGGTACGAATCATTTTTCAAAGTGAACGGCCGGCTTAATTCCTTGTGCCAGCATCCGAATAAACTTGCCATCAGGCCCACGCGTTTACCGGACGAATCGTCATTTCTATCAATTACACGTTCGATTGTCAAACTTTGTTCCAAAATATTCTGCATTTTCTTTTCCCTCTCTTTCGCGGATCGTATCCAATATCTAGAACGGGTCGCGGGGAAAGTTTTGCACGGTGATAAGATGTTTCGCTTTAGAAAAAGGTTTGATGTTTTTTTGCCTTTTCATCACCGGCTTTCTCTTATGAATTTATTTCGCTAAAATCATCCAAAAAGATTCAGGAGTTACAAAAAATTATGTTCAAGGCCGCAGTACGTTTGATGTTGATCGGTTCACTTTTGTCGATATTAGGCACCTCGGCGTTTGCGTGGGACGAGGTCGGGCACAAGATAACAGGCTACGTTGCTTGGCAGCGGATGACGCCGGAGGTGCGTGAACGAGTACACAAGATATTGATGGCGGCTCCGGAAGATTCTCAGATCGCGAGCTTTTACATGTTATATGGTGCCCGAACTGAAGAGCTGCGAAAACGTGAGTATTTTATGTTCATGACGACATGGGCAGATGTAGTTCGCGATCGTAATTTTGAGATGCGATATAAGAACTACCACAAGGGAAACTGGCATTATGACGACAAATTCTGGACCGTCAAGAACGGCAAGATCGAGTATCTTCCGGCTCCCGAGGACGGCGGTCAGGCACTTGAGCGGCTTAAGACCTATTCTGAGATGATCCGCGGCCGGGCGAACGATTCGCAAAAGGCTGTTGCGATCGCATGGATCGAACATATTATCGGTGACCTTCACCAACCGCTCCACACCTCGGCCCGAGTGACCGATGTTGAGCCCAAAGGCGATCAGGGTGGCAACTTGTTCCTGCTAACGCCGCAGGGCACACCGCGTGCAAACCAGGAGAATCTTCACTGGTTCTGGGACTCGATCGTCGTTCGAAACATGCCGAATACGAAGAACGAATGCGATACGGAATTTATCGAACCAATCGCTCAAAAATTCATGAAGAAGTATCCGTTTGAAAAGAATCAGAGCCGCCTGGCCTTGGGGCGATTTGAAGACTGGACCGAGGAAAGCCTAAAACTGGCGCAGGAAGGCGTATTCTCGGCAGACCTGGTGCGGTTTCAGATGCCAAGCGATAAGTACAAGAAGAAAGGGTTGACGATAGCTGAAGAAAGACTGGTAATGGCTGGCTATCGAATGGGCGAACTCTTTAATTCGGTTTTTGGCACTGCTGCCGCGACCACGGTTTCTCCGAACTAGGTTTATTAATGGATTCAAAACAAACACTCGAGTATTTCGATTCGCGACGCGATGCGATCATCGGTCTCATTCGCGAGATCGTCGACATCGAGTCGCCGTCGAATGACGCAGTCCGGAGCCGTGAGGTGGTCAATTGGGTCGAGCGGCAGATGCGTGCGACGGGTGTCGATGTCGAGATGACCCGCACGTCGGTCGAGGACGGTGATCATCTCGTCATCCGTGTGTTTGCGGGCGATGTGGAAACCCAGGCACAGCGGCAGACGATGTTGCTCGGGCATACTGATACGGTTCATCCGGTCGGGACGGCTGAGCAGAATCCGACGCGGATCGAGGGCGACAAATTCTACGGCTGCGGCATCTTTGACATGAAGGCGAATATCGTCCTGATGCTCGAAGCTCTGCGGTATTTTGCCGTCACGGAAACGCGGCCTGCTCGTCCGATTACCATAGTTCTATCGTGTGATGAAGAGGTCGGCAGCCACACCGGCCGCGAGTTGGTCGAGCGCGAGGCGGCAAACGCCGAGCATTGCCTCGTCTTCGAACCGTCCGCTGAAGGCCGAGTCAAAACCGGCCGCAAAGGTACCGGTTGGTACACTCTGAAAGCCCATGGTATCCCGGCTCACGCCGGCCTCGAACCGGAAAAAGGTGCCAACTCGATCGTTGAGATCGCTCGGCAGATCGAACGGATCAATGAGCTTGGCAACACCTCGATCGGTACGACCGTAAACGTCTGCACCATAAAAGGCGGCACGACATCGAATGTCATCCCGGAACACACCGAATGTGAGATCGACGTGCGCTTCAGCTCTATGGCTGAGGCTGAGCGAGTCGATACAGCGATGCGTTCGCTCAAATCGATTGACGAAAGAGTCACGCTCGAACTCCTAGGCGGCATCAACCGCCCGCCGATGGAACGCACGGCAGAGGTCGTCGCACTCTTCGAAAAGGCTCGCAATCTCGCAGCCAGCTTTGACTACGAACTAGGTGAAACCCAAGTCGGCGGCGCGTCGGATGGCAATTTTGTCGCGGCGTTGGGCGTGCCGGTTTTGGATGGATTGGGTATCGCAGGTGCGGGGGCTCATACATTGGACGAGCATATTTTGGTGGGCGATATTGCGACGCGAGCTACATTGATCGTGGGGTTAGTGAATGCCTCTTGATCCTAGGAAAAAGACATGGGAGATTGCTCAAACGGACCCCGCCGCGGCCTCTCGGTTCGCCGCAGCGATACCAGATGAATGGTACCGTTCTCAAGCGCTGGCAATGGTCGCTTGGCATACGAAATCCAAGCCCTCGTTTCTCAGAATAGTTAAAGAGGCACTTACCGCAGCAAAAAAATTGCCGGGTCCAAACAGGCGCGTTTCGTGCTCCGCTTGGATTATTCGTGCAATCGCAAGACGCGGAAATATTGATCTTGCCGAAACTGTTCAGGAAAGCCTTTTGGATATCGAGAAGGAAGAGAACCCTGTCAGGCGAGCAGATGCGCTTTTCCTAGTTTACGAGGCTGTTTTTTCGGTAGTTGACGTAAGAGAAATGGTCTTTGCCAGTTTGTGGCGATCGATTTCTGAAATGAAGAGTTGGAAGAAGGACCGCCTTCTAAGCAATCTTGCTTTAACCATTGCGGTGGATGATGTTGATCGAGCTGTTGACATCACGAACACGATAGCCAAACTTACGTTAAGGCAAAAAACGCTCGAATCGATACGAACAGAGGAATGGCTCGGTCCACACGAGTTCTTTCCGCATTATACAAAGCCTGTGGAGGCGCGGCTTGTCCGGTGATGGGCACGGTCTTCAAAACCGTTGTGAGGGCGCGAGAGCGTACTCAGGTGGGTTCGACTCCCACACGCCTCCGCCAATTTAGTGAATAGTGAACAGGGAATAGTGAATAGTTAAGAAGATGATCGATTGGATCGCTTTGAATATGACGCCGGGGGTTGGGCCGCGGGCGGCGACCAAGCTTTTGGAGCGGTTTGGTTCTGCGGGGGCTGTGTTTCATGCGCGGCGGCCGGAGTTGGAATCTTTGCGTTTGAAGCCGGAGACGATCGAGAGCATTATCAAGCGGGAATTTGAGGAGAAGGCGAAGGTTGAGCTTGAGCGGGTCAAGGCGTTGGGGGCTGACATTTTGATCCTGGATGACGGCAGTTATCCGACCCTTCTGCGTGAGATCGACGATCCGCCGCCGGTTTTGTATGTGAAGGGTGACTGGCAGGCTTGTTTTGAACAGCCTGGCATTGGCGTGATCGGTTCGCGGAAGTGTTCGACTTATGGTGAGAATGCGTCGGAGATGTTGTCGCGAGATCTGGCTTCGCGTGGGATAACGGTGGTTTCGGGGCTCGCACGCGGGATCGATTCGGCGGGGCATCGGGGAGCGATACGCGGACAGGGCAGAACTGTCGCTGTTATGGGAACCGGTATCGACACTGTTTATCCTCGTGAGAATAACGGACTGGTTCGCGAGATACTGGAGAGCGGCGGCTGCCTCGTGACGCAGTTCCCGCTTGGCACACCGCCGCTCAAGGACAACTTCCCTTACCGCAACCGGATCATAAGCGGGCTGAGCTTAGGAGTTTTGATAATCGAGGCGAACGAACGCAGCGGTTCGCTGATAACCGCACGCCTCGCGATGGAGCAAAACCGCGAAGTGATGGCCGTGCCCGGCAATATCACCTCCGGCAATTCGTTCGGTACGAATTACCTCATCAAGACCGGTGCAAAGCTCGTCCAGCAATGGCAGGACGTCGTCGCCGAACTTCCGAGCGAGATATCAGCCGCGATATTGCCGCCAAGACTCGAAAAAGCAGAGACCGCACAACGCCAACCCGAGCTCATCCCCGCCGATATGGGTGAGAACGAGCGAAAGATCTGGGAACTGCTCGCGGCGGACGATGCGACGCATATAGATGTGTTGCTCGAGTCGACCGGCTTGTCTTTTGGCGATCTGAACAACGCGCTTGTGAGCCTTGATATTCGCGATCTGATACGCGTTTTGCCGGGGAAGAATTACGCACGGCGGACGTAGCTTTCTTCTCACTCTGCGGCTCTGCGGCTTTGCGGGAAATTTCTCCCGCAAAGTCGCAGAGACCGCAGAGAAGAGAGACCTCTCATTGACAAGGTTGCGAGCGAGGTGTTACTTGTCATAAACGTCAGCACTATAAGGAGTGTTGACGTATTTTTTTCCGCCTATGTCAAAGAACCTGCTAATTGTTGAGAGCCCTGCGAAAGCGAAGACCATCGAAAAGATCCTCGGAAAAGATTTTCAGGTGAACAGCTGCTTTGGCCATATCCGCGATCTGGAAAAGGCCGGCATGGGCATCGACATCGAAAATGATTTCGAGCCCCGCTACATAGTTTCTGAAGACAAAAAGAAGGTAGTGAGCGAACTCAGGTCTTTGGCGAAAAAGTCGGACGAAGTCTGGCTCGCAACTGACGAAGACCGGGAAGGAGAGGCGATCAGCTGGCATCTCTGCGAAGTTCTGGGCCTCGACCCGATAACAACAAAGCGGATCGTTTTTCACGAGATCACAAAACCTGCGATCGAAGCTGCCGTTAATAATCCACGCACGGTGAACATGAACCTCGTGATGGCGCAGCAGGCTCGTCGAGTTCTGGATCGCATCGTTGGTTTTGAACTAAGCCCTGTGCTTTGGCGCAAGATCAGCACCAGCAATAAGAACCTGAGTGCCGGCCGTGTGCAGAGCGTTGCGGTAAGGTTGATCGCTGACAGAGAACGCGAGATCAACGCCTTCGAGGCGGAAAGTCATTTCAAGATCGAAGGACTGTTTTTTGCCAATGACATAACCGGTAAGCAAGTAACATTCAAGGCCGAAGGTAAAAAGCAAAACAGAGCGGAAGACGCGGAGGCGTTTTTGATGGGTTGTATCGGTGCTGATTACACGGTGACCGACATTAAGGTCAAACCCGGAAAACGAACCCCGGCCGCTCCATTTACCACCTCGACCTTGCAGCAGGAAGCATCTAGAAAACTTGGCTACGGTGTGGGCCGGACGATGCAGATCGCACAGAAGCTGTATGAGAATGGGCATATTACTTATATGCGAACCGACAGCGTGAGCCTGAGCGATACCGCTCTTGCCGACATTACGCAGACGGTGAGCAAGCTTTACGGTGATCGATATCAACAGTTCCGTAAATTCAAAAACAAGAACGAATCCGCACAGGAAGCTCACGAGGCTATCCGCCCGACCTACACAAATACAACAACAGTTAATGACCCGGAGTGGCAACGGTTGTACGAGCTGATCTGGAAGCGAACGATGGCCTCGCAGATGGCCGATGCCGAGCTGGAAAAAACGACGGTCAAGATCGAGATCTCCACCAACAAGGAAGAACTGACGGCCTCGGGAGAAGTGCTGAAATTCGATGGTTTTCTCAAGGTTTATCAGGAAGATAAAGACGAAGATGAAGCTGAAGAATCATCAGAAGGCCTTCTGCCGCCGATGACGGTGGGGAAATCGATGCCGCTGTCCGAACTCCGGGCAACAGAACGGTTCAGCCGTCCTCAGCCGCGTTACACGGAAGCTTCGCTGGTAAAAAAATTAGAAGAGCTCGGCATCGGCCGCCCTTCAACTTACGCGCCGACGATCTCTACGATCCAGAAACGGGAATACGTCGAGAAGAGAGATAAAGAAGGCACGCCGAGAACCTACCGAGTACTGGTATTAAAAGATGATCTCATCACCAAGAGAGAAGAATCTGAGACTACCGGTGCGGAGAAATCAAAACTGTTCCCAACCGATCTTGGGCTCGTGGTGACGGATTTTCTGAAGCAGTATTTTGACGCGATCATGGATTATGGCTTCACCGCCAAGATCGAGAAAGAGTTCGACGATGTAGCCGACGGCAAGCTCCAGTGGAACGACATGCTCGAGGAGTTTTACGGGCCCTTCAAAAAGGACGTCGATAGCACTCTTGAGAATGCAGAGCGTGTTAAGGGCGAGCGGATACTCGGCGATGACCCCGAGAGCGGCAAACCGGTTGTTGCCCGGATGGCTCGCTACGGCCCTATCATCCAGATCGGCAGCGCCTCGGAAGAGGAAAAGCCGAGGTTTGCAAAGGTCCCGCCGGGACAGAGCATAGAGACCATCACATTTGAAGAAGCCTTGGCCCTGTTCAAACTGCAGGACGCGATGGGGAGCTATGACGGCAAAGATCTGTCCGTGAACATCGGACGCTTCGGGCCGTATGTTAAGTGGGGCGATGAATTTATCTCTATACCTCGTGGCACCGACCTTGCGACGGTGGACACGCAAAAGGCGATCGAATTTATTAAAGCTAAACAGATCGCGGACGCTCCGGTCGGTGAGTATGACGCTAAACCGATCACAAAAGGAACCGGACGCTTCGGGCCTTTTATAAAATGGGACGGTCTGTTCATCAACGTGCCGCGGCGTTACGACTTTGAGAACCTGACCCAGGCCGAGATGAACGAACTAATCGAAGCAAAGGTCAGCAAGGAAGCGAACCGTTACATACAGCGTTGGGAAGAAGAAAAGATTTCGCTCGAGAATGCCCGTTGGGGCCCGATCATCAAGTTTGGCAAGAAGATCATCTATATCCCGAAAAAGGCCGACGGGACTCGCGCGACAGCAGAAGAGGCAGCGGCCCTAACGCTGGAACAGGTAAAAGAACTTATCGTGGCTGAAGTGCCAGATGCGTTCACTAAAAAGACGCGGACACCTAGAAAAGCACCGACCAAGAGAACGGCGAAGAATATTGGGAGATGACGTAAAATTCCGACGGCCAACATATCCCAGATACAAGGACGGCCAAGAAAAACGGGGCGCTTAGCATTGCCAAAACGAGTAATGTACCTATAAAATAGCGCTCGACAATACGAACATCATGTCCGACTGCAAACGGGATGAAACTGTTCCGGCGTGACGCGTGTCTAAATGAACGAAAATCTACAATTCCTACAAGCATTTATAAAAAACCCGATGAAGGTCGGGGCAATAGCTCCCAGCTCGCCTGAGCTCGCGGCCGAGATGCTTCAGGGTATTTTCCCCGATGATCACAACATAGTTCTCGAACTCGGCGTCGGTACCGGTGCGATCACAAAGTTCCTGCGAGACGCCATTCCCAGCCGCGACTCGTATCTCGGGATCGAGATCGACGGCGACATGGTGAAGACGCTGAATATCAAATTCCCTGATATGAACATCATTCAGGGAAATGCGGCTGAGTGTTATTCGATCCATCAGGAACTCGGCTTAGGCAAGGTCAGATATCTGGTCTGCTGTCTCCCATTTGTTTCGCTGCCTAAAGAGGTTAGCGACAGCGTCCTAGCCGAGATCACTAAGTTTATGGATGAGGGCTGTGAACTGCGAATTTTCCAATACGCTCACGGCTATTTCCTGCCGCCCGCGATCAAGCTCCGTGAATTTCTTAAGAACAGATACGGCAAATCACGACGTAGCCCGCTTGTTTTAAAAAACGTTCCGCCGGCATTTACGCTTACCTGGTCGACCATCTAGCGCAACCTTTGTCAGTTATTGCCGTACTAGCCTTTGACCTCTTACAAAACTTTACAGTCAATATTGGTCGATCCGTGGTATAAAAGAAGAAATCTTAGCCATAGATCTAGACCATTTTTAGGAGAATAAGTTATGTTTCGACGCAGATTGATGGGCGTGGCGGCGGTTACCGCATTGTTACTCCCGACGTTTACCCTAGCCCAGAATACGCCCGCGATCGGTGCGGCAGTTGCTCCGGCAAAGTCGGTTTACACCGCACCCAAGGCCGATCTCGATAAGATCAAAGATGAAGGCATGAACCGTTCGAAGGTGATGGAGCACCTCAGCTACATGACTGACGTCATTGGGCCGCGGCTCACCAATTCGCCCGGCATGAAGAAGGCGAACGAATGGACCCGCGACACCATGGCAAAATGGGGCATGAAGAACGCCAAGCTTGAGTCATGGGGCCCGTTCGGCCGCGGCTGGACCCTCAGGAGTTTTACAGCAAACGTGACCGAGCCATCGGCCTTTCCTGTCATCGCATTCCCACGTGCTTGGTCGCCATCGACAAAAGGTGCCGTCACGTCCGAGATCGTGTTTCTGGATGTTAATTCTGATGAGGACTTTGCAAAGTACAAAGGCCAGCTCGCCGGCAAGATCGTAATGGTCTCGCGACCCCGCGAATTAAAAGCCGAGTTCGAGGGAAATGCTGTCCGTTATTCTGACGACGAACTTAACAAAATGGCGGCTGCTGCCAGTGCCGCTGCGCCACCGCCGGCACCGTCTGCATCGCCAAATCCGCAACAAGCCGAGAGAATGCGGCAGATGCAGCTTGCTAACCGGCTCCCGGCCTTCGCTTTCGAAGAAGGTGCGGCAGTTCTTGTATTCAACAGTGGAAACGGCAGCGGCGGCACGCTTTTCGTCGGCGGTGCAACGGTAATTCCAGCTCCACCAGTTGCAGGCGCAACGGCACCGACCGGCCCTGCGGCGCGCGGCCGAAACGCGGCGTATAACAAAGATAACGAATCGCGCATCCTGCCTCAGATCACGATGGCGACCGAGGATTACAATCGTTTGGCACGCATGAGCAGAATAGGCGTTAAGCCGAAAATGACCGTCGACATCCAGGCACAATATCAGGACGACGACCTCATGGGTTACAACACAGTCGCCGAGATACCGGGCACAGATCCTAAACTCAAAGATGAGATCGTCATGCTTGGCGGCCACCTCGATTCGTGGCACTCATCGACAGGAGCAACGGACAATGCAGCCGGTTGTGCCGTCGCGATGGAAGCAGCCCGCATCTTGCTCGCCTCAGGCCTCAAGCCGCGCCGCACGATCCGCGTCGCTCTCTGGAGCGGTGAAGAGCAGGGGCTTAACGGTTCGCGTGAATACGTCACACAGAAATTTGGCACTATGAGTGGGGCACCTGCATTCGGGCCACCTCAGCCAGGAGCTGCCCGTCCAGTGCTAGAGAAAAAGCCGGATTACGATAAGTTGTCGGTCTATTACAACCTCGACAACGGTACTGGAAAGATCCGAGGCGTTTACATGCAGGGCAACAGTGCGGTTCGTCCGTACTTCGAAGCGTGGCTTGCTCCATTCGCAGATTGGGGAGCAAAGACACTCACGATCTCAAACACCGGCGGCACCGATCACTTGTCGTTCGACCGCATAGGGCTTCCAGGTTTTCAGTTCATCCAGGACGAGGTCGAGTACGACACGCGAACACACCACTCGAATCAGGACAACTACGACCGAATCCAAGCTGATGATATGAAACAGGCTTCTACCATTATGGCAGCATTCGTTTATCAATCGGCGATGATGGATGAAAAAATGCCGCGTAAGCCAATGCCGTAGTTAGTTGATAACGTGCAAAAATAAACCGCTCGGATCGAACTATGATCCGGGCGGTTTTTTTTTGCATCATGACGCCGATAGGCTATTATCTACAAAATCGTTATGACCAATATCCAATTTGTACCAAGTGCGATCAGTGCCGGCGAATGTGTCAGCAACGGTTGGGAAACGCTCAAGCTGAAATACGGGATGTATCTCGGCATCTCGCTCATCGCGATAATACTGACAGGCTGTGTGCCGTGCCTCAATGTCGTTATTATGGGCCCGGTTATGGGCGGCGTTTACTACGTCGTGCTCCGTGATATGCGCGGCGAGCCGGTAGATTTTGGAATGATGTTCAAGGGGTTTGAGAAATTTGTCCCGCTGATGATCATCGGGTTGATTCAGTCGATACCGGGAATTCTCGGTCAGATCGTGCAATATAGTGTGCGTTTTGCTGAACTCGGCCTTGGAGGCCGTGGCGGACGAGATTTTGATTTCTTTCAGATCTCAGATCGGGACTTTGCGATCTCTAGCGGTCTGATGGTCCTCTTTATTGTGCTTTTTATCGGCTTCATGGTCTTTTCGTTTGTGTGGTGGGCTGTTTTCTTTTTTGCGATACCGCTGGTTATCGAGCACGATATGGGTGCGGTGGATGCGATCAAGCTCAGTGCGAGAGCAGCAGTGAGTAATATCGGTGGCCTATTTGTCTATTTTTTGCTGTTGATCCTAGTCGTGATCGTCGGCATGCTCATGCTGTGTCTGGGAGTTTTCCTTGTCTCAATGCCGGTCATGTACATCGCCGGAGCGTTTGCCTACCGGCAGGTCTTCCCGTGGATGGAGCAGCAGTTCAATATGGCTCCGCCGCCACCGACTGCTTACGGAGATTTTGGAACGCGACCGCTTTAGAGAGACCGATGCATGAACAAAAACCGCCCAATCTGCATTTCACGATCGAGCGGTTTCGACATTTTTTGCGCAATCCCCCTTAGATTGGTGACCTAAATCTGCCAAGTTGACTTTATTGCAGGGGGGGGTATTATGCTGGAAAAAATTTCTGTCGCGAAATCTCTTCCGCATGGACAGACGAATCTTCCATATTCAAAGAGTGGTTTCCCAAGATTTGGGACGAAATTGGTCTGTAGAGCGGATCGCGTTGATGACTGAAATGTCTCCATCCCGCCTACAACATTTGTTCAAGTCTGAGACGGGCGGAAGTCTGATGGCTTTTGTAAATAGGCTTCGGCTTGAGAAAGCTCACCAACTACTAGCCGATCCGACCTGTTTTCTGCACATTCAAGAAATAGCAGTTATCCTTGGTTTTGGCGATGCTAGTCGTCTTTGCCGGGGATTTAGGTCAAAGTATGGCATGTCCCCCAGAGTTTTTCGCCGCCAACAAGACAACATATTTCAATCAAACGACCTCCAAGACAATAAATAGCAGTTTTGGCAAAAAGACAACCGTTTTTGCTCGAAAATAGCTGTTGACTTCTTAAGCGAACCAACCAAAAATAGATTCGAAAAATCATCACAAGCTCTGGGAATCAAAGGGCCATCTCGTCTTATGGATAGACTGAAGAAATCGTTGGAAATCGGATCAAATGTTGCGATTATCGTCATTGCGATGGTCTTTCTTGGACTCGTTGGCGTCAAATATTTCTCCACTCCTGTGTCGAACGCACCGGAGAGAGTTGAGGGAATCAGGTCAGGAGCGGTAATTCCGAATGGAGATGTTATTTGGAGCGGTAGCGACAGGAATCTAGTTATGATTCTCTCAACCGCTTGTAAATACTGTGCGGAGAGCATTCCGTTTTACCAAAAACTATCTGCGTACCGGGTTGGGAAGGATGTGCGTCTCGTCGCCTTATTTATTCAGCCAAAACAAGAGACCCAGAAATATTTGCTTGAGCAAAATATTACGGTTGATGAAGTCGCTCAGATTAATCCTGAACAGATCAATATACGAGCGACTCCGACCCTATTGCTGGTTGATCGACACGGACTTGTACTTGAGGTATGGAAAGGGAAATTGTCTGTTGAAGTTGAGCGTGAGGTGATGAGTAAGGTGTTCGATACACCCAATGTTAGCGGTTAGATTATTACGTTGAGTAGGAGGAGTAACCATGAAGTTTTCGGTATCAATTGTTAGGAAATGGTTCGCTATTTTTTTGATCGGTTTGTCTATTTATTTTGTAGGCCTTTCCGATGAAACCAGAACTGGTCTCGCAGCACCTTGCATTCAGGAATGCGAAACAAACCAAGGTTCTTGTATCGATGAGTGTCAGGAAAGTTGTAATGCAAACTCAACCGCGTCAGTTTGTCAAAGTTGTGTAATTTCATGCAACAGTCAGTTCCTAAGCTGCTTAGGAAATGCAGTCTGGTGTGAGAATGAAGAATCTACGCCTGGGTTTTGCACTACCCAATATGGCTCCGTTTGTGATGTTGACTACCAAGGTAATCCGGTTAACTGTCAGAATCGTTACTATCTCACGTGCCCTTGGTCAGGTGGAACTTGTGTAAATTGCTTCAACAAGTATTGCTATGGTGGTGGCACACCGCATTGTGCTACGTAGTACGGATGATCAATAAAAAGTTGAACATTATAGCGGTCATCCTATTGCTATTGTCCGCATCGATTACTCCAGCGCAAGACGAGACGGTGAAAGTCGAAACTGATCTAGTCACGTTACCGGTGTTCGTTTCGGATAAGGACGGTCGATTTGTATCGGGGCTCAAGGCGTCGGACTTTGAGATTTTAGAAAATGGGAAGCCGCAGGAAACAGCGTTTTTCGAAACGGCCGAGGTGCCGGTCACGGTACTTCTGCTTATCGATGTAAGCGGTTCTATGAATGATCATCTTTCTACACTTGCATCTGCGGCGAACAAATTCGTTCAGTCTCTCGCTCCTGAAGATCAAATTATTGTAGCGACTTTCCGAGACAAAGCACATCTCGACATTCTCTGTCCTCCCACAAAAAAGCACAGTTTCACTCAAACCATTTTCTTCAAAAAGACAAATGATGATTGGTTGACAATGACCTTCAATGCAGTCGATAAATCAATCGATTACATGGCCAGACTACCAGGCCGGAAAGCAATAGTAATGTTCTCTGATGGTGAGCTATATGGGAAGGGTGTATCTGCAAAGTCTAACTTGAATAAAGCCGAGGAGTCGGACGCAGTAATCTACACCGTTAGATTTGGAGAATATCCGAAAGCGCAGAGATGGTACACAAAGCCTAGCGTCGAGGACATCGATCGATACGGGAACAGTCTCGGCTTACCCCCGAACGAACTTAAAAAAGTGATCGCGGAAGTTAAATCGTATATGAATGGACTTGCCGATAAAACCGGAGGTGGGGCTGTGGAAATCGGCGAAGTTAGTTTGCTAGTGCCTGCTTTCCAGCAGATATCCCTCGACCTGAAAAGAATGTATCGTCTAGGTTACTATCCTCAGGTACCTCCAAAGTCAGGGGAACGCCGGAAAATCAGGTTACTTATGAAGGCTCCAGGTACTTCGGTGAGAACGCGAAAGGAAGTTGTGTTCGGCACGCCGTTGAAAATTCAGAAGCCAAATCAATAGAATTTAAAGAGACAGTTCCATAAAAAGGACGTCACTGTGCGGATTTTCGTAGTACGGCGGTATCTCGACAAAGCCGTGAGTCTCATAGAGACTTACGGCTTTGCTCATTTTGGGCGGAAAGGTATCGAGCCGCATTTTTGAATAACCGATCTCGCGGGCATCAGCGATCAGTCGTTCGATCAGATTGATGCCGATCCGTAAACCGCGAAACTCGTCTCGGACAAATAGCCGTTTCATCTCACAGATTCCGTCTTCGAGTTTACGCATCGCTATGCAGCCAGCGAGCCGATCGTCGACGTAGGCAAGCAGCA
Source organism: Acidobacteriota bacterium (assembly GCA_016718135.1). Taxonomy (GTDB): domain Bacteria; phylum Acidobacteriota; class Blastocatellia; order Pyrinomonadales; family Pyrinomonadaceae; genus OLB17. The sequence continues at coordinate 360,674 of JADKEF010000004.1, read as the reverse complement.
AACGGCCATCTGGCTTAGCGTATTTTCCGGGTAAAGAGGCAAGTTCGGCCTCGAAACCCTGGAAACAGAGATCGAAATCGATCCATGCCTCGTATTCGCGAAAGATAGTGCGGGCATCGTCTATCTGAGACACACTTTCGGCCTGAACAATTTTAACGTCTTGTGTCATCGATCCCGAATTACTTTTGAAATTTTATCACGCGCCAGTTATCGTGGAGCTATCGAGGTAGAAATGGTAATAGACAGACGTAGCTTTTTGCGAGATCTAGCATATTTTTCGGGTGGATTGGCTCTCGCTTGTTCGTCGCTCGGCAATCGGGCGTTGGCATTGGCAGATGATCCGAGGCCGAACGCATATCGGGCGGTCGGCTTTGGCGATCTATTCCCGACTGCTGCCAAGAACACCGGCGAGACCTTTCTCTCCCTGCCAAAAGGGTTTGAATACAACGTCATCGGCCGCGTTAAGGGCATGATGTCAGATGGCCGCCCGACGCCCGCAGCTCACGACGGTATGTGGACCTTTAAGGTCAAGGATGAGCTGCGGATCGTTCGCAATCATGAGGTCAGCCACGGCAGCGTCCCGAAAGAAGGAGCGGGTATTGGCACCGTAAACCACTATGACGAAATGGCCGGTGGCGGTACAACGACGATGGTCATCGACCCAAAAACGAGAACTATCATCCGCGATTTTGTCAGTCTGTCGGGCACGATGATCAACTGTGCCGGCGGTCCGACGCCGTGGGGAAGCTGGGTGACGTGCGAGGAGACCACGCTTGGCCCTACCGTGCGGACGAGTTCGCGAGGGACCAAGACAGGAGGCTTTCCGAAACCACACGGATATTGCTTCGAGGTTCCCGCAGCTGCCAATAGCGCCGTTGCTCCGGTTCCATTAAGAGCGATGGGCCGATTTACGCACGAGGCAATCGCCGTCGACAAGAAAGGTGTTGTCTATCTTACCGAAGACTACAATCCGTGCGGCTTCTATCGCTTCGTGCCGAATAAGAGCAAGCGACTCGCCGAGGGCGGCACCCTGCAAATGCTGATGGTCACCGGAAAGTCGGATCTCGACACAAGGAACGGCCAGAAGGTTGGTGCACGGCTCGAGGCAAATTGGGTCACTATCGACAATCCTGATCCGGCCGAGGCAGATGTCGATCCGTTGGCGGTCTTTAAACAGGGCAAGGCAAAAGGCGGTGCGACCTTTAACCGACTCGAAGGTTGCTGTGCCGATCGCGACGGCAAGATCTATTTCACCTCGACAAGCGGAGGCGACTCGAAAGGCGGCCAGATATGGCGTTACGAGCGGAAAGATCGTGATCGCGGATATCTCACTCTGGTATTCGAATCGCCAAGCAAAGAAATTCTCTACATGCCCGACAACATCTGCATGCGGCCAAAGAGCGATCTGCTCTTCCTATGCGAGGACGGCGATTATCCCGGGATGGAATCAAAGAATTTCGTGCGGATACTTACGCCGAAGGGACAGATGGCTGACTTTGCTAGGAACGTAAGCACCCAGTTTCCTCGAAGCGAGTTTGCAGGCTCGACGTTCTCGCCGGATGGAAAGACGCTTTTTGTAAATCTCCAGTCCGCCGGCCTGACTTTCGCAATCTGGGGCGACTGGGGAAAATTCAAGGCATGAGTGTATTTACGATCTCAATAGTGAGCGGCCAAGCGATTTGGTAAACTAACCCTCAAAATGGAATTAGCAGTCGAGAAATACAAGGTTAAAGACGAACCGTTTTATCTACCCATCGGACAAGAAGTCGAGCTTTTCGAAGCGGCGTTTGCGGCGAAATTGCCCGCGATGCTCAAGGGGCCAACGGGCTGCGGCAAGACGCGCTTTGTCGAATACATGGCCCATCGCCTGAACCGCCCGCTCATCACCGTCGCCTGTCACGAAGACCTTTCCTCAACCGATCTGGTGGGCCGCTTTCTGCTCGAAGGCGAAGAGACCGTCTGGCACGACGGCCCGCTGACCGCCGCGGTCCGTGCGGGAGCGATCTGCTATCTCGACGAGGTCGTTGAGGCGCGCAAAGACACCGTCGTCATCATCCACCCGCTCACCGACGACCGCCGCCGCCTGCCGATCGAAAAACGCGGCACCGTGATCGAGGCTCCCGACGATTTCATGCTCGTCGTCTCGTACAATCCGGGCTACCAGTCGATCCTCAAAGATCTCAAGCAGTCCACGCGCCAACGCTTCGTCGCGATGGAATTCGACTATCCGAACGCGGAGGCCGAGGCCGAGATCGTCGCCAAAGAAGGCGGCATCGATATCGAAACCGCCGCCGACCTCGTTAAGATCGGCCAAAAGGTCCGCAACCTTCGCGGCCACGGCCTCGAAGAAGGCGTCTCGACCCGCCTCCTCATCTACGCCGCCCAAATGATCGCTCAAGGCATCTCCCCCATCGCCGCCGCCGAGGTCGCCATCTGCTCTCCCATCACCGACGACCGCGAGCTGCAGCGGAGCATTCGTGAGATCGTGACGACGATTATTTAGTCAGAACCGCCTGCGTTAGCGGGCGGCAGTTACATTGTGAAAGTACCAGGATGAAAACAGCGAAAACGACAGGCCTCATTCTGACGCTCATATTTTCGGTTGCCACGCAGGCATTAACTCAGACCTACGCCCAGCCGCGCGAGGTGCCGATCGAGAGGTTTGTCCGTCAAAACTTCCCTAAGTTCTACGACCGCAGCAACAGCTATCCAACACTGATCCCTGAGGCTTTCTATCCTATCGGCTGGTCAAAGGACGGCAAGTTCGCGTACTATAGCGAGCCGGTCGATGAGGCGTGCGGGTGCTATTACGCGTATTTGGCGATACAGGATATGCGTACCGATAAGATCATTTGGGAATTTAAGTACGATCAGGGCGACGAAGACGATCTGGTGACGGGCAAGCAGCGTGGTTCGGGAAATATCCGCGAACTGTGGAAGAAGAATCAAAAACTCTTCTCAGAAAAGCTTGCCGAGAACGGCATCGTCGCCTCGCGCGTCGTGATGCTCAACAAAACCTTCTCGGCCGGAGGAACTAGCTACACGGCCAGATCAGCTAAGAAGATGGGCCAGAACATTGACGGCGGTGAAATTCGTGTCGATCTCTACACCGTCTCACTTCGGTCTACAAAACTAGGCACTAAAACGGTCTTTACCTCCGAAGACCACTCCACGGACGACTACTGGTTCATGCTCGACGCCGGCCTCATCGGCGCCATCAAAAGCCCATACGAAAACCGCGTCGCCATCATCGCCATCGAAGCCATGAAAGGCTACGAAGGCCCCCCGCACACAGCTCAGATACGTATTGTTGGCGCCGATCTGACGAGTGGCTTTTCTAAATATTAGAAAAGATGACTCCACAGCAGCTTCCCGTTCAGAGTTAACATTCTTTTAACACGCCGTTCATTTCCCGTTAACTTCTCCGCAATATCTTTGGTAGTTGCTACCAGAAACTATCAATAATATTGCGCTTGAGGTGCGGCCCGCGATGGCCAGCCTAGCAGGAGTGAACATGAAACCACGCGTTATCATCACGTCGATCTTTGCCTTTTTACTTACCATTTTATTCACAACGGCTGCTTTCGGGCAGTCCGAATCGGGTAGTGCGGCCGTCGAGGGTGTCGTTAAGGACCAAAATGGAGCGGTCGTCCAAGGAGCGACAGTCGTTATTAAAAACAAAGACACCAATCTTGAACGTACTGTTACGACCAACTCAAACGGTATATTCTCAGCAAGTGTTCTGCCGGTCGGCAACTATGTTGTGATAACGAAGGCTTCAGGTTTCGCGGAAACATCCAAGTCAGTCTCGCTCAGCGTTGGCGAATCGACACCGGTCGAGATAACACTAGGCTTGCAAGGCGCGAGTGTGCAGGTCGACGTAACCGGCGACGCAGATGTCATCAGTGCTGAGACCGAGTCGACCGGTTCGACGATCTCACAGCGGCTGGTTTCCGATCTGCCGGTTCGCGGGCGCAACTTTACCGAGTTTGTACAGCTTACGCCGGGCGTCGTTCAGGAGGGCGACCGTAGCGGTTTGGTCATCTCAGGCCAGCGTTCGATCAACTCAAATGTCGCGATCGACGGCGCCGACTTCAATGATGCTCTGCAGGGCAATCAGCGTGGCGGTAATGAATCGGTGTTCTTCTTTCCACAGACGGCGATCCGCGAGTTTCAGGTGGTGCGTTCAGGCGCGACAGCAGAGGTTGGACGAACCGGAGCGGGCTTTGTTAATGCGGTCACAAAATCAGGTACGAACGAAGTACGCGGTGAGGTTTTCTACTTCAACCGAAATAGACATCTGACCTCGCCCGACGCTTTTGGGCAAGACCTTGACAACGCACAGAATCAGTTCGGCGGTTCGATCGGCGGCCCGATCATACGAGACCGGGCGTTCTTTTTCTTCGGCATCGAGCAGAATTATCTTCGAGTTCCTTTTGTCGTAGATTTTCAGGATGTTCCCGGCGTTCCGCTGCCTGCGGATCTCGCTGCTCTCGAAGGCGAGCAACGGGGAACGAACAATCCGACCGCATTCTTTGGAAGGCTCGATTTCCAGCCTACTCCGAAGAATTCACTAAATTTTCAATACAGCTATACGCGTTTTCGCGGGGAAAACTTCTCGTTCGAGAACCCGCGTCAGGATGTCGCCGTCGAGAGCAACTACACCCGCAAGAACACGAGCGGCGGACTGAAAGGCTCGCTGGTATCGGTTATCTCCCCTAGGCTGATCAATGAATTTCGCGGCCAGTACGCGACCGATAACAGGCTCGAGGAACCGAACTCAACGATCGGCCAGGCCGTGGTCGCGGGCTTTGGAACCCTCGGCGGAGATCGTGCCCGGCCGCGTTTGTTCGAGACGACGCGATATCAGGTAACGAATAATCTTAGTTTTGATTCCGGCCCCCATCGTCTTCGCATTGGCGTGGATGCGAATATCAACCAGGTGGCCCAGAAGCGTCAGTCCAATACTCAACCGCGTTACGATTTTGAAAGCCGTACCGTAAGCGGTGTTACTATCGCGACGGGCCTTGAGAACTACATTAACGTTCGTCCGAGACGCTTCCGGCAAACTTTGGCCACGGTCGATCCATCGGCACTTCTTTACACCGGAACGCAGCACGAATACGCATTCTTTGTTCAGGATCGCATCAAGGTCTCGAGCGAGTTGCTTATCCATGTAGGACTCCGGTACGAGGCCCAGTTCAATCCGCAGCCGCGCAATCCGAATCCGGCAATTCCGCAAACCGCTCTCATTCCGAACGATCTGAATCAATGGCAGCCGAGGCTCGGCCTTGCCTACGATGTAGGCGGCAAGGGCAAGACGATCATCCGTCTTTCGGCTGGTATCTTCGCGGCTCGAACCCCGGCAAACCTGTTCCAGCGTGTGACGACGGACAACGGCCTAACGACGCAGGAAATAGAGATCGCTGAAACTGCGGCGTGCCGAAACTCGCTAGTCGTCAACCTTGCCGGTTGCCGCCTGCGCGGGCCAAATGCACTTGTCACATATGCGAACGGTTTCACAAATCTGACCCCGGCCCTTGCGGCTTTCATCGTTAAGCCGCGTGTTTTTGGCTTTGACCCGAATTTTAAGAATCCACGTTCCTTCCAAACATCGGCAACATTGGAGCAGAAGATCGGCAACCAGCTAGTACTAACTGTAGGCTACACGCGCAACTCGACCTATAACCTGCAACGCCGCGTCGACCGCAATCTGTTCCCGCCGACACTCCAGGCGAGCGGATTTCCTGTCTTCTCGGCGACACGGCCAAATACGACGATCTCGCAGCTCGAGATCAACGAATCATCGGCGCACTCGACCTACGACGCTCTCAGCGTCTCGCTTCGCCGCCGCTTTGCGAACCGATTTCAGTTTGAGGCGAATTATACATTTGCCAACAATGAGGACGATGACTCGAACGAGCGAAACTTCTCACGCGAACCGACGCTCAACCCGTTCAACCTGAAGGCCGAAGCCGGCCCGTCGAAGCAGGATGTTAGGCACAATCTCAATGTCAGCGGGCTCTACGACATCGGGCGTGGATTCTCGGTCAGCACGATCTTTGTTGCAAGAACCGGCTTTCCCTACTCGGCGTTGATCACCGACGGCGAGGATTTCAACGGAGACCTTAACGACGCAAATGACCGCGTGGTAATCGGAGGCGTAGTGTCCGGACGAAACGCGTTTCGTATGCCTAACTTCTTTAACATGGACATCAGGCTACTAAAAGCATTCCGCTTCGGCGAGACCAAGAAGCTCGACCTTTCGGCTGAAGTTTTCAATGTTACGAGGAATACCAACAAAGGCTTTGGCGTCGATTCGATCAGTAACTACTGCACCGGAAACTCGGCACTTGCTGACACGGCAAACCCGCTTAACATCACCTGTCCAACTGGCTATTTCCCAAACGTTCGTGCTCTCGATCCAACTAGTGCACCATCAACGGCCCGATTCGGCGGCCCTCGACAGATCCAGCTCGGAGCGAGATTCATTTTCTAACTCAAGCATTTTCTCCGCTTGATGCCGGCTAGTGTTGCAAAATACTAGCCGGCTTTTTCACGTACGAATAGTTAATAAACTCTTAACAAGAGTTTCACATCTTCGTAACTCGGCACGCATATCCTCTTCCTTGCTAACGAGATATCTATAAGTCAAAACGCGGACGGCAACACGGTTTCACCCGGTGTTTCTGTGCCGCGACGAATTTATTAGCTGAGCAGAAAGGAGTAGTCATGAAATCGCAGATCGTATATAAGATCTTGATCTTTTCAATAGTTTTAATGTCCGCCACTGCGGCGTTTGCCCAGTCGACCGGCAGTTTAAGCGGTGTCGTTAATGACCCGAATGGTGCAGTGGTTCAGGGGCGAGTGTCTTAGTAAAGAACATCGCGACCAACTTGACCCGCAACGTCGTTACTAATGTGGACGGACGGTGGACTGTAACCAACCTCCCGGTCGGGGGCTATACTGTGTCTTTCGATAAGGACGGTTTTAAGAAAGCCTCGAATTCAGGCGTACAGGTCGAGGCATCGGTGACACGAGCCGTTGAAGTTACGCTCGAGGTCGGTGTATCTGATGTTTATGTCGATGTCGTCTCTGAGCAACCGCTTGTGCAGGCAGAGTCTGCCGCGGTATCGAGACAGATCACTGGCGAACAACTGACCAAAACGCCCACCTCGACCCGTAGCTTTACCGGGCTGTTGTCTGCTGAGTCAGGCGTGTCGTCCGAGCTTTCGCCGGTCGGCGTTAACGGTAACGGTAACATCTCGCCATCGGTTAACGGTACGCGAACAACCTCGACGAGCCTCTTCTTTAACGGTGTTGACGCAACCAATATTACAAGCAACGAAGGCAGTCTAACCGATAATATCTCGCCTGCTCCGGAGACTCTTCAAGAAGTTAAACTGCAGACCTCGCTTTATGATGCGTCGACCGGTCGCAGTGGTGGCGGCAATTTTCAGCTTGTGCCCAAGGCCGGCGGCAATGCATACAACGGCTCGGCCTACTATTATCTGCAGAACAAGAATTTTAACTCGAACGAGTTCTTCCTCAAGGAAAGCGGTAACGAAAAACCTCGTGCCGATCGCACCGAGCTCGGGTTCACCCTCGGAGGTCCGATCAAGAAGGACAGAGTGTTCTTCTTCGGCGGGTATCAGTACACCGACGCCAACACCGGCCTTGTGCCGACGGCCCGCACACGTACAGTTCTGCCTCAGGCAATGACTGTCCTTGGAACGGATCGTTCGAAGGCCGCGATCGCCGCAGCTTTTAATCAGTTCAACGGATGTGCTGTCGGCACGACATGCCTTCTACCTACCGACATTAGCGATGTGGCATTCAGGATCTTTAATCTTCGAAACCCGGTGACTGGAGGCTTTTACATTCCAAGCGTTTCAAACGTACGAAATCTCGGCATTGTCGATCAGACAGGAACGGGCTCATATCAGTTCGGCAATTTCCCGTCGATCACTTCGCGCACGCTGCAGCGAAATAATCCGCTTGTTGAGTTCATTAGTGTTCAGCCATCGCTCTTCGAACAAAATCAGTTCACCGGCCGCATTGACGCACAGCTGAGCTCCAAGAATACGCTGAGCGGTACGTTGTTCTACGCCAACTTCCCCGGGCTCGATTCGTTCCCTGATCCGAACAGCCTCGCATCGCCGACGACATTGAAGCGAAATGACCGCAACCGAACGCTCTCGATCGGCGATACGCACATTTTCTCGTCGAATCTGATCAATGAGGTTCGCTTTGGGTTTTTCTCATTGAACAACACCCGTTCGTTGACGGAGGAGTTCTCGACGGGTGATTTTACCAACCAATTTATTGGTGTTAATAATCCGGCATCCACTTTTGACACCAGCGTGGCGACTACACGCCTAGGCCACTATATCGGCCGAAACAACATGGCGAACTTCTCGTTCGGCGGCCCTAACGACTCGTTCAACCGTCGCAAGCAGACTACCTATAGTATCGGGGACAACGTTAACTGGATCCGTGGTAATCACAACATCAAATTTGGTGGCGAATACAAGAGCCATCAGTTCCAGACAAACCTTCCGGAAGAGCAGGCTACCGAATTTGAAAAATTTGATTCGTTCACACAATTGCTCACCGGGAATGCGACCGAGGCCGATACGCAGTACGGCATTACGGATAAGGACTTTCGCTTCCGTGACTACGGCTTCTATCTGACCGATGACTGGAAGATCACCCGAAAGCTCAGCTTAAATGTCGGACTTCGCTACGAGCTCTTTTTGTGGCCAACGGAAAAGAATGGCCGGATCGGTAATTTTGATCTCGCTCCGTTCTTGCCATGCTTTGCCGCTACCGGCGGTTCAAATGCACTGTGCGATAACCCAACCCCGGGCTTTCTGATACCGAGCAATACGACGGCGACCGGCGTTTTGATAGTTGACTCGGCAGTTGCCGTGACGACCAAGGCCAACAACAAGCACACGCTGAACGGCCAGGATACGAACAATATCGCTCCGCGATTCGGTCTCGCATACGCGGTGAATGACAAGCTGGTATTTCGCGGCGGCTACGGCTTGTTCTACGATCGTCCATCAGCAGCTTTCATTAACACCGTTTTCTCGAATTACCCTTTCCTACGAGAAGTCGAGATCACGGTTCCAAGCGGGAACGTTGCCATTGCGACTGCATTCTCCGGAGTTCCGACGAATATTCCGCTCAATCAGTGGTTGCCGTTCCGCATCGTTCGCGGTTCTGGTACCACCGGCTCCTACGCGATCCGCGACAATACCCCTGTATTCGTCGATTCGCGAGGTACTCCGCAAGGTGCGAGCTGTGTCCCGTCGACCGGTGTTGGCTGTACACGCGGTAACATTGCGGAAACCTTTGAGTTTCGAGCGGTCGATCGCGATCTAAAGACGCCTTATATCCACCAGTGGAATGTCGGTATGCAGTACGAGATCGCCAAGGACCTAATGTTCGAGGCAAGGTATGTCGGCACCAAGGGCAAGAACCTTCTTGTCGCACAGGCTCTCAATCAGGGCTTCGACCTGAACGACCCGAACACACCGGATCACATCTTTGAGCGATTCAATCAGGCATACGTAGCGGCGGGATCTCCGAACGGAGCTCTGAATGCGGGTTCGACCGCTCGTGCCCGCGGAACGGGTCGAGCGTTCGGCTTCCTGAACACCGTTACCGGGCTGACCGATCTCAACCTATCGGCAGCAAACGGTACATACATTAACTTCGAGGCTCGTGTGCCGATCCTTGGGTTTAATGTACCTGAGGCTTTACTACTCACCTCGAAGGGCAACTCTGACTATCACGGTGGCCAGTTCAGCCTGACCAAGCGTATGTCGAGAGGCTTGCAGTTCAATATGGCCTATACCTTCTCGAAATCGATCGACGTTATGTCATCCGATCCGGGCAGCACGGCCGGTAGCGGCAAGCCTGATGTACCGAATAGCGGCTTCATCGCACAGGGCGATTCCCGCGACTTGGCCAACAATAAAGGCCTTTCGGATTTCGACCGTACTCACCGGTTCAGCACGAACTTCGTGTGGGAGATACCCAGCGGCGGTTCGGATCGACGGCTCGTGAATGGCTGGTCGGTTTCCGGATTCTTCCAGGCTCAATCGGGAACGCCGTTTACGGTGTTTGCCTCGGAGCCGGAGATCGCGAATGCGTCTCAGTTGACCAACGTTACCCGCGGAGCGGGTGGCATCTATCGTCCCGGTTTTGGCAGACCGAACATCACGTGCTCGGCTGGCGATGCTATTTCGAATGCGAGCACAAGCAACTTGAATGTGATCAACACAAGCTGTTTCACATCGGCACTCGGTGGTTTTGGCAACTTGGGACGAAACGCATTCCGCGGCCCGCTACAGAAGCGGTTTGACCTGAGCTTTGCAAAGAACACTAAGTTCAATGAGCGCGTGAGCTTTGAACTTGGCTTTGATCTGTTCAATCTGTTCAACACCGTGAACTTTGCAAATCCGAACAGTGACTTACAGGACACGGTCGACTTTGGTGTTATTACGAACACGATCGGTGGGCCACGCGTCGGGCAGTTCCGAGCCAAGCTCCGGTTCTAAGGACGCATCATCAAGGGGGAACAAAAGAGGCTCGCGAAATGCGGGCCTCTTTTTTATTGTCCTATTTAGTCGCGGTTGTTTTGACTTCCTTCGGGTCGAAGGGCGTCGCTTGGTATTTCTTGATCGCGTCCTGGGCGTTGTCGTAGTTGTCGCCGAGGTCCTCGGCACGCTTGTAGGCGGCTACGGCACGGGTGCGGTCGCCTTTGGCGTCGTAGGCGTTGCCCATTTTGATGTTGGCCCAAACCGAGAGCCATGCCGGATTCAACGATCCGCCGAGAGTCGCCTTGAAATTATCGATGGCGAGGTCAAAGTTTCGTTGTTCGAGAAACAAAAGGCCGAGGTGGTAATAGATCCACGAGTTCGAACGGTCTAGCTTTAACGCCGCCTCGAATTGCTGCTGAGCCTCGACATAATTCCCTTCCTTGAACTGCTCGATACCGCGACGAGCGATCGACGAGACGCGAAGGTCGGGCGAAATACGCAACAGCTTAAAGCTCGGGTCGATCGCTACAGCGATCGGCTTGCCGGTCGACTCGATGTTAAAATCAGCACTCGAATCTTCCATATCGAGCTTGACGGTCGTCAATCCTTGGTCGCCCTCGGATCGTAGCTGTACCTCGACGGGCAGGCGAAGGTTGTCGTAATTCTGCTTCACCGTGCCGCGGGTAACGAATTTACCGCCGCGTGTGCGGATGATCAGATAATCGCTCGAGAACTCAGGCACGCCGGTCGACTCGACCCAGCGGGCAAAGAAGTAACGCATGTTCTGCCCGGCGACACGCGACGTGAGCTTTTCAAAATCGTCGATCGAGGCGTTCTTGCCCCGAAACTCGTTGAGGAACGTTCGCATCAGCTGATCAAATTTCTGATCGCCCAGCGTGTCTCTGAGCAATTTATAAACAAAGGCACCCTTGGCGTACATGATGTACTGATAGCCGATGCTCTGGTCGTCGAGATTGGCCGGGGCACGCAGGAGCGACGCGGTTTGTTCGAAGGTGAGCGACTTTTCGAGCAGTTCGCGGCGGATGCCGTCGAGCTTGGCACCATCCATCTCGCTCTCGCGAAGGCTGAACGCACTATACTCGGCAAGCCCTTGCGATAGCCACGCGTCGTCAAAAGACTTCAGCCCAACGGTCTGGCCCCACCATTGATAGGCGGCCTCGCGCTGAAGTCGCTCGTTCATGTACGTCTCTCGATTCTCCTCAAAAGGCTTTGACGCGACGAAGAGCAATCCGCGCGAAGAATAAAACTCAAGGCTTTCGTCATCGATCTGCACGACCGAGAGCTTTTTACCGTGCGATGCCGGTCCAAAACGCTTGGTGTAATTCTCAAGTGCCTTGCCGATCACCTCGCCGTATGCCGAGATCAGGGCGTCGCTACCGGGCTTGGCAAAGAACTGCAGTTCCTGCTCGCCGACGCGGGAGTACGTGGCAGATACTTGCCGTATGCAAAGTTGCCGGGCAATGCCGGTGTCGATTGAACAAAGCGTGTCTTGCCGCCCATCGCACTTGTTGCCGCATCGCTGTATCCGACAAGCTGCAAGCCCGCCGGAAGCGAGATCGAGATGTCAGATGTGGCGAGGTCAGCCGCGTAATCGTGAAACGGGAACCAGCGTGCCGCGTACATCAGATAGCCGTTATTCTCGCCGACGTAAGCGAGCCGCTTATTGAGCAAAGGGCCGCCGGCAGGGCCGTCGAGAACGCCGCTGTACTTGAATCGCAGCGTGATCGGCGTACCTTTTACCACATTCTCGCCGAGGTCGATACGCACGTGGGGGCCGAGGTCGCTGCTATTGGTCTGGTCCTGGACAAAGGTGATCAGGCTGGACGGAGTGGCCGCCGGGGCAGGTTTTGGGGCAGCCTTTGTTGCAGGCGTCGTGACGGTCGGCGTCATAACGATCGTCTTGTCGAGACGCGTGATCGTGTCGATCTTGAGACTGCCGTTCAGCTCAAATGCCACGGCCCGTGTGTCCTCAAGCGGTGTAAACGTCACATCCGCTGTCGCGGTCAGCTTTCGCTCCGCAGGGCTGATCGCCGCATCGATCACGTAATTGCTCACGTCAAACGGCGTCCGCTTGATCTGCTGCGCCGCCGCCGGTATCACCAACAGCGCAAACAGCCCCGCAAATACAACGCTCCTAAATCCGTCTCTCACAAACATGGTCATCTCTTTACCCGCACAAAAGTGAAATCAATATTGCCAATCTATGATGTTACCAGACCCCAAAGCGTTTGCTACTCACGCTCAAAGGCGTACCACCGTTCAACACATTTCTCACATCGGTAAACGCTGGCTCTGACGCCCACCTGCCAACCGTCAATTGCCGCTTCAGCCGTATTCCTGCTCCTCGCGGCAAATAGCCACGTCGTTTACGGCGTGGTCTGGTTCGCCCGAGATATCCGAGCCCGTTTTAACGGGCTTACAAAGAGAGGCTTTAGCCATCGAGACTAAAGTGTGCCGAGTAACGACGTTAAAACGCCCTAACAGTTTTGGTTTCAACGTGACCAAGTCGTGAACGAGGTGGCTGGGTACCCTCGGAAGGACAATATAAAAGTGTGACATCAATGCACAAAATCTTTTATACTTAATTGTTATCGACCGACTATTTCGTTATCCATGGCAGTGAGCGGCTAGGCAATGTTTGGCAAGAACCTGCTCTCTTCGAGACTCAAAAAATTTCTTAATCTAGGGCGAACTTATATGAAAAAGACCAATCTGAGATATGTTTTTGCAATGGTCGTGGTTTTGGTTACCGCGATGATGATCATGATGCCGGGCTTGTCGACGGATAGAGTAAATGCCTCTCGTGTTGTTGGTACGTCGGGTCAGTTATCTGGGAGTCTGCCGGTCTTTTTCGAAGAGAATCGCGGACAGCGTGACTCACGCGTCAAGTATTTTTCGCGCGGGGCGGGCATGGACATGTTCCTGACTGAAACAGAGGCAGTTTATGTTGTTAGAAGTCAGAGGATCCCGAATACCGAGTCGCGGCCTGACCACGTTAAAAGAGCGAGCCACGAAGCGCGACCATCGATCCAAGACTCAAAGGCCGTAGCGGTTTACATGCAGCTTGCCGGTGCCAACGCGGGGGCGAGTTTTGTACCGTCGGAGAAGTTGGGGCATGAGACGAATTATTTCATGGGAAACGAAGCCGATTGGCGAACAGGTATTCCGAATTTTGGCAGCGTCAAGGCGGAGAGTATTTATAACGGTATAGATATGGTCTGGAAGGGCAAGGAGCAGGGCGGGATCCAGTATGATTTTGTGCTTGCGGCCAATGCCGACCCGAACCAGATCGAATGGGAGATCGAAGGGGCGGACAACGTCTCGCTCGACGCCGATGGCGGTTTGGTCATCGAGACCGAAGCTGGCGTAATGAAGCAGTCCAAGCCATTTACTTTTCAGGAAACCGACGGAGCAAGATTTGAGGTCAGCAGTCAGTGGTCGGTGACCCGGAATATGGTCAAGGGCGGCGGCCAGAAATTTAGTGCCAAATACACACTTGGCGAATACGACCGTTCCAAACCGCTGACCATTGATCCGCTTGCTTATTCGACGTTTCTTGGCGGAAGTTCCTTTGATAGTGGCGAGAAGATCGTGGTTGACGCCGCCGGCAACGCGTACCTTACCGGACTTACATTTTCAACCGCATTTCCGACGACGCCGGGAGTTTTCGACACGACGAATAACGGTAGCGGCGACGCATTTGTCGCAAAGTTAAATGCAGCAGGCTCGGCCCTCGTTTACTCGACATTTATCGGCGGCAGCTCGAGTGACTACGGTCATGGCATCGCGGTAGATACATCGGGCAATGTTTTTGTGACCGGGGACACTAATTCGCCCACGTTTCCGACGACCGCGGGAGCTTTTGATACCACTCACAACGGAGCCGTTGACGGCTTTGTGGCAAAACTGGATCCTGCCGGTTCAGCGCTTCTTTATTCAACATTTATAGGCGGAGCCGCGGATGATTACGGCTACAGTATAGCTGCAGATTCGGCGGGCAATGCTTTTGTGACGGGTAGTAGCGGTTCGACCACCTTTCCGACCACCGCCGGGGCCTTCGATACGACCCACAACGGCGGTTTTGACGCATTCGTAACAAAGCTGAATGCGGCTGGTTCGTCGCTTGTGTATTCGACATTCATTGGCGGTACCGCGTCTGATGACGCGTATGGCCTGGCTGTCGATGCATCGGGTAATGCCTTTGTGACAGGCGAGACCGATTCGACCACTTATCCGACGACTGCGGGAGCTTTCGATACTACTTACAACGGCGTTGTTGACGCATTTGTAACGAAACTGAATCCGTCCGGATCGTCGCTTCTGTATTCGACATTTATCGGTGGAAATTCTGATGATGGGGGTTACGGAATCGCTGCAGATTCGACGGGTAATGCTTTTGTGACTGGTTATACTTCCGGGGGTTCGACTGCTTTTCCGACGACTGCGGGAGCTTTCGATACCACTCACAACGGCTCGTCCGACGCATTTGTAACAAAGGTCAATGCGGCCGGTTCGTCGCTTGTTTATTCAACATTTATCGGTGGGAGTTCGACTGAGGACGGACGGGCTATTGCGGTGGATACATCGGGAAATGCCTTGTTAACGGGCGGCACCAACTCGCCCACGTTTCCTACGACCGTAGGGGCTTTTGATACGACTCACAATGGCGATTTTGACGCATTTGTGACAAAACTGAACGCGGCTGGTTCCCTGCTTGTTGATTCCACCTTTATCGGTGGCAGTTCTCTTGACGTCGCTCTTGGCCTGGCGGTTGACTCTTCGGGGAATGCTTTTGTGACCGGCGAGACTGGCTCGACGGGCTTTCCGACGACTGTTGGAGCCCTCGATACGACACAGAACGGCGGTGAGGACGCATTGTGATCAAGATCGAACTGCCCGCTGGTTTTGAGTCGGATGTTGCGCCCAGGCCGAATGGTGATGGGGCGTTGCTCTCGACTGACATAACGCAGGTGAGGAGATTCGTGGCCGGGCTTGATACACCGAGTGTGAATCCAAATGAATTTCAGCGCACTGACTCTGCGCCGCGATCTTCGTTTGGTGATGGTGTGATCAATTCGAGTGATGTCGTCCAGGTGAGGCGTTATGGTGCCGGCCTTGACCCGCTTACGATCGCCGGAGGTCCGACGGCGGCGGCGGATCCGCCTTTACGGGCTGTTATTGATGGTTCGCTGTTTGGGGCGAAGGTTGCGGAGTCTAGCGAGTTGCGGCTCTCGAGCGGGAAGGGCGGAGTCGTTTCTGTTGATCTTGACCCTACGCGTGAGGTTGCGGCGGTTAGCTTTAGAGTGCGGTACGACGCCGCGCTTGGTAAGCCGCTGGTTTCTTTGGATGAGGTAACTGACGGGGCGGTTTTGACGGTTAATGATTCGGTTGAGGGTGAGCTCATTATCTTGATCGACTCGGCGGGGCCGCTTGGGGATGTTGGGAAGGTGTTGCGGCTCGTGGAGATATCTTTTGCAGGCGGCTCGGCGGATGGCATGGTTGAGCTTGATGGGGCGGCGAGCGTTTCGGATATGTTTGGGAATGATGTGCGGGTCGCACTGCGACGTGGCAGAGCCGAATCAGTTGAAGTAAACTGAATGGATGTTTCAAGTTCCATCGCGGTCTCGTTTAGTTGTTGTTGGGTGTTTTGTTCTGCTTTTGGCGGTATTTACGCTGGTCCAGAGCGGCGGGCGGGTCGTGCGGGCGGATTCGGGCATTGGGAATGTTCCGACCGGGACGGCTCCTTCTACGGTTGCGGTAAATCCGGTCACCAATAAGATGTATGTCGCTAACCGGGACAGCGGGAATGTCACGGTGATCGACGGGCGGGATAATTCGACGGTTACCGTTACGGCGGGTACTACGCCGCGTTCGATCGCCGTGAATCCAGTAACGAATAAGATATACGTCGCCAATGAGGGCAGCAACAACCTGACGGTGATCGACGGCAGCAATAACACCACCGCGACGGTTGCGGTTGGCACAGCTCCTCAGGCGGTGGCGGTCGATCCGGTGACGAACAAGATATACGTCGCTAACGAGGGCAGCAACAACGTCACGGTGATCGACGGCAGTAATAATGCGACGACAAGTGTAGCGGCCGGCACGCGGCCCTTTGCGGTAGCGGTCAACCCGGTGACGAACAAGATATACGTCGCCAATTTCGACAGCAACAACGTCACGATCATTAACGGCAGCGACAATACGACAGCGACCGTCGCGGCCGGCACGACCCCGGCCAAAGTGGCAGTCAATCCAGCGACCAACAAGATCTATGTCGCCAATATCTTCAGCAACAACGTCACGGTCATAAACGGCAGCGACAACACGACAACGACCGTCGCGACCGGCTCACAGCCTTTTTCAGTCGCGGTCAATCCGGTGACGAACAAGATCTATGTTGCCAATCTCGACAGTGCGAATGTCACGGTGATCGACGGCAGCAATAACTCGACAGCGACCGTAGCAACCGGCGTAGATCCGTTCCCGCTCGCGGTCAATACCATTACGAATAAGATCTACGTCGCCAACGGAGACAGTGCCAATGTCACCGTGATCGACGGCAGCAACAACTCGACAACGACAATCCCTGCCGGCACGAATCCCGTCGCTGTCGGCGTCAATCCGGTAACGAATAAGATCTACGTCGCCAACCAGGCAAGCAACAACGTCACGGTGATCGACGGCTCATACAACACGACGGCCACCATCTCGGCCGGAATAGGCCCAACTGCCGTCGCGATTAATCCTGCGACGAACAAGATCTATATTACTAATAACGGCAGTGCGAACGTAACGGTGATTAGCGGCAATGATAATTCGACAGCAACCGTCGCGACGGGTACAAGCCCCGTTGGCGTTGCCGTCAATCCGGTGACGAACAGGATCTATGTCGCCAATCAGAGCAGCAGCAACGTGACGGTAATTGACGGGACTAACAACGCAACAACAACCGTTGCTGTCGGTTCAGAACCCCGTGCGGTCGCAGTTAATCCAGTGACGAATAGGATTTATGTTGCTAATACCGGCAGCGCGAACGTAACGGTAATTGACGGCAGCGACAACTCGACAACAACGGTCGCGGCCGGCACGTTTCCCGACGCCGTTTCGGTCAATCCGGTGACGAATAAAATCTATGTCGCTAACATAAACAGCTCTAACGTAACGGTGATTGACGGAAGCGACAACTCGACGACAACTGTTGCGGCCGGCACGGCTCCTCACGCCATTGCCGTCAATGCGGTGACGAACAGGGTCTATGTCGCCAACTCAGGAGTTAACGGCACGGTAACCGTGATTGACGGGGCTAACAACTCGACAGCAACCGTTACTACTAGTTCTTTTCCCAATGGCATCGAAGTCAATCCAGTGACAAATAAGATCTATGTTGCCGGTCAAGGCGGCATGGTGACGGCAATTGACGGGACAAACAACTCGACGACAAACATCACGGCTGGCTCGGACTCCTTTGCCGTCGCAGTCAATCCGGCGACGAACAAAATCTATGTCTCGCATCTGAACAATGGCGGCACCGTGACGGTAATTGACGGGACGAACAACTCTACTGCAACTGTGGTAGCTGGTGGCACATTTCAGACTGGCCTCGCCGTCAACCCGGTGACGAACAAGGTCTATTTGGCTAATCAAGGCACCTCGAACATTACGGTGATTACACCCGCCCCGACCAACGTAATACCGCTCAATACGGCCATTAACCCGCTTGCGGGAAACACGACAACGACGAACACTACTACATTTACGCTGACGGCGACATCGACTTACTCGCCGACCGCTCCACCGCCGCGGAATATTTATTTCCAGATGGACACAGCGAACGGAGCGTGGACGAGAGCGACGAATACCGGGAGCACAGCGACAACGCTTACTGCATCGGCAACCACGACGCCGTTGCAGCCGGGCATTCACACGATCTATTTTTATGCGGCGGACGGCAGCGACGCGACCTCGATCAACCAAACGCGGCCCTCGGAGGCTCCCGAATCTGCGGTGATAGGCGGAATCAATGCGTATCAATTCCTGGTCAACGCAGGTCCGGTCTCGACGGGGTCTGAGAGCGACGTCTCGTCGAGGCCGAATGGCGACGGTGTTCTATTGTCAAACGACATTGTGCAGGTGCGACGGTTCGTTTCGGGGCTGGACACGCCTAGTGGCCAGCCTAACGAGTTCCAGAGAGCGGACGCGTCACCTCGAGCCACGCTTGGTGATGGCTTGCTTAATTCCGCTGATGTCGTTCAGACACGCAGATATGTTTCAGGGCTTGATCCGCTGACAGGTGCGGGCGGACCAACCGTGGCGGCAGATCCACCGCTGCGAGCTGTTATCGACGGCTCGATCTTTGGGGCAAAGTCTGGGAGACAGAGTTTGCTGAGGCTCGCGAGCGGTAAAGGCGGAGCGGTCGGTGTCGAGCTTGAATCTGGCCGCGAGGTTGCGGCGGTCAGTTTTAGGGTCAGGTATGATGAGGCGAAGCTTGGAAAGCCGGTGGTCTCATTGGGCGATCTGCCTGACGGGGCGGTTTTGACGGTGAATGACACCGTTGAAGGCGAGTTGATGATACTGATCGATTCGTCGAGTTCGCTTGGACGCATTGGCAAAGCGACGCGGCTCGTAGAGATATTGTTTGCGAATAGCTCGGCAGATGGCTCAGCGAAGATTGACGGTGAGGCGAGTGTTTCGGATACTCTCGGGAATTCGGTACCGGTTCGCTATGTCCGGACCGTTCGGCCTCCGACAGGACGCAGATGACCAAATTTGGGCTTGTTCTTGCGATATAGTTGGGTTTACAATTTCGATTATCTTCAAGACGAAAATGGCCGGATATAGCCGCCGTGATTTCCTTAAAGCGATAGCAGCCGCGACTGTGGCTGGTATCGCTTCGCGTGGTTTTGCTCGTGGCTTTGGGCAGGACAGCACGCCGTTTGAGTTTTTGGTGCTCGGCGATTCGCTGATGTGGGGCCAGGGGTTACAGGAGGCGGACAAGTTTTACTCATTGACCGCAGAGTGGCTGAGGAAAGATGCCTTTGGCAGCCCTCGCGAGGTCAACCTCAGGGTCAAGGCTCATTCGGGATCGTCGCTGAAATTTCATGCCGAGGAGGCAGAGAAATTTCGCAAGGCGGGACGCAGCGAGACTACTGGTTACGAACCCGAGGTTAATGTTGGCTTTCCCAGTATCTGGAAGCAGATCGAGATGGCATCGGGCGAATATAAGGCGGCCGGTTCGGCCGGAGCAGATCTGGTGATGCTCTGCGGCGGAATTACGGACATTACTACCGCGCGGGTTTTCGATCCAAAGGGAGACGATGACAAACTCAAGGCCGAGATCAAGCGGTACTGTCAGGACGACATGTTTGACGTGATCGATCTCGCGGCTAAAAATAACCCTCGAGCAAAGATCGTCGTCGTCGGCTACTATCCAGTCATCACCACCCACTCGACCGGCAGCAAGGTATTGAACGCATGGCTCGAGGCTCTGAGCTTTCCGCGTGCGCTGAAATTTGTCCCGAACAATCCGCTCGTGAGGCCCATGTTTTTCAACCGGATCAAAAGGCGTGCTATCGTGCGTTCGCAAATATGGCTCGACGAATCGAACAAGAATTTTCAGCTCGCGGTCGACCGTCTAAATAAGGCTCACGGCAGCACGCGTGCCGTTTTTGTTCGGTCTCCACTAACCGAAGAGAATGGCGTCGAGGCCCCGAGGACCAAGCTCTTTCGCATGGGAAAGGGCGGTGTCGTCAAGGACACGCTTGCTAGCGACCGGATCAAGGCTTGTCGCAGATCGCTTCCCGAACTAAAGTCTACGACCGGGATAGCATATTCCGTTCGCCTGTGCGAGATCGCCGCCATCGGTCACCCAGACCAAGCCGGAGCCCGAGCATATGCCGAGGCGATCAGATCGGTGCTCCCGACGCTGCTGAAGTGATCTTAAGTTAAGAAATCAACCGACACGACCTTTTCGGCGATCTGTTTGCCTAGTGCCGCCACTTTTTGGTGGTCAGGGTGGACTGTGTATTCGTCAAGAGCGGCCTCGTCTTTGAATCCAGCAACGAGGCCTGTGTCGAATGACCTTTCTAGATGCAAAATGTCGCGGCCGACCTCGAAGGTTTTGATACACTCGATCACGGCGGGCAAGGCGGCGAGCATCGCGATGTGTTCGTCACGCTCGGCGGCGGTCGTTTCGGGTTTGTATTTCCAGCACACGATGTGGATTAGCATAGTAATCAGTAGTCAGGATATTTTTACATATTTTGGGCGAGAGGGTTTAGTCATGAAGGCGTTTACTGAAGGTATCGAGAAGGCGGCGGCGAGTTTGCTGGATGGTGTGGCGGGGTTGTTGAATTATCGGGACGAGCCGCTGCGGACTGCACCTTCAGATGGCACGGTGACTTTGCCTCGGGATCTGTATGCAAAGCGGGACGTGCAGACGGAGTGGTGGTATTACACCGGGCACTGCGAACGTGCTAACGGGCGGCGGTTTGGGTTTGAGTTGGTGTTCTTTAAACGGCGTACTGACCTCGATCGCGTGGGCATCTTCCCGATGACGGCTCTGGCTAATCCGATGTACTTCGCACACTTTGCGATCTCGGATATCGACGCACAAAAGTTCACCTACGAACATATTCGCAGCTTTGATAAGCCGCTCGACGTGCCCGTCTTGATGAGCGAGACGGCGTGCGACGTGAGGTTGGGCGACTGGTCTTTGCGTGAGGTGGCGGGGAAGCATGTGCTGCACGCGACAGTGAGCGACGGAACAATCTTCGACGCCATCCTCGAGCCGACTAAACCGGTCGTCCTCAACGGCGACGAAGGCAGCGGCATTGCGAAGAAAGGCACCGGCGGTTCGAATCATTTTTCGTTCACGCGAATGGCCGTCACGGGACAGACAAATACGGGCGGTGAGGTCGAGACATTTACCGGCACAGCGTGGATGGATCGCGAATTTGGCATATGGGAGCAGGGAGATTGGGATTGGTTCTCGATACAGTTTGACGATAATACCGAGCTGATGATCTATCAGTTTCGCAACCAGGACGGAACCGACGGCGACTCGACCGGGACATTTGTCCAGGCTGACGGCACGTGCAGATATCTCAAGCGTGCAGACTTTGATATCGAAACAACATCGACCTGGACGAGCCCGCGAAATGGTGCAGTCTATTCAGCGGGCTGGCGAGTTCGCGTCGCAAAACTAGATATCGACATCACCATCACGCCGTCGATCGCCGATCAGGAACTCGATACGAAAGGCACGACGATGGTTGTCTATTGGGAAGGTTCCTGCGATGTGAGCGGGACGCGAGAATCGGTTCCGGTAACAGGCCGTGCATATGTCGAGCTGGTCGGTTATGACCGATCGCACGAGAACGTCGATCTAACAGGATTTCTCTTCGGCGACCGTTTGGATCAGGTTAGATATTTCTTCACTTGATCCGCGTCGCCATCTTACGGATCACTTTCCACGTCGAGCGGTCGCTGTCGAAGACCGTGTTGAGGCCTTGCTCTTCCATCGGGGGGTCGCCCATTGGTTCGTCGCCGCTCTTCCAAAAGAGTTGGCCTTTGATCGGGCGAGCCGTGCCGCCGAATGCCCAAAAATTAGCCCCCGCGATGTTCGGTTTGCCAACGTATGAGAGCATCGTCGCGAAATAGCGGTCCCGAAATGTCGTTGGCGATGTGGGATCGAACGACTGGCCGTCTCGCGGCAGACCGAATTCTTCGATCACGAGCGGCTTGTTCAGTTTTCGGGCAACGGCGACGTTCTCGTCTATATACTCGACCGAATTGCTGACCGCGATATTGAACCCGATCTCCATCCTTCCCGGCCCAAACCAACCCCAATTTTTCGGCCAGATGTGGATCGTCAGATAGTCCACATTCGGGTCGGCATGGACCTCTTCGAATAGGGCTAGGCTCTCGGTGCCGATGCGGCCTTCGTGGCCGATCGTAACGAGATGCTTTGAGTCAATGAGTTTGATAACTGCCGCTGTGTCTGCGACAAACCTCTTGTATGCAATGTTTGCGGCAGGACGCATTGGCCGCGGTTCGTTGGCGATCTCCCAGGCCATGATCGTCGGATCGTCGATGTAGGACTTTCTATTTTTTGTGTTACGGCGACCCAGCACGTACACCATTTGGTTTATATACGCCGCCTTACATGGCTCACATGAATAGAATTTTGCTACGTTGTCACGCAGCTCGTCCCAGGTCGGTTTGTCGGTAAGCCAGCGGCTTTCGATGACGTTGTTCCAGATCAGATACTGCTGAAAACCGCCGCTCCATTCCCAGTTATTACTAAAAAAGATGACGGCTTTCATACCGCGTTTTCCCATTTCATCGAGCACGATGTCGAGGCCGTCGAGTGCGGCCGCGTCGAACGTTCCCTGCTCGCTCTGCAAAGGTGGACCGACACGCGTGATGCCATTTAAAGGGCCGCTTCCTTCTGCTCCGGCCATTAGGCGAAGGTTGGTGACGCCGTTTGCCTTTAGGAAATCGAGCTCTTTGCGAAGACGTTCGATGCCGCGTTTCTTGTTTTTCTCAAGGCCGAGGAGCGAGCCGTACCAATAGTTTGTGCCGACGAAACGGTACTGTTTATTGCCTACGTAAAAGTTACCGCCGCGTCGCGAGACGAACGACGTTTGTGCAACGCCGTTCGCGACGAAAACAAAAATGAACAGGAATGTGAACAGTCTAGCGATCATCATTTTTCAATTCGTTACCGATCAGCCGAACGCCAAAAACATACGCCACGATAACCAAAGCAGGTGACAGTAGCAGCAGCGGTTGCAGTTTCAATTGTGCGATATCCGCCGCCGCACTTAGCATATTTCCGAGACTCGGCTCGGGCTCCTGCAGGCCGACGCCCAAAAACGAAAGTGCCGCCTCGGCCAGCAAAAATGCTGGTAAGATCAGCATCGCCTGAGTCAGAAGCGGCCTCGTGATGTTCGGCAGGACGTGATGTGTCATCGTCCTCAGCGGCTTCACACCGGTGGCCTTGGCGGCGAGGATGTAGTCCATCGCTAGAGTTTCTTTGACCAGACCGCGAGCGAGCCGTGCCATTTCGGACCAGCCCGTCAGTGCAAAAATCCCTATCAACAATACCGCTGCCGTAAACGGCGGCAGTTCGAGCGGGAACGCCACTCGGGCTGCGAGTATGACGATCAGGGACGGAAGCGAAAGTACTGCATCGGTTATGCCCATCAGGATGGAATCTACAAAACGATTCGAATAACCGCTGATCATCCCGATAGTGATCCCGAGCAAACAAGCGAGTATCGTTCCAGCCGGAGCGACGAGTAACGAGAATCTTGTTGCTCGCACAAGCCGCGAAAAACGGTCACGGCCCAAAGCGTCGGTTCCGAGCAAGTGAGCCTTGGGAGTTTCCGGTGACTCGATAGGTGTTCCGAACAAATGGCGATCGGTTTCGAACAGTCCAAAAAGTCGATAAGAATATCCTTTGACAAAGAACAGCATCGGAGCAGATCTCGTCTCGTCGGCCTCATATCGCTGCGTCAGAGCGTCGGCCATACGGTAGCCAAAAACTCTGGGAGTTGCGGCGAAATTGCCATTCTCGTCAGCGAATCGAATGGTCGATCGCGGTGCGGATGGAGTTTGTCGCTGCTGTTCGCGGTGCTCGTAGGGAGCAAGAAACTCAGCGAAGATCGCTACGAAATACAGAACAGCGACGATCGCGATACCTGTGCGAAGCGGCCAATTTGGTCTCGTCTTCATTTCGCCTCCGCGTCGCGAAGACGTTTGTCGTTAAACATCTGCGATACCTCGGCGAGGCTGTTGGCGAGCCAGACGGCGGCGCTGGCGACGAGGACAATGCCCATCACGAGAGGAATGTCACGATTTCTGACCGCCGCGACCATCAGCGAGCCCATTCCCTGCCGGCCGAGAATTGTCTCGACCAGGACAGAACCCGCAAGCAAGGCTCCGAGACACAATCCGACAAGCGTCAATACCGGATTGAGCGTGGCACGCGAGGCGTGACGGAGAATGACGACATTCTCGCTCAAACCTTTTGCCCGGGCGAGGCGAATATAGTCCTGCTTCATCGCGTCGTCGAGGCCATCGACGAGTTGAGCAAGAAAGAGCGATATCAACGGGATCGCCAGCACGACTGCCGCAGCCACGAAGGTTTCGGTCAAGCTCAATTGAACAAGAATGGTAAGAGCTATCAGACTCAGGACAAGCCTCGGAGTGGACGCGCTGAGCAACACAACAAAGTCATTTACCGCCGCCAGCCATCGCCAACGAAACCGCGCGGCGACAAATGCGAGCAAAACCGAAATACCGAGCGAGATCGCGATCGCCGCCAGGCTGACCATCAGCGTACTGCCAAATCGCGTAGCGACGAGCGTCGCAACAGGTGTTCGAAAGTAAAGCGAATTCCCGAGGTCGCCTCGCACGGCAGAGCCGAGCCAGACAGCGTACCTCTCAACCATCGGACGATCGAGGCCGTAAACGCGGCGTAAATTATCCAGAGTTTCGCGTGAGACCTGCGGATTGTCCTGCAGTGCCGACAGAGCGTCGCCCCCCGCGTTTGCGAGCAGTGCAAACGTGATGGCGGACGATATCAATATCAGGAAAATGCCCTGAACCAATTTCCTTGTCAGAAGTCGCAGCATTTATTGAGGGACCAGATGCCAGCACTCATTCTTTAACAAAACAGACCGATTTGCAATCGCCTCGAACGAGCGGTTTGTCGGGCTCTGTTTGCTGATATAATACCTCTCGTCCGAGGCGAAAAAATATGAAAACAAGATCGAGTCTGTTCGGTGTCGTTCTCCTTACTCTGGCGACTATTTTTGCTGCATCTTGCGGCAACGCGCCGCAGCCGACCGCTAATAACACGACAGCTCAGTCCGCTACGCGTGGCGGCACTCTGAGCTACCGCATGACCGCCCCGCCCTCGAGTTTCAACTATGTCATGACTGACAGCGAGGGGACGATGCTGGTCGCGTTCTCATTGCTCACGTCGGCGCTCACGGAGTTTGATCATCGCACCCAAAAATATGTTCCCGGCCTGGCAGAGAGCTGGAAAGTTTCGGACGACGGGCTAACGGTCAAGGTCAAGCTGCGACAGGGCTCTAAATTCTCGGACGGAAAAGAGATTTCTTCAGACGATGTTGTATTTACTTTAAGATCGATATACGACGAGAAGGCAAATGCACCAGTCTGGAAAGACGCGATGCTCGTTGCCGATAAACCGATCGAGGCGAAAGCGATCGACCCGCTGACGGTCGAGCTCACATTTCCCAAACGTGTCGCAGCGGTCGAGAACTATCTCGTCAACCTCGGCGTGCTGCCCGCACACATGCTGAAGAGCGAGTTAGACGCGGGCAAGTTTTCTGAGGCGTGGAAGCTCGATTCGGACCCGTCAAAGATAGTTTCAAGCGGCCCTTTCACCGTCGAATCTGTCGCCGGTGGCGAGCGGATCGTACTTAAAAGAAATCCGAACTACTGGAAGAAAGATGCGAAGGGCGAGCAATTACCATATTTGGACAAGCTTAGCCTGGAGATCACCGCCGACTCGAATAACGCAATGGCCCGGCTGAGCCAGAACACGCTCGACCTAGTCGACCGCATTCGGCCGGCGGATTTTGCGACGCTTTCGAGCCAGACGGGCGACGTAAAAGCGACGGATGTTGGGCCTGGACTCGGCACTGACCACATCTGGTTCAATCTGAATACAGCCAAAGCGAATGGTGAAAAACTCGACGGAACAGCCAAGTTCAAGTGGTTCTCGGATGTGCGTTTTCGACGCGCTATTTCGACGGCGATCGATCGAAACACGATAGCCACGACGACGCTTCGCGGTTTAGCCTCGCCTCTCTACAATTTTGTCTCGCCCGGAAACAAGACTTGGTCAAAGACTGATCTGCCCAAGATCGAATACAGCCGTGAAAAGGCTGCTCAGCTACTGGCCGAAGCGGGTTTTGTTACGAAAGGAACGCCCGAGGCTCCCGAGCTATTCGACGCTGCGAATAACCGTGTCGCATTCACACTCGTTGTTCCGGTCGAGAATGAGCCGCGAAAGTTGACGGCCGCAGTTATCCAAGAGGATCTCGCCAAGCTTGGAATAAAGATGGAGGTTGCTCCCGTCGAGACGCAGAACGTGTCAGAACGCTGGTCCAAAACGTTTGATTACGACGCAATACTTTTCGGGCTTTCGGTTTCTGACACCGAGCCGTCATCCTTTGGCAATTTCCTCAACAGTAACGCCGCCGCTCATCAATGGCACCCCGAGCAAAAGACGCCGGCGACCGAATGGGAAGCCCGCATCGACAAGCTTTTTGCCGAGCAATCTGCCGAGTCGGATCCGCAAAAACGCGCCGCATTGTTCGGCGAGATCCAGCAGATCGTGGCCGAGCAATTGCCTGTGATACCCGTCGTCGCACGGCATATAGTCACGGCGGCGCACATAAAGATCGGCAATCATTCGCCGAGCCCGATCTTTCCGTACTCGTTGTGGAATGCGGACCAATTATTTATAAAACAATAGGTTTAAGGTTTGTCGAGACTGACGCGTAGCAACTCCGCGACGCTCCACGCTTGCGCGGCAGCACCTCGGGGTTTGTGCGGGGCTTCGGCGTCGAAGATCTCTGAAACCTGTCCGAGCATTGTTTCCTTGAGATGTTCCTTGAGACCCGCGAGTATCTCGTCGATGCGTCGCTCCGCCATGGCATCTCGCGAATGTGTTTTGCGATAGGCGTCAACAAACGGGCCGATCAACCAACTCCAGACAGTTCCCTGATGATATGAGCCATCGCGCTCCAGCGGCGAGCCGATATAGATCGGTGCGTAATGCGGGTCGCTCGGTGCAAGTGAACGTAAACCCACAGGCGTAAGCAGTTCGGCTTCTACCTTATCGACGACCCATCTTGCCGTCGCGGCATCGAGCATCGTATGCGTCAGGCTGACGGCGAAGATCTGATTCGGGCGGATCGAGGCGTCCTTTTCGTCGCCGTCAATCACATCGTACAGGCACTCGTCTGTCGTATTCCAAAATTTCTCACGAAAGCTAGCTTTGGCCTTCGTGGACATAGTCTTGTACAGCTTTTTGTTGTCTATATCGCCGAGTTCCTTGGCAAGATCAGCCATTATGCACAATGCGTTGTACCAGAGAGCCTGGATCTCGACCGGCTTGCCGGTGCGTGGTGTGACGACCCAATCGCCGATCTTCGCATCCATCCATGTGAGCTGTGAGGTTGCTTCACCAGCGTAGAGCAGGCCGTCCTCGTCAACATGAATGCCATAACGCGTTCCGCGAACGTGCCACTCGATAATATCGACGAGCTTTTCGTAAAGAACTTCGCGGATAAACCGTATGTCGCCGGTACGAGCAAGGTATGCCCGGATCGCTTCGAAAAACCAGAGCGTCGCATCGACGGTATTATAGTCAGGCGTCTCTCCGGCGTCGGGGAATCGGTTGGGAATCATTCCGTCGGAAATGTGTTTCGAAAACTCGGTGAGAATACTCTTCGCGATGTCGGGGCGATTGGTCGAAAGTGTCAGTCCCGGAAGGGCGATCATCGTGTCACGTCCCCAATCAGAAAACCAGTGATAGCCCGCGATGACGGTCTTGCCGGTGCCGCGTGCGACGATGAATTGATCTGCCGCGAGGATGAGCGGCCACAGCGATTCGTCGTCGGTCTCGGTGCGGACGACGAGCTCTGCACGGCGTTTGATCTCGCTCTTTTCTAATTGCGTCGCGTCGGCTGCTTTTCGAGGTTCGGTCGATGCAATGATCGTCGCTCCATCGGAGAGATCGAAGGTGAGGCTGAAAGGTTGATAGAGATCTTCACGAAAATCAAACCCGCGTTCCTGCTCGATCGCGTACTCAAGATCGCGATACCAATAGCCTTGATGCTCGATCGTCCCGGCGTCGTGGGCAAGATACAGAGCCGGCATCTCGGCATACGGTTGGATCGAGATCAGTCCTTTGTCCGCACGATAGTCGCCGTCAAATGCGGCATCCTCGTGCCGCAAATGATGATGATCGCGAAAAGCAAGAAGAGGTTTTACAACTAGTATCGGCTGGGTCGCCTCGGTTGATCGATCACTCTTTATCTTCCATCGAATGACAGTCGTATTCTCGCCGGCTGGCATAAAAAGTGAACGCTCTATTTCGATTCCGGCGATCTCATACGTCCAAACCGGATACGGATCCAGACGGAAACCCGAGAGGTATTTGTAGCCTTCGGGATCGAACGTGCCGGGATACTGATTCGATGAGAGTTCTAATGCGGTGCCGTCGACGATCAGAGTTTCCTCGAATTTCGAAAGCATCACCACACGCCCGAGCGGAGGCCGCGTCGCGGCGGCGAGCAGGCCGTGATAACGCCGTGTGTTCGCTCCAGAAACACTGGCCGATGCGTAACCACCGATGCCATTCGTCTCGATCCATTCGCGTGAAAATGAACCGCCGAGCGAGCCGCAGATATCAGAGTCGAGATCGATCATCTACGACTATTCTCTGCTTTACCTGAGTCAATTGGCAACCAAACCAAGTGCGACATTTTTCAAACTGCTCTGGCGGTTGCGAGTGCACTTTTTATCCTATGACGGGCGTCGGGGCTGAGAGAGATGGCTTCGTCGTACTCGCCGAGGTTTCTGGCAGCGTGGCCGAGGGCGGTTCGGATAAATGTGACCTGTTTGAGAAAGTTGGCACACGGATCGCAGGCCAGCAAATGGAGCTTCATCAGCAGCCG
Organism: Acidobacteriota bacterium; assembly: GCA_016718135.1. Taxonomy (GTDB): domain Bacteria; phylum Acidobacteriota; class Blastocatellia; order Pyrinomonadales; family Pyrinomonadaceae; genus OLB17. Next base: position 331,372 of record JADKEF010000004.1, on the reverse strand, counting down.
CTCACGCCATGCAAGTTTCCCGTCCATCGATGCGGTGATAAGCTTGGACATCTCACGGCACTCCAGGATTGGCCAGAACCGTGTTCGAATGTGTTTTCCGTGTGTGTGTTTCATAGCGAAACTCTATCGGCGTAGTTATATTGCCCGTCGAAACCATTTTATTTCAATACACCGGCGAAGCTGCATTCTTGCACGGTGCATTATCACCCAAAAATTGCTTGGAGAGAGTGAAAGAGCCTCGCACACCTCGTCGCTTGTCAGCCCATCGACCTCTCGTAGTGTAAACACCGTTGCGATCCGATCCGGCAGGGCTGCGAGACAGGTATTCATCACGTCCCAGAATTCGCCATTCTCTAGGACTTGATCCGGCGTCTGCTCGATACTGCCGGGCCGCATCTTCTCAGCCCAATGACTGTCCGGGGCATCGGGCTTTTCAAATAAGTGATCGAGAACCGAGAGATCGGTATCTTCGTCCGTAATCTGGACAAGTTTCCGGTTCTTTCGAAAATGATCGATGATCTTGTGCTTTAAGATACCTGTGAGCCAGGTCAATTCGGTCGATCGCCCGCTGTAAGAATCTAATGACTGGATCGCCGAGAGCAGCGTCTCCTGAACAATATCCTCAGCAGCAGCCTCATCCCTCAGCCTAATAACCGCATACCGAAACAAGCGATCGCCATACTCGTCAACCCATTTTTCAGGACTTACGGCATCGCGACCGAGCGGCTCGTCAATTGATCCCGATGAAAACTGCATCTCGTTTCTTATGGCCAATTGTGAAATTGCTTCCGTCCGCATTGTAACACCACGAGCGCGACGAAGAACTCGTGCGTCGCGTACACGATCCTTTATCTACTCAGCGGCCACAAATATTCCATGAGAATTCTGTAAGGATTTTAGCGACTCGTCCGACAAATGTGTGTAGGAATCGATTTATAGCAGTTTTAATGGAGTAATAATATGACCACGAGAACCCCGGAGATCTTCGAGATGGAGGCGATGAGACACATCAATGATCTATATCGCACCGCCAAACGGTTAACCCGAAATGAGACCGATTGTGACGATCTTATACAGGAAACTTACATGCAGGCATGGCGGTCGTTCGGCCAATATGAACTCGGCACCAATTGCCGCGCGTGGCTCTACAAGATAATGTTCAACAAGTACGACCACCAACGCCGTAAGCAGTACACGCAGGCAAAGTACTTTCAGGAAGCGGACGAATTTGTCTTTGAACTCTCGCCCGCAAAAACTCCGATTCCCGACCATCTCACCGACCGCGAGGTTATCGCCGCTCTCGAAAACCTGCCGGAACACTACCGCACTGTCGTCCTACTCGCCGACGTTAACGAACTCGACTACAAAGAGGTCTCGGCCATCTTGAGTATCCCGATGGGCACCGTTATGTCGAGGTTAAACCGTGCCCGCACACAGCTTCGCCGATCGCTCAGCTGTGTTGCACAGGAATACGGCATCCGTTCTGCGAATCTCGCTGCGGCGTAGATCCTTACTTATTCATCTCTATCTCATTTGAGACTAAGCGTTGAGAACCGATGTTCTCAACGCTATTTTTCTCTTTAGCGGGCATCTATTTTTCGAACCGGAACCAGTCGATATCTGCAGATCCTGCGTCGTTGAACTTCGCCGGGCGATTAAAAACAAAGCCCACTTTCGCACCGATCCATCGGCCTTCGCGTGCTTTGAACGGTTCGCCTACGACCGTAAATGTCTTGCCGTCAATGCTATAGCTAAACGTGCAAATAGCTCCAGCCTTTACCGAAACGCGAAGAAACAGCGAGTTCGACGACAGCATTTGTGAGTTGGTTTCGGTCTCCGCCGTGCCCTTGTCTGCATCCTTTACGGTCGCACGTGAGATGGAGAGTTTGCCCTGACGATTGGTGAGAAAGAGGCCGGAATAGTCGATGCCCATTACGATGAGGCCAAAGCGTTCGCCTTCGAATCTTGGGGTTAGCGTCAGCTTGGTCGTCGCCGTGAATTCGTCTGCCGGAGATTTTTGCAGCAGCAAATTTGGCAACTCCCAGAGATTCTTATAGTTCTCTGGTTGTTGCACCGAGAACATTCGTAACACGCCTTTGTCCGGAAACGGAAATGCCCAGCGGCCCTCAGGATTGGCGTGCCATTGCCATTGGCGGCCGAGTGTCGGGCCGTCGAATTCATCTGAATCGGGCGGTGTTACGATCGGAAATGTCTTGCCGACATTTGGCTTTTTATAGGTCAACACCGGATCGCCCGTTCCGTCCCCGTCCGCATCGACACCGATCACCGGAAAGCCGTTCTTCCATACGGCGGGCTGTAGGTGAACGACTCGGCCGTACGGGCCTTTATCCTGAAAATGCAGGAACCACCATTCGCCGTTGGGCGTGTCGATAAGGGCACCCTGGTGCGGGCCGTTAATGCTGGTTTTGCCCTGGGCGAGGACGATCTTCTTTTCGTATGGGCCGTAAATGTTCTTCGAGCGCAATGCCAATTGCCATCCCGTCGCGACACCGCCCGCGGGGGCAAGGATATAGTAGTAGTCGTTGTATTTGTTTATCTTCGGCCCTTCGACCGTCGGGTCGGCGTCATGGCCGTCGAAGACGATGACGCCGTCATCGAGCAGCTTCGTTCCCTCGCGATTCATTTTTTTCACGACGAGAATGCTCTTGATACCAGCACGGCTTCCTGCGAAGGCGTGTACGAGATAGGCGTTACCGTCGTCATCCCACAGCGGACACGGATCGATCCAGCCTTTGCCCTCGGCGATCAACAATGGTTTTGACCATTCGCCAGCCGGATCTTTTGTCTTGGTCATCCAGATCCCAAGATCAGGATCTGGATAATAGATGTAAAACTCTTCCGCGTGAAACCGTATCGCCGGAGCCCACACGCCTCCGCCGTGCTGCGGTTTCGCGAAGATAGTCTTTGGTTCCTGATCACGGAAAACGTGATTGATCAGCCGCCAGTTTACTAGGTCTTTGGAATGCAGGATCGGCAGCCCGGGCGAGGCGTTAAAGCTCGACGCGGTCATGTAATAGTCGTCACCGACACGCACCGCATCCGGATCGGAATAGTCGGCGTTGATGATCGGATTCTTGTACGTTCCGTCACCATTGTCGGCGACCCAGACCTTTGAAACTTGGCCGAATGCCGATAGTGCACCGCATAGGAATGCGGCCATACCGATCAAATTCCATCGAAGCAAACGCATATTCTATTTCTGCTTCGTCTCAAATATCTTGATCAGGATCATCGCAAATTTCTTGTCCGTGACAGTGCGCTGATGCCGTGTTCCTCGAGGAACGAAGATCAGGTCGCCTTTCTTGATCTTCACAGCCTCGCCGCCGGTTGCGGTTTTCGCACGCCATTCGCCGGGCGAGATCTCGTTGGGTTCGACCAGCGTTCCGCCGAGCATCAATGTCGCCGTGCCTTCGAGAACGTAATAGATATCATCCGAGCCATCGTGAACCTCATTCAGGTCGTTGACGCGGTTCTTGTCCTGAAAGATCGCAACACGCGTCTGCATCCCGGTGGCGGCGACAATGTCCTCATTTGCGTTGCCGGGCTTTTGCTTGAGTGCGTTCTGAATATCTGAAACCTGTTGCTTGGTCTTGATTACAAACGGCCCGGCCGCCGTTGATGGCTTACGCGTTTGTGCCGATGCCCCGACGGCCAGGGTCACAAGCAAAAGAACGGACGCGATGAAGTGCTTTTTCATATCTTTCTATTCTCCAGGGATACTTCTTTTACGACATTCTAACCAGACCATCGAGAAACTCATACCGGCAAAACCTCGTCGCTGAGCAAATAGAGTTTGGTGCCCGCCCGACGCACGATCAATGTATCACTGTCGTTTTCAAGAACTGCCATATCTAGGTCTTGCGGAGCAAGGTATTGCAGATTCAGACGGCCGCACGTCTCTTCATCTATCTGCGATACCAATGAGATCCCATACCGTGGCTCGAGCCCCGCCGATGCATTGGTTCCGGCGTATGCGACATGAGCCAAGTGTGCGGCGACGCAAAGATCAGCTCGCAGATCGGCATCGGCAGCAACCAATTGCTTGACCCGCTCGATCGGTGCATATCCGTATTCCTCGATCATTTTCCCGTGAGTGTCAGAGGCACAACGTAGATGCGGTGCTAATATTATTAGCTCGCCCCCATCCTCAATGATTCCGCCAAGCTTGTAGCTAGCTTTGCCGCCCGTCCAAAGTTCGTCATAGTGTTCATCAAGAATGGCGACGACGCGTTTGTATCTTCGCGGAACGTAAGTGACATGAACATCTCGGCTGACGGCGGCCGCCGCCCGAATTGAAAGGCGAAGGTCACCGCCAAACAGAGCATGGGTCGCCAGCTTATCTTTCTCTCCGCGGGAGCATACTGATGTAAAACATGTCACCACGGGCTGAATACGATCGGCCGCTGTCTCGATCATCCGGCGCATCGGCGTCTCAATTCGCCCGATAGTATTCTCGATTCCCGCCAAAGCACCGAGCCAGTGCGAAGCGTTTGTAAGACCAGCACCCGAAACACCGGGGAAGAAATACTTTGCTCCGCCCGAAAATCCAGCAACCTCGTGCGGGCTCGTCGCCCCAAAAACCAGAATGTGATCGTAATGATCTGACGATATGCGCTTATTGATCGTGAGGTCGATCGAGTGGTCGAGAAGCCCGTCTGTGATTGCTCGAACTTCGGCAGCGGATAACGTCCCGATACTTATCAATTCATCCGCAACATTCCATTCGTGATCAAAGATGTCACAGCCTATTGGAAGTTCGCTGAGGTCTCGAACCCCGATCTTCGCCAGCTTCTCGGGTGTATTCATCGCTGCGTGGGTTCCCTGTGCGATCAGTACATCGAGCTTCGATACCTGTCTGTCGGCAAGCAATTTTGCCGCGATCGGAAACAGAATATGCGTATTGTCATCGCGAGTCTTATCAGGTATCACCGCCAGAACCCGCGACCCCGGAGGAATGTTTGTCAGAGCCTCAGCAACAATTCCAGTGAGGTCGTCCAGCGACAGATCGCCGTCCTTCGATCCGAAACCGCAAATATCTCTGAGTCTCTCCGTCATAGCCTTTGATAACTATCTACCGATATGCATCGCCAATGTCATCTATGGTAACCCCGAACTTACGATCCCTGCTCAGAAAGTGGTGTTCTTTTTCGCGGTAACGCGCGAATGATTACGCGATCGATCAAATTGACCTCGTAGTTCCCCGCATTTATCTGAAATTTCTCCTACATAAATCGGCACATTTATTGCTCACTAACAGTGCGGTTGGACAATTGGGGCTGACCAACAAGGAGTTAGCAATTGACACCCCAAAATATATCTACGGAAGGGTTGCGTGTCTCGGGGATTCGATCCAGCGGACTGTATGAAGCTGTACGTGGGTTGGTTGTGGCTGTTCTGCTTCTAGTTGGTCCAAGTCCTCTCGCGCAGTCTTTGCCAGCGACGATCGAGATCAACGCCGTAGGTGACGTTCTGCTCGCTCGCGGCATACAGCGGCAGGTTGAGAAATATGGAGAAAAGTATCCTTTCGAAAAAGTTACTGAGGCTCTATCGGGAGCAGATCTGGTTTTCGGGAATCTGGAAAACCCTCTAACGGATAATTGCAAGAAAGCTGAAAAGAAATATAGTCTCCAGGCAAGACCGCGCTACGCAGAGATTCTCCGGGCGGCTAGTTTTGATGTTTTATCGCTGGCCAATAATCACAGCCTCGATTGCGGGAGCAGGGGATTGCTCGAAACGATCGATAATTTAGAAAAAGAAGATCTCCGCTGGCTCGGAGCCGGACGATCTAAGGATGATGAAAATACTCCGGTCTACCTTGAGATTAACGAGATCAAGCTCGCCTTTCTGGGTTTCACCGATGTCTCTCCTGGAAAACTCGCTGAAGGATCTCCACGCGTCGCCTTTGCAAATCATGAAAATATAACGAGCTCGATCAAAGTGGCGCTCCAAAGGGCTGATGTCATCATCGTTTCATTTCACTGGGGAACGGAATACGCCGCTCGCCCTAACGCCGAACAGATCCGCTTCGCCGATGCGGCCGTCGCGGCCGGGGCAGACGTAGTTCTGGGCCATCACCCGCACGTCTTGCAGGGCTTTCAATTAGTGACCAGATCAAATGGAGGAAGTCCGGCAATTGTCGCCTATTCACTCGGAAATTTCCTGTTCGATTCACCCGTTAAACTTAATCGTCGAGTCGGCGAAAGCGTGTTGTTGAAACTTCAAGTTGGTAAACACGGTCTTGTCGCTGCTGAAGCAGTTCCGATCATCATAGAGAATTATCGTCCAGTCTTTGCCGACGGGATAAACCGAAATCAAATTCTGGCCCGTTTGAACCGTCTTTCGGGCGACTTTAATACAAGGCTGGAAAATGGGTATTTGACCAGCAAAAAAGGAAACACCGTTGAAAATGCTAAGTAAGGTAGTCAATTCTAGGAGCGGTTTCCGGCATCTGTCGCTCACGTTGATCTTATTGTTTTGCCTCTCGCCTATCACGGCGAGTGCTGAGTCTCTTAAAAAATCGATCGCAGCGGATCTGGACCTTGACGGGCGAGTTGAGCGAATTGAAATAGACGGTGAGCGCGAACAGGCCTTGCACATCCGGCGCGGCAAGAAACTCTTATGGCAGGGCGTTCCGGCGACGTGGCAACCGTGGAAAATTCAGATCGCGGACGTTGACGGTGACGAACGGAGCGAGATCATTGTCGGTGTTTTCAAAGCGACAAAGTTCTTTACAAAGCCGCATAACTGCTTGTTCATTTATGGCTTTTCAGGCAATTCCGTTTTCCCGAAATGGCTCGGCTCGTCGCTATCGCGCCCATTCACGGATTTTGTATTTGCGGATCTGGATAGCGAAGCTGGTGATGAACTTATCGCAATTGAAACGACGCTCGAAGAACGAAAGAGTTTGGCTGTCTATCACTGGAACAGTTTTGGATTTACGCTCGATCGGCGCCGCGGCAAATGGCAGATGGCAAGATTTCTTGACGTTAAAAAAGACACGATCCTAATTAACGCTGACAGAAAACAGATCTTTTTGGCTAAAGATCACATGAGGAGCAGATGATGAAACAAGAAATGGGAAAAGTTATTTATAGCTGGATCATAGCGATATCAATCAGTACCAGTGCGATAACGGTCACAAATGCGCAAACGGCTCGCGTCAAGCCCTACAAAGTGTCCCCGACGTTGGTAGAGATCGTCAATCTAAAACATTTCAACCAAAAGATGCCCCTCAGCGTTCAAAAGAGATCAATGCTGGGGAAGAATCTTTTCGCCGTTTCGTCGACTAGCTCAAAACAGCTATTTCATATCTACGAGGATAATGATTACAAGGATATTCCGTCGTTCGTCAGCACGGACTCTGTGTTGCAGCTTTATCATATTTTCTTTTCGTTCACGCTTCGCACTGTCGAAGAGCAAACACTGACACCCGTATTGCAACGCTTTACCGAACGAATGCTCAGTGATTCCATCAAGACCTGGCAAGAAGTTACCGATGCCGATCTAAAACGTGCCGCTCTCAAGAACGTTGCATATTTCGGTGTCGCGGCAAGGAACCTAGGCATGCAGCAGAAACTTCCCCCGGAAGCCGACACCCTGGTCCGGACGGAAGTGGATCTAATAATTCGCCACGAAGGAATGAAGGTCGGCGCGATCTTCCCCTATGAAGTTGATTACTCACAATTCATTCCGCGCGGACATTACACGCGCAACGAAACGCTGAAACGTTATTTTCTAACGATGATGTGGTACGGGTTGATCCCGTTTGCGGTGAAAACTAATGCGGGGCGTGTTGACGAACAGATCCGCCAGAGCTTGCTGCTTACCCATTCGATGTACCGGGCGAAGACGCTTACCGACTGGGAGACGATCTACGAACCCACGTCTTTCTACGTCGGTGCATCGGACGATGCGACACCGGCGGTCTGGAAACAGGCGATGGATTCAGTTTTCGGAGCCAACGCTTCTCCCGCGGCGTTCGCCGACACCCAAAAATTCGACGCTTTTATAGCAGCGGTTGAAAAACTTAACCCGGCGCGGATTCAGTATCGCCGACTGATCGTTCCTGGAAAAACCGTCGTTCCCGACCCCTCCGTGCAGTTTCGCTTAATGGGGCAACGTTATATTCCCGACAGCGAGATACTGCAGAAGCTTTCGGTTCCTATAAAGCGTGTTTTTCCTGACGGTTTGGATGTGATGGCGGTTCTGGGAAGTCATCGGGCGATCGATATTCTGGACTTGAATCCCGAGATCTATAACCCGCAAAACTGGACTGAATACAAAGGCGAGCGAGCGAAACTGATCGACCAGTTTTCCAAACTTGAATCGAAGACCTGGACATCGAATCTCTATTGGAGCTGGCTCAACTCACTACGAGCGCTCCTTGTGCCAGCTCCGGAAGGTTATCCATCCTTTATGCGAAACGGTGCCTGGGAAGACAAATGTCTCAGTACCGCCCTCGCATCATGGGCTGAGCTTCGCCATGACACTGTGCTTTACGGCAAACAGAGCGGGGCTGAAATGGGCGACGGTGACGAACCTGCATCGTACAAGGGGTACGTTGAACCGAACGTTGTCTTCTGGGAGCGAATGATAAATATGATGCGTCTGTCGCGCGAAGGCCTTACTACCCGGAAATTGATGCCTGAGGGACTGGACGACAAGTTCGAGTCATTTGAGGGTTTACTTACTGAGCTCAAAACCATCTCCGAAAAACAGCTCAGAAATGAAAAATTGAGTGCGGAAGAATATCAGACGATCCGACATATGGGCGGGACTCTAGAATACTTAACGCTTTCGGTGATGAACGGAGCTCCTGATACGTGGGAATTGGTCAGCGAAACCGATAAGGATATGGCGGTGATCACGGACGTTCATACGGGCGGCGATAGAGTCTTGCAGGAAGGTGTCGGACATGCCAATGAGATCTTGGTCGTCGTTCCGGTCGAGGGGAAATTAGTTTTAACCCGCGGTGCGGTTTTCAGTTATTACGAATTTACTCACCCGGCAACAGACCGTCTGACGGACGAGAAATGGCAAGTGATGGTGAATGCAGGTCGTCAGCCATCGCCTCCTATTTGGACAGGGTCGTTCCTTTTGTCAACCGCCAAAAAAGGGCGTTAGAGAAGGCTGGCATAAGCATGTGCCGCGGTAAGGAAGAAGAGCATTATGAATAGACTCACGACATTATCATTTTTATTTATCGGTTTGGCTCTTTCTGTTTCCGCCCAATCGGGCGGAATAGCCGGGAAACTAACCTATCCAAGCGACTATATTCCGCCGGAGATGATCATATGCGTGAGCAACGGCGGAGAAACCTACTGTTCAAACCAGAGTCGTTCCCGATTGAGTGCGGCCAAGATCAGCTTTCGACTGAATCATCGAGCCGCGAATTATGAGGTGCGTCTGCCTGCCGGAAGTTATTTTATCTACGGAACTTTTCCACGCGGAAAAGCCCCGACGCCTGATATGGAAGGCTTAAAGGCCTATTACAACGATTTCGTAAAGTGCGGAATGGACATCAAATGCAACTCAAAGAAACCGATCTCGATAAAGGTCGCCGCCGGACGGATCATTCGGAGTATCACCGTAGGTGATTGGTATTAGCTGGACGTTATGTGTTATCTGGGATGGGAAACGTCCGCGAACATTACGGTCGCCGCCTTGGGATTGTCTTGCCAAAAATAGGGCTGAGAGCCTCAGAAACCCAAGTTCTTCAAAAACAATCCGGCAAGAAATGCGAGAGCGGCCGCAATGCCGCCGACGAAAAGGGTTCCGAGCCCGGATCGCCACCACGGAATTGTTGACCAATACGCTTTGAATGAACCGATCAGAAAAAAGCTAACCCCGGTTAAGGCGGCGGAAATTGGAAAAGAAGACTGCATTCCCAACACAAAGGGGACTAGCGGGATCGATCCGCAAAGCAAAAACGCCCCGAATGTACTAACAGCGGCCACCCATTCTGAGCGGACTTCCAGCGGCAGACCGTACTCCTCGGTAAGCATTGTTTTTATCCAACGTTCGCGATTGGCGGTAAGGATCTCGGTAATGGTTTCGAGGGCCGGTCCCTCAAATCCCTTGGCCGCATATATTTGACGGACCTCCTCGCGTTCGCCTTCCGGGTCAGTGTCGATATGCTTCGCCTCAATTACTGCTAGCCGATCGTAATCGTCACGTTCGGCCCGGGTCCCAAGGAAGTTAGACGCGGCCATCGAAAATCCGTCAGCAATAAGATTTGCCGCTCCGAGTATCAAAACGATCCTAGTCGGTAAGTCCGCTCCGATGGTTCCGGCCACAACCGCGAAGGTCGTCACCGCCCCGTCGATCCCGCCATACACAAAGTCACGTAGGTAATTATGTTGAGTTCCTCGGGCGAGTCTTGCGGAGATCGCTTCCGGTGAGTGCCCGTGTTCCAGGGTCGGCTGTGACTTTCGGAGATTCATAGGAATATACGGTTCATGTGCCCGAACCTTCAGCCCTAGGATCAGACCATCGTCGATAGAATATCCCGAATGTCCTGTTCGGTGGTGTCCGGGTTGATAAAACAGAATCTCGATACAGTTTCAGGACCTTCTGGGTTTCTCCATTTGGTGGGAGCGACCAGAGCGAACCCTGACTTGTGGTTCTTGTAGGTCCATGCCCGGTAGTCCTCGGGTTTCCAACCTTTTCGACGGTACAAAACGCAGGAGAGGCTAGGTTCCCGGACGAGTTCCGTATGTTCGGATTCCCTGATCAATCGCCCTGCGATCTGAGCGAGCTCGATCCCGCGTTCGATAGCTTTTTCGTACCTGTCGGTGCCGTGGTATGCCAAAGAGAACCACAACGGCAAGCCTCGAACGCGGCGGGTTAACTGTATCTGATAATCCGATGGATTAAACCCCTGAGCACCTTCATCGCTGAAAATATCGAGGTAGGAACCCTCCTGGCCGTGGGCCTTTTTTGCGAGTTCGGGGTTCCGGTAGATGATCGCGCCGCAATCGTAGGGTGAAAATAGCCACTTATGGGGGTCGATCGTGACGCTGTCGGCCTGTTCGATCCCGTTAAATTGATGGCGTACCGAACGGGCCGCCAGTGCTCCACCACCGTACGCGGCATCAACGTGAAACCAAATACCTTCTGATCCACATATAGCTGCGATACCAGCGAGATCGTCAATTATCCCGGCATTGGTCGTGCCAGCGGTTGCGATCACAGCGAAAACCCTGGCACGGTCTCCGCCAGACATTCGTGCAAGAGTCTCACCCAAATGAGAGCTTTCAAGACGACTCTCGGTTTCGATCAGGAGGACATCGGCGTCGATGACCTTCGCCATTGCCTTGATCGACGAATGTGCTCCATTTGAGGCGATCACGATACCACGTGTTTTTGCGTTGCGTTTGTCCCGGGCTCGCCAATATTCGCGGGCGGTTACCATTGCGGAAAGGTTTGCCTCTGTGCCACCGCTTGTAAAAACACCGAATGCTCCGGCGGGCATTTCTGTCAATGAGACCAACCACTCCATCGCCTGGTTCTCGGCAAAAATGCAGCCAGCTCCCTCTAGCCAGAATGCCCCATGAACGCTCGTTGCCGAGGTCACGAGATCGAACATCACTGCCGCCCGGGTCGGAGATGCGGGGACGAATGCCAGATGGCGGGGATGATCGATCGGAACACTAGCTTTTACCAGTACGTCCCTAAAAAGAGCGAATGCCTTCTCGCCGCCGATACCCTTAGGCGTGATCGTCTCGCCAACGAGGGCCTTTAGCTCCTCGGCCTTTTTCGGAAAGCCAAGCTTGGGATCGGTATCGGAAATACGGTTGATCGCGTATTTGATGACGTCGAGCGACATCTCAACAAGATCAAGATCTAAGGTGTGCATAAGTTCGGGGCGCGGATCCAATCCATGAGATCGCCATCGTATTAGAATCCGGCATAGAGTCCGATCACGACCGACAAAACGACCATGATTCCGTAAACGATCTCCCAAACGCCGATCTGCATTGCTTTCATTTTACTGCGACCAGGTGAAAGCCCGGATATAGATCGGTAAAACAGTGCCGACATGGCCAAAATCGTCAAAAAAGGACTAAGACCATAGTAAGCTAAGGATGCCGTCAGAAAAAGAGCCGCGACGTGGGCGGCCGCTGGCATCATCCGGGAATACGGCTTACCTTTCTCCAGACGCAAACGCTCACGAACATACAGAATAGAGGCAATCGATCTTGATGCAAAGATCGTCCAAAGGGCGACGGCATTCGCGAACGGCATATTGGCCGATAGTCCGATCGATGCGATCGACGCAGACATAACAATTGCTCCGGTCAACTCGGGTATAAGCTTACGGCTTTGCCCCGATGCATCAATATATATCTGAAAGACAGCGAACGGCAGGACCAAAACAAAAGGAAGTAAAGGCTGAACGCCGACTGTAAATAGCGTGCCCGCAATACCCAGTGCGAAGATCGCACCATAGCCGAGAAAGATACGAAGCGCCAGATTGGCGCGAGCCTTATTGCGCATCCCAAATCGGTCGGCGATGAGGACCTTTAACGGCTGTCGGGTTAGAAACGCACCTACGGTAAGAAGGGCGATCCAAGGAGCTCCCGATGAAAAAGCGATCGCCATCCCGGCGGCTAGGGGTTCGAACAGAAACGCCCACCCGCCGTGTTCCGTGGGCAGGGCGACTTGCCGCACGCGAACATCTTTGCGGGGTGTTGTGATCGGTGCCGAATGCGACATATTTGAGATCATCCGAGCATTGAAACGGTCAAAAGGCGCTGTCGCCTTTGGGATGAGGGTATCGGTCAGACTGATCTTCGTCGTTGTGAGCATTTAGACAAACAAAGTCCTTCTCGATCAATATCTTAAGTTCCGTTTGTTCGTCCGGCAGAAAGGTCCCGGCAAGGCTAACCTCGTCTGAGTTGGCCCAACTATCGGCATCTGCGGCAGGCACATGAACCACTATCATTCCGTCAGTAAAAGAGGCCGAAAATTTCGTCTGGGGCGTCTTTTTGAGCGAGTAGCCAAATTCGTCCATCTTTGGGCCAAATCGTACTTTGTCACCGATCATTCCCGTTCGACCAAAAGACTCGACTTCAGAGCGTCCTAAACGAAAGCGAAGGGTATTCTCTCTAATTCTTAGTTTCATGATCGAATTCTCGACAACAATATTCAGGGTAGAATTTAGCAGTTAGAGCTCCATTAGAATATGATACGAATCACTTTTTGGAAATTTACAAATTTCCCTCGATAACTATTATGGACTTGATCGATGGATTTGTTTTGGCTGGTGGCCAAAGCCGGCGAATGGGGCAAAACAAAGCGACACTGTTGCTCGGCGGCAGGTCGCTCATCGACCGTGCATCGGAGGCTCTGTTTCCTATTGCAAACACAGTTCATGCAGTCGGCAATATAACCGGCGAAGTCACTTCGCTTCCGATAATTCAAGATCATCCCACTAAAGGTAATACCCGCGGGGCAATAGTGGGTCTATATACAGCTCTTGTGAACGCTAAGACCGAGTGGGTAGCCGTACTTGCCTGCGACCTGCCGTTTGTTACAGGCGAATTGATGACTCGCATCGTAGAAACTTTGCGGCAAGCTGAAGATGCGAAAGTGAACAACGTCGATGCCGCCTTCGCCGAACAGCATGACGGACGCATTCAGCCACTTTGCGGACTTTTCCGTCGGGACTCATGTCTTCCCGAGATCGAAAAGATGTTGTCCGATGGTGATTGGCGATTACAGCAGTTGCGGGAGCGGCTAAACGCACGGATCATCAAATTCTCAGAGATCGAGGATATTGGTGGAGCTGAATTTTTATTCTTCAACTTGAACACGCCCGATGATTACAGATCAGCCGTCGAACTTGAGAAGCAGGGCGAGTCCGACTCGACTAAATAGAAGCATTCCTTTCAGCAACTCTTGAAGAATGTTTCCGGCTCAAGCAGTGACTCGCCGATCTTCTTTGCAGTCTTAGTGATCGAAAGCCCGCCGAGGTTTGTGCAACGCAGCGTGTTGTGGATCCGGTCGCCGACCTCTTTCATGGCATCTATCACTTCATCAAGCGGGATCAGATGCTCATAATTAGACAGAGCCATATTTGCACAGGCTACAGCATTTGTAGCGGCCATGACGTTTCGCCCCAGACAAGGAGCCTCAACGCGGTTGCCGATCGGGTCGCAGATCAAGCCAAGTGAATTTTGCAGTGCGAGAGACGCAGCTCCGATCGATTGCGAGAGAGTTCCGCCAGCCATCTCAACGATCGCCGCGGCAGCCATTCCGCCCCCCGAACCGGTTTCCGCCATGCAACCGCCAACTTCGGCTGCGAAGGTCGCTCGTGACGCAATAAACACGCCGATGATGCCCGCCCCAAGCATCGCCTTGACGATCTCGTCCTCGGACAGTTCGAGCGAATGAGCGACGCCGAACACCGCTCCCGGTAATGCGCCACATGAACCGGCAGTAGGAGCTGCCACGATCACGCCCATCGAGCTCTTTACCTCCATCATCGCCGACACGTACATGATGATCGCGTTATTTGCGTTGCCGCCGATCAGAGCCCGGCTATCAAGCTGTTGCCTTAACTGGAGTGACTGGCTTCCGAGAATTCGGTCAGAATATTCGGTTCCCTTCAGCCCCAACTTGATCGCATTGTCCATTATGCGAACGATCGACCGCATTTTTTCAAAAACTTTTGCCCTAGAGATCCCGCCCCGCGCACTTTCGTATTCGGCGGCTAACTCGCACAGAGTTAGTTCTTTGCCCTCATTGAAGGCCAGCATTTCTTCGCAGGTTTCGAAAGGTACATACAGTTCCCGGCGTGCTAGCACTGGCAAGACGGGATCAAGCTTTCTGACAAAGATGACATCCGGCCGCGCAAGCAGTTCGTCAAGTACTTGAACCCCCGGTAATTCGCGTGATTTGATCTCGACAAATTGGATCTCTCCGATATGGACTTCAGCGTATTCCTGTGGGATACGATCCTTCACAACTTCCAGAACTGCCTCGGGAGCTGAGGTGTACAAGAGCGTCTCAAAATAGTCGCCCGCCATCGACACGGCCGCTCCATCGATCTCTGTAACCTCGATCATACCGCCACCGGTCGAGATCGCGGTCAGTCGGTGTGTTTCAGTCCGGTTCGCGAGCGTTATCTTGTACGTATTCGGGTGCCTTGCCCCGATATCGACTATCGCGATATCGACCGATATCCCGGCTTCGGCAAGATGTCTTTCCGAATCGGGCAAACGTTCATCATCGGCATCCCAACCAAGAAAGCCACCAAAAAGGCCCATGTCCGAGCCCTGATCTTTGTGGGTTGTAGCAAGCGAGCCGTTCGGGTCGAATTCGATGAGGATACTATCGATCTGCCCGCCCATCAGGTCACGACACAGCCGCGCAATTCGCAGCGAAGCCGCACAGTGCGAACTTGACGGCCCGCGCATTACCGGGCCGATCACGTCGTTGAAGATACTAGGATAAGTCGTCATCTCTATTAGAGGTTAGCCAACCAGTATTTCTCCATCGTCCGTCGAAGGTGCAGCGTCGTATTCGCTCCCTCATTGATACCGTGAGACCTCATCGGGTACGACATCATCGTGAATAGCTTGTTATGTTTGATCAATTCATTGGTCAACATTTCAAAGCTCTGATAGTGGACATTGTCGTCGCCGGTTCCGTGGATGATCATCAGATTGCCCTGCAGATTCTTGGCGTGGTTGATCGGCGAACCGTCAAAATAGCCTTTTGCATTGGTCTCGAGCAGCCCCATGTAACGTTCCTGATAGGTGGCGTCGTAGAGCTTTTGGTCTGAGACAAAGGCGATCGCGATGCCCGTCTTGTAGATGTCGGGGTAACGGAACATACAGTTTAACGTCATCTGCCCGCCGCCGCTCCAGCCCCACATTCCGACCCTTGATGAGTCGAGGAACGGGTAGGTGTTTAGGATCTTCCGGGCCGCTTTGCTCTGATCCTCGGACGCGAGTATTCCGATCTGTCCGTAAATCGATTGCCGCCACTTATGTCCGCGAGGCGTCCTCGTTCCGCGGTTGTCCACGCTCACGACGACAAAGCCCTTCTGTGCCAAATACTGGTGCCACAGCCCTTCGCCGCCGTCCCAGTTGTTTTGGACGGTCGTCCCAGCCGGCTCGCCATAGACGTAAAATAGCAATGGATATTTCTTGGCCGGGTCGAAGTTCGCCGGCTTGATCATATACGCGTCGAGCTTGTCTTCGCCGATATCGACCTTAAAGAACTCCTTTGGCTTGAGACCAAGGGCGTCGTATTTTGCCTTTAGTTCCCGGTTGTCCTCCATCAACTTTGTGTCCTTATGATCAGGCACGTACACGAGCGAAATGCGGTTCGGTGTGGTCGAGTTGTTGTAGGTGTGGATCGCCCATTTGGCGTCCGCCGACATCTGATACGAATGATGCCCGGGCGTACTGGCAGGCGTTACGCGTTCAGCTTTCCCCGTTCCATCGAGGCGGCTGCGGTACAGATAACGTTCAAGAAAACTGTCCGGCGAGGCTATGTAATAGACATAGCCGCCCGCCGGATCGATGCAGCTAATATTGACCACGTCGAAATCGCCCTTCGTCACAGCCTTGATCTCTTTGCCGTCACGCGACACACGATAAAGGTGCCGCCATCCGTCGCGTTCGCTGGTCCATGTAAAGTACTTTTCACCGTCCAACCAGCGAATATTATCGTGAATGTCCAGGAACGCACTGTCCGTCTCGGTAAGGATATTGTTGAGCGTCAGCTTGGCCGCGTCGCCTATCCAGACCTTGTTGGTATTCTGCAAACGATTAAGCTGCTGGATCATCAACTCGTTTGAGTTCGGGATGAAATCCATTCGGGCAATGTAGTTGTTAGTCGGGTCGCCCGGCATCTCGAACCACATTGTTTTGCCGCCCGTTGCCAGAATTACACCGATCTTGACCGCCGAGAGCTTGGTGCCGACCTTTGGATAAGGGAGCGGGATAGGTTTCGAATAGATGTCAGACACGTTGTCGATCAAGTAGAAAGTGCCAATGTTCTTGGTGTCCGACTGCCAGTAAGCTATGGTCTTGCCGTCCGGGCTCCACCGAAAACCGTCGCGGCAATCGAGTTCCTCTTCGTAGACCCAGTCAAAAGTGCCATTGATAATATTCCCGCCGCCATCCGTTGTAATTTGTGTGATCTTGCTAGACGCGAGGTCCTCGATATAGATGTTTTGCTTACTGACGTAACCGACGCGTGTGCCGTCGGGTGAAAATTTCGCAAACATTAGAGTGCTCTCGTCGAGGCCCTTTCCTAATTGCTGGAGTTTGCCGCTCTTAAGGTCTAGCACCCAATAATCGCCGCGTGTGTTGTACCGCCAGACCTTTTTCGTATTGGTGAAGATCAACATTCGATCGTTGGCATCCGACCATTCGTAATCGTCGATCCCAAGCGGCTTCTGTGCTCCTACCGGAGTTAGTTGCTTTGCCGATACCAGCAACGAACGCTCGCCCGTCTGCGCGTCGTAACGCACGATCTCCTCGCCGCCGAGGTCCTTGTTCGTCTCGACGGTCGAGTATCCCTTACTGTCCTTCATCCAACGCACGGGCCCGAAGCCTTTCGACCGGAATGCACGTTTCGTGTAAATATTTTCGAGTGTGAGTGCATTGTCCTGTGCCAATACCGTCCGTGACGTAGCGGCAACGATACTCAGCAGGATACTCGTGATGATAATTGCTCTGATCTTCATGGTTTTTGAGTGTAAATGGTATCTAACGTCGGGTCTATAGAACTTGTAGCGAATATTCGCCGCCCTTGACCGTCGGAAACTCGACAATTCCGTTCGTTGGGGCAATGGCTCGACGCGTCCGGTTAGCCGTCATGTTTAAGGCAGATCCGGTTTTCAGTCGGAAATTTCCACCAGCCTTTGAGACCACTTTTATTTTCGTGATCTGTTTGCTGGCCCATTGGAATTCCAATTCAAAACCGCCTCGCGTCCGTAGCCCACGAAATTCGCCACTTGACCATTCGTCGGGAAGTGCCGGAAGCAGATCGATGACGCCGTCTTGCGACTGCATGAGCATTTCGGTGATCGCGGCAGTCATACCTAATGACCCATCGACCTGCAGCGACTTGCCGCAGAGTGCGAACAGTTGCGAACAGCTCTGCTCGTTCAGATAGTTCTTGAATATCTTATTTGCACGGTTGCCGTCGCCGAGTCGCGCCCACAACGCCATTTTCCAGGCCATCGAAAAGCCCTTGCCGCCGTCGCCCCGTTCGTTCAGCACCTTTTTATAGGCATCGACCAGTGCTGGCGTCCGCTTGTCCCAAAGCACACGGCCGGGATAAAGCCCGTAAAGATGCGAAAAATGACGATGATTCTTCTCGAGCGAACGCCAGTCGTCCGCCCATTCCTGGAGCGACCCGTCCGACCCGATCTGCGGCGGCACCAACTGCTCTCGTGCCGCCCGAACACGGTCGACCAGCGGCGTCTTTTTGCCCAATATCTCCGACGCCTTAAGATAATAACCGAAAAGATCGTGTAGGATCTGCATATCGATCGACGAACCGGCACAGATCGTTGTGCCGGGAATGCGACTGCCGGTGACCTCGTCAAAATACGGTTTGTTACCGCCGCCGTCAGGGAAATTCTCGGGTGATGTGGACGGATTGGTGACCAGCCATTTACCGTTCGGGTGCTTTACAAGAAAGTCCATAAAGAACTGGACAGAACCCTCCATCACCGGATAATTTTGGCTAAGAAATGCCTTGTCCTGAGAGTACTCGTAGTGCTCCCACAGATGCGTCGTCAGCCAAGCCCCGCCGACCGTGAATGTGCCCCA
Source organism: Acidobacteriota bacterium (assembly GCA_016718135.1). Taxonomy (GTDB): domain Bacteria; phylum Acidobacteriota; class Blastocatellia; order Pyrinomonadales; family Pyrinomonadaceae; genus OLB17. Next base: position 312,551 of record JADKEF010000004.1, on the reverse strand, counting down.
GCTTGGGCCGTCCATCGGTGCTGCGACTCGCCAGATATCTGTGTTCTGGTGGAATACCCAACCGCTTGCTCCGTAATGCTCACGAGCAACCTGCGAGCCCTGATCGGTCAGCTCGCCGATCATCTTATAGAACGGCGTGCCGAGCTCGGATAGGTTCGCTGAGTCCACCGCCCAGTAGTTCATCTGAGCGTTGATGTTCGTCGTGTATTTTGAATCCCACGCCGGATTCTGGTCGTCGTTCCAAATCCCCTGGAGATTGGCCGGCTGCGTCCCGGGACGCGACGATGAGATCAACAGGTACCGACCGAAATTGTAGGCAAGTGCCGCCAGGCTCGGATCCGGCGAGGTCTGGGCTCTATCCTTGCGTTCGTTAGTCGGCAGGCTTGAGTTTTCTGTCACCGGCAGCGATAGCGAAGCACGATCGTAGAGAGCTTTGTAGTCGGACAGAGCCGCGGCCTTGACTGTCTCGAAACGCTTTCCGGTCACGCTACGCAAATAACCCTCAACGCGCGTGTGCTGGTCGCCGCTCACGTCGCGGTAATCGACAAAATTCGTCGCCGCCGCGACATAGAGCGTTACAGCATCTGCCTTTTCGATCCGCAGATCGACACCGTTCGTTTTGACGGTCCCGCCATCCGCGATCGCCTTCAACCGTCCCTCGTACCTCAGCTTTCCTGCGACTCCGAGATAATCGGCCGACTTGCCCGTGACCGCCAAACCGTCTTGCCCGACCGGATCCATCCGAAAATAATCGGTGCCGTAATTAGAATGTGCCTGATTTCGAACCCCGCGAAGATTGGCCGTGAGTGAAATGCTGCCCGGCTGGTCCGCCGTCAGCCTAACTGCAATCACTTGATCTGGCGCTGAGGCAATGACCTCGCGTCGGTATCGAATGCCATTTGCTGTGTAGGTAGTTGTTGAAATCCCAGTTCTAAGATCTAAAGAACGCTCGTATGCTGATGCGTCTTTACCGTGGTCGAAAAATAGATGCAGATTGGCGAGACTCTGGTATTTTTGTTGTTCGACCGGATAGCCCATCAGATTTCGGCCAAAAAGGTTATGAGCCTCGAGATATCGTTCGGCAAAAACCAACCGCTGTATCTCAGGAAGTACCTTATAGCCGCCTTTGACAACGGTCGAATTCGGGCCGCCGGACCAATACGTGTCCTCATTGAGCTGCAGGCGTTCCTCTGCGATACCGCCGAAGATCATCGCACCAAGCCTGCCATTTCCGACCGGCAGAGCCTCATCCCACTTCGCCGCGGGGTTTGAGAACCAGATGTAACTCGACGGATCGAACCCTGTGACACGAGAGCCAGAACCCGACTGAGATATCTGCGCCGTCATCGACGCTGCCGATAAGATCAAAATAAACAGGCCACGGCAAATTGTCATACGAATCCCCATTCTTTCTCCCTTCTGCAATTCGATATGAGGGTCAAGAGACTATCGAAAATACATAGACTTAAACCAACGTTTCAAGGAATCAATTGGTGCTTTGGATCAGATTTATATCCCTAAGGTAGCAGAGGCTTATTCAAAAGTCTCATACACCAAAGTCCGATTAGACACTTGAAGTTCTAAAGAACAAAATGAACCTTGCTGATGCCCGAAAGCGTAAAAACAATCCGTCTCTGGCAGATGGTATACCTCGGCAAAGGTGCATCCATTGTTCGCCAGGTCATTCACGCGATCATTAGCATTGCTCTCCGGTTATTTTTCCGTCGTATCGAAGTCGTCAATGTTGAACGTGTACCGCAGGAAGGACCGTTACTGTTTGTTCTCAACCATCCGAACGGTCTGGTCGATCCCGCGCTCGTCTTCGTCTCGATGCCGCGACGCGTTTCGTTTCTTGCCAAATCAACGCTCTACGACAATCCGCTCGGCGCGTTCTTACTGCGAACTTTCGAGATCTTACCCGTTTACCGGCGCATCGACCCGGACGCGAGATCCGAGAGCAATGCCGTCACCTTCGATAATTGTTTTGAACTGCTGCGTCGCGGACGCTGCATCGCTATTTTTCCCGAAGGGATATCGCACGACCAACCGCAATTGCAAAAGATTAAGACCGGAGCGGCGCGGATCGCTCTCGGCGCGGTCTCACATCCGTCCGAATCAACCGGCAGCCTCCGCGAAACAGGGCTAAAAATTGTTCCGGTCGGCCTTTATTACACCTCCAAGACCTCATTCAGAAGCGAGGCCTTGATCCGTTATGGTGAGATATTCGATGTGGAACCGATCGAACTCGACGCGAACGGCGAACCGCCGCGTGAAGCGGTCGCGCTCCTTACGGCAAAAATTGAAACCTCCCTGCGCTCCGTGACTTTGAATCTGGAGACCGAGACGGAACTCGACGCGGTCTTGAAAGCCGAAGCTCTCTTTTCGTCCGTTTTTGAAAATCTGATCTTCAAACAGACTCTCACACAGACCGTCAGAAGATTGCAGGATCTGGCCGCAAAATACGCACTGCTGGAAAAGAACGACCCTCAGAAAATGCTCGAGCTCAACGCGAAGATCACGCGTTACGAGACCGATCTGAAAGCGAGCGGGATCACGTCCGAGAGCCTGTCGGTCCTACAGCATCCGACGTGGTATGTTTTCCGCTATTTAGTCTTGCGTGTCATATTCCTGATCGTTTTCTCGCCTCTTGCGATCGTGGGAGCGATCATCCATTCGCCCGCATACTTTTTCTCGAATCTCCTCGGGCGAATTTTCAGAACTCATGACACTGACGTTGCCGGTTCGAGTTCAGCGATCATCGCCTCGCTCGGCCTGATGCCCCTGACCTGGCTGATCGTCTCTTCGGTCCTCTGGTATTACTTTGATTGGCAGATCGCCCTGATCTCAGTTCCGGTAACGATCCTGTGCGGCTACGTCGCATTGCGTTCGTCGGAAACGCTAATAGATATGCGTGTCTGGTTGAAGTCAGTATGGCTCCTATTCCGGCAGCGGGCATTGTTCTTCCGATTGCTCGTTCAGCGCCAAAGTCTGCAAAAAGAGATAGGGAGCTTGTCGAAAGCTAGTCAAATAATTGTGCCGCTACCAACCGCCTCTAGAAATAGCTAGACATAGGCACTGAGTTCCTGTAGTCTCACACCTGTATCTCTGCTTAACCGCAGAAAATCCTGTAAAAAAAGAGCTTAGTAATCTAGTCGAGGAAAGTTTATGAAAACCATGTTCCCCAGAGTAGCTGTATTTGTATTTTGCGTCATGTTAGCTGTTTCGACGTACGCTCAGACATCCACTTTCACTTATCAGGGCCGTATCAATGACGGTGCGTCGCCGGCTAACGGCACCTATAATATGCAGTTCTCGATTTGGGACGCAGTCGCGGGCGGGGCCCAGCTCGGGTCTACGATCACAAATACTTCGGTCTCGGTGGTCAACGGCGTCTTTACCGTCCAGCTTGATTACACCGCGTCGCCCTTCGCCGCAGGTGCTGACCGCTGGATACAGATCGCCGTTAAGAAACCGGCCGACGCATCATACACGACACTTACCCCTCGGCAGCAACTTACAAGCTCACCGTACGCCATCACCGCGAACAACGTGACCGGCACGGTCGCCGTCGCAAATGGCGGAACCGGAGCGACAACAGCCTCAGCCGCTCGAACGAACCTCGGCCTCGGTACACTGGCAACTCAGTCACCGACCGGAACAGCAGACAACACGACATTTCTTCGTGGCGACGGAACATGGTCGATCGGCCCAGTCGGACCGCAGGGACCTCCAGGACCCGCAGGACCGGTAGGAGCGACAGGACCAGCCGGACCGGTGGGACCAGTCGGGCCAGCAGGAGCGACCGGAGCAACAGGACCTATTGGGCCAGTCGGGCCAGTCGGAGCGACCGGAGCAACAGGACCTATTGGGCCAATCGGGCCAGCAGGAGCGACCGGAGCAACAGGACCTATTGGGCCAGTCGGGCCGACAGGAGCGACCGGAGCAACAGGACCGATCGGACCAGTTGGACCACAGGGAGTGGCAGGGCCTATAGGTGCAACCGGACCAGCCGGAGCGACCGGTGCTACGGGGCCGCAAGGACCAGTCGGAGCAACCGGACCAACCGGACCTCAGGGACCTCCAGGGGCGGGCGTTGCTGGCACCAACAATTATGTTGCGAAATTCACCTCAGCTACCTCGATCGGCAACTCTCAGATCCAGGACAACGGCACGAGCGTGAGCGTTGGGGCTACGGCTCCATCTAATCTTTATCAGGGCTACTATTACCGATCACAATTGACTGCAACTGGTGACGGGCAGGCTACGCTGTTCGGCTATAGGACGCGTACTTCGCAGGATGACGGCACGGGCTATGGTAACACCCAGAGCAATAGTGCAGTGAGAGGTTATAACTTTTGGGGCGACGTATACACGTTTGGTGTAGCCGGATGGAATTACAATGACTACACCCGTACCGGTGGAACATTCGGCGCAGAACAAGCCGGGACGTATTGGGGATCATTGGGATATAGGTCAAGCGGCTCGCTTAACTATGGCGTCTATGGCAGTGCAGGCTACGCATCCGGAGCCGGTCGACCGGGACCCGACGGTGACAAACAAGGCATCGGCGGCGGATTTTTTGGCGGGATGATCGGTTCGTGGTCACGCGGCGAGGTCATGGGACAGGTTACTAGCGGCGAGATGTTTGCTCAATACAATGTCGGCAACGTTTACACCAGCGGATTTTCAGCCGATGTTGTCTCGATCGATAAGGGCCGCGGAGCGGGAACGGAACGCGTCGCCGCATACGCCGTCACCTCGACCGAGCTCAAGGTCTATGACAACGGATCGGGCAGGCTCGAGGGCGAGTCGATCTTTGTTCCATTCACCGAGAATTACGCCGCGATGCTCAACACCATCCCGGACGTAACTGTCAGTGCTGTCGGTTCGCCCGCACAGCTTTACATCAAGAGCATCGAGAAGAACGGATTCACCGTGGCTGTAGCTGCGGGCACGGCTAACGTTAGGTTTAGCTGGATCGCCGTCGGCAATCGCGTCGATACCGCTCGTGCGAGAGCACTGCCATCAGAGGTCCTCAGTCCTGATTTTGACACCCGTTTGAAGAACGTGATGTTCAACGAGGGTGATCGCGAAAACTCCGGAGCACCGATGTGGTGGGACGGCACAAAGCTCAGATTTGACAGAGCACCAGAGCCGGCAAGACCAGCTAAAGTAGAGATCAAACCATAGGAACGCGGATGAGTGGCCCGGCGATAGTGATCGGGCCGATCCCGCTTTCCGAACGATAGCGGCACACCGTTGCCGGCGGCTTCTAATGCCGTCGGCAGCGACAGACCACGGATGACAAATAGATGAAGACGATCAAATTAAAGACGATACTTCTGTCCGCCGCCATTTTGGTTTTAGCGATCTCGAGCATTTCTGCACAGGTCGCTACCGGAGGAACCTATACGCTCACGCAGTCCGCCGTCGCCGGCGGTGGCGGTTCGAGCAGTGGCGCGACATATACGCTCGATACGACATTGGCACAGGCCCTCGCGGGCGGCCCGCTTCTCGGGTCACCTTACGATCTCGGCTCAGGTTTTCTTTTTGGCGGAGATATTCCAACCACTACGACCGTTACTTCGTCTGCCAACCCCTCGGTGTTTGGCCAGAATGTAACTTTTACAGCCACCGTTTCGCCGATCCCCTTTGGCGGCACAGTGACGTTCGTAGTTGACGGCAATCCGCTGTGTAGCAACGTAGTGGTCAACATTTCAGGCCAGTCGACATGCTCGACGTCAGCCCTGAGCATAGCCGGCAGCCCGCATTCGGTCGTTGCCGACTACAGCGGCAGCGTTCCATACCTCGCAAGTAGTGGAACTTTGACCGGTGGGCAGGTAGTTAATAAAGCCAATACCACGACCACCGTAACGGCAGCCCCGGCAAGCCCAAGCGTGTTTGGCCAGTCGGTGACCTTTACGGCCACCGTCGCAGTTACAGCTCCCGGAGCGGGTTCGCCGACCGGAACTGTTACGTTCAACATCGACGGCATTCTCTATTGTGTGAACACTCCGCTGACTGGACTTACGGCGACATGTACGCAGGCCGGGCTTCCCGCACTACCGGCTGGTGTACGCAATGTAGTCGCGCTCTATAGCGGAGACACCAATTTCAATGGTAGCAACGGCACTCTAAATTACACGGTCAACAAAGCAAGCACGACGATCACTATCACTGGTGACACGCCTGATCCGACGATCATCGGGCAGCCTTATGCGGTGACGTGGGCAACTACGGTGACGGCACCGGGAGCGGGAACGCCGACGGGAACGGTGACCGTGTCTGACGGATCGGCAACGTGTTCAGCACCTGTCGGAGCGGGAACGTGTAACCTGACATCGACGACAGCGGGCAACAAGACTTTGATCGCGACGTATTCCGGAGATGCAAACTTCAACGGCAGCGTCTCGGCCGGAGTACCGCATGTGGTCAATCTGTCGATCTCAGGTACGGTACGCAACGGCATCACGAACGCACCGGTAGCGGGCGAGGTGATGATACTCGGCTGTGCATCACCTGTGTCGATCCCGACAACTACGACAAATGCCGCCGGGCAGTACTCGTTCGCCGGACAGTTCGTCGGGCCGTGTTTCCTCTATCCGAATACGTTCCACAGCGAACCATTCCAGAGGAACTACGCGACGGTGCCGGGCAATATCACCAACGCAGACTTCCTGATCTACGCGAACGCGAACGAGTTCCCGAGAAAGCTGACGCATCAGACACAGTATGTCGTACCGGGAGCAGCCGGGACGATGCCTGTGATACTGAACAGCCAGGATAACGAAGCAACACTTGGTTACTCGATCACGTATGACATCAATCCGTTCGCACAACCGCCGACATTCGTCTGTGGAGCAAATGCACCGGGTTGTACGATCACTAATAACACCACAGTATTCGGCAAGGTAGGCGTGACCATCACACCTGCCGGCGGAGTATTCACACGGCCGGACGGCACACCGCTCGAAGGGCCTGAAGCAGCCGGACCGAAGGAGATCGCAAGGATCAACTTCCAGACGGCGGTTACGACCCTGCTTCCGAGCACTGACTTCACGATCGGCAACAGCCCGGTCACGGTCAGCACCAAGGATGCTGCGAATAACGATCTGCTGACGATATTCGTGACACCGGCAAGGGTGGTGTTCGCACAGGGACGCGAGGGTGACGTTGCTGGCAGAAATGCAGGTAACGGAGCCTACGAAGCGGCTGACCTTGTTCAGATGCGACGCTTTATCTCAGGGCTCGACATACCTGTGACGACTCATAACGAGTTCCAGAGAGCGGATACGGCACCTGCGGCAAGCAAGGGTGACGGTACGCTCAACGCGACGGATCTCGTACAGGCGAGACGCTATGTGGCAGGACTCGACGCAGGTCAGTCAGCCGGCGGAGCAGGAGCAGCAGCCCCGGCACCGATGGCACCGCCTGCACCTGAGAGAGCAGAAGGAACGACCGAGATCACTATCGGTGATGCACAGGCCACGAACGGCACACGCATCAGCGTTCCTGTGAGCATGAGAGCAAATGGTAACGAAGTCGCCACGAGCTTTACGGTAAGCTACGACGAGACCCGTCTCACAAACCCGAACGTAACACTCGCAGACGGAGCACCTGAAGGTGCGGTACTGACCTTCGGCAAGGCTGAGGCCGGTTACATTCGTGTCCTGATCGATTCGACAGCAGCATTCGGCCAGACGAAGGATGCAAGGCTTGTCGAGATCAGCTTCGACGTACTCGAGAGAGCAGCGTCGGGCAACACCAGCCTAGAGATCGAAGACCTTGTCTTCTCAGACGCAGGTGCAAACCAAACGCGTTCGAGAGCGACAAACGGCACGATCTCGATCGCCGGATCGATCCCTGCTGATGACACGGACAAGGCCCTGACCCGAGTCCGCCGCCCAACCGTGGACCCAACGCATGATCGAAGAGTGGCTCGACAACACCATAGTCACCCTCCGCCCACGCGAGAGAGAGGCGAAACCCAACAACCACGCACCATCACCCGAGGACGCTTCCAAAGGTAATGGTCATTCTCAACTAGCCACTCAAAGGCCGTCCCTCGGGGCGGCCTTTTTTTGTGCAATAGACAACTATGGGTTAGAATCTCCAAAAGGTAGGAGTCCAACTTATTATGGCAGTTAGCCCCGAACTCTTAGCGATCCTTCGCTGTCCGAAATGTAAATCTGAGCTTCAGATCAATGACGAGCAGACACGCTTGAAGTGTCTAAATGCCGAGTGTTCATTGGTTTACCCGATCCGCGAGGACATTCCTGTAATGCTCGTCGATGAGGCAACTGTTGAGAAATAGATGACCGCAAACGAGATCGACTGGCCAAATGTGAGGCGCGTTCTCGTCGTCAAGCTCCGCTCGATAGGCGACACGGTTCTCTCCACACCATCGCTCATCGCCCTCAGAAGATTCCTTCCAGATGCTCAGATCGACATTTTACTCGAAGACTGGGTCGCACCCGTGCTCGACGGTTTTGACGCCGTCGATAATGTGATCAGCGTGGGCAAAGGCTCGTCGGAACGACTCAAAACTGCGTGGAAACTGCGTGGACAAAAATACGATGTAGCGATCAATCTGCACGGCGGGACGACCGCGACGATGTTTGTCCGGGCGAGTGGTGCGCCGCATCGGATCGGTTACTCGTATTATCAATATCCCTTTCTCTACAACTACTTACTGTCATCAGCCGCCGATTTTTGGAAGCGGGAAAAAACACACTCAGCCGAGCAGCAGCTTGCTCTCATAGGCTTTGTCGGCGTGCCGGTGGATTCTCTGCCCAAGACTCGACTTGCTGCCAACGAACGATCTATCGAAACGATAAGGGAAAGGCATCCGAAATTTGAAACTTCAGATCTGAAATTTACCCTGCTACATCCCTCAACCGCCTTTTTTACAAAGCAATGGCCGACGGAGAATTTTGCCCGAACCGCTGAGTTTCTGGCCGAAAGAGGATTTCAAGCTGTGGCGGTGGGCTCGAAAAGTGAAAGTAAAGTTCTCGACGACCTAAAGAGCCTTTCAATGGTTCCCGTGACCACATTTGACGATCTGACGCTTCCCGAAATTACGGTTCTCGCCTCAAAAGCAAAAGTTTTCGTCGGCAACGACTCCGGCATCGCTCATATCGCGGCGGCGGTCGGCACACCATCGGTTGTTGTCTTCGGCTCGTCCAACCGCGACCACTGGCGTCCGTGGACCGATGCACCGAATGAGATCGTGTTTGAACCATTCGCTTGTCAGCCTTGTCCGGGATACGAATGCAAGGAATTTGGTGATTCGCGTTGTATCCGCGATATCCCTCCGAGCGCGGTGTTTACGGCTCTTGAGCGCGTTTTATCTGCCAGTCGCGGTTGACACTAAATAGCGCAAACACTAGTATTTATAGTTTCGACTATTGTCGGAGACGTGTACCTGTATGTTCGAATCTCTGTCGGATAAGCTGAAGAATTCCCTGCGTAATTTGCGCGGGGTGGGGAAGCTTACGCCGGAGCATGTCGACGCGGCTTTGCGCGAGATACGGATGGCTCTGCTTGAGGCGGACGTCAACTACAAGGTCGCTAAAGATTTTGTTGAAACGGTTCGAGCTAAGGCTGAGGGCGAGGAAGTTTGGAACGGGCTGAAGCCGCACGAACAGGTCGTAAAGATCGTCTATGACGAGCTGAGCGAGCTGATGGGCGGCACGTCGTCGCGGCTTGTTTTTACCAAGCAAACGCCAAACGTCGTGATGATCGTCGGTTTGCAGGGTTCGGGTAAAACCACCTCGACCGGTAAGATCTCGCGTTGGCTCGCTGATAATCAGGAGCGAAAACCGCTGCTTGTGTCCGTTGACGTCTATCGTCCGGCCGCACGCGAACAGCTTAAGGTCGTCGCAAATGCTGTAAACGTAGCAGTTTACGAGGCCAAAGAGACGAACGATCCGATGACGATCGTGCGTGGGGCGGTCAAGTACGCTAACGAGACCGGCTACGACACGCTGATGATCGACACGGCGGGCCGCCTGCACATCGACGATGAGTTGATGGTCGAGCTCGAGCAGATCAAGGCCGAGACCAAGCCGATCGAAGTTTTGTTCGTAGCCGATGCGATGACCGGGCAGGATGCGGTTCGCTCGGCAGAAGTCTTTCACGAGCGTATCGGCATCACCGGCGTTGTCCTGACCAAGATGGACGGCGACGCCCGCGGCGGCGCGGCTCTGTCGATCAAGCAGGTTATCGGGCAGCCGGTTAAGTTCGTCGGTGTCGGCGAAAAATACGACGCGATCGAGCCGTTTTATCCCGATCGAATTGCTCAGCGGATCTTAGGCATGGGCGATGTTCTGACCCTCATCGAGGAAGTCCAGGGCAAGATCGACGAGAAAGATGCGCAAGAGCAGTTGCGGAAAATGACGACGAATCAGTTTTCGCTCGAAGATTTTCGCAATCAGCTCGGACAATTTAAGAAGCTCGGCTCGATGTCAAAATTGATGAAGATGCTGCCCGAGCAGATGACCGGCGGCATGCAGATAACGGACGAACAGAGCGCCGTCGTTGATCATCAGATGCAGCGGACCGAGGCGATCATCGGCTCGATGACGCGGCAGGAACGCAATAATCACAAGGTTATCGACGCGAGTCGCAAGACGCGTATCGCGGGCGGCAGCGGCTCGACCATTGCCGAGGTAAATCAGCTCCTACGTCAGTACGAGCAGATGAAAAGATGATGGCCCAGATGAACAAGGGCGGTTTGTTTGGTGGCATGGCCAAAAAGATGGCCGGCGGTCTCGCCGGTGGATTGGGCGGACTACTCGGCGGCGGCGGAAATCCGCTTGGCATGCTGGGTAGCGGATCCGATGATTCGAATGGCGACTCGAACGGGTCGACAGGTATCAGGAAGAAGAAAAGACACAAAAAACGACGTTGATCTTTCAGTAATGGAGCATCAACCTCTCGGAGATAAATAATTATGTTAGCTATTAGTTTAATGAGAATGGGCGCGAAGAAAAGACCTTTCTACCGCGTCGTTGTTAAGGAAAAACGCTCCAAGCGTGATGGTAAGTACCTTGAAAATGTAGGTACGTACGATCCGCTTCAAGAACCGGCAGATGTACGGCTCAACCACGAACGCATCCAGTACTGGATCAGCGTTGGTGCACAGCCGACTGAGACGGTTCACAGCCTGATCAAGCACAATCCGGTCCAGACGGCCGAAGAGCGCGAAGCATCGCTGGCCGCTCGTGCTGAGAAAAAGGCAACTGCCGAAGCTGAGCGTCTCGCCGTCAAGCGAGCCGAGCAGGAAAAGATCGCCGCTGAGGAAGCTGAAAAAGCTGCCGCACGGAAAGCTGAAGCTGACGCCGCGGCTGCTGCTGAGCTGAGGCTGCCGCAACTGCCGAGGCCGAAGCCGCTGCTGCCGCAGAAGCTCCTGCTGAAGAAGCTGCTGAGGCACCTGCTGAAGGTGAGGCTGTCGAAGCTGCACCGGCTGAAGAAGTCGCTGAAGCTGTCGAGGCCGCTCCCGCAGAGGAAGTTGCTGAAACCGCTGAGGCTGCTCCAGCTGAAGAAGCTCCGGCCGCTGAGGCTGAGCCTGCTGCTGAAGCTAAAGACGAGACGGAAACTGCGGCTTAGTTCGCCATTTGGTCACGTAGTTCGATGAAGGAAGCGGTCGAAAAAATCATAAAATCGCTTGTCGCCGAGCCGGATGCTGTCGAGGTCGAAGAGATCGTCGACGGCAAGACGGTTCGCGTCGAGGTCAGGTGCGCCGATAGCGATATGGGCCGCATCATAGGCCGCGAAGGCCGCACGGTCAAAGCGATCCGCAGCATTCTGTTTGCCGCAGGGCAGAAGCAGAACAAGCGGTTCATGCTGGACCTGATCGAAGACTAGGTTCACAAAATGGACTTAGTTGCGATCGCTAACATCGTTCGGACACGCGGGCTTAAAGGCGAGGTTGTTGCCGATCTGCTGACCGATTTTCCGGCGCGTTTCGACGGTCTGGAAAATGTCACGGCGGTGATGCCGGACAAGAGCCGGCGTGAATTGACAATCGAAAAGCACTGGTTCCAATCGGGCCGTATCATACTGAAGTTTGTAGGGTTCGACACGATCGAACAGGGCGAGAAGTTACGCGGAGTCGAGATCTGCGTGGACGAAGCTGATGCGGTCGAGCTCGATGAAAGCGAGTATTTTGATTGGCAATTGGCAGAGTGCTTGGTTGAAACGATCGACGGAACTCCGCTCGGCCAGGTCATCGAAGTGATGCGAACCGGCGGAACGGAATTGCTTGTCGTCAAAGGCGAAACCAAGGAATACCTGATCCCTTTTGCCGAAGCGATCTGCGTTGATGTCGATATTGATAATAGGAAGATCGTTGTTGATCCGCCCGATGGATTGCTGGATTTTTGAGATGACTTTTTGCCGGGAACGCAGCCGTCCCGGCTGCCCGCTTGGCTAACAAGTTGGATGGTAGTAACGGCTTGCAGGCGGGACGCCTGCGTTCCCGGCAATGAAGATCGACGTTCTTACAATCTTTCCGGAGTTCTTTGACGCGGTCTTCGATTTCGGGATCATCCGCAGGGCTAAGCTGGCGGAGATAGTTGAGATCAATGTCCACGACATACGCGAGTATGCTACGGACAAACACAAGATGGTCGATGACCGGCCATTTGGCGGCGGCGACGGGATGGTCTTAAAACCCGAACCGATCTTTGCCGCGATTGAAAATTTAGTCGGAACGAGCGATCGCGATGCTTATCCGGACGGGACACGCGTTGTGCTGCTGACACCTCAGGGCCGGCAGTTCAAACAGGCTGTCGGTCAGGAATTTGCGGATGAAGCAAAGCACATCGTGATGATCTGCGGGCGGTATGAGGGCGTTGACGAACGGGTCAATGACACGCTTGTCACGGATGAGATGTCGATCGGCGATTATGTGCTATCAGGTGGCGAACCCGCTGCGATCGTCATTGTTGACAGCATCGTCAGGCTTTTGCCGAATGCTCTCGGCAGCGACACTTCAGCTGAGAACGATTCGTTCTCGGACGGTTTGCTCGATTGCCCGCATTACACGCGGCCGGCGGATTTTAGGGGAATGACAGTTCCCGAAGTTTTACTTAACGGCAATCATGCCGAGATCGAAAAATGGCGCTTTTCGAAGGCGCTGGAAAAGACGCGGGCGATACGCCCCGATCTAATAATTGACACAAATGGTGAAAGTGAGCGGTAAATTCCGCTGACCTCTGGCCGAAGGATAAAAATGAATAGACTGGATTTTGTCGAAAAAACACAGATAAAAGAGAACACACCTAATTTCCAACCGGGCGACACGCTCCGCGTGCACGTCCGCATTAAGGAAGGCAACAAGGAACGTCTGCAGGCCTTCGAAGGCATCTGCATCGCCCGCAAGCATGGCGGCGTTCGCGAAACGATCACCGTGCGTAAGGTCAGCTTCGGCGTTGGCGTCGAGCGTATCTTTCCGCTCCACGCGACCGTGATCGATCATATCGACGTCATCCGCCTCGGTAAAGTGCGTCGTGCCAAGCTCTACTATCTACGCGATCTGCGTGGTAAGGCTGCCCGCATCAAGGAACGCGATACGCGTAACAAGGTTGCGAAAGCTAAGTAATTAATGACACTTGGACGGCGAGAATTTGTAACAGCAGCGGGCGTGGTCGTCACGTCCGCTCTCTTACCGATAGGCGTTGCTGCCGATACTAGGATGCACGGCTTGATCGGTAAAATGCTCGTTACTCCCGGCAAGCGCGAAGATCTGATAAAGATCCTCCTCGAAGACGTGTCCGAGATGCCTGGTTGTCTTAGCTACATAGTTGGCCGCGACCCGAAGGACGAGAACGCCGTTTGGATCACCGAGGTATGGGACAGCAAAGAGAGTCATCAGGCGTCGTTAAAGCTTGCGAGCGTGAGAGCGGCTATCGCTAAGGCGAGGCCGATCATTGCCGGGTTCGGCGAGAGTTTTACGACCGAGCCGATCGGTGGATTTGGTCTCGCAAAGCCAAAGCGTTAGAATCACACGGTGTCAGCCACCGAAAATGAATTTGAACTCAGAGCCGATCGCCAGCAATGGTCGATCGGCTTTGATTTTGAGGATCAGGCTCGCTCGGAGGGCTACTTGTTCATCGCAGGTGTCGACGAGGTTGGACGTGGCTGTATCGCCGGTCCCGTGGTGGCCGCGGCCTGCATTCTTGATCGCGACAAGCCCTTGCCCGAAGGGCTAGACGATTCGAAAAAGCTCGATGCAGACACACGCACCCGCATTGCCGCCGAGCTGAAACGATCCTGCATCGCCTACGCCATCGGCCAGATCGAGGCTGAGGAGATCGACCGGATCAACATTCTCGAAGCGACAAAGAAGGCAATGCTTGCCGCTATCGCTTCGCTCAGTCCCGCTGCCGATCATCTGCTGATCGACGCCCTACATCTTAAAGCAACACCGCTGCCACAAAAGTCGATCATTAAAGGTGACAGCATCTCCGTCTCGATCGCCGCCGCGTCAGTTCTCGCAAAAACATTTCGCGACGAGCTGATGACCGCCTACCACGAAAAGTTCCCGCAGTACGGCTTTGCCGGCCACAAGGGCTACGGCTGCACCTCGCATTACGAAGCCGTCCGCGAACACGGCCCGTGCGTACTGCACCGAATGACATTCCGCGGAGTTTTGCCGGAACAGATGTCTGAGCCATTCCTCTTCTGACATCTCGGCCTTAAGTGTTAAACTACGAGTACTTCTTATCCATGGGTCGCAGAAAGCTAAATTTTTGGGCTACAGCCGCACTCATTTTCGTAAGTCTGATCTTCATATTCCCAATACTATCGATGCTCGTAGCTCCGCTGCGGGAGCCGGGGCTTCCGCCGCCGCGTGGGCTGGACATCATTCCTACAAACCCTAGTTTTCAATCGTTTCGCGATGCATTTTCGATGGTACCGCTCGGTCGTTCCCTACTGAACTCCCTTTTGGTGACAGGGATAGCAGTCCCGATCACGATCCTGACCGCATCGTGGGCCGGACTTGCGCTGACCTTGATACGGGGTCGAACTCGGGTATTGATCATCGGTTCGTTGATCCTTCTGGCGACGGTGCCGGTCACCGCGATCTGGATCCCGAGGTTTGTTCTGTTCGATAAACTCGGACTGGTTGGAACTTATGTTCCGCTTATTGCTCCGGCCTTGATGGGCGGCAGTCCGCTGTTTGTTTTGTTTTATGCGGTGGCGTTCAATCGAATTCCGCGAGAGGTTTTTGAGGCGGCGATCATGGAGGGCTGCGGTACGGTACGGCTCTGGTGGCGGGTCGGATTGCCGCTAGTTAAACCAACGACAGCCGCTATTGCTCTGTTGTCCGCGGTCGCATTCTGGGGAAATTTTATCGACCCGTTGTTGTATCTAAAGAATGAAGAAGACATAACGGCGCCGCTCATGATCCACAGTCTGGACCAACTCGTGCTCGGTCCTACGCACTTCCCTGTATTTCTCGCGGCTTCTGTGGTCATTACGTTGCCGATAATTATTCTTTTCTTCGCGACGCAGCGTTTGTTCCAAGGCCGCGAAAGAGGAGGCTCATGGTTAGGTCGATAGTTTTTTATGTTTGCATCTTGTCGCTGATGGCAGGCCTGATCGGCTGTGGTGGCGGCGCCGCTCGGCCGACAGTCGTGCGAATACAAGCATTCGGCGATCCGGCCGAGATCGATGCTTATAAAGAATTAATTGCGGCCTTTGAATCCGAGAACCCAGGGCTGAAAGTCAACCTGATCCCTGTCGGTAAACAAGCCGATCATATGGCAAAGCTTACGACGAGCTTTGTTGGAGGTAATCCCCCAGACCTATTTCTGATCAATTTTCGCCGATATGGCCAGTTCGCGGAGAAAGGAGTGCTCGAGCCCTTGGGCCCACGGATCTTTGAGCGTGGGCACATAAAGGAAGGCGATCTTTATGAACAACCAGTGGAGGCCTTTACCTATAATAGTACGCTGACCTGCATACCGCAGAACGTCTCAAGCCTAGTTGTTTATTACAATCGAACCTTGTTCGATAAAGCCGGAGTCCCATACCCGAAGGAGGGCTGGCAGTGGCCGGCGTTCTTACGAGCCGCTAAGGCGTTGACCAAAGACACTGACGGCGATGGCAAGACCGATGTCTACGGCCTTGGGTTTGATCCCTATATTATCCGGATCGCTCCGTTCATTTGGCATAACAAGGGCGACATCGTTGACGATGTTAACAAGCCGACACGTCTCACCTTGGATGAACCTGCCGCTGTCGAAGCTTTGAATTTTATTAGATCGCTCCAGACCAGACATCGGGTCGTGCCGCCGATAGCTGAAGCTATGTCGGAGATGAACGACGCGAAATTTGCTCGCGGCGCGTTGGCCATGTTATTGCAGAGCCGCCGTTATACTGCGACGCTCAGAACTATCAATGATCTCGACTGGGATGTCGGGCCGCTGCCATATCGGTGGAAAAAGGCTACGGCATTACATGCTGATGCGTATTGCATGGCCAAAGACTCAAAGTCCAAGGAAGCCGGATACCGATTTATCGAGTTTGCACTCAGCCCGGTCGGGGCTGAGATACTTGCTCGATCAGGCCGTACCGTTCCGGCTATCAAGTCGATCGCAAACAGTCCGATCTTTCTTGATCCTAATCAGCGGCCTGCGTCCGCCCACGTATTTCTCGATTCGCTTTCCAATATGCGCCGAACGCCAAATATCGCTATCTGGAACGAGGTTGAGACACGGATCGATCCGATCTTGGAAGAGTGGTTTTACGGCGAACCCCTAAATGAGGCCGAGAACGAAATGCCTATCGGGCCTGCGTTAAATGAGGCGACGAAAGATCTGTTCAACGGAGGTTCACCGTGAATCCGGGACTCGAACTAAAAGGAATATCAAAGAAGTACGGTGATACCGCTGTGCTGAAGAACATCTCGCTGAGTGTTGAGCCCGGGGAGTTGCTCGTTCTGCTCGGCCCATCGGGCAGCGGTAAGTCGACCCTGCTGCGTGATCGCCGGGCTGGTAGATGCAGATGAGGGGAGCGTCTCGATCAACGGCACCGATGTAACGGACATCGCACCCGCCGAACGCGGCGTAGCCATGGTCTTTCAGAGCTATGCGCTCTTTCCGCATTTGACGATATTCGACAACCTGGCATTCGGACTTCAATCCCGACGCGTGCCGGGGCAGGAGATCGCAACTAAGGTGGCTAAAGTCGCCAAAGGCCTCAGGCTCACCGATCTTCTCCAACGGTATCCGCGTGAGATATCAGGTGGTGAGCGGCAGCGTGTAGCCCTCGGGCGAGCATTGCTTCGTGAGCCCGCGATGTTCCTCATGGACGAGCCACTCTCAAACCTGGATACCCAGCTTCGTTCAAAAATGCGGGTTCAGATCCTCAAGCTGCACGAGGAGATCGAATCGACGATGGTCTACGTCACACACGACCAACTCGAAGCCCTCAGCATGGGAGACAAGATTGGCGTGCTTCGCAAGGGGCGGCTCGAGCAGCTCGGAACTGCGGACGAGATCTACAACAGCCCGAAAAATATATTCGTGGCGAGATTCATCGGCAATCCGATGATGAATACGATCACTATCGATGAGATCGAAGGCAATAACCTTGTCTGGAAAGGAAACTCGACGCCGGTCGCGGCCCGGTACTTATCGGCAGTGCAGAAGCGTGCAGACGCGAAAGTGCTGCTTGGCGTGCGGGCCGAGCACATCTGCCTCGAAGGGTCACGTTGGGCCTCGGCCGCTGCTCCCGTTGACCTGATTGCCTCAACGGTCCAGCGTGTCGAACTGGCCGGCGATCAGAAGTTTATTACGCTCGACGCCGATGGCACAAAGCTCACGACCCGCTGCGAACCTGATCTCGCTATCCGCAATGGTGATGAGGTGCGTTTTTGGTTCGACGCGGAGCAATTGCATATTTTCGACGCCGAGAATGGGCAGTCTCTGCTGACGGAAGAGAATGTTTAGACGAGAACACCGCACCGGGTTGATGCTGGCGATGCCGCTATTGGTGTCGACGACGATCCTTGTTCTGATCCCAACGCTTGTCACGTTTATCTTCGCCTTTACTAACTTTGATGGGCTGTCGCAGATAAAGTGGGTCGGGTTCTCCAATTTTTCTAAGATCTGGGGCGACACGCTTTTTTGGACCTCATTAAAGAACTCGTTCTATATCGCTGCTGTCGGTGTACCTTTGCGGATCACGATCGCTCTTTTTCTCGCCCTTCTCTTGACGCCTGAGCGAACCGGGGTTGGCGCGGCCCGCTCAAGCGCTTTTTTACCGACGGTCATTCCTGACATTTCGTACGCGCTGCTTTGGCTCTGGATGCTAAACCCGATCTACGGGCCGGTTGCCTACCTGATCTCGGCACTTGGGCTGCCCGGCGACCAGCTTCTGTTAACGCCATTTGGAGCGAGATTCTCCATTGTCTTCATGAGTTTGTTTCAGATAGGTGAGATCTACATCGTACTGCTGGCGGCGAGACGAGAACTACCGCACGAACTTTACGAACTCTGCACGATCGAGGGCACATCGGCATTCTGGACGTTCAAGCGTTTGACGCTTCCCCTTCTGATGCCGACGATAGTCTTTCTCACCGCCCGCGATGTTGCGTGGAGTTTACAGTCAACCTTCGTCCCCTCACTCGTGATCACGAAAGGAGGGCCAAATTTTGCGACACTTTTTCTACCACTCTACATTTATCAGAACGGATTTGAATATATGCGGCTCGGCCTGGCGTCGGCGATGACGACGGTAATGTTCTTGCTCACCGGGTTAATGATCTTTGTACAAGTGCGGGTGCTGAGATTTAGAAAAGGGCTCTTTGATCTATAACTAGAATCGTATCCATTCAGTCGGCTGCTTATTGCCGGAGAGAGTTATCTTGGTCTCGGCTTTGAACAGTGGCGGACGCATTTGGAGGGCGACCTCTGCGGTGATGCGGGCTAGGTGTGGTTCGTTGGCACGTTGGGAAAGATGGGCGAGGACAATGTGGCGAGCTTTGCCGTCGAAGTCCACTGTGAGCCAATCGGAAAGGTCCTCATTTGAAAGGTGACCGGTGTGCGACATTATTCGCTGCTTTAGTTCCCACGTGTAAACAGAGCAGGCACGGAGCATGTCGCGGCTGTGGTTCGACTCAACAACGATCGCGTCGCAACCTTTCAAACTCTCTTTTATAAGGTCAGTAATGTGGCCAAAATCCATCAGCGTCGCGACCTTAACTCCATCCTTCTTTGCTACAAATCCAAAATTATCGACCGCATCGTGCGGAACGCTAAACGGCTCGAAATCGATATCGCCAATACGAAACTCTTGGGTTGATTCGATCTCTTGGGTTCGATCTTGTAGTGCCTTTTTTCGTTTCGAAGATTCGCTATCGCCATTTGTGCCGCCCGCTCTCGTATCGAAATAGGCTTCTTCCGTAATTCGCGAAATGTAGACGGGGCACTTAACCGAACTCATCAACACCCGAAGGCCGCCGATGTGGTCGCCGTGCTCGTGCGTGATGAGAATGCCGTCGAGTTGGTCGGACTGGACGCCCATCTCCGCGAGGCGACGGAGCAATTCACGCGCGCTCATTCCGGCGTCGACGAGTACATTGGACGTCTCGCTCGATATGAGCACCGCGTTGCCGGTCGAACCGCTGCCGAGAACTGTAAATTTCATGCTGGGAACGCAGGCGTCTCGCCTGCCCGTCTATCGGTAGTTCAAGTTTACCAAACTTCGGCGAAGAGGCAGCCGGGACGGCTGCGTTCCCGGCGATCAATCACTTCTGAAACCGCGACCGGAGCACCTTTGCCATCAATCGTCGCGAGATAAAATTCGGTGTGAACTTACCCATCATCGCTCCTATCTTGTTCACCACACCCGAAACAACTTTTGTGCGTCCGCTCGCCACGGCCCGCATTCCGGTCTCAACCACATCCTTGACCGTCTGTTGCCCTTTGACCTGGATTGGCCGGTCGATATTTGAAGCGGCGAAGAAGTTTGTCTTTGTCGAGCCCGGGCAGAGAGCCAATATCTGGATCCCGTATGGCTTATTCTCTTCCGCGATCGCCTCGCTAAATGATGACACAAAAGCCTTTGTCGCCGCATACGTGGCCATGAACGGTATCGGCTGAAATCCAGCGGCGGACGAGACGTTAATGATCGTGCCCCGTTTTCGCTCACGCATGCCCTGAAGAAAAGCGTGAGTTATCGTCACTAGGGCCGAGATATTAAGTTCGATCATCTGCAGTTCGCGGTCGATCTCTAGCTTGGCAAAATCGCCGACGGAACCGAATCCTGCGTTGTTTATCAGCCAATCGACCTCGAGATCGTGTTTCTTCACTTCCTCGAGCAGCCTTAGATCGGGGTCTGGTTCGGCAAGATCGAGCACGACATAGTGAGCGAAGATCTTGTGCTTGAGCATCAGCTCATCGCACAGTTCGTGAAGGGCTTTTTCGCTGCGGGCTACAAGGACGAGGTTGTGCTTTTCGGCGGCGAGTCGTCGTGCAAAGGCTTCGCCGATGCCGCTTGATGCGCCTGTGATGAGCGTTACCTTCATAGATCGTTGTCGGTTTCGACCGGCGTGACGAACGAGAAATAGACCGCCGCGAGGCTTGCTCCAATTATAGTCAATGTACCGAGCAATCGGATAACACCCGCGATGGTCTTGGTCGAGCCAAGCAATCCGAGATGATCGAGCATGTAATTCCAGTCATGAAAACTTCCCTCGCTGCCCGTCGAACCGCCCGTAAGCATAAGCTGCATCACGACCGCATCCGAGGCATAAACCCACACATTCAAAATGCTCTGGCCAACCCACAGTCCGACGATCGCCGCCGAATAATAACTTCGCTGCCAGACAAAGTATCCAACAAACACCAGCGGAAAGATCACCTGAAAAAGCGAACCCCCGGCGATGCCCATAAATTCGCCTAGGATTCGAAACAATATGTGCCCAAATTCATGTATCGGCAGATCAACGTTGTCGAGAAAGCTGCCCTGCAGCGGATCGTAGGCGATCGAGAGGAAGTAAAGGCTCATGAGAGCGGCGAAGATGAGTTTTGGAATGTTTGGCCGCATTAGAGCGTTTTCAAAAAGTCTTCTCGCGAGATAGCGTAAAAAACGCAGTCCATGCCATAGTGCATCTTGTTCTGCTCGTACCGCATGCCGCACTTTTCCATGATCTTCCACGAGCCGGTGTTGTCAGGGTGAGCGACAGCGACGATGCGTTCGAGCCCGGCGGTCTCAAAACCGTACTTTAGCCACGCAAACGCACATTCGTAACCAAACCCCTGCCGCCAATATTTCTCCGCAAGGTTGTAGCCAACCTCGATCTCACCTGTATCGCCGAGCGGCTGCAGGCCGCTGGTGCCGATCTTCTCACCAGTCTCTTTGAGCGTCATCGTGCTAAAGCCGAAACCGTATTTCTCATGACACTCCAGATAAAACGGCAGCCGCGACGTGAGAGCCTCGGCATTCTGCATCTCGCGTCCGCCCATGTAGCGGTTGACCGCGTCAGGTACGCGAAGTTCGATCAGCCAAGTCAGGTCCTCGCGGGTAATAGGTCGATAATAAATGCGAGCTGATTCGAGCATAAGTGGTTCGAAACACTTTTAGATCTTGAGCGAGAAAGCATGGGCGGAAATCTCCTATGCTCAATTGAACCGCTCAGCCGCAGGCTGAACTGCTCCATCCGCGTCTAAGATTATCTCATATTTCAGCCGCCCGCCGCGTGGCCGAAATTTGGGCGTGACGATGGGCCGGTCAAGGGATCCGGGGAATCCCCGGGCGACAATAAATAGCACAGGATGAGGAACGCTTATTGCGTCCATATTGAGTGCGGTGTGTTGCTCTGTGCATTCTTGTCACGCCGTTTCTCCCACAAGGAGGTTTGAAATGTTCAAGCGATTTCTTGTCACTTGTTTAATAGCAATTGTGGCAGCGATTACGGCAGGCGGCCAGGACGATTACTGGTTAAAACGCCGAGAGGCAAACAAGGCGGCGATCATCCGGCAGATAAACGCTTACCTCGCTCAATTCAATTCAACATGTTTTGGAAAGGCAGTGACACTGGGCGATCTAGCCCTATTTCAGGCCGCCATCGAAAAAAACATAAACCAGATAAAGGTCGGTGCTCTGGGTGAACAGAGCCTTCGCGAACTTTCGAAGTCGGCGATGGCGATGCATCACACGTATAAGCTGATCGGGGTTAATGCAGATCTGCTTTTTGCTTTTGATCCCGGCACCCTTCCGGCGGGTGAGGCGGGCTTTAAGAATCGGCAGCGGTTGGTGCATGAAATGACGCACCACATCGAATTTCTTCGCAGTGTCAAATACAGCTCGAAGACGCTGACCGGCGCAAACAACCCGTATTCGGAACGGAACAGCGATTACCAGGACCGAATCGTCGATCAACTTAAAATACTCAAGAAGATGGAGGCAATGCCCGACGTGAAGATCGGCCAGCGTATCGTACTCTGGCAGGCGGTACAGCGTGAGATGGCTGAGTTGGAAAAGGGCTCGGCCGCCGAGATGAACCCGCACGACGCCAATCTGAAGGCGATGACAGGATTTTCGGTTGATATGGCGGCAATCAACGATCTGTATATGCGCGGCAAATGCGGAGTTCCGCTGCAAGACATGGCCCATGTAAGCGTCGGCGTCGATGGCCTCAAAGCCACGCTCGAGGTGGCGGATCTAGGCGCGTCGAGCGATGGTTCGGGTGAGAAATACCGTGCCGAGGTGTCCGCGGGTGACGACCGCGTCGTCAACATACCACCGGAATTTAAGCCTCGATATGTATGGACTTTGCCTGACAAGGCTCAACTAACGGGGCAACAGGTGACGATCCCATTACAGAAGCCGGGGAATGGCGACGTGTTAGCCAAGTTGGTTTTCAAGGTTGGGAGCAATGAATACGAGCTGGCGGACAGTATGTTGAATGCCAAGACAGGCACCGCGACAAAAGCTCCGAGCGGCTACGCGGGCAACTACGTCGGGACATTCCAGGGTGGCTTGACGACGGAGTTTGAATTCACGATAACCAAGACGGGACCAGACAATTATACGGTGCTCGGAAAATTCATTATTGCGACGGGCAGGGAATTTGAGATCCTCGGCGAGAATCAGAGCCTGCACGGCGGCGTGTTTTACACGGTGGTCTACGATAAGTCGTATGAGAATTACCGTCAATTCCGCATCGGCGAGTTCAATGGATCGATGAAGGGCGGCGGATTTGGTGGGAATTATGCCGTCACCACATTCGAGAAGAAGTATTCCGGTAGCTTCTCGGCCAACCGCGTGCGGTAGCATAGAGTTCGGCCGCTAAAACACGGACAATGCTCATGGCGACAGGCGTGAGGTCGTCCACGTGCTTTCGGATCGCTGGTAGGCTATTCGGTCGTGGAGGCGGCTTGGTCGTCCCTGCCAGAATTCGATCAGGTCCGGAACCACACGGTAGCCGCCCCAATGCGGTGGCCGCGGGACGCTACCTGCCGCGTATTTTATTGCAAGCTTTGCCGCTTTTGTCACCAAGACCGTTTTCGATTCTATGGGCTCACTCTGATTCGAAGCCCATGCTCCGAGGCGGCTTGTGTAGGGCCGAGAGCTGAAATACTCGTCAGATTCCACGTCTGACACCTTGCTGGTGCTGCCGGTGATCCTTACCTGTCGTTCGAGTTCGGGCCAGAAGAAAGTGAGTGCGGCGTATGGATTCTCGGCCAACTCACGCCCCTTGTGGCTGTTGTAGTTGGTATAAAAAACGAATCCGTCCTTGTCGAATCCCTTGAGCAAAACCATTCGCGAAGACGGCCTGCCGTCTTTGCTTGCGGTCGAAAGGCACATAGCCGTCGGCTCGGAAGCCGCAGCAGCTATCGCCTCGTCCATCCACCGGCCAAACTGCACGAACGGATCCGCCTCGACGTGTTCCTCCGAGAGTTCCTCGCGTGAATATTCGAGCCTGATGTGTGCGAGATCCTTGTTAGTCATTTGCTTAGATCTTGTGGATCAACAGTCCGTCCTTGAGCTTTGGCTCGAACCATGTCGATTTTGGCGGCATGATCTCGTCGATATCGGCAACGGCGAAAAGGTCGTCCATGGTTGTTGGGTACATCGAGAATGCGACTTCTGCTTCGCCGGCATCGACCAGACGTACAAGCTCCTCAGTGCCGCGTCCGCCGCCGACGAAGGTGATCCGTGTATCGGTTCGCGGGTCACCGATGCCTAAAATTGGAGTGAGCAGCTTTTCCTGCAAGATGCTGACATCGAGCGAATTGATCGGGTCTGAACGGTCTACCCCACCTGTGTAAGTAAGCTTGTACCATTCACCGCCGAGATACATGCAGACGTCGCCGCGGTTTGCGGGTTGTGTTTCCGCTGTTAATTCTACTGAAAATGAGTTGGCGACAGCGGCGAGAAAATCTTCTTTGCTGAGCCCGTTGAGGTCTCTGACCACACGGTTATACGGCAAGATCTTCAGATCCTCGGCGGGGAAGATGCCGGCGATGACGAAGTTGTATTCTTCGCTGCCGCTGTGATTTGGGTTTGCTGCACGAAGCTCTTCGCGGGCGAGCTTTGCACTCTCGGCACGGTGGTGTCCGTCGGCGATGTAGATGGCCGGGACCTCGGCAAAGGCCTCGACCCAATCAGCAGTGTCAGTGATCCGCCAAACTCGCTGAGCAACGCCGACGGGACAGCGAAAATCGTATAGCGGCTCGGTTGCAACTGCATCGCTGATCAGCGAACGAAGCTTTTCCGTTCCTCGAAAAGCCAAGAATATCAGCCCGGTCTGAGCACCGACGGCGATCATGTGGCCGGTGCGGTCGGCGACCTTGTCGGGGCGGGTTTTCTCGTGCTTTTTGATGGTTCCCTGCTCGTATTCGTCTATTGAGCAACACGCAACAACGCCCGTTTGCGTCTGGCCATCGACAGAAAGCTGGTAAACATAGATCGCGTCTTCCGCGTCCTGCTCAAGAACACCGTCGCGGATGAACTGCTCAAGATTCTGCCGCCCGCGTTTGAAAGCCTCGGCACTCGAACCGTTCGTGCCCTCAGCCATGTCAGCCTCGGGGCGTGTTACACGCAGAAAGGTCAGCGGATTAGCCGCGATCTCGCTGCGAGCCTCCGAGTCGTAAACAACATCATACGGCGGGCACGAAACCTGCCGGGCTTTGCCAACAACGGGCCGAATTGCTTTGAAAGGTTTGATAATTGACACGTTTTACTCCGGCGTACCTGTTGGTGTTGTGGTCGGCGTATCGAGCTGCAACTCAGGCGTTTCCGATGGCGTTCCCAGTGGATCGACGCTCTGCGGCGTGTCGAAGACCTGATTCTGCTGCAGTTCGATATCCTTGATCATCTGCTCGGCGTAACCCGCCTTGTCTATCTTCCACGAGCCGTCCTCGCGGACAAAAGGCACGGTTTCCCACGAGCCGTAGGAATTCTTTACCTTCAGAGTCGCCTTGTCGCCCTCGATCTTTTCGTCCTTGAATTCGACCGATTTCTGCGTCTCGCTAAAGAGCGTCTCGCGTTTTACGATCTCGTCGATCGAGACATTCTGCGACTTCGCTTCCTTCTCGTGCATCGCGAGGGTCGCCTTTGACAGCAAGACCTTCATCGTCGCCGTGTCCTTCGCCTTGATGGCTTTGACGTAGGTCTTAAAGTCTCCAGCGGCGTCGCCGGTGCACTAGACCCGCACGCCAGTGCTAAAATTGCTATTGAAAATATTAGTATCGTTGACCAAATACGCATTTTACGGATACCTTGTATAAATAACTCAAAACGGTAAGTATATCGTAAACTAGGTCAGAACCGGGAGCGATAGCGACTGGGTTCTTACCGACGCGAAGAGAAAATCAATGAAACGACAACTCCTAACCCCCGACGAACTAGCCGCAGCCCTCACCCAACTCAACGGCTGGAAGGCCACCGACAACCACCTGACCAAACGCCTCGAATTCCCCAACTTCGCTGCCGCCCTGGCCTTCGTCAATAAGGTAGCCGACCTAGCCGAAGCCGCCGACCACCACCCCGACATCACCTTCGGCTGGGGCTATGCGGAACTAAACCTAACCACCCACGACCGAGGCGGCGTGACGGATGTGGACACAGCCCTCGCCGCAAAGATCGATCAGATCACGTAAACGCTCATAAGTGAGACTGAAACACTGGAACATCCAAAAGTAACCGTTCCAAATATTCCGGCGTTACGCCGCAACGCACTGCGGCGAGGCTGTGCCTCGCCGGACGACACTCTCTCCTTGATTTCGGAGGCTATGCCTCCAATGCCCGCGGGCGGCAAGCCGCCGGGATCAAAGTTGGGCACGTTGGTCGGTCAGGCACAGCCAAACCGCATTGCAATGCGGCACAGCCGCCGTTGGACATCCTTTTCATCTTCCTTGGGTTTTCAAACCGAGGGTCACAATCAAACATCGCTATGCGATGAGCAACCGATGAGGCGGTTGACTCTGAACGAGTGAGACGGATGAAAAAAGCCCGGTACTCTCGTCTGAGTGCCGGGCTTTTGATGTTTGTTGGCGAACTTAGATACCGTCCACGATCGCATTGAGCGTTGCGGATGGACGCATGGCGGTGGAGGCCTTTTTCTGGTCGGGGTGGTAGTAGCCGCCGGTGTCTTGGGGTTTGCCTTGGGCGGCGATAAGTTCTTCGTTGATCTTGGCTTCGTTTTGCTGCATCGCGGTGGCGACGGGGGCGAATTTGGCGGCGATCTCGGGGTCGGCGGTTTGAGCGGCTAAAGCCTCGGCCCAGTACATTGCCAGGTAGAAGTGCGAACCGCGATTGTCGATCTGGCCTACTTTTCTTGCAGGCGACTTGTCGGTGGCGAGGAATTTCGCGTTGGCTTCGTCGAGAGCATCGGCGAGGACCTGGGCCTTTGGATTGTCTCGGGTTTGGGCGAGATGCTCGAAGCTGGCCTGTAGAGCAAGGAACTCGCCGAGCGAATCCCAACGCAGATAGCCTTCCTGTTGGAACTGCTGGACGTGCTTCGGAGCAGAGCCGCCGGCACCGGTCTCGAAGAGGCCGCCGCCGTTCATCAGCGGGACGATCGAGAGCATCTTTGCCGACGTTCCGAGCTCCAGAATTGGGAACATATCGGTCAGGTAATCACGCAGGACATTACCCGAAACGGAGATAGTGTCCTTGCCTTCTCTCGCACGTTTCAGCGTTTCCGCGACGGCGTCTTTGACGTCCATGATGCGGATGTCGAGGCCGGTCAGGTCGTGGTCTTTTAGATACGTTTCTACTTTCTTTATTATCTGAGCATCGTGAGCACGGCCGCTGTCGAGCCAGAAGATCGCGGGCGTATCCGAGAGTCTTGCACGGTTCACGGCCAGCTTTACCCAGTCTCGGATCGGTGCGTCTTTGGTCTGGCAGGCACGGAAGATATCGCCGTTTTGGACGCTCTGTTCGAGCAGACAAACGCCATTTTCGTCCTCGACCTTGACCGTTCCTTCGCCCGAGATCTGGAAAGTTTTGTCGTGCGAACCATATTCCTCGGCCTTCTGAGCCATCAGGCCGACGTTGGGAACCGAGCCGAAGGTCTTCGGGTCGATCGCTCCGTTTTGCTTCATGTCGTCGATGATCGCAGCGTAAAATCCGGCGTACGTGCGGTCAGGGATCATGCAAACGGTGTCTTCCTCATTGCCGTCCGCATTCCACATCTTGCCGCCGCCACGAACAAGCGAAGCCATCGACGCATCGACGATCACATCCGACGAGACGTGGAAATTCGTGATGCCTTTGTCGGAATTGACCATCGCCAGCTTTGCACTGTTTTCGATGGTCTTGGCAATGTCCGCCTTGATCTCGCTTTCAAGAGCGTGTCCGCTGATCTTCTCATTGAGCGTCGCAAGCCCGTAGTTCGGATTGATGTCCAGCTCGGCAAACGTGTCCTTGTACTTCTCGAAAACGTCCTTGAAATACACCTCGACGATCGCTCCGAATATGATCGGGTCAGAGATCTTCATCATCGTTGCTTTCAGGTGAGCCGAAAGCAGAACGTCTTTCTCTTTGGCTTCCTCGATGGCGTCTTTTACAAAGGCCTTCAACGCAGAAAGCGTCATCACCGATGAATCGATCACCTCGCCTGCTTTGAGCGGCGACAGGTCTTTCAAGACTTTCGACGAGCCGTCATTTCCGTAGAATACGATGCGGAATTGGCCATCGCTTTCAACCGTGGTCGAGTTCTCCGTTCCAAAGAAGTCGCCGCTCGTCATATGAGCGACCGATGTCTTAGAATCCGCAGCCCAGACGCCCATTCGGTGCGGATTTGCCTTAGCGTAGTTCTTGACAGCCTTTGGAGCACGGCGGTCACTGTTTCCCTCTCGCAGCACAGGATTTACCGCACTTCCGAGAGCTTTCGAGTACTTCTTGTTGATGGCTTTTTCTTCGTCGGTCTTAGGTTCGACGGGATAATCCGGCAAGGCGTAGCCCTGTTTCTGAAGCTCCGCGATCGCCTCTTCCAGCTGTGGGACGGACGCCGAAATGTTGGGCAGCTTGATGATGTTGGCCTCGGGTTTTGTCGCCAATTCGCCCAGTTCTGCCAGAGCGTCAGGAGTTTTCTGCTCGTCCGTTAGGTATTCGGGGAAGTTCGCCAGAATTCTGCCCGAAAGCGAGATGTCAGGGATCTCGATTTCAATATCTGCAGACTTAGTAAACGCCTGTACGATCGGTAAAAACGAGTACGTCGCCAGCATCGGGGCTTCGTCGGTGAGTGTGTAATAGATCTTTGATCTTTCTGCCATATAATTGCCTGTTTTATAAAGCGTAGGTCGCTGTTGATCCTATTTTAGGACGCTTTGAGTCAAAAGGTAAGTTTGGCTGTTAGAATTACTTTTTGCCTACTCCTCGCTGTTCTGGAATGGAGGCGGATTCGGTTAGAATTGGGGTAGTCGGTCGTTGCCAAATGCTAAGACGTGTTGTTTTTTCTCTGGTCGTTTTGATGTTGCCACTGGCAGCATTGCCCTCGCTAGCCCAAACCACGACCCCGAAACCGCCAAAGACCATCTTTCGTGATTGGAATGGAGAACTTGTCTCGAACAACGAATTCGTCGATATCCGAATGGCGAATTTTGGCGAGAAGGATCGCACTGTCGTAAAGACGCTCGAGGACGGGACGATCGAATTCAATCTGCCGAGGATACCGCAGGAAGGCACGCGGCCACCGCAATTTGCAGTAACAACGGTCGATGGCAAGGCAGTTTCGCTCGATTCGCTGAAAGGCAAGGTTGTCGTTCTAAATTTTTGGTTCATCGCATGTGCCTATTGCCGTGCGTTACAGCCGAAGCTGAATAGTTTTAAGGCGAAATTTGGCGATGACGAGAATTTGGTCTTTCTTGCGATCTCTCCGGATTCAACGACGGAACTAAAGAAATACCTGGCAAAAGAGCGGTTTGATTACCTGCAAGTCGGTGACGCCGAGCCTCTGCTCGCTAAATTTCAGTTCACCGGCTATCCCAAGAACATCGTTTTGAACAAACAAGGCGAGATCGTGTATTGGCGAAGCACGCTCCATGCCTGGGATAAATTCGAATCGGTCGTGCGAGCTGAGATCGCAAAATAATATCAATTTAGACGCGAACGAAGTCCGCTTTCTGCATGATTAATGCAGGAAGCGATTTTTTTTGCTTTTTCGGTGAAATGAAATCTGTGTTTTTGTCACCTCTATATTATGAAACTACAAAAACATATTGGACGCATGGTTTTAGGGGTCTTTGGCTTGCTTCTTCTGGCCGGCACACAAGACGTTTTGGCACAGGGTTTACCGACGAACAGCCGCACGATGGTAGCCGTCAAGGCAGCGATGCCCTCGGTAACTGTCGAGAGCCACGAGTTTACAAGCGACTGGAAGCTCGAACGTGAAAGCGGATACACATTCAGCAACCTCGCAAAACGGGCGATCAAGATGCAGGTTCGCTATAACAAGTCGGGCCAGCAGAGGAGTTTCGAGGGCCTCGCTATATATCAGCGTGGTGCGGCAAACGACGCGTGGCGATGGAGCCGGTTCTTCACCTATGAAAACTCGATCAAGATGATCGGTGCTACCGAGGATACGGCCGAGATCGAGCGAATGACGCTCGAGAGTATGACCTTTCGTCCTAGCGAGTATTTTGGCGACCTCACAGGAGTTTATTGGGTACATCCGATCAAGATCGTGCCGGGCAGCTTTCAGAAACGATCCGATAAACAGATGGCGTGGCAGGTCGAATTCAAGGTTACTAGACGTTGGGACCACACGTTTCTCGTCGAACGCCATCAGACCAAGGCCGTCGACGCATATCTCGGGCAGGACGGAAAAACGTGGACGTATTCGGTCGGAAGTGCCGGCGAGAAAGAGCTGAGCCGTCAGGAAAGATCACCGTCAGCACTCGACGCCATGCCAAACATGCAGGCAAAAGGTTTCAAAGCACTGTACGGTAGTAAGTAGCTTTTGCTGGGGCATCAGCCTCAGGGATCAAGATCCACGGAATGTTCGATCGCTGTTTTATGCGGCCGTGCGTTCGGTGGATTTTTGCGTGACGCCAAGCTTTGATAATGTGATAGTTATCAAAAGCTATGGCGAGTACTAAGAGTTCACCGATTCGACCGCTGGTTGCGATCATCATGGGCAGCAAAAGCGATTGGCCGACGATGGAGATCGCTTCGCAAACCCTGACCGAGTTTGGCGTTGCCCACGAAAGTAAAGTCGTGTCGGCACATCGCACGCCTGACCTGCTGTTCGAATTTGCAAAAACGGCAGAGGAACGCGGTATCGAGGTTATCATCGCCGGTGCCGGCGGTGCAGCTCATCTGCCGGGTATGTGTGCTTCGCAGACGGTTTTACCGGTACTGGGCGTGCCGGTCGAGAGCAAGGCTTTGAAGGGCCTTGATTCGCTACTTTCGATCGCTCAAATGCCAGCGGGTGTGCCGGTCGGAACACTCGCGATCGGTCAGGCCGGAGCTAAGAACGCGGCTCTTTTGGCGATATCGATCCTTGCGAATTCGCGGACTGAACTTCGGAAAAAGCTTCACGCGTTCCGTTCGAAACAAACTAAGGACGTCCTCAAATCCAAGCTCAAATGATTGCGGAAGAAATCATTGCCGAGCTTAGAGAGCTCGGTGACCCATCAAGGATCGCGGTTCTTGAGCGTTTTGCGATCAAGACCGAGCAATGTCTCGGGATCTCGACGCCCGATGTCAAGGCTTTCGCCAAAGAGGTAAAGAAGCTTGTAACAGATCGTCACGCAGTTGCGGCAGAGCTTTGGGCGAGCGGCATATTCGAGGCACGTTCGGTCGCCTTCCTGATCGACGACCCTAAGCAGGTGACGCCGCAACAAATGGATGCGTGGGCCGCAGACTTTGACAATTGGGCGACGGTTGACGGAGCCTGTGGTTATCTCTTTTGCCGGACGCCGTATGCTTACGAAAGAGCTGTCGAGTGGACGACACGTGAACCTGAATTCGAGAAACGAGCTGCGTTTTCGCTGATGGCTTATCTAGCCGTTCACGACAAAAAAGCTCCGAACGAGAAGCTGTCGGCGTTCTTACCATTGATCGAAAAGCATTCGGATGACGAACGCAATTTCGTCAAAAAAGCTATAAACTGGGCTCTACGGCAAATTGGAAAACGACATTTAGTGCTCAACGGCCTCGCGATCGAATCGGCAGAAGTTATCAAAGCATCGGGAACAAAAGCGGGACGGTGGATCGCGGCGGACGCTCTGCGTGAACTACAGGGCGAAGCAGTCCGCGAGCGATTAGTCAGGAAAAATGTCTAAGACGATCCTTCCAAATTCAACCATCGGCGTTTTCGGCAGCGGACAATTGGGCCGTATGTTTGCTATCGAGGCCCGGAAGATGGGATATCGCGTGCATACATTTTCGCCTGAGAGCGACACGCCGACAGGGCAGGTCGCGGATATCGAGACGTGTGCAGGTTACGATGACCTTCTCGAAGTTCGGACGTTTGCTCAGAGTGTGGATGTGGTGACGTTTGAGTTTGAGAACGTCCCGGCTGCGACGGTCGAGGCAGCGGCGGAGTTCGTGGATGTGTTTCCCAAGGGCGAGATACTGCACACGACGCAGAACCGATTGCGTGAGAAAACATTCTTGTCGTCAAACGGCTTTCCGGTCACGCCTTTTCGTCATATCACCTCGCTTGAAGGCCTCCGAACCGCAGTCGCTGAACTAGGTACACCATGCGTTCTCAAGACGGCTGGTTTTGGCTACGACGGCAAGGGCCAATCGAAGATCACGTCTTCGGATGACATTGATGCCGCTTTCACCGCTTTGAAAGGAGCCGAGGCGGTGCTTGAGGCTTTTGTTGCCTTTGAGAAAGAGGTTTCGGTAGTCTGTGCCCGAGATCAAAATGGAAATTTTGCACACTACGGTGTGATCGAGAATCATCATTCCAATCATATTCTCGACGTATCTTTTGCTCCGGCTTTAGTTTCGGAGGCAGTTTACGCTGACGCGGTCGAGATCGCTCGAAATATTTCGGATACCATGGGCTACGTCGGGACACTGTGCGTGGAGTTCTTTCTTTCATCCGATGGGAAGCTTGTGGTTAACGAGCTAGCTCCGCGGCCGCACAATTCAGGCCATCTGACATTTGACGCGTGTGTAACTTCGCAGTTTGAGCAACAATTGCGGGCGGTTTGCGGGCTGCCGTTAGGCTCGACCGAGTTCTATCGTCCAGCCGCGATGGCAAATTTGCTCGGCGATGTGTGGGCGAATGGCGAGCCGAATTGGACGGCGGCAGCTACAATGCCAAACGTCAAGCTCCATTTGTACGGAAAAGTAGAGCCGCGTGCGGGCAGGAAGATGGGGCATCTTACTGCGGTTGCCGATAGTGCGGCGGATGCCGCACGGCTCGTTCGTGAGGCGAGGGCGGCCCTACAGCCTGCGACCGAGAGCCACACCCGCTGAGACGCCTATAAGGCCTACGACCACGCTAAGCACGAGATAAAAAATCGCCATCAACGTCTGCCGATCCCGAGCCAGAGAAAAGAGCTCCATCTCAAATGTCGAGAAAGTAGTGAAGGCACTGAGAAATCCGACCACAAGAGCGAGGCGGATATTTTCACCGACCTCTACGCGTTCACCAAAAACCACGAAGAGCAGGCCAAGGAGAAATGAGCCGACGACGTTGATAATAAAGGTCGGTAACGGAAACTTGCCCGTAACCGTAGCAAGCGGCGAAATGTAGATCAAATAACGTGCAATAGCGCCGAATGCACCACCAACGGCGACCGAAGCGATCTTGAGAGCAGTTTCCACGACAGAATTATACATCTTTCGCCGCATGCCTTCATTGCGTGCGGGCCAGCCGCCAAGTTAAACTCAAACGTTATGTCCGAAACGCTTGCTTTCACCCTCGGTGCGGACCGATCGACCGTCTACGACGAGATCGTACCGCAGATCGAATCGCTCATTGGGGGCGAGACAGACGTCGTGGCAAACCTTGCTAACATTGCAGCAGTTCTAAAGGAAGCATTTGGTTTTTTCTGGGTTGGTTTTTACTTGGTAAAGGACGAACAGCTCGTTTTGGGACCGTTTCAAGGGCCGCTCGCGTGTACGCGGATCAATTTCGGACAGGGAGTTTGCGGCCATGCATACACGACGCGGGAGACAGTCGTTGTGCCGGATGTGGACGAATTCCCAGGACATATCGCATGCTTCGGCCTCGCGGTCGGAGATCGTTGTTCCAATGTTTGATCGTTCTGGCAATTGTGTCGGCGTCCTCGATGTGGACAGCGACCGGCTTGACGATTTCGACCCGACCGATGCCGATGGGCTCGGGCGGGTCGTAAAGGCAATTGAGAGATTCATCTAGAGCCACACGAACTCTAGCTAAACAATGACATCTGTTGAATATCCTCTTTGGATCTGGCTTACATTTTTTGCGGTCGTACTGGTGGCGCTGTTTGTAGATATTGGCATCGTTAACCGCAGAGCCCATGTCCCAACGCGTCGGGAAACGTTTGCGTGGAGCATCGTCTGGGTTTCACTCGCTCTTCTTTTCAACGTTTTTCTTTATTGGCAGGTCGGAACGATCTTCAACGACTGGGATCTGGCGTTCAAACAATCGACGCTGTTCATAACCGGCTATTTGATCGAGCTTTCCCTGTCGGTCGATAACCTATTCGTTTTTCTTCTGATCTTTAGCTTTTTCAAAGTACCTAAGAAATATCAGCATCGCGTCCTGTTCTGGGGCATCATGGGTGCTCTGGTCATGCGAATGATCATGATCTTTGCCGGTGCAGAACTGGTCGAGCGGTTCCATTGGATCATTTATGTGTTCGGTGCGTTTCTTGTTTACACGGGTATCAAGATGTTTGGTAATTCGGACGACAACTTTGAGCCGCACGAGAGCGCGATCGTGAAGTTGGCAACAAAGTACATTCGTATCTCGAAGCATTATGACGGCGACAAGTTCTTTGTTGTAAAAGATGGAGTTCGTACAGGTACGCTGCTATTGCTCGTGCTTATAACGGTTGAATTCACGGATCTCGTTTTCGCTGTTGATTCGATCCCCGCAATTTTTGGTATCACCACCGATCGCTTTATCGTGTATACCTCTAACATCTTTGCTATCCTAGGGCTTCGAACATTCTTCTTCCTGCTTGCGGATCTTGCCGATCGCTTTCACCTTCTCAAGTACGGACTGGCATTTGTATTGACCTTTATCGGCGTAAAAATGCTCTTGCCACTTGGTGCCCAAGGTTTGATAATGTTGTTAGGCAGCGAGAATTCAAGTGGTTTCGCGGACATAGTCAGGCGATATGTAAATCACGAATTTGAGCAAATTGTGATCAATATTTCGCTCGGCGTCGTTGTAGGAGCGATTTTCATTTCGATCATCCTGTCTTTAATGTTTCCGCCTAAACACAAACCGGTAGAGGGTGATGAACCGCCCGCCTAATGGACGATAATAAGTACCGCAAAATCTATGTCGAGTGGTGGAACATCCGCAAGAGCACGATCTATGGTGTGATCGCTCTTGCGGTGCTCGGCATAGGAATTTACTCGGGGCTTAATTATGCATCGCGAAATAATTGGTTCATTACGGATGAGACTAGCGACTTCCCAAAGGATGCGGCTAAGATCGTCTCCTTCGAGGGTGAGGTTCGTATCACTCGTGCTGCGACTCGAGAGACGATACTCGTTAGACGAGAAACGTGGGTCGCGGCGGGCGATACCGTGCAGACACTCTCCGACGGCCGAGCGATCATCCAGATGATCGACGGGTCACGATATCAGGTACGTCCGAACAGCACGATCGTTGTGAAGGACACAACTTCACTTTTTGGCGGTCGAAATGTGCGTGTCAGCGTCGACGATGGTCAGGTAAATGTTCGAACTAGCGAGCAACCAGCAGATACGAATAATATCGTTGAGGTTGCGGATTCGGAAAACCGGTTGCTATCAAATACCGACGCGAGCTTTGATGCGGATGCTGCAACGGGCGGCGGTG
The DNA here is from genome assembly GCA_016718135.1 of Acidobacteriota bacterium. Taxonomy (GTDB): domain Bacteria; phylum Acidobacteriota; class Blastocatellia; order Pyrinomonadales; family Pyrinomonadaceae; genus OLB17. The sequence goes on along the minus strand of JADKEF010000004.1, from coordinate 277,099 downwards.
AGATCCGCATCAGTCGCGGCGGTGTAGAGACCACGATCGCGGGCGAAAAAACTCTGATCAATGAAAATGAGTTTGCATCGGTGAATGGCGGTAAATTGTCCGCCCGTGAGAAATTACTTGCCCCACCGCGGCAGGTTTCACCTGATAATTCTGCTCAAATAGTCGATTCGAGTGGTGCCGGTGTTGCGGTCGGATTTGCATGGCAAGATGCCGAAGGTAATCCGGCATCGAATTATCACTTGCAGATCTCGCGTTCGGCGACCTTTGCTTCCGACTCGATCCTTGTCGATAGGGCTGAGATGCCGGGCCGCGAATTTCGCCTTAACGGACTTTCGCCGGGAACGTATTATTGGCGGCTAAAGGCAACTTCGCGTTCCGGACAGACGACCAATTGGAACGAACAATGGAAATTTACGGTCGTTAAGAGCGGCGGAGCTCTCTTGATCGACGCCACGGAATGGGCCGTTGAGAGAGTTGGCGGTAATATCTACCTGATCTCAGGCCGCACCTTACCGGGGATGACTGTTCGTTCGCAGGGCCGCGATACGATCTCGGGGCCGGACGGAGCATTTAAGATGCAGATATCGTCGTCGTCAATGGAGACTGCGGTCGAGATCGGCGATGGCCGAGGCAACCGCAGCGGATTCATTATTTCGCTTAGGAACGGCAACGTGCTCCGCCGTTATTAACTACCTTGGGACACGGACACACGCACAATCACAACGTTGGGCGATGCAGGACACATGCTGACCGATGTCGCGGCGATGTCGCTGACGCTGGCGGCGATCTGGTTTGCATCACGTCCGGCGACTGCGAAAAAGACATTTGGCTATTATCGTCTCGAGATCCTCGCGGCATTTGTAAATGGCATTGCTCTTGTTCTCTTGTCTATCTTAGTGATCTGGGAGGCTGTCGAACGCTGGAATTCGCCGCCTGCGATCGATGGTTTGCGGCTCGGCATCATAGCTTTTGGTGGCCTTGCCGTAAATATCATCGCCGCAAAATTGCTCCACGGGAATCACGAGCACGATCTAAATATGCGCGGAGCATGGCTTCACGTCATGGGTGATCTGCTCGGTTCCGTAGCGGCACTGACCGCAGGCGTGCTGATCTACGCTTTTGGCTGGCTGTGGGCTGATCCGGTCACAAGCATCCTGATCAGCTTGATAATTGTCTTTAGCTCGTGGCGGCTGATCTCGGCGTCCGTCAATGTGCTGCTCGAGGGAACTCCCGCTCACATCGATCTAGCCGCCGTCGAATCGACGATCCTCGAAACCGATGGAGTAGACGGTGTGCACGACCTTCACGTGTGGACCATATCGTCCGGCATCGACGCTCTGTCGGCACACATTAGCCATTTTGATACTGTCGAGCACAGCGAACTTCTCGTTCGCGTCCGCGACGGTCTGCACAAGCAATTTGGCATCGATCATCTGACGATACAAATGGAAACGATGGATCACGAGGCTGAGGCAGTTTACGTCTGCGAAACGGGTACGAAGTGTTTCGAGCCAGCAAAGCAAGCTTAAACGCAGAGACCGCTGAGTACGCAGAGAAGATAAAAATATTATTCCATCTGCGTGCTCAGCGATCTCTGCGTTTAGAAATTCCTATGCAAACGATCGCCCTAAAATACGGCAGCACTTCATTCGAGTTCGACTATGACGGATCGCGTTACGAGATACTGCGCGGAGCCAAACACGGACCGTCACTGTCTGACGCCGATATCGGCGACCGACTTGATTCGCCAATTGACTCGCACCCGCTAGAGCAGATCGTGGGGCCCAGCGAGAGTGTTCTGATCGTTGTACCCGATGCGACCCGACAGACGGCCGCCGGGCAGATCGTAAATCTCGTCGTTCGTCGATTGATCGCGAACGGAACAATGCCGTTCGACATTCGAATTATTTTCGCCACCGGCATTCATCGCAAGGTCACCGAGGATGAAAAGGCCGCGATCCTCACGCCGTTTATTTTCCAACGCATCACGACACTAAACCACGATGCGCGTGACCTGATGCAGATAGTGTCTATGGGCACGACGTCAGGCGGAATCGAAGTCGGCCTAAACCGTGCATTAACCGAACACGATCATGTCGTGATCGTTGGCGGGATTTCCTTTCACTACTTCGCGGGTTTTACTGGCGGCCGCAAACTGATCTGCCCCGGCCTAGCGTCGAGCGGAACGATCGTTGCTACGCACAAACTCGCCTTTGATCTCGAACAGAAAATCCGTCGCGAAGGCGTGGATACCGGCGTTCTCGACGGCAATGCTGTCCACGAAGCGTTCGTCGAGGTCGTCGAAAAACGCCCGCCGTCATTTGCGATCAACTCGATCGTCAATGAAAAGGGTGAAGCGGTCGAACTATTCTGCGGCGACTGGCAGACATCGCACCGCTCGGCGTGCGACGCCTATTCGTTGGCAAATACGATCGAGATCACTGAGAAACGTGACCTCGTTATTGCAAGCTGTGGCGGCTCTCCGCACGACATCAATCTCATTCAAGCACACAAGACTCTCGACGCGGCCGCACGTGCATGTCGCGTTGGAGGAACGATCATTCTTCTAGCCAAGTGTTTTGATGGCCTTGGCCGTAGTGATTTCTTGTCGTGGTTTGAGACAGAAAACAGCGAAACCTTGGCCAACAAACTTGCCGATAGATATCAAGTAAACGGCCAAACCGCCTGGAGCCTTCTGCAGAAAGCGGAAAGATTTGACGTGCGTATCGTCACCGATCTTGACGCGGCTTCGTGCGAAAAGATGCGAATGGAGAAGGCGAGCGTTGAAGAGGCGATCGTACGGGTCAAAGACGCGTTAAAGCCTTCCTACATCATCCCGAACGGCTCTAAGATCTCCATCAGCTTCCGATCGGACGATTGAACAAAAAAAGAGGCTGCCTTTTCAAACAGCCTCTTCGATCACATTAAACGCAACTACTAGATCGTAGCTCCCGGATAGCCATTGCCGAGGCGATTGGCTTCGCCGTCGGCGAGGGAATTGACGAGTTCGTAGTGGAAATAATCAAACTTCGCTGCAACCGGAGGCTGCACACGTTTGTCGTACATCTCGCGTGAACGATCGATCGCTTCGCGAAGGCGTTCGTAGAGATCGTTAGCATCGCGTCCCTCGGTGACCTTCTTTTCGTTGTAGAGCTTGATCTCAGAAACGAGCAGACGTGCGAAACGCCTAGCATCGTTATGGCTACGTCGTTCGTCCTCCGAAACCTCGATCGGCAGATCGACGTTGCGGTCGCTAAGACGTGCCTGCGGCATCGCCGGAGCGACTATCGGAGCCTCGATGACAGCCTCGACAGCTGGTTCCATTCCACCCGTTGGCATTACTGCCGGAGCGAACTGATCGCTAGAGGTATCGAATGGAGACTTAGATTGAAACGAAGCAGACTCGATCGAACCACCGGAACTGAAATCCGACGGCTCCGAGGCACGAAATGGCTCGGGCGCAGGCTCGGGGCTCGATCCAAAGGTCTCGTACTCAAACGCCGCCGTTTCTGTCTGCACAGCTTGCGGCTCTTCTACGGCTTCCGCAAAGGGGGATGCCTCTACGGCCTCCGTCTGGTAGGCAGGGGCTTCGTCAAAACGGGGTGGTTCAAACGCAGGCGTTTCCTGGGCGAACTGCGTCTCAAATGCAGGTGCAGTCTCAACTTCTGCTTCGGCCCGATACTCAGGAACACTTTCGACTTCCGGTTCACTGACAAATTCAGCGACTGGTTCCGGTTCAGGCTCGGGTGTTTCAACGTAAGCTTCAGCAGGAAATCCGCCTTCGTACGAGACGCTCTCGCTGAACGCAAAACTACCCGTTTCCTCAGCCGGTGTCTCGGTGGATGTTGTTTGCTCGGGCGAAGGGGCGAAGGCTCCTACTTCCTGAGTCGTACTTTCCTCAACTTTCGGGGCCGGAGCAGCCGATGCCCGCATCTCAACGGTCATACCGGCGACGCGGACGAGCACCTCTAGGGCCTCACGGTTGATCTCAGCATTCTCACCTTCTGCATCGGCATAGAGAACTGCCACGCCGCGGCCGCGGGCCGTCAGCGGGATCGCATACATGTGATCGGGGTTGCCGTAGCTGAGCGGGCCGAGGAATATCGAATCGTCCGCATATGCTCCGGCTCTGCTCTCGACGGTTGTGAGAGACCTAACAGCTTCGCCCAATATCGAATTCGACGCGGTTGGGAAATGGATCTCACGTACCGCGTTCTCGAGGGCTTCATCATCTGAACCAAAGACTTTCCAGCCGACGAAATTATCACTCTTGATGATAAAGAACGCACCACGCGGGGCGTATGCCGCCGCGTGCTGAACAAGGGCTTTAAGGATATTCGACTGCGAGTCCTTACTGCTGATGTCATTGATTGCATCACGCAGGCCATCGAATTTGTTCACCTCAACTTCGACGACGGTCGGCTCAGCAGCAACGGCTACCGGGGCCAACTTTTCGGCTTCGGCCATTGCGTCAGCAGCGAGTTTAGATCCGGCGTCGCGGGCTAGGTTCAGATGCTCGGCGACCAGACTCTTGAAGCCCTCGTCAAAATGATGTTCGGATTCGAAACGAGCGTTGAACGATTGGAATGCCTCGTCAAACTGGCTTTTATGCCTGTCGAATTCGGCTTCGATCCTGCTCTGAAATTCCGTCGATTCTTTACGCATTTCTGCGACGACGGACTTTAGATAATTCTCGAATTCACTTCTAAGGCTTAGTTCGAGTTCTTCGCTATTCACTAGGTTTCTCCTCCATGGGTCAAACTGCAATTATTCGTGGGTGGTGGCGGCTGGTAGAACTTGGGGTAGATGTACCCGCAGATGTGATGATGACACGCATACGCCGCCATCTGCTCGATTATGACGAATCTAGCGCGAAAAAGTCAAGAATTTCTTTAGTTTCAACAAAATAAAATTTGTTGAACGAGGCAGGATATTAAGTGGCAACGACTGTGATCTCAGGGTCGATCTCTTCTTTGATCATGTTTTCGATCGCCATAAGTGTACCTGTAAGCGAGCTAGGGCAGCTACCGCAGGCACCTTCGTATCGAATCTTGAGCGTGTTGTCCTCGAGACCCAAAACTTCGAGCCAACCACCATCGCTAGCCAGAAATGGCCGAATGCGTTCGTCGAGCAGTTCATTGATCTGGAGTATTTTCGGGTCGTCGCTTGCTGCTGCGGCGATGGCACCGCCAACAGCTGCCGCCGCGGCTCTGCCTCCATTACCATTTGACGAAACGACCGCCTCGGCTGCACGGATCGGGACGGCGAGATCCGGCAAGATCTCATCCCACTCGGCATCATCGGTCTTCTCGACCGTGATCATCTTGTCCATATAAAACACCGACACCACCGGGCCGATGTCAAAAATGGACTTGGCGAGCTTGTCATCAACGCCAGCCTCGGCTGATTTGAACGAGTGCGAAGTGCCATGCGACACCGGTTCTTTGAGAATGAACTTAACGGCGTTCGGGTTTGGCGTTTCCTGTATGTCAGCGATCTTAGGCATTTTTCACTCAACAAAATGAAGATAATTCGATACCTTACATTTATGTCAACATTATACATCATCAGCGCCCATTTTTCACAAACACAAGAATGCGGGCGGCTGAATTAAGATACAATTCAAGCGCACCCGCACGTAGATCGGAAGACCACTCTAAAACTTCAAGTCGAAGAGGAGCACGACATTACTCAGTAATGTGTATGTCCTCACCTTTATTCACCCGTCCTGACATGAACAACGCACCAAGTGCGATGGTCGCGACAACCAGGACACCAAAGACTACAAGAAAGAGACTATTAGCACTTTTCGTGTACTGAAGCCAGGAAAAAACGGCCCCGACTGCTGTCACGAGAGCTAATACGGCGTAAAGCATATCCTTCACAAAAATCACCTCCAATCGTCAAAAGAGAGAACGACTTAACGAAAGTTGCACCAGCTGGATCAAAGCCCCTGATCCGCCTAAAACCGTAAGTTATCAAACTATTACATGGTGTAACTTCATACTACCCCCACTTCATCTGCAAAAGCAAGTAAATTGTAGAGGGTCAGCCACGCAATTTTGCGAGTACTGTTCGCGGGATGTTCTGTAGGTCTCGGAGAAAACAATGCGAGTGCCAAATGAGCGGGTCAAACATCGCGGCAACATCTTCACTTTGTCCTATACCGATCTCCATCATCAGCGATCCGCCGGCGACAAGGTGAGTCGGAGATTCGTTGATCAGTCGTCTCACGATATCCAAACCGCCCAGTCCTCCCGAGAGAGCTGTGTGCGGCTCGTAATCGCGCACCTCGATCTGCAGGGCATCAATATCCTCAGCGGGAATGTATGGCGGATTGGAGACGATGAGGTCAAATTTGCCCTCGACGTTCGCAAAAAGATTGCTCTCAATCAGTTCGATGCGGTCATCGACTTTGTGCCTGACCGCATTTCGCTCCGCTACTGCAATGGCTGGTCGGGAAATATCGGCACCGACAGCAGATGCGGTGGGCAAGTTGGCGAGTATAGAGATCGAAACACATCCAGAACCAACGCCGATCTCACAGAATCGAGGTGCATCGACCCGCGAGAGTTCATCGATCGCCGCTTCGACAAGTATCTCAGTCTCGGGCCGTGGGATCAGCACTTCCGGTTCGACCACAAAATCCAGTCCGTAGAATTCCTGCCGTCCGACAATGTATTGGAAAGGTTCACGTGTTGAGCGTCGTTCAACCGCGACGGCAAACGCTGCATCCTCGTCATCTGAAAGTTCGTATTCGGGATGGGCGATCAGAAATGACGCGGGGCGGTCGAGGACAAACTTAAGCAAAGACGAGGCCTGTCGCTCCGGTTGATCGACCGAAGCGGCTTTCAACCGCATGGTCGCGGCGGCCAAATATTCGGGGATATTCATCGTGCACCATCTCCACGAAACATTGCTGGCAGTGTCATCAGGATTATCTTGATGTCGAGCAATAGCGACCAGTTCTCGATGTAGTAAAGATCGACCCGCACCATCTCGTCAAACGTTAACCGGTTTCGCCCAGACACTTGCCACAACCCCGTAATTCCAGGCTTTACGTCGAGCCGCTTCCGATGCCACAGCTCGTACTGTTCGACCTCATATGGGATCGGCGGACGCGGTCCGACGACGCTCATTTCACCGCGAAACACATTAAGAAACTGAGGCAATTCGTCGATGCTGGTTCGCCTCAGCCATTTCCCGGCAGCAGTGATACGCGGATCGTTCTTCACTTTGCCAAATACCGGTTTCTCTTCGTCGCCGGCATTTGCTTCCCGTTGACCTTCGATGTTTTTGAGATAAGCGTCGCGATGAAGCGATTCGTCGGCGTCTGCCAGCATCGTCCTGAATTTATAACAAAGAAACCTTCGTCCATCCATACCGACGCGTTCTTGTTTGAACAATATCGGACCGCGTGAATCAACCCTGATCACTATCGCAACCAAGACCCACAGCGGCATTGTCAAAACCGTCACTGTCGATGCGATGACGACATCCGAAGCCCGTTTAATAAATCGCTGCGCGTCAGACAAAGGTTCGCGAAACAGGCGAACCATCGGCAACACACCGATCTGTTCGACAGACGTTTTTTGCGGCAGAAGATTGAATATGCTCGGAGCAAAGCGAAATTCAACCTTTTGACGTCGGCAGATCCTCATCATCGCCTCAAATAGACGCTCGATCTCGAGCGTGTCGTCGGTGATGATCACCTCATGTATGTTATGTTCGCCGATCAGATCGGCCAGTTCGTCGATCGAACCAACGAGCGGTATGCGTTCACCCCCATCCAAAACTATCTCATGGCCAACGGCCGTTTCATCACGGCCGCTGACGATGCCGATGACGCGATAACCAAGATAACGCCCGTCATTTAGCTCCTGAACTGTCCGGCGAGCCTCAGCGGTCGTTCCGACGACAAGCGTTGGGATCAGATTGATGCCGCGCTCACGAACTCGAGTTTGAACGAACCTTACGACGATGTGAAAGATCGTAAAGCCTATTAGAGCAAGGGCAAAATCTACCAAAAATACCGCCCTCGAATAGGAAAACTCGCGAAACGCGAAACCACCGCGAAACAGAAATGCCCACGTGACGATCAGCAGCGAGCTGACGAGAGTCGCCTTAAATATCTTGATCGCTTCTTGGAGATACGAAAAAGCACCTTCAAATCGATAGGCCCTGAAGTACAACAGCATCGCCAGACGAGCCGGCACGGCGAAAAGGAGAATGCCCGCGTATGGTACAAATTGTTGCGACCAGGCCCACGCCGATGACGACAATATCGGGTCGCCTTCGCGCAACGTGAATGCGGAAAAAAAGCACAGGGCGGTCAAGAACGCGTCAAACCCGAAAACGCCCGCCCGGACCATCGGCATCACCCATTCGGGGACGCGATTTGAGGCGTCGATCACGTTCGTCTTTTTGATCGCCGGGGCGGCTTCCATGTCTTTATTTCGGCTGATCTAAGAATTGCTGCATCCAGATCTCGAGTGTCATCAATTGAAATACTTGCAGATTATAGTCTTCTTTTCCGGAAAGGTTTGCATCGATCACACGCCGCACCTCGTCTGCGTCAAATAGGCCGCGGCGCCTGATCGTTTCCTCGGACAGCGTGTCGTTCACCATGTCACTCAATGCTCCGCGAAGCCACGACCGAACCGGTGCCGAAAATCCTGCCTTCTTTCTCCAGATCACATCTTTTGGCAATATCCGCTCGACAGCCTTTTTGAGTGCGTATTTTCGCTTTATGCCGTTGATCTTAAACTTTGCCGGAATACGTGCGGCGAGATCGACTAGCTCGATATTGAGATATGGTGCGCGAACCTCGAGATTGGCCGCCATAGACGTGCGGTCGGTAGTATCAAGGTTCAAAGCTGGCATAAACGTCTTGAAATCAACGTACAACAGTCTGTTGAGCGGTGAGGCATCACTGCATTTTTTAAAATATTGACGATGATATCGATACGCGTCATAACCCGCCATCTCACCGTGAAGTTCCGGCGAGTAAAGATCTTGGCGCATTGTGTCGGTAAAATAGGTGCCAAATCCGAGATATCGATCCTCGAAATCCATCGCCGCACTTTTCGCAAATTTCTTTGCGTTCCTTATCGGCCCGGTCAGACGGCCGGGCAAGCCGCCATAAAGCAAACTCTCGACCGTGGACATCAGCGGACGCCGGATCGCTGTCGGGATCGCATCCGTTAGACCTGCGAGCTGCATCGCCAGCTGTCGCGGATATCCGGCAAAGATCTCATCACCGCCCATTCCGGACAGCATTACCGTCTGCGTCGCACGCGCCTGCTGCGATATCAAAAAAGACGGAATCGCCATATCTATGATCGGCGCGTCAGAGTGCCATACGAGCTTGGGTATGAGATCGGTGACGTCGGGCGTGAGAAGTGTTTCGTGATGATCGACCGGCAGGAGTTCCGCGACCCGACGAGCCCATTTTACGTCGTCCGGGATAATGTCATAGCGTAGATCCTGGGCAGAGATCGCCGAAGTATAGGTCGAGATACGGCTCGTCGAATGTTTGGCCATCAGAGCCACCAGTGCCGATGAATCGACCCCGCCCGACAGAAACGCCCCGAGCGGAACGTCGGCGACCATTTCCATCGCCGTCACGCGATCGAGCGTCTCGTAGACAGCGTCACTCCATTTACCGATGCTGCCACCAGTTTCCTCAACCGAATAGTCAATATCCCACCACTCTTGGATATCGATGCGGCCGTCTTTCCAGACCAGATAGTGAGCGGCGGGCAGATGAAATATGTTCTTGAACAACGTATGCGGCGGCACCGGCCACAGAAATGTCAAAAACTGATCGAGAGCCTCATGCGACAGTTCTGCGGCGACGAGGCGGCTAGCGAGTATCGCCTTGATCTCAGAACCAAAGATCAGTTGCTCACCGACGGCTGCGTAATACAGCGGTTTAAGGCCGACGCGATCGCGGGCGAGGGTGAGCGTTTTTTCGGCCTCGTCCCACACGGCGAATGCGAACATCCCATTCAGACGGTCGAGACAGCCGATGCCCCACTCGGCAAATGCTTGTAGCAGCACCTCAGTATCCGTCGCGGTCGTAAAGCGGCGTCCGAGAGATTCGAGCTCGTTGCGAAGTTCGCGGTAATTATAGATCTCGCCATTAAGCACGATCGCGTAACGGCGATCGTCTGTAAACATCGGCTGATGTCCGGCCGCCGAAGTGTCGATGATCGACAAACGCCGATGGCCGAGACAAGTTTTTAATTGGTGTTCGCCAAAACGCCGGGACACAAAAATGCCCTGATCGTCGCGTCCGCGATGCTCGATCGAATCAAGCATCGGGCCGATGATCGACTGTGGATCTGATGAAATTGTCCCGGCAATGCCGCACATATCTATTTACTCTGAGGCTTTTTCGCTTTCCATCATCGCAATATCAGATCTGCAACGCGGCTAAGGGCGGCGGTTTCACGACGAGGCTCAGCGGCTCTTCGCTTTGTGAACTGCAAATTGTCGACGTCCTGCGGAGTTTCGATCCGCATCATGCGGCCTTCGGCGATCAAATATTCGTCGATGGCGGCTGCCTTTCCGGTAAAAATGGTTGCGGTCGGCACGCCGAGTGCCGCGGCTTCCCGATTCATCGTGCCGCCGCCGGATATCACAAGATCAGCGGCGAGCAGTAGATTTGCTCCGTCGAGAGCGACGCTCGGGATAATGACATTGGCCTGCGGATGACGAACGCGCAGATCGTCGCCCTGATAGGTTTTTCGCGGCAACAGAATGACTTTAGCGTTTGCCGTCGCAGCCGCTCGATCGATCACGCGGTCGAGCAGATCGTTTTCAACACCGCGATTATACAGCGCCTCAGGAGCGTGCGGACGAACAACGACTAGAATATTCTCAGGCGTGACACCTAGCTTCTCAAGCTCATCCACAAACTGAGGATCGCCGGTCAGATCCGCCAGATAAACGTCTTCTTTTACGCCCTCGTAACGTAGAGTTTTCGCCGGCGACGCGCCAAATCCCGCAGCCTTTTCCTCAGGAAACGCCCTCGGTAGCACGAGTCGCTTCGCCGTGCGAAACGACATGTGGTTGCCCGGATGATGCTCATAATCCATAAGATTGACGCTTGCTATGCCAAGGAGTCTCGCGACGATAAGCGGCTCCTGCGAATTATGGACGACTACGAGATCGATATGTTGACCGCGTGCCCAGCGGGATAGTTCTACGATCCGTGCGGTAAATTTGCCGAACTTTGCAAGTAAATTTCCGCCACCATGGGTTCCGAATAGTGGTGCGTCGATCCCGGCCTGATTCGCAAGTTCCACTGTTTGCGCATAATCACGCAGGGTCCAGAGGATGTTGTGGCCGCGGCGTTCAAATTCTCCCGCAAGAGCACGAAAAAACGGCACATGAGGTGAATTTGAAAGATCGATCCAAATACGCATATCGCTGACTATTCGCCGTCCGTCGCCTCGATCAGCTGTGCCAGAGCATACGCCATCCATGCCTGTCCCCATCGCATGTAGGGAGTCTTAACAGGCCCGCTCTTCCTTAGCTGATAGTAAAAAAACCCTTCGCTGTCGCGCATGTTCTCGATCGTCCATTTTGCCGTTTTTCTCGCCAAAGCTAACATTCGCGCATCGATCGCCCGCAACTCAGACATAGTTGAGATAGCTACCGCCGCCGAGTGAATGTCAATCGGGTAAACCTCTTTGTCATAGTACTTTGGCGTTCCGTCATCGAGGAAGAAATTATTCAGCCAATAACCGCCGCCAAGATTTAGCGCGTCAAAGGAATCTTCACGCAATTCCTCAATATTGCTCGAAATGCGATACAGCGAAAGCAGAATATAAGCCGTATGAAAATTATCCACCCATTTTTGGGATGCCTGAGCTCCATACACCCAGGCACCGCTTTGACTCTGGCGGCGCGTGACGAATCTGACAGTCTTTGCCGCCATTTTCAAATATTCTTCGTTACCGGTTGCCGCTCCAACGCGCGCCAAGGATTCGCCCGCCAGCAGGCTTGCATTAAAGATAACGCTGCGGTCGACCGGAGTGTAGCTAAAGCATACTTCATCGTCCGTTTCATCGATCCGATTTAGTTCGTTCAGGATGAACAGGCAGATCTGGTCAGCCGCATTCAGATATTTCTCGTCACCAAACACATCGTAGGCTTCCATCAACGCCTGTGATGCAAATGCCGTTGGAACGATCGCAGGTGTTCCCTCGGGAACGTAAAAGACGCGCGACTGCCAATCGAAATTGTACCCGAATGAGATCGTTGCTCTACCGTCCTTCGCCTTTCCGACTATCTTTTTTTCGAGGAGCCGATCGATCAGTTGCACCGCGTTTCCCATATGTTCGACCTCTTTGGTGACGCGAAATCGCGATAGCTCGGCGAGAGCAAACAGTGCAAGACCTTTAGGATTTACGCCTCTCGTGACGCCAAAGGCACTGCGTAGATCGATCGGCGAGCGTTTGAACATCTGTAGCCACGCGAGCCGTGCGAGTCTAAGGTGCTTGAGCGGCGTTAGCTGAAATAGACGGCTGTTCAGTCCGTCAAATGGATCGTGTCCGGCAAAATCTCGTGTTTCGCAATATGAGAAAAGCTGGTCGAAGATCTCTGTAAGGTGTGTGGACATCGCGGGTTTGGTAAGAGGTTATCACAAACGCGGCGTTTTGCCCTTTGTGCCGAAAAGCTAGATAATAGGGCTTTACGAGCGAGCGACTTATGAAATTCTTCTCCGACATACGGCTTCTGCTTCTGGCCATCTGGCTAGGGGCGGCGGTATTTTTTATCGGCGTCGCTCAGAGTGCTTTTGCAGTCTTGCCGGAGCGAGAATTGGCCGGTGCGGTCGTGAACCGAAACCTCACTATCCTCAATTTCGCAGCGATGGTGATCGCCGTTATTCTGATCGTCACCTCACTACTCGGCACCGCTAATCTGAACAAATTCTGGCTCTGGATCGAAAGATTTTTACTATTGGTCATCGCGGCTGCGGGTGCGGTCGGGCAATTCGTGATCGGATTTTGGTTATCGTCTGTAAGAGCACAGATGGGCAAGCCGATCGACGAGGTCGCGGTGGACGACCCGTTGCGGATACAGTTCAACACCCTGCACGAATGGTCGGTGTGGGTCCTATTTGCGGGAATGGCCGCGGCGCTGATAGCATTCTTTATTATCTCAAATCGGAAATTTGGTACTGCCAAGGTCGCGACAAACGACCCGTACGATTTCTCAAAAGAATTCAAGGCCTGATATGGAACTGATCGAAAACTTAAAGACATATAAAGACCGCTTTTCGCGTTGGAATGGCAGCATGTCGAGCTACCCTTGGGTAGAGAATGTTCACTCGCCGTTCACACCGGTTCGGCGTGCATTGCCGATGATGAATCTTGCACTCATCACATCGACTGGCGCTCACATCACGGGCACCGATGCTTTCGATATCGAGTCGAAAGACGGCGATCTCAGCTATCGCGAAATACCAATCGAAGTCGAGGCCATTGATCTTTCGTATTCAGCAAAAGGCTACGATCCAAAGGCCGTGATGGAAGACCGCAATGCCCAGATACCGATCGACCGTTTGTTGGAATATCAGGCAAATTCTGTGATTGGCAGCCTCAACAGCGTTTGGTGGTCAATCAGCAGCCACATCCCGAATGCGGCCCGCGTCGCTGAGGAACTGGGACCGCAGTTGGCTACAAGGTTGCACCGCTACGAAGCCCAGGCCGCATTATTGATACCGGCATCCAAACTTTGCCACCAGACCCTCGGCATCGTCGCCCGTGCTCTCGAAGTATCCGGCATCCCGACGATCTGCCTCTCGGTCGATCCATCAGTAAACGACAAGACCCGTCCACCGCGAACGGCCTACTACACCGGCGAACTCGGCTCAGTTGCCGGTCAGCCAAATTGGCCCGAATATCAACGACGCATTCTCGATGAGTCTATTAGGCTTATGGAGACCTTTGATCAGCCCGGATCAAGAAAGCTGGCCGTCGAACACCAATCCCAAGTCGAAGCCGCTCGCGGCGAACGATAGGAATATTGCCCGCGAAATACGCGAAACGAGCTAAATAGTAAGAAGCACAAAAGGTTTATATTATTCGCTTTAGATTCGCGTTATTCGCGGGCAAAACTTCTTCTTTATTTCGCGTCCTTTCGCGTGTTTCGCGGGCACTTATCTTCCACCCATTTGCCAGACCTTCAACGCTTCGATCGGATAGATGAGCATGATGATATTAATTATCAAGCTATCGCGGATCCAGAAAATGAGGATAAGTTCGGTCGCAAGAAACAGTACGAGGGAACGCCAGAATTTGAGTTTGTAGGCTATTGCAAATCCGACGGCGCAACAAATGATGTCGGCGAGTGAATTGATGATCGAGTCGCCAAAGTAATCGAGCGACAAGGTGACAGTGCGGTAACGCTCAATGATGAATGCCGAGTTTTCGGCAACCTCCCAGATGCTTTCGATCGCCACAGCCAATACCAAACGCCACGCCATCGGCATTTTCCTGAAGACCAACCCGATCAACCAAAATTCGAGCACACCATGCAAAACGTGCGTAAACGCATACGGATCAAGGATGTGCTGCGAATTGTGAGTCGTCCAAATATCCCACGACCATGGGCTATAGTCACCCGCCTCACACCACCACACCCGACCTTGCAAATACAAGAGGATCGCGGAGGCGATAAAAAGTACGCCGCATACGATCAGCGGTTTTGGCTGGAACAGTTTGTCGAAGGTTTCGTCACTCATCGCATCGATTGTCGATTCGTTTGAGAAAATTTTCAAGCGCGTTCCACCGTTGCGCCGTGGGATCCATTTCCGATCTCGCTAATTCTGCGTAACAATCTTGACGTAAGTGAACCGCGACGAAAACATCACAAGAATCCGCGAACGCACCGAGCCCTGGGACATCGTCGTCATCGGCGGCGGCGCAACCGGCGTGGGTTGCGCTCTCGACGCGGCGTCGCGTGGATACGATGTGCTGCTTTTGGAGCAACACGACTTCGGTAAAGGTACGTCGAGCCGCTCGACAAAACTTATCCATGGCGGCGTCAGGTATCTAAGACAAGCGAATATTTCACTTGTCCGTGAGGCTCTGAAAGAACGCGGTATCCTGCTGCGAAATGCTCCGCATGTGGTTCATACACAGGAGTTTATCGTGCCCTGCTACGGTTGGTTGGAAAAGGCCTTTTATGGTCTAGGCCTAAAGATCTACGATCTGCTCGCGGGTAGGTACTCGATCGGAAAGTCGCGGATCTTGTCCCCGGAAGAAACGCTTGAACGCCTTCCGCCTCTACGAACGCAGGGGTTAGTCGGCGGAGTTTTGTATCACGACGGCCAGTTTGACGATACGCGGCTCTTGATCGACATGGCGCAAACCGCAAGCTCAAATAGTGCCTGTTTGGTGAATTATGCACGGGCTAGATCTTTCATTAGAGATGCCGAAAAGATCGCTGGCGTCGAGTTTGAGGACACAGAGACCGGCGTACTCCACACCGTCGCAGCGAATGCCGTGATCAATGCGACCGGCGCCTTATGCGATGCGGTGAGGCAATTGTCGGATAGCTCCGCAAAGCCCGTCGTCACCTTTGCCCAAGGCTCGCATATCGTTCTCGACCGAAGCTTTCTGCCCTCAAACGCAGCCGTTATGATCCCGAAAACGAGCGATGGTCGAGTTCTATTCTGCATACCATGGCACGAACACGTTCTAGTTGGCACGACTGATACGCCGGTCGATTCTGCGAGTCTCGAACCCGAAGCCCTCGATGCCGAGATCGAGTTTATTCTCGAAACAGCCGGCGAATATCTCACGACAAAGCCAACTCGGGCGGATATTAGGAGTGCATTCGCCGGAATTCGCCCGCTTGTCAGCCGCTCGGATGTCAGCAACACCGCATCGCTCTCGCGGAGCCACGAGATGTTCGTCGATGCGTCCGGATTGATCACGATCACCGGCGGGAAATGGACGACGTATCGGCGTATGGCAGAAGAAGCGGTCAACAAGGCCGCGAGCACCGCCGGCTTGAGACCGGTTGAATGCGTAACCGAAACGCTAACTATCACGCCTCACGTCGCAGAGCCCGGCGAACAGCTTCATCCAGGGTTTCCCTATACGGTCACCAATGTTGTCGAAGCCGTGCGAAATGAAATGGCACGCACGGTCGAAGATGTTCTCGCCAGGCGAACGCGTGCTTTGTTTCTCAATGCCCGTGTAGCGATCGAGATCGCTCCGAGAGTCGCGAAGATCATGGCGGTCGAACTTGGCAAAGATGAAGATTGGATCGCGAACCAGCTTACCGATTTTGGAGATCTGGCTGAAAGATACTTTGCTCGGCCAACTTAGGACAGGCTGGAAACTGGAGACTCAAAACTCGGAACTGTTAACCTTCCAGTTTCTTCGGATCTAGAATGTGAGCTTCATCACAAACGCTTCCCACTTACGCTGAAATGCGGTCATATTGCGTTCGGCTAACACGCGTTGAAGCGTCTCGTAGCCAGTCGGGTCGGTCTTGGCGTTGGCGACGAACTCCTTGTAGAACTTCCGCAATAAGCCTTTTTCCTGTAAGTAGTAGCAGAGATAGCGGGCCTGAGCGTAGTTTGTGCCGGTGGCTTCGCGATAGAATTCCCCGTCGGTCATCGATGTCATCGCCTTGAAAGTCGGAACGATCTTCGTCCGCAGACCATTCTGCAAACCGCGAAGGCGCCAATTAGTGTAGCCATAGATATGGCCATTGACGGTGCCGGATTGTTCATACAGGGAACCAAGGCCCTCGTTAAACCAAGCTGGCGAATCTGGAAAATTTGCCTCGACAAACGGATGAACGATCTCATGCACGAGCGTGCCGCCGCCGGTCGCGATATTCATTATCAGTGTCTTTTTCGACGGCGAATAATAGCCATAAGGCGTGTCAGGCTCGTCGTCGAAGAACTCTTTAGCGTGTTTGCGGTACGAAGCTTCGTCCTTAAACAGCCAGATCTCCAGAATATTTATCGGGTCTTTAGCAAAATAATCTTGCTTGAGCCGGGTCACGGTGCCGCGAATTATCTCCTTTGCCCAAAGAGCAACGCGGTCATCCGGTTCGTCACCGATGACGATGAAGGGCCGTTCGACGATCACGGTAAAACCGCGATCCGTTAGTTTTGTTCTAAGTTGCGATGCCTGGCGTTCGAAAGCGGCGGGGCTCGTGTCAGAAAATGAAAAGGCCGTGGTCGTGAGCAATAAGGCGAAAAACATTGTCCACGCGGCTTTCAGCATATCTACTCCGTCGAAACCACATCTTCCCCGCGTAGCGCCGCATTGAGCGTGTGCCAGCTGAGCGATGCACATTTGACGCGCGCAGGGAACTCTAAGACGCCTGCAAAAATCTTTAATTTGCCGAGATCGTTTTCGTCGGTCTCAATATCGAGTTCGCCGGTGACCATTTTGTGAAACTCATCGAAGATGTCTTCGGCCTCAGCCTTTGTCTTGCCTTTAACAGCCTGTGTCATCATGCTGGCCGAGGCTTTTGAGATCGCGCAGCCCGAGCCCTTGAACGCAACATCCGTCACCGTATCGCCGTCGAGACTTACATAAACCCGCAATGCGTCGCCGCATAACGGATTTTTACCGTCAGCATACTGATCGGCGTCCGCGATCTCGCGAAAATTCCGCGGATTTTTGTTGTGCTCTAAAATTACTTCCTGATATAGATCGCTAAGTTCTGACATAGCTATATTTTAGTATGCCAGAACCGCTTAACCTAGTTAGAAAAGCCCCACAATATTGCCGTCGGCATCAATATCGATCCGTTCGGCCGCAGGATGCTCCGGCAGGGCGGGCATTGTTCGCATATCACCGCAGACTGGGTAAATAAACCCGGCTCCGACGCTCGCACGGACCTCGCGGACCGGGAAGGTGAAACCGGTCGGTGCGCCTTTCAGCGTCGGATCGTGGCTAAGGCTGAGATGAGTTTTCGCCATGCAGATCGGCAAGTTACCAAAGCCGTTAGCTTCGTAATCGGCTATCTGGCTGGACGCCTGCGAAGTGTACGAAACGTCAGCGGCACCGTAGATCTTGGTGGCAATTGTCTCGATCTTCGCTTTGATCGGCTGGTCGAGATCGTAGAGAAATTTGAATTCGTTTGGCTGATTTGCCGCCTCGATGACCATTTCGGCTAGCTCGATCGCGCCCTTTCCGCCTTCGGCAAAATGCCGCGATACCGCGGCTCCGAGGGCTCCGGCCTCGATCGAGATGCGTTTGACGGCCTCGATCTCGTCGGCGTGGTCTGTCTCGAAAACGTTTATCGCGACGACCGGTGTTACGCCATGCAGCTTCACGTTCTCGATCTGCTTACGCAGATTTGCCGCACCTGCTTCGACATCGGCGACGTTATTTTCCAGCATTTCGGGCGGCAGAGGTTTTCCAGCGATGATCTTGTATTTGCCGCTGTGCGATTTGAGTGCGCGGATGGTCGCGACGATGACGCAGGCGTCGGGTTTGAGGCCGCTGTAACGGCATTTGATGTTAAAGAACTTTTCCGCACCAATATCTGCGCCAAAGCCTGACTCGGTAAACAGATAGTCGGCACATTTCGCTCCGATCAGGTCAGCGAGAATACTGCTGTTGCCGTGTGCGACATTGGCAAACGGGCCCGCGTGTACCAAAGCAGGCGTATTTTCGAGCGTCTGCATGATCGTCGGCCGAATGGCGTCACGCATCAGGACGGTCATCGCACCGCCGGCACCGATCTCATCGGCAGTGACCGGTTTTTTATCATGCGTCATTCCGACGACGATCCGGCCGAAACGCTTGCGCATATCTTGGAGCGAATTTGTCAGCGCGAGTATCGCCATCACTTCGGACGCAACCGCGATGTCAAAACCGGTCTCGCGGGGAATACCGCCTTCCATACGGCCTCCGAGGCCGACGATAATTTTTCGCAATGCCCGGTCGTTTGTATCGACGACGCGTTTCCAGGTTATGCTGTGCGGATTGATGTTGAGCGGATTGCCGCGGAGCAATTTGTTATCGATCATCGCGGCGAGCAGATTGTTGGCCGCCGTGACGGCGTGAATGTCGCCGGTCAGATTGAGATTAAAGGTCTCCATCGGAACGACCTGTGCGTAACCGCCGCCCGCCGCTCCGCCCTTTATCCCGAAAGTCGGCCCTTGCGAAGGCTGTCGAAGCGAGATCACAGCTTTTTTGCCGAGATGCTTCATCGCCTCGCCCAAACCGATGAGCGTGGTCGATTTCCCTTCACCGAGCGGTGTTGGTGTGATCGCGGAAACATCGATGTACTTGGCGTTCGGACGGTCCTTGAGCTTGTCGAGGGCGCTAAGCCGCAGCTTTGCGATATATGGACTACCGTAGAGATCCATATCATCCTGGCCCAAACCGAGTTGCTCGGCGATCTCCAGGACGGGCCTCATGTTTGAGTGTTGTGCGATGTAAAGATCTGAATGCATAACTCAAGGATATGCCAAATCCCGGCAAATTGATGTGATACTTCTCACAATGCGCATCATTGGGCATCGAATAGGCGTCGGTGATGGTTGATCCGACCCGAGACGGTCGTCATCGGCACTTTACGGTTGTCGAAAAAACTGTTCGGCGTCCCAGATCTCACGAAAAATTCGTGCATTCTTGTTGTGCTCTAAATTGCTTCCTGATAGAGGTCGCTTAATTCTGACATTATCTGTTTATCGTTTCGCCGACGTATTTGATTTTTCCGTCCCAGAACAGATACAGCTGCTCCCACCACTTTGAAGATTCAGATAGCAAATAGCCTCGAAAATCTTCAACACCTTTTCTGTCTGTTCCTAACTGATTCTGTAGTCCCTCCAAAATCCCAATTGTCGCGGCTTCTTTGACGTATGCCTCGCGCTCGGTATGAAGTAGCTCGATAACGCTGAATACTTGTGGAAACTCCTCGGTTTCGCCCCTTTTATACAGCTCAATAATGTGGGCATTGAAGCACGAAAGGGCGATATACGGCAAATAATCTACCTCGTCATGATACTCCTGCTTATGATCTTCCCATTTCTGAAGAAAGCTCGGACAGGCTTTTACAAGCTCGGGAAGCATTTCCGACTTTGAAATCATTTCACGCAAACACCTCAATAACCTTCTGCACCGCATCAGCCAACTTATCTACTTCTTCTCGCGTGTTATAAAAGGCAAAACTAGCTCTTGCAGTCGCCGGCACGTCGAAGAATTCCATCACCGGCTGTGCGCAGTGGTGGCCGGCACGGATGGCGATGCCTTGTTGGTCGAGGATCGTGCCGATGTCGTGCGGGTGAATGCCTTCGATTGTGAATGAGAGGACAGACGCTTTTTCGGCGGCCGTGCCGATTATTTTGACCTCGGGAATGTCGCCTAGACGTTCGCTGGCGTATTCGAGTAGCTCGTGCTCGTAAGCGGCGGCGGCTTCGAAATCGATGGCGTTTATGTAATCGATCGCGGCTCCGAGGCCAATGCCGGCAGCGATCGCTGGCGTTCCGGCTTCGAATTTATCCGGGATCGGTGCAAAGGTCGTCTTTTCAAAACTCACGGTGCGGATCATCCCGCCGCCAGTCTGGTACGGCGGCATCGCATCGAGCCATTTTCGCTTGCCGTACATCACGCCGCTGCCGGTCGGGCCAAACATTTTGTGGCCCGAGAAGACAAAGAAATCGCAATCGAGATCCTGCACGTCGACCGGAAAATGCGGAACGCTCTGGGCGGCATCGACACAGACCGGCACGCCGAATTTGTGTGCCGTCGCTATCATTTCCTTGACCGGATTTACCGTTCCCAGGCTGTTAGAAACATGCGCGACCGCGACCATCTTGGTGCGTTCATTGAGCATGTTCTCGTACTCATCGATGATCAGCTCGCCGCGTTCATTCATCGGGATAACGCGGATCGTAGCACCCTTTTCCTCGGCGATCATCTGCCATGGGATGATGTTAGAGTGGTGCTCCATCTGCGAGACGAGGATCTCGTCACCCTCACCGATGAACTTTCGCCCATACGAAAACGCGACTAGGTTCACACCCTCGGTCGTGCCGCGAACGAAGATGCATTCCTTCACATCCGGCGCGTTTATAAAGCGTTTTACCTTCTCCCGAGCGGCCTCGTACGCCGTAGTCGCGTGCTGCGACAGGTAATGAACGCCGCGGTGAATGTTCGAGTGCTCCTCGGCCAGATACTTCGAAGTCCGGTCGATCACCGACTGAGGCACCTGCGACGAAGCTCCGTTATCCAGATAAACAAGCGGCTTGCCGTTCACCGTTTGCGACAGCACCGGAAAATCTTTTCTAATTTTTTCTACGTCCCAATTGGTCATTTCTTGTACAGCTGTCATTTTATTGCCACAGAGATCACAGAGGACACTGAGATAAGAAAACAGGACTCCGTGCTCTCTGTGTCCTCAGTGGCTAAATTTCCGCTCCTAAGCGATTTAGCACTGCCACGTCCAGATCTTTCTTTATCGATTCGATCTTGATCTTATTAATGATCTCCTCGGCAAATCCGTAGGTCAGGAGATTCTTCGCCAAAACCTCGGGCAGGCCGCGGGTCAGCAGGTAGAACAGTTCCTCTTCCTCGAGCTGTCCGACGGTCGCGCCGTGGGCGCATTTTACGTCGTCGTTGAAGATCTCAAGCTGCGGCTTGGTATCGACGCGGGCGTCGTTTGAGAGGAGAAGATTCTTGTTCGACTGCTGAGCGTCGGTGCCGTGAGCGTTTTCGCGAACGAAGACCTTGCCGTTGAAAACGCCACGCGAATTGTCGTTCAACACACCCTTGTAATTCTGATGCGACTTACAATTTGGCACCGTGTGGTCGATGATCGAGTGCGTGTCGCTGTGCTGCTCGCCATTGAGCATATACAGCCCGTCAACCCAAGCCTCGCCGCCCTCTGCCGTGAACTTTACGTCAATATCATGCCGCGACAAACGCCCGCCGAGATTGATGTTGGTCGAATCATAGCTGCTGCCGCTTCCCAGCGAAACCTCGGTCACGCCATAATGAAACGCCTCTGGCGAATCCCGCTGCACACGATAATGCGTCAGGCTAGCATTGTCCTCGACGATGATCTGGATGGCGGTGTTCGTAAAGCTCTTCGCCGTAGAATCGTAAGATTCCACGATCGTCGCCTTACTGCCCGTCTCGGCTATGACCAGAATATGCGGAAAGATCGCGGTATTTTCGTCGGCCGCAAACGCCAACTCGATCGGCTCAGCGATGCTCGTTTCCTTTGCGATGCGAATGACCTTGAGATCCGCAAAAGCAGAATTCAAAGCGGCAAATCCATTTCGATCACTGCCAAATCGCCGCAGCAGTTCCAGATCCGGATCAGCCACGTCCTCGATCTGACCACCGGTCACTGACCACTGGCCACTTACGAGCGGAGCTGCATTAGTGTATTTCCAGTCCTCAAGCTTCGGGGTAGGAAAGCCCGCCGCCGTAAACTCAGCAAACGCATTTTCACGCAGGGTGCGGATCGCGGGATCCGTCTCCTTCGCAATAAACTCTCTGAAACTCTCGCTAAAACTCGTTTCCATTACCGCTGTCGTTGATACCATTTCTATTAAAAAACCTTTATTAAACTAAATTTGCTATCGGCCTTGACCGTGTTTGCCGGGTCGAGGATGAATTCCTTTGCGATCTTCAATTTCGCTTCGTTCTCGGCCCTCGGCTTCTTGTCATCGACCAAAGTCGATCTGCTGTAATCGAACAAAAAATCGTGCCGCGTCAATACATATTGGATGCCCATCGCGGCTGCTTTCGCGCGCAGTTCCTGTGAGCTTCGCGATTCCCAGACCATTTTTCTTAAGGTCCAGTCTTCGAAGAGATAATCTGAGAAAACCGGCCGCTCGATGTGATAGGTGTCCCGCCGCATGTTGATCAGCCATACTTTGGCATCCGTCGGCGTGTCGCTGTTGATCGCTTGATAGAACGGATAATAGTCGAGATTGCGAGTCAGATATTGATCACGCGTTTCGCCGCCGAGCACGACGCGAAGCGGTGCTTTTTGGCAGAACCACGCAAACGAAGTCGCGATGCAGACTATCGATGCTCCGGCCAGAGAGAATTTCGCGGCCTTGTTCAGAGCATCTCGCCGCCCGGAAAGTGATTCGACGGACGCTGCAATAGCAATCGCCAATGCCGGTACAATAGGGAGCAGATACCGCAACTGCGCACTCGAAAACAGCCAAAATAAGAACATCACGCCCGCGACGCCCGCCGCGATCTTTGCCTCGATGGCGACCTCACGCTTCCAGAATGCCCAGATCAAGAGCGGCAGTCCGATCAGAAACATCGGGCCGAGTACGCCGTCATAAAGCGGCGGATCTTCGGGCTGAGCAGCCAGCGAAACACGCAGCGGAGCGGTCAAATAGTTGACCGGATTCGCCGCCGCACCGCCGTACTGCGAGTTCATCCCCTGAAACAAATTCGACCGCTCAACATCCCAACCCTCAGCCGCACCTTTCCAAATGCTCATGTAAAACGGAAACACCGGCGACCCCGTCGCCACCCAATTCCGCACATACCACGGCGAAGCAAAAACACCCGCCAGCAACAGAGCCGCAAAGCCACCCAAGACAATTCGTCCCGGACTAAATGCACCGGGAGCCATAGCGGTGGAATCGTCCGCACTGTCAGAACCGGGAGCGATAGCGACTGGGTTCTTCGCCCCGCGAGCACGCAGCAGCACGATCAACGCAAACGCCGCGATCACAAACACCGTCGTCAACTTGATCGACAATGCCGCCCCAAGAAATATCGCGATCAAAACGATCGACTGCGTATCCTGAAACTTCCACCATCTACAAAGCGAGCGGATCGCCAACGTAATGAATAACGCCAACGCCAGATCGACATAGCCGCTGGAGCCCACATGAAACGCCGTCGGAACCGCCGCGACCATCAAAGTCGCAACCAGCGACCAGCGTTTCGTGATACCGATCTCACGTGCCCAGCCATAGATCGCAGCGAGCAACAGCGGAAAGAACAGGAACACGACCGCTCCGGACGCGGCCTCGCCCGCTCGCGGACTCACGAAACTACCAAGCAGCATCGCCCAAACGGCATGCATCTCGGTGCCGAGCGCGAGGTAACTGGCGATATTGCCCTGAATAAATGCACTGCCACCCTGCGAGATAAATGCCTTTGGCAACGAGAAATGATAGAGCAGACTGTCCTTCGCGATCGGCGGAGCGAGTGACGCGATAAAAGCGAGAGCCAGCGGCAATGCTGTTAGCAACAGCAAGGCCCTATCAAAAACTGCCGTCTTCTCAGGCACGCGATCTTCGTTTCTGGCGCCCAGCACACGAAATACGCTGAGTCCACCTTCAACGAGGCCTACAACTGTAATGATAACCGCCGCTATCGGCGAAAAAAGCCCGGCGAGGCCTAGGAAAAACCACAGGAGGGATGTGATGGCTGCTCCCACCGCAATATTTCGGACTATTTCGAGAACACGCGAGTGGTTATCACTGCGTTCAGTTTTCAAATATCGAAATACGAACGTCCCGACCCCAAGCCACGAAACAAGGATGACGCAGGATACGACCGCACCGACAAGCGACGCCAGTACCCCTTCGCCGCCAAACAGCGGCCCGCCGCCAAGATTGCCGACCAGAGACGGCAGACGCAGGAGGTCTGTGCTGCGAAAGGCGACGAATACCGTCACCAATATCGCGGCCCAGATCGCAATGGCGAATCCTGCGTTGCTTGTCTTCTTTGCTTCGGCCATCCCGGTGATCGAACTCTAAACCGCCGCTCCCTTGACCCAGTCGTAGCCCTTTTCTTCGAGTTCGACAGCAAGTTCCTTGCCGCCCTCTTTCACGATCTTGCCGCCGGCGAGAACGTGTACAAAATCAGGTTGAATGTAGTTCAATAGCCGCTGATAGTGCGTCACAAGAATGATCGCGTTGTCCGGGCTGCGGAGCGTATTCACGCCCTCGGCGACGATACGAAGGGCGTCGATGTCGAGGCCGGAGTCGGTCTCATCGAGAACGGCGAGCTTTGGCTGGAGCACGGCCATCTGCAGTATCTCGTTGCGTTTTTTCTCACCGCCTGAGAAGCCTTCGTTGACCGAACGCTTGAAGAATTCGCTGCTCATTTCAACGACCTTAGCCTTTTCTTTCAGATAGTCGTTGAATTCGAGCGGGTCGAGTTCTTCTTCGCCGATGTGCTTCATCTTCTCGTTGTAGGCGAGGCGGAGAAACTGCGAATTCGAAACGCCAGGGATCTCGACCGGATATTGGAACGCCATAAAGACGCCTTCGCGGGCACGTTCGTCCGGTTCGAGTTCGAGCAGGTTTTTGCCTTCAAATAAAACCTCGCCCGAGATCACCTCGTAGGTCGGATGCCCGGCCAGGACTTTGGACAAAGTCGATTTGCCCGACCCATTCGGCCCCATGATCGCGTGAACCTCACCCTTGCGAACCTGAAGATTCAGACCCTTCAGGATCTCTTTGCCTTCGATACCGGCATGTAGATCTTTTACTTCTAGTAACATATTGCTGATCCTTTAAATCAATTTTCATTACAAACATTCCCGCCAGCTCCGGTTTTAGGAGCGGCAGATCGAGCGTTTCGGTTGCCGTTATCGCAAACCCGCAGCTCTCATAAAATCCGATGGTATTTTGATTACTGTCCATCACCTTCAACCAGACAACGTCTTTACCCATTTCGCGGGCCTGATCAACGGCCAACTGAACCATCGCCTTTCCGATCTTCTTGCCTTTCGCCTCACGAACGAGATAGATCCTCTCGATCTCGTATGCGTCCGCTAAGTTTAAGACCGGAAGCGAACGGTCCGGCCGTACCTTCAAAAATCCAACCGGCTCGCTCCCGACAAAAGCCATGTAATAGCGATTGCCGGGGTCGTTGAGCTGAGCGGTCAGCTCGTCAACATTGAACGACCGCTGCGAATACGCCGCTCCATCGTCTTCCCATAAATGCTGGAAATGCTGGAGATAAGCCCGCGTCGCCACCTCGGACAGCCGCTCTGCATCCTCGGCCTTCACTTCTCTGATCGAGACCGGCCGCAACGGCTTTTCCATCGCGAGGCCCGGTGTTCCATACCATTCGTCGGCAGTAGTGTCGCGGCCGCGTATGAAGCCGTGCTTTTCGTAAAGCTCGATAGCTCCCGTCGAAAAGTACGTCGTATAGAGAAATAGCTTGTCAAAGCCCTTAGCGACCGCGTATTCCTCGATCGCCGCCATCAGTTTACTCGCGATCCCGAGCCCGCGAGCCTCCGAAACAACGCCCAGGCTGCGTATGTACAGCCAGTTCGGTTCCGGCAAGACCGAGGAAGTCCCGACGATCTTTCCGTTCGCGGACGCGACCCACATCGGGCCCTCGCCAAATCTGGTGAGTATCTCACCAGGTGACGGTGTCACCACCTCGAATGCCTCCGGCGTGTAAGCTTCGCGAAAGGTCGAAAAAGACTCGAACAGTACTCGCGAGATCTCTGTCGCATCGTCCGGCGTTGCAAGCCGAATGCTGACCGCATCAAGCGGCAATACTTTTTTCGTCTGCGGCCTCGACATAGATCTCACCCTTCAAATACAGAACGGCATTGCCACCGATCTTCACGCGGTCACCGGCCAACTCACAATACAATTCGCCGCCCCGAGCCGACACCTGACGTGCGAACATCTCCGTCTTGCCCAGTTTCTCGGCCCAATACGGGATCAGATTGCAATGTGCCGATCCCGTAACCGGATCTTCGTTAATGCCTGCCTCTGGTGCGAAAAATCTCGAAACAAAATCGCTCTTGTCGCCCTTGGCCGTGACGATCACGGCGTGTGTAGGTATCTCAGCGAGCTTTGAAAAATTAGGTTGAATCTCCAAAATATCCTGCTCGCTCTCGTACACGAGAAAATAGTCACGCGACCCTAAAACTTCGACCGGTTCCTTCCCGATCGCCTCAAACAAACCTTCAGGAACCTCGCAAGCTACCGGCGGCCGCGAAGGGAAATCCATCACGAGCCGCTCGCCGACACGCTCGACTGTCAGCTCACCGCTCTTTGTCTGAAACTTAAGAACGTTCTCGCTCGACCCAAGCACATCAAAGATCACAAATGCGGTCGCCAGCGTCGCATGGCCACAAAGATCGATCTCGAACGTCGGCGTAAACCAACGCAACCCGTATCCGTCACCCTCGCGGACAAAAAACGCTGTCTCGGACAGATTATTCTCAAGCGCGATCGACTGCATCGTCTCCGCTGGCAGCCAAGCATCGAGCGGCACAACCGCCGCCGGATTGCCGCCGAAGGGTTTCGATGTAAATGCATCAACCTGAAAGATATCTAATTTCATAACATCGAATCAGCCTCCATCTGAGCCTCTTTTTTCCATCTAAGCCAACCTCTCACGTGCAGCGAAAAGAACACCGCACTACCAAGGATCAATGCCAAACTCCAGATCATAAATCCGACCGTCATCCAACTCAGGCTCGCGACCATCATTATCAGAAACCCGTATTTATTCTTGCTGCCGATCAGATAAACGCCCGTCAAACCCGCAACCGTAGCTATCCAATCGACCCCGTAAAATTGCATATATATCTGCCACAGAGTTCACGGAGAACACTGAGCCATTATCTCTGAGTTCTCGGTGTGCTCTGTGGCTTGTCCCTGTGAACAGCAACCGCTTCGATCTCGATCTTCGCGTCACGCGGCAGACGTGCGACCTGAACGGTGGAGCGGGCAGGATATGGCTTCTTAAAGAACTTAGCGTAAACCCCGTTCATCTTCGTAAAATCGTTCATATCGGCGAGGAAGACCGTCGTCTTTACGACATCATCAAAACTGCCGCCGGCCGCCTTTAGCACGACTTCCAGATTCTTCAATACCTGCTCGGTCTGCTCAACAATTCCTCCGTCCACGAGAGCATCGGTCTTTGGGTCGGTTCCTACCTTTCCGGCAAGAAAGATGAAGCCATTTGCGACGATCGCGTCCGAATATGGCCCGATGGGCTTAGGCGAACCGGGCGACTCCACTGCACGCTTTCCACTCGTCTGAGCGTTACCAGCTATCGCCAACACACACAAAAGAACTCCCAATATTCCCAATCTCATCTCTGTGTCCTCGGTGCTCTCTGTGGCTAATTCTCTTTCTTCGCCGCAATCGCCTGTATCTCGATCTTTGTATCAAAATGCAGGTCCTTCACCGGCACGATCGCTCTCGCCGGACGATGATCGCCCATCACGCGGGCGTAGGCTGCGTTCACCGCTGCCCACAATTCCATATCGGAAACATATATCGTCATCTGCAAAACGTGATTCAGATCGCTCCCCGCCGCGTGCAAAACCGCCTCGACATTCCGCAAGGCTAGCTCCGTCTGCGCATCAATATCCCCCGTAAAAGGCTCCCGCGTATCCAGCGACATCGGCAACTGCCCCGAAACATAGATTAAGCCGTTATGCTCAATGCCCGGGCTGTAATGGCCTTTTGGTTGCGGTTGGTTTTCAGGTTGTATCAATCTCATAATTTAATTTGCCACAGAGTTCACAGAGAACACTGAGGCATTTTCTCTGTGTCCTCGGAGTTCTCTGTGGCTAAAGTCATCCCACACTTCCTTCCAATTTCAATCCCAACAACTTCGTCGCCTCGACCGCATATTCCATCGGCAACTCGCGAAAGACCTCTTTGCAAAAACCATTGATGATCAACGAAACAGCATCTTCCTGCCCGATTCCGCGTTGCTGCAAATAGAACAACTGATCCTCACTGATCTTGCTCGTCGTAGCTTCGTGTTCGACGCGTGCGGTGTTGTTCATTACCTCGATGTAGGGGAACGTGTTCGCCTCGGACTTGCCGCCGATGAGCATTGAGTCACATTGGGTGTAGTTTCGTGCGCCGTCGGCTTTTGGCATTATTTTGACGAGGCCCCGGTAGCTGTTGTTCGACTTTCCGGCTGAGATTCCCTTTGAGATGATCGTCGATTTCGTGTTTTTCCCGAGGTGGATCATCTTCGTGCCGGTGTCCGCGATCTGGGCGTTGTTCGTGAGAGCGACCGAGTAAAATTCGCCGATCGAATTGTCGCCCTGCAATATAACGCTCGGATACTTCCAGGTGATCGCGGAACCGGTTTCGACCTGTGTCCACGAGATCTTCGATCTCACACCGCGACACGCACCACGCTTTGTCACAAAGTTATAAATTCCGCCCTTACCGTTCTCATCACCAGCGTACCAGTTTTGAACGGTCGAGTATTTGATCTCAGCATCGTCGAGAGCAACAAGCTCGACGACCGCCGCGTGGAGCTGATTTGTATCAAATTGCGGTGCTGTGCAGCCTTCGTTATAAGCGACATAACCGCCTTCCTCAGCCACGATCAGCGTGCGTTCGAACTGCCCGGCTTCCTGCGTGTTGATGCGGAAATATGTCGAAAGCTCCATGGGGCAACGGACACCTTTCGGGATAAAGACGAACGAGCCGTCCGAGAAAACTGCTGAGTTCAAAGCCGCGTAATAATTGTCGCCAACCGGCACGACCGAGCCGAGATATTTTTGGATCTTGTCAGGATAAAGCTCGACCGCCTCGGTGAACGAGCAGAAAATTACGCCAGCCTCGAGCAGTTTTTTCTTATACGTCGTCGCAACCGAGACCGAGTCAAACACTGCATCGACCGCCACATTCGCGAGCATTTTCTGCTCGGTGATCGGGATGCCGAGTTTTTCAAAAGTCTTCAGCAATTCCGGATCGACCTCGTCCAGGCTCGCCTTCGAAGGCTTCTGCTTCGGGGCCGAATAGTACGAGATATTCTGAAAATCGATCGCCGGATAGTCAAAATTTGCCCAGTTGTCCGGCTGCTCCATCGTGAGCCATTTCCGGTACGCCTTAAGCCGGAAATCGAGCATCCATTCGGGCTCGTTCTTTTTCGACGAAATGAGCCGCACGGTGTCTTCCGACAATCCGCGGGCGATCGTCTCCGTCTCGATATCCGTGACAAAGCCGTATTTGTATTCCCGATTTGTAAGTAATTCTGCTGCTGTCGACATATCTATTTCGCCTCGGCGATCTCAAAAAATCCCTGCTGCACTTCCAGGTGCAACGCTCCGTCTTTCACCTTAAATCCTGTGCAAGGGAGAATCTTTCCATCCACGGTGATCAGCGTCTGGTACGCGAGTTCACGTGTTTTCGTGTCCAGTGCGTTCACGCTCAACGCGTCGCGTTTGCACCCTTTCGGCAACGCGATCGCAACCTTCGTCGTCTCCAGATGCTGTTCTCTATCGCCGTCTTCATTCTTAAAATCTCTGCGCTTCGAGCGTCCGATGTATCCCTTGTATCGAATGAAACATCTCGCCGACCGTCAGTTCGTTGCCGACGAGCTGGGCGAGAGTGATCTTCGACAGCGCATTCTCGACGATCTCGTGAAGCCCGACGATCACGGGGCGAATGCCGCAGTCGCCCTTGTGAACGCACGTGTCCAGGACGCCAGTGTAGCTTTCGCAGTGTTTATCGACCACGTCGGCGTCGAGCACCTTGATGATCTCGTTCAGCCGGATCTCCGACGCGGGGCGGGCGAGCATATAGCCGCCCTTGGTGCCGCGGGTCGAGTGGACGAAGTCAGCTTTGTTCAAAAGCCACATCAGCTTGCCCGCATTCGCCGTCGAAATGCCCTCACGCTCGGCGATCTGCGGCAGCGTCAGGCTGTCGCCGTCGGGCAGATTGGCCAGCTGCACGAGGCACCGCAACCCATATTCCTCTTGTGCCGAAATTTTCATAAGCTCTTCTAAAACAAAGCCTTCTGGCGCTTAGTATAGGTAAATAATCACAAACCATTACTTTTTTGTCAAGATTGAAAGGCTAGCCACAGAGCACACAGGGAGCACTGAGAAATATAAAATAAAAACATCTCAGTGGGCTCTGTGGCTAATCTGGACTTACTGTTCTTTGATCTCAACCAGCTCTACGACAAAGATCATCGTCGCATTTGGCGGGATCGGGCCGTTGCCGTCGGGGCCGTAACCGAGTGATGACGGGACGATCAATATCGCCTGGTCGCCGACACGCAGCTTTCCTATACCCTCGTCCCACCCTTTGATAACGCGGCCCTTGCCAAGCGGGAACGCATAGGGCCGCCCTGCGTCGTGTGAACTGTCAAACTTGGTCCCGTTCGTCAGCGTACCGGTGTAATGGACCACAACGGTCTCGCCAACCTTTGGCACACGTCCCGTGCCCTTTTGCGTGATGAGATATATCAACCCCGACGGCGTCTTCACCGCACCTGTAGCGAGAACGGCCGGTTTCGGCTTAGGTTTTACCGTTGCTTTCTTAGTTCGGGTCTGTGCATTGGCAGCAAATGCAAATGTAGCCAGGAGGGCGAGTGAGAGGAATAGTTTCTTGTTCATATTTCTAGAATTTTAGTCCACAGATGAACACGGATGAACACTGATAAGAAATGAAAGTTCTGTTCTATCTCTTATCTATGTCCATCTGTGTTTATCTGTGGACAATTATCTCCCATATTTACCGCGGATCTTAACGGCGCGCTCGATCAGGTCTACGTTCTCCAGGATCTTGAGCCGTAAGTCACGATCCAGATTTGGATTGTCCGCGAGGAATTTGTTGACGATGTTCAACGCCTCTTCGCTTCGCTGGCCGCTGATAAACGCTCCGAGCCAGCCGTTTACGAAGAATATCTTGCGATTGCGTTTGTGGTTGGGCAGCTCCTGTAGGGCTTTTTGCAGATACGGCAGGGTCAGTGAGCTGTGGCGGATCGAGTTCCATGGGCCGAAGGCGGCTTCGATCCAGCTTTCTGAGATGTCTTTGTTGTTTGTGAAATCATTCCAATATTTTGCCTTGTTCTCGGCGGTGGCGATGCCGGCACGAGCGGCGTAGGCGTAGCGTTTGGCGTCGTCGGTGGTCTCGGTTTTTTCGAGGTCGGCGAGTAATTTGAGCTCGTCCGGGTCGCCGAGGATGATGAGGCGTTGGACTATGTCGAAGCGGTCTTTGGTCCGCAAACTAAGGCTGCCGCCCGTCGGCTGCTTGGCCTGTTCGAGCATCTGCTTGAGCACCTCGCGGCCCTTTGCGGTCGAGGCGTTTGCGACGAATGAGCGGTAGAACGTGATCCGCTGTCCGGCGGTAGGGGCGTTTTGGAGGCGGTCGAGGAGGACGGCTTCGAAGCGTGAACGCTGGTCATTCGTTGCAGAAGCCCGCGCGTTAGCAAGGGCGGTATCGGGCGCTGGGATGTAATAGTTCAACGCGGTCGAGACTCTGCCTAAGAGCGATGCGACTATGGTTTCGTCGGTCTCGGTTGGGGCGGCGATGCCCTTACTTCGTGTGGCCTGAGGCAACGGGCCGCCGAGCTGCTTGATCGCCAACTCAACATAAACCGCCGGATCAAGCTCGCCCTCGCGGACGCTGTCCCACAGTGCCCCCCACATCATCGAACGCAGAAACGCGTCCTTTTCGTTTTGGATATTTTTCAGAACGTAATCGCGGCTCTTGTCGTCGAGCAGGAAGATGCCGTAGCCGTGATCCTGGTAGTTTGGAAAGAAAAAGGCGAACTGTTGTTCGGTATACGGAAAATCGAGTCCAAATTTGAAAGCACTTGTCCCTGGGCTAACTTTTACCGGTTTTGGTTCAACATTGCCGTCTCGGTACGCCCAAAGGAGATTCAGTTTTTGAGGGATTGCACCCTCGCGGGCAAAACGATTGACAATACTGAGTATAAGTGGAGATTTTGTCTTAGACTCGCGATCGTACGTAGTCCTATAAACATCGAGACCTCGTTGCTTTACCCATACATTCGCCCAACTCTGTAAGTCTTGCCCGCTCGATTGCTCAAACTCTTTCACCAAGTCCGTCCACTCAGCATTCCGATATTCATACTTCTTCAAAAACGCCCGCACAGCGGTTTGGAATTTATCTGCACCGAGGTAGAACTCGGCCTGTTTTAGGAACGAAGGTGCTTTGCGGTAGACGATATTGCCGTAGGCGGATTTGGCTGAGTTCAGATTCGCGATCTCCTGGTAGATGGGCGTGGTGCCTCTTGTGGAGTCGGTGAGGTAGGCGGCCTGTTTGTTGCGTTCGTAGAAGACCTTCCAGGCGTTGGCATCGGGCATCACCCGCTCGAGCGTCTTGTACGCCATGAACTCGGCAAAGCCTTCCTTTAGCCACAGGTCGTCAAACCATTTCATCGTCACCGTATCCCCAAACCACTGATGCGCCGCCTCGTGAAAGATCAGGTTGGCACGCGAGATATGGTCGCTCTTGGTCGGCTCGGTCGGAAAGATGATCGACGCCTCCCGAAGAAAAGTCGCCCCCGCATGCTCCATCCCCCCAAACGGGAATTCGGGGATCAACACGAGATCGTACTTCGGGAACGGGAATTTGTAGTCGAAATATTGTTCGAGAAACTTGATGCCCTCGCGGTTGAGACGAAAGACCTCGGTAGCGTGGGGTTTGAACTTGGCGGCTTGGGATTTGCGGACAAAGATCGCGGTCGACAGGTCAGAACCGGGAGCGATAGCGACTGGGTTCTTGGCGACACTAGGGGGATTAGTTTTAGAGATCTCGGGAGTCAAATCGCCTGTGCTTCCCGACGGACGGAACCCAGTCGCTATCGCTCCCGGTTCTGACATCCGCTCGAACGGCCCCGCCGCGAATGCAAAGACGTAGGTGCTGATCGGTTTGGTTTCGCCAGGCCAAAAGTGACTACCTTGAGCTTCGTTGAAGTTGAGAGTCCATCCGCCTTCATTAGAAATAACCTTCCAACCCTCAGGTGTTTGTATCCTTAAACTAAACCTCGCCTTCAAATCCGGCTGGTCAAACACGGGAAACGCCGTGCTGGCGTCGCTGGGGACGAAGAGCGAATAGATGTATTCCGCCCCGTCCTCTTTATCAACATACCGCGTGATCGCCGATCCGCTGGTCAGTATCGGCGAAGTGAAATCGAGCTTGATGACGTTCTCGCCGGGCCTTACTGCATCCATGAAGATCAGGTGCTCCGAGCGGTTCTCATAAACCGGCTCTGCTCGATCCAAGACGCGGCCCGCTCCCTGTAGAGGAGTTACATTTTCGCCGTTTACAGAGGCGTTCGAAAGCGTCGAAAGGCTCTCACTGCCCCTTATTTTTCGCCAGTCAAGGACGATCGGCACACCCCACGGCACAAAACCTTGTTCCCCAGGCGCTGTATTAACCTTTACCCGTATCTCCATCGTGCCCTTGAGCACGGGCGACATCTTTTCGAGTGTAAGATTCAGCTTGTAGCGAACATCGCTATATCTCGCGGCCCGCCATTTAGCGAGTTCGTGCGAGACGCCGGGCTCGATCGGCGGCGTTTGGGCCGCGACACCGATGACGGAAAGTAAGAGTAGGATGATCGTCCGCATAGCGCTATCTTACCGCAGAGATTCGGAAATTTAGCCACGAATTACACGAATGTCACGAATCAAAAACCAGAAAATTCGTGTTATTCGTGTCATTCGTGGCTAAAAACTCTTATTGCCTTTCAGAAGGGAAGACGGGACGTGTGGCGTCGGGGCGGTCGGGGGAGGTGTGGCGGTGGGTGATCTTCCAGTCTTTGCCGACCAGTTTGTAGATGAGCGTCATGCGGCCGGACGAGGTTTCGAGTTTGCCGTCGAATTCCTGGCCCTGGATCCATTTGCAGCTAACGTAGGCGTTTGTCTTGCCAAGCATCTCAACGCGAAGGCCGGTGATCTCGAGCGTGACATTCTTGATGCGTGCGTAGGTGGCATCGACGTTTGCCTTGACGTTGTCATAACCGAGCGTCGCGGTGCCGTTGTTGTTAAAGATGAGCAGCCGCTCGCTCTTATCATACGCCGCCAACACCTTGTCAGCGTCAACCTGTCTAATGCCGTCGACCAGCCGGTCAAACGCATCGCGAACGCCCGTGGAAGCATCGGCAGGCTTGCCAACAGCCGCTTTCTGGCCAAAGGCGGAAATTGATAATGCGAAGAGAATAAATGCGAATAATACAGTGCGTTTCATTTCGATAGACCTCTACCGAAATATTAGCAGAATTTAAACGCAGAGACCGCAGGGAACGCAGAGGCTGGAAGAATTTTGCCCGCGAATAACACGAATAAGACGAATAAAAGATCTCGGTCTTATTCGTCTTACTCGCGATATTCGCGGGCAAGAAAACTCTGCGTTCTCCGCGATCTCTGCGTTAAAAATTCTTTTTTACTTCACCTTCACCAACGCGGCGATGATCTCGTCCGGGGTTGGGCGTTTTTTGTAGTCGGGTTCGATGTGGGCGTAGGTGATCTCGCCTTTTCGGTTGACGATGTAGGTGGCCGAGATGGGCAGTTCGGCTTCTTCCATTGAGTTGTATTTGGCGACATCGAGGCCGCCGGATCTGTACTTGGCGTTGAGGTCGTCGGGCATTTGATAGACGATCTTGAACATACGCGCGACCGTCAGGTTTGGATCGCTGAGCACGGTGTAGGTCAGGTCGTTCTTCTTCGCGACAGCCTGCGAACGGTCGGCATTCTCAACCGATATCGCGACCAGGTGGCCGCCTGCGGCCTTGATCTGCGACATATTCTTTTGCAGCGTGTTCAGATATTTATTACAAAATGGACACCAAGCACCGCGGTAGAACACGACCACGAGATTGCCCTGCTTGAGCAGATCTTTGCTGGTCACGGCCTTGCCGAGCGAATCATTCAGCGTAAACGATGGCATCTTGCCGCCGACGTTTAGCGCAGACTTTGCAGCGTCGTCGACGGTGACCTGAGCCGAGACGGACACGAACATTACAGAGACGATGAGGGCGAAGAGAATTGCTTTCATACGAGATAGATTACGTTTTGGGGCTGATTTATTCCCGAAAGAGTTTTCCCGCAAATCCGCAGAGCAGAGAGCGCACGAAATGGCATTGTGGGCAGGCTGACCGCGCACGATTTGGTTAGTCAGAACATCCCGTAAGTGCCCAGGCCGTATAGTTTTGCAGTGATTTTGACCTGTTGCTGTAAAGGTACGCCGATTGCAATAAGTAGGGCAAAGGTTGAATTCTCCTCTTCAACGAGAGACAAAATGCGATCCTATCTGGAGGAAAATGTAATGCAAACAGTGGCAAAGACCTTGTTGGCTGCGATGTTGACGTTGTTGGGAAGCACGTCGATGTTCGCGGTCTCGTCGCCGCAGACGATCAATCTGCCGGACGCGGAGAATTATACGTTTAGCGATGACGACGACGAGCCTGAGGTGAAGGCGCGTGTCGCACGTATCAGCTTTCTCTCGGGCGAGGCCCGGATCAGGCGAAACGGCGTCGAAGAGTGGGAAAAGGCCGTCCTGAATCTGCCGCTCGTCGAGGGCGACGAGATCGCTACCGACCGCGGTACGCGGCTCGAGATACAGTTTGATAAAAACAGTCACGCACGGCTCGACGAGAATGCGTATCTCAAGATCGTTTCGCTCAAAGACGAGAACATCGCCCTGAGCCTAAGCCTCGGCACGATGAGCGTGCGGCTGACCGTTTTCTATAAAGATCAGTCGTCGTTTGAGATCGACGCGCCAAAGACCACGGTCGCGTTGCAGCTGCCTGGTGCTTACCGGATAGACGCCGGACGCGATGGCGATAGCGAGATCAGCGTCGCGGCTCGCGAGGGCGGCGAGGCTCGTGTTTACTCGGACAATGCCGGTTTCACGCTCAAGAATGGCCGCAGTGCACGAATATTTATTGGCGGTCCGAATACAGGCGAGTGGGCATTGAGTGATGTTTCACAGCTCGATGACGATTTTGAACGCTGGACAGCCGAACGCGATCGTGCCGTTGCTCAGAGCCTTAGCGTCGCCCATTACGATAAGTATTACGACAATGATATTTACGGTGCCGATGACCTGAATAATGACGGCGAGTGGCTGAATATCAGCGGTTACGGCCAGGTTTGGCGGCCTTACAACACATCGATCAGCCGTTACGCCGATTGGTCGCCATACCGCTACGGCCAGTGGCGTTGGATGCCGCCGTACGGCTGGATCTGGGTCAACGACGAGCCGTGGGGCTGGGCGACGTATCACCACGGGCGTTGGTTCTATTACGCCGGACGCTGGCATTGGTCACCGTATTCGTACTATCGGCCGCGACGCAGCTGGTGGTTCCCGGCGTTGGTCTCGATCAATATCTTTGGTGGAAACACCTGCTGGTATCCGCTCGGGTATCGTCATCGATGGCGCAATTACAACACGCACGGCGGCCCACGCAATGGCGGCATTCGAAATCCGCCAAATGGAGTCGGCGGCGGACCGGTGATTCGCGATCCGCGTGATCTGGGCGGCCGCAAGGAAGTTCCAGGAGAGATCGACGGCGTGCCGATCGGCGGCGTGGTCGTGACGCCGACGGACAAGTTTGGCACAGGTGCCAAGCCGCAGCGGCCACCTCAGGACGTGGCAAAGTCCATCTTGTCGCGAAAGCCAGTGGACACCGACATCCTGCCGGAATACAAGGATGTGAGCAAACGCCTCAGCCGCGAGATCGTTGCTGACAAGCCGCGTATAACAGATGCCGCAAACGGTGCGAAAACAGGTGCGGGAATCCGCAAGGGCGACGCTCCGCTCGATCGGGAACTGCGTGACAAGACCGTCTTCGGCGGCCGTCCGCCGCGGACAGATGTCATCAAGCCGACGGGCGAGCCGTCCGACGCGCGGAAACCGGGAGTTTTCGAACGCCCGCCGGTCAAAACCGACGGTGGCAGTGTCAGATACACGCCCCGTGACCTGCCGCCTGCTGAGGTGAAAGACACGCCGAAGGATCCGGTTCGCTCCGAACGCCCGAAGGAAACCCCGCGTTACACACCGCCACCGCAGGTAAAGGAGACGCCGCGGTACACGCCGCCACAGGTCAAGGAAACGCCGCGATATACACCGCCGCCAACCAAACCGTCGCGGGTCGAACCGCCACCGACAAAGCGGGAAGCTCCGCCGGAAAAGAAAACTCCGCCGCCCACAAAGGACAGCGGAGAAAGTAAGAAGGACAAACCGAGTTAGTCGTACGAAAAAGGCTGTCGCTTGCGGGCGGCAGCCTTCAACTTAGTTGGATACGAAGACCGATCGATCCACGCGTTTGGGATCGCCGACAATGGTGAATTGCAGATTCTTCATGTATTTATTGGCCACGGCCTGAACGTCAGCGGCCTTCACCTTACGGATGCGGTCGAGAAACTCGAACGAATTTCGCCAGCCACCGCCGATCAGTTCGTACTGTGCGAGGTCACCGGCCTGAGCGGCATTGGTCTCCTGCTTCAGGTAGTGGGTCGTCAGAAAATAGCCCGACATCTGGTCGATCGAATCCTGATCCGCAGAGCCCTGTTGGAGCTTTTGGATCTCGCCGAGCATGGCCCGCACAGCCTCGTTCGGATTGACCGATGAAACGGATATCGAGCCTGTATTCGCTCCCATCGCACTTAGATCGGCATCCGGAGCGTAGCTCAGATTCCTTCGTACGCGAACCTCCTGGAAGACGTTTTGCTGCAAAATGGTGATCGCCGTTCGCATTGCGTAGTAGTCCGGGTCGCGAAGTGAGGGGGCGGCGAACGTGCCTTTTACGTAATCGGTCTGCAGACTCTTCGACGTGACATCGAGTGTTGATTTGGTAAGGGTGAGAGGCACGACGGGTTCGGCTTTGTACGAGCCCTTGGGCAGCGTCCCAAATGCCTTCTCGATATCCTTCTGCAATGCCTGCGGCTCGACATCACCGACCACAACTAGCAGCATTCGTGAAGTCTCTAACAGGCCTTTATGATAGGCGACGAGGTCGGCGGTCTTGAATTTGGAGACTGTCTCGATCGTTCCCTCGGGCGAGTTTGCATACGGATGGCCAGCGTAAATGATCTTGTCATTGAGCTCGGCGAGCATGCTCTCGGGCGAATCATTTACAGCACGAAGAGCCGTTAACCGGGCATCGCGAAGGCGTTCGACATCCTCGGTCGCGAAAGCTGGGTTAAGAGCTACGTCGGTGAATATCTTCCAGGACGTCTCAAAATTTGTCTTGGTTGAGGCAAGGGACAGGGCGCTGTAATCGTTATTCGAACCGGACGAGATATTCGTACCCATTCGGGCGATCTCTTTTCGAAGGCTTTGACGCGGATAGCTTTTGGTAGCTTCACCCGCTACGGCCAGCGCAAAACTTTCGATCCCTGCATTAGCAGCGGTCAAATTCCGCGAGCCGCCGCGAAAGAACAGTCCGGCAGCAACAGTTGGTGTCCCGGGACGGCGTTTGATCAGGACCTTCATCCCGTTAACGTCCAACTCGATGACTGAATTTGTAGCCGTCGCGGCAGTTTGAGCGAATGACGGTGTAAGAATTGAGACGGCAAATGCCGCTACTAAGAAAAGTCTGATGATCGCAGGTGTTTGTTTCATTACTGTTTACCTCCGATCAGATCTTCAGGTGTGAGCTTGGCGATCGCCTGCTGTTCCGGCGAAATAAGGGCGAGGCCGATGTGTGGCTTGTTTTGAATGTATGTTTTCACGTATTTCGAAATGTCGGCACGCGTGGTCGCACGCAGGTTCTTGTGATAACCGCGGAAGTAGTCGATGCCGGTGGTCGACCACCAAAAGCTCAGTGTGTGAGCATATTCGCTTAGCTTTTCACGCCCGAAGAGATCATCGGCTTCGAGCAGAGCCTTGGCATTGTCGAGTTCCTCGTCGGTGAAATAGTCAGGCTTATCGAACTGGGCGATCTCCGTGTAAAGAGCCTTTACCGCTGCCTTAGCCTTGTCAGGCGTGGTCGCGAGCGACGACTGGATCGGGCCTACGTTTCGTTGAGTGTAATAACCAAGATCAGCACCCGCAGCGAGGCCTGAATCGACCAGAGCTCGCTGAAAACGCGAATTCGGCTGTCTCAGGATGAAGGAAAAAACGTCTGCGGCATATGTTCCCGCATCGTCCTTACCTATCGACGGGCCTTGCCATCCAACCATGATCAAAATGCTTTGCACGGGCTGGCTTACGATCACGCCCTCGCTTTTGGTAAGCGGCGGATGCTCCACCAATGGAAACTTAATGAAGGGGTCGTCCGCCTTGGGCCAATCGCCAAAGAGCTTTTCGGCCTGAGCGAAGATCTCGTCCGGCTTCACATCGCCGGTAACGATTAGCGCGGAATTGTTCGGCACATAATATCGAGACTGGATCAGGCGCATCTTCTCGGTCGTCGCCGCACTCACGGTCTCACGCGTGCCGCCCGGGCTTTTTCGCGTCGGGTATTTGTAGAAGAGGCGCTCGAGCATTGCCTGGTTGAGATAGTAGCCCGGCTGAGACATATTTCGCTCAAGTTCTGCAAGAACGGCCTCGCGTTCCGTGGTTAGGTCTTCCTCATCGAAAGCCGGAAAGCGAGCGGCGTCGCGAATGAAACGCATCGCCGGTGTGAGATTTGGCGTGGTTGTCGTGAAGTAAAAATTGACGACCTCTTCGCGCGTCGAGGCATTATTGACGATGCCAAGCTCGTCGATCTGTTCAAAATAACTAGGATCCCCGATCTCTGGCTTTAGACGAACGATCGCGTCGCAACCGAACTGCCGAAACATCTGCGGGTTGCCAAATCGTACTTTCTCACAGCGAAATAGCTGTGTCGCACGGTTTGTCTTAAAGAACATGTGCTCGTAAAGATGAGAGAGGCCGTTTAACTCGGGTGGCTCCGTGAAGGAACCGTTCCTAACTGCGAGCTCTACAGTCACGAGCGGCACTGACGAATCTGGCAAGACAATGATCTGCATGCCGTTGGCCAGCGTCTTTACAGTGATCGGGATCTCGTAGGGAGCGGCCTGCGGCTTTGCGACGGTCGTAGTCGCGGTTGGTTTCGCCGCAACTGGCTTGGCCTTTTGTGCGAGGCCCGCCGTCGGCATAAATGCTAGTATCAATAAAAGGGAAATTAAGTTTTTCTTCACAAATTTACTCCGGTAAATGCACTAAAAACGAAGTTAGCACACGAGGGAACGATATGGAACGCGACAATATGATGCACGGAGCCCGCACGGCGTTGAACAGAGATATGGATACGAGGGCATGGGCCGAGAATTATCTAAAGGAAAAAACACGCGGTGAGAATACGCAGATGTCAGACGAAGAGTTTGAAAAGTACTGGAAATATCACAAACCGGAGATCATGCACGCGGGCGCCGCTGAAGCAATGCAGGCGTTTCGCGAAGCGAGTCGAGCAGACAAATAAGTTAGAAAAAAGGGAGTGAAGGATTGCTCCATCACTCCCTTCGTCTTTACGCCCAGTTTCGTTAAACTCCGGGCATAGCCTTTTTCAGAGGTTTCAGAATGGCAAAGAGTACTACGGCCATAACCAACGCCATACATGCAAGTGCTAAGAAGAATGTCGACTGGAGCCAGATGTCCCAGTAGATGCCGATCATTGTTAGCTTGTTGCCGATAGCCGTGGCGACGAACCAGCCGCCCATTAGCAAGCCTCGTTTGCTGATCGGTGCCACCTTTGAAACCAGGGACAAGCCCATTGGTGAGAGCATTAGTTCGCCGAGCGTCACGATAGCGTAGGCAAGGATCAGCCAGAACGGTGATACTCGGAAAAGATAGGCGTTTTGCAGGATAGCGGCCTTATTCTTGTCGCCTTCGCCTGGTGCGGCGGCGTTAATGGCTGCGATCAGTTGCTGTTCGCCCGAGGTTTCAACCTTTGTTGCTTCGTCGGTCTTTTTGGCAAATTTGACGCCGAATATCGTGTTCTTGCCGTCAGCACCTTTCGCATTTTGGATTTTGTCGAGCACATCTTTCGGAACACCGGCATGTCCAAGGTTGGCGAGAACGCGCTCGTTGACGCGGAACTCACCTGCTGCGAGTTCCGCAGTTCCCTTGGTCATCTTTTCGCCGTAGCTTGCCCCGATAAACAGCACAAGGAATGACAGCCCCGTCAGGGTCATGCCGAACGCCATCTTTGTCGGCGTCGACGGCTCCTTGCCTCTCCTGTCGAGAAAGCCCCAGAACCAAACCAGCGGAAATGTTAAGGTGAGCACCCAGAAAGCATTGATCGAATTTGAGATCGTGCCGGTGACATTCCAGTCTGTATTGTCATCGGCCCAATAGGTGAGCGTCGAGCCGTTCTGGTGGAATACCATCCAGAAGACGATGACAATAAGAAACACTACGATCAGTGCCACGATGCGTTTACTGTCAGAGACAGTATTCATTAGGGCCGAGGCGGCTGAAGATTTTGCCGAGGCATCTCCCGTTTCCTCAGCGGCTTTGCTGTCCGCGCCCTCTACCATGTTCTTGAAGTACCAAAGAATGCCGACCGAAAGAACCATTCCGAACGCAGCAACAGCAAACGCTGCGTGGAATCCGAACTTCGATTTGACCAGCTCCATAACGATCGGGGCAATGAAAGCACCAACGTTGATCCCGAAGTAGAAGATGTTGTAGGCACGATCCTTGAGGCTGCTGCCTTCTGGATATAGGTTGCCGACCATGGTCGAAACGTTTGGTTTGAAGAAACCATTACCGATGACCAAACACGTCAAAGCGGCATAAACAGCCCACATTGTCGGTATCGACAGCAGACCATGTCCTGCCATGAAAAAGAATCCGCCGATCATGACGGCTTTGCGATAACCCGTGATCTTGTCAGCGATCAGTCCGCCGATGAGCGGGCTGGCATAGACGAACATCAGGTAGTTTGCGTATAGCGAAGTAGCCTCAGCAGCAGTCCATCCAAAACCTTCGGTAGGATCCCGTAAATAAAGCGTGAAAAGAGCCAGCATCGAGTAGAAGCTGAATCGCTCCCACATCTCTGTGGCAAATAGTACATACAGGCCTTTTGGGTGCTTTCCAGCTACAGCGGCACCACTATTGATCGTTTCTGCGTTTGCACTCATCGATATAAGTTCCTTTTATCTTTTAATTTACGGAAGAGTTAGGCAAAATATAGCAGATAAACCGTTTATCGAAAAGAGGAAATATGCGTAAAACGTTGATGGTCGCCGTCTTTGCCTTTGGCAGTATGATGTTGTTTTCCGGTTCTCTGTATGCCCAGAAATCGCGCGCAAGCGTTTCGGGGGCAGAGGTGACCGGGACTTTTAAGATGAGCTTTATCGGAAAGAAGTACAAGGATTTCTCAAACGAGCTCGAGATCCTTGCCCTCGGCGGTGGTAAGCTGAAGTTCGCTTTTGACCTTATCTATCCCTACACATTAAAAAACGGCGAGGTTTCCGTCAATATGGGCGGCCTCTCGGGCGAAATTGATATCAAGGGCGATACCGCCGTTTATCAGTCAGACGAATACGGAGCCTGCAAGATCACCATCAAATTCGTCCGTCCAGGCGAGGTCAAGGTGACTCAGGACGGTACTGATGGTAACTGCGGTTTCGGCCACAACGTGACTTCGCAGGGAACTTATCGTAAGGTGAGCAGCAAGAAGCCAAAGTTTGAATCTACGGAGAACTGATCATGCTGCCTCTTATATTCATTGTTGTACTTTCTATTCAGATCTACAGAACCGCTCGCGATAATGGATATAATGCAGCGATGTGGACGGCGGTCACAGCTGTCGGTTTCTTCGTAATACAATTTATTGTGGGCCTTGCGATCGGGGTGATATTACTTCTCGGGGCATCCTTCTCGGATTGGTCGCCGACACTGCTCGACGACTATCAGTTCTTCGTCGGCCTTGCCGCAATGATTCCTGCCTTTATCTTCGTATGGCTG
Organism: Acidobacteriota bacterium; assembly: GCA_016718135.1. Classification (GTDB taxonomy): domain Bacteria; phylum Acidobacteriota; class Blastocatellia; order Pyrinomonadales; family Pyrinomonadaceae; genus OLB17. Next base: position 233,481 of record JADKEF010000004.1, on the reverse strand, counting down.
ATCTGGCGTCATGTCAATGTCATTCGCGACGATGGAATGGCACCCGAACCGCCACCACCGCCACCAACTTTTAACGATGATCAGTCTCGACCACTCGATTAATCGTGCGAGTTTGCCAGAAATCGGCGATTTACTTAAACTTCTATTTGGTTGCCCTTGTAGCTCAATGGTAGAGCACGCGGCTCATAATCGCTTGGTTGTAGGTTCGAATCCTTCCGAGGGCACCACTCATCCTTGTACCCACCAAAAAATACGCCATGAGACTGTTCTTAGTTGTACTGCTTCTGTTTCTATTTGCGATTAACGGGTCAGGTCAAATGACCGAGCAAGATCGTGAATGGAACAAGCCAGTCGAGCCGTTTTGTATTATCGGCAACGTCTACTACGTCGGTGCGTCCGAGGTCACATCGTTTCTGATCACTACGTCGAAAGGGCATATTTTGATCGACAGCGGTTACGCTGAAACAGTCCCGCAGATAAAGCAAAATCTAGACAAACTAGGCTTCAAATTAAGCGACGTAAAATATCTGCTGAATACGCAGGCACATTACGACCACGCGGCCGGCCTCGCTGAATTGAAGCGGCTGACGAAGGCGAAGATGGTCGCAAGTGTCGGTGATAAGAGAGGCCTCGAAGAAGGCGACAAAAACGATTTTGCGTGGGGTGATAAATACGCATTCGAGCCGGTCAAAGTGGACCGCACGATCGCGGACGGAGGCGTGGTTTCGCTGGGCGGAGTGACACTTAAAGCCGTGCTGACGCCAGGACACACGCCGGGCTCAACGATGTGGCTGTTGAATGTGAAGGAGAATGGCCGTATCTATCAGGTCGCCTTCGTGAGCAGCACCTCGATTCCCGGGTACACGTTGCTCGACAATAGGAAGTATCCCTCGATAATCCCTGACTACACTTCTACTTTTGCGAAAATGAAACGCGTCAAGCCGGACGTATTTCTAGCCTCGCACGGCTCGTTTTTTGATATCCTCGAAAAGGCTGAGAAGTTTCACCGATTTCCCGCCGTCAATCCTTTTATCGATGCCGAAGGTTATACAAATTACGTTGAGCGAACACATACGGCTTTTCTGGCGCAACTGAAAAAAGAGCAGGACGCCAAACGAGCAAAAACTCGCTGATATCTCAGAACGAGAACGTGTAGGTCATTCCCGGGTCTTTGCCTCTTATCATTAGAAACGTTAGTGAGTGAGTATCGTTAAATGTGTACGTTGCTCCGAGGTGCACCTTGACGCCGTCGAACTGGATCATCGACGATACTTTCGGATGAAATCGAATACTTAGACCACCGATCGCTCTAAATCGCTTCTCATACGTTCCATAAACAATGCCGCCGTAAGGTGCGATCGATAATCCTGTCCAATGCTGTAGGTCTTTGCTTGCCGTCAGATAGAACGAAGTTCCGGACGGTGTGCCGATGCGGTCAGAGCTGATGCCGAAGATGATCGCCGGGCGATTCTGCGTCTCAGTGACCGGAATTAAGGTAAGTAGCGGGCGGACCTCGCCGACCTTTGGGTTGTATTCGACGCCAAAGTGTACCCGCGGATGCCATCGGTAGATGAGCGTCGCACGCACGGCGGCACGATCAACCTGTCCGCTGATAAGCCGCAACCCGGCGGTGAATTTCTTTGGGTTATCGGCAGTCCCCCGGACAGCCTGGCCTTCGCCCGGTCAGACAGGTCAGGCAGGGACGAGCGAAGTATCCTTCGCTTTCGCTTTGTCGGCTTTAGCCACCTTGGTCGCCTCGGCGACCTTTGGAAGAAGTATCTTGTCGAGTTCCTTTCTGAGTTCGATCGGCTTAATTATGCCGATCTCGCGCCAAACGATCTTGCCCTCGCGGTCGACGATCACTGTTGCCGGAAGCACGCTTCCAACGCCAAAGCGTTCCATGTCCGATGTCTGCGCACCAACCCAAACCGGAAAGTTCAGCTTGTACTCACGAATGAATTTCAGAACCTTCGCCGACTCCGTTGCAGCATCACCGGCCGCCCCGATCACCTGAACGCCAAGAGCCGCATACTCATTCTGGATCGCCGAAAGATCCGGCATTTCTTTCTTACAAGGCTCGCACCACGTCGCCCAGAACTTCAGTACAACAACGCTGCCCCGATATCCGGCCAGCGATTGGTCGGCACCGGTCAGATCTTTGAGCGTGAGTGCCGCTTCGGTCGGCAACGGAGTTGGTTTTGCGGGTGTATCCTTCAAAACCTTCAAAGCGTTGACCTTAACGATCTTCTTGTCCTTTTCAATTCGTAAGGTGCCCTCGATCTCAACCGTTCTCGGTACGAGCTTGAGAAAATCCTTGCCGTCGGTCTGAAAAGCACCTTTTTCGAGCGTGTAAAGCGTAAAGCCCTTTGCATCTTCGACTGCCAAAGCCTGCGGCAGATTCTTTTCGGAGCACTCGGCAGCACACTGAATATCGGCGGGCGTACCATATGGATCCTTCTTCCGATCATCTGCCTCAAACCAGCATACCGAACAGACAACTTGCCCTTTTAGCTTCACGGGCGTTCCGCTCTGAGCGATCCCGGGAAGCGAGAGCATCGCGACTAAAAAGGATAGGAAAAGACCTTCATTTCTTCATCTCTTCGTCGATCAGTGATCTGAGGTCGGCTTCGCCGAAGCGGGCAAGTTCACGGCCGTTGACGAAAAATGACGGCGTCTTTCGCACGCCTAGATCCTGACCGTCTTTGCGGTCGCGGCTGATCTTTTCATCGAATTTTCGAGCATTGATCGAAGCTCTCGCTTTGTCCATATCTATACCGAGCTCTTTGGCATACTTGTCAAAAAGCAGGTTTATACTGGGGGCGTTAGGATCGGGCGGAGCACCGTGCTTTTCGCCCCATTCGCCCTGTTTCTTAAAGAGCAGATCCTGAGCTTCCCAATACTTGCCCTGCTCGCCGGCAGCCTCGAGGAAGTTTGCCGCGGTGATCGAGTTTTTATGCAGCGGCATGTAACGCATCACCAGCCGGACTTTACCGCCGTAATCTGAATAGATCTTTTTGACCACCGGTGCGAATGACGCACAGCTTTCGCATTCTGGATCGTAAAACTCGACCAGCGTGACCTTCGCATCCGCAGGGCCCATCGTCGGGCTGTCCTCACGAACAAGTTGACCGGATGGTGCCGACGTCGAGGTATTTGCGGTGGGTTTTCGTACTTCCTGCACAGAGCTGCGGTAATATCGCGAACCGATAAACGCCCCCGCGATCACTATCGCGAGGATCAATCCCATGATCTTTACTTCATTTCGCATAACTATTTATTCTTATAACTAAACGCTAAAATACAAGCCGCTACGCTGATAAATCCACCAAGAGCCATCAGCGGTATCGTAAGAAATCCGAGCAGCTCGAGTTGTACGGCGTTGCACGGGACGCCCTCGGTGCACGGCGTGATGCTCTCCGGAATAAAGCCGTAATACAACAAGTTGTGATATACCGCGATCGTAAGCCCCACTAGAGTGAGTGGTAACGCATATCGCACAACCCGCTTGTCACCGGTCGCTATCCCAACACCAATTATCAAAACCAGCGGATAAAGGGCGATACGCTGATACCAGCAAAGAACGCACGGGGCATAACCCATCACATCGCTGAAAAACAGGCTCCCTACAGTGCCCAACAGCGCCATCAGCCATGCCGCGAGTAACAGCCAACGGCCATTGATCGTATCGCTTGTTGTTACTTGCTCCATTCGCTCTGCCACCGTTTCATCTCCTCGATCTCGCCTTGCTGCTCGTTGATAATGCTCTTTGCGAGCGTCTTCACCTCGTCCTTCTGCGAACGCTTCAAAGCTTCCTGAGCCATAGCGATCGCACCTTCGTGATGCGGGATCATCTGCTTGATGAACTCAAGGTCGAATGCGTTGCCGCTCAGCGAACCGAGTTTCTTCATGTCCATGCCCGCCATTGAGGCGGTCATTCCTGCGAGTTCCATATTGATCGCAGGTGGTTTACCCGCGAACCACTTCTCACGCCACGCCTTCATCTCGCCGATCTCGCGTTCCTGAGCTGCGATGATGACGATTCCGAGCTTCTTTATCTCAGAATGCTGAGCCTTCTCCGGCAGCATTTTTGCCATATCGACCGCACCTTGATGATGGACGATCATTGTGTCGATAAACTGCAGATCGTAGTCAGCCTTCGCCGCATCGGGCGAACTCTTCATCGCCGAATGGTCCATCTTGCTATGATCCATTCCGGCGTGCGGGTCTACGGGGTTATTCGATGAACTCTGTGAACCGCATGCAGCCGCAAACGCAACGGAAGCGATCGCGAGTACAAATAAGTGTTTTATCTTCTTCATTACGCTCCCGCCTTTTTTAAGGTTGCCTTGACCGAACCGCAGGTCAGCATCTTTTTGCCGTAATACGGATTCTTGACGTCTTTGCTGTCCGATAACCACGATGCCTTCTTCATTGGGCAATAGTGCAAGTACGCCTCAGCTTCGTTCGCCTTAAAGCTCGAAACTAGAGAATACACGCTATTCGATAGCTTCATAAAATGCTCACGTTGATGCTCAAGATCTTTGTTCCGGTTAATGTGAACGGCGTCGGTGCGGATGAGTTTGGCAAGCTTTTCCCAATGAGTCTTTTGAGCAGGCGTCATCTTCGCATGGTCAACGGCTTCGAGCGAAGTCACCATCTCTCCGGCCTTCGAGCTTGCCGTCTCAACATTTGAATCGACGAGCGCGTCCTTGACGCCATAGTATCCCGCCAGAATCGTACCGATCTGCTTCTGCACAACCGGATCGATCGTGCCCAGGTCTTGAGCCCCTGCCGCAATCGCAAACAGAAGTGTTGCCAAAATCGCTAAATTCATCTTTCTCATATTCATTTCTCTCTAGTAGCTGTAAGTCACTCCCCCGCCAAAGCCATATTCGTTGTAATAATTGCCGCTCAGCTGCCAGCGTTTCGCGAGAATATATCGCATTCCGACCTGATATTCCTTATCAGTGTTCCACATCGCATCTAGGCGTATCCGCCGAGAAATTGCAATATCCTCGCGGGCGAGCTGTAACCGAAACCTACCATTCGTGTTGACCCTCGCGTCGGCCTTGACGAACATCGGCAGCGTGTATTCAAATCCGAACGTGCCGAATCCTTCGTTTTCCCAACGTCCATTTTGCTTCTCTCGGTTGAGCTCAAAGCCGGCATACACGTTTAGAAACTGCTGCTTATCAACATACCGTCCAAATTTAGTCTCGCTCTCAAATCCATATTTTGGATTGAAGTGAAACTGAGTTCCGGCGAAGTAGTAATTGTTCGCGATCTGACCGTGCCCGAAAAGGCCGTTCGACTGTGCGGACAGTTCAAATTTGGAATGAAGCATCCGGGCGTCTTCGCTACGGAAGTAGTTCCAGTTCTTTTTGGTCGGCGGAACCTGCGTGTTTGGCGGCGAATCAGCATAGCTAAACACACGCCCCATGCCGGCCATCATGTGATAAAGCACGTGGCAGTGAAAGAACCAATCCTTTTCCTCATTCGCGTCGAACTCGATAACGTCCGTCTCCATCGGCAGGATGTCGAGTACATTTTTCAGCGGCGAATACTCGCCTTGTCCGTTGAGCACGCGGAAGAAATGCCCGTGCAGATGCATCGGATGCCGCATCATCGTGTCGTTGTAGATGGTGATGCGAACCGTCTCTCCCTTCTTGATCAGGATCTTATCCGATCGCGACAGCGGCTTGTCGTCCATGCTCCACATATATCGGTTCATGTTGCCGGTTAGGCGAAATTTCATTTCTCGTAGCGGCTTCTCCGGTGCAAAATCCGTCTTTACGGGTGATTTCAGCATCGCGTAATTGAGCGTGACTGGTGGTAGCTCGCCAGGCTTCGCCGGATCGGGCACGACCTCGGGGAACATCACCTCGTTCATGTCCATCTGCTGATACGACATCTCCATTTTGTGCTTGCCCATGTCGTTCATCATCTTCATTCCTTCGAAGAGTTTGAGCTTTGGCAGCACAGGAGCCGCGATCTTTTCGCCTGAGCCGAGCCATACTGATGTTGCCTTGGTGCGGTCTTCGGCAGTCGCTCGCAGTTCGAAACTCTTGTCTTCAGGAATTGTGACAATGACATCATAGGTTTCCGCGATGCCGATGATCATGCGGTCGACATTGACCGGAACGACGTCGATGCCATCGGTGGCGACGACGGATAATTGACCGGCGGCGAATTGGACCCAGAAATATGTCGATGCTGAGCCGTTGATGATCCGCAGCCGAACCTTGTCGCCCGCCTTAAATTGCGGTGCCGAATCCTCTTTCTTTCCATTCGCGAGAAATGCGTCGTAATACACATCCGAAACATCCATCGCATTCATCCGCTGCCACTCCTGTCTAAATTTCGCCTTGAACGCACCGGCTTTCAACGCCTCGCCGTAGCTCTGCACCGCATCTTTCTTGATAGCGAACCAATCATTCGCATTCTTGAGCATTCGCATCACTTCATGCGGATGCTCGTCGGTCCAGTCGCTAAATAGAACGGTGTACGATGGCATCGGCGGCTCGTCACGTTTCTTGATGATCAATGCTCCGTATAGGCCCTTTTGCTCCTGCAGGTTGCTGTGCGAGTGATACCAGTAAGTGCCGCTCTGCTTGATCGGAAAGCGAAAAACATGCGTGCCCATCGGCTGGATCGGGGTGGTCGTCAGGAACGGAACGCCATCCTGTTCGTTCGGCAGCAAGATCCCGTGCCAGTGGACGGAGGAGAGTTCGTGGAGATTATTCTTGACATGGATCTCAGCAATGTCGCCCTCGGTAAACTCAAGCGTCGGCCCGGGGATCTGCCCGTTGACGGCGACGGCATGCACCTTTTTGCCCGAGTAATTGACCATTTTGTGGTCGATCGTCAGGTCGTAGCGCACTACGTTCTGTGCGTGGGCAAAGCACGACACAGCGGCGACTATGATGGCTACTAGTATTAATTTCATACGACAATTTGAGCGTCCGCATTTCGAGCCGCGGCGTTAACCGCGGCTCGGAATACAGATGGCTAAGCGATCAGATCGCTCCTTCTGTCGTAACTTTCTTGTCTTTATTGTGGCTGCAGCACGGACAGGAGTGGCCGCTCTTGGAATGATCCATTCCGGGCATGCCCTTGTGCATCTCGTCCATCTTGGCGGACTTGCCGTCCTTCATCATCGGGCAGGATTCGCCGTTTGCCATTTTCATGTCGTGCTTCATGCCTTCCATTTTGTGGCCGGCATCGCCTGACATCATCGGGCAGGAATGCTTGCCGTCAGCGGACATCGCCATTTTGTCGCCGGACTTGCCGTCCTTTGACTTCATTGGGCAAGATGCTCCGTCGCCTTTGCAGCAGCACTCATGGCTTGCCTCGCCGGTGGCCTTGGCATCTTTCGCCTTCATCGGGCACGAATCGCCGCTACAGCAACAGCATGATGCCGCAACGGTCTCGGTGATCGACTGAGTGGAATTGTATGCGTAAACCGCAAACCCAACTCCGAACAATAGAACGGTGGTGATAATAACTAGAATTTTCGATCTCATGATATGTCTCCGTAAAAAGCTCAAAACAAATAGGTTAGCCCGCGTCCAAAGACAGGTGGGCGAAACTAACGTGTAAAGCGATCACTTTACATCGCAAGTTGAGCTAAATACGGATGACAGAATGGAGAATGCGTTCGCCTCGCCGGTCGAGCGGCGGTGGGCGATAGACCGGGATGGTGATGGAAGTGTGTGCGGAAAAGACCGGAGCGGTCAGCTCAAATCTGATCTCAGCCGTAGCCTCAACGGCCATTTTCACAGAAAACTCAGGCCGTTTCTCGACCGGTGCCGAGAACATCGCGACGGGCAACATACAGCACGAAGCCTCGCCTGTCTGTAGCCGGGAAGAATCTTTATTCTTCTCCTCAGTCGCCTTTTTGGCTTGTTTGCAGTGTTCGGATAGATGAGCATCACCCTCGGCGGCCGGTGCGGCGGCGAACAGCTCATTGCAAGCCGTCAGGCACAACGCCCCGCCCACATTCAGGCACAAGAACAGCAGCACGAAAGCCGCCAATCCTTTGTTTTTTTGCCTAAAAGCGTTCATCACCCTAAAAGTACCGCAGTTCGTGCGACCTGGTCAAATAATATTACGCATCGCCAACGAGCGCCGTGACGCAGGTCACATCCCAAAAGTGTCGCCCGCCGACATATTTCTCCGAACCGATCGGCGCGGATACCGAACCGTTTGGTCGGATCTCCGAACCGCCGTTTTACCCCGAGGCATGATAGACATCCACGAGGTAACAAACGTCCATTCATCCGAATCGAGGCGTCGTCTTTGCGTTCTCCCCGGATCGCAGGCCTTGACAGATACGCAACAGCGTGCTATCACTGCAACATGCTCTCACATAACTTCGAAAAATATCATGGCGGCGATATCAGGCCGCCGCGGGGCGATATTTGGGTCAGCCTTTCGCGGCAATCGCAGTTTTACCTGAACAAGAAAGCGTTTGAGGTGCTCGGCAGCCCCGAGGCGGTGTCGCTCTACTTCAGTCGCGAAGACACCGCCATCGCGATCGAGCCCGCCTTTCCCAGCTTCCACGAAAACCTCCGCGTACGCCGTGGCATGAACGGCTACCACATCTCCGCCCTCGGTTTCTGCACCCACTACGGCATCACCCCGCAAAAGACGATCCGCTTTATCGATCCCGTCCTAACCCCCGAAAAGCAACTGATCCTCCGCCTGACCCAAACCACCCTCGTCGGAGCCAACCGCGCCCACCACGCCGACCCCGCTCGCGACTGACGCTACTCATTGTATGTTGATCGCCCGCCTACAATGCGTATAGTTTGATCTCACGCGGACTCTCTCGTCTGACAACTGACAACTGACAACCGACAACCGATCCATGTCCGACAAACAACTCCTAACCAACTTCGGCAAACGGATAAGACACCTCCGCACCGAGCGCGGCCTCTCACAAGAGCAACTAGCCGAACTCACAGGATTCCACCGCACCTACATCGGCATGATCGAACGAATTTCACTTTTTAGGAGTATTATGAGAGTCTAACGCGACAAAAACTGCCACACATGAAGCGATTCTACTATTCAAATACGTTTGCCCGATTCTCTCTGCAATCAACGGATGAGATTCTCGGCATCATGGCTAGAAATAGTGAATTTGATGACGTCCAGGAGCAAAAACACTCTTGGATATATCAAATTGAGTGTCTTCGAAGTGTCTTGGAAAATCTCGATGGAAGTCTGTATTTTGAATACTCGATACCGAGAATGGGAAGCAGAATTGACGTCGTTCTAATTATCAGTCAAGTTGTTTTCGTCCTTGAGTTTAAGGTTGGAGCTGCAAAATTTGACCGAAGTTCTAAGGAACAAGTCTGGGATTATGGATTGGATTTAAAGAACTTTCACAAAACAAGTCATGATGTGATTGTTGCTCCTATACTAATCGCGACAGAAGCAAAGGCCGGTACTTCCATGGATGATTGGAAACTTGACGCGGACAGGCTGATCTCCCCACCGCTCTGTACCAATGTTGTAAATCTACGAAACGCAATCGAAGCAATTCTTGCCCTGGGCGAACGAGAAGGCATTAATCCTGATGAGTGGGCCGAAGGCCAATATTCTCCAACACCAACAATTATTGAGGCGGCCACAGCTTTGTACAGAGAGCATTCAGTTGAGAACATCGCCCGAACTGATGCATCCGCGCGCAATCTTCGGGATACTGGCCGGGCTATTTCCGAAATAATCGCAAAAGCTGAAAGAGATGGTGAAAAGATTATTTGTTTCGTCACAGGAGTTCCTGGAGCAGGAAAAACTTGTTGGGCTAGATGTTGCAACAAGACAAATGGGTAAACTTGGGCACGAAAAGAATGAGCCTAGCGTCTTCTTGTCGGGTAATCAACCCTTGGTTTCCGTGCTAACCGAGGTTCTCGCTCGTGACAATGTACAGCGAGCCAAGAAAAAGGGAGAGGTCAGAAAGATTGGCAGGGCCCGTGGTGAGATAAAGGCTTTCATTCAGAATGTCCATCACTATCGAGATGAGTATTTGAAGGATACGGAAAAAGCTCCGGTTGACCATGTAGCAATTTTTGATGAAGCTCAACGCGCTTGGAACCTGGCCCAGACCGCTAATTTTATGAAGCGTAGAAAACGCATCAGCAACTTTAGTCAGTCTGAACCTGAGTTTCTTATTTCTTGTCTAGACCGTCATAAGGATTGGGCAGTTATTATTTGTTTGGTTGGCGGAGGGCAAGAGATTAATAGCGGCGAGGCTGGAATTGCCGAGTGGATAGAATCGCTAAACCGAAAATTTTCTTCATGGGAAGTCTATTTGTCAGATCGATTGTATGATTCGGAATATGCGGCAGGACATGTGATCGATCTAATAAAGGACAAGGAGCATGTTCACTTTGATGACCGCTTGCACCTGTCGGTCTCGATGCGTTCGTTCAGAGCCGAAAAAGTCTCGGACTTTGTCAAGGCAGTTCTTGACCTAGAAGCCCAAAGGGCCGCAGAAATTTTCACATCAATACAAAAGAAATATCCTCTAGTCCTCACTCGCGATTTGAGCAGAGCGAAGGAGTGGCTCCGCGAAAAGGCTCGCGGAACTGAAAGATACGGTCTTCTCGCCTCATCAAGTGCGGAGCGACTAAAGGCTACAGGAATCCATGTTAAGGCTCCTATGAATCCGGTCCATTGGTTTCTTGATGGTAAGGACGACGTCCGTTCTTCGTATTTCTTGGAGGATCCGGCAACAGAATTTCAGGTTCAGGGACTTGAAGTAGACTGGGCTTGCGTGACGTGGGATGCAGACTTCAGATTCAAAGCAGACGATTGGGGAATGTTCTCTTTTCGCGGGAACAGCTGGAATCGAGTAATGAAATCTGACCGGCGACAGTTTCTCAAAAACGCATATCGAGTTCTATTGACGCGGGCTCGTCAGGGAATGGTCATCTGTGTACCGGATGGAAATCCGAATGACAAGACACGCCTGCCCGCGTTTTATAATGAGACGTATGGATATCTAAAGGAGATTGGAATTCCAGAGATTTGATGTGCATTTTCGAGCACGACTCTAATATGCCGAGGTGACGTACCATGGTTGAAAAGCAACTTAGTATAAAGTCCCGTGCAGTGCTTTCTTTGATTGCCGAAGGCCAAAGTTATGCCCAGATCGTTGACGGTCATTCCGGAATTACGTACCTCGACATCTTTCACGCAGCTGAGGAGGCACTTCAATTAAACGAATCACAATCTGACTACCAAGCAAGGCTAGCGAGAATAAAAGAAAAGCACCCACGGGCTTATGAAAATGGTCCCCGAAGAGGACGCCGAACTCAAATTGATGCGTGCGAACGGGATTGGCACACAGAAGCTCGCCGAGCACTTTCTACGTCAGCCATCCGCAATCAGCTCTCGCCTTAATAAATTCGATTTGGAATAACGTGCAGCTTTCGGACCTCTCCTGAGCCTGCCGCCTTTTAGAACAGGCTTGGTTGGATTGCGTCGTTGTCGTTCAGGTCGATTCGGCCTGACCGTAGGCCATGGTCATCCAGGCCTCCCAAGGAGTTTACTTGGCTCACGATCTTTGGGAGGCAAAAATCATCAAGTCGTTCTTTGATCTCGGAAGTGCCGAAGCGGAGAATGGACCAACCTTTCATAACGAGTGCGTTGTCACGGCGGCGGTCTTTCGCGGCCTTCTCGGGGTTTGAGTGCCAAGTATCACCATCGGTTTCGACATTCACCTTTCCGTTGACACAGTAGATTGCGAAATCGAGAGCAACAAATTCCGACTCAACCTCAAAAAACTCCTGTCGCTCCGCGCAAATCCCAAAACGCTTAAACGCCGCCCACAATCGGTCTTCTAGCGGGCTTTCGTCATACAGGTCGTTTATTTCGAACGCCTCTGAAAATTTCCCCCATGTCGTCGGGATAAACACTATCCGCCGGAAACGTCGGCTGAATATTGGCTCTGGCAGTTGCTGCAATGGTCCGAGTATCAACTTCGAATAAATCTTTTCGGGGTCTTTGCCGCGACTGTGCTCGGCAAATAGCTCCGACCGAGGAACTTCTTGGATGTCCATGACTTTCGCGTAGTAGTTTACCGAGTGCGATTCTTTTCCGAATACCTTTGTCTGGTAAAAAGCCAACCATTCTGGCGGCCAAGATTTTACAAGCCACTTATCGACACTATCTTTGGGGATTCGATACCAGTGACTATCCCGAGCAATTTCAAAATCGCGCGGGTTGTTCATTATGGTAACAAGAACGTTGCGTCGTGAGATTTGTCTCGATTTTGGCATATCGGATTTTCCGCATCCTTTATATATCACCTACTGCTCTTTCCGCAATACGAATCGGGCAGCGGTGCCAGAAGCAGCCGTGGACGAAGATGGCGAGTTTTTTGCGGGCGAAGGTGATGTCGGGGCGAACCGATGAGTGACGAGTTACGAGTGATGAGTGATGAGTGGAAGGACCCAGACAAATCCGATGATGGAGGCGGTAGCCGCGGAGGTTGGTGTGCCAGAGGGAGCGGCGCAAGAGCAGTTCGGGCTTGGAGTTCTTTGCCTTGTTCGCGCTCATCACCCGCGAGACGGCTTCGCTCTTGGGTTCGGGAGATCGTTTGTCGCGGAGGTACACGGGGATAATGGTAAATGGTTAGTGGTAAATTGTGAATGGTGGGCGGGGAATGGTGAATATTGTAAACAGTGACGAGGACGAGCGTTCACCGATGGTCTCGATTCGATGCCGTCGCTTTTCAATCGTCGCTACGCGACGGGGATGATCATGATCTTTCGGTTGCGTGGGTTGTCACCCTTTCCGTGGGTTGTCACCCACGGCTACAATGAGGCGTCGCGATGCGACGGGGACGGGTCGGGGATCGGGGATCGGAACTCTTTATCGCGTAGCGATATTTGATTGTAGCCGTGGGTAAGAACCCACGGAAAGATGGGTTACCATGTCTCGTCGCGTAGTGACGATTGAAAAGCATGGCAAATACATATTCACAGATCTATTTGCACTTCGTATTCAGCACGAAGGGTCGGAGTGAGACGATATCACCCGAGATCGAAGAGCGTGTTTGGTCGTACATCGCGGGTGTCGCCAAACATCATGGTATGACTCCGGTTCAAATTGGGGGTATTGAGACCCACATTCATGCATTAGTCGGAATACCCCCAACGATGTCTTCAAGTCAGGGTGCCAAGGCTTTGAAGGGTGATTCGTCATACGGCATTCGGCGCGAGTTTCCAGGAATGTCCAATTTTGGTTGGCAGGATGGATACGGTGTGTTTTCGGTGTCGAAATCGGCGATTCCGTCGGTAGTCAATTACATAAAGAATCAACGAGAGCATCATTCGAATCAGAGTTTTGAGGATGAATACGTCGCCCTCCTTGAGAAACACGGCATCGATTACGACGAGCGGTATTTGTTCGATTGATTGAATCGTCGCTACGCGACGTGGTCGGTGGGGGGCATCTTTCCGTGGGTTGTCACCCACGGCTACAATCAGGCGTCGCTATGCGACGAGGAACAAGGCCAATGGGCTAATTCATTACGGCCACAGTTCCAGCGGTTCCCATTTTGTCCAGACAAAGGCGGCTTCGGCGGGGAGTTCTTCGGTGTTGTACCGGACGGGTGATCTCTAGAAAACGATGTCGGGCCAGGTGGTGGTGATGGTTAGGTTGCGTTCGACGGCGGTGTGTTCGGGGATGCCGAGTAGGCGGTCGAGCTTGAATGCGGCGACGTCGAAGAAGATCCTGTCGGCGGATTCGACCCGTAGGCGTCGCGGCGCACGCATACGGCGGATGATCGCGGTGTCGGGCATTTCGGACCTATTCTCATTAACGTCCCTATTTCGCATTCTCGAATTTTACCATGTGCTCAAACTGCCGCGTATCCGATAGCATCAAACATTAAACCGGAAATCCACCACATCGCCGTCCTGCATAATGTACTCTTTGCCTTCGACGCGGGCGAGGCCTTTTTCGAGGGCGGCTTTGCGTGAACCGGTGGCTACGAGGTCGTCGTAGCTGACTATTTCGGCTCGGATGAAACCGCGTTCGATATCGGTGTGGATCTCACCGGCGGCCTGCGGTGCCTTGGTGCCGATCGGGATCGTCCAGGCACGAACTTCTTTTTCGCCGGCGGTGAGAAAGCTCATTAGGCCGAGCATGTGATAGGCGGCTTTGATGAGTTTGTCGACGCCGCTTGACGTGAGGCCGAGGTCTTTTAGGTATTCAGTGCGTTCGTCGGCGTCGAGGGCGACGAGTTCGGCTTCGAGCTTGGCGCAGATCACAACTACGTCGGCATTTTCGCTGGCGGCGTGCTTCATTACCGCCTGAACGTGGGCGTTGCTCTCCGGGTTGGCGAGCGTTTCTTCATCGACATTTGCCGCGTAGATCGTCGGTTTGGTCGAGAGAAAGAACCAGGTTTTTAGAGTCGCACGCTCGTCGTCGGTGAGATCGGCGGCACGTGCGGGGCGGCCTTCCTCGAGCAGCGGCTGGATCTTGTCGAGGATCTCGATCTCAACTTTAGCGGCTTTGTCGCCAGAGGCTTTGATGGCACGATTTGCCTTTTCGCGACGCTTTTCGGCGGAGGCTAGATCGGCAAGAGCGAGTTCGATCTGGATGGTCTCGATGTCGCGGATCGGGTTGACCGAGCCCTCGACGTGGATGATATTGTCGTCGTCAAAGCACCGCACCACCTGAATGACGGCATGAGTCTCGCGGATATTCGCAAGGAACTGATTGCCGAGACCCTCGCCCTTCGACGCTCCGCGAACGAGGCCAGCGATATCGAGAAACTCGACCATTGCGGGCACGGTCTTCTGGGCTTTATTGAGCTTTTCGAGGACGCCGAGGCGTTCGTCGGGGACGGCTACGACGCCGACGTTTGGCTCGATGGTCGCGAAAGGATAATTCGCCGCCAGAGCCGATTCCTGCGCGGTCAGTGCATTAAAAAGTGTCGATTTTCCGACGTTGGGCAAGCCAACGATTCCTGCTTGTAACATAGGGCTTCAATTAGGCCGCGTGGCCAAAAGACCTAAGTTTACAGCGCCCGGAAAGTTCACGCAAAGATGCAAAGGACGCAAAGATGCGGTTACTGCGGCAAATACGCGTTCGGGACCGGAGCGTCGGCGGCGAGTCCCCAGTTCGTGGTCGAGAAACCGCCGCTGCTTCGGAGTACGTACCAGATGCCGTTCGACGGACGGAAGACCGCGACGTCGTCTTTGTTATCGCCATCATAATCGCCGGTCACAGGTAGATCCTCGGCGATGCCCCAGTTGGCGTATGCGACCGTCTGGTCGGAGCTGCGTAGGATGTACCATGTGCTATTTGACGGTCGATAGACAGCTACGTCGGTGCGTCCGTCGTTGTCGAAATCGCCCTGCGCCGGACGGTCGCCGTTGAGGCCGAAATTGACGATATTAAAGCCGCTGTCAGAGCTGCGATAGATATACCAGACACCATTCGAGGGGCGAAAAACGGCGATGTCGGCCTTGCCGTCGCCATCGTAATCACCGACGGCCGGCTTGTCGCCCGCGATGCCCCAATTCGCGTAGGAGCCGGTGCCGAGGCTGTCGCTGTTGGCGATGTACCAGGTGCCATTCGACGGGCGAAAGACGGCGATGTCGGTCTTGCCGTCGCCGTTGTAATCGGCCGCGGCGGGAATGTCTCCGTTGCTGCCCCATTGGCGTGCGAGATAATTTCCCGCTTTCATCTGCATGTGCCAAACGCCGTCGGACGGGCGAAATACTGCGAAATCGGTGCGGCCATCCCCATCGTAATCACCGGGCGTCGCGATGTCCGTTGGCAACCCGAAGGTAGTAGATGAGAAGCTGCCGTTCTGGCTGCTCAGAACATACCAAACGCCGTTGCTCGGGCGAAAGACGCTGATGTCCGCTTTGCGGTCGCCGTCAAAATCGGCCGTCTTGTTCTTTGCGATGGCCACACCTGCGACCGGGCCGTCGGCGATGTTGCCATCGATATTAAATGTCACGCCGCCCCAGGTCTCGTCGTGCGGAGCTTGCCATTGCTTGATGCGTTGGTGGTTGTTCCAGACGTTTGTTGGGAAGTTTGAGAACGAGAGATATGTCCATACAGATTGGATATTGTCCCAACGTGCCATCCAGACCGCTTCCATCCGACTCGCGGCGGGCATGAATTGCCAGTCGTCGATCGCATTTCGCGGGCTGCCGTAGGTGCCAGAGCGGTAATTGAGTTCGCGAATGCGTTCCGTCCAGCCTTTTAGGAATGCCGTCGAGGCAGTACGACATCCCGGCGTCGCACCGGTCTCGTCGTATCGCTCCATGTCGTAATAGAGGATCGAACCGGCGGTCAGGCCGAGATTTGCTGCGTCGGTGACGGCGATGTCTGCTTCACCGCGGCCCTGTGTTTCGGCGACCGCGGGGTCAATGCTAAAGCGTGCCCCGTTGAAGGTCGTGCTATTTATGCACGGCGACTGGTAGCCGACAATTGTTGGGATCAGGCCCCAGCCCATAGCAGAAACCTGATTGACCCAATTTGCGTTCAATTGAGCCTGCGAACAGCCACGATTGCGGCCCGAGATGTAGATGTTTGCGTCATACAGTGGCGAATTATTCCACCACGTCTGCATCTGTGCGATGGTTCCGGCGGTGCATTTGTCGAAGCCGCGATTGAGACTTATGCGGACGTTCCCATTAGGCGGCAATAGGAGGATCTCAGTCGCTTCACGGCGTTGGGCGTCGAGCCGGGCGACGGCCGCTGCCTGTTTGATCTCGGATGGTGTGATGTCGCGGCCAAGTTCAGTGATCAATGAAGTTTCCTGAAAGCACCCGCGTTTTGCATCACCACATGAACCTTCGGTCTTGACGGTCCAATTACGCGACGCTATCGGCTGCGGCTCGTCGCTGGTGCGTTTTTCGATAGAGCGTTCGAGTTGTGTCCACGTCGAGCCACCGTCCGTGGTGCGGAATACTGCACGGCCTTCGAAGTTTGAGCTGGTCGGGATGCGAAATGTGGCGGTGATGCTTTTGCCCGTGATCTCTAGAGACGCTTCGTCCCGATATGTGTCTTCGCCAAACAGGTTGGCAGCAGCGGAGCCGCGTTCCCACGTATATCCGCCATTTTCTGTGTGGGCGAGGATCAGTCGTTCGCCAAATCGGTCATAAACGACCGCCCAGCCGATCTGCGTGTTCGCGAATTTCACACCTGCGATCGAGCCGCCATCGAGACTGAGGGCACTCCAGGTCGCCCCGCCGTCGTCGGTGCGGTAGAGCCGGGTTTTAGTATGGACAATGCCGACCGTGGCAGTGATCTGCTGCACGCCAGCGATACGCGAGGCCGTCTCGGCATCGGGCTCCGAAGCAAATATCGAAACTGCGAACAAAAACGCTAGCACCAGACCTGTAAAAGCTTTCATGACCACACGTCCCCTTGATGGAATTTGAGTTAAGTATAAACGAAACTGATGCCAGCCGCCAGAGCTTTGTGAGTACCTCACCGCCGTTTTGAGCGTCGGGCGAGATAGAGTAACCTTTTACATAGCTTTTTCGCACTGATTCCACATGATCGTATCTCTTTTGCTACTCATCGCATTGGCCGCGAGCGGTGCTTCGCTGACGTACCTCGTCGCGCGTGACAAGCCGCTAATGTGGCGGCTCGCGGCGGGCAATATCATCAGCTCGGCGGTGTTCGGACTTGTCTCGTTCGTGGTGGCCTGTTTGGCTGGGTTTAGCGCCGTTACAGTTGGCATTTCGCTGGTGATAACCGCTTTGCCGCTCGTGCTGATGCGGAGCGTTGACCTGCGCGGACGGGCGATCCAAGACTGGGAACGTGCGAAGGGCAAAATGCAGGGATTCACGCCTGCTAAATTTCTCCGCCTGCTTTACTATGCCTTCTTTTTTGTAGTTTTCTGGTACTTCTTTGATCGAACCATCTACGAACTCAAGGACGGGCTGTACACTGGCGGCTCGAACAACTATGGCGATCTGCCTTTCCATCTCGGAGCGATCTTTAGCTTTACTGAGATCAATAATTTTCCGCCTGTTAATCCGTCGTGGGCCGGAGCGAAATTCAGTTATCCGTTCATCGCCGATCTGCTCACAGCCTGTTATATGAAGGTTGGCGGCGAGTTGAAAGCCGCGATGTTCGTGCAGAATATTTCGTGGGCATTCTCGCTGCTGGTGCTGTTTGAGCATTTCGTCGCGAGCGTGACGGGCAGCAAACTCGCTGGCCGTATCGCACCGGCTTTGCTATTTTTCAGCGGCGGACTCGGCTTTGCCTGGGCGTTCAAAGATATGTCCGAGCATGCCAAGGGCATCTCGGATTTCATTGCCAATCTGCCACGCGACTACACGATCAGCGATAAATTTCGATGGGGCAACACGATGGTCGTGCTGTTCATGACCCAGAGAAGCCTCTTGCTCGGGATGCCGCTCGTCGTACTTGTGCTCGGCGGGCTCTGTCAGATCTTCAACGGCCAAACAGATCTTGAAATAGCTGAAAAAGTAGAAAAGAAGGGCGGTTTGCCGATCCCCGATCTTATCCGTGACAACAGCGTAGCGATCGCCGTCGGACTTCTTGCCGGCATGCTTCCGCTGATACATCTTCACAGCCTCGCGGCTTTGTTCATTGTTACGGCCTTCCTTTTTGCGTTTCGGATCGATAAATGGAAATCGTGGCTCATCTTCGGCATCGCGACTGCGGTCGTGGCCGTTCCCTTCCTCGCGTGGGCGATGGCCGGAAGCGCGAGCGAAACGTCGAAGTTCTTTGAGTTCTTCTTTGGCTGGGATAAGAAGCCGGACGAAAGTTTCGTATGGTTCTGGATCAAGAACACCGGGATTCTTTTCCCAATGATCGCCCTCGGGCTGTGGCTTTTCTATAAAGACAAAACAGCGACGGCGGAAGTTAAAGAAGGCGAGGAGAAACCGAAGGCCGCTTTTCCGCGATTGGTGCTGTTCTACATCCCGTTCGTTGCGTTGTTTGTGATCTCAAATATCGCCAAGCTTGCACCATGGCAATGGGACAACATCAAGGTGCTCGTGTATTGGTTCCTGCTGTCGATACCCTTTGTTGCGTACGGTCTCGCCTGGCTGTGGGAAAAGGGCCAAGCCTTGAAAGTTGTTTCGATCGCATGCCTTGTAGCACTGACGCTCGCCGGCGGTCTTGACGTTTTCCGGACGATGGCAGGCGTTACAAAATTCAGGGTGTTTGATGCTGATGCGATGAAAATGGCAGAGCAGGTAAAGGCGAAGACTGCTCCGAACGCATTGTTCCTCAACGCTCCGACATTTAACACCGCGACTGTCCTTACTGGACGTCAGTCATTGATGCGTTTTACGGCGCATCTGACATCGCACGGTATCGATCCCGGCACACGGGAACAAGACGTCAAACAGATCTATCAGGGCGGAGCAGCCGCGGATGCCCTGCTCAAAAAACATAATATCGATTACGTACTAGTCTCGCCCGAAGAGCGAAATACGTTGAAAGCTAACGAGGAATTTTTCAAGAAATTCCCGCTTGCTGTGGAAGTAGGCGAATATCGTGTATATAAGGTCAAATAACGGTAATGAAAGGAAAGAAGGGTAAAAAGCAGATCGTGCAGGCAGAAGCCGAGGCGACGCCGGTGGCTGAGGAAACTGCGGAACCGATAGTCTCGCAGACGGAGGTCGCCGAGAAAGCTGCGGAGTTCGACCGGATGTGGTTTGGTGCGGCGGCGTTAGTCGTCGTGGTCGCAACGTTTTTACGGTTCTACGACCTGAGTCTAAAGGTGATGCACCATGACGAGGGCGTCAACGGCTTTTTTCTTAAGAATCTGATCAACGACGGCCTTTACAAGTACGATCCCGCCAACTATCACGGGCCGACGCTTTATTACATCTCGCTCGCGTTTGTAAAGGTTTTCGGTTATGAGACCTTTGGCGTGCGTGCGAGTGTTGCCATTTTTGGCGTGCTGATGGTCGTACTTGTCCTTTATTTGAAGGATTATCTCGGAAAGACGGGAACGATCATCGCTGCCCTACTCGTAGCGATCTCGCCGGGAATGGTCTTCATCTCTCGATATTATATTCACGAGATATTCTTTGTTTTTCTGAGTATTGCGATAGTCGTTTCGGTCCTTTTCTTTATCGAAAAGAAAGAGGCCGGATATGGTGCGATCTCTTGGATGGCGTTGCTGTTGCTCGTCTCGTTCTTCCCATCGGCGCTTAATCTAGCCACATATCTAGGCGGCGAAAACACGACGACAGTTTGGACGTTGCGGCTCGTTTTTGTCCTCATCGAGGCGGCGCTTGTCTATTTTGTTTTGCGGATGCTGCTCAGTTGGGATAACGGAAGGCCGATCTACATGATCCTCGCCGGATCGTCTGTCGCACTGATCTTCGCGACGAAAGAGACCGCATTCATAACACTCGGGACGATGGCGATCGCCATAGTTTCGATCTATATCTGGCGCAAATTCAAACCGGCGACAGCACTCGACGATCAATGGTTAAAGATCATCGGCGGAGCGCACATCTTTCTCGGCCTGACGATGCTCTATTATTACGCCGAGATCATCGACGGATTTAAGTGGCTCTATAACACGATCGCCTTTAATCCGTTTCGCCCGCCCGAGGTGTTTGTCTTTGGTTCGATAATTTTCATGCTGGCAGCGGCCGCAGTGGCGTGGGTCTTGTTTCTTCTCGATATGCGGGAGAGAAACGATGCGACATTTACCGAGCCGACAGAGATAACCTGGTCAAATTTCCGCCAAAAGCTTGGCGACAATCGCAATGCGATCCTGATCTTCGGCGCGGCAGCGATCGCGACAGCTTATCTCTTCGTACTCTTCTTTTCCTCGTTCTTCACCTATGCCGACGGCGTCAAAAAGGCGTTTGAGGCGTATGCGATCTGGACAAAGACGGGCAACAAAGACCACTCGATGCACGGCTATCTGGGCTATGTGAAATGGCTCTTCAAGATAGAATCGGCGATCTTTATCATCTCGATGCTGGCGATATTCGTCACGTTTGTTAAGGCGAAGCATCGATTTGCGATGTTCACTGCGCTCTGGGCACTGGGGCTGTTTCTGGCCTACTCGATAATCCCTTACAAAACACCATGGCTCGACCTCAGCTTCATTTTGCCAATGTGTATGGTCGCGGGCTACGCGTTGGGGCAGTTCTTTGAGTCCAAGCGGATGAATCTAATGGCTGCGGCCGGTGTGCTGTGCGTTTCGGGATTTGCAGTACTGACGTATCAAATGTATCAGCTCAATTTCGTGCGTTGGGATGACGACGAGATGGTGTATGTTTACGCCCATACGCGGCGGGGCTTCCTCGACATGATGCGTGAGATCGACAGATACGCACAAAAGAGCGGCAAGGGTCGCGATGCCGTGATCGAGATCGTCACGCCCGAATATTGGCCGATGACGTGGTACACGAAGGATTACACCAAGGCAAACTACTTTGGCTCGCTCATCGACACCAAAGACTCCGAGATCATCGTGTTCAAAAAGAACGATCAGGATGCCCAGGCGATCCAGAAGTATGGGCCGAACTACAAATATGTCGGCGTTTACCCGCTGCGTCCTGGCGTCAATCTCGTTCTGTTGGTCAGAAAAGATCTGGCCGATCCAAGTGCGCAGGAAGTCAACAAAGTACTTGAGTATAAGGTCGTGCCGGGTTATACGAACTAAGGAAACATACCAACAACAAACGGAAACGCGCCGATCTCGATGTGTAGAACGTCATCGGCGCGTTTCTTTCCCTACAGCATTTTCGGCATCGTGATGAAACAAATCCGCTCATTTGGGCGTGACCAAAAACATTTTTCGGTCATGCACCGTATTAGTAAAAATTCATATGAAAGGTAAGATCTCGATCAATAATCTTTTGTCCGGTCTCGTAATTGTGATGGCCGTTAAATTCACGGTAGTCGGCCAGGCGGCGAAGCCCGTGCTTGTAACAACAAACAAGGGCGAGGCCTCGATGTCGATCATCGATCCGGTGACGATGAAGGTCACGGGCAAGGTCGCGGTCGGCGACGGGCCGCATGAGGTGGTCTTGTCGGCGGACGGCAAAACGGCGTACGTTTCGAACTACGGCGGTGCCTTGGGGCCGGGAAGTTCGATCTCCGTCATAGATATTACAACTGCGAAAGAACTTCGCCGCGTCGATGTTTCGCCCCTGATGCGGCCGCACGGGCTGCATATCATCGGCACGAAACTTTACTTTTCGGCAGAGACCAATCGTGCGATCGCGCGTTACGACACGGTGACGAACAAGATCGACTGGATAATGGGCACCGGCCAAAACGGCTCGCACATGGTCGTCGTTTCCCCTGACCAGAAGAAACTTTACACCGCAAATATAGGCTCGGACAGCGTCACCGTATTCAATTTCACACAAACCGCCCCGCCCGGGCCTTCGCAGATAGTGCAGATACCGGTCGGCAAACAGCCTGAGGCGATCGATCTGTCGCCCGACGGAAAGGAAGTTTGGGTCGGCCTCAACGTCGAGGGAATGGCGGAGGTCGTCGATCTCGCTACGGCAAAATCGGCTGCAAAGATAGATATCAAGGGTCGCCCGTATCGCGTTCGCTTCACGCCAAACGGTAAATATGTGATCTGCACGATGCTTCCGACAAAGGAGATCGTCGTGATCGACGTAGCCACGCGAAAGGAAATCAAGAGGCTGAAACTCGACAACATACCGCTAGGTGTAGCTTTCTCGGCGGATGGCAAGACTCTTTTTGTCACTGCCGGGAGACCTAATCCAGCCTCACCCGGCGTCGATCAGGTACTAAAGATCGACCTTGAAAAATTGACCATAATAGGCACAGCAACTCCCGGAGCCGCACCGGACGGGATCGCCGTATCCGGTGTGTAAAGAAGGTGGGAATTCATCTATTTTGAAGGAGAATATGAAAAAAATACTAACGATCGTCAGCCTTACGCTCTCTCTTTTTGCAACGACCACTATCGCTCAGAAAACAGATGACAAGGCGGCTGTGCTAGCCGTGGTTCAGAAACTATTTGACGAGATGGCTGCTGCAAATGCTTCTGGCATTCTTGCGACGGGCACGCCCGAAAATCAGCTCGTCGCGATCCAGAAAGGACGCGATGGCAAGCCACGGATCAGCGTGATCGGTGGCGAGGCTTTCAGTAAGTTTTTTACCAAACCTGGTGCGGCCAAGGAAGTGATGTACGATCACAAGGTCGAGATCGACGGCGACTGGGCGATGGTGTGGGGACGCTACGTTTTCTTTTCGGAAGGGAAACGGTCGCACTGCGGCATAAATCAATTTAACCTTGTTCGCACGGACGCTGGCTGGAAGATCGCAAATGGGGCTTCGACCATGGATCCGAATGCATGCACCGAAAAAGAAAAGGCAATGAAGCCCTAGCTGATCGCGACAACTGTTTCCGCCGTTGCGTGCATCGGAGAGGCAAATGCATTCAAAGGAGCTTTTTTATGATGAAGGGATTTGTTCTCGCTTTAATGGTGTTCGCAGGTTCGGTTCTCGGGCAAACGCTACCAGCTACAAGTATTACGCCGGAAATGCGTGCGGCGGCGAATGAAGCCTTTCAAAAGCAAGACTGGAAAACCGCCGCAGCCGCATACGAAAAGATCGTCAAAGCTGAGGAAAAGAACGCCGGTGCACGCTATCGATATGGCATGTCGCTACTTGGGGCGGGAAACAACGTCGAGGCCCAAACCCACCTTGAGACCGTTTTTGCCGCCTCGCCCAATCCTGTCTTTGGCCTCGCCCTTGCCCGTGCGTACGTTCGAAACAATAGCACCGACAAGGCGTACGAGACGCTGGAAAAGAGCATCACGCTCGGCGGCATCTCACCCGATTCGCTAAACGGCGAGGCAGATTTTGCAGCGATCAAAGCTGAAGCAAAGTTTACCGATCTCGTAAAGAAGCACGATGTCGCCGTCAACCCCTGCAAGGCCAGCCCGTCGTTTCGCGAGTTCGACTTTTGGATCGGCGAATGGGACGCCAAGAATACACAGGGCGTGACGGTCGGTTCGAGCAATATTCAGTTGATCCTCGGACAGTGCATCATCTTCGAGAACTGGTCGACGCCAGTTTCGTCTGGTAAGAGCTTTAATATCTTCAACACGACGGACAAGAGATGGCACCAGACGTGGGTCGATGACAAGGGAACGTTTACGCACTACATCGGGGGGCTCGTCGATGGAAAGATGGTGCTCGATTCGGACACGATGTTCAACGGCAAAAAGGCGATCGGACGGATGACGTTCTCGAAGCAGCCGAATGGCGATGTTCGTCAGCACGGCGAGCGTTCGGTCGATGAAGGCAAGACGTGGACGACAACGTTTGATTTTACGTACGTTCGAAAGAAATGAGAGCGGATATCGTAGCCCCGCTATTCGAATGACGCCTTTGGACTCATTGATTTTCTAACACGAAGTTCTTCACCCGCAAAAGACGCGCTACAATCTACGCATTCTGAATTTCTATCGGAGGCTCTTCAAATGAAAAGAATGCTGGTGGCGATGCTCGCCATTTTTTCGCTCACAAATGCGTCTTTGGCTGTCGATATGAGCAAGGAGATCGAAGCCGCAACGGCTAAGGTCATGTCGAAAGTAATAGAATGGCGACGGCACGTTCACAAGTATCCAGAACTTGGAAACAGCGAGGTGAAGACGGCAAAGTTCGTCGAAGATCACTTAAGAAAGCTTGGGCTCGAAGTTAAGACGGGCATCGCGAAGACAGGTGTTGTCGGCATACTGAAGGGTTCTCAGCCCGGGCCTGTTATAGGGCTGCGTGCGGATATGGACGGGTTGCCGGTTACCGAGAGAAATTCCCTGCCCTTTGCGTCAAAGGAAACTGCGGTTTTCAACGGACAAAATGTCGGCGTTATGCACGCCTGCGGTCATGACACTCATGTCGCGATGCTGATGGGCGCGGCCGAGGTACTCGTCGGGATGAGGGATAAGATCAAGGGAACGGTAGTCTTTATCTTCCAGCCTGCCGAAGAAGGCCCGCCAGCCGGTGAAGAAGGCGGTGCGCCGCTGATGGTCAAGGAAGGCGTGATGGATAGCCCGAAGATCGATGCGATCTTTGGCATTCATATCAATTCGCAGACCGAGATCGGAAAGATCCGTTACAAGTCTGGTTCGACGATGGCGGCGAGCGATTGGTTCGAGATCAAGGTCAAAGGCAAGCAAACTCACGGTGCGTATCCGTGGGACGGCATCGACCCGATCGCCGTCGCGACGCAAATCTACACAGGCTTACAGATGATCGTCGCCCGCCGTTCCGATCTGCCCAAAGCCCCGGTCGTTATCACCGTGGGGCGTATCAACGGCGGTGTTCGCGAGAACATTATTCCAGAAACCCTGACAATGGCCGGGACGATCCGCACGCTTGACTCCGAAATGCAGAAGGATGTTCATGCAAAGATTCGGCAGACGGCAAAGAGTATCGCCGAGAGTATGGGGGCAAGCGTCGAGGTGATGATCGAGACAAAAGCCCCGGTCACTTACAATACACCGGCGCTTGTCGAAAAGATGTTGCCCTCGCTCTACAAAGCTGCCGGAAAAGAAAATGTGATCGACGCCAATTGGGTCACCGGCGCCGAGGATTTTTCATACTTCGGCGAGAAGGCTCCGTCGTTCTATTTCTTCGTCGGCGGAATGCCTAAGGGGAAAGATCCGAAAGAAGCAGCTCCGCATCACACGCCCGACTTTTTCATCGACGACAGCCGTCTCGATGTAGGCGTTAAGGCTTTCTGCAATATTGTTTTCGATTTTGCGAAATAGAACGGCTACTGAAGATGTGCCTCGACGAACCACAATAGCTTATCCACCGAGCGTGAGATTCCTGTAAGCAGATCGGCGGTGTCCGCGTCGCCGAGTTCGGCGGTGGCATCGATGTCCGATCGGACCATCGCTCCAAAATCAGCCAAGGCGGTGGAAAGGGCATCGACATGGGCCGCTCCGTCGGTGATCTCGAGCGGATACTCGGCAAGTGTCGAATTCTGCGCCGCTACACGAACCGTCCCCAGGGCGGTGCCGCCGAGTGTTGTGATCCGCTCGGCAATATCGTCGATGTGCGGCTCGAGGTCGGTTGCCACGCGATCGAACAATTCGTGCAGAGCGATGAAGTTCATACCCTTGACGTTCCAATGCGCCTGTTTGGCCTGTGACCTCAGGTCAGCCGCATCGGCGAGGCGTTGATTGAGAATGGCAACTGTTTTCTCACGTTTGCCCTTGGCCAGATCTATCTTTGTATTGTGTAACATAATTCTTTCCGCATTAGAATTATTCTAATTCTAATATATATCAAAGTCAAGTACTACAAGTTCGGGTGTGTCTGAAAGCTATCGGATTGGTGGGCGAACGCCGCCGCCCGGAGGACGCACGCCGGGGAAATTTGTAGTTCCGCCCGAGCCCCGAAACAATGGCGTGAAGACCCATTTCGAGTGATTTTCGATTCCGTAATAGGCGATCATTGACTTGCCTTTGCTTTGGCTGGCGACGCCGATAAAAGGGGTGTTCTCGGTAAGAACTTCAAAGTCGGTATCGTCATCGGCCTCATTGTCGCTATCAAGTTCAGTGTTGAGCGAATTAGCGACGACCAGAGAGTATCGATCGAAGAGCTGGCTGGGATTCGGCGGTAGCTGTCCGCCGTTATAATTTTGTACGCGCCTGGCAAAAGGGCCGATCGTACTTACGTCGGCTTTGATCAGCCGCCAGCGGCCGTCTTCGCTTAGCGGGTCGATGGCTGCAGAAGCCCGTAGGATCTGCCGCTTTTTTGTGCCTTGAGGAAGGCCTTCGATCAGATCGTCCATTGACGACGGTAGGCGGGCACCGCGATAGAACTCGATATACTGACGGATCGCCTCGGCTACCTCTTCGCCACGGCGAATAGATTCCAATTCTTTCTCTCGGCGGATCTCCTGCTCGATGCTCGGAGCAACAGCAAGTAGAGCCACCGCAAAGATGACCATTACGGCCATCACGGCAAAGAGCGTCATGCCGCTTTCGTTATTTTTGGTATGACGGCGGGTCATCCTTGTCGTCGACGTCCTCTTTTTTGTCAGTTGGCCTCTGCGGCCGGTTCGCATTCGGCGGCGGAATGTATCTAGGAATGTTATCAGGGATGCCAGGAATTCTGGTCGTCGGAAAGCCTTGGCTTCCGGCAGGCCCAGGACCCGCTCCCGACGCAACAGCATTTTTTGTGATCGGCACTCTATGCTTGAAACCAAGATTGACGTCCTCGAACACCACCTCGCTTGCCGAGATGTCAATGAGACGAAACTGCCCGCCGACCACATCATTTAGCCGAGCTCCGAATGGAGTCGGACTGCCGCCGATAAAATAAGCTGTATCGTTGTTGCCTCGCGCTCGGGCGATCATGCCGATGTACTGCATTGTCGGCTTGGGCGGTGGGTTGACCATCAGAAATGCCTGATTCGAATAAAGGCGGCCATCCGGGGTTCTTACTTCGATAAACTTCTGGCCTTCCTGAGCGATCATGTTCGCCGTGACATCGGCCGAGAGCCGTTGGTCATTAACGAACGTTGTCGGCAACTCTGCCTGGTTGAAATAGATCTTCGAGTCAGCCGTAAATCCTGTGCCGTCGACCTGCATCTTAAAAGCCGCTTGCCCCGCGTAAACATTCTGGGGGATCGCGGCCCGCAATAGGATAGGCGGCGGCGGCATCGGTGTCGGCGGCATCGGTGTTTTGATCTGCGTCGGAACCGGCGTCGGGCAGTCACCCGGCTTTCGAGGATCACATGGCGGTGGCGGCTCGTAGAAGGCGAAAATATTGCGGCCCGCATCCGGTGCGTAGGCACTGCCCGGGCGATAATCTACCGGCGTCGTCTCGTAGACAAAACTCTGTTCGTCAGCCGTGGGTAGCACGCGGTCACCAGTGTTTGAGCCAGATGTGGTCGCATTGCGCGGCGTCGGCGAAGTCTTTACAGTTACGGTTGGAGTTTTGCTTGAAAAACTCGGGCCAAACGCCAGAAATAGCGCGACGAGCGAAATCACGCCAAGCACCGCTGCGGCGATGATCTTATTCCTTTCGGTCGTTGTTTTGCCTTCGAACAATTTCATCAATTCAAACTACTGAACCGGCGTTACCGGTGAAAAATTCGGACGGCGAAAATACGCAGCCATCTCGATACGCAGGCTGACCATGTCGCCATGCATCTTGCCCTTTGGCCGTTCACGCTGTTGCTGCTGGCCTGATTGAATCTGATTAGGATTGAATCCCGGAGCTACCTGACCCGCTCGGGTTGGATCTGCAGCTCCGTAGACATTATTCGGGATACCGGACTGATTACCAGCGACCTGCGGCTGGCCCGTTTTTTCAGTTTCCCCTTCAGACGGAGCCAGTTCAACAGCACTTACGATAATGAACTCGCGGCCGGTCTCGATCTCCCGGATAAACCGACGGAGGCTCTGATACGACCCTTCGACTGTCGTCGACACATATACGCCGGGGTAGAGACTTCGAAATTTCGCACGTCCCTTTTGCGCATCGGTTTGCGCTCCGGTATTCTGATCGGCCGTCTCAAGCGGAGCATAGTCCGGGCCGCTTGTATTCACGAGGCCGTATGCAGAAATGAGGCTATTGATCCGCTGGTATAGAGCACTCTGGCCGGTTGATACAACAGGCAGAAAACGCGTCTCAAAATCATCGACACTTGACACGATCTTGGCTACTTCGGTCTCGGTATTTGTGATGTCGCCGTACTTGGTGCGTGCCGCGATCAGCTCTGTTTCTAGCCGGTCGGCCTCGGAGCGGTTCTTTACGAGTTCACGGTTTGACGGGATCACGAAGAAAACATAAACGACCACTGCCGCGATCAACGCCAATGCACCGACGCCGACGGCCCCGATCTCGACCGGACCCCACATTCCACCATAGACCTTTCGCGGGCGATTGGGCGGAAGCGTGTTCCACACGGGAGCTTCGACTACTTCAACAACCTCTTTAGAGGGGTTTGTATTTGGCTCGACTTCTGCCATTTATTGCCCGCCTCCTTGCCCATTCATAGCCACGTCAGATGACGGTGCAGCCGCGTATCCGTACGCAGGTGTGTAAATAAGGCGAAATGTATATTCGGTAAAAGTGACGCGTTCGTTCTTCTCTAGGTCCTGTCCCCGCAGTTCAGCCCGGAAAAGCCCTGAATTATTCATCCTCTCGATCATCGACATAACGGAGGCATAATCGCGGCTTAGAACGGCAAACTCCAGCTCAGCCTTAACACGGTCGCCGTCCTGATAGATGTTTTCGACCCCGATGCGTGATGCACTGACGCTGGTTGGCATAACGGATTCCAGATCGGCAAAAAGACGCGACCACCCAAAGGTCTTATTGGCGACCAGACGGTGCGATGCGTTCAAAAGTGCTTTCTGGTCAGGCGTGAGCAGCTGTTGGACTTTCTCGCCTTCGCCCTTGAGCCGCGAGATCTCTGTCTCGCGTTCCTTAATAGCGGTCACCAAAAGATCGTTCTTGTTTGAATTATCGCGGAGAGTTGCTAGACAATAAACACCCGCTAATGCGCTCACAACCAACAATAGCGCCGCAGTAAGATACGGCAACACGCGGTTGCGAAACGGATGGGTGGACAGATTTAACTTAGTGATCACTTGTATTACGACTCAAACTTCGAAAAAACTCGCCTAAAGACAAGCTTTGATTCTAACACGAAGCAGAATCGTTGTCTTTCACGTAAACAAGCGCTAAATTGTTGCAAAACTTGATAAAAAGGCGCGTCGGTCAGGAATAAATGGGTAAAGTATCAGTTGCGTCGCGGCGGCAGGTGTCGATCGATCTCAGCCTGCGTGAGATCACGGTAAGCGGCGACCCGATTGCGGCCTTCACGTTTGGCACGGTAGAGAGCTGAATCAGCCATTTCCACCAGTTCGATCGGGTCCGAAGAGTCATCCGGAAATGAAGCTACACCAATGCTAACGGTGATCCGATGCGTGTCTTTTGAGCCCTGCCGAACGATGCTAAATGGATAAGCCTCGATACTCGACCGAATGCGTTCCGCCGCAACGATCCCTTGCGGCAGATCGGCATCGAGCAGGAACGCCGCAAATTCGTCCCCGCCAAACCGTGCAGCGGCATCACCGCTACGCAAATTGGTCATTATGGAAAACCCGATCTCCTCGATCGTTTTGCTTCCTGTCAGATGGCCGTAATTATCATTGACATGCTTAAAATCATCTCCGTCCATCATTAGCACACAAAATGGTCGCCCCTCGGCAGTCGCTCTGCCTGCCTCGCGCCGCAGTTCAAAAAAGAACGACCGGCTGGACAAAAGGCCGGTCAGGTCGTCGTGTGAAATGAGTCGATGAATTTGACGCTGGTATTCACGATCTATCTCGTCGAGAAGATCAAATCGCAGAATGGTCTCGCCGACCGTGATCTTATCACCATTATCTAATACCTCGCGGCGCACACGGCGGCCATTGAGAAATGTTCCGTTACGCGAATCGAGGTCATTTAGAATATATTCGGTCGCGCCTTTTTCCTCATTAAGCATGGCGATGATCCGAGCGTGCTGACGCGAAACTTGAGTGTCATTAACTCGCACGTCCGCCTCGATCGCACGTCCGAGAATAACATCCTCGCGCTCAAGTGGGATCGGGACAGCGATCAACTCACCCGTCAGAAAAACAAGCGCGGGCTTCAGATCTCGCCGAATGGTTTCGGAATCATTCATAAAACGGGCCGGTTGGGAGAGAGCAGCAATTAACAGGATACCCTTTCTTTACAACAATTTCCATAACTTTTCACGCATGCAAAAAGGCGGCTCATGCGAGCCGCCTTTGTTCGATCGTTAAGGGACAGAGATCATTCCTGGCCCTGGAAGTCGACGTCCGTAAGGGTATCGATGACCTGGATGATGCGTGGGGCGAAGCGGTAGCGGCGGCTTTCGACGCTCATTACGATGCTCGAGCCGGCCTCGATACCATCGAACGAGTAGTAGCCGAAGCTGCTTGTCGTTGCTGTTCTTACCACTCCCTGGCTGTCGACCATGCTCACGGTCGCGTTCCTGAGTCCGCGTCCGTCAGGTGTCAACACTCGGCCTGAGATCTCAACTCCGGCTGCAGTTGCAGGCAGAAGCTCGAGTCCCCATCCGCCCTGTACGCCGCCGTTGATGACCTGAGGGGCATTGCCTCCGTTGTCATCGCGGATGTACAGGCTCCACACTCCGTTGGCATCCAGCTGTCCGAAGGTGCCGAACAGCGTCTGTGCGATCGTGCCGCCCACCGTGCTGCCCGGTTGGACATACGGTCCTGCCGGTGCAGGTGCCGGGAAGTCATTGATCGTCGTCTGCCAGTTCGTCGGTTCGAACTTGCCTCCGTCAGGGCTGTACTGTCTGGCAGTACCTGTCCGGCGAGGTCTGTGAACGTCAGCGTTACGTGGCCGTTCTGGGTGATCGCTACCGGGCCGCCTGCATCGCCCATCAGGATGTACTTGCGTCCCTGCGGATTGACAAGCAGTACCTTCAGGTTATCAGGTGCCGAGTGGTAGAAGTCATACAGTGTGACTCGTACACGGTGAACATTCAGCGGTGGCCCTGCCACCGTGATGTTCGACGGATACGGTGCCGCCTGGATACCCTGGAACGTGTCGATCGGTGTCGTGTTACGGAACTGGTTAGCAGTATCGTTCACGATCACATTCGTTGTTCCCTGGGCTCCGACGCCTCCGCCTGTCACAGCGGTCAGCGTGAACTGTCTCGTCTCATCGATCTCGTACAGTGTGTCAGGGCAGTTCGTGACGTTGAAGGTCTTCGACGTCTCGCCGGCTGCAAAGGTCAGCACTACCGGAGCCGCTGCGATGTCGGCATTACCCGTACATGTCGCTGCCACGTTTGCTGTTCCCGTAGCTCCCGGGCCTGCCGTGACCGTTGTCACTCCCGTCGTCACACCCGTTCTCGTTACCGTCACCACCGTCTGCTGCGGTACATCACCAACAGTCGATTCATCATTGATGTACGAGGCGGCTGAGAACTGCACCAGATTCGTTGGCGTCGGCGTAGGTGTTGCCGTCGGTGTGTTCGTCGGCGTACTCGTTGGAGTCGCGGTAGGCGTAGGCGTTGGAGTTGAACCTCCGGGCACCATCGCATATGCACGTACCGCGCCATTTAAGACGCCCGTGCCGACAATGATCCCATTGTCGCTAATACCAAGAGCCGAGGATGACGTGTTGGTCAGCAGATCCCAGCCTGTTCCGGGTGGAATGAGATCGCCGAGGCGATAGGTTGTCGTGCCTGTGTTTAGGAACGGTATTGCGAATGCTGACGATGCAGTTCCGACGACCCAACCGGCGGAGTTCACTGCTCTGCCCGAGCCTTGCGTGGTACCCACGGGCAATGCCACGGGTTGAATGCCACCCGCCTGTGACCATATGAACGGAAGGCCGGAGCCTTGATTCATCATGCTCGAACCTGTTACAAAACCGCTGTTGCTCACGCCGAATGCGAGAGCACCATTCGAACCAGGAAGTGCTCCGACCTCGATGGCATTCGCGTTACCGATGTCGTAAACCATTCCGACGTTACGGGCCGCGTTGCCCGGATCTATGCCTGTTCCTACAACGCGTCCGGAGTCATTGATGCCGTATGCCGTGTTGAAGAAACTACCACCGACGGTCGTCTGGGTGATAACAGTTGCGTTTGCTCCGTTATAAATGACGGCACGCTGAGTGCTACCGGCGTTTACCGACCCAACGGCGACGCCCGCGGAATTTACGTCATTCGCGTCGCCCAGCGTCTCGCCCGCCGGAAGCGGAAGTTGCGAAACCGCTCCATTCTGCCAAACGATCGGCAAGCGGCCCGAGCCAAATGCAGTCGTAGCTCCGGTTCCTACTGCGCGGCCGCTGTCGTTCGCGGCATTGGAAACGGCAAACGTGCGGCCGGCGAGATTTGGCAGACCAACGATCCCGCCGCCCTGTGTCCATGAGAAAGCTTGAGTTCCACCCGTTCTAAACGAACGTCCCACCGCGACGCCGCCTGTCGAAACGCCGAAACCCTGTGAAGCAGTATCGCCCGCGACGACCACTCCGATATCGATGATCTGGTACTGTGGCGGCCCCGCAGGTGCAGCTTCAAAGGCTCCAATATCAACCGTCCCACCTACAACACGCGGGAAACCCGCTCCACGCTGATCGGTAGTAAGCGGACTCCCGCCGAGGTCGAGTGCGATGGCATTGTTACCGGCATTCCTTGCCGGGCTGGCTGCCAACAATGCGAAAGTCCGGGAAGTGCCGCCATTATTCGTAAGCGGACCAAGCTGGGGATTGATCGGCGTTCCCGCTGTACCAACTTGGTCGCCCGGACCTGTGAAGCCCACCGCACCACTGCCATTTCCAACAATGTTAGTGCCCTGCGAGGTAAAGGTACCTGAGGCGTCCGGCGTTAGACCGCCCGTATTGGTATTTCCAGCAAATATCGAATTTCCGATCGCGACGGTAGACGTCGTTCCGGTTCGCAAAACACCACCGCCGCTGAGGACCGCTGTGTTGCCGGAAAAAGTCGAGTTGGTAACGGTTAGGGAATTGCCCGTTCCACCATTGTAGACAAGTCCTCCGCCATTCCCGGCGTTAGCCGTGTTGTTCGCGATCGTCGAATTTATGACGCGGACAGTACCGTTTCCCTGAATTCCGCCGCCACCAGTGGTCGAACCGCCCGTATTGCCACTGACCTCGGAATTGATGATGTTTAGTGTGCTGGTCGAGAAGTTCTGCATACCGCCACCGGATGATGTCGATGTATTGTTCGACACGACGCAGTTATTCAGTGTCAGAATGGCTCCCGCGGTTGCATTATTAAGGCCGCCGCCATTGGCCGCAGTGTTGCCAGTAATAACGACGCTGTTCAATGTCAGGTTTCCGCCATTGTTATACACGGCCCCGGCTCGTCCGGTATTTGCCGCACCCACGCCGTTGCCAGCAGTAAAGCGAATGCCCGAGATCGTCGTGACCGCTCCGACACTATTGGAAATAATGCGGCTGGCATTGTTGCCGCTTACTGTTAGCAGATTTGCCCCTGGACCATTTACTGTAAGCGATCCGTTATTATTTATAACGAGCTCAGTACCCCCGAGAGTGATGGTCTGAGATGCTCCAAAAATAGCTGGATCAAAATTGATAATGTTATTGCCCGCTGTTACGTTGGAACTTGCGACAGCTCCTCTAAGACTGCAATCATTTGCAGCAGCAGTGCATGCGGAAGCAGCGGCGCTATCATCGGTGCGGTCAACGACGAGTGCAACTCCTTGGGGCGTGTCCTCATTCTCGTTCTCGTTCTCGTTCGACTGAGTCCGCTGCTGCGCAACGCTCTCGATACCCGCTGCCTCGTTACTCACATCGACCAACAAGGCCGGCTCGGTCCCCGCCTCAGTCCGCGAAGTCGTAATGCTCGCAACAAATACGGCTAACGAAAACAACACCAAACACAAGGCCACGCCTCGAAACGATCTCAGATACTTACCCATGTCAATTTCTCCTTCTATGGAAGCCAACACCGATCGAGTCTTACCAACTGACCCAAAAAATACGATAGCGCGTCCCCCAAACTTCAAACTGTAACTATTTAGTTAGGATTATCGCCTGAAACGACCGAATGTCAAATTTTACTCGGTCCTGGCCCCTTGAGAATGGACCGGCCGAATGCATCTTTGCACTCCGCTCAAAAAATGCCAACGCCTGTTTATTAGTGGATCACAAAAAGCATCTTCGTCTAGGGATGCTACAGCGAGCGAGGTTCCGTCTGCGGAGCGACTTGAGAAAGCATGGCCGCTTGAAGCGGCCTTGCTTTGCAATGAAGTACCGTTTATTTGTGAGGAATATCGATGTTGCCGTCACTGTACTTTGAGGTGAGCGAAGTCCCGAACCGATCGGATACACTTTTGGCAGCCAACGAGCCGGTCAGCGTAACCGCTGTCGTGCCTTCACGCTCTCCGATCACATCAAAAACGACCGTCAAAACTTGCTGCGGGATTGCTGAGGCCGTCATTGATTCGGCCGAGTCGATCAGGATGCCGATTCGGCCTGCCGGATCGACGTTGAGGGTCAACGTTGATTCCCTCGGTGCCATATTTCCCAGTGCGACGCGCGGATTTGCGAGCAGCTTTGAGTCGTATTCCATTGTAAAGCTCAATGCTGTTTCATCACCAGTAGGGACAATTTCGACGGGAATTGCAATTGTTCTGTCGGCCTTGTCCTCTTCTCGTCCGACGCGTAGTTCTCGGCCAGCGAAGAGAATGCTGATGTCTTCGATCACCTTTTCGATAGCGTCAGCAATAGTCGGCCGGGATGCCGGTACGGTCGGACCTCCGCCGTTTGTCATAGGATCGAGGCCAGCCGCATATCGCCGGCCTTGCACAACATCGCTCGAGTTGATAACTCCGTCACCCGTCGTTGACCTAGGTGCGCAGTCGATCCGCTGAAATTCGTTCGTCGCCCCATTCGGCGTATCGAGACCCGCGACAAAGCGTCGCAGCTGTGTGATGTCGGTCGACAACATCATCCCGTCACCATTCGGACGCGGAGCGACGTCCGCCTCAAAACCGGCTGGTGTCGCTGTCGGCGTCGCTGTTGGGGTTGATGTCGGGGTCGAAGACGGAGTGGGCGTCGGCGTCGGCGTGCCGTTACCGTTCGGGTCAAAGACATCGAAAGACAGCACGATGGTTCTGCCCCGCCAGCTCACTTCCACTGATGAAGTGCCGAGGCCGGCGAATTTCCACGACAACTTATCGGCAACATTGACGACACCAGCGTTCGACGAGGAAATACCGATATCGAGGGGATTTATCCACCGCCGCAGCCTCAGCGGTGGGTTACTCGGCACCTGGGTGTCGGAGTATATCGCGAACAGATATGGTTCGGTCCCTCCGCCTATTGGGTAGCTGCCGCCGCGAGGCGATATATCAATCGATGAGAGTGAGTAGTTGGCCGCGTTCGGCTCAGTCGAATGAACCAAGACCGGCGAGCCTATGATGACCTTGCCGGAGTTCGTACGGGCGGTACCGTACAGTACGACGTCGCCCAACACACTTTCGTCAACATTAACAGTCACGGCGGCCGGGTTGCCCGCCAACGGCTCGAGTGTGGCCCCTTGCTCGGTCACGCCGTTCAACCCGAACCGTTCGACGTGCCAGACGACGGGGCTCGCGATGGTTTCACCAACGGGCAATCGGAACGTGAAGGTTCGCAAAACGGTCGATGGCCCGAGTTCCGTCGCGGGCCGCGGCCCGGTTAGTAGCTCGATGCTCTCGGCGACGCCGGGCGTCACCGCGTTCGCGGCGATCTGGATGTCGTCTATCGCCGTCTGCGGGAGCGGTGCCGGGAGCCGAAACGGCCCAAACACACGGTCCGCCGCCGAAATCGAATCGCTTTGGTCAAGGGCACCGATGACGTGCAATGCAACATCGGGCGATCCGACCTGCCCTGCGGTCCCACCGAACAGGTCGATGCCCGCGGCGAGCCCTACGAGGGCGTGCGAGATCTGTAGCGGGGCAGGCATGCGGTAAGAGTTCGTGGGCGGGCTCTGCCCGGCTTCCGGCGTCGTCGCCGTCATGCTGTCGAAATCGACCACCCCGTCGGAACCACGAGGGAGCACCAGCGGCCCCGTCACGTTCAAGCCCAGTCCGCCGTCCGCCGCGCTGAACGAGTTGACGCTCGGCGACTGCCCGTTGTTCACGGTTGTCTGGACCAGGTGAATTTTCAGGCCTGGGTCGGGCTCCCACGGGGCACCCGACTGGAGCTGGTTGATATGGGCGATCTGCGGGCCCGCCGGATCGAATTTAAGCTGGGCAGTGCCATCGCTGATCAGCAGCGACGCCACCGCGCCGGGGACGCCCAACCGCGTTCCGCTCGTCTGGGCACCGAACCGCTCTTGCAGGTCCACCATGTAACGCACGATGCGGGTGCCGTTGTGCGGCGAGCCGATCGTCACGGCGCGGTGGAACCGCCCGCGGTTGAAGTTCCCCGCGTTGCGGAACGGCTCGCTCATCATCGTGTTGCCGTTCTTCGACCCGAGCAGGCGGGTCAGGATGCCGCCCTGGCTGTGAGCGACCACATCGTGCCGCGTCATCGCCCAGTCGGTCTTAATTTCTGTTTTCATCCGCTCAAGTTCCTCCGCGACGATGGGGACGAGGCTGCCGAACGGGAGAACCGTGTTGAGCTTTTGAGTGACCGCGGCGTCCACGGGCGTCTGGCCGTAGCGGATGGTGTAGACAAAATCCTCGCGGGGGCGCGACGACGCCAGCACGACCTGGAAGAGATCGCCCCACGTTCCATCCGTGTTGTACCCGTGAATCAGCGCGATCGGCGGCTTGCGCACGGCGAAGAGGGCCTCGCCCACCACCACGCCGTTGGACGGTTTCGTGACGACCGCCCGGAGTTTGATCTCCTTCGTTGCCCCGCTGAACTTAACGTTGTCGGAGGCGATCGGGGCGATATGGGCGTACTGCTTGTTCTCGGTGGTGGTGAAACTGAGCCGGCCAGTTCCGGGCACCCAAGTCCCTGAGCGGCCCAGGTTCAACCGATTCGCGGCGGGAATTCCGGCGATCGTTCCGCCGCCCTCGATCTCAAGCTCAACCTGGTACTCGACCGGCGTGCCGCCCGGGATACTGTTGGCCGGCACCTCGAACTCGATCAGTAGCGGCGTGACGCCGTCGGCGACCAATCCCTTTTCGACTGCGGGCTGCGTGCCGAGAATGGCGAGGTTGGTCTTGAATTCGAGCGGGGCGTCTATGGAGTTGACCCCCTCCGCGATGCTGGTGGCCGTCAGGCCGTTCTCGTCGGGGCGGCGTAGCGTCGTCTTCACCTCCGGCCCGACGACGAGCGGCGCCCCTTTCTCTGTTTGCAGGATCAGTCTCGGCGATCCTGCTCGCTGTGCGCGCGTGCCCGCTTCGAATTCGTACCTCCCGTTCGCGTCCACGTCGACGACGAACTCGCGCTCGACTGCCTGCCCGCCGGCAAGGTCACCAAGTTCGATGGGGAAAGCCCCGGCCACCGAGACGCGGCCCGCGACGCCGGTCCGGTCACGCCCGAGCGGATTGACAAACCGCAGGGCCGCGGTGACGGGAGTTGTGCTCTTATTCTCCAGCTTCACGAGCACCTTCGGGATGACCGGGTTTCCATCCGTGTCGGTCGCGTTCCCGTTCCCGTCCAGCAGCAAATTCTTTATCGGCACACCATCTCTAAGCGGACGCATCTCAAGAGTCACCGCGAGCGGGCTCACGTCCACCCGCTGAGACGCCTCGAGCGTCACGGGCCCGCTCGGACCCGTGTAGGAAAGAGCGGTGACGAGTTCCGTCTCGCCATATCCATTCACCCGCACTACTGCGGGGAACGAGCGCGTGCGGTTCGTCGCGGTCAGTTGGAAAGGCGCGGGCAACGGAGGCGGCTCGACCGTCAAGATGGCGTCTGCCGCGACCCCCGAAAACGGCCGCTCCCGCAACAGTGGATCGTTGAACGTGACGGTCACCGGCTGCTCAAGGTTTGATTTTACCTCGACCGTCGCGAGAAATTCTTCGCCGATGTTGTAGTCGAACTTGTCCAGATCGATGCTCAGCTCGACCTCTTCGCAGCCGACGCAAAGCTCGGGGCTGGTGGCGGGAATTGAGATGTAGGTGCCCGACGCTGTACCTCGCGCCTCGCCGGTTATCTTGAACTTCCCGGTGCGGGTTCCGCGAAATCTGTATTCGATGTCCGCCGTTTGGCCGGGCGCGAGCGAAACTGGTGCTGGCGTTGGCGTAACGAGAGCGGCGAGGCCCTCGCCTGTGTATGTCGGGGTACCGTTAAGTTGTACACCGGTCATTGTGAGCGTGGTCGAGAGATTCGTCACACGGGCCATAGCCGAAAACTCGCCGTTGAGCGCGATGGCTGTCCGTGGGGTGAGCCATTGCATCTCCAGAGTGGGTCTGGCGTAAACAAAGCTATTCGTGATCAATTGGCCATTTAGGACATGTTGTGTCGCGAAAGTGTCCAGCGGATCGACAATTGTCATCCGGTGCTGATAGCTCGGCTTAAAATCACGTGTTGTTGGGGTCAGGGTGGGCAAAACGCGCAGCCTGAAGTTAACGGCCGAAGAGCTCGAGAGAGTACCCAGATTGACGGTCAGGACATTCCCGCTGACGGTTCCGGGGTGGGAGCCGGCAACAAATTGAGTGTGGGCCGGTGCCGTTATGTTCACCACCGACGAGACCATTTGAAGATAAGGGTAACCGCTTGTGAGCAATGTATATGGGATCTCGTCGCCTATCCATGCGGGTTCCGTTCGAGTGGTGGTCGCATGCATCTTTGAGTACCAGAGCGGGAGAGCTTTCGATCCAGCCGTCGAGCCGCTCTTGCCGTTGGCATAGTTGTATGTTGAGTTGACCCCGACGGACCCGATCGGCGGCGTGGCGGGCCCATTTGGACCGTAAAATGGTTGGATGTCGACGACGATTGTGAACAAGACTTGCCCTATTCGGACACCTCCCGGCCCAGAAAGATCAGCCATGCGCCCATGGTTATACGTAACTGTTTGGCCGCTGGCAGTGATAGTGCCGCCAATGCCTGGAAACGGCGTCGCACTCACGACAGGCAAGTACGGTGGCAGAGAGACCGAGAGCGTTCCGCTCGTTGGCGGATCGGGGTTGACAGCCGAACCGCACTGTGGAACGGTCACTTGGACTCTGACCGTATTCGTAGCCTGATATGGTAGATTCGACTGATCTTGGGTGATGCCAACTATCGGCGTGAAGTTGGTACACACAGTCGGCTCGTCGCCCTCCGCCCGCGTGCCGAGTGCGAGCGACGAGATGCCTATGGCCAGCATCAGTGCAACTCCGGCGAGAATGAGCGATCTTGCTGTACGAAAGGTGTCAGTTTGTCCCCATTTACGGGTGTCGGTCGTGGTCTTCATAGTGCCCCCGGCTGGTCAGTAAAGCATTGGTTTTGTTTCTTCATTAAGTAAATGCGTGAAACTTCTGTCAACTCGGACAAAAAAAGATGCGACGGCCCTTTTGGGCGAATCCTAAATGATCCGGCGGCCACGCATCAGGTTTGCCATTTGATTACTTCCTTTTTCGCGAAACAAGATCTTGGGCCTTGGTAGTAAATGCGTAATAACTGAGGAAAAGTCGCCACGGGTCACTGAAAAAAGTTCCAATTTCGGTGTTTACAGGCTAAACTTCTGGAAAACTTCAATTTTGATCCGGGTTTATGAGTCAGGCTGCTGCAGAGGAGATCACGCAAATACTTCGGGACTGGAACGGCGGGGATGGTGACGCGCGGGAGCGGTTGATGCCGTTCGTGTATGACGAGTTGAAGCGGCAGGCGAAATATCTGATGTCATCGGAGCGTAAAGACCATACGCTGCAGCCGACCGCGTTGGTACATGAGGCGTTTTTGCGGATCAGCCAGCAGAGCGGCATCGATTGGCAAGATCGCGGACATTTTTACCGCATCGCGTCGCGGCTGATGCGGCAGATATTGGTCGACCACGCGAGGGTCCACGCGGCGGCAAAACGTGGAAGCGGACCGATACATTTCTCGCTGGACGATATTGACGTCCCGGTCGCCGAACGGGCCCGATCCATCATTATGCTAAATGACGCTCTCGAAACGCTCGAAAAGGTCGATGAGCAACAGGCACGGGTCGTCGAAATGCGCTTCTTTGGCGGCATGAGCCTCGCCGAGATCGCCGGGGCTCTCGGTATATCAGAACGCACCGTTAGCCGCG
The DNA here is from genome assembly GCA_016718135.1 of Acidobacteriota bacterium. Taxonomy (GTDB): domain Bacteria; phylum Acidobacteriota; class Blastocatellia; order Pyrinomonadales; family Pyrinomonadaceae; genus OLB17. The sequence goes on along the minus strand of JADKEF010000004.1, from coordinate 192,779 downwards.
AATGGGAAGCCGCTAGGTTGTGGCTGTATATGGAACTCGACCCCAACTAAATATCTTTGGCGAGTTCTGGCCGGGAAATCCGCATATTGTATTAGCGGATAAAAATTTGTATGAACTCAGAGGGCTGGTACAAACTAAAAGGCATCCTCGCAGACGTCCAGGAACTGGATGGAGCGTCGCGCCAGACGTTTCTCGACAGCGCTCCGATCACGGTCGGCACGCGGCGCAAGATAGAGTCTTTTCTCTCTCGTGAGGCGACCGGAGCCCAATTCCTCTCGGCCTCGGCCAGCGGCCTGATGGGTGAGTTTCTGCCGCATTACGATGAACCCATCTACCGCGGTAAGATCGGCGTTTACAACATCGTACGCGAACTCGGTCTCGGCGGTATGGGCGCCGTTTATCTCGCCGAGAGGGCGGACGGCAAGTTTGAGCAGCGTGTCGCCGTTAAGATGCTCAAACGCGAATTCAATGTCGACAAGATCCGCCGCTCTTTCGAGCGTGAAAAAGAGATCCTGGCGAAACTCGATCATCCGCTCGTCGCCCGCCTGCTCGATGCGGGTGCGACGGATGACGGCATACCGTTCCTCGTTATGGAATACGTTGATGGCATGCCGATCGATAGATTCTGCGAGCAGCACGACCTGTCGGTAAAAGAGCGGCTGAAGCTCTTTAACCGTGTTTGCGAGGCTGTCTCATTCGCCCATCAGAATCTGATCATCCATCGCGACCTCAAGCCGAGCAATATCCTGGTAACGGACAAGGGCGAGCCGAAATTGCTCGATTTTGGCATATCAAAGCTGCTCGGCGCAGACGATCCCGCAGATGGAAGTGCGATCACTATCTTGGGAGCGATGACGCCAGAGTATGCATCACCCGAGCAGATCAGAGCCGAGCCGGTAACGACATCGACCGACGTTTACAGCCTCGGTGTCGTGCTCTACAAAATGCTGACCGGTACCTATCCTTTCGATCTAAAGGGTAAGACGAATGGGAACGTCCTGAGAACGATCACCGATGAGGACCCCACTTGCCCATCGTCGGTATTGGATCGAGAGTCGTATGATCTCGAAGCACGGCAACCAAAGGATAAGGTGCAGTTGGCACGGTCTCTAAGAGGTGATCTCGATAATATCCTTCTGAAATCGCTCTCGAAGGAGCCGGAACGCCGCTATCAGACTGTGGAGCAATTTGCGCTTGATATCTGGCGGCACATCGATGGGCTTCCCGTATTGGCTCGGCCAGCGACATTTTCCTACCGGACGGGAAAATTCCTGCGGCGCAATAAGATCGCCGTCGCCGCCGGGTTATTGGTCTTTTTGAGTTTGGTTGGCGGCATAGCCGTCTCAATGCAGCAAACCGAAAGAGCCCGCGAAGCTCAGCGACTGTCGGCGACAGAGACAGAACGGGCCAAAAGCGAACAGGCGAAAGCCGAAAAGATAACGCGATTTGTCTCTAAGATCGTCGGCTATGCCAGCCCTGCATGGTATGCCGAGGGAGCGAAATCCAAGGGGCAGGCAAGGGTCGTAGACGCTCTCGAAGATCTGGGTAGCAAGATCGAGGAAGAATTCGCCGCCGAAGCGGATGTTGCCGCCGAGCTCCACCATAAATTTGGCGAAGCTCTGTCGTGGGTCGCAAAATACGAGAGCGGGGAGCGACGCGAGGCTTTGGCCGAAAAGTCGCGATCTCACCTGCTGCGTGCTCTTGAGCTCAGGCGGCGGTTCTACGGCGAGCATCATGAGCTCGTCGCCAAGGATCTGTTTTACACCATCGCCATCACGCCTAAAAATTGGGAGGAGCGGGCCGAACTGCTGATGAGGGCAATCAACATGATGCTTGACACCAACCCGAACAATCTCAATTTTCCATATATGATCGAATCCTATACGCATCGCCTGATGATGCCCGATACGCCCGACACTCACGAGATATACCGTAGGGCCGTTATTCCGGTAACCGAGGAAAACAAGTATCTGATCGCTGAAAAAATGCTGCGCGAATCTCTGCCAATTTTTCGAGTACATTATAAGCTGGATAATAGTGCGATCTTCTCCGCTGAATGCAAACTTTCATATGCCCTCGCGATGCAGGAAAAGTGGCAAGATTTCGATGAACATTATGCCGTCTGCAAACGATACGGCAACTCATCCCCTCTCCCCGATGCAGCAAACCACATGAAAACCTACGTCGACCTCATCGAGGGCGTTTTGCAAACAAAAACTCGATAGCCGTGGATAGCCTCGCGACGTACCCCAAAAAAAGGCCGCCCTTTTAGACGGCCTTAAGTATCAATAAGGTACTGTCTCGTTTATTTGAGACGGATGTACACGTTGCCGTCACTGTACTTGGAGGTGAGCGAAGTTCCAGCGGCATCGGACACGCTTTTGGCAGCCAGCGAGCCGGTAAGTGTGACCGCAGTCGTGCCTTCGCCTTCTCCGATCACATCAAATGCGACGGTCAAAACCTGCTGCGGCATTGCGGAAGCCGTCATTGATTCGGCCGAGTCGATCAGGATGCCGATGCGGCCTGCCGGATCGACGTTGATGGTCAACGTCGAGCCCTTCGGTGCCACATCACCCAGTGCGACTCGCGGATTTGCGAGCATCTTTGGATCGAATTCGAGTGTGAAGCTCATCGCAGTTTCGTCACCATTTGGAGTCAGTTCTATCGGCACGGTGACCCTTTCGCCGGCAACTGCGTCCTGTGAACCAACTCTGATCTCTCGGCCAAAGAAGTACTCGCGAAGTTCCTCCAGCATGCTCGAGACACTTTCAGGTACGAAAGATGTCATTGGACCCGCGGAAACTGTCAACGGATCGAGGCCCGCCGCATATCGCCTTCCCTGAACTACGTCGCCCGAGTTGATAGAACCGTCTCCGTTGGTAGATCTCGGAGCACAATCCGCCCGCTGCGCCTCATTCGTAGCCGGATTGACCGTATCTAGCCCGGTCGCAAATCGGCGAAGCTGAATCACATCCGTTGATAGAAGATTGCCGTCACCACTAGGCCGCGGGGCAACATCGCCCTCAAATCCCGCACCCGGAGTTGGCGTAGCTGTCGGCGTGCTCGTCGGAGTTGCCGTCGGTGTACCGGTCGGTGTGCTCGTTGGCGTACTGGTTGGCGTTGCCGTTGGTGTGCTCGTCGGAGTTGCCGTTGGTGTAGCGGTCGGTGTGCTCGTTGGCGTACTGGTTGGCGTCGCCGTTGGTGTACTAGTCGGAGTGTTTGTTGGAGTTGCTGTCGGCGTACCGGTTGGGGTCGCGGTTGGCGTGGCCGTCGGAGTACTCGTCGGCGTCGGTGTTCCACCACCGGCTGCGGTCAGGACCACGGTATTTGCATTGTAAGCGATCGTGAAAGGCACGCCACTGATCGTGATGTTGGCTCCGTTTACGAAAGTGCCGCTTCTGGCCGCCGTGCTGTTAACGATAGTAAACTGATCACCTGAAGCCGGGACAAATCCGTTGATCAGTGTACCTGTTAAATTAGCTCCGCCTAGATTTATTGTTCCCACTACATTCATCCTGTCATGCTGTGTGCCGCCAACAATACCGCCGATCTCGATGGCGAACGTCGTTGACGCATTCAGCGTTGAATTTCCGTTTGCCGTCACGGTTCCCGGACTCGTCCCGGGGGAAATAGTGCCGCCTGTCGCCTGAATCCTAGCGGTCGTCCCTGAACCCCCGAGAATCCCGCCAGCGAGGTTAAGCGGTGCATTCGGCATGTTCGAGTTGTTGATGACCGTTCCTGAATTGACCGTGATTGTTCCGCTGAAAAAAGAATTGCTCCCGGGCGTGCCGATCGTGAGCGTACCGGTACCATTTTTTTGAAGGGTTCCGGCACCCAGAAATCCTCCGTTGAAGTTGAAATTACCGGTTCCGTTGATTATTCCGGCAGAATTGGCAGCGGAGTAGTTCATCGAACCCGTCATCGTGCAATCCCGTGAGCCGTTGTTAGTTAGCGTCGTCGCGGGACCGGTAAAAACCCCATTGTTAAAGATCGTTCCGTTCGTGCCGGACGTAATGTTGCAAATTAGGCCATCGAGACTGAAAAGGCCTCCTGAGACGGAATAGTCTCCGCCAGTGAAAGTGACTACGCCAGCATTAAAACCGTTGATGTTCTGATTCATGCTTCGGCTATCGGCAGGAGCCGTGTCGGGAAAGATCAGGTTCACGCCGTCGAATGGCACAAAATCCGGATTCCAGTTCGTAGCGGTGTTCCAGTTATTGTCTGCACCGCCCCCATCCCATGTTAGATTGTTCCCCAGGGCGGTCAGTATCACGTTAGAAGCAGTGTAAGTGATAGTGAATATCTGATTGCCGGCGACGATAGAGGTACCTTGTTGAAACTGCCCTACAACATTACCCGTGCCACTTTGTGTAATTATCGTAAAAGTCGTTCCCGGAGCTGGCGAGAACCCGAGATTGATCACCAACGGGGCGCCGCCCAGCGTGACGTCGCCGCCCGTCACTAGAAGGCGGTCATGTTGCGAAACGAGGTTACCATTGATATCGATCTCCAAGGTTGCATCAGTGGTGCCACTGCCAAGTTGGACCCCACCGTTATTCGTGGTTAGTGTTCCAGCTCCCCCCGGGACGAGTCCGGGCGCGATCGTTCCGCTGGGAGCCGAACCTTCGATCGAACCGACCGTGCCGGTTCCGGCAAGCGTGCCGCCGGTCATTAGAATATTTCCACCCCAGACAGAACCGCCTGCCATCAGCCACGTACCATTTTCAACCGTTCCGTCGCCCGAATTAGGACTACTTCCGGTGAAAGTCACGGTTCCGCTTCCTTGCTTTTCAATTCGTGCCGGTGAAGCTCCAACGATTTGCCCATTGAAGTGGTGCTCGCCTGCTCCGTTCAATCTTAGAAACTTGCTGTTTAGATTAATGACTCCGTTGAAGTCGACGAAGTTATTCTGGCTGGTCCATGTCTGGAAGGTCCCCAGAAGAATATTTGGATTGAAAACGGGCTCGTTGCCGGCACCATTGGGAACATTGATGGTTACAGCAGTATCAAGAGAATTCAGATTGTCACCGAGCAGTATTTGATTGCCACCGATGACGTAACTTCTACCCGTAAACGTCAGCTCGTCAAAATTGGTGTTGACGGCAAAGTTATTCGTGTTTGTCTTGCGCGCGGCGGACTGCGGAAAAACAAGCTCGTCATTTGGCCCGGCACCGCCGATGCCGTCCCAGTTGCTGTTGGTCGTCCACTCACTGTTGTTATTATCGCCTCCTGACCATGTTTTGGTTGCCTGAGGTGCGTCATCGATCCCAGTGATGCCGAGCGTTGCTCTAAACGTTGCCGCGAGTTCGCTTACCGAAACATTCGAGCCAAAAAAAGTACTAAAAAGACTACCGGCATTAGCGGTGGTCGAGCCGAATGTGCCGGTCATGGCGGCTAGTGCGATGGTGGCGGCTATCGTGCCCGTGATCAATTTGTTATTCAATTTCCGTTTTCTCATTGCTTGATTCTCCCCTTGCCGTTAGCCGGCGTATCTCAACCCGTTGTGTCATTCGCTCGATGAGCGACGGCACGCAGAGGTAAATATTTGCGTCATTGCTGACGTAAAAATGACATTTGGTCTGTCGGATAAAATAAAATAGTTCCTCGTATTCGGTCTCAAAAAGCACAGCTGCCTCGGCCAGCGTCACCACGTCTGAATCAGCCCCACAACCGTCACAATGTACAAGCCGCGTCTTGGCCCGCTTGCGTATCGTGCTCACCTTTTCAAACTCGATCACGATCTCTCTCTGCCTTTCCGGTGTCATAGATTCTTTTCGGTCTCCACAGGGCAACATCAACCGACCATTCGAGTTTCGCCTTTGCCCGGTGAAGAAATCTTTAGTTCTCTCTGAGATATTTATGAAAGTTTCCTGAAGAGAAACTTCCTTATGGAATCGCGGGGCCGAGACAGGTCAATACGACACTGTTTGCGTTGTAACTGATCTGGAACAGCAAGCCGTCCTCAACGAACGCACCTTCCTGTTCGAATGTTCCAATAACACCGCCGGCCGCGACCTGACTAACGATCACGAATTGCTGTCCAGTGGCGGGCGTAAAACCGAGCCGTACATCGAGATCGGTGCCCACAAGACTGATATCGGCACCTGTAACGCGGAGTTGGTCGTAGTCAGTGCCGGCCCCCGGCCCGTTAAGATCGATCTCAAGAGTTGTGTTGCGAGACAGTTCTACCTCGCCACTGGCACGCAATATTGCGCTCGTGTTACCGCCGCTCCCGGGCGAGATGATCGCATCGGTGGCAAAACGGCTGAAAACGTCTTTAACAAATCCGACGCCTTGGAGTGTTCCGCTTTCGATTTCGACCCTTCCTAACGAGCCGTTGACCTCAAGTACTCCTCGTTTTACAGTTGTCCGCCCAAAATTTGCTGCGTTTCCATTGATCGTCAATAGACCGCTTTTATCCTTTTCGATCAACCCAGACCCGCCGATGTCTCCATTCAGGATTAGCTTGTCTAAAGGAGCAGCCTCAAGTACGTGGCCATTGAGGTTAATAATGCCGTTGACAATCAGATCTCCGAGCCCACCGTCCCAGAGTTGTGAGTCGCCAAGGATAATGTTTGGATTCCAGGTAGTTTCAGGGGTAGGTTCATTGCCGCCAACCTGTCCCTTGCCAAAGGTCAGGCCGTTTTGGAGAAAGATCTGATTGCCCCTGATCCGGTAACGGGTTCCGGATAGTGTGAGCGATTTAAAACTTGTATTGATAGGGAAGTTATTTGTCGTCGTGGTGTTTTTGAGCGTCCAGAAACAGCCAGTGATAAGGTTGCACACCTTGTCAGCGAAGATGAGATCGTCATTCGGGCCTGCTCCGCCTATGCCTTTCCAATTGTTATTGGTCGTCCAGTTCGCATCAAAGCCATCCGCAAAACCGTCCCATTCTTTTGTTCCCGCGACAGCATTTACAACACCAATGATCGTGATCGCAATAAATAATACTGCGATAAATTGTCCGCTAACCCTGCCTTTGATCGCTGTTCCTTTCATCTTTCTTCTCCTGTATGCAATTTCGTCGTGCTAAAATTATTTCTCGCACCTTTTTTCTGTCTGAAATGAGTTTGCCGTAAACGGCTATGGTGAATCTTTAGGGAATCCTGAAGGTTTTGTGAAATATTTGTGAGGAAACTGTGAGGCTCGAATAATGCACGAGATCGGCACCAGCGTATTCGGATTTGGCAGCTTTCGGCTCGACGCTTCCGAGCGCCTGCTCGTAGGGGCTGATGGACCTATACAGCTCTCACCAAAGGTCTTTGACACACTGCTAATGCTTGTTTCTAATGCCGGCCGCGTTTTGTCCAAAGAGAAAATGCTCGCCGAGATATGGGACGATAGTTTTGTCGAGGAGAATAATCTCGCACAGAATATCTCGCAGCTTCGGCGTGTCCTGGGTGAGACCGCCGACTTGAAATTTATCGAGACGGTGCCGAAGTTTGGTTATCGTTTTGTCGCTGATGTTACGGAAGAATCATCAGCTTCAACCGAAGTCATTGAGACGACGCGGGCGCGGATATATATTGATGACGGCAGTTCGCAGACAGAAATTTTTCAGCCTATCGCAACAGAGCTTCTAGCCCAGAACGGCCAGTTAAAGCCACGTCCGCTGCCGGAAACGCGCTACGCGCAGAATGGCGACGTGAATATCGCCTACCAGGTCGTCGGGAATGGCCCAGTAGATATTGTTTTCGTGATGGGCTGGGTCTCGCATCTTGAGTATTTTTGGAAAGAGCCAAATTTTGCCGCGTTTCTTGACCGTCTTGCCTCATTTTCCCGGCTAATCCTCTTTGATAAACGTGGAACGGGATTGTCCGATCGAGTTCCTCTGAGCGAACTACCGACGCTTGAGCAACGGATGGAAGACGTTCACGCGGTGATGGACGCGGTAGGGGCGGAACGCGCTGTGCTCGTAGGTGTTTCCGAGGGCGGGCCTATGTGTTCGTTGTTTGCGGCGACGTACCCCGAGCGCACCGACGGGCTTGTGATGATCGGCACCTATGCAAAACGCATCCGGGACGACGACTATCCATGGGCTCCGACCGAGGAGCAGCGAAATGCATTTTTCGAACTAATGCAGAGCGATTGGGGCAAGGCAGTCGGCATCGAGGAACGCGCTCCGTCGATGGCGGCGGACGAGGATTTTCGCGAATGGTGGGCGACTTACCTGAGAATGGGAGCGAGTCCGGGGGCCGCCGTGGCTCTGACGAAAATGAACGCCGAGATCGATGTTCGCGCCGTCCTGCCGCTCATTCAGGTACCTACATTAGTTATCCATCGCTCGGGCGATATGTGTCTCAAGGTCGAGGAAGGCCGATTTGTGGCGTCGCAAATTCCAGGTGCTAAGTACCTCGAACTCGGCGGTATCGATCACCTGCCATTTGTTGGCGAGCAGGATGAGATTCTCGACGAGATCGAAAGATTCGTCACCGGCGTACGGTTCGCAGGTGAATACGACCGCGTGCTGGCAACCGTTATGAGCGTTTCATTCGCTGACCCAGCGGCGGAGGCCAGCAGGCGTGGCAATGCAGATTGGGCCGAGATGGTCGAGCGATCACGAACCTTCATGCATAAACAGCTCGAACTTTTTAAAGGACGTGAGATCTCGGTCGGCGACGACGAAACCCTCGCCGCCTTTGACGGTCCGGCTCGTGCGATCCGTTGCGCGATCACCATTGCCGAGGCTGCAAATCGGTCAGGGATCAGTGTTCGAACGGGCTTGCATACAGGCGAGTGCGATGTTCGTGGCGATTCGCTCAGCGGTTTTGCGGTCGATCTTGCCCATGCCGTAGCCGACCTGTCGAGTGACGGGCAGATCCTTGTCTCCCGAACCGTGAAGGATCTGGTCGCCGGGTCAGGGCTAATTTTTGCCGAGATCGGCGTAAAGACTTTCCCTGATGTTGAGGGCGAATGGCGGCTTTTCTCAGTCGATTATTGATTAAGCGGCCAGAATATCGGCACCAGCGTGATCGACACAATAAAGACAATGATCGTCAACGCGCTACCTATCTTTACAAAATCCATAAAGCGATAACGCCCCGGCGTGTAGACGAGAATACAGGCCGGCTCGAGCGGAGTGATGAATGAGAATGACGCGGCGTAGGTGACGCCGACGATAAATGTACGCGGATTGAGGCCAAGTGCGAGTGCGGTTTGGACTGCGACAGGCAGCACGACGAGAGCCGCGGCCTGATTGGACATCGGCTGTGTAAGGGCAACTGTGAGAAGGAAAAAGCCTGCCAATACTGCCGAGCCGCCAAATTGGCCAAAATACTGATTGATGATCCCGGCGAGATATTTATCCGCACCCGTCGCCTCCATGGCCACGCCGAAGCTCATCATACAAGCGATCAACACGAGCAGACGAAAATCGACGAGATCGTACATTTCGGAATAGCGCACGGTCTTTGTCGCGAGCAAGACCATTACGCCGATCAATACACACACCGCTAGCGGAATGTCATAGCCCGTGACCAATTTTGACAACGATAGCGATAGAAATATGAAAAACGCGGCGATCGCCCAGCTTCGTTTTTCGATACGGAAGCTACTCTCAGATACGTCCTCCAGTAGCATTAGTTCGCGGTCAGCAACTAATGTTTCGATGCGGTCGCGGGTTCCCTGCACAAGAAGAACGTCACCAAATCTAAGGCCGACATCGCTCAATTTCTCAATAAACGTGTCGCCATGCCGGTTGATCGCGAGCACCGTCAGATCGTAACTCTGGCGAAAACGTAGTGTCCTTAGCGTGTGGCCGACGAGCCGCGAGTCACGCAATACCATCAGCTCGAAAAGCTCAACATTATCGCCCTCGAGCACTACGTCATTAAGCATAAAGTCGGGCTTGATCTCGAGCCCGCTCTCTTCTTTGACACGCAGAATGTGGCCGATCTTGCCCTCAACGATCAAAGAATCACGACGTTGGATCCGCTCACGCGGCCCAGGAGCAGTGATCCGTATTCCGTCGCGAATGATGCCAAGAACATTTAGCTCAAGTTCGATGTTGATGTTTGCTTCATCGAGCGTCTTGCCTACTAACGGCGAATCCGGCAGTACGAGTAACTCGGAAACGTACTCGCGGATGTGATACTGCTCTGTCAGAGAATCTTCGCCTCCACGGCTCGGCAAGAAGTGCCGTCCGATAAAAAGCATATACAACATGCCGACCGCGAAGGTTATGATCCCGACTGGAGCCAATTCGAACATCGAGAACGGCTCCTGTCCATAACGCTGGATCGCACCGCTTACTGCTAGATTTGTCGACGTGCCGATGAGAGTGCAACTACCACCGAGAATCGCTCCGAAAGCTAATGGCATCAATAATTTTGACGGGGGAATTTTTGTCTTCGCGGCGAGGCCGATGACGATCGGCAGGAACATCGCGGCGGTCGTCGTGTTCTTGAGCACCGATGCCGAGACAGCCGCTGCGGTCATTATTAGTGCGGTAAGGATAAAGACGTTCGATCCCGCGATCTTGCTCATCCGGCGACCGATCAGATCGACGAGGCCTGTTTTTATCAATCCGCCAACGAGAATGAACAGCCCGCCGATCGTGATAATTATGTCGTTCCCAAACCCAGCGACCGCCTCCTGCACCGTCAGCACGCGCGTCAGGATCAACGCCATAACCAGCAAAATGCCGATCACATCGACAGGCAGCTTCTCGGTCGCAAACAAAATGATCGCGACAACGAGAAGGACGAGAGTAATAGTGATCTCGGCTGACATGTGCGGTCAAGAATATACGAATCTCGGGGCATTTGAAAGGAAAATGAACGTCGAAAGCGTGTTATTATTTCGATATAGGAAAGCAGATTTATGAGAAAATTTAACGCACTCGCCCTGATCCTTCTAATTCTCCCGATATTCGTCGCGGCTCAAACGCTAGATGAAAAGCTGAAAGAGATCGACGCCTACGCTACTACGGTCATTGATACCTGGAAAGACAAGAGCGGTGCAGGCATGGCGATCGCGGTTATCAAAGACGCTAAGGTCGTCCTGCAGAAAGGATACGGCATTCGTGAACTCGGCAAGCCCGAGGCTCCGGACCAGAACACGTTGTTTGCGATCGCTTCTAATTCGAAAGCCTTTACGACGGCGAGCCTAGCTATTCTGGTCGATGAGAAAAAGCTCAGTTGGGACGACAAGGTTTCCAAGTATCTCCCCGATTTTCAGATGTATGATCCTTGGGTGACTAGCGAATTGACCATTCGCGACCTAGTCACGCACCGCGTCGGGCTCGACACCTTCAGCGGCGATCTGCTGTGGTATGAGACGACGTATTCGGCGGATGAGATCTTGAAACGTGTGCGGTTTTTACCCAAGGTTTCGAGTTTTCGCACACGGTATGGTTATCAGAATCTGATGTTCATCGCCGCCGGAAAGGTCGTTGAAAAGGCGTCCGGAAAAGGCTGGTGCGAGTTCGTGACAGAGCGGATCTTAACGCCGCTCGGCATGACACGAACCACATGCAGCATCAAGAATCTCCCCGACAACGCCGCCTGGCCGCATAACGAGTCGGGCGGAAAATTGCGAAAACTCAACCGCGGCAACGTCGATGGAGCATACGCCGCAGCGGCTTTGAATTCATCCGTCGCTGACCTTTCAAAATGGGTCCGCACGCAGCTCGCGGGTGGCAAGTTCGAAGGCAAGCAGATCTTTAGCGAGGCTCAGGCGTGGGGAATGCACCAGCCGTTTCTAGCTCAACAGATCTCCGAACCCGCCTTTAAGAATAATCCGACAAGGCACTTCACCGGGGTTGCGTCCGGGTGGTTTGTCTATGATTATCAAGGCGTCAAAGTCATCAACCACAGCGGCGGGCTCGACGGAATGTTGTCGTATACCGTGCTGATCCCCGAGAAGAACGCTGGCTTCGTCATCCTGACCAACAGCGAATCGCCGTCGTTTATCGTAATGATGAACAAGATCCGCGACGTCCTCGTTGACGCTCCAAAACGCGACTGGAACGCCGAGGCCGTCGCCCAGATCGCTGCCGGAAAGAAGAATACAGACGACGAGACGAAAAAGGTCGATGATGCCCGCGTTCGCGACACAAAACCATCGCTCGCTCTAATGAACTACGCTGGAATTTATAGCGACAAGATGTACGGCGATGTCGCCATCGCTGAGGAGAACGGCAAGCTCGTGATGCGTTTCCTGCCGTCGCCAAATTTCGTCGCCGAGCTCGAACACTGGCACTACGACACCTGGCAGATCAAATGGCGTCAGTCCGTCGCGTATAATTTTCCACGCGGCTTTGTCACCTTTACGCTCGATAAGAACGGCAAGACCGAGCAGCTCAAGGTCGATCAGCCGAATAACGATTTTTGGTTCTATGAGTTAGATCTAAAACGCACGAAATAGCCGCAAGGCTCGACAAAATCGCGCTCATTGTGTAAGAATTCTCTTTCTATTCATCGTTTGTTTAGAAGTCACGTTAATTTAGGAGAAATTAGTTTTTGATGTCAGAAGAAGCAGTACAGACCGCACCAGAGGCCACTGAAGAAGCAGCCGGGCATGATGAAATGCATTACCAGGCTGTCGAGAAAGAAGGCACGGTGACGGCTATCTGGGAAATGCAGGGCCACAAGCACCTGCGCACCATCGATCCGCGTTCGAATGAGGGCAAGCAGATCCTCGCACTTTTCGAAACCGCAGGGTAACTAAGACGGTAACCACCAAAGTACACGAAGGTACGCGAACGGTTCGTGAATCTTCGTGTATTTTCGTGTCTTTTGTTCAGTGAATAGTGAACCGCGAATAGTGAATAGTTTTTAAGAAGGCGGCCAAAGGTTTTGGATCGGATGTTTGGTGTCGGGTAATTCACGACCGTCGAATTCGGCGACGCGCACGATGCCCAAGCCTGCGGATGTGAGATAGATCGCATCCGCCGACTCAAGTTCCCCGATCTCCGCCTCGACCTCTTCGCACTCGACATTCTCAAGCACATACTCCCGCGTCGTCCCTGCCAGGCAACCGGTCGCGAGCGTCGGCGTGTAAAGCCGGTCATCCTTTAACCAAAAAACATTCGACATACACCCGCTCGTCACATGGCCGCGTTCATTAACGCGAACCGCTTCGTGAAAAACACGCCCTTTCGCCTCGTTGAGCGAGAGGATCTGTTCGAGGTAGTTGCAGGATTTTACACCGGCGAGCGGTGAGCGGGAATTGACGGGAAACGGTGAAATGGTGAGCTGAAAATTGGGAGGAATGTGTCGAGAACCTCCGACAACTATTTGCACGCTGGCGCCCATCTCGGAGTCGCCGCTTGAGGCGGACCAAATCTCGGCCGCACGTTCATCGGTGAACGTGATGCGAGCCCGTCCGTTGATTAACTTCGCTTCCCGCAGTTTTGCAGCAAGCAGTTTAACCAAAGTTTGATCATCGAAATCCGATATATCGATTCCCAGACGGTCCGCATCTATGCTCAATCGCCGCCAGTGTTTCGCCATTAGAAATGGATCACTATTTATTATAGAAATCGTTGTGAATATCCCTTTTCCGTATAGGCTTGATTGGGAGAACAGGTTCATAGCTCGCCTAAAACTTACACTTTCTTTATTTATTGAACTCTCGAAGAAAATAAATAGCCGCCCCAATCGACAGTGCAGGAATCAAATGTGTTGCAAAACTGAAGAGAAAGTCAGCTGATCCAACTCTTCGATCTTTAGCAAACTTCCTAGTTTCGCCATCTTGGCCCTCCGAAGTGAAAGTATCGAGAGGTATCGAACCCACCGTGCTAGCTGAGGATGTTACATACGGCTCAGTCCCAAAGTATCGCAGGAAGATCTTTCTCCAGAATTGGAAATTCCCGACATAAAAGATCGGGATAAACATCACTACACCGGTAAGCCCCCACCAAGTACCTAGAACTTGGCTGATTTCAAGGATTACTCCGACTAAAGCGATGAAGACCGATATTACTAGGCATCTGCGAAAGAACTGCGACTTCCACAGATGCCCCGAAAAGACCATCGGATACATCGTGGCAAGGAAAGCAAAGCCAAACGCGGTGTAAGTTGCAATTTCTGCTAGTTCCACTATTAGGCCTTCAAACTCACGCCGTCTCTTTCAATCGCCCCAATCCGCCCTTTCTTATCGTGGCAAAACTCACTCACCAGTTCCGCAAAGATCTGGCTCTTTTCTTCCTGCGGAACGTGGCCACAATCTTTTAAGATCACAAAACGGGAATTTAAGATCTCCTGATGGAGCTTGTAGCCGTTTTTGATCGGGATGACGTTGTCCTCTTCGCCCCAGATGATGAGAGTTGGTTGATTGATGAGGTTCGCGTCTTGTTCGAGGCGGTTGGCGTGCCAGTTTCGTGAGGTGGCTAGAACGCTGTGGTGGCCGTCGGCGGCGGAGAGCGGGCGGCGGATCGATTCGATTCGGTCTTGCGTGATCATGTGATGATTGACCTTAGCAAGCGTGCCATGCATTCGCATTCTTAGAAAGGCTTTCGAATCGATTAGAAACGGTGTGATCGCTTCGCCAATGCCGGGGAGTGACGCGAGACGCAGGATCGGGTGATTTTTCGGTTCGTCATTGCAGACGGCATCGACGAGGACTAGTTTCTCGACCGACTCGCCATAGTCGAGCGTCAGATTCAAAGCGACTGCACCGCCATACGAACTTCCAACGACGGTCGCACGCCCGATTCCCAGTCGCTGCATAAACCGCGAAACCATCCGAGCCTGTCCCTGTATCGAGTAATCGAACCACGACGGCTTCTCCGAATATCCGAACCCGAGCAGATCGACCGCGATCACGCGAAACCCCGCCTCAGCCAGCATCGGAGCCGTTGTTTTCCAGACATAGACCGACGCGGTGTAGCCGTGGATAAGCACGACAGCCGGCTTCGAGGCATCGCCAAATTCCTGATAATGCACTCGAGCACCATCAACATTCACAAAGTGCGAATTCTCCGAATGCGGCACGCGATCGGCGACCTGATCCCATTTGACAGTCTCGGCACGCGTCAACATCTTAACCGCCACCGCCGCTCCGACCGCTCCGCCAAACGCTAATGCAATATTCCGTTTCTTCATACGCTCGCCAACATTCTATACCAAAACCACCTTAGGACGAACAGATTTTTCCGCGTCGTCGTATACACCGATCGCGAGTAACGAACCGCCCTCGTCGAGCATCCGCAAACGCTGGCCGTCAGCGAATTCTGCGTCCTGAATGCGCGTTGACAGTCCGCCACGAGTCTTCGTCGCACGATCCTCGTTAAGCGAGATTGCGTCGAGATGTGAAACCGCCATTTCCAATGGCAAAAGCCACGATGCCGGATCATCAGACTCAGCCAACACGTCGAGCGTCACACTCTGCCCGATCTCAAATCGCCCCGCCCGCGTACGCCTTAACTCTTCCAAATGTGCTCCGGTTCCGACCGCACGGCCAATGTCCTCAGCCAGCGTGCGAATGTACGTACCGGCGGAACAAGCGACGGAAATGCGGAGCCTGTCGATTGCGGATCGTGGATCGCGGATCGCGGATTCGATTAGTTCCAGCTTATTAATTGATACAGTGATCGATTTGCGTTCAACGGTCTCCCCCATCCGTGCGTGCTCGTACAGCTTTTTCCCATCGATCTTCTTCGCCGAGTACATCGGCGGAATTTGGTGGATCTCACCACGAAATGTGTGGAAAACCTCGTCCCAATCTGTGGCACGGAGAACTTGGTCTATCTCATCAATTCGCAATCCGCGATCCGCGATCCGCGATCCGTCGACGTCTCCCGTGTCCGTCTCAAACCCAAACTTCATTAACGCCTCGTATTCTTTCTCATCCTTATCCAGAAACTGAGCCATCCGCGTCGCCTTGCCCACTACGACGACCATCACGCCGGTCGCAAAAGGGTCAAGCGTTCCCGTATGGCCGACTTTCTTCGTTTTTAGAACACGACGCACACGTGCGACAACGTCGTGCGATGTAATGCCCGCAGGTTTATCAATAATTAGAATTCCGTTCATGAGTCATTTGTAATCTATCATTTGTAATTCGTAATTGACTCCTTCGGGACCACGCGAAAGAGTCAATTACAAATTAACAATGTAAAATTACGAATAATGTGGGGACGCCGCCGACAACCGGTTGATGAGGAAAAACGTGTCGTAAAGGACGCTGAGCGTTCTCGTGAGCGGACGATGAACCGTGCGGTAAAGCTGCTTGCTGCGAAACCGCGTTCGATAGGCGAACTGCGTCAGCGTCTGCTCGAAAAGCTGTGGACAAATGAAGAGATCGTCGATGCCGTGATCGAAAAGCTAAAGGAATACAAATATCTCGACGACGAACAATTCGCCCGCGATGTTGCCGTCTCAAAACTGCGGCAGAAACCACAAGGCAAACGGCGTCTGCAGCAAACGATGTCGCGGAAGAAACTCGACAAGGAACTCGTCGATACCGCAATAGCCGAAGCCTTCGAAAAGCTTCCAGAAGCCGACCTGATCGATCTCGCAATAGAAAAACGCCTAAGGCTAAAAGGCCTCCCGTCGACTCTCGATGACACGAAGAAATTCTACGATCACCTACTCCGACAAGGCTTCTCCTTCGATCTCATCCGCGAAAAAATATCTTCGGTAAGCAAGGGCCATCTTGATAAGGACATCTCAGACGGTTAGTCCAGATATCAGGCTTGCCGCATCTATTACCGCTCATTTACCCCACTCCGCAAACTCAAAGGTTCCCAACACAAAATTTTTTGAATCCGAATACTTGCGGGTTGCGAAAAGGTATTCAAAGGGAACTTTTGAGACCTTGAGTTTGAAATTAGTTTTAGACATTAAGAAGGAATAAGGGAGATATAAGGTTATGAAATCATTTTTTGGACTAGTTGTTTTGGCTCTTAGCATTGCTGTAGGTTCGTCATCTGTTTCAGCACAGGATAAGACGATTGTTGATATCGCGGTTGGTTCGCCCGATCACACCACTTTGGTGGCGGCAGTGAAAGCAGCGGACCTAGTTGGAACTCTTCAGAGTGCAGGACCGTTTACGGTGTTCGCTCCGGTAAACGGAGCTTTTGACAAACTACCGGCAGGAACTGTCGCTACGCTTCTCAAGCCTGAGAACAAATCAATGCTCGCAAAGATCCTGACCTACCACGTAGTTGCAGGAAATCTTGATTCGAAAGCAGTTGTCGCAGCAATCAAGAAAGGCAATGGCAAGGTTGAGCTGACCACCGTTTCGGGCGGAAAGCTGTGGGCCATGATGGATGGTAAGAATGTTGTTCTCAAGGACGAAAAAGGCGGCAAGTCGACGATTACCGCAGTTGACCTGAAAGGTTCGAACGGCGTGATCCACGTCATCGACTCAGTTGTGTTGCCCAACTAGCTTGGTTTAGCAACACCGCTCAGTGGTCGGAGGCAAGTCTTATCAAGGGTTTGGCAGATCAGAGTTTCTGGAGGGGGACGACGAACAGCCAAATAGGGAAAGACCTTCGACCATTGAGCAACATCTTAAAATTGAACCCGGATCTATTAAACCGGGGAGATTTTCAAAGATGAATCTAATTATAGCCTCGTTCCGATATATTTTCGTCGAACGGGGCTATATTATTATCAGATAGTACTTATGTTAAGAATAATTGCTCCACTTTTATTGGTCTTGAGCGTCTTTGCTCTGTTCAGTTATGGCCTTACTGGCTCTTCATTTGCGGAGCGGGCCTCCTCAGACGCAGTGTTAGTTGAGCCGTCAGCGACACCCGCACTATCTAAAAGGGCCACCACCGAGCGTGAGTTGAAACTGTCAAATGGTGAATTTGATGGCGTTGAACTCGTAAAGACGGACGCCGCGTGGAAAAAAGAGCTGTCAGCGAAAGAATTCTACGTGATGCGTGAGGACGGCACGGAACAGCCGTATAGCAGTGCTCTTACCAAGAACAAAAAGGTTGGCACCTATCACTGTGCCGCGTGTGGACTCATTTTGTTCAAGTCCGAAGCGAAATACGATTCAGAAACCGGCTGGCCAAGCTTCTTTCGGGTCGCATTCAAGAAGAACGTGATCGAGAAGGAAGACCGTAGCCTCAGCGAGGTCCGCACTGAGGTCGAATGTGCCCGCTGTAAGGCTCATCTCGGCCACGTCTTCGATGACGGGCCGCAGCCGACCGGTTTGCGGTATTGTATGAACTCGGTTTCGTTGAAGTTTAAGGAACAAAAGTGAGTTTTGATCAATTCTTTGAGCCGCCGGATGCATATGCGTCCGGCTTTTTTGTGCTAAAGTTTTTGTATGACCGGAGACCAGATCAGAGAAAAATTCTTGGCGTATTTTGAGAAGCATGGGCACCGACGGGTGCATTCGTCGCCGCTGCTGCCCGCTAATGATCCGACGCTGTTATTTATTAATGCGGGGATGAATCAGTTCAAGGATGTGTTCCTCGGGCTCGAGAAACGCGATTATACGCGTGCTGTCACCTCGCAAAAATGTCTGCGTGCCGGCGGTAAGCACAATGACCTCGACGAGGTCGGCAAGACGGCGAGGCATCACACGTTTTTTGAGATGCTGGGAAATTTTTCCTTTGGCGACTATTTTAAGGAAGACGCGATCAAGTTTGCGTGGGATCTGCTGGTGAATGAGTTTGGGCTCGATACCGAGCGGCTTTGGTTTTCGGTATTCGAGGGCGATGATCAAGTCGGGCCGGACGATGAGGCACGCGAGCTTTGGGTAAAGGCCGGAGCGAAGCCGGAACGCGTGCTGGGCTTTGGCCGAAAAGATAATTTCTGGCAAATGGGAGACACCGGCCCGTGCGGGCCGTGCTCCGAGATCCATTATTATATGGGCGAAGATCCGGGCGACCCTGAGAAAAATTCGCCCCACTGGGTCAACGGCCCCGGCGACACGACGATGGAGATCTGGAACCTCGTCTTCATGCAGTACAATCGCACGCAGAATGAGGACGGCACCTTCAAACTCACGCCGCTTCCCGCCCCGTCAGTCGACACCGGCATGGGCCTGGAACGTATGACCGCCGTGATGCAGCATGTGAAGACGAATTACGATACCGACCTGATTCGCCCCATCGTTGAGTTTGCTGCTTCGCTCGGAAAGACGGCCTAAAAGCCGGGAACGCAGCCGCCCTCGGCTGCAAGCGCCGGTTCCTCCGGCGTGGCCCGTGGGACATTTTCAACTCCGTGGTAGCCACACCCGTCTGGCTGCGGAAGCCACAGCCATTGCAGCCAAGGGCGGCTGCGGCCCCGGCACATGTTTGTATGGCTCTGATGATCCAACTTCTCCTCATCGAAAACCAACCCCTCACACGCCTCGGCGTGCGAGCGGTTATTGAGGGTCAGGATCATATTGAACTGGTCGGCGAGACCGACAACGCCGCTAATGGTTTTTCGATGTTCCGCGACCTCAATCCCGACGTCACCATCCTAGGCCTGCGATTTCCAAATTCCTGTTCGATCGACGATCTCGATAATTACTTTAAGGAGCGTCCCAAGGCAAAGGTCATAGTTCTCGCAGAACACGCCGGTGACGCGGAGATCTCAAAGGCACTAAAGAAAGGTGCTGCTGGATACATTTGCAAGGATATATCGCCCGGAGAACTGATCGAGGCCATCCGAACAGTCGCCGTCGGACGCAAATACATTCCCGATGACATCGCTCGCATATTGAGTGAAAATCTCGGACAGGAAGAACTGACGCCCGCCGAATCGAACGTACTAAGAATGATCGTCGGCGGTATGTCTAATAAAGAGATCGCATTTGCCCTGGATGTATCGGAGAATACTGTGAAAACTCACGTATCGAATATATTTGGAAAGATCGGCGTGTCCGACCGCACATCCGCGGCGGGGGTTGCGATCAAACGCGGTTTAGTGAGAGTAGATCTATGAATGAACACTGGATAAAATACGCCGAGGCATTTACGGCGGGCGAGAGCGAGATCCTGCAGGAGCTCCGCAAGCATTGTTACGATCATTACGAGGACAAGGCGATGCTCTCGGGTTTTGTGCAGGGCCGCGTGCTGTCGATGTTCTCGCACATGATCCGGCCAAAAACCGTGCTTGAGATCGGAACGTATCTTGGCTATTCCGCACTGTGCTTTGCCGAAGGCCTGGCGGACGGCGGGAAGGTAATTACTTTGGACATACAGGAAGACACAAATAAGGTCGCAAGGTCGTTTGTAGAAAAGAGTGCGTATGCGGACAAGATCGAATTTCTGCTCGGCTTTGGCACAGATATTATCCCGAGTCTTCCTGAGACGTTCGATCTGGTTTTCATCGACGCCGACAAGCCGAACTATTCTAACTACTACGATCTCGTCTTCGACAAAGTGTCCGCTGGCGGCTTCATCATCGCCGATAACGTCCTCTGGAGCGGTAAGGTGCTCGACGACGAAAAGGATGAAAACACACAGGCCCTACACGACTACAACCAAAAGAACCTCGCGGATGAGCGGGTTGAGAATATCCTGCTGCCGATTCGGGATGGGCTGATGGTGTCGAGGAAAAAGTAAGTACGACAGACCGCCTGGTCGTCGATTGGTCGCGACTACTTTGGACGTACGATGAGGTCAACCTGATGAACAGACCAGGCGGTCTGTTCTACATCACCCAAAAGTACTAGGCGGGCGTAGCCTGCATTGATGAATACAAGGCTTTCGCTTTGGCGTAAACTTCCTCTATAGTTCAGGACCGAATGCTGAATGACGAAGGAGACAAAGAAATGAAGGCTGAGAAAAAGTTGGAAACTAACGTAAAGAATGTAGAACGCATCGTTGCTCCGCCACCGAAGCATTGGGTTGGCGACGGTTTTAACGTACACGGGTTCTTCCCGCATGGGCCGCTTACGGGCGAGCGTATGAGCCCGTTCTTTTTACTTGACTACAACTCGCTGGTAGATTTTCCGCCCCGAGAAAAGCCGTTCGGCGTCGGGCCGCATCCGCATCGTGGATTTGAGACGGTGTCGATCGCTTACAAAGGAAAGGTCGCACATCACGACAGTCGAGGTGGTGGCGGTGTGATCGGCGAGGGTGACGTTCAGTGGATGACCGCTGGCAGCGGTTTGCTTCACAAGGAATATCATGAAGGAGAATACAACAAGCAAGGCGGCCCGTTTCAGATGGTGCAGCTCTGGGTAAATCTGCCGGCAAAAGACAAGATGACGACGCCGAAATACCAGGCGATCACCAACGCCGAAATGGGCCGGGTTGCATTGGAGAACGGTGGCGAAGTTGAGATCATTGCTGGCGAATTTGGCGGTGTGAAAGGGCCAGCGACGACATTTTCACCGGTGCATCTTTACAACCTAAAACCGAAGGAAGGCGAGAAGATCGAGCTTTCGTTCCCAGCCGGATACACAACCGCGATCCTCGCGATCGAGGGCTCAGTAACGCTGAACAACAGCGAAACACTGCCCACGAATCAGCTCGCATTGTTCGAACGCGATGGCGAAGACATCCGCGTCGAGGCACTCGAGGACAGCATTCTACTCGTGATGAGTGGCGAACCGCTCAATGAGCCGATCGCTCAATACGGGCCGTTTCTGATGAACACCCGGGCCGAGATCGCCGAGGCGATAGATGACTATAATACGGGCAAGTTCGGATACCTGGCAGATTGATTCTCAAGGACAACGCCAAAAAGAGATTGTCACTTCAAGCTAGCGAGCAGCTTACCCAGAAACTCATTGATCTTATTATTCTCGATCCAACGCACGACGACGACGAGGTCGTTTTCCGGGTCACAGTAAATGATATTCGTGCCGTTGCCGGTGTGGACGACGATCCCGGCCGGGGCATTTGGGTAGAGTTTTTTATCCGTGTTGAGGAAGAAGTTCATAAAGCCGTACGTCGGGTGAACTGTCGTCGGTGTTTTTGCCTGACGAACAAATTCGGGGGAGAGCAATTGTTTATTGCCCCATTTTCCACCTCGTTCGGTGAGTAAACCAAAGCGTGCCATATCGTACGCGTTGATAAACATTCCGCCGCCCCAATGTCCGCCGCCGCTTACGGACTGCATGATCTGGCCGTCGATAACGACGTAAGAATTTTCGTAACCGTACCACCGCCAGGTGTTTGAGGCTCCGATCTCGTCCATCAGGTTTTCTTTGAGAACCTGTGGTAACGGCTTTCGCCAAACGTTTAGAGCGGCAAGTGCGAGGGCGTTAACGCGAACATCGTTGTACTCGTAAACAGTTCCCGGTTCGCCGCGAACTCGACCGAGCCATTTGCTCGAGTCGCGGTCGGGCCGGTCGGCCCAATCCGGTTTGCCCCAGAGCGTGCCTTCCCAATCGCTGGTTTGGCGTAGTAGATGTTCCCAAGTGATCTTGCGATTGTGCTCGGTTGCGAAGAGATCTAGCAGCTTTGACTTGCCAAATTCGTCGGAATCGTCATAACGCTGGCCCGCTTTGTAGGAAACGACGGGGGCGTTGTAGTTAACGGCTTTGTCCTGAAGACTGCGGATCAGCTTTCGATCAAACGCAAGGCCGACGACCGTTGACAGAAAACTTTTCGTCACGCTGTGCGTCATATCAACGCGGTTTGGATCTCCCCACTCGGCGACGATGTAACCTCCACGGAGAACAACGCCCGTCAGATCACCGCGATCTTTTGTCGGGCCGACGAGTTCGCCAAACGGTGCCTGGCCGAAGGATTGTGTGAGGCCGAGCTCTTGACTGCGAACACCGCGGGCTTCGCTGGCAATTGCGAAATCGATAGCCTCTTTCAGCTTGGCCGCGTCCATTTTCGCCTGCTCGGGAGTCCGGCGTTCCCAATTACTCACCGAAGGTGTGTAATTACTTTGAGCATACGTTGGATGCACTACATTTGTTGCTAGCGCCAAGACGAAGAGGACTTTGGTGATTCGTAATCTCATAGCTATCTAACGTGTGTGCAAAGAACCCAGTCGCTATCGCTCCCGGTTCTGACTCTATGACCGGGCCGCTCTAATGATGTCGGCAAATACACCGGCGGCCGTTACATCCGCTCCAGCTCCGGCGCCTTTGATGACTAGCGGCTGTTCGCTGTATCGGTCGGTGTAGAACAAGACCGCATTATCTTTTCCGGACAGGTTCGCAAAATTGTGTTCGGGGCCGATCGATTGCAAGCCGACGGCGGCTTTGCCGTTATCGAACGATGCAATGTATTTGAGCGTTAACCCCATTGAAACGGCATCATCAAGAAGCCCACGGAAATGGGCTTCATGCTTTGCCATCTCGGCGTAAAAATCATCGACCGATCCGGCCAGACACGATTCAGGCAAAAATCCTGTGTTCTCGATATCTGTCATCTCAAGCTTATATCCAGCCTCACGAGCCAGGATCAATATCTTGCGAGCTACATCTGTTCCGCTCAGATCTAGCCTCGGATCAGGTTCAGTGTAGCCTTCGTCCTGAGCCTGTCGAACGACCTCGGCAAACGGCCGCGAGCCGTCATAATGATTGAAAACAAAATTGAGTGTGCCTGATAGGACCGCCTCGATGCGATTCACGCGGTCGCCGCTACGGAGCAGATCGCCGAGCGTGTGAATCACTGGCAAACCAGCACCAACATTGGTCTCAAAAAAGAAATTCGTGCCGTACTCGCGAGCCAGGTCTTTCAGATGCGAGTATTTGTCATACTCAGACGAGGCCGCGACCTTATTACACGCAATGATCGAGATGCTTTTTGCTAAAAGCTTTGGATACGTCTCGACGACAGCCGCATTTGCGGTTACATCGACGAAGATCGAGTTGCGCAGGTTGTTTTCGATGATCGCATCTGTGAACGCGTCGATGTTCATTTCCTCGGCCGCGAGAACCTGATCTTTGTAATTGGTAAGATCGACGCCTTCTTCCTCGTACTTCGCGTGAGTGCTACTAGCGAGGCCGACGACGCGAAGATTCAACCGCATATCATTGAGCACGTGATCGTGCTGTTTGAGCAATTGTCCGATGAGTTTGCCGCCAACGAGGCCGACGCCAGCGATATATAGGTTGATCTGCTTGCTGCCGTCGGAAAAGAATTCTTCGTGCAGTGTGTTGACTGCCTTCCGCACATCTCGCGATGAAATAATCGCCGAAATATTTCGCTCGCTCGAGCCCTGCGCGATGGCGTTTATATTTATGCCATTCTGTCCGAGCGTCGTGAACATCTTGCCCGAGACGCCGGTGTGCTCTTTCATGTTGTCGCCGACGAGAGCGAGGATCGAAAATCCGCTTTCGACCTTGAGCGGATCGATGCGGCCGACGGCGATCTCGTATTCAAACTCTCGGTCAACGGCGCGTTTCGCAAGGTCGGCAAACTTCTCTTCGATAGCAACGCAGATCGAGTGTTCGGACGAGCTTTGAGTAATGAGGATGACGTTGATCGATGCACGTGACAGAGCGTCAAATAGGCGTTTGGAAAAACCCGGAATGCCCACCATCCCGCTTCCCTCGAGATTGAGGACGGTGATCTTATCAATGCTCGTGATGCCGCGGATCATGTCCTTGGCCGAGGTTGATTCTGCCTCAATAAGCGTTCCCACGTCGTCGGGAGCAAACGTATTTTTGATCAGTACGGGAATTCCCTTCGCCATCACGGGCTGGATAGTCGGTGGGTAGATAACCTTGGCCCCGAAATGCGACAACTCCATCGCCTCGCGATATGTTATCTTCGGGATCTGTCTGACATTCTTAACAAATCGCGGGTCCGCCGTCATCATTCCAGAAACATCGGTCCAGATCTCAAGCACATCAGCATCGACCGCCGCGGCGATGATCGCCGCCGTGTAATCAGAGCCGCCACGGCCAAGTGTCGTCGTATAGCCACCGGAATCTGAGGCTATAAAGCCGGGGAAGATATGAAGTTTCGCTTCTGACGCTTCGAAATACTCCTTGACACGCGTGTTGGTCTCGGCGAAATCAACGGCGCCGAAACAATGGTTCGAATCAGTGCGTATCACGAGACGGCTGTCTTTCCATTCGTTCTCGATGCCCGACTCGATCATTCTGGCGGAGACCATACGAGTCGATACGATCTCACCAAAGCTAAGAATCCGGTCGAGCGTCTTAGGCGACAATTCACGCACAAGACGCACGCCTTCGAAGAGGTTGCTCAGTTCCTTGATCGTCGATTCGACAAAGTCTGTGATCGCGAGAGTTTGCCCGTCGTGAAAAAGCTCGTGAATCGCCTTTAGGTGGCGATCGCTGATATTGCTGAGTATCTCGATGTAGCCGTCGTCACCGCTCTCGGCTGCGCGTCCGGCGGCGATCAGATCGTCGGTCGTTCCCTGCATCGCAGATAAAACCACGGCGCAGCTTTCCGTTTCGCTCGCGACACGAACGATCTCGATAACCTTCTCGATAGTCTCGGCACTGCCCACCGACGAACCGCCAAACTTTAGAACCTTCATATTTTACTTAACAATATCTCTCGCACCGCTGTGTAATCATTACCGATCTCGATACTTTGCTTTTCCTTTGCAAACAGCGATTCGACCGATTGTGGAACCATAGGAGCTTGGCCTATTATCTCACCGACCGAGTCGAATTTCACGGGATGTGCCGTCTCAAGAAAGATACCGCGAGAATCAGCGTTTTTCTCAAAATGATCGGCTAACGCACGATAACCGACCGCTCCGTGCGGATCGAGCGTATAGCCGT
Organism: Acidobacteriota bacterium; assembly: GCA_016718135.1. Lineage (GTDB taxonomy): Bacteria > Acidobacteriota > Blastocatellia > Pyrinomonadales > Pyrinomonadaceae > OLB17. The sequence continues at coordinate 167,210 of JADKEF010000004.1, read as the reverse complement.
ATTTGGCATAAACGTCACGCATAGTCGCGGCGGTCGTCTCGTCGGAAATGCTGACGGACTCGAGCTTTTCTTTGAGATCAATGAACTTATTGTCGAATATCTCAAGTATGCGAACAAAATTGCTCGGAGCGCCGACGTCCATTGCGTTTGAAAGCGTCGCGACCGAGGGCAATGGTTCGTAGTTCTCGGTTTGGAGAAATCTTGTAACTACGTCATTCGCGTTGCATGCCGCGATGAACTTCTCGACCGGTAAGCCAGAGATATGGGCGAGAATGCCCGATGCTAAATTGCCAAAATTCCCGCTTGGTACCGAGATAACCGGCGGTTCACCCTGCCATTGTTTGAGGGCGTAGAAATAATAAAACTGTTGCGGCAGCCAGCGGGCGACGTTGATAGAGTTGGCAGATGTGAAGTGGGCTTTAGTTCGTAAATCGATGTCGCCAAGGGCCTGTTTTGCGATCGCCTGGCAATCGTCGAACGTACCACGTAATTCCAATGTAGTTACATTGCCGCCGAGCGTCGTTAGCTGCAATTCCTGTACTTTTGAGACCTTGTCCTTGGGATACAGGATGACAACCTCAATTCCCTCTACGCCATGGAAGCCCGCTGCCACAGCTCCGCCTGTGTCGCCGGACGTCGCTACAATGACGATAGTTTTTTCTTCGTTATTCTTTGAAAAATGCCGAAGACATCGACTCATGAATCGAGCGCCGACATCTTTGAATGCCAGCGTCGGGCCGTGAAAAAGTTCGAGCGTAGAAATGCGGTCATTGATCGCAACGAGCGGGAAATCAAAATCTACCGTCTCGCGGCAGATCTCAAAAAGATCTACATCGCTGATATCACCATCTACATAGGGACGGATCACGTCGAACGCGATCTGTTCATTTGAAAGGCCTGGTAAATTGGCAATCAAACCATTCGTCAGTAGCGGTATCTCAGACGGAAAATACAAGCCCTTATCGTCGGGCTGGCCATTGAGTAGGGCCTCACGGAACGAGACATGAGGCGACTGTCGGTTTGTGCTAAAGTAGTGCATCTGATCGGAGCGTTTTCACGCCGCAAACTGCTATAAAGTCGAATTAGTTATACTTTTGCGGCATCTATAATGAACCTTAATGATATACGGATTCGATCGATTTCGAAAATATGGACGAAGTTAGCGTATTAGCGCCGGCGACGGTGGCAAATGTCGTATGCGGATTCGATTGTCTCGGCTTTGCACTCTCGGAGCCGTGCGATGAGATGACCGTTCGCCGGATCGACACGCGAGAGGTGCGTATCATCAATCGCGATGATTATGGCCTACCCACCGAGCCGGAAAAGAATGTCGCCGGGGTAGCATTGTTGGCGTTTATCGAGGCTGCCGGTATCGACTTTGGATTTGAGGTTGAGATCACAAAACACATCATGCCCGGCAGCGGCATCGGTTCGAGCGCGGCTAGTGCGTGCGGAGCTGTCGTCGCGGCTAACCGTTTGATCGATGATCGCTTTACCAAGCTCGAACTTGTCGAACTCGCAATGGCCGGCGAGGCTCTCGCATCCGGTTCGCGCCACGCGGATAATCTTGCACCTTGTATCTACGGCGGTTTCACACTAGTGCGTTCGACCGATCCGCTCGACATTGTTGAGATCGATTTTCCTTCACTCTTCGCAACGGTAATCCATCCGCAGATCGAGATCAAAACAAGTGAGGCCCGTGCGATGTTGCCGAAGGAAGTGCCGCTGAAAAACGCGATCCGCAATTGGAGCAATCTCGGGGCGCTCGTCGCTGCTCTTGCAAAAGCCGATTACGGTTTGATCTCTCGCTCACTGGAAGACACCATAATCGAGCCTTTACGGAAGTCGCTCATCCCAAAATTTGACGAAGTAAAAGGCGCGAGTCTCCAAGCCGGGGCTCTCGGCGGGAGTATTTCGGGCTCAGGCCCGTCGATATTCATGCTGAGCGAAACGCCTGAGAGCGCGGAAAAAGTTGGAGAAGCGATGAGCGCCGTTTATACGACGACGGGCATAGATTTCAATACATACGTGTCGCAGATTCATCCGCAGGGCATCAGATTTGTTTGAAACGCACGACCTTTGTATTTCCATCTCGCCCAAAACTGCTAAGATATACTCAAATGTTAACGCGGGAATTAGAAGAAACGTTGAACACTGCGGTCAAAGAGGCCGTCAAGCACAAGCACGAGTTTGTGACGCTTGAGCACCTGCTATTTGCTTTGCTCGACGACACGGCGGCGCAGGAGATATTGTTCAATTGCGGTGCGCATATCGATGAGCTAAACCGTGCTCTGCTTGAATACTTCGACAATGTTCTCGAAAAAATGCCGGCCGACATCAAGACGATGCCGGAGCTAACGTCGACTTTTCAATCGACTATCTCGTACGCAGTTTTGCAGGCCGAGGGTAGCGGGCAACCTGCGGTTGATGGCGGCAATATTCTCGCGGCACTGTATCAGGCTGAGCAATCTTATGCGGTTTACTTGCTTCTCCAGCAAAACGTCTCGCGTCTCGACATTCTCAATTACATCGCGCATGGTATCTCAAAGGTCGATAGTGGCGATTTCATGCCGGACTTTGATATCGACGACGAGTTTGACGGGCCGCTCGATACCGGGCGACGCAAGCCGCTCGAGAGTTTCTGCGTAGAACTCGTCGCTCGTGCTGCCGCCGGTGAGATCGACCCGATCGTTGGCCGTATGGCTGAGATCGAACGCACTATTCAAGTTCTTTGCCGGCGCAAGAAGAATAACCCTCTGTATGTTGGTGAGCCCGGCGTGGGCAAGACCGCTCTTGCTGAAGGTCTTGCACTCAAGATCAGTGAGGGCGACGTGCCCGAGGTTTTGCAGGGTGCAAAGCTTTTCTCGCTGGATATGGGTGCGGTTCTGGCCGGAACGCGTTATCGCGGCGATTTTGAACAGCGGTTCAAGGCGATCATTAACGAGATCAAACAGGAGGAGAACGCGATCCTGTTTATCGACGAGATCCATACGATTGTCGGTGCAGGAGCGGTTTCTGGAGGTTCGATGGATGCTTCTAATATCCTCAAACCTGCTCTTGCTGCGGGCGAGTTGCGATGTATTGGCTCGACCACTCACTCTGAATATAAGGCCGCATTTGACCGCGACCGTGCTCTAGCGAGGCGTTTTCAGCGGATCGATATTAACGAACCGACTGTTGACGAGACGTATCAGATCTTGAAAGGCCTTAAGAAATTCTACGAGGCTCACCATGGCGTTAGATACTCGAACGAATCCTTGAAAACCGCTTCGGAATTGGCTGGGAAGTACATCAACGACCGCTTTTTGCCGGATAAGGCTATTGACGTCATCGATGAGGTCGGTGCGTCGGTAAAACTTTTGCCAGCGAGCAAGCGGCCGAAGAAAGTGACTGTGCAGATGGTCGAGAACACCATCGCCCGCATGGCCAAAATTCCGCCAAAGACTGTCGTTGCGGATGAGAAGGTTCGTCTCAGGACTCTCCGCGAGGATATCAAGAAATCGATTTTCGGGCAGGACGAGGCTATCGATAAGATCGTCGATGCGATCCAGATATCCCGTGCCGGACTCGGAGCTCAGACAAAGCCCGTCGGTTCGTTCCTGTTTTCGGGCCCGACTGGTGTTGGTAAAACAGAGGTTTCGAAGCAACTTGCTGAGACTCTGGGCGTCGAATTCCTCCGCTACGACATGAGCGAATACGCCGAACCACACACCGTCTCGCGGTTGATCGGAGCTCCGCCGGGATATGTTGGCTTCGACCAAGGTGGTTTGCTGACCGAGGCGATCATGCGCACGCCCCACGCAGTCCTCGTTCTGGACGAGATCGAAAAAGCTCATCCCAATCTATTCAATCTGCTACTCCAGGTAATGGACAGCGCGACATTGACCGATAACAACGGCAAGAAAGCCGACTTTCGCAACGTCATCCTCATCATGACGACCAACGCCGGTGCTCGCGAACTTTCGTCTGGCGGTATGGGTTTCCGCAATGGTTCTGATACAAAAGGAAACGCTAAAGGAGCGATCGAGCGCACCTTTACTCCGGAATTTCGCAATCGTCTCGACGCGTGGGTACCATTCAGGGCTCTCGATCTCGATGTAATAAAACGCATTGTCGACAAATTCATCAAAGAACTTAACGGCCAGCTCGCCGAAAAGCGCGTTCTCGTTTCGCTTACCGAGGAAGCTCGCGAGTGGCTCGCCCAAAATGGCTTCGACGCCAGATATGGAGCCCGACCGATGTCTCGGGTCATTCACGACAAGATCAAACAGCCGCTGGCGAGCGAGATACTGTTTGGCAAGCTTACCGACGGCGGCAGCGTTGAAGTAGCGGTGAAAGATTCCACCCTAGAACTAATCTTTTAGCTGTCGTCAGAATGACAAAACGAAAAGCCCGCCGATCATTCGACGGGCTTTTCTATTTCCGAACTCGGAGAATCAATGAGTTCGGTCGTACTCGATGCCCGCGTTGACGGCGGCAATGGCATTGCTCACATGGCCTATCGCCTGTTCGCGATAGCCACCTTTGTCGGCGGAGGCTTTACGCAGATTTGCCATTGCGGCTTGCAGGTGTTCGCGAGCTTTCACCATGTTGGGTTGGTCAGCCGCGACCGGATCGAACTCAGATACTTCACTATTCCGACGGCGGTCCGGCGTGTAATTGTTGCGGTCATACTCGATGCCTTTGTTGACCGAGTTGATCGAATTGGCGGTGATGTCCAAAGCACGTTCGCGATGACCGCCCTTGTCAGCCGTAGCTTTCTTTAGTGAATTCTGTGCATCTTTCAGATTGTTCAACGCGGCCTGCATGAATGGTTGATCCACAGGCGGCGTCGCCAAAATACTCACTGCAAAGATCGAGATCATTGCGAGGGCCGTTATCTTTCTCAATAGATTCATAGTTTTTTCCTCCAAAGTTCATTTCTTAGCTATCTTTGCCGTGAAGTTGCCTTTGACCGATTTGTCGCCCTCAGTGATGTCGATCGAGCCGCTGAGTTCCGTCTCGGTCACCGATGTGATCTTCACCTCGCCGGTAATCTTGGACATCGACGACATCGTGTCGAAATCGATCTTATTCTCTTTGCCGTCTGCGAATGTCGTTACTTTCACGTAGCGAATGTCATTGATCTTGTCGTTCGTGACAGCATACGTACCTATCTTGAACGGCGTTTTCTCATTCGTCGCAGCTTCGCCTGTGACGCTGAACTCAACACGGATTTGATCAGCCGAGGTCAGCGGCTTTCGCATCGTGCCGACGTTAGTTGTGTCCATCTCGTAGTTTGCGAGATAGATAGTATGGACCGACGTCTGTAGGTCAGGTTTACCGGGCGAGGTAGCGATAACATTGCCAAAATCAGTCGAGCTCGATTTTGCCGAAAAACTCATCGACTTGTCTCCCGATTTAATCGCAAGACTCGACCCGCCACCGCCGCATGCGGACAAGAATAGTGCGCACATCGTAATTACAATGAATTGTCTCATTTCGTCACCTCGCCAAAATCAAGATCTTTCTCCTCTTCAGGACGGACCCGCTTTACCTTTACTTTTCCTGTTTTGGGGTCGATCGAAACAACGGTCGCAGGGTCGAACGAAGACATGAACGATGCTTTCACCTCATCACCTACCTTGAAAGTCGGCTTGTATGAGATCGGCGTGAGATCTGCCTTTGACCTTACCCTTAATTTTCGAGCAAATCCTGAGATCAGAACTTTGTCGCCGTTTACGCGAAGCACATAGGCGAACTCAGTTCCATTGGCGTCTTTCGAGACAACCGGGGCACCGGGAGCCCATTCGTTATTGACAACGATGAACGAATCCGGCTTTAGCTTGTCGCTCTTGTCCTCACGCGGCGACATGCCGAGATAGCGAACCGTTGGTTCGGCAGGATTTGCCGCTTCCGTCACATAGCCGCGCATCATTCCACCACCTGACTGCCACCACGTGAGTACAACATCGCCGACCTTTGCCTTCTGCCCTTTTGGAATAGCGATAATGTAGGCATTCGCCACTTTATACTTCTTCTTAAAGCTGTCCTCGACCTCAGATTCAAGTTCGCCAGGTGTTACCATGACGCGATTGTTAAAAATGGCGGTGGGATCTTTTGCTCCGCCGGCTATCTCGGCGATCTTAGCTTCATCTATCGTCAGGACAATATCTCCTGCCTTGGCCGTAGTTGCCACATTCGACATTCCTTCGAATGGCACCTCGCCCGGTTTGAGCGTTACCACCGGCTTTTCAGGCGCTTTTGCCGTCGCCGAGTTATTGGCTGATGAGCTGCTATTGTTGGTGTTTGTTGCTGCTCCGCTACAGGCGGATATGAGAGCGGCCGTTGTGACTATCGCCGCTAAAAGTGTTGTCTTCATCATTTCTCCTTTGGTGATTAAGGTGTCTTTTTAATTATCTTTGCCTCGAAGGGACCGCTGATCGAAGAGTCGCCTTTCGTTACGCTAATGTTCCCTTTGATGGTCGTCTCAGTTACTTCCGTAATTACGAGTTTTCCTGCTGTTTTTCCGCTTTCGGCAAAACTGACACGGTCTTTCGTGTCGCCGTTCGATATCCAGACCGAGCCGATGTTGTCAGAAACATCACCGGCCTTGACCGAGTTTTTGTAGTCGGCCTGGTTGTTCGTCTTGAAGTAAATACCAACAAATGCTTCTCCGGCTTTCTGAGTATCGGGAATTCCCATTACCGACTCGCTCTTGATCTCCGGTTCGAAATTCGCTATCACGATCTGGCCTTGCTGCAGGTCAGGACGAAAATTCGCGTAGCCAAACGTCTTGGCGAAGGTGACATCTTTGCCTTTATGCTTGACGGCCCAGGACGACGATCCGCCGCCGCACGCAGCCGCGAGCATAGCGGCCACGATTATGAACAGTACTTTTCTCATTTTGATTCTCCTCCGATCATTCATAACTTCCGATATTGCTCCTGTAGCGTTTTAGGACCCAAAGAGCTATGGCGAGGAAGACGGTGCCGAGCATGAATAGCCCGATGATCGTCACCCAGTAATTTATTGGATTCTGTGCCGCCGAAATATTGCCGTATCTTGCAACCTTGCTGGATGGAACAAAACCGGCAACCAACCCGAAGATCATTAGCACATACGACGCACCGCTGAGCAGAATATTAAGGATGACGCCCTTTAGACGGCGCTTGTTCTGTATTCTTGACGCCATCGCTTACCTCGCCTCAAACCGAACTTTGCAAACCCCGGGCTCGCCCGCAGGCGAGATCACAAAAAGGTAATCGCCCGACTGCGGCAGTTTGTCGCTGCCCCAAGTGTCGATCGCGGTTCCCTCTTCATAGGGCGTTTTATCCGGATAAAAGAACGATATACCACAACCCGGAGCCAAAACGGAAACCTTCTGACCCGAGCGAAGACCGAGTTTGTAGCTCTTCTTCTCGCCCTTGCTCGTAAAACTTAGATCAGACGCCCAAGCGGTAGTTCCCTTTGCAAACGTGATCCGCTTCGCGGTCGAAGCGGCCTCATCATGCGGATCTTTGCACATTGTGTAATCGGCTGTGTAGCTACCCCACTTGTTTGTGGTGTAATTCTTGCCGTACAGCGTAACCCGCAGCTTTTCACCGCTCGTCGTACGCACCAGCGTCCATCGCTTGGTAGAGGGCGAGGACGGAACTTCAACGGGCGTCTGATCGGGGAATTTGACCGATATGACGCTGCCTGCGATCATCCCGGTAAACTCGTATCGTTTTACACGATCCGTGTCGTAATCAGGAGCGATGCTAAAACTGCCGGTTACAGTCTTGCCGCTGATCGACATCTCGACCGAATGGCCGTCCTTTAGCCCGTTGTTTTCAAAACATTTACTTTGAGCCGACGCTGCTGCGACGCCAATGGTGAGAATACCAACTAGTATCGATAACGCCTTTTGCATATCAAAACTCCTTACCAACGATCTTTGCCGTAAAATTTCCTTTGAGCGTGATCTTGTCGGTGATCTTGAGGTCAGCTTCGCCGGTGACGGTATCGCCGCTGACCGAGGTGAATTTAACCGACCCGTCCTTATCCTTATTGTCAGCGGAAAAGTCCGCAGGAGTTTTGCGTATCAGCTTGCCATCCTCAACATAGGAGATGAAAACGCTTCCAAAACTAGCTTCGGCAAAATCGTTGCTCTTTGCCGGAAACGTCGTCGGCGTTGGTACGCTGTCGCGAGTCGTTCCCGTTTTGTCGTAAACCTCGATCGAGATCACAGCCTGGCCGTTCTCTGTCAGCGGTTTGGAAACGTCGCTCGTCTTCGTCAGTTCGAACGTCGCAAGATGGATCTGATACTGGGCTTTGGCATTGTCGCCGCTGCCCTGCTGCAGCTTCATCATCTTGGCGTCCTTGATGGCGTAGCTGTTGGTTTTGCCGCCGATCGTGACATCCATTTTGGGCGAGGACGAGAGACCACCGCATCCGACCAGTGCCAATGCTATCGCGACGATTGATAGTGTTAAAAGTGCTTTCATTTGATCTCCTATAGGACGATAATGACCTCGTCGTCGTTCGGGTTATCTGACTGTCCAATACTCTTCCAGGGCATTGTCTTGCCGTCTCGATAGAGTCTTGCTCGGTAGGGCTTGGCGATGCGACGCGTCGTTGTGTAATTGACCTGTTCTGTGAACGTGGCGTAAACGGTAAATGAGACAGAATTGAGATTGTGCCATTCAAACCTAGGTTTATCCGCAAGTTTTATGCCCTCGATTTTGACCGCAGAATAGAACTCACCCATCATAATCGGCTGGGGGCCAAATCTTTGCAGCAATGCCGCAACCTCAGCTTCGGTCGGATTCGGGATACCTTCGAATAGGTTCGATCCTACGAATGATTTCCAATAAACATAGCGCCCGCCCGCAATGTCATACGAAGCAGTCGCCTCAACGAGGATGTTCACACCTGGCTCTTCGCTCTTGACCTTTGCCGTATAGGGAACATCCCAGACGTATTTTGAATACCCCTTGCTCCAGACCCGCGTACCCCGGCCCAAAACAGTAACCGAGACCGTCTTCGGTCCGGAAACGTCCTTCTTGACCTGAGCAGCACTCGGCTGCGCATTTGCGGCGTTAACGCCGATCGCCAGGACAACCGCGGCAATGAACATGCTTAATAGAATTCGTGATCTCATTTGTTTCTCCTCTCTTTTGTTTGAAAATAGATTCGCTGTTCGCTTGATAGTAGTGACGGGAGATAAAGAAACATTTCAAAGTATTCTCACAAAAAAAGAGACGTATCATTCGCCTCTCTAGATCGTTGGAATAATCGTGGGTAGAGCTAGTTTTTGATAGCTCTAAACGGGAAATCAGCGACGGATTCTTTATTGTTCTCTTTGCTTAAACCTGATAGCCGAACGATATATTCGCCCGTCGCTAGGCGCGATGCGGGAACGAAGACTTCAACGCGTTTGCCGTTTGCCCGGATGTTCGAGCTTCGGGCGACGACGCGTCCATCTGGATCGACGACTTCGGCGGAGTATCGTTCATAGTCACGGCTTTCGAGATTTAGCAGCAGACGTGCGCCGCTGGCCGACTTTGGCAGATCAAGCTGAGTCATACTGCCGCCCGCACGAACGCTTCCCGCAAATAGTGCCAGAACGGGCGTGCTGACCTTCGGCGGCTCAGGCGGCTTGTTGTCATTTCGAGGCGTCGGTTTGTTTGTTTCGGCAACAATCTCGTTGTTAGAAATAGCTGGCGAGGGCAGCGGTGTCGCAGCAACTATTGGAGTTGTTCTGGTTTCTACAACCGGTGTTTCGACAGCTGCCACTTCGTTTGCGGTATTTCGCGTCAACGCAAACCATCCCCCGGCAGCAACGGCCAAAATAGCAAAGGCCGAACCCAAAGCCAGCTTGTTGCCAACAAGAAATGCTGTTATCGATTCCCAAATGGATATATTGTTACCTCGCTCGGAGACTTTGCGCCCGGAAACCGTTTTGAGCATCGCTCGAGTGAGGTCGACGCGCTCGCGGTTCGCCGCTGACCCCGAATAGGATGCTGAGAACAAGCGGCGATCGTCAGACGACATCGTGCCACGCACGTATTGCTCGACGAGGTCATCCTCGACAGCACGAACGTGATCAAACATCGCTTCGTCGCCAATAAATGCCAATTCGAACTCCGCACGCTCGTCGTCGCTCATCGCGCCCAAAAGGAAACGCCGGGCGTCTGCGTTTATTTTTTCTTCGTTCAGGTTCACTACTTAATCCCTGTACCCAGTGCAAAAAGTGGTAAAAACATTTCAATAATACCTATTCCCCACAGCAGTCTTTAGTGCATTTCTCGAGCTTTGTCTTTAATCGACACACTTTGATCCGTAGCGTATTCATCGAAACCGCAAGCGAATCCGCCAGCCGTTTGCGCGACGCGATCATCGTCTTTTCGTCGGTGTCGTAATATGAAACGATTAGTTTGCGGTCATCGATGCGAAACTCGTTCAGGCAAGTTTCAAGACAGCTCATGCGTTCGTCTTCTTCGACTGCTGTTACGGTCGCCGCGATCTCGGGGGCATTCTCAGCATCGAGCGAATCTGTCAAACGCGATTTGCTGCGCAGGCTCTCTTTGTAGACAAACTGGGCGATGGTCGCGGCATAGGCTGACACGTTGTTGATCACTTCTCCATCAGTGATCTTTCTCACGACGCGTTCCAGACAAATATCGGTAAGTTCATCGGACGTTTCACAACCGCGCCAGTCAAAGAAGCGAGTGAGCCGTTGGCGCAGTTCCTCATACTTTGCACCTGCCGCCTCACGGTCGGCGTCGAGCAAGGCCAGAAGAGTGTCAAAACTGGTTTGAGCGGAAACGTCGTTCAATCGAAGCTATTTTAGAGGAGTTTTATGTCCGTTGAAAGCGCTAATGCCAATCTCCCTGAAGCGTAAATCCGGCCCAGTAATACGGATAACGAAAACGCGGTGTTGCTTTGAGTTCATTTTGAGCTTTTTTCAAAGCGGTAGCCGGTGTGAGGCCTTCTTTTATCATTCCGCGATAAAAGCGTTTCATGAATTCGGCGGTTGCCGCATCGTCCACCTTCCATAGACTTGCCACGACACGCGGAGCTCCGGCGAACATAAATCCGCGTGTTAGTCCGATCAAACCTTCGCCCCGAACGTCCTTGCCCAAAGCGGTCTGACACGCCGAAAGAACCACGAGATCGCTCGACAGCTCAAGGTCATAAACATCTCTGAGCCGCATGAAACCGTCCCGCCGCTTGCCGTTCTTATCAAATAGCGAAAACACCAGGCTCGACGATTCCGGCCGTTGGGTGTCGAGGAGCCCGTGCGTAGCAAAATGAATGATGTTGTAATCGCGAAGCCTCTCGTCTGTTGCGGCATCGACGCTTGCGTCAAAATCGAGGTGGGTTTTTACATGGCTCGCGGGGAAAAGGCCCGCTATCTCGCGTGCCTCTGTCCGGGAAGCGATCAGACGCTGGAGTTCTGCCCCGCGGTTGAGATCTCTAAGATCCCGTCCAACCGCCGCATACTTCTCTTTTGAGACTTCTTTTGCTGAGATAAGTCGTGAGTCATTTGCCTCAAAAACGGGATCGGCAAAGATGGCAAGCCTTCGCGGGCTGCTGGTACGAGCTTTCGCCGTACGCCGCAGTTCGGCAAGTACGCCCGCCGAAGGAAGGCCGACCGTCTCGTTAGCGGCAAGGCCCGGCATCGCGGAAAACGGAATTAGCTGCAATACGCCATCGGCCACCACCGCGACGCGGTTCTTGCCGATCGCATTTGAAACTTGCCCGATCAGCATATTGCTGAGTTCCGCTTCGAGCCTCGCGACATCGCCATAGCCTGCTCGGCCGCCTGAAACAGCCTTGTAATAATCAGTCGCGAGAGTTTCGATCACCTTTCTCGGCGGCAGGCTAAAAACGCGTACGCTACTCTTTGTAACCAGCCACAGCAACGACCGTGTGTCGCCAAGTTTGTATTCGAGCAAGACCGTTCGGTCATCAAGAAGTTCGCGGATCTCGCTCGCAGACAACGCTGAACCATAAGTCAGGTCCGCGTAAGCCGGATTCTCTCGTCGGATCTTTACCTGTAGTGCCTCGACCTCTGCGTCGAGGGTATTGATCTCGGCCGTTATCTTTTCGATCTGGGCCGGTGTTGGTTTGCCAGAAAGCAAAGTTGTTCGATCGCGATATTTTGCGTTCAGTGTTTCTTGTAGCTCGTCGAGTCTTCTCTCGTCATCGCCTTTCTTGATATCAATTCGGGCTTCCTGGAGCAGTTCGACGAGCGTTCGCGCTCTCGCACGTTCGCTAACCTGAAGAGCTAGCTCGATGTCCTTTTCGCCATTCTGCTTCTGCCCGCGGGAAACTAGCAAGTCGGCGTACAGCTCGTAATATTGAGGAACGGTCGAGAAATACCCGGTTCGAAGCTGCGGGTTGATTATCTCGCCGCGGATCTGTTCAATTATGCCGAGGCCGCGTTCGATATACTCGATGCCTTTTGACACATCATCTGTACGGGCAGCGATCGATGCCAGCCAAAACAGAGTGTCGGCCTCGACACGGCGGTCGCCAAGTTCGTTGCTCAATTTTCGAGCTTCATTGAGGAATTTTGCCGCTTCGGCGTTGTTGCCGGACTTAAAGAGGAGCTTGCCAATGTTTCGGGAAGTAACGGCTTCGCCCTGCTTGTCCGCGATCCTCTTTCTAAGAGCGAGAGCCTGATCGAGAAAGTCGCGTGCCTTTGGATAGTCGCCGGACTGTATAAAGACCTGACCGATGTTGTTTAGAGCAAAGCCCTCGCCGCGGTCGTCCTTGACCTCGCGGCGAACCGAGAGAGCTTGCCGGTAAAATTCCTCGGACTTCACAAGGTCACCGAGAAATAGGTAAGCCGTTCCCAGGTTATTGAAAACTACGCCCTGGCCACGCCGATTCCCGGCAGCGGTTTGCAGTGCGAGTGCTTGGGTCAGATAAGAAACAGATGTCTCATATTCGCCGAGCCCCAGATAGGCAACGGCGAGATTATTGATGGACGAGCCCTCGTATTGCTTATTGCCAACCTCTCTTGCAAGAGCTAAACCACGCGAATAGAAATCCAATGATTGCTGTACCTCGCCCAGCTGTTCGTACAGAAGCCCGATCGTTATTAGGGCAACTGTTTCCCAGACCTTGTCACGTTTCTGACGCGATAGTTCGATCACCTCATCGAATTTTTCGATCGCTTTACGACGACCATCACGTGTGCCATTTTGGCGAAAGACGGTCGCTTCCTCGGCGACCTTTGTTATCTTCATCGCAGCGGCGTTGATCAGCTCATCTTCGGCTGTGGTCGGGCGGATCTCAGTGAGTTTGATGACATATTTGCCGGATGCGGCACGCGGATCTGAGGGTGTGACGGCAATGCGATATTTGCCGTTGGCCGTCGCAGTTACGAGTATCAGATCACCGCCGAGTACGCCGCTCGGGGATTCGCTGGTCAGGAATTGTCTATCGTCAGGGGAATAGGCCGCCAAGGCAACATCGACACCTTTCTGCTCGATCTCGATACGAGCGGTGTTTCCGGCGGCGATGTCAACCAAAAAAGAATGTGTGTCACCTCCTTTTATATCTCGTTCGACAGTATTGCCAGAGGTGAGCGACCTCACCTCCTGTCCCAAGCCGTACGAGGAAGCGGCGATCACGACAAACAGGATCAAACAGCTTCGAAAAGTGATGGAGCGCATAGCTATTCTTCCTCTTCAAGATTCATCTCACTGATCTTCCCGCTCACGTCAAACGCGACACGCCAGAGAAACATCCGCCGCCCCGTATCGGCCATGAACAAGTAGCTTGTCCGTGCCTCAGATCGCTCAACTCCGACCATCTCGATCTTTTTTGCACTGCCAAATGAGGCGATCCGCGTGTTAGTGTCCTTGGCTCGTTGGGTGGACATCGCCCGGACCAAACCGTCCGCCATCACCGCATTGTCGGGACGATTTTCGAGCCGGCTGGAAAGTGCCGAGGCGAACGTTGCCCCTTTTCCGTCATCCTCTGCCGTGACCGGCTTCATTGCACGAAGCGACATCGTTGGAATATAGAGCTTAGCAATACCTATCGCGATCGCCCCGCCAACGCCGATCTCACCAATGTTCGTCAAAACAACCACGGTCGTCCCCGAGACGGGGTATCGAAAATGAGCAGCCCCAAACCCTGCAGTCTGGCCCGTGTGCCCGACCAGCTCGTGCGAACGCACATCCGAGATCCGCCAGCCAAAACCGTAGACTGACTCTTTCCCATCGTTAAAGACAAACTTCTTCCACCATTCTGCCTGACTCGCAGGTGTAAGAAATTTGCTACCGCCAACGGCGTTTGCCCATTTCGCCATATCTCCGATCGTCGAAACGATCGAACCGGCGCCCGTCAGATCCGTAAGACTGCCATCTCGTCCCGAAAGACGGTCTCGCGACCATTCGTAGCCATTTGCCCGCTTTTTGACAATGAATTGCGGGTCGCGGTCAGTCGTTTTGGTCATCCCGAGCGGCTCAAAGATGCGTTTCCGCATGAAGTCGATGTATTTCATCCCCGAGCGGGATTCGACGATCAGTGCCAGCAGATTAAAGCCGCTGTTGCTGTAGATATTACGTTCGCCGGGAGTAAATTCGAGCGGGTGTGGTGCAAGTTTGGCAATGAATTGGTTGACCGTCAACCGCCGTGAAAGCTCAAATCCATCGAGACTCGTGTAGTTTTTTACACCCGAAGAATGTGTCAGCAAATGCCGGACGGTAACATCTTTCCACGTCTCAGGTGTTCCCGGCAGGTACGCTGATATCTTTTCGTCAAGCTTTACCTTGCCGTCCTCGACGAGCAGCAATATCGCCGCGGCGGTCATCTGCTTCGACACCGAACCGATCTCAAAGACGGTATCAACGGTCACCGGAACGTCAAACTCAACGCTCGCCAGGCCATAGCCTTTCAATTTGACGACACGGCCTTTTTGTATCACCGCAACGGCCGCCCCCGGCACATGTCGCTCGACCATCTGGCCCAATACATAGTCATCTACTTTGTCTGCAAATACAGGTACCGAGAGGACGAGTAGGACAGCGATGCCTGCGAAATATCTTTTCATCAACAGTTTCATAAGTTGCGGCCTAGTTTCCGATCGGGTCTCCCGGCGGTGTCGCGAGCGGAGCTGTCTGCTTTCGCGGAGCATCGGGGCGTTCGAGGAAGCGGGTGATGTCATCGGCAAGCGAGCGGTTAAACGCGGCCGCTTCCCCTGTCGCGACGGTTCGCTTGAGCGTGGCTAGCAGCGAACGTAGCGTATCGCTCGCGACGGCACGAACTTGCGATTGCGCCCGTTCGTTCGCGGCTAGGTCCATAAGACGCGAAACCGTCAAACTCTGTACGGCCCGTTGGATGACGGCTTGATTCGTGTCCGACGTCGGGCTCCAGGCAGTCTTTATCAGTGAATCGACTACCTCGCGGAAATGCGGATTCGACCTGTTCCGGGCGTTTTGATTGATCGTTCGGGCGGCTCGATTGGGTTCAAGTAAGGCGCTGATCGCCACGTCGGCGGCTATCTCCGCCGCACCGACCGGATCGAACATTGGGCTCGTCCGCTTTTGAAACAACTCCGAGCGTCCGGAGCCATATCCATACGCCGTCGGCGGAATGAGGCTCAGGACATTCTCAGGGATCGCTAGTTCTCGGGGGTCGATCGTTTCCAGCACCGCCTTGAGTGCGTCGCGTTGTTTATCCGCCGGGATCATTGCCGCGACTGGCGACGGCTCCGGGCCGGCTGGTCCACGAACGGCGTGCGTGTAGTAAACGCCGCCGACCGTCTTGGCGGCGGCGGTCAGTTGATAGCGGTGATGGAGATAAAGCGGCAGAAACACATTCTCAAGATACGACATCGGCGAAGCGACAGGGATACTCTTCACACCAAACTGATCAAGGCCGATGCGACGAACTTTCATCTCGTGACGCAGAGTCGCAACGGGATCAGCTCCGTTGTCCCACAGATTGCCGAGCGGATTTGCCGCATTCGCCGGACGGGCGTCTTGATCGCCAAGGAAGAGATTTCCCGAGGCGAGGCCTTCGGTGACTATCTTCCGGAGTTCGGCGTCCTCATTCGCACCAGCCGGGAATTGAGCGTATGAATAGCGAGTCGCAAACTTGTCGAACGAACCGATCCCAACTGAATAGGCGTCAGAAAAATCGAGCTTGCCATTGACGATCTTTACCAGCGGTGCCGGATAGTCCATTACCGAGCCGCGATCGTAAGTGCTCGCCGCAAAATTGTGGGTGAAGCCAAGCGTGTGCCCGACCTCATGTGCGGAAAGCTGACGGATGCGCGCATAAGACATCGATGTGATCTCAGCCGCCGAATTATCGGCTGCTAGATAATCCACGTCCGGCGACAGGCCGAATTCGCACGCCATCGCTCCAGACTTGTACTGTGGCGACATACCCGCACCGAGCAGGAAATCCTGACGTGCACGCTGCGAGTCCAGCGTTACATCGCCCTTCAAGACCTCTCCGGTTCGCGGGTCGACCACGCTGTCGCCGATCGACCAGCCGCGGGTCGATCGGTGAACCCAATTGATCACGTTGTAGCGAATGTCCATCGGATCGGCATCATCCGGCAGCACGCGAACCTGAAATGCATTGCGAAAACCCGCCGCTTCGTATGCCTGATTCCACCACGCAGCTCCCTCGATCAGGGCATCCTGAATCGCTTTAGGAGCTCCGTTATCGACGTAAAAGATGATCGGTTTTACAGCCTCGCTCATCGCCGCGTTCGGATCTTTCTTCTCAAGCCGAAAACGCTGAATCCAGCGTTGTTCGAGGTCTTCGTTGATGTCCGTGCCGTAATCGTAAAAACTGATGCGGATGGCGCCGGTTCGCGGGTCAAATTTTCGCGGCTTGTAGTTGTTATCAGGCAGCTCGACGAAGGAATGCCGCTGGCGGACTGTGACATGCTTTCCGGTCGGCGTCACCTGATTGACCTGATTATTTGTCTCGCCGCCGGCCGTAAGTGTGACCGTCGCCTCGACCTCGGTGTTCTTTGGGAAGCCCTTGGTATTTGGGAGATAGAGTGCCGAGCGGCTTTCGTCAAAATTGTAATTGCCCTGCCGCATCGCGTTTATCCGCTCGCCGACACCATGGGCATCGCGGACGATAAAGTTGGTCGCGTCGACCAACACACGATCACCATCCACGGCCTCGACACGAAATCCCCAGATCACCGATCTCGCAAAAGATTCCTCGACCGACTTTTTCTGCAGCACATTGCCCGAAGCACGAAAATCGTAATTCGGCTGCACCATCAAGACCTTGTTCCCCGAACGCTCGAATTTCACAAGATACGTCGGCCCGAGCTGCGAGCGGTCGAGCCCGATCGGATTTGACCCAACGCCGGTCGGCAGGCTCACGAGATAAAGAAATTCCTTATCCCAACGCGTGATCTCTATATAGATCTTGCCAGCGTCTGCATCGACGTAGAAAGGCACATAGCCGTCGATCTTTTGCAGCTTATCGATGACGGATGCGATCGTTTTGCGCTGCGGGGTTTGAGTTTGAATAACGACGGCGAAAGAGACAACTAGGCAGAACGCAAGTATGATTCGTTTCATATAGGTTTTTGAGATGGTACACGCGAAAGTTAGCACTAATACGCACCGTGAGGCAAGACAGTTCAAGTCAGAACCATCCGCGAGAAAGGGACGGCAGTGTGAGAAAGAAAGCTACCACAGATGAATACCGGTAGACGCGGATAGAATTTCCTATCTGAGTTCATCTGTATTTATCTGTGGTTAATTTCTCTTTTTCGAAACGGGTTTTCTCAAGGTCACCAATATCGCGTCGCTCACCTTTCGCTCGCCTTCCTTGTCCGATGGTTTATTGACGACCTTGCCGTCGAGAAACATCGTCGTCGAGCCGCCGCCGTCGAGGTTCATCGCGTCGGTCGCACCGAGTTCGAGAAAGTATGCCGCGAGATCGTAAAGGTCGAGGCCCGCACTCTGCTCGGTTCGCCCATCGGCTGTGAGCATGAGAATTTGCCGTCTTTGAGTTTCGCAACCGGCAGTCCGCGGATGGCGTGTCTTCGACAAAGGATTTCTTGAAGCTTTTTCCTGCTCCCAGGTGATGTCGATCTTGGAGTTTTTGATGAGTTGGGGACGCCGGCGACGCATCTTCGGACCCAATGTAGTAGACGAGGGCATGAAGATATCCCAGCACGTGGTTTGTCGGATTCTGGTCTGCCGGTTACAAGCTGAGACGTTCTTTCGCGAACCTTCAGGTCTTTCACTCGACCGCTCGCGGATACCGAAAATATCCGTTTGTCGGGATTGAAAGCTGCCATGGTTCGGAGTATTCGGTGATTTTCTCATTAATAATTACTTCCAGTCCGCTAGGATCGCGTGAGCGTGGTGGTGTGAAAGGCAGGCGTGATAGCAACCAACTCATTTTCTCCTCGCTGTCGGTTTATTCCCCACACTTCGTAAACTCTCTTGCCAACCTTACCAAATCGCCATCTTGGAAGTATCCAGTGGAATATGTCAGTGCTATCCTTCTAATTTGTTAGATGATCATAGGGCGATTCTGTTCTTTCGAACTCTCGCTAAAAAGTTCGTTGTCCACTTCCAAGAGGCCCGCCGCATCACCCGCCCAAATGCTCGTATCCAACCTAAAAAACCCTGCATTTATCGCCGCAAATGCTTTGTGTCGCGTAGCGATCGACGATGTTTTCTCCGTGCCGATCGCGGCGTCCATCGCGTGGTGGACGTCGAGACGGACTTTTTTTAGGTCGAGGCGGAGAAGGTTGATGTTGACGCTCTTGCCGCTAAACTCCCGCCGCACCTCGGCGTACTCGACGCCATCGGCTATGGTTTTCCATTCCTGTGCGAGGGATTGGCCACAGAGAGCACAGAGTACACCGAGGGCGGAAAACAAAATCGGAACACGAGCGAACATAAAAACACGAATGCCGTTAAGCAAGCGGTCTTTGACCGCGTTCTGAGCCACTCGCGACGTCGCGGTCGAAGACCGCTGGCTTAACCTCGTTGTTTTGTGAAAATGCACCATATAACTCTGTGACCTCTGTGTTCTCTGTGGCTAACCCCCTTATAATACCTCAATGCGGATCAACGAAAGAGTAGTCGCTCTTAACGACAAGCCGGTAAACTCAAATGCCCGATATGTGTTGTATTGGATGCAGATGTTCAAGCGGGTGGACAATAATCACGCGCTTATCTGGGCGATCCGTAAAGCGAATGAGCTAAAGGTGCCGCTGGTCGTTTACGAAGGGCTGAAGTATTACTATCCGTGGGCGTCGGATCGTATTCATACCTTTATTCTCGAGGGCGTCGAGGAGAAACGGGCCGAGTTTGAACGGCTTGGGATCAGGTACATTTTTTACCTACAAAAAGATGCCGCCTCGGCAAAGAACACTGTCGCGGCACTCGCCAAGGACGCGGCTTTGATCGTCACCGACGATTTCCCGTGCTTCATCATCCCCGAACACAACCGCCGCATCGCCGAGCGAGCCGAGATCGCGGTCCACGCCGTCGATTCGAACGGAATCGTGCCGATGTCGAAATTCGACAAGGAAGAATACGCCGCATATACGATCCGTCCGAAGATCAAGAAGCTGCTCGACCGCTATCTCGTGCCGCTGGCGAATGAGACGGTCGAACATTCTAGTATCGATCTTGATATAGATACTGACTTCGAAACTCTCGTAACCTCGGACAACATTCCCGACCTCGTCGCCGAGTGCGATATCGACCACAGTGTTCCGGCATCGACTGTCTATCACGGCGGAACGGTCAAGGGCCGCGAGCGTCTGAAACTGTTCATTACGGACATACTTTGTAATTACGACAAAGCTCGCAGCAAACCGGACCAAGATGGGTCTTCGCGGCTGTCGTCGTATCTGCATTTTGGTTTTCTCTCACCGCTCGAGATCGCATTGGCCATTCGCGATGCGGACGCACCACAGGAATCGATCGACGCCTACCTCGAAGAGCTCATCGTCCGCCGCGAGCTGTCGTACAACATGACGCGATTTAATGACAAATACGATTCGCTCGCCGCTCTGCCTGATTGGGTACACAAAACGATGCGAAAACACGCCGCCGACGAGCGGCAATTCACCTATTCACTCGAACAATTAGAACGCGGCGAAACGCACGACGAGCTATGGAACGCCGCCCAACGCGAGATGGTCGTGACCGGCGAAATGCACAATTATGTGCGGATGCTGTGGGGCAAGAACGTGATCGCGTGGACGCCGACGTACGAGATCGCCTTCGAAACGCTCGTCCATCTCAACAACAAATACTGCCTCGACGGCCGCAACCCAAACAGCTACGCCGGAATCCTCTGGTGCTTCGGCAAACACGACCGCCCGTGGATGGAACGCGAGGTCTTTGGACAGATCAGATACATGACAAGCGGAAGCACGGGGAAGAAGTTTGATTCGAAGAAGTATATTGCGTGGACCAAGATGCTAAAAATTTGACGTGCCGTTAAGCCAGCGGTCTTCGACCGCGTTCTTCGATGACAACATTCAACTCAACCGAAGCGAACATTTTTCACTACCTAACGTTCGTCGCGTTCAAGCGGGTGCCGATCTTTAGGAGCCCTGTCATTTGTCAGATCTTTATCGATGCACTTGCGGAGATAAGAGAAAAACACCCATTCAAACTGATCGCCTATGTGATCATGCCTGACCATGTCCATCTGATCGTGAATCCCCTGAATTGTGATATTGAGTTGGTCGGAAAAGAACTAAAAGGAATATCAGCGAGGAAGATCATCGACTGGCTAAAGGAGAACCGTCATCTTGTCTCGCTCGATAAACTTAAGCTCAAAGCTATGGGAAAACGTAATCATTCTTATTCCGTCTGGCAAAAGAAGGTAACGTCCGTCGATCTGTGGAGCCAGAAATTCATCCTACAGAAGATGAACTACGTTCACATGAATCCTGTACGTGCCGGACTGATAGATCACCCGGCAAAATGGAAATGGTCAAGCTATCTGGCCTATCTGCCGCACGAGGCTTGCGACGTGCCGATCGAACCCGACATGAGGGCGTATTGGAATGACGAAGATTTTGCGGAGCATTTCGACGGTGAACGCGGTCGAAGACCGCTGGCTTAACAGTCGAGTTGTTTTTTACTCCAATCTCCTTTCCAATCAAATTGCTCCACCCCCGAAAATCGCTTTTTGTAATCATAAAACGACTCGCTGTCGTACGCGTAGCCGTGATAGTAGAACGTCTTGCCGTTTTGGCTCGCAAACTCGATCACCTTTAGCATCGTAAAAATGCCGAGGCTGCGGCTTGTGTCGTCCGGGTCGAAACAGCCGTAGATCGCCGACACACTCTCATCAGCAACGTCGAAAAAGCTCGCCGCGAGCAACTTATCATTCGCATCCCGGGCAGTGATCTGAAATCCTACGGTCGGGAAATTCCCTGCATCGGGCGAAAGAAAGTCGTAGATGGCATCGGGAATGTCGTGGTCGAATCGTCGTTTGTGACGGTGAAAGAGGCTCTCGATCTCGGCGGTGATCTGGATCGGGACGAATTCGACGGTGAGGTCTCCGTTCTTACGTAGAACGCGTTTCTGGCTTTTTGAGAGTTGAAAATCGGCCAGACGGATCCGCAACGGAATCACGCGGACGATCTCTTCTTTATAGACGTTCAGGTTGTAACGGAAGAAGTGCGTGCCGAAATGCCGCCAGCCGTCGGCCAGCAGCATATCGAGCTGCTCGGGCGTGACCGCGTCCGCGTCGAACTGTTCGTTTATGATCTCTAGCCGGTCGAGTATCATCGTGTTGTGAAACCGAAACCGCGATTTACCAAGTCTACGCTCCCCGAGAAGATCTGCATCCGCTGCAAGCGGCCTTTCTCATGGCGTAAACGCTGGGAAAAGGTTTGGGACGAGGTCAAATACTGCTCTGAGAGATGCCGCAAAGGCAAGCCCGATTAGTGTCCCGCGTACCAATCGTAACCCCATTGCGGCTCGGCCCAGAAATCCTTTGGACGCTCGTCCGTAAATTCGATCCGCCCGATTCGTTTGATCTGCTTGATGCCGTATTTTGTGGGCGAGGCGATTCGCAGGGGTGCACCGTTTTGCGGACTGAGTGGTTCGTCGTTCATTTCGTAGGCGAGCAGAGTCTGAGGATGAAGGATGCTAGGCATGTCCCAGCCGACGTAGTACTGCTGGTCGGGAGTTGTCATCGAGACATAGCGGACGAGTTCGTGCGGGCGGTTCGCGACGTCTGGTTCGCTGCCGTTCTGCGTTTTTGGTGAGTACTTTGCGGCAAAATCAGAGAACCTCACGCCTGCCCATTTGCAGACGTAGCTCCAGCCCTCGATACACTTGAACTCGGTGATCATCTCGGTTCGCGGCAGCTTTTTGATGTCATCGAGCGTCAGGATCAGATCGTCCGCACGACCCGCGAGGCCGCCAACGGCGAGTGTCCAACTTGATGTATCGAACTCACCCTCCATACCGGCAAAACCATTCGTTCTAACCGGCGTGACTTGATCAGGCCGAAATTCTTTTGCCAATTTCGCCGGACTGAAGAACGCCTGGCTGACCTTTTCATTAAACTCGAAAGCCCGTCGATAGAGTCCCGTTTTCGTCTCATCACTCATCCAACGCCAGCCAAAGATGCCGATGAGTGCGGTCGCTCCGCCGATGATAAAGTTGCGGCGCGACTTGGCGAACATCTGCCGCTTTGCTTCTTCGTCAGAGAGAGGTTTGCTTAAATATCGGTGTTCCTTCAGGATCGACGCTGTGTTATTGGCGTCCTCGGGAAAAGAATCGACCGTGTGTCCGGTGCGAGCCTCGAATTCGCGTACCTTTTCGAGCAGTATATCTTTGTCTTTGCTCATGCGATCACCTCATCTTTTTGAGCGATGGGCTCGGCCTCTGTCTCAACCGCATCGACGATGTCATAGCCTGTGATCATCGAACGAAAATTGCTCCAGCCCGCGAGTACGACCTGGATAACGTGTACGGCGAAGAACGCCACGAATGAGACCGTCAGCCAAAAATGTATCCAGCGTGCCCATTGGTAGCCGCCGAATGCGGCGGTGAGCCAGGCGAGTTGGAGCGGCTTATAAATGGCGAGGCCGGACAGAAGCGAACCGACTCCCATCAAGATGACGCTCGTATAGGCGATCCGCTGTGCGTCGTTGTATTTTCCCTGTGGCGGTTTTTCTTTGACGATGTGCGCGTCGTGGAGAGCGACGAGTGGAGCCCGTTTTAGCGATGACGGGACCGGTACGATCGCTCGCCATTCGCCCGACGCGATGGTGTAAATGACATATGCCACGCCATTTGTCGCGAAGAGCCACATAAAAAAGAAGTGTAGCTGCAGGCCCTCGGCGAGGCGGAACGGGATGCCGAAAAAGTCGTTGAACCACGGCGGGAAAAATTTGAAAAGCTCGTAGTTCCCGATATATATCGAATAGACCGGATTGGCCCAATAGATCAGCATCCCGCTCCAGATCATCAGGGTGAGGAGCGGAAAGTTGATCCAGTGCATCCAACGTATGGCGAGCGGATGTTTCTTTTCAAGCTGTTTGGCCATGTTGCGTGACTAACGGGATTATAATGTATCTGCGGCGGAATACATCTGTTGTTCTATGAATCTAAAGGCTGCTAGGGCCCGAAATTATTCCATGGTTATGAAACATATACTTTTTTTCGCATTCGCACTCATATCAGTTTCAATGTTCTCGACAACGGCGTGTCAGCAGAAGACGGCAGTTGCCGAGGTAACGCCTTCGCCGACACCAAAGAGCGAGACAAAAGCTGCTGCGAATCCGTCGGATGATGTTTTCGATGGCAACAAGGTGGTCAAGACCGAGGCCGAGTGGAAAGCTCAGCTCACGGCTGATGAGTTTCACATTCTTCGCGAAGAGGGCACCGAGCCGGCAGGGAGCGGCGAGTATGCCAAGACGCATGACGAAGGCACCTATTACTGCCGTGCCTGCCATCTCAAG
This sequence comes from Acidobacteriota bacterium, assembly GCA_016718135.1. GTDB lineage: Bacteria > Acidobacteriota > Blastocatellia > Pyrinomonadales > Pyrinomonadaceae > OLB17. The sequence goes on along the minus strand of JADKEF010000004.1, from coordinate 143,281 downwards.
CTGTTCGATTCGAAAACAAAGTTTGAATCAGGTACCGGCTGGCCGAGCTTTTATCAGCCGATCAACGCTAAGAATGTGACGGAGATCAAGGATACGAGCTATGGAATGGAGCGGATCGAGGTCGAGTGTGCACGTTGCGGCTCACACCTCGGGCACGTTTTTGACGACGGGCCTAAGCCGACGGGGTTGAGATATTGTATGAACTCGGCTTCGTTGAAGTTTGAGAAGAAATAACTATTTCGGCGGCGGGCAGGATTCGTCCTCGACACGTATCCGCCACTTGCCCGAAGTTTTGATCAGCAAGCCGGAGTAAGAACAGGTCGCCGGATCCTTTTCTCGCCCTGCCATTCAAACTTTCCCATGGCAACAACGGCGGTCTTGCTGATGATCTCGAAGGAAAAGTCTTTCCAGACAAAGGATTTTGGCCCCTTCCACTTGGTGGTGTAATAACGTTTGTTATCTTCGAAGGAAACGAGTTCCTTCCCGCCGTTTCCGAGTAAATACGTGCCGCGTCGATCATAGCGGTCAGCGATCGCCTCGGTCCGATGTTGTCGCAAATCTTCGGCGTAGCCATCGAAGAAGGCTCGGATCTCCTTTTCGGCAGCACTCATTTTCGGCGTAGCCTGGCCAAAAACGCCAATAGACATTGCCAAGATCGCGATCACCAAGCGAAACTTCATAAGCAATTTACCAGTTGACCTTTCCTTCCTGCGAAGTATCGATCTGGGTTAGCTCGACGCCTTCGTTGTAGAAGAAGATCTTCATATTGTCGAAGAGGAACTGGTGCGAGTCGGGATTCGATACGTCGAGGCCAAAGTGGTTGATGAGCTGCTTTTGCTTCTCCTGCCACTCGCCCCAACAGCCCTTGCACATCTCAGCACCGATCTGCTGCCCAAGCTCGGTCGGGATCGGAGCAAACCCGATCGGCTCCGTCTTATGACCACAACGTCCGCACGTAAATTTTTCACCAAATAAAGCCATAATTTGATTTTACCAGAATACTGTTCGAAGCCGTTAAGCTAGCGGTCTTCGACCGCGTTCCTGTTCCAGTCGATCGGACGGTCGGCGGCGGTCGAAGACCGCCTCCTTAACGGCAGTCTTAGGTTTATGCGACAGCCTTGATCGCTGCGAGGACGTCGGCGTCGCTTGGTTTGAAGAGGCTGACAGCCTGGACCTTGTGGTAGGCGATCTTTCCTTCTTTGTCGATCACCACGACCCCTCGTGCCGTGCGGCCTGGGATCCATGACTTCATATCGTAAGCCGCCGAGACCTTGCCGTCGGGGTCGGAAAGAAGGCGCAGCGGAAGCTGATTCTTCTCCGCAAAGCCGCTGTGCGACTCGACCGAGTCAGTCGAGATCCCCACAACCTCCGCCCCCGTCGCCTGATACTCCGACCAATGATCCCGCACACTACAAAGCTGCGCCGTACAAACCGGAGTGTTGTCGCCGGGATAAAAGAGCAACACGACGGTGTGTCCTTTGTAATTACTCAAAGTCCAGTTGTTGCCTTCACCGTCGGTAAGTGTGAAATCGGGTGCTTGATTGCCAGTCTTCATTTTTTCATTTTCCTTTCTCTGCGTCCTTTGCGGTCTCAGCGTTAAGGAATCTTTTAACGCAGAGCTCGCTGAGAACGCAGAGATACTATTGAAAATCCCTTATATCCCTAAACGGCTTTTCCGCGTCCGCAAAATCCGGCCGGTAGTAGTGTGAGGCCGATTCGTATTCCTGCATAAAGCCTTCTTCCATGCCGAGGTCGTCGAGTAGGCTTACCGCCTCGAACCATTCGCCTTCGGAGATGCGGCGGGACAAGAGGATGTACCGATCGTCGGTCGCGGCTTTGTTGGTGGCGTAGTATTGGGCCATGAGGGAGATGGCGGTTTTGGGGGATAGTTCGTCGCGGATCCAGCGGAGGTTTGATTCGATGTCGGCGATGCCGTTTGGCAGGACGAGCAGGCGGATCATGAGGCCTTGTTTTAGAAGTCCGTCTTGGCCGAAGACGAGTTCGTCGCCCATTTGGCGGTGCATTTCTTTGATCGCGGCACGGGCGTGTTCTTTGTAATCGCGGACTTTTGAATACTGAAAACCCGCGTCGGAATCGGCGTATTTTAGATCGGGTAAGTAAATGTCGACGACGCCGTCGAGCAGACGCAAGACCTCGACCGAATCGTACGCATTCGTGTTGTAAACGATCGGCAGCGTCAATCCCTGCCGTGCCGCGAGCAAAATGCCGCGAGCCATCTGGGGAGCAAAATGGGTGGGCGAGACGAAGCCTATGTTGTGACAGCCGCGATGCTGCAATTCCAGGATCATCTCAGCGAGGCGTTCGTGGGTGATCTCGTTCTTCTTTTGCTCTTTGTGGGTCTGCGAGATCTGGTAATTTTGGCAATAGACGCAGCGGAGATTGCAGTTGCCAAAGAAGATGTTGCCCGCTCCGTTTGTCCCCGAGAGGCAAGGCTCTTCGCCAAAATGCGCCGTGTAGCTCGAGACTATCGGCAAACGGCCTGAGTAGCAGGCGGCGATCTCGTCCTTTAGACGGTCGTTGCCGCAGTCCTTTGGGCAGACGGTGCAGGAGCGTAAGAGTTCTTCGAGAGCGACGACTCGCTCCTCGAGTTTATTCTCCGCCAAGAGTGTTAGATACTTTGCGGTCACGTTTTTCCTTTAACTTGGCGAGATCTTTTCCCCGATTCTTTCCGTGGGGTGCGTATTTGTCGGTGACGGTTTCGGGGGCTACGTTACGGGCGAGTTCCCAGGTGAAATCCATTTCGGCATTGACTGTTGCGGTCGCCATCCTCGTTTCCTTGATCATCAGTAGGCTGCCATAGAAAAGGCACATGATGCCGCCGATCCCGATAGCGATAGGAAACAACTGCAGCAATCGATACTTCGGAAAAAAGGCGGCGATCGCGATCAGCACACTTGTCAGAACAAAAGCTCCGATGCCGTAATAGAAGGTACCGAGGGCTCCTTGCAATATTCGCGAACGGCTCGTCACTTTGTCCAAAAGATCGACGACCACTTCGACACGCTTATCATAAAGCGGCACCTCTTCGCGGTCCTCGACGTAGATCAATTCGCCGAGCCGGATCTCAAGCTGACGTACGCGGTCGACCACCCGGCCGAGTCTAGTAGATGTCGAGAGCACGAGCGATCCGGTTGCTGATATGAGCAACGCCGGCGTGACCATCGCCGTCAAAAATTCGATCGTCGTATTCAGGGCGTTCGAATTAAGACTGATCAACTCTTCAGCAAACATAATCTCGAATTTTACGCTATTAGGCAGGAAAAACGAATAGTGGGGTCCGCCAGGGAATTAACTCGAACTAACTCGCTCAACCTCAGCTTTCATACGCCCAGTCGCCATATAGAACATCATCTTGTAGTCAGAGATGAACGACCAGAACGGATACTTGAAGCTCGCCGGCCGATTCTTTTCGACCATGAAATGTGCGATCCACGCAAAGCCGTAACCCGAGACAAAGCAGAGCGGGAAGTAATACCAAGTGCCTCGCCAGATGAACCAGATCAGCCAAATAATGCCGAGGGACGTACCGATAAAATGCAGAAGGCGAGTGAGCGGCAGACTGTGCTCCCGCACGTAAAAATCCCAGAATTCTGCGTAAGTCTTGATCATCTATTTCGCAAAAAGGCGTGCGATGGGTTTGCCGGCCTCCCGATTCTGTTCACTATAGTCCAGACCGATAAATTTGCATAGCGTTGCGGCGATCTGGTTTTGATAGATGGTCTCGGAATCCTTCCATTCGCCACGCAACTGCACATCCGGGCTGACGAAGGCCATCCAGATATATTGTGCTTCGGGAACGTCCTCGCCGTGATCTGACCAGTCTTTGGGCGAATTGCCGCGACCGTGATCGACTGTAATTACAATGGACGTACGGCCCTTGTATCGTGCGTCGCTTTGGACGAAGTTCCACAACTCCGCTATCCACTTGTCCGTCATATGAAGCGTGTCGAGCACGCGTTCGTAATTCTTGTCATGAGCGTAGTCGTCCGTCTCGTCAAAACCGATATGGATCGCACGGGTTTTGTGCTCCTTCATGTAGGCCATCGCGAGCTTGAACGTAAAGTAGTCGTGCCGCACGCTCGGCCAAGGTGCGAGGACTTGCGATTGTAGACGAAAGAGCTCATTTATTTCTTTGTTATCCGTTGGGTACGTTGCGTACGCCGCATTGACGACAAAGGAGCCGGGCTTGTTCGTCGCGATCCTCATGAATGCGTCCCACGAAGAGAACTCGGCGACCGCGTTCGGCCCTACGGCGAACTTTTGGTGAAGGAAGTCCAGAAATGACGGATACGGATTCTGCGGATGACTGTTGCTCTTGATCACGTCATCGTGGGCCTGGCCGGTGAGGATCTCGGAGTAGCCGGGATAGGAAAAGAACAGCTTGTTCGTGGTCTTGACCTCGCTCTTGAGGCTGCGATTGCCCGCGATCGAGCCGTGGGAGGTCATCAGCGTCTTCCAGAAGAAGGGCATCAGCTTTTCGCGTCGTTCTGTTGGCGTGGCGGCGTTGTAGTTCTTAAATGCTGCGGTCTTTTCGAAGTTTTTGTTGACGGTGCGAAAGATATCTGCGTCCAATCCGCCAAATATCTCCTGAGTGCTGGCTCCGTCGAGTGTGATCAGGATCACGTTCTCGGTCTTGTAGATCTGCGAGAACGTATGACCGTCGAGACAAACAGGCTGACAAGAAGAGAAGATGAAAGCGTCACCTGGAGGAGAAAGGACATTTGACTGAAGTTCATATTCCCCGAATCTTAGTGCTTTACGCCGCTTGTTTCAATTCGACCGGCGGGCGTTCCGTGTTAAATAAACGTATATTCTTTGCCCAACCCAGCTTTTCGAAGATGCGGATCGTGATCCAGTTTTGATCGAATTGGTACCACTCTGTGCCGTGACGAGCGGAGGTCGGCCACATGTGGTGGTTGTTGTGCCAGCCTTCGCCGAAGGTGAGCAGGGCGACGAACCAATTATTCGTGGACATATCGCCGGTGTCATGCGGCCGTCCGCCGTACATATGCGAGAGCGAATTGACGAACCACGTCGTGTGCCAGCCGTAGACGACCCGGGCGAACACGCCCCAGATGACCATCGACCAACCGCCGATCGCGAAGAACACGCCGATCGATAAGATTATCGGGACGAGGTAAAAATTTGAGATCAGCACGTGGCCACGGTCTTTCATCAGATCGGGAACGTACTTTTGAAGCGTTGCGTTGTCGTGGTCCTGAGCCTTGCCCCAGACGACCCAACCGATCTGCGCCCACCAGAAACCGGGGCGGATCGAGTGCGGATCTTTGTCGGTATCGGTGAATGCGTGATGCATGCGGTGCGTCGCGATCCACTTATCCGGCGGGTCTTGCATCGACATGCATGCGAGCGACGAGAGTAGATATTCAAGCCATTTTGGAGCCTTGAAACTGCGATGTGTCAGCAAACGGTGCCAGCCCAAACCTACGCCCAGACTGCCCACGATCCAGTTGCCGATCACGAGAGCCGCGAGATTTTGCCAGCTAAATGTGAAGAAAACTCCGATAGCAACGAGGTGAAATGTGGTCACCATGATGGCGTTTCGCCAATTGATCGTTCGTCGTACCCGCGTGAACGTAAGGACATTTTGCATTAGGTATAAATTGCGTGAGCTAGATTAATACAGGAATAGAGTAACAGTTCGAGGGACGTGGGATTGTAATAGATTTGTCAGAACCGCGAGCGTCAGTAATTCAACCGAACATATTGGGCGACCCCGATACCGATCAGACCGCTGATGATGTTCAAAACGACGCCCCCGATCGAAAAAACCAAGATGGCAATAAGAGTCGACGCGATCGCAGAGTACTGTTTACCGAGAAGCCATCCGGCGAGCAAAAATGCACCGAGGCTTACGGATAGCGTTATCGCGAAAGCAAGCACAAGATAAACTGCAAGGCCCTTTTCGCCGTCGCTTTCGCTAAAGCCGTTCATCGCCACCAGCATCATGAAAAGTACCAGGAGGCTGGCGGCGATGTTTACGAGAAAAGTGGCTATGGCTGAGATGAGCTTTGGGGCCATCAAATTATTTGTCGATCTGGACCCACGCCCCAGTCGATGTGTCGACCCGGTAAATGCCCGTGTTCTCCATCGTATAGAGCGAACCGTTCGCTCCGAAGATGTATCGCGTATTGCCAAATTCCGCCTTGCCGAGCTGTTTCCAGATACCGGTCGATGGGTTTGTGGCGTAGAGAGCACCGCCCGATTCGATCGTGTAGAGAGTGCCGTTCAGCACTGTTCCCGCAATGGTATTTTTCCACGCACCGGCCTCGCCGAGTCGCGACCAGGCTCCGGTCGACGGGCTGACTCGGTACATGCTGCCATCTGACTCGACCGTCAATAGTATGCCGTCGGCTGCGAACATCCGTCGCGTATTGCCAAATTCGGTCTTGCCGACCTGGGCCCACGCTCCGCTGATTGGATTCGTCCCAAACAATCCGCCGCTCGTCTCCACCGTGAATAAACGCGTATCAACAAATACTCCGGCGACGGTATTCTTCCACTCACCGGCCTTGCCGACACCTGCCCAGGCACCGCTCGATGGCTCGATGCGGTACAGGCTACCGTCCTTTTCGAGCGTGAAGAGATTCTTGGGCCCGGCAAACATCAGCCGGGTATTTCCAAACTCTGCCTTGCCAACCTGTACGTACCTGCCTGACGAAAGGTCGGTGCGGTAAAGAGCTCCGTTCTTTTCGACTGTGTAAAGACTGCCGTCAAGCGTGACGGCGGCGATCGTATTCGACCAGTCGGCGGCCGTCGCCGTGAGTGAACACGCGGCTACGGCAACGATGAATAGAAAGATCTTAGATACTTGATCACGCATAAAATGTTTCTCCTTAGGTTTCAAGTTGTCTTTTACATGGTGACAAAAATGGAAATTACATTTCAGGTCAAAGGTCAGGAAATTCATCGACAAAATCAAGTAGATTGCCAACATATCGGTCGAATCGCGGACACTCGATGCCATGCGGGGCGAGCAATTCGTTGGCTACCGCGGTATCGTACGTCTGCGAGATAAAAAAGTACGGAACGCTCTGATGCGGCAGGCCGGTCATCGGCGGCGAGATACCAGTGTTCAAGAAACCACTCGGCGACACTCAAGGGCAGTTTGAATTCGGATTTGCGTCCGATCATGTCCTTTGCGATCAGATCGAAAAGCTGTTCCGTCGTGAAAGGGGCTGGGTCGGCGATGGCGATCGTTTTGCCGAGGGCACGTTCGTCGCACGAAAGGGCGGCGATGCTGTCCACAACGAAATCTACGGGAACTAGATTGAGTCTCACCTTATCGTTGCCGACATTTACGAGCCGGAGGATCGACGGCGCTTTTCGCAAGTACTTGATCAGGCTGTAGATGCCATCGTACTTGGCCGTTTCACCGGTTTCCGAGTCGCCGACAACGACCGATGGACGGTAGATCGTGACCGGCATGGTCGGTTTTAGACGCTCGACCTCCATTTCCGCGAGGTATTTGGTTTCCTCGTAATAGTTTCGAAAGCCTGCTTTGTGCTCAAGCTCATTCTCGTAGATCAGGCCCTCACGCTTTCCGGCGACGTAGCACGTAGAGACGTAATTGTAGCGTCGCAGATTCTTGATCGAGCAAACGACGTCGTTGACATTCTTGGTGCCCTGCAGATTTACATTGAATGCGACGTCTTTCGAAACGCCAAGGTCGTACGCCGCCGCGAGGTGAAAAACGTCGGTCGTCTCGTACTGTATGGTCTCAAGATCTGCCTGCGGTATGCCGAGGTCGGGCAGCGCGATGTCGCCCTCGACCAGTACAAAGCTATCGAGTGGAGTGCCGGTGCGCTCGGCGATCTCCTCGATCTCTTCGATCGCACGATCGACGAACTGCGGCTGGACGAGCAGGAAAAACTGTCGCTCGGGCGCGGTCAGTTTTTCGATAAGCCGGCCGGCGATAAAACCCGGAAACCCGGTAATGAAGCAAGATTCTCTGTAGAGCATAGGACCAATACCATTCTAGCAAGATGGATTTTTGTTTGCTCGAAAACTAATACAAACCTGAGAAAGTCGGCAAGTCGATGAAAAAAAAGTGTTTACATCGCTTTTTGCGCTGTGATAGAGTGTCTGGCGCTCTAAAGTTATGAGAATTCAGGAGATGAGGTCCGGAATTTCCCATCTTAAAAAGAAGATGGGAAGTGACGGAGGAGACAATTATCTAAGCCTCGCGGCGGCGCGAGAGGCACTTGCTCGCGATGAGGAGCTGGTCGTCGCGTCCCAGGATTGTGACCTCGATGACGCCCGATGGTCGCTCGTCTCCTTCGACCGACGCGAGGCTGGCGGCCTGACCTATGCCCAAGCAGTACACCTCATGAGCGAACTCGACGCCCTCGACGTCCCAGGATTGTGCATCGTGACAGATGACGCTGCTGCGAAACTAACAACTAGTAACTAAATAACTAAAACCTGTAAGGACCTTTTTCCAACAGTTGTTAGTTGTTTAGTTATCAGTTGATAGTTCAAGAACGACTTTGCCGAAACTTTTGTTTGAAGCCAGATAACTGTAGGCCTCGCGGACGTCGGTTAGGGGAAAGGTGCGGTCGAGGTTTGGGCGGACGCGTCCGTCGGCGAGGAGCGGGAGCACGTCCCTGGCGAACGCGTCGGTCGCTGCTGCTTTCTCCGCGATCGACCGTGGTCGGAGCACCGTTCCAAAAACGCGCGCTCGTTTCTGCAGTACCGTCCCAAGATCGATCTCGGCTGTTCGCCCCGCGGTTAGGCCGACCAGAACCACACGTCCCAGAATCGCTAGGCTCTTTAGATCTTCCGGAAAGTAGTCGCCGCCGACCAGATCGAGAATGACGTTTGCTCCAAGTCCCTGAGTCGCTTCGAGCACTCCGGCGGAAATGTCGGTTACGTCCCTGACGACAATTCCGACGTCGAGACCGAATTCGCAGGCACGCTCCAGCTTGTCCTCCGTCCGCGAAGTCCCGATCACAAACACGTCCCAGGATTTGGCGATCTGCAATGCCGCAAGTCCGACGCCCGAACCAACGGCATGGATCAGCAAAGTGTCGCCCGCCGTCAGACGTCCCTGGGACACGATCGCGTCGTGCGCTGTGATAAATGCCTCGGGCACACACGCCGCTTCAACAAATGAAAGTCGTTCGGGTATCTCGACCAAAAGGCTCGCGTGCGACACGATGTACTCCGCCTGTCCCTCACCGGCAGCGATCCCGAAAACGCGCGTCCCAGGTTTTATGTCGGTGACCTCGTCGCCAATCTCCACAACCTCGCCCGCAAACTCAAGGCCGGGAATGTTTGGTGAATAACCCGACGGCGGTGGATAAAGCCCGCGGACCTGCAGCAGGTCCGCGCGATTCAACGCCGCCGCGTGAACGCGAACCAAAACGTTGGTACCCTGCGGTTTCGGCAGATCATCAACCTCGCGAACTTCGAGATTGTCGATCGAACTGAATGCATTTATGTAAACTGTTTTCATGCCAATGATGACAACGTTCTTCTCAATTGCGAGCTTACCAGGCTCGCCTTCCATCTCTTCCACGCTCGACCATAAACGAAAATGGCGGATAGGTAAATACCAATCCGCCGATAATGTCGCATTATGCCGATAACGTAGCAAAATGCCGATTTTGTCGCTATTTCTTCAATTTTGTCTCAATGTCGTTAGCGATCAGCGTGTTGCCGGTCGCTCTTTGCAGCTCGGCTACAGCCTTGTTTAGCTCGGTACGGGCACGGAGTTCATTGCTTTTTGCTGTTGCAAGAGCGGTTTGGCGTTCGAGGACCTTGTAAACATCGGACTGGCCTTCATTAAGCTTTCGCTGTTCGGACTCGTATTGCTTGACAGAATTTTCGCGGGCGACCGCAGCAGAACGCAACCTCGCTTCAGCCGTGCGGATCGACTGCAAAGCGTTGCGGACCTCGACCTGAATGCCCTGTTCGAGGGCTTCACGCTGCGTCTCGATGCGCTCGGCATCGACGAGAGATTTGCCGTACTGGGCCGCAGCCGATTTGTCACCAAAGAGCGGTAGATTGAACGAAACGCCGACCCGAAATGTCGGATAGCGGTTGGTGAAAATGCCGGTCAGAGGGTTACCCGTAAGCAAAGCGAGATTCGCCAACTGATTAGCACACTCCGGTGAGGTCGGGTCGGTGGTGCACGGCGTCGGAAACGTCGGATCGAAACTTCGGTTGGGCGAACCGCCGATCCCGTTCTCCGAAACGCTGGCAATAAGATCGATCTGCGGCTTCTTCTGATCCTTGTAAAGCCTTTGATCTAATGCATTTATGTCCTTTTGGGCTTTGTTCACCTCAAGCTCGGGCCGGTTGTCGATAGCGAGCGTCATCGCTTCCGTGAGCGATTGGTTTGGCACCGCGATCTCGACAGAATCGATCGGCATCAGCGCTTCGTTCCAGATATTGCTGTTTCGATTTGGCGAGAGCAGATTCTTGAGGACGTTCTCTGAGACGTTGACCGTGTTAAGAGCGTCGTAAACAAGCTGTTCAAAATTGGCGACCTGCGTTTCTGACGCGACGATGTCGATCGGAGCCAATTGGCCCTCATCGACAAGCCGGCGGTTGTGTGCCAGTTGGTCCTTGGCATCGCGAACAGCATCACGCTGAACCTGCAAGTTTCTCAGAGCAAAGGTCAGGTCCCAGTAGGCCTTTTGCACCGTTGCAACCGTCTCGATCGAACGCTGGCGGAATTGCGTATCTGTAAGCTCGATGTTTCGCTTGGCGATCTCGATCGACCGGCGGGCCGCATCAAACTTTCGCCCTCGAAAGAGCGGCTGTGTCACTGCGAATCCGAGGCTGGAATTTAGCTGCGGGCTAAGGACGGATATCGAGTTGTTAGTCGTGACGCGTTGGTTATTGAAAAAACCCTGAAACTGCGTTCCGCTATCGAGCCGCGTTCCGGTTAAGGAGACATTGCCAAGCAGCGAGCCGTTGGTCGTCTTCTGGTTGCTCGAAAAGATCGACACATTCGGCGTAGTCGTACTGTCGTAGTATGCCTGTCCCGAAAGCCGCGGCTGGGTTATTCCACGTGCCAATGCGAGGTCAAACTCCGCGATCCGAGCGGTCTTACGAGACACCTCGATGTCGCGATTATTCTCAAGTGCAATCTCGATAGCCTCACGTAGTGTAAGCGCTTTCTGCTGCATCAGATCGACACCGACACGGCCGATCTCGGGCAAAGTGCGTTCGTCCGAGCGGTAGTCCGGTGCGACGACAGGCACGCCTTTGAGATCGTCGGGCAACTGCGGCGTAGGCGTGGGGCTCTGAGCCGCGATGTGGGACGACATCGCAGACACGATAATTATTAATAATGAAAACAATGGCCCTTTCATAAAAAACTAAACAAAAAACTGCGTATATATAAAACCGCCAACCAACACTACAATGCCGCCGATCTCACCCGCGATGAGAGAGTACATAAACCCCGTAGTCCAAAAGTTTCGCTCGGTAAACATATTCTCGGTCCGGTTCAGATAGCCCTCTTTGACGTAGCCGATCACAGCCAAAGCAAAATACGCGAGCGGGACCGTAACGATCACAACCTGAACCGTATTGCCAAACGGCGAGAATTCGACAAGTTTCGCGATCACCAGGGACGCAAAACTATAGAGAAGCGCCGCCCGATGGGCAAGATCGACATACACGGGGGCTTTGTGCTCGGGCGACGACATGATCTTGGCGTATTTCCACACGCCGGTCAGCATTCCCGTCAGCAGGAACAGGCCGGAGAATAGGATCGATATCTTTATCGCCAGAGTCATTACTTAATTCTTGCTGAACAAAGAAGTAGCCGTCGTCGCTACCCGCCGCTTCAATCCGCCAAAGAGCCAACTGCCAAAGCGATTTACCTGCGAGAAGATCCGCATTTCCGCCAGATCGTCAAATAGTGAGTAAAAGACCGGCACCGCGAGCAGCGTTAGAAGCAGACACAATGACTGTCCGCCCACGACAAGCACGCCGATCGAGCGGTTGGTTCCGGCCCCGGCACCACTCGAGATCACAAGCGGGATCATTCCCGCAACGAGCGCGATCGTCGTCATTAGGATCGGACGCAAACGGTCGCGGTTGGCCTGGATGATCGCGTCGTACCGTGACATTCCCTGCGAACGAAGATGATTTGTGTGATCGATCTGTAGAATTGCGTTCTTCTTGACCACGCCAAAGAGCAGCAACAGGCCCAGCCCGGAGAAGATATTCACCGTCTGCCCCATCACCAGCAGGCTGAAGATACCGAACGGGATCGACAACGGCAGTGTCAAAAGGATCGTCACCGGATGGATGAACGATTCGAACTGAGCCGCCAGCACGATGTACATAAAGATAAAGGACAGGGCGAATGCGAGCAGGAAGTAAAATCCGGCCTTGCCCATTTCCTTTGACTGGCCAACATAGCCGTTACGGTATCCCGCAGGCAGGTTCAGCTCCTTGACATAGCTGTCGATCGCCGACGTGATGCTCGCGGCTGATCCGCCGGGTTTCGTGTTGGCAAGCAGCGTTACCTGTCGCTGTCTATTAGTTCGATCGACCGAGCTCGGCCCGGTTCCGGTCGAAGATGTGACAACACGGTCGAGCGTCACCCAACCGAGCTTTGATGACGGGACGATGACTCGCTTTAAGCCCTCGATGCTGGTGCGGTACGGATTGATCGCACGAACGCGGACCTCATATTGATCGGTGCCCGAGCTGAAGGTAGTCGCTTCCTGGCCGGCGACCAGCGTATTCAAGGCCTGCGAAACGTCACCGACACGCACACCGAGATCGGCAGCCGTCGCACGGTCGACCTCAAGGCGAACCTCTGGCTTACCACTGATCAATGTCGAATCGACGTCAACGGCATCCGGGATCGTCTTCATCTTCGCGATGATCTTTGCGGAGTATTCCTCGAGCTTCTTAAGATCGGGCCCGGAGATCATGAACTGCACGTTGGCATTACGAAAACCGCCGCCTGAGAATGCCTGCACTTGCTGCACGCCGGTTCGTAATTCAGGCGGGAATTTGGCCGCGATCATATCACGGGCGTCGGCCATTAAGATCTCCTGCGATTTCGCACGATCCTTGATATCGCTGAGCTTGACGTAGATCGTTCCTGCATTCACGACCTGCTGCTGGCCGCCGCCAACGGTCGCCAGCGTGTCGGTTACACCCGGTAACTTGCGAATTTCAGCCGCGATCCGCTCGAACATCTGCGACGACGCGGTCAGGCTCGAGCCCTCAGGCACGCGAACGGAAACCTCGAACTGCGACTGGTCATCCACGGGCAAAAAGTTCTTACCGACAACCATGAACAGCGGCACGATGCTCACGAAAACAAGTATGCAAAGCGTCACGATCACCCAACGATGTGCCATCGAGAAGCGAAGCATCGTCGCGTAAATGCCGTCGACCGCGCGGAACCACCCAGTGTAATGGCTATCCCCGGCCTCTTTCTGCTCGATCATGCCGTCGCCCTTGATCTCTTCGAGCTCTTTTTCAGGGTCGTGCTTTTTCGCTTTGATCAAGCGGGCCGCAAGCATCGGCGTCAGCGTAAAGGAAACGATCAGCGAAACAAGCACCGCAAACGACGCCGTCAAACCAAAAGACGACATGAACCGCCCGACAATGCCCTGCATAAAGCCGATCGGCACGAATACCGCCATAAGCGAGAGTGTCGTGGCCAAAACGGCAAGGCCGATCTCACGCGTTCCCTCGATCGCCGCCTGGAAAGGGTTCATTCCCTTTTCCTCGACAAAACGATAGATATTCTCGAGCACCACGATCGCGTCATCGATCACGATTCCGACCATCAACGTAAGCGACAACATCGTGATCGAATTGAGCGTGTAGCCCATTGCGTACATCAACGCAAAGGTCGAAATGATCGAAGTCGGGATCGCGAGGCCGGCGATAAAGGTCGATCGAAAGCTCCAGAGAAACAGGAAAACGACGATCGCGGCGAGTATCGAACCGACGATCAAATGCTCTTCGATCGCCGCGAGCGAATTCTCGATAAAGATCGAGTTGTCACCGATGATGCGGATCTGATAGTTCTTCGGCAGCGTCGGGATGATCTCGTTGAGTTTCTCTTTAACGGCACGTGCGGTCGCAACCGTGTTTTGTCCGGACTGTTTGGCGACGATCAGCGTCACTGCCGGTTGGCCGTTAAGGCGGGCTTCGCTGCGGAGCTCTTCGGCTCCGTCCTCGACATAGCCGAGGTCCTTTACCTTGACCTGATACGCACCGCGCGTAGCGACGACGACATCAGCGAACTCATCGACCTTTTGGATCTTGCCGACCGTACGGACGCTTGTTTCCTTTTGCCCTTCGTCGAGACGGCCCGAGGGGAACTCCATGTTCTGGATCTTTAATGCTCCCGAAACCTCGGCCGGAGTAACGTTATACGAACGCATCTTGTCCGGATCAACCCAGACATTTATCTGCCGCTCCTGGCCGCCGATGATCGTGATCTGGCCGACGCCGTTGACCGACTCGATCGGTTCCTTGATGCGTTTCTTGGCAAGCTCGGTGATCTCACGGATCGCAGCCGGGGCCGAAACGGTTATCCTTAGAACGGGTGCAGCGTCGGTGTCGAGCTTTTGCACGGTCGGCTGTTCCGCCGTTTCTGGAAGATTTGGAATGACCGTCTGGACGCGGTTTTCGACCTCTTGAGCGGCGATGTTCACGTCCTTTTCAAGAACGAACTGGACGAACACCTGCGAAATGCCCTCGATCGAGGTCGAACGCAGTTCGTCGATGCCGCTGATCGTATTTACCGCTTCCTCGACCTTTTCCGTGATCTCGGTCTCGATCTCCTCAGGCGAAGCACCGGGATTGACGACCGTGATCGTGATCGTCGGAAAATCGATCTTAGGAAACAGATCGACGCCGAGACTCAAAAACGAGAACGCGCCGACGACCACCAGCGACAAGATCAACATCGTCGCGAACACAGGCCGTTTTACACAAACTTCAGCTAGCCACTGCATACTTCTTTCCCCTGGTTAATTCGTCTGGCGGACGAAAACGCCGTCAAAGAGTTCGTTAAGGTTGCTCGTTGCGATAACTTCGCCCTCGGCGATCCCGGTTTTGATCTGGATCAGATCGTTCTCGAGTAGGCCGGGTTGGACGAGACGCTCGCGGACGGCTCCGTCCTTGACCACGTAAACCTTATTGATGTCGCCCTCAGTCCTGATCGCGGACGCCGGGATCATCACGGCGTTTTCCGGTTTTGATTGCGTCACCCGCACGGTCGCAAACTGTCCCGGCTTGAGCAAGCCTTCGCCGTTGGCGACCTCGGCCTCGACGATCAAGGTACGTGCGGTCGTATTGAGATTTGGAAGGATGCGAACTACGGTTCCTGCAAAATTCCGGTCGGGGTACGCACTCGTCTGCATCGAGATCCCCTGGCCAACGGCAACCTTGCCGATCGAAGCCTCGGGCACGTCGATCTTTAATCTCAGCGTGCTTGTGCGGACAATAGTCGCGACCTTTGTATTAGGTGCGTTTGGTGTAAGAAATTCTCCGAGGTCTGCGACACGTTCGGAAACATATCCGCTGATCGGTGCGAGAATAACGGTGTCGGAAAGAGCCTTGCGTGCCTGATCGACCTGAGTTTCGGCGGTTGCTACGCCGCTGCGTGCCGCGGCTACCTGAGCTTCGGCAGAATTGATCGCTTTGACGGCAACTGCCGCGTTCGAACGCGATTCGTCGAGCTGGCCGAGCAAAGCATCACGTTGAGCTCGACGCTGGTCGACAGTTGCCTTTGATACGTCGCCGGTCGCGAATAATTTTTCGGCCCGCGTAAGTTCCTTGTCGGCAAGAACGAGATTGGCTTTCGTCGATTTGACCTGCGAAAAGGTCTCGATATCAAAGGTCTCGCCGTCTTTCACGTTCAAACGTATCTGTGCCTGTCGCAATGCCGCTATCGCCGTTCCGACGGCCTTTTTCTGCTGTTCGACCTGTGCCTGTGCCGTTTCGAGCCGTATCTTGGCATCGCGATCGTCCATTCGCACTAAAACACTGCCTTTCGTCACGTAGCTGCCGACGTCAAAATTGACCTCGACCACCTTTCCCCCAACCACCGGTGCGACATCTGTCTGAGCATCGCCGGCGAGATTACCCGTCGCCTCAAAATAGGTTGGGATCTGTTTGACGATCGCCTGTGTAGTTGCGACGTCGATCGTGGTCGGAGCCGCTGCCGTATTCGCATTGGTATTTGCACCTCTCGAACCGCAGCCTACCAAACCGACCGCCGCTGTCAACAAAAGCGTCAGTGCCGTAAAGTTAAATGTTCTACTTCTCATCATTTGTAGCTTCCAAACTAAGCTTTTATGCCTCTGAGCAAGATCTCAGCAAAATTCTTTGCCGCCTCTTCGTTCGTAATGTCCAAAATGTTGCGTTGCTTGTCCCAGAGAATATTGTTGAGCGAGTGATGGATCATCATTCCCATAAATGCCCGAACGGCTATCTTGGGCTCAAATTCACGAAAAGCTCCATCCCTCTGTCTTTCTTCAATGTAACCACCGATAAATCCGTAGATGCGGGCAACAAACTCTCCAAAAAATCGCTCTGCCAGATCGTGTTCCTCGAGCGCACTGTAAAACAGCAGCCTCATAAAGCCGACGTCGGAGTGATGTTTGTCCAGGGCGTTTATGGCAAGGTTGTAGAAAACGGCAAAATCATCTTTCCGCTTGATCGCCTCGATCAACTCTTCGTTCTCGTCCCACGGGAAACGCTGCACGCCTTCCTGACAACCTTTGTTGTGCAGAATGGCTCCGTAGAGTTCGTCCTTACTCGCGAAGTGTCTAAAGACCATAGCCTCGGATACGCCGGCGGCTTTTGCTATCTCTTTTGTCGTTGTGCCCTTAAATCCGCGCTTCGAAAACAGATCGACAGCCGTTTGAAGTATCTGCTCACGTCGAGCATCACCAGTCATACGGCCGTTGTGGTCACATTTGAAAAAATCAGTGATCAAAAATAGTATCTCCTAAGTAAGTGCTTACTTACTTTCGTGATAGATTGCCATCTGATGATATACTTGTCAATAGTAAATGTGACATGGGTCACACATTGATAACGAAAAAGGAACATTTTGGGTTCTAAAATCGTTACAACCATTGAGCGAATACGACCATCTGATTGGGCGCTCACATTGGCCGAGAGGCCGGGCTATCTTAGGTAAAAAGTACGGAGGACGTAATAATATGTCGGATTTTGAAGCAGAAGTTAAGAAAGCAGAACAGGAATTGAACCAGGGACTCGTGCCGGTCGGCGGCGAGTCGTTTACGGACAAAGTAACAACGGACGAGTTTTTAGGAGATCTCAAAATGCAGGCACAGGAATACGGACAAAAGATACAGGACGCGGCCGCTCAGGCTAAGGATTTTGCAAACGAAAAGTTTGCTCAGGCCGGCGATAAGTTCAAAGAAATATCGGCAAAAGATCCGAAAGAACTAGTCGAGGATGCCAAAGAATTCGCCCGCCAAAAACCGGGCCAGACGATCCTAATCTCCGCCGCCGTCGGTCTCGTGCTGGGGTTGATCCTGCGTAGCGGACGCAAATAACGGACCTATCCATCAGACATGGGGTGAGTGCCCCCAACGGAAAGGCTGTCCTCCATGGACAGCCTTTTTTCTATCGAGCCACTTGGAATATGGTCTCGCAAAGATATCTCTCGTAATTCGGCGGAATATTGTGATAGAGTTTGTCCAAATTCGCTGAGGTGCAAATATGAAAGTCGTCATTAGCCTGCTAGTTTTTCTCGTTAGTGCTCATCTCGCGGTTGCTCAGGAAGAGAAAGTACTACTCGAAAACGAGTGGGTGCGGGTGGTTTACGTTAAAGATGGCCCAGGCAACAAACGTCCGGACCATTCACATCGCGACACGTTTGTTTATCCTCTTACAGATTTTCAGGTCCGAGTTACGCGACCAGGCGATAAACCCACAGACATTGATGTTCGAGCCGGTCAGGCTGCGTGGTTTGCGAACGTAACTCACTCGGAGGAGAATATCGGAAAGACCGCGGGTGAAAGGTTGATCATCGATATCAAGAAACCTGCCGGTTCGTGGAAGCCCGTCTCACCTGGCGACGACCCCGCAAAATGGCCTGAAAGTCTCGAAGCGGTCACCGCCGCGCCAGAGAATCACGAGATCGTGTTTGAAAACGAACGGATACGCGTACTTGATGTGACGGTCGCACCGGGCGAGAACGAGCCGCTGCACATGCATCGTATGCCGAGCTTACTTTATATCATCGCAGAGGATGATATTCAGGACTTCGACGCCTCGGGGAAGCTGCTTTACGACACGCGGTCTCAGAAAGCTCCGCCGAAGACACCATACGCCGAATGGATGCCGCCACAAGCACCGCACCGCGTTGTAAACCGCAGTAAGAACGCCCTCCGCCTCGTCCGCGTCGAGGTCAAGTAACGGTCTTTACAGTTTCAACCTTTGATATTGTGCGAATAGAGTCGTGATCTCAGCATTTAGCTTCTGTTTGGCGGCGAGATCTTTTTCCTTGTCGCGGAGCTTCACCAGATCCCCGATCTTTTGTTCAAGTATCTCTATTTTGGTCACGGGCTTGGCTTTGGATATCTGGAATTTATCGTCCATAGCGTGACTATAACAGCGTTTGGCCGTTCGAGGGTCAATTTATGAAAACAAAAAGGCTCTCCGGAACTTTTCAGTTTCGGACAGCCTTTTGAGTTTGTGCCGCAGAATTTAGACCTGCGAATGTATCAAGCGTCGAACTTGATCGCCAAAAAGTACGTCGATCTTGTGCGGTTCGATCACTGCTGTGACCTCGCCGCGGCCGAATTTGTCGTGGGTCATCGCCTGGCCTTTGCGGTATTTTCGCTGCCGGTCATATGGCGAAGCGTTTTTGCCTGTGCCCATTGAGACCGCAGTTTTTACGCCACGGGTAAATGTGCTGGCTGTCTCGCATGTTTCGCAGACTGCCTTGGTAATTACGCCCTGTTTGGTGACCGTTGCCACTTTGTGCATCTGTTCGATATCACATTGTGAACACATCATTTCGGTGCTGTCACCGACTGCGAATGCTGGTTTTTTCTTGATCATATTTCTACCTCTAACTCTGACGAAAACCGTCGTTATCGAGCCCGACGGGCACCACCGAACGCTTTGAAATTGCGTTTTGGCCCTGAATTCGATTTCTTTACCGGGCCCGGAACGAATGCCGGAGCTGTTCCGCCAAATTCCGGATGCATCACACGCTCGACCTTTTCGCCAGTCAGGCGTTCGATCGCACGCATTGAGTGCTCCTCAGCCATTGTAAAAATGGTGATCGCACGTCCCGTGTTACCGGCACGGCCCGTACGGCCGATACGATGAACGTAATCCTCCGGAGCCTCCGGTATATCATAGTTTATCACGTGTTGGACGCTATCGATATCGATTCCGCGTGCCGCAACGTCGGTCGCGACAAGCACATTCGTATGACCGGCCTTAAACGCCTTGAGAGCGGAATCACGCTGAGCCTGCGAGCGATCACCGTGGATGCGGTTTGAGCTGTGCTGGCGTTTCTCGAGTACGTGAGCAAGCCTGTCGGCACCGCGTTTGGTCCTCGTAAAGACAAGCACACGCTGGAGATCGTCTTTCTCGAGCAATTCGAGCAATAGGACCATCTTCGACTGCGGATTGACCGGATAAGCTGTCTGCGTGATCAGTTGTCCGGCGCGTCCACGCGGGCTGACCTCGATCAACTCGGGATCATTGAGCATCTTGTAGGCGATGCCTTCGATCTCGGCTGACATGGTGGCTGAGAAGAACAGTGTCTGGCGTTTTGCCGGAATAACCTTCTCGATACGTCGGATCGACGGCAAAAAGCCCATGTCGAGCATACGATCTGCCTCGTCGAGGACGAGTGTGGTCAGGCCGCGAAAATCGATCAAGCCCTGATCCATAAAGTCGATCAGACGGCCCGGCGTCGCGATGATGATATTTGCACCAGCCCGGAGCGAATCCATCTGACGCTTATAGCCGCTGCCACCGATGATCGCCGTGCAAGTGACGCCTTTCGGTGCCATTTTGCGGCAAAACTCTTCGGTTTGATTAGCTAGTTCACGCGTAGGCGAAAGCACCAGAACACGAGTTCCAGGGCCTTTCGGGCCTTGCATAAGCTTATTGATGATGGGAAGCAGGAAAGCAGCGGTCTTACCGGTGCCGGTCTCGGCACAAGCGATAATGTCGCGGCCCTGCAAAAGAAACGGAATTGCCTGTTTTTGAATGGGTGTAGGCTCGGTGTAACCCATGGCGACGCATTTGTCCGTCAAAACGGGCAAAAGGCCTAGATCTTTAAAAGTCATTAAAATTATATATCTCTATCTACTGAAGAACCGCTCGCATTTGTAACAGGCAAAATATAAATTCACCTACTCCGTCCCCGCACGTCAACAAATGACATGCAAAAACGGCTGTGGAACATTTCTTCGGGATGTAATAAGAAGTTACTAACGCGGAATGATCTTCAGTGTAACGGTGGCAAGGAAGTACAGCGTTCGAGGTTTCTGCATCATTGATGCGAAACTCTTCTAACAGTATTAAACGAACCGTGCCTCGAACTATCCATTACGCTTACTCACGATGAGAGCGTGTTTACCGTCGGCGAATGAGATACGGAATTATCAACATTTGTATATTACAGGAGAATTAATTATTAAGCAAGCTAATTATCTAGCGGCCCGGTTGGTAGCGATAGTCCGCGCTCGCGATAGGATGCTGCAAATAACTCAAATGCGACGTTTCCCTCTATAATTGCTTCCTCAATTGTGCCGCCAAAAGCCATCAGACGGGGAAAGGTGGAACACCTTGCTATAAACTCACTATCGCTTTCGCTCCATTCAATGTTGAATTCACGTTCTCTCATCGAGATTAATCAGCTAACCCTTCCGCATTCCGACTGTAATCGGTACGCTTCTCAAAGCACTCATACTCGTCTGAGCGGTACTTTGTTTGAACGTACATTCGTTCACATTCTGGGCAACGATAAACTGAGCGTCCTTCTTTCCCATCGTACCTCGACATGATGTCAATAACAATAGTTGCCATATCTGCTTTGAGATACAGGCTGTGGTTAAAGAATTTCAAAAGCCATCCGTTTTTCGCGTCGTTTTCAACGGCATTGAAAAACTCCTTTAGTGCTTCGAACGACTCTTGGGAGATGTTCTCCGACTCCGTTTGCCATTTCAGATCCCCCCTCTCAGGGCAGGGATAGATATTGTCCTTAATGACGTGACCGCATAAACAAAGATAGCTCATTCTTGACTTCAAAACCTCCTTTCGACGATCCACTCATCTGCGACCTCTCTCGGCGTTCGCTTCTTCCCATCCACCTCATAGTTCATCCGCCGCATCTCGTCAGTCGAGATCGCGTTGCTTAGCCTTGCAAAAGCAACCGCAAGGAGGTCGTCGATGTCGCGGCGGGCGATGAAGACGGCTTGGTAGGGCGGGAAGTAGCGTTTGTCGTCGTCGAGTTGGAAAAGGTCGAGAGCGGCGATGAGGCCATCGGTGGAGTTGCCGGCGATGATGTCGAGTTCGCTGGATTGGAGCGCACGATAAGTTAGGGAAAGGTCCATTTCGCGTGGTTGCTTGGCGAATTGGAAACCATACGCCTTGGCAAAACCGGCGTAACCATCGGCGCGTGACATAAAATCCTGCCCGAAACCGGCCTGCCACGTTTTTGCCAATGGCACAGCATCGGAAATGGTTTTGAGATTATTTTTGCGTGCTACATCGCCGCGAACGAGGATCGCAAAATCGTTTGAAAAGCCGAGCGAAGGGCTCACAGTAAGCTTAAATTTATCCGCGTATTCGGCTTTAGTTTGATCGTAAACCGCCTGTGGATCGGTGATTGGCGGATGTTTTAGTATCGCTGTGTACGCCGTACCCGTGTATTCAGGATACACATCAATCTCTTTTGACAGCAGGCCTTTGTGCGCAAGATCGCCGCCAAGTTCGAATTGCCGCTTGACCGTAACGCCCTGTTTCTCCAGCATTTGAGCCAAGATCTCAGCTAGGATAACCGACTCGGTAAAGTCCTTCGAGCCAACCGTTATTGTCGATCTCGAATCTGGAATTTCAGATCTCAAATTTGAAATTTCTGATCTGGAACCCGGAAGAAAGCCAAGAGCAACAATTACTGCCAACACTCCGACGATCCCAAATCCAACGATCCGCCGCCGCGCTTTTGCTTTCTCTCCGATCGCATACGACCGCTCAAATTGACCCAGAGCAAAATCGCAAAGCAAGGCCAGCAATGCCGAAGCTAATGCCCCAGCGATCAGCAAATTATTATCGTTCTGCCTCAGTCCGCGAAATATGTACGTACCTAGTCCACCCGCCCCGACGGCCGCTGCGACAGTAGCGACGCCGACCGAGATCACGACCGCAACTCTAATACCTGTAAGAATCACCGGCATCGCGAGCGGCAATTCTACCATTCGCAAACGCTGCGAACCTGTCATTCCCATCGCGTCGGCGGCCTCGATAAGCTTCGAATCGATACCGAGAATTCCCGTCACTGTATTGCGAATGACCGGCAGCAACGCATATAGAGCCAAAGCGATTATCGCCGTTCGGGCACCGATGCCGCCGATGAACGGTATTGGGATCAGTAAGCCAAACAAAGCCAAGCTCGGCACCGTCTGCATCACATTGGCAAACCCAAGCACCGGCGTCCGCAAGGCTTTGACGCGTGTCAACAAAACGCCAAGCGGCACACCGATCAAGATCGCCGCTCCCGTCGACACGAATACAAGAAAAACATGCTCCCGCGTTAATGTCAGGAGCTCGGCCCAGTTTGAACTTAGAAATTGTAAGAAATCTCTCACATTCGCTTACTTCTTCGGAAACGTCGGCAAAAACTGCGGTGTTACGCGGCCTTTTGTTAGTTGTTCGAAGGCGTAGGCGTATTTGATGAGCGCTGGTTCGCTCCAGGCTTTTCCCCAGAATGCCATGCCGGTAGCGGCGATCGAGGCGGGGACGGCGGCTCCGGCGGCGTTTGTTGTGGCCGGCATCTCACGCAGGCCGAGCGGGACGGTGATATATGGATAACCGGCGGTCGCGGCGATGGCCCATGTTGTACCCGAAGTTGGCGAGACAATAGCGTCGAGATTGTCCTTTGCCATTACGGCATCGATGCCTTCGTTTTGGCTGGTGCGTTTTACTGCAGCGAGAGCATCGATGTAGCCTTTGTCGGTCAGGTCGGCTTTCGCCTGTGCCTGTGCAAATAGCTCCTGGCCAAACAGTTTTAGCTCCTTATCCTTGTTCTCATCGTTGAATTTGATCAGGTCTTCGAGCGTTTTGTATTTCGAACCGCGAGCGGCAAGGTATTTGTTTAGGTCTGCCTTGAATTCATACAACAACACATCCAAACGCTGGGTTGAGACCTTGCTGTAATCTGGCGTAAATGTGACGTCGATCAGGGTCGCTCCAGCTGAGCGGACCTTGTCAATGAATGGCTGATAATATGCCTTGGTCTGGTCGGCGGTACGGCCTTGTACGAACTGCAAGACCAACCCGAGCCGCGCACCTTGAGGCCGTTTGCGTCGAGGAATTTTGTGTAGTCCTTCGCACCCTTTTTATGAGCGTCGGCGGTGATCGCGTCTTGTTTGTCGGGACCGGCCATTGCGCTTAGCAGAGCTGCGGCATCGGCGACGGTCCGAGCCATGGGGCCGGCAGTGTCCTGGGTATGGGCGATCGGGATGATGCCGGAGCGTGAGACGAGACCGAGCGTTGGCTTGATGCCGACGACGCCATTCGTATTTGCAGGGCAGATGATCGAGCCGTTCGTCTCCGTGCCGACAGCGGCGGCACATAGATTTGCCGATGGAGCCACGCCCGAGCCGGAACTCGATCCGCACGGATTCACATCGAGATAATACGGATTATTCGTCTGCCCTCCGCGTCCTGACCAGCCGCTGATCGAGCGGTTGCCACGGAAGTTGGCCCATTCGCTGAGGTTGGTTTTGCCGATAATGATCGCTCCGGCTTTGCGTAGCTGCTGGACGACGAATGCGTCCTGCTTAGGCGGCGCCGCGCCGACGAGTGCTAACGAACCGGCGGTCGTCATCATCTTGTCGGCGGTATCGATGTTGTCTTTGATCAGGATCGGGATTCCGTGCATCGGGCCACGAAGCCTGCCTTTCTTTCGCTCCTTGTCCATGGCATCGGCTATTGCGAGTGCGTCGGGATTTAGCTCGATCACCGAACGGGTTTTGGTATCGATCTGCCTGATCCGCTCGATGTACATCTCGGTGAGCTTACGCGCGGTCAGCTTTCCGGACTTCATCTGAGCCTGCAACTGCGAGATCGTCACCTCGACAAGCTCCGGAAACGGATCGCCCTCAGCCGATAGGACGATCTCGCCTTTCGCGTTGCGAAACAAAGCCATCGCCGCCAAACCGGCCGCACCGCTCTTCAAAAACTCACGTCTGTTCTTGCTTGTCATTATGTTCTGTATCTTAATAAAGTTTTAAATTCCGGCGCTAATTGTTTCGAGGTAGGCTCGCGCGAGCGGCAGATCCGACGCAGCAAAATTCTCGGCAGTGTCGAGCAGCACGATCCGCCCTTTTTCCATTAAAGCGATGCGCGTCCCAAGCAGCATCGCCTCATGCAGGTCGTGCGTGACAAAAACGGCGGTCTTGCCGAGATCGCGGACGAGCCTGGCAAATTCCTTCTGGAGATTGGTTCGCGTGATCGCGTCGAGGGCTCCGAAGGGTTCGTCGAGGAGGAGCAGCTCGGGGTCTGACGCCAAGGCACGTGCAACGCCAACGCGTTGGCGCTGGCCGCCTGATAATTCGTGCGGAAAACGCTTGCCGAATTTAACTGGGTCCAGGCCGACCAGCGAGAGCATTTCGTCGGCTCTTTTCGTGATAATTACAGCATCGGTATCCTTCAGCGTCAGAACAAGTCCGACATTCGCCCTGACAGACATATGCGGGAACAGCCCGCCGTCCTGCAAAACGTAGCCGATCCGGCGTCGCAACTCGATCTTGTTCCAGTCTGTCGTGCGTTTGCCATCGACCAAAATCTCGCCAGACGTTGGCTCGATCAGCCGATTTATCAGCTTGAGAGTGGTCGTCTTGCCACAGCCCGATTCGCCGAGCAGAACAAGAACTTCACCGCGGTTGATGGCGAGATCGAGGCCGTGGATGATCGCCGTGCCATCGATCCAATACCCGACGGAACGGAACTCTACGATATTATCTGAGCTAACTGACACTTTTTACTCTGTCTTTGAAAAGGATCGGCCACTCGTAGGATAATCGAGCATCCGGCGAAACTACAATTGGAGCCGCTAGCAATTATGAAATATTTCCTCGTCCTAACACTGTCAGCGGTCGCATTTTTGTCCGGTTGCGGCTCGGCAACCCCGAATAATGCGGTAGTGGTGAATACGAATCCAACAGTTAGCACCAACACCGAACCTTCCGGTTCGGCGGTCGAGGGCGGAGGTCAATCGCAATCTGCTGCTGCGGAAGCTCTAGTTGCCGATCTTTATAAACAGCATGACGCGAAAAAAAGTCCGTTCTTTCAGACCAAAAATCGTGGCCTCGTCGACAAATATTTCACCAAACCGCTCGCTGATCTGATCTGGAAAGACGCGAACAACTCGAGCGGCGAGGTTGGGGCGATCGATGGTGACCCGCTCTACAACGCGCAGGATATGGAGATCAAGAACTTTGCCATCGGCAAAGCGGAGACAAAAGGAGACACGGGTACCGTACCTGTTACCTTTACCAACTTCGGCAAAAAGGTGACTATCATCTTTTCCGTTAAGCAGGTCAGCGGGGCTTGGAAAATTGACAACATCAACTACGGCGCAGATTCCGGCAATTTGATGCAATGGCTTAGAGAGACTTACTCAGGCACGCCCGACAAGGCTGTTTCGGGTGAATTCGAAGGCAAATATCAGGTCGGCGATACGACCTGCACGGTAAAAGCCGTGAAGATGGCATTTGAGGTCCGCTGGGCAAAAGGCTCTGGCGTCGAAATGTTCTTCGCCGAGGGTGACAACACGTTCACATCAGATCCGGATAAGGGCGAGCCGAATGATTTCGTCTTTGACGACGCAAATTACAACACGGGTAAATTCTTACGCGGCGATGGCAAGACATTTGTCGTCAAACGGATAAGTTGAGGTCTCGAGAGACATTTAGGTCCATATGTTTGATAGACTTCGGCATTCGCTAACCGTACTTGGCCGCCTGACGCCGATGGGGTTGGTAGCGATCTTTTTACCGATGGTCGGCAGTGCGTTGCTCATCGCATTCCTGCCGCAAACGGGGGCGTGGCTTCGGGAAAATTGGCTCCCGGGCATTTTCCTGGTATATCTCGGCATTATCGTTTTCTGCGGTTTAGCCCTGCTACCGACGAACGTCGTCGGCATTTTATGCGGTTGGGCGTTTGGCTTTCCTGTCGGGCTGCTGGTTCTCCTTGCCGGCACGGTCACCGCATCGATCGTTTCATTCACTATCGGTGAGCGCATCAGCGGTGATCAACTTCCGGCCTTATTGAAACAGCGGCCACGCCTTAATGCGATCCACACGGCACTACTACGCGAGAATTTTCGCAAGACAACTCTGATCATCTTTCTTCTCCGCGTCTCCGTGATAATGCCCTTCGCACTGAACAATCTTCTGCTTGCAGCCAGCCGCGTCGACCTGAGAGCCTTTATAGCCGGGACGACGCTCGGCCATCTGCCGCGTGCCGCCGCTGTAGCATTTATCGGTTCGGGCCTTTATGAGTTGAACCTGGCGGACACTCGAGACGCGACGATCTTCGGCGTTGGCGTTGCAGCTACTATCGTCTCGATAATTGTGATCGGCTTACTGAGCCGTAAGGCACTCGAGAGAATTACTATTCCAAGCTAAGCGGTAGCTATTCCCACTCGATCGTGCTCGGCGGTTTCGAAGAAATGTCGTAAACGACGCGATTCACCCCCCGAACCTCACTCGTAATTCGCGATGAAACCGCTGCTAGAAAATCGTGCGGCAGACGCGCCCAGTCGGCGGTCATACCGTCGGTCGAGGTGACGGCTCGGAGGGCTACGGTTCGTTCGTAGGTGCGGAAATCGCCCATGACGCCGACCGACTGGATCGGGAGCAGCACGGCGAAGGCTTGCCAGACGTCCTGGTAGATGCCGAAATTGTGCAGTTCCTCGATGAAAACACGGTCGGCTTTTTGAAGCAGCTCAACCTTTTCCGGCGTGATGTCCCCGAGAATGCGAACGCCAAGTCCCGGACCCGGAAATGGATGACGCTGGAGAATTTCGTCCGGAATGCCAAGATCTTTTCCGATCAGCCTGACCTCATCCTTGAAAAGCTCACGCAGAGGCTCAATCAGCTTGAGGTCCATCTTATCCGGCAGGCCGCCGACGTTGTGGTGGGATTTGATCGTGACCGAAGAACCGCGAAGGCTGACCGATTCGATCACGTCGGGATAAAGCGTGCCCTGAACGAGCCATTTCACATCGCCGATCTTTTTTGCCTCGATGTCGAAAACGTCGATGAATTTGGCGCCGATCGCCTTTCGTTTCAGTTCGGGATCGACAACATTTGCGAGGACGGAGTAGAAATCTTCCGATGCATCGACTCCGCGGACGTTCAGATGCAGGTTGTTCTTATAGACCTCGAGCGTGTCTTCGAACTCGCGATACCGAAGCAAACCGTTGTTCACAAAAATACACGTCTGCCGGTCGCCGATCGCTTCGTGCACAAGTACAGCCGCGACGGTCGAGTCTACGCCTCCCGACAGCCCGCAGACCACGTTATCGGTCGGACCGACGATCTCGCGGATCTTTTCGATCTCTTCTTTGATAAATTGAGCGGGTGTCCAGTCGCCTTTGCAATGACAAATGCCAAATATGAAATTTCTGATTATTTCTTTACCGAGCGGCGTGTGCGAGACCTCGGGATGAAACTGAACACAATAGATGCCGCGTTCGGGATTCTCGATCGCGGTCACGACATCGCCGGTCGTTGCGGTGGTCTCAAAACCGTCGGGAAGCCGCGTGACATGATCGCCGTGGCTCATCCACACATCGAGCTCAAAGGGAAGTTCGTATCGCGCCGCCGAGATCCACGGCGACGAGCTGCATTCCATAGCAAATACCAAGAATGGGAACGTTGAGCTTCTGATAGAACCCTTCCTCAACCCGCGGGGCATCCTCGTCCGTCACGCTCGACGGCCCTCCGGACAAGATAACGCCCATCGGACGTTTCGCCGCGATCGCGTCCGCCGACAAATGAAATGGATGTATCTCGCAATAAACGCCCTGCTCACGCACACGCCGAGCAATAAGCTGTGTGTACTGTGAGCCAAAATCCAGGATAATTATGGTTTCGTGGTTCAAAAGAATCGACTCCGTTTTAAGTGTTCAAAGGTTATTATACTTTGGTCGCGTCTCAATGTCAGACGGTAGTCGCTGGAGTCGCTAGAGTAGAGGTAAATTCCCGGC
This sequence comes from Acidobacteriota bacterium, assembly GCA_016718135.1. Lineage (GTDB taxonomy): Bacteria > Acidobacteriota > Blastocatellia > Pyrinomonadales > Pyrinomonadaceae > OLB17. The sequence continues at coordinate 114,795 of JADKEF010000004.1, read as the reverse complement.
TGAATCCCGGTTTAGGTTCTCCACGAAAGCAAAGGTTTGGAATTCATAACTGATCTGTGGAATACGACTTTCTAAACATTCGAAGCATTCTGGTGTTCATCTGCATCCTGCAAGGCATGATCTTTGCGGGCTTGCTGATAATTCGCGGATTCCGGCGGAAAACCAAAGCCGATCTGTGGTTAGCCGCGCTTTTGTTTATCCTGAGTTCGAGCCTCATCACGCCATTTATCGGGTTTGCTAATGTTTATGACAAAAATCAGTGGCTAACCTACTTCCCGTTTTCGATCGCCTACAGTTACGGCGTCTGCGTGTGGTTTTACACGATCAATCTTACGGACGCACACCACAGATTCACGCGCCGCGACCTGATGCTGTTCGTGCCGGTGTTCGCATACCTTACGTACCGCTTTTTCCTATTCGGACACGACCTCGAGTGGAAGAGATGGTTTGGTGATAATTACGGCGAAGTTTTTGGCGCGTTGATCTTTGTTACCGAGGCCATCTGGAATATCACGTTGCTGGTCTTTTCAATTCGGCACTATCGGAAATACAGGGCATGGCTTGATGAGAATTTCTCCGACACCGAAAAGCTCAAGTTTGATTGGCTCAGGAACTTTCTATATATCTTCACCGCGATCTTGCTCTTAGGTGCCCTGTTCGACTTTACGAATAGCCTTGTGTTCAAGCTGTCGTATATCCAGTTTTTCTACTTCGAGATCGTCTTAGCTTTTGCGACGTACTATCTCGCAATCGCGGGGTATCTGCGATCAAAGACGATCGAACTCAACTTCTCAGAGACATCCGTCGCGACGTCGGAAGATCGGCGACCGTTGATAGCCGCCAACGAACTCGAACGCCTGAAGCAAGAGCTGACCAACGTCATGGAGCATGAGCGGCCATTTCTCGATCCATCTCTCACGCTCACCGATCTGACCCGGACAATGGGCGTGAACGCGACCGTGCTTTCATATGTCATCAATAAAGGCTTTGCGAAGAACTTTAACGATCTGATAAACGAGTATCGGATCGAGGAAGTGAAATCGAAACTCGCGGCTGCGGACGAATCAACACTGCTCGCCGTCGCCTTTGACGCGGGCTTCAACTCAAAAGCGACATTCAACCGGGCATTCAAGAAGTTTACCGGGCTCTCGCCGAAGGAATTTCAGGTAGGGCAGAAAGGTACGAAAGATTAAGGTGTTATAGCTGATCGCAGCACGTTGGAAAATCGCCCATTCGAATTCTTGATCTGCACCGATATCTCGCCTGACGGAGCGATCCGGCCAGGTAACTCGTAGATCACCACCTCAGTGGGATTTGAATAGGAAACCCCCTTCTCCACTCCATTGACCAGCACCTTTGTCCCGTCTTGAAAGTTCAGCCCTGTGAGAACTAGACGGTACAGCGAACCGAGTGAGCCGGCACGAAAGGTTGCTACCTCGGCCGATTTGCGAAAGATCCTCATGGATGTGACAAGCGGATTGACCGACTGCCGAAGCTTTGCATCGAGGAATGCGTCCACGAGGAGCAGATTCGATTCTGCCGAGAACTGCGGCCCACCGTGGCCCGCGCCGCTAAGCGTTATTAACGACGTGTCGTGTCCGGAACCTTGTAATAGATTTTGCAATATCTGGCTCTGCCCGGTCGGAACCGTACAATCGGCCGTTCCGTGCTGGATAAAGAATGGAGGATCGTCGGAGGAAAAGTAGGTCATAGGATTTGCCCGCTGAACCGCCGCTGGACAGCTCTGGATCGGACATCCGACGAGCAAGGATTCTGCTGAATCTGGGGCGTTGTGGTTTCCGTTACCGCAGCCTTGGCTAGCTAGTTGGGTATCCATTTGCAGGAAGTCTGTCGGGCCGTACCAGTCGACCACCGCTTGCACCCGGCTGGAATGTTGCTCATTTCCACCCACGGATCCTTCCATATCGACTACATCGTTCGAGGTTCCAAGCAATGCGGCAAGATGCCCGCCGGCTGAACTTCCCCATACCGCGAATCTAGTCGTATCCAAATTGTATTGGTCCGCATTTGCCCGGAGCCATCGAATTGCCGCCTTACAGTCGTGTATCTGGGCAGGAAAGATCGCCTGGCTGCTGAGCCGATAGTTGATACTTGCGACGGCGTAGCCATTTTGCGCATAACGGAGTTGGAATGACGACGGATTTAGAGCCTTGTCGCCGCCGATCCAACCGCCTCCGTGGATCCAGATCACCAGCGGTGTCGCCGCAGTTGCTCCCGTAGGTATGTAGAGATCAAGCTTCTGGGTACTGAGACCCGTACCGGCATAGGCAAGGTCCGAGATCCTCGTATAGCTACCTTGGGCAAAAGCAGTGACCGTGCCGATGATCAAGATGAAACAAAGCGTGGCAAATGTGATCTGGGGTTTGTTCGTGGTCATTCTCGCAAAATTACTTTCTTGCAGCATGTCCCTTTTGACGTGGAATCGTTCGAGAAAGTCTCGAAAAGTCTCAAATCACAACAATCGAGCCTCATATCGTGATTTGAGGCGATTTGCTTTCTTGAAGTAGTTAGTCTCAAGACTGTTCGAAGAACATACGGGAGAACAGTTATTGTGAATTATTTATTTTCAGCATCGATCCTCGTGATCGCCTTTCTTTTTTCTAGTTCGTCTGCGCAGTCGAGTACGTTTTTCCAGACGATCGCCGGCCGGTGGCAGGGAACACTCGAGTATCAGGATTACACGTCGAATAAGCGCGTTACGATGAAGACGATCATCACGATCGAACCGTCGGCTAATGGCAACTCAGCGAAGATATCGACGATATATGACGATTTTGGGAAGATATATCGATCGACGGGTGAACAACGGATCGATCTCGCTGCGAGAAGATTCTTCGATGACAAAACCGATTTCGCGATCGAATCGGCCGAAGATGGCAAGATCGTCCTGATCGGAAAAACTCAAGACGGCAACACGGTCGAGCCCACGCGCAAGACGATCACTTTTTCAAAAGATGGCCTGACGATCTTGAAAGAAACACGCACTCCGTGGACATTCCGGAACGTATATACGCTCACTCGACAGGCCGAAAACAAAGAGCCGCAGGTCACACTTTCACCGGAACAGCTTCGCGAGGACACGACAATTCTCAAGAGGTCGCTAACGACGCTGCATCCGGGTGTCTATCGCTACAACACGCCGGAGCAACTCGAGAGGGAGTTTGCCCAGCTTGAAGCATATCTTGACCGTGCGATGAGCGAAGGTGAGTATTTCATCCTCGTCTCACAGCTATTAAGCAAGCTGAAATGTGGCCACACATACACCAATTTTTACAATCAGGATGAAAAGCTAAGGAACAGGCTTTTCGGCGGACGCACGTATTTTCCGTTCTATTTTCAGATCGTCGATGGCCGAATCATCATCACCGCGAACGCGTCATCAAAACAGCTCCCGATAGGCAGCGAGATCACAAAGATAAATGGCAAAGCGGTAAAAGAGGTGATTGAAAAACTGCTTACCGTCGCCCGAGCAGACGGCACGAGCACACTCGAACATAGGATCGATTCCATCGGCCTCTCGCGAAATGAAGCCGAGCGGTATGCACTATTCGACTGGTTCTATCCTCTGTTCTTTCCGATCAAAGATGAGGTTTTTGACATCGAGGCGGTCGATTTCGCAACAAGAAAGCCCACGACTTTTAGCGTCCTCGCCATGACCAAAACGGAACGTACCGCCGAAATGGCCAAGCGATATGGCCCGACACCGACCTACGACGATGGCTGGAAATTCGAGATCCGTCCCGACGGCGTCGGCTATCTAAAGATCGAAAATTCGATCACCTGGCGGCTAAAGACGATCAAATTCAAAGAATTCTTGGCCAATGCCTTTGCGGAATTACTAGCCAGGAACACAAAAGATCTGATCATCGACCTCCGCGGAAACGGCGGCGGCGATATGGACCCGGGATTTGAGATTTCCCGATACCTCGCCAAAGAAAAGCTGCCACCGTATGCCGACGGCCGCCGGCTGGTGAGAAATGTCACTCCACAGCCCGATCTTGCAAAATACATCACCACCTATGACACCGCTTTATTAGGAGCACTCAAGAGCGGCATTCCGTCAGCGATGTATCGCAAATTTGACGATACCTATTTCGAGATACTTAGACAGGAAAACTACCCTTCGGTCGAACCGCATGCGGGACGATTTACCGGGCGAACATTCATCATCGCCGATTCCAGCAACGCGTCAGCGACTTTCCAATTTCTCGACTACGTACGGGAGAATCGCCTCGCGACGATCGTCGGTCAAACGATAGGTGGAAACAAACAGGGGATCAATGGTGGAAATTACCTATTTCTCTCGCTCCCAAACTCAAAGATCGAGATCGATATCCCCGTATATTTTCAATCCTCGCTGAGCCCACAAACAGACCAGAGCGTCGTGCCAGATATTTACGTCCGGCGAGACCCGTGGGATATCGGCAATAGATTTGACCGCGAACTGTCGACGGTGACCGAGTTGATCCGCAAGCGGAATCAATAGCGATAAGCGCAACAGCGAGCCTTTTCCTGTGCTGTCCGCTCCATAAGCCCAAAACTTGACAACCGCCCCAGGAATTCCTAATCTTTATGTTCGCCTAGGCGCTTCGCCTGAGGTGTGCCACATTCCGCAGTAGCTCAATGGCAGAGCATTCGGCTGTTAACCGAAGGGTTGTAAGTTCGAGTCTTACCTGCGGAGCCAATCTTTACAACAACTTAGCGGCAGTCCATTGGACTGCCGCTTTGTGTTTTCCCGTAATTTTTCCCGTTATCCAAAAAACCGATCAGGCGACTGTCATCATTTAAATATCACTTTGATCTTTAAGTTATATTTCTTTGATGTGAAGATGATCTAACTACGGGAAAACTAGATTCATATTTGCGGGCGGTATTACGCTCAAACTCCCCGGTGGGGAATTTCACTGAACCGTCCGATCCTCTAAACGACTCGCTTTTTAACCTAACGCTCCTAGACATGATGGGGGCTAGGTTCTTTGTGATGAACCGACCGCCGATGCCTGGTTCCCGGTTAAAAACCTATGTGTAAAGAGTCAATTCTACAAGAGATATAGCACAGAAAGTAAGAGTGCGAAGGCCACCATTCGAAGGAGTGTGGAGCCCATGCTAATGAAAATTAATTTGATAATTCTGGTGATACTATTACCGAACTAGCTAAACTTCTCATATGATAAAGCTCGAAGATCTGCAGCCCCATGCAATTCTACGAGGCGTTCTCCCGGACAGCATCGTAACAGTTGTCAACGTCCAATGGTTTGGATCGACGCCCTCGAGATGACTTACAAGACATCAACTGGAAAGGTTGCGAATGAACTGCTCTACCGTGCCGATCAGGATCGTCTTGAAATTGTTGAAAAAGGGCGACCGTGGAGTTTTGATGGTGACGGCCACCGATTCCGTTTGGTATCGGAAGCTCAGCGAATTCATCTTGCCCATTTGTTCGATCCGCTTCTGGCTGTCCACACTTCCGTAGTAGAGCCCCTTCCGCACCAAATAACAGCCGTTTATGAGTCAATGCTGCCAAGGCAGCCCCTGAGATTTTTGCTTGCAGATGACCCAGGGGCTGGCAAAACTATCATGGCCGGTCTACTTATTAAGGAGTTGATAGCCCGGAGATCTAGAGCGTTGTTGGTCGTTTGTCCGGGGCCGCCTAGCAGAGCAATGGCAGGACGAGCTTTTGGAAAAGATTCAATCTTCCGTTCGGAAATATTGACCAATGACAAGCTTGATGCCGCCTGAACTGGTAATTGGTTTCAGGAGACTAAACTCTGCATAGCGAGATTGGATAAGTTATCCAGGAACGAGGATGTTCAGGAGAAGCTAAAGGCCCCGGATACAGGATGGGATCTGATTATTTGCGACGAGGCTCACAAGATGTCAGCCACTTTTTTGGCGGCGAGGTCAAATATACGAAGCGATACCGGCTAGACAATTGCTTTCGACAATCACTCGACACTTCCTTTTGATGACTGCAACGCCACACAACGGGAAAGAGGAGGACTTCCAACTTTTCATGGCATTGCTTGATGGCGACAGATTTGAAGGAAAGTTCCGTGATGGGGTTCACGTAGCGACGTTTCAGACATGATGCGTCGGATGGTGAAAGAGAGCCTATTGAAGTTCGACGTCACGCCACTTTTTCCCGAACGAAGAGCTTACACGGTTCCATATCCACTATCTGGAGCTGAAGCGGCCCTTTATAAAGCCGTTACGGACTATGTACGTGAAGAATTCAACCGGGCCGAGGCGCTGCAGAACGATAAGCGTGCCGGCACAGTCGGATTTGCGTTGACAATTCTGCAGCGGCGACTCGCCTCGTCGCCTGAGGCCATCTATCAAATCCCTCCGCAGGCGGCGGGAACGATTAGAAAGTAAGTTACGCGAGATGGAGATTCTTGCTCGAGGCGGTCGAGTCGGGATCGTGGTTCCAAAATTTGAAGATCTCTTCGACGTTGAAGACCTAGAAGACTTTGATGATTCGCCGGATCAGGAAGCTGAACTTGCTGAGGAGCAAATACTCGACCAGGCTACTGCTGCTGGGACTATCGATGAACTGAAGGCCGAGATCGCAACACTAAAGCAGCTTGAATCGCTTGCCTTTGCCGTTCGACACAGTGGCGAGGATAAGAAATGGGTCGAACTAGGCTCGCTCCTTAACGAGATTTTCTCAACCGGCAGTGGCGAAACGGCGGTTGCCGGCCGTTCCGGGATAGATCATGCGGCATTCGTTAGATCGTCCCAACAGAAGATCGTCATTTTTACTGAACATCGGGATACTTTGAATTACCTCGAAGATCGGATCAGGACGTTGCTTGGCCGGGAGAGGTCTGTCGTCGTTATTCATGGCGGGATCGGCCGGGAAGAAAGGTTAAATGCCCAGGAAGCTTTCCGGCACGACCCCGAGGTTCAGGTCCTACTAGCCACCGATGCCGCTGGGGAAGGCATCAATCTTCAGCGGGCCCATCTGATGGTTAACTATGACCTGCCTTGGAACCCGAACAGACTTGAGCAAAGATTTGGTCGAATCCATCGGATAGGTCAGACAGAAGTTTGCCATCTCTGGAACTTGGTCGCGGATGAGACTAGGGAGGGCGATGTGTACCGCCGACTACTCGAGAAACTCGAGGAGGCCCGGAAGGCTCTTGGGGGCAGGTTTTTGATGTACTTGGCAAACTTCAGTTTCAGGGACACGCTCTGCGACAACTTTTGATCGAAGCCATCCGCTACGGTGAACGGCCTGAGATTCGGGCTCGACTAACGAAGGCGGTTGAGTCAGCATTCGATCCGGATGGAATTCGGGATCTCCTCGATGAGCGGGCCTTGGTTCGCGATTCGATGGATACGCGTCGAGTCCACCGTATCCGCGAAGACATGGAGCGGGCCGACGCTCGCCGACTTCAACCCCACTATATTGAATCCTTTTTATTGAGGCATTTCAACGCCTCGGCGGGACCATCAAGCAACGCGAGCCGAAACGTTACGAAATTACAAACGTCCCGGCGGCAATTAGGAACCGAGATCGGCTAATTGGAATCGGAGAACCGGTTCAGCCGCGTTATGAACGGGTCGCTTTTGATAAAGCTCTTATAGCTCCGCAAGGGCAACCCCTAGCCGCCTTTATTTGCCCCGGCCATCCGCTACTCGAAGCCACCATCGATCTTATTCTTGAACGAGATCGAGACCTGTTGCGCCGTGGCGTGGTGTTGGTGGATGAGCGCGACATGGGCTTACAACCTAGGGTCGTGTTCTTCTTAGAACATGCCATACAGGATGCATCGAAAACCAGAAATGGCGATCGACGGGTCATTTCGAAACAGATCTTGTATGTGGAAATCGATCCAGATGGCCAGGCTCGACACCTACATTACGCACCGTATCTCGACTACCGACCGCTGGCGGAAGGGGAGCCTGGAATTGAGGATATTCTTGACCGTCCGGAATGCAGCTGGATCTCCCGTGATCTTGAGATGAAGGCACAGAGTCATGCGATCGAGACCGTGGTGCCAGAACATCTTGCAGAGGTGCGGGATCCCAAGATCGCGTTAATCGATAAGACGGAGGCCGCGGTTAAGGATCGACTAACCAAAGAAATTAATCACTGGGATCATCGCGCTGAGCAGCTGAAACTTCAGGAACAGTCAGGGAAAGTCAATGCGAAACTCAACTCAGATGAAGCGAGGAAAAGAGCGGATAATCTCCAGGCTCGTCTTCAAAAACGGCTCGCCGATCTCGCCCTGGAACGGCAGATTTCCCCTCCCCCCCGTTATATTGGGAGGAATGCTGGTTATTCCCACTGGGCTGATCGCCCAAATGTCGGGTTCACCAGTAACAAATATCCGACACGCAATCGATACCCAAGTGTCCGCGGCCCGGCGGAATATAATAATGAACGTTGAAAGAAAATTGGGCTTCGAACCTACCGACCGCGAGTTCGAAAACTGGGCTACGACATTGAGAGCCGCGTACCCGATACAGGAAAATCTCGGTTTGTGGAAGTCAAGGGCCGCGTATCGGGAAGCAGATACCATCACCGTTACAAAGAACGAGATCCTGTATTCACTGAATAAACCTGACGATTTCATCCTAGCGATCGTAGAGTTTCTTGAGGGCGATGATCATAAGGTTCACTACGTACGTGAACCATTCAAGCGTGAGCCTGATTTCGGCGTAACGAGTGTGAACTACAGCTTTGCGGAAATGTTGGCAAACGCGAGTGAACCCTCATGAGATAATTGGAGACAATCATGCGAGTCGACTATAACGGTAGTACCCTATCTTTCAGGCTCCACATCCCAGATCAAAAACCATATCAGAAATCTGGAGCAATCGTGGTCGCGGCAGGGTAGATGGCAGGCTGGTCGAACTCTTGATGAACCCGTACCTAACCTCCGCCGGGAACGTAAGCAGCCGTGTTACTTTTCAGGCTGGAGACGGGCACTGGTACTTTAGAGATGACGCTTTGATGCACAAAGATGCGATCGCTAGCGCGTCAGATGGCCCGATATTGGACTTGTTTACAATTCAGAGTTAGCTCAAAAACCACACTATGAGTATTTTTGAAGATACAAATCCGCGCGAACTTAAGGAGCTTCTGGCGGACATCCACAGTCGAAATATGGTGCTGCCGGATTTCCAGAGGGACTTTGTGTGGGACCCTGGATGACGCAGGAGCTAGTCGTCTCGATCGCGAGTAACTTTCCGGCTGGCAGCCTTTTACGGGTTCGTGATACGCGTGGTGAGTTCTTTGCTCCCCGTGAATTTCAAGGGGCCCCGGAACTTAATGAGTCAAAACACACCTTCCTGGTGCTCGACGGTCAGCAGCGCCTTACGTCCCTATATCAAGCATTCTTTGGTGTCGGTGACCATCGCTATTACCTCGATTTAAATAAGCTCCTAGCCGGCGGCGATTTTGAGGACGCGATCTTTCACCTTCGAACCTGGCTGAAAAAGGTTAAATACTATGAGAACTTCGAAACCCAGGCAAACGAACTCATTCTGCCATTGAGTGAACTGAGATCGGGGGCAGGAGGATTCAGTACTTGGGTACGAAAGGTTGGGCGATTTTTACCGAAAAAGGATCAGTTGGAAGACGCCCTAACCGAAAAGAGATAGAGAAACGCTGGATCCAGACTATCGATGACTACAAGTTTCCGGTTGTAACGCTTGCAGAGACCACTACAGCGGAAGCTCTTTGTACAATTTTCGAAACTCTCAATCGAACTGGCGTTAAGTTGACCGTGTTTGAACTTTTGACGGCGCGATTTTGGCCGAAGGGGATCAAATTGCGTGACCTTTGGGATCAGGCAAGGGCCGATCATCCCATAATTGCCGAATTTGGTGTCGACGCATACTACCTGCTTCAGGCGATAGCTTTATGCGGACGGTCAACGCCTTCTTGTACCAAGAGTGACATACTTGCTTTATCGCCAGGCGATATAAATGAGTGGTGGCCAAAGGTTGTGGAAGGCCTAGCCTTGGGCCTGACCATCCTTCGGGACGATTGCAAAGTAATGCTACCCAAATGGCTCCCTTACGCCCCGATGCTGATTACACTTCCCGCAGTGCTGGCAGAAGCGGCCGCCCCCAAAACCGCGCTGGCGGGGGCACATCGAGAAAAACTCAAACGTTGGTTTTGGTGTGCGGTTTTTGGGGGAAGCTACGACCGAGCAGCAAACAGTCAGGCAACTAAGGACTTTAGGGAATTGATCGGATGGTTCGACGGGGGCCCTGAGCCGGAGTCTGTCTCGATGGTGAAATTCGACCCGAACGCTCTTCGGGACATTACGCCGAACAGATCTCCGTATATAGAGGTTGTATTTGCCTCATCCTCGGTAATGGTGCCCGGGACTTTCATACTCAAGCCGTGATTACCGCAAGCCTGATGACCGAAGAAGGCATCGACGATCATCATATATTTCCAGACGATTATCTTAAAAAGAGCGGCGTTGATGTGGCCCGGACTAGGAACTGCATCTTAAACCGTACGTTAATTGATAGGAAGACTAACCAAATGATCAGCAATCGGGCCCCGTCCGATTACTTGAAACAGATCAAGGACACCGATGGTTTCCCGTTCGACGCTGTCCTCGCTTCGCATCTCTTGCCAACGGGAGAAGATTCTCCTCTGCTGGCAGACGATTTCGACTCGTTCCTAAGTTGGCGGCAAGATCGGCTGTGGCAGCAGATCAAACGAGTAACCGGAATCAGCGAAGCCAGCGATCTCGAAGAGAACGAAACTGCCGGGTCGGTGGCAGTTGAAACGATAATCATTACGCCCCAAACTGAAGGGCGGCCGCCTGATTTGTCGGGATCGCACGATTTCGCTGTTATTAACGAATATGGCCACAATTTCGACGGATACGAAGTGTTCGGCGGGTCAGAGGCTCTGGTAAAAGTTGCCGAAAGAGTAGCTGCCAACCATGATGCAACCGGTGAGTGGCAGGGGACCATTGACGAACTTCGCGGCACGCTGTTTTTCATGCTTCGACAACAGCGGCATTGGGGTTATGGGGCCGATGAGGGGATGTCGATAGACATAATGCACCCGGACGGCACGACTGAAGAGCATAGGGGAGAGGCGGACCTTGAACGACTGGAAGAATTTCGTTCGCTGTACACGGTGATTCGGGATCGTTGGGATGAAGTTGATCCTGGATGATCGAATGAATAGGCAATATTAGAAATGGAAGACCGAAAAAAACGGCCTGAAAGCAACGACGCAGTTTCGAAAGAGGATCGCGATCTGCTGCGCACGATCCTAACGAAAGACAACGATCGGATAAAGCAGGAAATAAGGAACGCCGAGACGGATGTTGTCTTTGAACTTGGCTTCGAGGGTGGCGGGCTTGAGGTAACACGTTACAGGGCCGTAAACGGAAAGGTTTATTTTCGCACGTCAGGCACCAGTATGACGCTTGATGAGAAGGATGACGAAAAATGGATCGATTGGGAGGATGAGCCGGTTGCTTCATTTGAGGGCTCTCTTGCTGAACTTCGGCTCGGAACCAACATATTATGTATTACACCGATTTCAGTGCATCCCGATTTCCGTCTTACAGTACGAACGTATATTGAGGAACTACTCGCGAAAGTAACGACGGACGACCGCCAGCGAATGGGCGAATTTCTCGCAGCGAGTGCTGACGAATGGTTTGATCGCCTAGACAGATTTGGGTCGCGCCAAATCTCGGAATGAAATTTGTGCTTACGGAGTGGAAATGGAGTTTGAATCGGAAGACAGAATATTTCAGTTTGGCGTTCTCGCGAAGGGAGCCGACATGTTCAAGGGCATCAGCACTGATGGCAAAGAGTACTTTTGGACCGAGTTCTATAGCGTATTCGACAATTTGTCTGATGAAGATGGTCCTGAAGGAGCGGATATTGCTTGCGATTCGTTTGAGCTGGCGATTTCGAGAGCCTTTCCGGGAATAGATTTGCTTTAGCCGACCCGGTAAGTATAGAGCCGGAGTACATGCCGGCTGTCCGCTCAAGCGTAGAGCGGACTTTAGCCCTGGTCACTGCGGAAGATCGTCAAAATTTGGGCAATAGTCTTCCGATAAATGCGGACGAGTGGTTTGCCCGGCTGGATAGCTAGTAGATCAGAAATGAAATTAAGAAAAAAACTCATCGAAGTAGCGTTGCCGCTGGAGGCGATCAATAAGGCGTCGGCTCGGGAGAAGTCTATTCGGCATGGGCATCCTAGTACACTGCATTTGTGGTGGGCTAGGCGGCCGTTGGCGGCGGCACGGGCGGTCATTTTTTCCCCAGATGGTTGATGATCCTTCGGAGTATGTTGATACGCTGAAGATGGACGACAAGCTTCGGAAAAGGCCGAGCGTATTCTCAAGGATCGTCACGCGGTTTGGGTAACTGCGACTGAAGTAAATAGGAAAGCGGATGAGGCGGGTATTGAGTCGCCTGATCCAGGCCGGAACCGACGCTGGACGATATTATTGCGGAGCAGGAACGTGACCGGTTGTTCAAGATCATCGAGGAACTTGTTCTTTGGGAAAACACGACGAACGAGACGGTGCTGATAAGGCCCGGGCTGAGATATGGCAGAGCTGGCGGCGGACGTGTGCGGACAATGCCGACCATCCGCGGGCAAAGGAGCTTTTCGACCGGAACAAACTGCCGGCGTTTCACGATCCGTTCGCGGGCGGCGGGGCTTTGCCGCTTGAGGCACAGCGGCTGGGGCTCGAGGCTTACGCCTCGGACCTTAACCCGGTGGCGGTGCTGATCAATAAGGCTATGATCGAGATACCGCCGAAGTTTGCCGGGATGCCGCCGGTCAATCCCGAGTGGCAATCGAAGAGCGAAGCGGAAAAAGCTCTGAGAGTTTGGAAGGGGGCCGAGGGACTTGCCGAAGACATCCGCTACGGCAAATGGATGCGCGACGAGGCTGAAAAACGCCTCGGCCATCTTTACCCACAGGTCGCGGTTACCGAGGAAATGGCTAAAGAACGGCGGGAGCTCAAAAGTATGTCGGCAAGAAACTGACCGTGATTGCCTGGATCTGGGCACGGACGGTGAAGAGTCCGAATCCGGCCTTTCGGGACGTTGATATACCGCTTGCTTCGACTTTTATGCTTTCGGCGAAGCCCGGAAAAGAGGCCTTTGTTGAGCCGGTCGTAGAGAACGGCAATTATCACTTTAATGTGAGGGATGGAAAGCCGACGGAAGTGGACTTTATTAAAAACGGTACTAAACTTTCGCGAGGTGCAAATTTCCAATGTCTGATGTCTGGAACGCCGGTAAGTGGAGACTACATTCGCGCTGAAGGAATGGCGGACCGATTGGGAGCAAAGATGATGGCTGTAATAGCGGAAGGAACTAAAGGTCGAGTCTTCCTATCGCCATCTTCCGATTACGAAGCAGTCGCCGCATCCGCGAACCCGGAGGCCTTTCCGGAGACTCCTCTTCCTAATGATCCGCGAAACTTTTGGACTGTTAACTATGGCTTGTCAAAATGGAGCGATATATTTACTCACCGTCAATTGCGGTCAATTCAGGGACTTTCTGACATTGTGATCGGAGCGAAAGAACGAGTGATGTCCGATATATACCCTCCAGAGGGGTCAACAAGATCAGGGCCATACCCAGACTTGGGCCACGCCACTGAATATGCCCAAGCAATAAAATTATACTTGGCATTCGCGGTCGACAAGGTAGCCGAGGGCAGTACATCAATTTGCACTTGGAGCCCTCTACCGACGAAATTACATGTAGTAAATACCTTTGGCCGACAAGCCCTGCCCATGATGTGGGATTATGCTGAAGCAAATGTTTTCGCCGACTCGTCCGGAAATATCCAGAGAATGTGCGAATTGGTTGCGAATGTCATCGAAAGGCAGTGTCTAGACTCTGTTGGTTTTGGATGGAGTTCTCAAAGCGAAGCCGGAAGTTTGCATATAGAGTCTAAGATAATCATTTCGACCGATCCACCTTATTACGACAACATTAGTTTTGCGGATCTTTCGGATTTCTTCTACGTTTGGCTTCGCCGAATGTTACGTTCCGACTACCCTTCCTTATTTGGGACCGTTACGGTGCCAAAGGAAATGGAATTGGTAGCAGCGCCATATAGACAAGGTGGGAAAGAAAAAGCCGAGTCTTTTTTCCTTAACGGAATGACGCAAACATTCAGTAATCTCTCCAGGCAAGCTCATCACTCGTTCCCTGTAACAATCTATTACGCATTCAAACAGGCAGAGAATGAGTTAGGAGGCGGGGCCGCCAGCACGGGCTGGGAAACCTTTCTTGAAGCTGTAATACAATCCGGGTTTAGTGTGACTGGAACTTGGCCAATGAGGACCGAACGATCCGGCGGATTTCGCAACAAGAATCAGAACTCGCTTGCTTCGAGCATAATTCTTGTATGCCGGAATCGCTCAGAGGCAGCCCAAACTGTAACTCGCCGCGAGTTTGTCAACGCGCTCAAGGCTGAGCTTCCCGAAGCCCTTCGCCATCTTCAACGCGGCAATATTGCACCGGTCGATCTTGCACAGGCGGCGATCGGGCCTGGGATGGCGGTTTATACGAGGTATGAAAAGGTCCTGGATGCGGAGGGCAAGCCGCTTACGGTGCGGGACGCTCTGTCGTTGATAAACCAGACGCTGGACGAGGTGCTTGCCGAGCAGGAAGGCGATTTCGACGCCGACACGCGCTGGGCACTTGCGTGGTTCGACGAGTTTGGGTTTGAGGCGGGCGAATATGGCCGTGCCGAAACGCTTTCGAAAGCCAAGAATACCTCGATCGCCGAGATGGCCGATCCGCGGACAAGCCCGATCCTAGAGGCGGGAGCCGGCAGGGGTCCAGCTGTTCCGTCCGACGAGCCAGGAGGACTGGACGCCTGGGAGCGACGGCCGCCTGACCGTCTGGGACATGGTGCATCAACTCATTCGAGTCCTCGAAATGCCTGTTGGAGGTGGAGAGGAGGCGGCCGCGCGGGTTGTCGCCCAACTAGGAGCTAAAGCAGAAACAGCCCGCGAACTCTGCTACCGCCTCTACACCCTCTGCGAACGCAAAAAAACGAGCCCCTCGCCCTCCCCATACAACGGCCTGGTCCAATCCTGGCCCGAGATCATGCGGTTAGCTCAACAAGAAATATCGTCGACCGGAGGGATTGCTCAGACGTTTGATTTTACGGAGTAAGAATGAAAGATTTTATTGTTTATCACAATCCCGATATTATGGGATATCCGGTAAGCAACCACGGAACCCTGTCGGTTCTGACGAACAAGAAGGTGACTGATGTCGTCGGTGACCGAGTTTGGCTGTTAACCGGGGAAGGCCGCCCTCGTAGGTACTTTCTCTGTGCCTGGTTCTTTATTGATCAGGTCGAATCTGGTGAAGCCGATGGATTCGTAACTTGTCTACGCGGCGAGACAGGGAAGAGCTTTGATCCGCTTATTCCGATTGAATCTACCGAGGATTGGTTCAAGAATTTCAGGACGGCCCAAGGTAATTTCGCATTCGGGTTTAGTGTCATTACTAAGGATGAGACCGTGGCGCGGTTAGAGAAGTTGGCGTCTGCAGGGCAGTAAATGTGAGCACGTTAGAAGGATTCAGTATTGTGTGGAAGCAAGCAGACGAGCAAATGGCTCAACGCTTCTATGTTCCCGGCTACAAAGGAATGCTGCCGTTTTTCATCTCAGGCTCGGACCTCGACCTTCTTGAAAATCGTGAAAGTGTCGAATTGAACGAGAGGCAGCTATTGGAGGGAATTCTTTATGGTCTTTATGAATTCGACAAGAACCCTAAGCCATGGCATGAGAAAGAAGATCGTCACACACTAACCTATTTACTCGACTTCCTCAGTAGTGGGTTCAAATTTGAAACGCCCGAGTCACTGATCCTTGACTGTGCTGCCGGAATAAGGGAAAGGAACGGAAGCCCCGCCAGCCGAATTGTACTTCTGAATGGCATCGATCTGGTTCCTTTCATCGAAGATAAGAAGTGACTTGATCTGCGAAACTTGGTCCGTGGCAGCATCAGGCAATGATCTGGATCTTATTGAACCTATTCCCGACTGGGTCATGGAAACGACTTTGACCGAGCTTCATCCGCAAGCTAAGGAAAATATCTGCTACTACGGACTATGTGCGTTGGTGCTGAGAAAAGTGGATAGTGAAGAGGTTGCAGCATATTTGACCGATTTTGTTTACCCGAATATTGAGCACAATATTTTGAAGGTAAATATCAAGGGGCTGTTGGAAGCACCATATGGCTACACGATCAAGGATCTAGAACTAGCTTAATTATGGCAATTTCAAATTACGAACGCGTCGGGAAGGCGATGGAACTTCTTAAGACCGGAGTCGGCCCATTTGTTGACCGCGAGATCCAGTCAGCGATAGACAACAAGCAGATCACTGCGGAGGTACTCGCTCCGTTTATGGACGATCCGAAGCTGAAAGATCGGCCGCCATCAGAATGGGACATTGCCGCACTACTTAAGCTCGTTTTCAATTCGTGGAATAGCGTATTCGGCAAAACCCTCGGTTATGCAGAACGAAGCATTGTTTCGGAACTACGAAATTCTCGGAACGCCTGGGCCCATCAGGAGAAATTTTCAAGCGACGACGCATATAGAATCCTAGATTCTGCAGAAATACTCCTAACCGCCGTTTCCGCTCCTGAAGCAGAGGAAGTCAGGAAATCTAAACTTGAGCTTCAGCGGATAATCTACGAAGAACAAAGTTAGAGGTGAAAAGCGGAAGGCGGGCGGTTCGCTGGTTGAGGCCGCTGCCAGCGGTAATCGAAAGCCTTGGACGGAGGTAACAACACCCCACAAGGATGTTGCAAGGGAAATTACCAGCAGGCCGAGTTCGGCAGACCTCTGGCAGATCCACTTGGGTGAAGGATCGGAGGAATATCGAAATCCTGTCGAGTTCTTTAAGCGGACATTTCTTACCGAAAGCCTCGGCCGATTGCTTGAAGGTGCTGTGGAACGCTTATCCGGGAAAGAAGTGATCCCGTGGTTCAGCTTCAGACGAACTTTGGCGGCGGCAAGACATTCGATGCTTGCACTCTTCCATTTGTTTTCGGGTGCGAATGTAAGTGAACTCGCGAGAGTCGACGATATTATCCAGAAGGCCTCGGTCGACAACGTGCCGAAAGCGAACCGCGTTGTACTGGTTGGAAACAAAATCCCGCCGGGAAGTGTAGCTATCAAGGCAGATGGAACTGAAGTTCGAACATTGTGGGGCGAACTTGCCTATCAGCTTGGTGGTAAGGAAGCATTCGCAAAGGTCGCGGAAGATGATCGCAATTCCACGAATCCCGGGGACAAACTTCGCGAACTTTTCATCGAATACGGCCCATGCCTGATCCTTATAGATGAGTGGGTAGCATATGCCCGTCAGCTTCACGATCAGAGTGATCTGCCGGCAGGGGGGTTTGAAACACAATTTACGTTCGCCCAGGCCTTAACCGAATCTGCTAAATTGGCCGGAAAATTGCTTGATAGTGATCTCACTTCCCGCCTCGGATACTTCCGGGTTCGCCGCACACACGGGCAGACGACGCAGGAGGTTGGGGAGGTGCGGGGCCCGGAAGCCCTCGACAGGCTGGCGTAACGTTGTGGCCGGGTCGAATCATCATGGCGACCAGCCAGTGCGGAGGAGGGATTTGAGATCGTGCGTCGCCGCTTGGTCGAGCCAATGTCGGCCGAGCAGTACAAGCATCGTGATGTGACCGCACTGAGCCTTGGCCGAGCTATATAGGCAACAGCACCAAGAATTTCCGCCCGAGTGCAGGGAGGCTGACTACGAGAAACCGCATCAAAGCAGCCTATCCTATCCATCCGGAGATATTCGACCGGCTGTATACCGATTGGTCAACGCTAGTGAAGTTTCACTGCATCTCGAGGTGTACTGCGCCTAATGGCCGCAGTAATTCACACGCTTTGGGAAAAGGGTGACAAGAACCCGATAATTTTGCCGTCGCTGATTCCCATCGACGATCGGCGGGTTCAGTTCGAACTTACTCGTTACCTTTCCGATGAATGGGTTCCGATTATTGATAAGGATGTTGACGGTCCGAACTCGCTTCCGATGAAGATCGACGGTGAGATTACAAACTTAGGGAAGATCCAGGCGTGTCGACGGGTTGCCCGAACAGTTTACTTGGGATCCGCTCCTACCTCTGCCGCAGCCCATCGGGGCATCGAAGACCGACGAATTAAGCTAGGATGCGTTTTGCCTGGGGAATCTCCGAACCTCTTTGGCGATGCCCTGCGACGATTGGCTGGAGCAGCAACATATCTTTACCAGGATGGTAACCGCTACTGGTATTCGACGCAGCCGACTGTCACCAAGCTAGCCGATGACCGTCGCGAACAGTTAAAGCGCAACCCGGACAAAACATCGATGGAGATCGACAAACGGGTTCGTGCCAACATGTCCGAACGGGGTGAGTTTGGGCGAATACACGCTTTACCTGCATCAAGCAATGATGTTCCGGACGACTTGGATGCCCGGCTTGTAGTTCTTGGAATCGAACAGTGCTATTCAAAGGAATCAGGTAGTCCGGCCGAGACAGCAGCACGGATGATCCTCGAATCGCGAGGGAATTCACCTAGGATTTACAGAAACACGCTTGTATTTCTGGCCCCAGACAAGACGCGTTTGCAAGACTTAGATGAGGCAATACGGTCCTATCTAGCGTGGGATTCGATTCTCAGGGAAAGAACAGACCTTAACCTCGATCCGCACCAGGTTACTCAAGCGGAGAACCAAATGAGGTCCGCTGACGCGACGGTTAACGCCCGAATTCCGGAAACTTACCAGTGGTTATTGGTGCCTTCACAGCTGAATCCGGCTGACGCTGTCGAATGGAAGGCGATCCGTTTGTCCGGAACCGACGCCCTGGCAGTGCGGGCAAGCAAGAAACTTAAAAGCGAGGAAATGCTACTCACCAGCTTTGGTGGAACACGCCTAAAGTTGGAACTGGACAAGATTCCGCTATGGCGAGGCGACAGTGTAAACATACGGCAGCTTATAGAAGATTTTGCACGATATTTGTATCTGCCCCGACTGAGTGAGCCTCGGTTCTTGTTGGCAGTAAAGCATGGGTGTCGGATTGCTTACATGGAGCGTCGAATCCTTTGCTTACGCTGAAGGATTCGACGAACAGAAACACGCGCTTTCGCGGACTGCAGCATGGGGCAAATATCACCCTGATTGATGCGGATGGTTCCGGATTGCTTGTAAAGCCCGACATCGCAATGGCGCAGATTGAACCGGACAGATCGCTACTCGGGATTCCCGCTCTGAAGGTAACCGGGCCAGCAAAGTGCAGGAGGTGTAGAGAATTCGGTAATGGGCCGTCCACAACACTTCCAAACTCTACGGGACAAGTATCGCTTTTTACCAAAAACGTTTCTACGGAACTGTATCTTTAGATCCAACACGGGGTAGGCGCGATGATGGCCAAATAGCGGATGAGGTGATAGCTCACCTATCCGGGCTGGTCGGTGCGACAGTCAAAGTAACCTTGGAGATAGAAGCGGAAATGCCATCCGGTGCTTCCGAGAATTTGGTTAGAACTGTAACGGAAAATAGCAGGACGCTAAAATTCACAAGCCAGGGCTTTGAAACAGAATAGCAAGTCCGTTCATTCGGCGGGCCATTAATGCACTGAAAGGACGGCAATCTTGACTCGTCATACGTCGTTTTGGCATTCAACGCGTGCACGTATTCCGCTGACGGTAGCAGAATGTTAGAAGCGATCCCGGGGAATATAACAGCCTTCTCCAGAAACTCGTTAACCGGTGACGCTTGCTTGGATGGTACGCTGCGGGAACTCGCGGTCACCCGGGCCGACCGAGCCAGCCAACCGGGCAACGAGCTATTAGCTGGAATGTTGGTTGTTTTTGAACCAATCGTGCAGGACTTAAGCGTTCGAAACGGAGCAACAAAGTAGCGATTTATACCCGAAAACATTTTGTCCCCTATTTCGGGAAAAGCATACTTAGCAAATGAACTCCAAACCTGCAAACCGCAACAATAACGGGATGGGGGACAAAATTCCAAGTCTACCAGAAAATTGTAATTCCGGTTAGATTTCGACCAGCGTCCGGGGACAGGCTAAAACGGCTTTAGTTATCCACAAGTCGAAACCGACCAGTGTAGTGAAAATTCCATTACTACGACAAACCGTCCCAATCAAACAGATACTCGAACTTTATAAACGTCAGGGAGATCCAACAAAAGTCTTCGCAAGGACACACTTCTTCAAAAAAACATTTCAGAAGATTGGTGAAGTTTCCACAGCTTTTCTCAAAAATTTGTTGCGAAACCAATAAACAAGTTGAAAAGACTCTCACTGAGCTTTTGAAACTTTTTCTAAAAGTTTTCGAAAAACTTCTCCACCACTTTTCAGAAAGTTTTCTGAATAAAAATATTTCTTTCCGGAGAAAAGTTCACAACTTTTCCGAAAACTTTTCTAAGTCTTGTTCATAGTCTTCTGAAATAAATAAATAAAACCCGCACGACTTTCTGAAGAAAGTTTTCACTCCATACACATTTGATTCCAGAATTTCTTCTGGGAAAGTCTTTCACAACTCCAAAAAGTTTTTTCGTCCCATACAGTTTTGTTGTGTCCTGATTCGATCTTCTTTTCTTAGTTTTCTTCCGAAGCTTTTTTCCTTTGACCGTTGCTGGACTCGTGAATTGTCACCACGGTAGTCTCCACAGTCATGTTCCGGACTTCGCCGGAACATCTTTGAAAAGTGTGTGAAGAAATGCATGAAGAAGATCGGATCAAGTTGGAGAAAAGAAAAGTGTTTCACAACAAACTTCTCCGGTGGCAGAGGATGAAGTTCGTCGAAAGGTTTTGTCATTCACCGGAAGTTTCGGGTGAAGTTGGCACTACTTTCGACAAAGTTCTTCATCGTTTTCCTGAAAAAGTTCGACGGACTTTGAAAAGAGGAAAGGAAATCTGTTGCAGAAACTTGTCGGACGTTTCGGAAAGTCTTTGTGAATTGTTTGGAAGATCCTTTGGTTATTCGACAGGTCCTTTCCAAACAAGCTCGTCACCTTCTTCGGATCTTCTTCACGGAATAATAGCCGGACCCCGCGGCGGGTCTGGTCAAAGGAGTATATGAAAGACAAAGAAAAACCATCGACAACTTATGAAAGTGGACGAAGACTCTCCAACTGGAGACCCAAAGGATGCTCGGCGAATTCATCCAACCCGAACAACTTGTGGGGGATGTTTACTCGCTGACCTATGACACGGCATTGGTGCAGGTCCATGACAGTGCCCGGGAAAAGATCGGCGGCCTACCGCAAACATGCATGCTTCTGGCGACAAGATTCGATCCGGAAAGTGAAACAAACTTCGACGAGGAAGACGCAAACCTTATCCTGCTTCGGGTAATGAGAGCGACTCCACTTCTTAACGGGTCCGAAGCAGAACGGATCCGGATAGGTTGTTGCGCAGCGTGTAAGCGGTGAAGGAAAACTTAATTGGGATGACTCGGCGGCCATGGATCCTGTCACCGCAAACTATTTGGCTTTCGCCGGGCTTGAATGCAGAGTGCTTGGTACGTTCTACCTGACAACTTCAGAAGAAGATGGTAAGGCACTGGAGCTAAAGTACGGCGGTGACGTCGCAAACTTTTATCCGAACCAGGGTCTTAAAGTCTACAAACCGAATGGCGAAGCACTGGAACGGATCGTGAACTTTACAGAAACAGGCCAACTGGATCCGGACAGTGACGCAGTTTTTTATGTGGGTGATGTTCGGTATTCCTCCACCTGGCGTGAGTTTCAGAATACGGATGACGTGGAGTTCTTTATCTTTCCCGAAGATCTTCTTGCGCAGAAGTCAGGTATTTTTGGAATAACCCGTGGCGGAAAATCCAACACGCTTAAGGTCATTCTCATGGCCGTTTTCTTTTTGCGGTATCTATTTTCCGGTGAAAGCTCATTGAGAAAAAAGGTCGGACAGATAGTGTTTGACGTTAACGGTGAATACGCGAACGAGAATGTTCAGGACGCAAGCGGCGAGCGTTCAGCTTCGGCTATCAAGAACCTTCGCGACTCCCACCCGCATGCGAATCCGGAAGACGTTGTTACTTACGGAATAGGCCGGCATCCAAAAGATCCGGGCAGGAAGCTCATGCTTTTGAACTTCTATTCGGATGAGAACCTGCAGGTCGGCAAAAGTATTCTGGATAATGCTGCAGACTGACGGTTCAAAGTTCATCCGTAACTTCATGCAGGTCGCCTTCGATGCACCCGACCCTGCAAACTATTCCGCTGTCAGCCGGTATAAACGTCAGGTGCTATGCTACCGTGCACTTCTATCCAAGGCAGGCTTTGCTCCGCCGTCGAGACTGAGTCCTGTTATCACGAAACTGTTCTGCAAGGAACTTATTGCCGCCCTTAGGGCCAGTACCGGCACACGTGCGTCCGATCATGTTCAGGCGGCCAGCCTTTTGTCCGAAGGCGTACCGTCGTGGAGCAAACTTGTTTCCGCCTTCGAGTACCTCAATGACTTTATATCCGACCGCTCCAGCGGCTACGCGTTGTTCGAAGCGGGGTATGCTGCCAGAAGTTCTACCGGTGAAGGCTGGGCGGACGATAACCTCAAAAAGATACTGGAAATGTTCCGCTACCCGAATGGTTCACGCCAGATAGGGAAACTTGTTCCGCAGCATACGCCGGACGTTACGGGTGACTATGCCGAAGCTATCTACAAAGACCTTGTACAAGGCCGTCTTGTTATCGTGGACCAGTCTTCGGGTGATGAGGAGATCAACCGTGCAAATGCGAACCGTATCATGGAACGCATATTCCGTTTGAACCAGGCGGAGTTCCGAAGCGGCAACCAGCCGCCGGAGATACTTATCTATTTGGAAGAGGCCCACACTATCCTTCCTGCCGGCAGTGAGACCGACCTCCAGAACATTTGGGTTCGTACCGCAAAGGAAGGCGGTAAGTACCGTATCGGCCTTGTCTACGCTACACAGGAAGTCTCCAGCATTCAGAAGAACATCCTCAAGAACACGGCGAACTTCTTTGTAGGCCACCTCAATAACACGGATGAGACCCGTGAACTGTGCAAATACTACGACTTCGCAGACTTCGAAGCTTCGATTCGCCGTTCGCAGGACAAAGGGTGGCGCGGGTCAAGACGCTTAGCAACCTGTTTGTTGTTCCTGTTCAGATCAAACGGTTCGAAGTTTGATACACCTTCCTCGGGTTAGAAATAGTACCGGTACGAGAATAACGCCAACAAATAAGACTACCGTAGCCACTGGCTACGACGACTTACACTAGATGCCATATCAGAACGAGTTCGCCCAATACAATTCGGTAAGGCGGATGTCGGAGAACCTTCGCGTAAGGGAACTTCTCCGGCAATACCGCCTGTCCGGCCCTGAACCGCCGGATGAGGCCGACACAAGCCTTTATAGGCTTGTATCCAACGATCATGGAAAGACTGCCCCGGATCAATTGCCTGAGTTCGTTCTTTCTATTGACGGAAGCTATGTAGAAGTGCCCGTGCCTAACGGAGTGTTATCGGCCGGGCTGGGCTATGTGACCATTACTGATGTCCTTCTCGACCTCGGTGAACTTATCCGCTTAGACCAGAACCGCCCCGTCGACCCGAGGGAATGCGGGAAAACAACGATGGCCGGGGCGGTGGATACGGTACTCGCCGGTTGCAACATCATCTTTGACGGGGAACTCGACCCCCAAAGCAGCTTTCGCCGCGGGGTGATCGATCTTCTTAGGGAAAAGCAGGCTCTGGCGGGAGGCGAGACATTGCTTGATTCTTACGAAGCCCTACTCGCATACAAACCCTTAGTTCCCCTTCAGCGTTGCCCTTACGGGGCCACGTGCGAACACACAACGCCACAGTCGGCTTATGAGCGGGTATCGGGTACCAAAGCTTGCGAATGCCCGTTAAAGCTTGCCGTGCATTCGACGGACGCTTTACGGATATACGAGAAGTTCAACCCTTTGGAGAAAATGCCGGAGCCTTTAGCGAAGCCATGCAGGTGGTTGAACGTTTATGGCTCATTCACACCCTTCGGTCTCTTGAACAGAACGGGATGCTTGATGTTCTTGCCCGGATGGCGATCGTCCTGGACGGCCCGCTGGCGGTCTTTGGAAGCTCCGGCTGGCTTAGCAGGGCGATAAGTAAGGAATTGTTCCGCATCAACGGCCTGGTCAGGGAGCAGACGGGTAAGATTTGTTACTCGTAGGAATAGAAAAGTCCGGTATGTTCGTTGATCACCTGGCAAGGCTTTGTTCGATGTCGGATCTTGATGCGGCGACACGAGCGGCAAGATCAACAACATCCGGAAGCGAAACCTTCGCTGCGTCAGGAACGATCCAAATGCGGCCCCAAACCGCCCTGCTTCCTACGGACGAGTACATCCGGAACAATGTCGTATTCACAAAGAACACGCACCAGTACGGCGATGTGACCTACTTCGGGCGTAAGTTCTTTTACCGGACATCATCGGGAGCACAGATCGTTGCAACGCTTCCTTTTCTTAAACCTGAAGACAGAGACCTCGACAGTGTCGACACGGGCCTGTTCCCGCGGCTAACGGATGCGTTGAACCTCTTTGATGCTCTTGGTTCTTCACGGTACCCGAATGCACTTATACCTGTAAGCCTGGCCCATGGCGAGGCGGCAATACCTACGGGGCTTGGGAAGCGGGTCCTTGAAGTTCTGGCTAGGGATCTCGTTAGACGCATGTAAGAAAGATCAAAAAATGGAGAATCTTATGACAATTCAATTCAATGGCACCAAGAACCATCGCCCTATTACTTGTACATCAATACTAATGCTCTCTTGCTTGCTTGGGCTTGAGAAGGACGCCAGCGTTACATCCTACTACGAACCGCAAATGAACCTTGTTTTTTTCCATGAGGGGGAAGAGCACCCGATCCCTGTACACATCTGGGCATCGCATGGTTCCGGGCCAGCCTCCCTGATCGGGATTATCGACTCGGAAACAGAGCTGCTGTTCGAACGTCATCCGGAGATACTGGCGAAGGTTGAGGAACAGGCCCGGGCGATCAATGCCAGATATGTTCCGATCCGGGAATCGGACCTTTCTGACTGGGTGGTAGGGCCCTCGCCGGGGGAACATCTAGATTGCGAAATGTACGCTTCACAGGTCTAACTGGGGAATTCCCCAGAAGGATCTGGCATTTGCACTGTGTTCGCATGTGGAGTTAGTGTGGATCAAACGGAAGGAAGTGGTGGGTGGAGCCTTTACCGGTTAAGGGGAAAAAGGTGCAAGGTAGACGAGGGGGCAAATGCCCCTTCGTCTTCAATGCGAGATCTGAAACGGTAGTCACGGCTGCGGACCCGGATCATCCTAATATGAGTGGGCAACCATCCACGTCTCTTTTGCCTCGTGCCGCAGTTCGGCATCGGTCCCGAACACCGAACTCTTCCTCCGCCCCGATCCCTCACCGCCGAAGGCCAGCTCATCCAAACCTTCGCGAAACCGTATCAGTCGGCGGGATAATGAGAAGAAGAAAGTCTGACCCGCGTTAGGGAATATGCTCTGGAGTCAAAGAAAATCGGCAGCAAGAAGGGGAATTATCTATGCGTGTCCTGGAAACAACTTGTCGTCGTCTCGGGATCATATATTGACGCTGTCTGCCTCGGTCTATTCTCAGAAGGCACCTCCGTTTTCCGCGGGTACAAGGTGCGGATCGAAAAGTTTGGCAAGGTGACCGTTAACTTGAGTGCGGAGTCAGCAAAATGCTCGTATGTTCCGCACAATCTGCGTGCGTAACGCTGCCGCTCAGGAAGACGTAAACTTTGCAGGGCCACTCTTCCTGACGGGCTGGTGCTGCGGCACGAACTGCCGCAGTGGCGATCATCGATGCTTGAAACGGAGCGGTCTTCTTTCCGGAGCAGCTCTGAGGGAGTCGGATTTGGCTTTTAGGAACTGCCCAAGAACGCAATTCCTGGACGCACCGCCCGCAAGGGCGGGCGCAAGGCGGCGAAGGCCCCATATTTCCTGAGACCAACAGCCGGAATGCGTTCCTCCTCACCGGCTTCACCGGCGGCGGCCTCGACAACCAGCAGTCCAAATGCGGCAACCACTTTTTTCTGAATGGACCGGCAACCGCCTCCGCCGCAGTGAAGTTCATCCCCGGCAAACGCACCGAACCGGCCCGTAAGTTTCTACCTACTAGCACGACCCGGTATGAAAGACAATTATGCCCCCGTCACCGGCCCCGAAACCAGCCATTTGCCATTACTTTTTTGGAGACAAGGTCAACATCGTTGTTTCCTGGGCCAATAAATTAGTATTTCTTAGGTTTTGCTAAAAGCAAAGACTCCGCGAAACAATCCCGCAGATTAGAATAGTTTGCTAACATGATCTGCCTGGTGGTATAACGGCAAAGTCCTTAACAAAATCATTACAATTCTACTTTGGCAGTTGGAAAAACATTCTTCTATGATTGAAGATTTAGACTTCCTCGATAGTTCGATTCAGAACTAGTTATTGGTCTGGTCGCACCTATAGGAACTGAAAAAAAATGTTGTAATCGAAGAACTGAAAGATCGCTTTTAACCTCTTTCGGGTATGAAACGATTCCAATAAAGCCAAGCTCTTTTCTCGAAGACGATTTAGTCAAAAAGAAACACAAAGTAGACCTCCATTCCGGGAGCCAGAAAATGCCCGTATCAGATCGTATATGGATCCGGGAAATAAGCTGTGGGAGTACCCAGAGGGGAGACGCATTGGCACTGTGGGCATCAAGCCGAGTATTTGCGAACAAGACCGGAGAATGAAACCGTAGAGACAAACGGGCATATTCATTGGATTCCCTTAAGCACCCGGAGAAGCGGGAAACCCTCCGACCAATTTACGGAAATGGATTTTCTTAATTGGAATCCTATTCGCCCCGGATAAGCGCTTTGATTACCTCAGCGGAAATAAAGGGGATTACTGCAGAGGATGCAAATAAACTGATCAATGATGTTATCATGCGAGGAAGAGCCCAAAGGATCGGGATAAAATACTCGCGAGACATTTTTCTCGCGGACGCTTGCAAGTTTGACCAATACAAATGATGCAAAAATCAGTTAGGACGCGTAATTGATTTGCTTTTTGAAGTCCCTTTTTTAACACCAACACTGGATGAGTACTCAATGTTTCCAGCATTCAGTTTCCAGACTTCGTTCAGCGATTTATCCGGGACAGGTCGGGTGCCGTAATTATCTCTGATTCAGGTGCAAACTTATTGGGGTAGGCGCAAAACGATGTGCCCTGCTACGGGGAGGACTCATTGGCCTCGAGACAGCGACCATCGAGATTGGGACTGGGATATGACTCGAACGCGAAACGGCGATCAAATTCTTTCTGATATTGTAGAGTTGGTTAAGAAAAAGACTGGTCAGGGTGAGGAGGTTGATGACAAAAAAACTTCGAAGAAGTCAAAGAGGACTATCTCACAGTATCCTACTTGATATAACGGAATTTGGCCGTCCAGTACACGCCGAAATGGAAGCTTTGCTAAGTTGTTCTCGCAAGGGAATAAGTACGACGGCAGGCATTATATTGTGATTACGACGTTTCCCCTGTCACAATTGTGCAAAGCATATAGTGGCGGCGGGAATTAACAAAGTTGTTTACGTTGAGCCGTATCCCAAAAGCAAGGCCCAAGAATTTCATCACGATTCAATTGAAGTAGATGAAGAATCGTCGGGCAGCAAAAGTTAGCTTTATTCCTTTTGTTGGCATTGGATATAGGCGTTTTATAGATCTCTTTCTATGGGTCAAAGTTCAGGTTACGACGTTCAACGGAAAATCAAGGGATCAATAAAAGTCGACTGGAAACGTGAAATGCCAGTCTTCGTATTCCCATGCTGGAACATCTTACTTGAAACGAGCAACGGCAGCGGCAGAAATCATTCTAAAGAACTTTACATGGAGAGAAAAATGACGGATCTGCAGTTTGAACAAGCCGACGAAAATGATTGCGGTGGGAATTTATTGAAAAGGCGACGAAGGATATAGACAGTTGGACTGATTCTGAGAAGGCTCAAACCATCCTCAAGGTTTTTGGGTCAACATTAATGTGTCAGAAACTGTAGCGGCTGAAGGAATACCCCACGGACCTCATGTGTGAATGTATAAATGTAGGACCAAACCAACGGAACAGCCGCCTAAGGATTTCCTTCGAACGGAATGGAACTTTCCGAAGCGTTTTTATACCAAACGACCAAGAAGCCATCTCGAAGGAAGAAATGAGCTCCACCTCTCTCGCCAAGGCGTCTCTCGCTCAAGGCCCTGATAAACACCAAACTCGCCCGCTCGTAGCGAAGTGCTTAATAGCTCTGATGGTTAGCGACCGACGATCCGCGGCACCAAGGCGGCCGTCACGCCCACATATTGGACAGTCCTCACTGGCTATAGCTTGGAGCTTTCTTGTGAAGTGGGTCAACGCTTCTTTGAGGTGGGCTGGCAAAGGCTCTTCAAGGAAGGGTTGAAGCAGGTGTCGGAGTACTAATACGCCACAGCTCGCGGCACGCATATTGGGGTCCATCACCGCTGGAGCATTGAGCGGGCGACTAGCAGTATATCCCATGTCCTGACGCTGCAGTTCATCAAGGGGCTAGACTTCTAGCCGCACTCGTTCACAATCTATGATATTGGAGCAAGCCAAACACGCGTTGATTCGGGACCTGAGATTGACACCCGCGGATCAAGACTTTGTATACCTTGTTTTCCAACGCCTATCTTAGTTCTGACGTCGATATTGGAATAAGGTATTCGATATGCTACTTCACTCATTACAGCCGAGCCCAGTCGGATTATCCACGCAGCCGAATATCGCATCGCAACCTCGCCAGCTCGGCCCAACCGCAAGCTCGCGGATATCACCGCCGCGACAACCTTTTTTTTCGCCGGCATCCCGATCTCGTCCAAGGCCTCTTTGGCCGGTCGGATTTTCTTACATTTTTCTCCCGCGTCGGATGTTCGCAGATGCAACACGCGGTTCAGGTTAGTTACGTCGGCAAATCAAAATCGAACAGAAAAAGTTCACCCACTCCGGCCCGCACGGGGGCCTCAGCGACCAAGGGGAGCGGTTCCACTGTTTCCACAACGGCAAGCCGCATCTTCAAGAGAGCGTTGACAACGATCTGCGTTCGTCAAGGTCATCGCCCTATCAAATATTGAGGGCTGCTACCGGGGCCTCAGGCTTTCCCGCCTGTTAGTGGCCATAAGTCAATTCGCTGCCCAACGACGACCAAATCACCAATTGCCTGAATCACAAATCCGCCGCCGACCAAATCCGGCCTTGAAATGAATTTTTCCAGCGACAATACTCCCAAAAGACCGTCCGGGTACCTGATCCACTAGATTTTCATTAACCCGGGTCACTGTCGTCGTCGTAAGGTGAAAACTGTACTGTATCGCCGCTGAATGGGTGAGTATGAACGGTAATAAAGCCGTCGTTCCCGTCCCGCCGCGTCCTCAGCACAATACTGCAAAAATTGGGCAGAGAAATGTCAGGTGACCACTCGACCGATCATCAAAGTCGTCGCCATCGGGCACGATCACGTCGTGAACAACAATCGACGGGTTCTCTGGATGCAAATTTGTATTGACCAGAAGGATGCAACCGGTTTCCGGGCTTCGCATTCCCAAGAACGAAGGACTCGCGAATACATCGACGCACCAATTCAAAGGTTGACTCGCTGATTCTCACCTTCATGACCGTACCCCCCGCGTAAGAAAAAAGCCTCGGCAGTGTTCAATGTGAGTGACGAGATCGTCTTGCATCGAATTCCATGGACGGCTTTCGTGATAGTGCCACGAGATTAGAAGCCAAGAGGTGTCGCCAATCTGGATCTCATTCTGCTTCTTGGGAACGT
This sequence comes from Acidobacteriota bacterium, assembly GCA_016718135.1. Classification (GTDB taxonomy): domain Bacteria; phylum Acidobacteriota; class Blastocatellia; order Pyrinomonadales; family Pyrinomonadaceae; genus OLB17. The sequence goes on along the minus strand of JADKEF010000004.1, from coordinate 84,894 downwards.
CGCCTGACGAGTGCCCTATCGGCAACTTGACGTAGAAGGCGTCCAACCCGGCCGTGGATAAGTATCAGAAACTGCGATTAGAATTTCCGTCGATTGCCGGTCCCAGGGGGAGTTGGAATCGCAATATCGCCGATGTGAGCGAATCTTTGCCTATTATGAGATAGGAGGCGGGCGTTGCCGCCCGCCTCCTGAACTGCCGAGATATCATCTTCGATGGTTTGGCTGCCGCGAGGCTTTGTACCGCGTACGCGAGTCGCCATACTTTCCGTCTTTCTGGCCTCGAACTGGTCGCCCTGTTGAATCTTGATCGACGTATCAACCGGGTATGGTTCAGAACTAGCGACCGGATGCAGGGTGAATTCGTTTGCGTCCATACCGAAGGCCGCCAAGAGTTGGCGGAGTCGTGTCGGTGAAGGAGCCTTGCCCTAAATCGCGTTGATCTTTACGATCAACTTATAGTCAACCGCAAACTGTCGGGCGTATTTTCGCGTAGCTCAGCCACAACGGTTGGTCGAGGTCTCGAATCGCTCGACTCCATTCGCCTTCGTGCGTCTTTGCATGCAGTAAATCAAAGCGGTTCCGGCTGACTCTGGCGGTAAACGCTGCCCAGAGCTTACTGCCCGATGAAAGACCTCTCGCAGCGTGTCCTTCAGCTTTGCTCTGGATTTGACTTCGTCTCGTCTTTCCCCAAACCCGAGCGGTGAGAATGACGTTCCTGTTTAGGTTCTCCTTTTTGATGTCGCCGCCCATTGCCTCGTCGAAAGTTCCTGAGGAAGGCCGTGAGCGGCATCTTCCAGCCAAATGTCGATTGTGTTGTTGTTTAGTTTGTCTAACATAATTCTAATCGTCCTTATCGCGTTTATTTGAATTGTGAGCGACGGCGAATTGGCCGTCTGAGTACACGGTGGTCTGTGCAAGTTACTTTGTCAAGCATTATCTTTCGCATACGGATTTGCAAAGTAGTACTGAACAGTCAGTAGCGACAAGGAAAGTCGACCACTCGTATCGTTGACCCTGGAAATGAAAATCGAGCGATTTTTTACGCGGTTCTGGCAACACGATTCAGACTGAGCCTCAAAGTAAATATGAGTCAGGCAAAGCCGGAGAGCGTTTAATGCCGAAATGACTCGCCTCGATAGCAAATATCGAAGCAGGAAGCAACGTGTCCTAGGGGCCACACCTTGATACAGTTCTCAAGGATTCTTGATCTCGATTTGAATGAAATGAAAGACTTCGGAGCGGCGGATCGTATTAACGCCAGAGGCTGCCGACAAAGAAATCCGAAACGGCTGACTTCAGTGAGCTCGCCTGAGTCGGCTGAGAGGCTGATGGAGCTTATCCGGTCAAAGCCGAAAAGGAGAAACAAATGAATGTCCGACACGCACGAGCCGAAGCGGAAGCTCGTTAGACGATTCGGATGACACTAGTGACCTACCTATCGACGTTAGAGGAGTAGCCAAAAACTTGGCCTAACGGTAAAGGACGCCGTGCTTGATGATGATGTTTCCGGACTTCGTCTCGAAACAAGGGGACGACACAACCCATATATTCGTAAATGGCAATGATCGACCGGTACGGAAGAGGTTCACGATTGCACGTGAGATTGGTCACTTTGTTCAGGTCACGAATTCGAAGCATCAGGCGTTCACGTGGATAGAGGTATGCATGTCATTCCCCGGCGCGCCAAGTTGTCCAAGGCTGAACCAGCGGAAGTAGAGGCGAATCAGTTTGCCGGCGCCACTCATGCCATTTGATTTAGTACACGAGGCGGTAGACGCACTCGGATACTACTTTTGACTACGACATCACTACGCTTGCAAAACCTTTCAGGTGAGTGAGCAAGCAATGACCATTCGACTTGGAACGCCTCCGGAATTCTCTAGATCAGAAATGTCGGATTTAGGAGCAAGTCGAGCGAGGAAATCGTTAAAAATGCTGACGAAGTCGGCTGCAGGCTAAGGAGAAACAATGATTGAATTTGAAGTTATTTTATGCCGTCTACACGCGAAGAGTTATACGAGCAGGCTAAAACAAGGACGGCTGAAGGCTGAACTTACAGGGTGACGCTGGCATCGCCAAGCGGAGTACGGTGCGGGTGCGAACGCCCTGAGTTCGTTTACTTTTATCAGGTCGTGAGCAAGACCGGTCAGGACCGACTTAGAAGCGAACAGAGAGCGTTTACTTAAAATGGCTCAGCAATTCGGGCTTTAGTTAGTCAAACATAGCACACGGCCTCCTGTGCTTCAGTGAAAGCCCGGCACTCTTGTAGAGTGCCGGGCTTTGATGTCGGCCGTTTGGAGCGAACTACGTGGTCATTTGGTAGATGGTATCGAGGTCGTTGGAGCTTTCTGGGGACGGACGATAATTTCGTTGAAAATACCGCGGAAGTCGGCTATTCTCGACGCAAACGGAAAACGATACTGTTCGCAGGGAGAATTTCAGCGATGACAATGGATCAGGCCTCTTTTCGGACGCTTACCTCGGTTGATCGGCGGACGTTTCTTCGGGCTGGGCTGACTGCGGCTGGGGTTGGGGTTGGTGGCGGGGCCGGGCGGGCTTGGAGCGTTTGGGCAGATGGTGCCGCCGCGGCGGTTTGCGGCGTTCGGGTTTCGCGAGCGGCCGACACACCGTTCGGTATGGTTTGCCGGCCAAACGGGAAAAGCAGAATTGGCAGATGAATCGGAATTACTTATCACCAGGTTATACAACGGACATTACCAAGCTACTGCGTATCGGGCTTTAGAAATTCAAGATTGGCCTTAAGGTTTGCCTAGAGTTCAGCGCTTCCCTCCTCTCCGCAGGAACGCTCATTAGCTAAACACGCCGTGCTCCAGCCTGCCTATTGCGGTTTCCACGGCACGGCAACCTGTATGCGTTCTAGTCATTTGCAGTGGAGTGATGTTCCCAAGGGCTGGGCTTGGTGTGATGAACCACTCAGCCGCGGTTTCCTTATCTCCGGAGAACAAATTCATTGCACAAGCAATAGTATTGGCGAGCGACACCAAGTGGTCCGATTCGGCGGATGTCAGCCTTCCTTTTGCTCTTCGGCGCGCGAGTTTTGCAGGATTCAGACCCACGATGCTGGCTAAACCTTCGACTGCAAGGCCGCAATTAGCAGCACAGGTTTTAAGACACTCAACCGGAAGTCCACCGATGATGCTTGCGACGAGGTCATTAGAACTTTGTAGCTCTAGTCCTAGCAGCCTTTCGGCCGACCATCGATCGGTGTGTTGTATAGGTGTGTCGCTTTTCTTCATCGATCTTTCCAAAAGGGGAGTTGAATTGTTCCTTTTAACCGAGCCGATTGTAATCGATATTTGGCAACTTACCGAGTGCTGATAGACACTAAAGGGTCATGCCGCAGAAAGTCAGGGGATACGCGAACTCAGACATGGACCAGTAAAATACTGGTCAAAACTATGAGGCGGGTGGCATTTGCATAGTGTGCGCGAGTAGATTACTGTCTGATGAAACAAAGCGGATGCAAGGTGGAATTCAGGGTGGCGGCCAGGGCCGGGCGGATTAAAACCGCCCGGCCCCTGGCTGGGTTGACCGCAATTGAAGCGGTCGTCTAGGATTCTAACTCAAGCCCCAACGCGGCGTTCGAGCCTAGGCGGGCGGATATATTTACAAGCGTCTCTTTTGTCTTCGTGACAACAACTTTCTTAGCGGACAAACACAAATAAAACTGCCCGCGTGAACGCGGACAGTTTAGAAAAAGGAGGGATTGCAAGTCGGCAAGCGCGGTTACGGTCGCAAACAGCCGGGAGAAAACCAGATATACTCGTCATTGCGATTGTCTTTGCCACGCCCGGCCGTACCCTGGTTGCTATAGCCTCCCTGATTGAGGCACCTGACCATCTCCCCACCCTTCTTTTCAAAGAGGGCCGCAAAGGTGGCCGTATCCGCAGAAGGCTATACGAAAACTGGGATCAGACCTAGCTTGATGGCGATTTCAAAAGCCTCCCAGGCAGCGGAATTTCGTTGGCTGGGGGTAGGGCCAGCTGCAGAAGCCGGCAGGATAGGGAGGATCGATAAAGATCGCCGTCACTAGAAAGTGAGGGTTGTCTGTGTACCGCTCGATATTGCGCGTTCAAAACCCCGCAGTAGATCTGGGTATTTTTTCAGGCGCGCCTTCAGCGTTTCAAAAAGCCGCGTGGCGGAGTTCATATGCCAGCCGGCAATACGGCTCGGCATCTTGGAATTGACAGTTATCGCTGGATCGCACGCACCGCCCGCTATCCAGCCGCGATTTTGCCAGATCCAACGGCTTCCGAGCAATTCATCCTTGTACTTTGGATCTTTAGAAATAGCACTTCGAAGCCTTTCGGCATTTTCGATCATCGTCAGATTCCAAGAGGTTAGGTCGAGTTCGAAATAGGCTCATCGCAAATGTCTGCTATTACCTGCGGATCGGAGTACTTGAGGTCCGGTATGCATTGATCAATTGGGAGTACGGGTCGTTAATCAATTCGCGACGAAAATGATTATGAATATTGGGCGGTCTGCCGAAAAACTGCGGCACCGCCCGCGCAAGGTTCAATAAAGTTTGGCACATTGAAGCCGAACCGTGTCCAAACGGGTATGACCATGCTCCTCTTTCCTCCAAAGTAGGTTATCGGAGGAAAGATAGTCACATAATCGCAATCCAGTGCCGCCCCCGTACGGGGGCGGCTCGAAACTCCTAAACTCTTTGAGGCCCGCATCTTTGAGGGCTTTCGATTCACTAATATGCAGCATAATAGCGTACCTCCGGACTCATTAGAAATTCCTCAGAATGCTCCAGGCAGTAATGGATCATACTAGCCAAAAGGTTGTCGGGCGAAAGACTTGTCAGGTCCCTCAACAGCTCCGCTTGTTTCAACGGCGGCAGCTGAGATTGAACGTCTTTCTCGAAGTCTTCTCTTTCGCCTCCGTTGATTCCGTCCGAGCCCCCTCCTGAAGGTTTTATCCGACGCTCAGAAGTCCTTGAGGTCTTTGACGAGCCTCGCGAGGGTATAAGCATCTTCCAATTTTAGAAAATTGGCAGCCGTAGTTATTAACGCTAGTTCAGAGTCGATGACCTGGGAACACTTGATCAGGTAGCTTCTGGGTATCGAGGTTGCCATTTCCAAAAGAAGCGTTTCAAGACAGGCTCGATCACTTGGAGCTGTACATCTTTCAAGTGGCTCGGCAATACAGTTTTGATAGATCGTCTTATTATCTGCTACGGTCGCAGCTGAAAGGTCGACCATCGCGGCGATCCTCGCGTAAACAGCCAACTTCCCCTTACCTTCGACATCGTTGTTGCCGGAGCCAGTTTTGATCTTTATTGCCGCTGTTACATAACATGCGCAGCTCCGATTGTAAGGCACGCACCTCGAGTGGTGACTGATGTGTATTTGAGTACGAGAGTCGCTATTTCAGCAACAGCATTCGGAGCTGCTTTCGCCACCGCAGCTATTGAGTCCTGCGTAATGGTAATAGAAACCAAAGGTTGCTCCTCCGTCTCATCCGCGGTCGCAGATGTGTTAGCAGCGTCGGTCGTTTCGGTAGACGCGTCTGACGCCGCGGTCGGTCCTTTCACCTCGATGGACAGCTTTGTTGAAGGTACCGGGTCTTGGCCCTCCGCGCCAGCCTGCTCCGCAGGGTTCAACCCCGGGTCCGAATTCAGGGGGGCCCGGTTTACTCTTTGCAATTTATCGGCTTTCTGAGTACCATCCTCAGAGAGCCCGTCTGAAACGATTTGTGTATCATCGTGGCTTCTGGACCCGCTGAAAGTTTGTCCTCGACGCGGGTCCTTTGTTTTCAATTGTCGTGCGTTTACGACGTCATCTTCTTCTGATTTAAAGGTCATATTTTATGATCTCCTGTTTGAGTTTTTGCGATAATGGCCTTCTCGGCCCTCTCTACATCCTCTACTAGGAACCGAATCAACTTCCCCCCAAAGCGGTACCTCTTCAGCATCTGCGTCCCAGCTTTATTGTGATGGACCGAGCTTTCGCTGATTCGCCACCTTGAAGCCAGATCTCGGACGTTTAGCCAAATAGTGACTGGTAGAGTATTCGTTCCCTTTAGGGCCGATTTGCGTTTGGGTTTCATGTTGTCTACCTTGGGGGGAATACTGGCGTTTTGGCGAGCGGTCTTAGAGCCAGATTTAGTATAACCAGAATTACCGCTGCCTGTCAATAAAAAACAGCTATTTTTTTCGCAATGCAGAAATACCGCTCTTCTTTTAATGCTATACAGCCGGTTTTGGGTTAATTCACATACATTTAAGGGCGTTATAACTAGTTAAGGCAAGCGGCCTCTAGTGTTCGCAGCTTAGTGAATAGCGCTTATTTGTTTAATCGGGTACAATTCTCGACATGGTTAAATTTCGTAGAAGCCCCAATTACCCGCGTGTTAGCTTGCCAAGAACAATTAAGCGGTTAAGAAAATACTCTTCTGCCATAGACCAGCAGGTATGGAACGAAGACGCCATAGCACACAAAATCGGCTACTCGGGAGTAACAGGCGCATCGATGCCGATCCTCTCTTCCTTAAAGAAGTTCGGCCTGCTTGAAGTGCTAGAAGACGGGTTTCGATTTAGTGACGTCGCTCTACAAATATTGCGATTGAATGAGTCTGACCGCCAGTATGCCGAGATAATCACGGAATTGGCTTACAAACCGGAACTATATCGGCAGATTCGCGATCGGTTCGGGCTCGGAGTACCCGGCACTGAAGTACTGTCAGATTTCTTAAGGCAAAAGGAGTTTGTCCCGGATAGCATACCGAGAGTAATAAAGGTTCTGGTGCAAACCTTCGCTATGGCATCCGCATTAAGGGAGCGTTACGATCTCCCATCCGAATCGCCGACACCTTCGGTTCCGAATGGCATCGTTGAAGCAGCGGTTGCGTCAGGTTCTGCCGAAAAGGTGGGTTTTAAGCTAGCCGAAGGGATTGAGATCGTTATTAGATTCACCGGCACGCTAACGACGGATTCAGTTATGAAGCTAACCGATTTTTGGAACCACAATGAAAGGTTTCGGGTGGAGTAGCTTTCTCGTTCTTGATTTAGTTTATTACGTTCACCGTTGACGTTGCTCAGAAGAGACGCGGGGATTGTCAGGCAATTGAGTCGACGCGCCTAACGAGATCAAGAGAAACGTTCCGCGTCCTAACGGACACTTTCCGACCGATATTGTTTGGCAACTCTATCTCGAGCGGCTTCGAGCCCACGGGCCCGAAACGGAGCGAGGGATTCGAAGCGGTACCAACGCGAACGTCTTAAATCGTTGACCTGTTTTATAAGTTACCGCTCGCTATAAATGTGGGGCCGGTCAGCTGGCAATCGAAGGAATTGATAGGCGGCACGAAAACCGAATGATGGGGTGGATGCAAGCATGCTGCTGCGAGATAGAGCAATGTTAGCAATAGGCTTTCACGGGGTTGTGATGTCCTATCGGCGGCCGCGAGTCGGCTCCCAACGTCAAACCAAGAAGACCTTCTAAAAAAGGTTTGGATAGAAAGTGGATACCAACGCAACGGCAAGAATCTAAACATTGTAAGTAAAGGGGTTACAGATTCTTTTGGCTCCGTCCCTCGGTACCATCTTATGAAACGAAAAACGCCCGTTTTAAGATCGGGCGTTTTTCGTCTGGACACGAGTATCCAAGTACCACGTTTTAATTCACCGATAAACTAACGACGCAAATAGATCGTCGCAGTTCCGGTCGAACGATTCATGGCGCTGATCCCACCGTTTATCCTGGTTGCAGGAAATTCTTCATTATTGATGAAGATCGAGTTCCCTCTCCAACTGCCCGACGAAGTTCCATTCGGACCGCTTAGGGTGACCCTTCCGTTGTTGTAGATCGTCATTGTATAGCCGGGAATATTTGACGAATAGAACGTTCCCTGTGCCCAACTCGGAGGTGTGCTGGAATTGCCGCCGCCGTTACCGCCATCCCAGCCACCGCCGCCGGTGTTGGTTCGCGAGTAGTTGGTATACGTGCGGGTTGAGGGATTGTACGCCCTCATTCCGTTCCCCGATCGTGATGCAGGAAACGCTTCGTTGTTGATGTAGATCGTGGACTGGTTCCATCTGCCGTAGGATGTGCCATTTGGCCCTGAGAGAGTAACCTGGCCTGTAACAGTGATCGTCATCGTGAACCCGGGAATATTGGTCGAGTAGAAAGTTCCCTGCGCCCATGTTGGGGGCCTGGATGTAGTACCGTTCCACCCGTCGTTCCAGTTACCACCGCCCCAACCGCCGCCGTTGAGACCGGGAAGGTCGTAGGTGTCGGCGACCTTGTTTATATCGTTACGCATGTTACGCCACTGGGTCTCGAGGTTTCGACCAAATGGCAGATTGTTCATCATGCCGTTAACAGGCAGAGCTCGATTGAGCATTTCCTGAACCTCAGCACGGCTCTCCCACCACGTGTTGTTGCGGTTAAACCTGCTCTGTAAGCGATCGAGAGCATTCTCGTAATCGCCTACGATCCGATTGTACTCATCCTCTGTAGCGGTACCATTAAGGTTGCTTCGATCCATCGCGCGGTCGAAATCACTACGAAAAATGTTACTGCTCCGCTCGAGCTTATCAATGAAGCCCTTTACTGTGCTTTTAGAATAGGTGTTTACATATCTTCCCTGCGCGCTCGCGTTAACGGTGGACACTACGACCATCGCCAGAAGAAATAGTCCTGAAAAAATTAATGTACTTATCCGCTTGTTCGTCATACGACCTCCAAAAAAAGAAATGGCACTCAGCCTGTCGCCTCCGTGGAAACAGGTGGACGTACCGGAATGTTTGATACAAAATAGAACTTACTTGGTTTCCCGAAAAATCTTGTTTTTATCGATGCCTGTATTATAGTCGTTATCCCTATTGCTGACAATCTCTTTTTACGACTGTGTAAGATGAAACTTTCCGAACTAGATTTTGATCTGCCAACCGATCTCATCGCCCAGCAACCGGCCGCGCTACGCGACGGTTCACGGATGCTAGTTGTCGATCGGGATCCTGGAACGCTGAACGACCGCCACTTTGGCGACATCGTTGACTATCTCCGTCCTGATGATGTGCTCGTTTTGAACAATACCAAAGTATTTCCTGCCCGACTCCAAGGGACAAGTGAGACCGGAGCAAAGATCGAGATATTCCTCGTCGAGCGAGACGAAGACAACCTCTGGACGACCCTGGCAAGGCCCGCAAAGCGGCTCAAGCCGGGCAAGCGCATTCAATTTGCCGAAGGCTTTTCAGCAACGGTCATTGACCGAGCTGAAGACGGTAAGACGATCGTCAGGTTTGACGCTGACGGAGATTTTTTTGACCGGCTCGAGACCATCGGCCAGACACCGCTTCCGCCATACATAAAACGCGAAGGTGAGGAACCGTCTGATCGAGCGCGTTACCAGACTGTCTTTGCCAAGAATCGTGGAGCGATCGCCGCTCCTACTGCGGGTTTACACTTTACATCGAATATTCTTGGGGAGATCGAGGCTCTTGGCGTAGTGGTCGCCGAGTTAACGCTTCACGTCGGTTACGGAACCTTCGAACCTGTTCGCGTTGACGACCTGACGGAACATCGCGTGGCACCGGAGCGGTATGAGATATCAGAAGGAACGGCAGAGGTTTTGAACAAAGCTAGGCAAGATAGGCGGCGCATTGTTGCCGTGGGAACGACATCGACGCGAGCTCTCGAAACAACCGTCAAGAAACATGGCCACTTTGTCGCCGGTTCGCATCTTGCCGATCTCACGATCACGCCCGGATACAAGTTCGAAGCGGTTGGAGCTCTGCTGACCAACTTTCACCTGCCCCAAAGCTCCCTACTACTGCTGACTTCTACATTTGGCGGGCACGAACTTATAATGAATGCTTACCAGCATGCGGTGGCGAACCGCTACCGCTTCTATAGCTACGGCGATTGTATGTTGATAGTCTGACACGATGGCATTTTTAGAGACACTACGTAGCTTTTTTATCCCCGGCTTTGTTCTTGCGCCGGAGGTCGTCGTGCCCGCTCCGCCGACAGTCTATTTGATTCGGCCGCTGACGCTGGCACATCTACCAGAAGTGCTGCGTTTGAACATTCGCTGCTTCAGGAACGGCGACAATTATACAAAGCACACATTCGATTACCTGTTGACCGAGCCGCGAACGATCAGCTATCGAATGGTCACTCCCACAGACGAGATGGTCGGATTTGCCTGTGTAATGGTCAACGAGAGTAACGCCGCCCATCTGACGACGATCGGTATTGCCCCCGAACATCGCTCCCGTGGGCTGGCGAAGCGTCTCCTCGGGCATATCGAATCCGGCTTGCGTGATCGTGAAGTTGGCACCTTGATGCTTGAGGTCAGGGTCGGCAACACTGTCGCCCAAAATCTCTATCGCCGCCTCGGCTACACTATCGTCCAGAGGATCGGACGCTACTATAATAACGGCGAAGACTGCTTCCTGATGATGAAGGCGATCTGGTGACATTCAAACTTCCTACAATTTACCCGATCACGGACCGGCAGATCTCGGGCCTGACACACCTTGAGCAGGCGAGGAGGCTAGTTAACGGCGGAGCACGGTTGATCCAGTTGCGTGAAAAGGTTGGTAGTTCGCGTGAGTTTTTTGATGCAGCGGTGCAGACGATCGAATATGCAAATGCGCATCGCGTATCGATCATCATTAACGACCGTGTCGACATCGCCATTGCTGCAAACGCAGCTGGCGTACATCTCGGCCAGAACGACATGCCACCCGAGAAAGCTAGAGCATTACTCGGTGACAAGTCGATCATCGGTTACTCGACGCATACGCTAGAACAAGCGCGACTCGCCGCCACATTACCTGTCACTTACATCGCATTCGGTCCCGTTTTTGCCACTACAACAAAGGCTGATCCCGACGCTGTCGTCGGTCTTGACGGTGTTCGCCGCGTGCGTGAGGCTATCGGTGATATCCCGCTCGTTGCCATAGGCGGCATCAATGTCGACAGTATTGAGGACGTACTTTCGGCTGGCGCCGATTCGGTCGCGATGATCAGTGCGGTTATCGGCAATGCGGCAAACATCACCGCGACATTGCTCGATCTGAACGAACGGTTCGTCCGATAGTGTCAAACACTCTTTAAAGCTGTTAAAAATTAACTTGCATTCAAGCTCTCCTTCGCGGATAATGTTTGTTGACGGCAGCTCTCTATCGAGTTGTCGGGTAACCGCCCTGCGATCCCAGCCATTATTTGCAGATCCTTCTTCGGGAGTAACCCCATACCATGAGCTTGCTAGATATAGCGCCCATTATTGAGCAGATGCTGCTCGTTTCAGAGAACGTCAGCGACCTTAATTTCTCCAGCGGCCAGAAGCCGCAGGTCGAGATCAACGGTGTGCTGTACCCGGCATCGCCGATCGGCCTCGGAAAACTATCGGCCTTTCAGACAGAGATGATCGCGATGTCGCTGCTACGGGATAACCCCGATGCGGCCAATCAACTCTTCAAATATCGAACGGCCGATCTGAGCTACGCATTGCCGGGAAAATGCCGTTTTCGTGTAAATATCTTCCAACAGCGAAATTCGTATTCGATTGTAATGCGTGTCATTCCGCACGAGATACCGACCTTCGACGGACTTCGCTTGCCGCCGCAGCTTGCTGACATTGCCAATATTCGCAACGGCATAGTCCTGCTCACCGGTCCTACCGGTTCGGGAAAAACCTCGACTCTCGCGGCCATTATCGACCGTATCAACGAGACCAAAGCCTATCACATCGTCACGATCGAGGATCCGATCGAGTTCTTGCACAACCACAAGAAGAGTACGATCAATCAGCGTGAAGTCGGTTCCGACACGAAGGATTTTGCTTCAGCTCTACGTGCGGCCCTTCGTCAGGCACCAAAGGTCATTCTCGTTGGCGAGATGCGTGATCTGGAGACGGCCGAGATCGCTCTTGAAGCTGCTGAAACGGGCCACCTTGTTCTCTCGACTCTGCACACGATCGACGCTTCAAAGACGATCGATCGCATCGTCGGTCTTTATCCCAAGAACGAAGAGCGGATCATCCGCACGCGTCTCGCACAGACATTCCGGTACATCGTCTCGCAACGTCTGATCCCCACCGCTGACGGCCGTGGCCGCATTGCTGCGGTTGAGATCATGAAATCAAATCCTCGAACACGTGAATACATTGAAAAAGGTGAGACCGAGGGCAAATCGTTGCTCGACGCGATCCGCGACGGTGAGATCGACGGTATGCAGGATTTCGACAGCGTGATCCGCGATATGATCAACGCCAAGAAGATCACGATGGACGACGGCCTTTCGTTTGCGACCAATCAGAATAACCTTCTGCTCCAGCTCAAGGGCCTTTCCTCAACAGAAGATTACGCAAACGCCGGACGTGTTACCGCAATGCCAAAGCCGATGATACCGCCACCGCCTGTAGATAATCCAGACTCTGTCTTGAACATGATGGAGTAAGTTTGCCCTACGCCAGATCTATCTGACAACCGTACCACTATGATTATACGTTGCGATAACTGCTCTGTTTCTCTTCAGCTCGATGAATCAAAGATCCCGAGCGGGCACTTCTCCGTACGTTGCCCGAGGTGTCAAAATCTGCTGCGCGTACAAAAGGACGGATCTGGCAAAGGCCTCTCGACCGTGGATCAACTAGCGGCGAGCCAACCGGCAGCGGTGGGAGCCGAGGCTCCCGGATTTGCCGCCAAGGAGTCTGACCTGCAGATCAATAGCGCTCTGCGCCAACTGATGACTGCCCTGCAGACTGATAAGACAGCGGCAACGTCGGAAGACGATGAGTCCAAGCCGCGTCGCGTCCTACTCTGTCTCGGTGACAAGGCCGACGAGACAGCGAAATTGCTCGCAAAATCGGGATACAAGGTTTACGTAGCACAAACCCCTGCACAGGCCAACGAACGTCTCCGCGAAGGCAAGACGAGCGTGCTGATCTTCTCACCTGATTTCGCCGCCGACATGGGGGGAGCTGCCGTGATCCAGCAAAAAGCAAACTCAATGTACTCGTCGGAGCGTCGTCGACTCTTCCTGATCTCACTTGAAGATGCCGGCACAACAATGAATGCGCACGACGCTTTCCTGAGAAACCTAAATCTGATAGTTAACACCTCTGACCTACAGCAATTGCCGCTGATACTTAATCGTGCTCTCGGTGATTACAACGATCTATACCACTATTTCAATGCAGCTTGCGGGGTTGAGGCGATCTGATGAACTGAGAACGACTAATAAAAAAGGGCTTTGCGTGCGGCCGCAAAGCCCTTTTTCAATAAAACACCTGTGCTTAGTGCGCGGCAAGTTCACATACCAACAATTCGATTTGCATCCGTGCACCCATCGGACCGCTACCGCCGATGGAGGTTTTGATCGCGAGGTCGGTCGCCGCGATGCGAGTGACAGCATCGGTAAGTTTGCTCAGGCTCGCTCGACGAGCGGATGCAAGGAAAGGTTCCTGATCGTTGTATCGAAGCTTAGCGACCTTCGCAACCTCGGCACGCGGCACGCCGCGATCCATCATGTCCTTTGCCATTAGCAGGCGGCGATAATTGTATGAAATAAGGCCGAGCAAAGCTAGCGGTTCGCCGCCGTCGTCGAGGATCTTCTTGAGCGATGCGAGAGCTTTGTCACCGCGCCCGGCGACGAGGTGGTCGGTGAGGTCAAAATTACTGATCTCGCGGGAATTGGGCACGAGTTCGTCGATCAATTCAGGCGTGATCTGCCTGTTAGGCAATGCAGCAGCGGCAAGCTTGTCGATCTCATTGCCCAAACGCCGAACGCCCGGGTCGACCCTCGATAAAAATAGCCTTAATGTCGGTTCATCTATCTCAGCACCTGCTTCTTTGAACTTCGACCTTGCCCACTCGGCGAACTGCCTGTCGTCAAGCCTCGCGAAATCCACGGCAACCGTTTTTTCGCGCAGAAATTTGCCCATTTTACGAACGCCGTTTAGTTCATCCGCAACGAAGATGATAACCGAGTGTGGAGACGGATCTGCAAGGTATGCGGAAAGTGCCGGTTCGTCAGCCTCGGTGATCGTATCGCGAAAGCCCGTCGCCGAAACCCGTACGTCCGCCACACGTATCACGCGCCGCGAAGCCATCATCGGCAACTGCTGAGCTGCACCAAGTGCTTGCCCCAAAGCTCCCGGCGTATTCAGGCTAAAAGTTGTGTCGTTGAAATCGCGAAAATCTCCGTCGGCAAATGAAAGGTCGCTAATGGTCTTGGCCGCGAGATCACGCAGATTGGTCTCCTCGCCAAATAAAACATAGACCGGCGCGATCTCCCGCCGTCTGAGTCTGTCTTTGAGGTCATCGCGTGTTAGAACCATAAGGAATAGCGGCCGATCTACTTCTTCTCTTCCTTCACCCCGATTCCGTTAACAAACGCTGACACAGCGGCTTCGGCGAACGCCCGGGCCATGCGTTCGACGGCCGGATCTTCCTCATTGAAAAATGATCGTGGGTCGGAGGTGAACTCGAAAGAATCGCGGAAGATAAAATTCTGATTGTCGTAAAGGATCTTGTTCTCTTTGAGGTCGCGAATGGTGACGGCTGTGACGATCGTAACCTCGTAGACACGGGCACGGCCTTCACTGTCGAGCAGGACGCCGGTGAAATTGAAATCTCGGATCGTTCCCTCAAGCACTGCGTCGGCACCGGTGCGTGAGCCCTGGACCTTCAAGCCATTACCGCGTTTAATGATCTCGCGGGTAACGGCCTCGGTAAATCGCGATTCGACGCGATAACGAAGGCCTTTTGCCTCGAATTGAAAGGCAGGAACAGCGACGGTTTTGATGTTCTTAGGCAGGCCTGAATTGGTTACCGGCTTATAACATTCAGTAAAGCCCGAGACCATAAATAACACCATGGCGATCGAGAAAATACGCAGGATTTTCATGATTTAAGTTTTCTTGAACAGCTTGCGGCCAAGCCAAATAAACAGTAATGCCCCGAGAAAGGCGCTAACCGCCCCCATCAAAATAAAGCTCCAATCCATACCGTTCGATTCAGTCTTCGGAGCCGGAATATCCGCAATTGCATCCGCTGCAACGGCACAGACCATAACAGTCATCGTCACTAGTGCTCGAAAACATCTTTCACTTTCATCGACAATTCCTCTACATTCAGGATCTGATCTAGTCCCTCAGTTCGATCTCGCGAGCTACAGCAAGAGCCGCGACTGTTTCTTTAACATCGTGAACCCTTACGATCTTCGCGCCCCGCTGCACCACTATCAAGGCCGTCGCCAGGCTACCACCAAGCCGCTCCAACGGCGGAGCGTCGCCGAGTATCTTTCCGATAAACGACTTTCGCGACGTGCCGACTAGCATCGGGTACGATTTGAATTCACTTACGATACTACCAAGTTTCGCCAGCAACTCTAAATTTTGCTCAAATGTCTTGCCAAATCCGATGCCGATGTCCAGGGCGATCTGTTCTTTGCGAACACCCCGTTTTTTTGCGGTTTCGATCGAGACCGTGAGCGACCCGCGAAGTTCGGCACATATATCCGCAACCGGTGGCTCGGAATGCATCGTTTCGAAATTACCGCGTGAGTGCATGAGAATAAGCCCGGCCTCAGTGTTCGCGGCTAGATCAGCAAGCCGTGCATCCCACCGCAAACCCGAAATATCGTTGATGATCTCTGCCCCGGCATCGATCGCGGCTTTTGCGACGATCCATTTTGTTGTGTCGATGGAGATAGGAATGTCGAAGCGTTTTGCGATCGCCTGAACGACCGGCTCCGTTCGCTGCACTTCAACCTCAGGATCGACCGTCGCACCGCCGGGCCGTGTCGATTCGCCACCGATATCGATAATATCGACGCCGTCATCGATCATCCGCTCAGCTCGCTTTAGAGCCTCCTCAGACATAACAAATTCACCGCCGTCCGAAAAGCTGTCGGGCGTGACGTTCAAGATCCCCATCACCAACGGACGGTCGAGCGAGATGCGGCGGCGTGATGTCTGCCAAAACATAAAGTGAAAATGTGTAAAAGTGAAAAAGGAGAAAAGCTCTGAACTTTTCCCCTTTTTCAACTTTTCCCTTTTGGCCTTTCCTAGGCCGTTGCTGGCGTTGGCAAGATCGGGTTCTTGAATGGGCTTCCCGTTTCTTCTGGCTCAGTCGGTCCGTTGTCCGTCGTCGCAGGCGGCTTTTCCGTACCCTCGAGCGGCAGGCCGGCGATCACGCGTCGGATCTGGACACTGTCGAGCGTCTCGTATTCGAGCAGAGCCTCGGCGAGTCGGACCATTGCGTCCTTGTTCTCGTTGATGATCTTTTCGGCCCGTGCATACTGCTCGGCGATGATGCGTCGCACTTCCGAGTCGATCTTGATCGCAGTGTCCTCTGAGTAATCGCGATGCTGCGAGATCTCGCGGCCGAGGAAGATCTGCTCTTCCTTCTTGCCAAAGGTCAGCGGCCCGAGTTCGCTCATACCATATTCGCAAACCATCGAACGTGCAATTTCCGTTGCCTTTTCAATATCGTTCGCCGCACCGGTCGTGATGCTGCCGATAAAGACATCTTCCGCGATTCGTCCGCCCATTGACATCGCAATGTTGCCAAGCAAGTATTCCTTGGTAGCAGATAGACGATCTTTCTCAGGAAGATACATCGTCACACCCAACGCCATTCCGCGTGGGATGATGGTGACCTTGTGAACCGGATCTACGTGAGGCACCTTGAGCCCGACTAATGTATGACCAGCTTCGTGGTAAGCGGTGATCTTTTTCTCTTCGTCAGAGATGACCATCGATTTACGCTCGGCGCCCATCATGACCTTGTCCTTGGCGATCTCAAAATCGATCATGGTCACGACTTTCTTGTTATAACGGGCAGCGTTGAGAGCAGCCTCGTTAACAATATTCGCGAGGTCCGCACCGGTAAAACCGGGCGTTCCACGAGCAATGACGCTGACATCCACACCTTCGTCGAGCGGTATCTTGCGTGTGTGAACCTTGAGGATTCCTTCACGTCCGCGAACATCAGGACGTCCGACGACAACGCGTCGATCAAAACGTCCGGGCCTTAGCAACGCAGGATCGAGAACATCTGGCCTGTTAGTCGATGCCATCAAGATGACACCGTCATTCGATTCAAAGCCATCCATCTCAACAAGAAGCTGATTCAGCGTCTGTTCACGCTCATCGTGACCCCCGCCTAAACCCGCACCGCGATGACGGCCGACTGCATCGATCTCATCAATAAAGATGATGCACGGGGCATTTTTCTTACCCTGTTCAAAAAGATCTCGAACTCGAGAAGCTCCGACACCAACAAACATTTCAACGAAGTCGGAACCCGAGATAGAGAAGAAAGGCACGTTCGCTTCACCGGCGACAGCCTTCGCAAGCAATGTCTTTCCCGTTCCCGGAGGGCCAACCATCAGGACGCCCTTGGGGATCTTGCCGCCGAGCTTTTGGAACTTCTGTGGGTCTTTGAGAAATTCAATGATCTCCTGCAGCTCCTCTTTCGCCTCGTCAACGCCGGAAACATCCTTGAACGTGACGCGTTTCTGCTGATTGTTAAGCAACTTCGCCTTGGATTTTCCGAAGCTAAGAGCCTTATTACCCCCCGCCTGCATCTGCCTCAGCGTGAACGCGAGGAAGCCCATGAGCAGTATGAACGGAAGAGCATTTATCAGAATCAGCCATCCAAGCCCGCTCGATGAGGCCTCTTCATTGGTTGCAATGACACTCGATGGATTAGCTTTGTTAAATTCGTCGATCTTTTTGAGCAGTATCTCGCGCGTGGCTTCACTGCCGATCGTCGTCAGGAATTTACCGCCATTTTGATCGGTAAACTCGACACCTGACTGTTTAAATGCGGCTTGCTTGAATTCCTTATTCTCGAGCCGCGTTGTGGCTGCGTCGATCGAAAGCTCGGTCGCAGGTTTGGTCTGGTTCTTTTGCAGATACCAGACAAAAACGAGCGCACTCGAAATGATCATTAGCCAAAGAAGAACTTGTTTTGCCTTAGAACTCAAATTTTACCTCCGCATCGACTCGTCATCTATCGCGATGCAATGTACTTCGATGAAAGCCGCCCGTCGGATGTTGCACTGATTGCGCCAATACACCCAACACTCTAACCCCTAAGTTTAGACGGCGCCATATCAATTATCAACCCCATTTTCCTCATACCGCAGGCGCCCGCCCGACTTGACAACACGCGCCCCGCCCGGCAACTCTGCCACGCGGCCGCTCTTCTCACTATGAACCAAACGCTCGATCGACTTTATATGTTTCAGTTGCAATGCCCGCGTGCTTCCGCGCTTTTGCTGAAGCCAATCGCGCAACGTCGAATAAAGCTCGCTTTCCCCGAGATCGCGAATGGTGGCAAGGTCGAGATCGTCCGGTGGCTGGGCCATGGCTGCGGCCGGCAAGTTTTGCATCAGCGAGGCCGTATTTGCCAGGGTTTCGATGATATTTGGGTTCATGTCCTCAAGCAGCGGCAATAGAATTTTGCGAATTCGTACGCGTTTAAATGCCGTGTCCTCATTCATCGTGTCGTAGCAATAGTCGACGCCTAGATCGCGGCAAAAGCCCTCGGTCTCCTTTCGCTTCGCCCACATCAAAAGAGGCCGGACAAGCTTAATATCCCCGTCGAGACTTCGCACGGGTTTCATTCCGCTCAAGCCGTCGGGTCCGCTTCCGCGCACCAGATTGAGTAGAAAAGTCTCGGCCTGGTCATTTACGGTATGGGCTGTGAGGACGGCGAAGGAATCGAGGTTAGCGGCTGTTTCCGACAGGAACTTGTAGCGAGCATCGCGAGCATTCTGTTCGAGATTTCCGTCCTTGGGTAGTGATCCGTGCCCGACCGCAAGCTCGATAGCAAGTCTTGTGCAAAGTGAACGGACGTATTCCTCGTCGCGGTCGCTCTCGGAGCCGCGTAGTTTGTGATTAAAGTGAGCTGCAACGACGCGCAACGCGAGCTTCTTACGAATCACAAGGTCGTGCACGCCAAGCAACAAACTCACCGAGTCCGCACCGCCCGAAACGGCTATAACGAAAGTCCCACTCGAAATTGGCAACTCCAGCCGCCGCCATTCGGTGATAAGTTTGCGAACAAATTGATGCACAAGAAGAGTTTAGCACCGCGAAACACGCTAAATGTACGAAAAAGAGATCCTTATTTCGCGTTTTAGCTTATTTCGCGGGTGAAATTCTTAGGCATCCTGCTTTGCAGGCCGTTTTTGATTGAGCAGTGTGATTCGGGAAATACAGACGAGCTTGCCTTTGTCGTTTTTGATCTCGATGCTCCAGACACTCATCGTGCTGCCGGGATAGACCGGTTTGGCTTCTACGGTGATGATGCCTTTGCTTACGGCTCGCAGATGGTTGGCATTTATCTCGATGCCGACAGGCGTCACTTTCGTCAGATCACTGCCAGCGACGACGCCTATCGATGCGGCAGTCTCGGCAAGAAAAAGCGAGACGCCGCCATTCATGATGCCGACGTATTGGTGAACCTTAGGCGTGACCTCCATCTTGAGCACGACACGTTCCGGCTCCGCGACCTCGATCGTCACGCCGAGAAAATCGAGCAGTTCGCTGCGGCCGATCTTGTCGAGAAGTTCTAGTTTGTCCATCTCAGCTCAAATACGTCCTGGCCGTTTTTAATGCCTCAATCACACGAACGGGCGATGTTCCGCCGATCGCGGATTTTGCTGCCAGCGTTGCGTCGAGACTCAGTGCATCAGCAACATCATCGCCGATCTCGGCAGCAAACTGCTTCAGTTCATTGACACTCAGCTCGTTCAACTCCTTTCCCTCATCGATCGCAAATAGGACAGCACGCCCAACAGCCTCATGGGCGGTTCGAAATGGAACGCCTTTCTTTACCAAATAGTCGGCAAGCTCCGTCGCATTCAGATAGCCAATTGTCGCGGCGTCGCGGGTGCGTTCTTCATTGACAACGGCATTTTCGACCACGATCGCGGCGGCACGCAGAGAGATCTTGACGGTATCGACCGTATCAAAAACAGCTTCCTTGTCCTCCTGCATGTCCTTGTTGTACGCGAGCGGCAGGCCCTTCATCATCGCGAGGAGCGACATATTGTTGCCGAAAACACGGCCCGATTTGCCGCGAAGCAGTTCTAGCGCATCTGGATTCTTCTTCTGCGGCATCAAGCTCGAACCGCTCGAAACCGCATCGCTAAGCGTGATAAACCCAAACTCGGTCGAGCAATAAATTATTAGGTCCTCAGCCAAACGCGACAGATGAACCATCACGAGCGAACAAACGGACGTAAACTCAATCGCAAAATCGCGATCCGAAACTGCGTCAAGACTATTCGCCGAAACCGAGGCAAAACCAAGCTCCGCCGCAACCGCCTCGCGATCGATCGGAAATCCCGTGCCGGCGAGGGCTCCCGAACCTAGCGGCATTATATTCACTCGCTCAAAGGCATCAGCTAAGCGCTCACGATCTCGTTTTAGCATTTCAAAATACGCCAAACACCAATGTGCAAACATCACCGGTTGTGCCCGCTGCAGGTGCGTATAGCCAGGCAAAACAGCGTCGCTAAAGCCCTCAGCGATATCGACGATCGCTAACTGAAGCTCGCGAACCAGCGCGTCGATCTCGTCGATCTCATCTCTTAGCCAAATACGAAACGCGGTCGCCACCTGATCGTTCCGGCTGCGGCCGGTGTGCAGCTTGCGGCCTGCGTCGCCGATCGCGTCGATCAATTTGCCCTCGATAAAGGAATGAACGTCTTCTGCGGTCGATTCAAAGAACTTAGGATCGATCGCTGAATCAGTGACCAATTGCGTCAATCCGCCAATGATCGCGTCCGATTCTTCACTAGAGATCAGTCCGGCGCGCAGTAAGCCGCCAGCGTGCGCAACGCTGCCGCGAACATCTGCCGCAAACAGTCGACGATCGAACCGAAACGAGTCGTTAAACTCGGCAAATGTCTCATGCGGCTTTTCTGTAAATCTGCCGCCCCAAAGCTGTCCTGACTTGGTCATCTATATCTCCGTGCGGTTTAATTGTAACGTGTCAGAACCGGGAGCGGTAGCGACTGGGTTCTGCGTTAGTGAATGCAATGGACAAAAAGATAAATAAAGTAGTGCTCGCCTATTCGGGCGGATTGGACACGTCGGCCATGCTCTTGTGGCTCAAGGAAACCTACGGCTGCGAGGTCGTCTGCTATTGCGCCGATGTGGGCCAAGGCGACGAAATGACAGGGCTCGAGGAAAAGGCTCTAGCAACGGGTGCCTCGAAACTCTACGTCGAGGATCTCCGTGAGGAGTTTGTAAAAGACTTCGTTTGGATGGCGGTCAAGGCAAATGCTTTGTACGAAGGCGTTTACCTGCTCGGCACATCGCTCGCCCGGCCCGTCATCGCCAAACGCCAGATCGAGATCGCCCAGATGGAAGGTGCCGATGCCGTGGCTCACGGAGCGACCGGCAAGGGCAACGATCAGGTGCGTTTTGAGCTGACATATTACTCGCTGCAACCGGATATAAAGGTCGTGGCTCCGTGGCGGCATTGGGAATTCAAGGGCCGTGCCGATTTGATCGCGTATTGTGCGAAACACGGCATTCCCGTCACCGCGACCGCCGATAAACCATATTCGATGGACCGCAATCTGATGCACATCTCTTACGAAGGCGGCATTCTCGAGGACCCGTGGGCCGCCCCGCCGGAGAATATTTTCCTGCTGACCAAATCGCCCGGTAACGCTTCGAACACTGCCCAGGAACTGACGATCTCGTTCGAAAAAGGCGAGCCAGTCGCGATCGACGGCGAAAAATACGGCGCTGTCGATATGCTGACCAAGCTCAACTACCTCGGCGGCGAACATGGCATCGGCCGTGTCGATCTGGTCGAGAACCGCTTCGTCGGCATGAAATCACGCGGCGTGTACGAGACTCCCGGCGTCACGATCCTGCAAGCCGCTCACCGAGCTATCGAATCGATCACCTTGGACCGCGAGGTCGGCCGGCTGCGCGATTCCTTCGGCACAAAATTCGCCGAATCCATCTACTACGGCTTCTGGTTCGCCCCAGAATTCGAGATCCTCAAATCGATGGTCAACCAAACCCAGGAAACCGTTAACGGCGACGTCCGAGTAAAACTCTACAAAGGCAACGTCACAATACTGGGCCGCAAATCGCCGAATTCCCTCTATCGAGAGCGTGTCGTCACATTCGAAGACGACGCCGGAGCATACGATCAGATCGATGCGGAAGGGTTTATTAAGCTACAGGCGTTAAGATTGCGGTTAAGAAATATGGAGTAAACTTGATTGGCAAAGATTGACAAGATCTGCCAAGCCAACTAGATTGTCATTGTATGGCCACAACAACAATGAACATATCTCTACCCGACTCTATGCGTGTTTTTGTCGAAGATACGCTGAACGACGACGGTTATGGCAGCGCTAGCGAATACGTCAGGGAACTTATTAGAGCCGATCAAAAACGACGGAACGAAAAGCGTTTGGAGACCGTTCTGCTCGAAAGGCTGCGTTCCGGCGATGATGTAACCTTTACGATGGACGACGTTCGAGCCGAAATGCGAAGACGGATCGAAGCGAAGAAATGATCAAGTTTGCACCCGGCGTTTTTGACGAGCTGGCCGAGATCGCAACTTACTTAGCCGGGTACGACGAGACCATCGCCGAGAGATTTCTCGATGCCTGCGATTTGTCTTTCGAGCAACTCGAGGCATTTCCCGAGATAGGAAGCCCTCGCAGATTCCAGGACACCGAACTCGCGTCGATCAGAATGTCTCTCGTGAAAGATTTTGACCATTATCTTATCTTTTACGTTCCGCTCATCGGCGGTGTAAGAATTTTGCACGTCATACATAGTGCTCTCGACTACAATCGAATTGTCGATGTCGGCGATTTATCATGATGAAACCGCTCGAATCCTGGCATAGTATCGTCCGAAATCGTAACGCGAGCGGACTAAATGATTTGCTCGCAGATGATGTCGTCTTCTATTCGCCGGTCGTCCACCCACCGCAGATCGGTAGGGCGATTACGACGATGTATCTATCGGCGGCGATCCATGTTTTCGGGAACGAGAGTTTCCGATACGTCCGCGAAGTTATAGGCGAGAGCGATGCGGTGTTGGAGTTTGAGTCTGAGATCGACGGCATTATCGTTAATGGCGTTGACATGATCAAGTGGAACGCCGACGGAAAGATCACGGAATTTAAGGTGATGGTGCGTCCGCTCAAGGCGATCAATGTTATTCGCGAGAAGATGGGTGAAATGTTGAAGAAAGCATCGGGCCAGCAATAATTTTTGTCACCGCGCGTACAAACAAAACCGCAATCAGCTACGTAAAATTCGGTCATGGAAACAAACACAGTAAAACTCCACCGCGTATTCAAGACGACTCCCGAAAAGATCTACAAGGCATTTCTCGATCCGGCGGCGATGTGCAAATGGCTGCCGCCGAATGGGTTTACGGGGACGGTCCATCACGCTGATGCTCGCGTTGGCGGGACGTATAAGATGTCGTTTACGAACTTCAGCAGCGGCGCGAGCCATTCGTTCGGCGGCGAGTATCTTGAGCTTGTCGAGAACGAAAGAATTGTAAACACCGACCGCTTCGACGACCCGAATATGCCCGGCGAGATGAAGACGACCGTCATCATAAAAGCCGTATCTATGGGCACCGAGATCAACATCACGCAGGAAGGCATTCCGGCAATGATCCCCATCGAGGCCTGCTATCTCGGCTGGCAGGAATCGCTTACTCTACTCGCGTTACTTGTCGAGGCTGAGATACCGGACGCGTAAATCATGCGCTGCAAAATAAACAAAAAGAGGCCAATTTCTCGGCCTCTTTTTTGCGTCTTTTGTGCTCTTTTTGCGGTAAGACTTCTTTCTACCCCAGGAATCCCCTGAACTTCTCCTTCGCCGCCGTGTAATTCGGGAACAGCTTGCCGAGATCTCTCGCTCCGGCGTGTTTCTGTGCAACCTCGGCGAAGACGTCGCGGAAATCGGTCGTGACAGCCAGGTCGCGGCCTTCGTTTAGTTGGTCGTTCTTTAATCCTTTCCAGTCGCCGTAGACTTTGCCGCCTTTGACGGTGTTGCCGATGACGAACATCGAGTTGCCATGGCCGTGATCGGTCCCGCGAGTACCGTTCTCTCTAGCAGTTCTGCCGAATTCGCTCATGGTAAGCACGACGACATCGTCCATACGTTTGCCGAGATCGGTCGAAAATGCGGCGATCGCAGCGGAGAAATCGCGGAGCAGATTAGCAAGCTGTCCCTGCGAAGAGTTATTGCCCAGTGACTGATTTGAGTGCGTGTCCCAACCGCCCATTTCGGCAAACGCAACTTCGAGCCCGATGCCCGCTTTGATCATCTGAGCGATCTGAGCGAGAGAGCGTCCGAGCGGTGTTGTTGGGTAAACAGCTCCATTCTCAGGCTTGTACTGAGCCGGATTTGCCTGTTTCAGATAATTGACCGCCTCAAAAGTCTCTTTGCCCGTCTCGCCAAGCGTGTCCTTCGAGTTCTGATCGTAGATGCCTTCAAAACCGCCCTTCATATTCTGCGAATAGATCCCGGCTTTGATCGAAAAGTCAGCAAGGTTTGTCATCGCGACCGATGGAGCTTTGCCGTACAGAGCTCGCGGCAACGACTGCGTCATCGCGACCGCACGAAACGGCGACTCATCTTTCTTTGTCGTCGATTGCAGTACGCGATTGAGCCAGCCGTCCTTGGTTCCCTTGTAACCGGGCGTGCCCGATTCCATATAATCCTGTGCGTCAAAGTGCGAACGCGTATTGTCCGGCGAACCTGCGGCAGTAACGACCGCAAGCTTCTTCTCCTTCCACAAAGCCTCAAAAGGCTTCATCGAAGGATGCAGTCCGAAGAATCCGTCAAGGTCGATCGCGCCGCCGGTCTCATTCGGCTTTTTGATCGCGATCGAGCGGCGAAGATTGTAATATTCGCTCTCGCCGTAAGGCACGACCATATTCAAACCATCAACCGCGCCGCGTTGGAAGATAGTGACCAGCACCTTTTTCTTGCCATAACCCTTCGCTACGGTCTGGGCAGCAGCGAACTGATGCAAGAATTCCGGCGCCGCGGCCATAAAGCCAAAGCTAGCCAGTCCGATCCCGCTTGTCTTCAAAAAATATCGTCTGTCCATGAATAATTACCTCTATAAATCCGTTATCAACCGGTAGTTAGACGTTTGGGCGCCGAAAATGGTCAACTTTTTTATCCGCGCTTTGCGGTCTTTGCGTCTTTGCGTGAAAATCTTCTATAGATGCGAGAAGAACTAATAAAACTTATCATCGAACGCCTCGACCGTGATGCCGCGTCGATCAAGGCTGATTTCGTGGCTGAAAAAGGCGTGACCGCCAAACACACGGCGATCGATGATCTTCTGCCACGTGAGGTCGCCGAGCGTATCGCCGCTGCGTTCCCTGCCAACCAAGAGATGCGGCTGATGGATAGCTTTCGAGAGCGAAAGTTCACATCCAAATCGCTCGACAAATTTGACCCGATCATCTCGGACATCACCTTCGCATTCCAGGACGAACGCGTCATCGCGAAAGTCGCAGAACTGACAAACATCAAAGATGCCGTCGGCGACCCGCACCTTTACGCCGGCGGGCTGAGTGCGATGGAACACGGGCACTTCTTAAATCCGCATCTCGATAATTCCCACGACGGCGAGCAAAAGAATTATCGCGTCCTCAATCTGCTCTATTACATCACGCCTGATTGGAAAGCCGAGAACGGCGGGAACCTTGAGCTGTGGGATGAAAAGGTAACCAGGCCCGTCGAGATCCCGAGCCTCTTTAACCGCCTCGTCCTGATGGGCACTGGCGACAAGACCTGGCACTCGGTCAACGAAGTAAAGGCCAACGATACGCGCCGTTGCGTTTCTAACTATTACTTCTCACCCCACAGCCCGAACGGCTACGAGACAACTCACGTCACATACTTCATGGCGCGGCCCGAGCAGAAAGTTCGCCGCTTGATAACAAAAGTCGACAGCGACCTGCGTACCGTTCTGCGAAAACTAAAGCCCGACGGGTTCGCCAAAAAAGATATCTACGAAAAGAAATAGCCGCTGTTGTCGGGAACGCATGCGACTCGCCTGCAAAGGCTGAGGCTTTGCGAAAGCCGTTCATGCTCTCACAACCAATAGCCAACCACGCCCGGGG
This sequence comes from Acidobacteriota bacterium, assembly GCA_016718135.1. GTDB lineage: Bacteria > Acidobacteriota > Blastocatellia > Pyrinomonadales > Pyrinomonadaceae > OLB17. The sequence continues at coordinate 58,745 of JADKEF010000004.1, read as the reverse complement.
AACCGGCGTTCGCAGGCGAGACGCCTGCGCTCCCGGCAAATCACCTGATGATTATCTCATCCACAAATATCCACGGATCGCCGCCTGCTCCGAGATGCCATGACGGGATCTTGCCGAAGTTGTAGGCTCGCATTCGCACGTAGCGTGCCTTGGCCGGCGTGATCTTTTGAACGTATTCGCGAGCGGTCGGGGTCAGGTCGGTCTGTGAGAATCCGGGTTTGATCTCGATAGCTTTAACAAAATTCACACCGTCGCTGGACGTTTCAAACTCAACGCGGTCGGGCATCCAGATCCACGGCCCGGCGACTTGGAGAAAGCTGCCGCCGAGTTCTTTGATCGCGGTCTCACGTTGTAGATCGACCACAGCTTCGTAAGTCTTTCCCTGAACGCCCTGCCATTCGCCGCTTGCGAAATTAACCGTCCCGCGAATCCCGTCAATTATCGCCTGATCGCCGCCGCCAGTGTATTGCGTGCTGTACGGCGAGACGACGCGGACGGTCCAGTCGTTCGGGCGTTTGGTCAGGACGGCATCAACGGGAAAGCTGACATCGTCTAACGCCCCGATAGCAACAGCTCTGATCTTCACAGTTCGATCAATGACAAACGGGCCCTTGTAAACCTGAGTACCTTTGCCGGGTTCGTCCGGGTACGGGCTGAGTCCGTTCGTCGTATAGTGAATCGCCACGTTAGGGGTCAAGGTTGACATCGTAACTGTGGTGGAGTTCGCAAACGTTCGTTCGGCTTTGATGACGGGGACGGCGATTGAATCGACATTCATCGCCGACACCGGAAATTCCGTGAACGCGGTCGTCACCGGCGTGTCGATCATTGCAAATTCGAGTACGCCGCCTTTCATCAGATCCGCGTGAGTCAGATACGCCTTTTTGTATGGAGCACCGTTGAGTTTCGCGTTGAGGATGTAGCTGTTCTTTGCCGAGACATTCTTCGCCCTGACGGTAAAGGTCTTGCCGTTCTCGAGACGGTACGTCATCTCCGGAAACAGCGGAGTGCCAAAAGCGTAAACTCCGTCACCCGGAGCGACGGGATAAAAGCCGCTCGCACTCAGGATGTACCACGCCGACATCTGGCCGCAGTCTTCGTTTCCGATCAAGCCGTCGGGAGCGTTCTTGTAAAACTCGTCCATGATCTTGCGGACAAGTTTCTGTGTTTTCCACGGCTGGCCGATGTAGTTGTAAAGGTAAGCAATATGGTGCGAAGGTTCGTTGCCATGAGCATATTGGCCGATCAAACCCGTCAGATCAGCCTGTTCGCGGCCCGCAAGTTTCTGGTCGGTATTGAACAGCTCGTCGATCTTCGCCGTAAACTTGTCCCGCCCGCCGTGCAGCTTTATCAGATGATCGACATCGTGCGGGACAAAGAACGAATATTGCCACGAATTACCTTCGGTAAAGCCAAAAGTCACTTCGTTCGGAGCAAAAGGCTCGACAAAGCCGCCATTCTTTTTCGGACGCATGAAACCCGTTTTTGAGTCGAAGAGGTTTTCGAAATAGCGGGCACGCCGGAGGTAATAAATCCTCGTCGAGCTGTTCTCGCCAATACGGCCAGTCCCGCCTTAGATTTTCTTTTTACCAAATGCAGACCTTCGTGCCCCGTCTGAATCGCCAAGTTCGTTTTTTGTGCGATGCACCAATCATCGTAAGCATATTCCAGCGTTCGCGAGACTGATTCGTTCTCGTCCTCCATCGAGATGTAGCCGCGTTTTTTGTAGCCGGCCAGGCCGAAGTGGTCGAGCTCGGTGGAGTGCTTGGCGGCGACGTAGGCTTTTTCGTAGTCGAAGCCCGTTATCCCTTTCGCCATCGCGTCAGCGATCACCGAAACGGAATGATAGCCGATCATGCACTCCGTCTCCTCACCCGCCAGCTCCCAAACCGGAAGGCGCCCGCCCTGCTCATACTGGCGGATAAACGTATTGATAAAATCCACCGTCCGCTTCTGATCGATGATCGTATAAAGCGGATGCGCCGCCCGGAATGTGTCCCACAATGAGAAAACCGTATATTGATCGCCCGGCGAATCCTTCTTCGTACCGCTCGGTGCTATACCACGATCGCTTTTCGCTCCCGGTGCCGTTCGCTCCGGTCCAAGTTTTCGAACCTGCGACAGGCTATGCACCTTCTTATCCATCCCGAGATAATTGCCATCAACATCATTAAAGATATTCGGCTGGATCATCGTGTGATAGAGTGCCGTATAAAACGTCGTCGTCTGATCAGGCGTCCCGCCCGAAACGTCGATCTTCGACAACTCCTTGTTCCAAGCCGCCTTGGCATCGGCACGAACCTTCTCAAAATCCCAACCGGGAAGCTCGGCAGCAAGATTCTTGCGGGCACCTTCGATGGAGACGTGGGAAATCGCGACCTTTATTTCTAATCTACCCGCTGACTTAAAATAAAAATTTGCTTTCGCATCTGCTTTTCCACCTCGGATTGATCGACCCGCTCTTCCACAATCCATTCAATTAAACGGCCTTGAAAATTCGGCTACAAAATATATTGCCTGATCTTTTGCCCAAGACGAGGAGCTCCGATAACCTTCTATCCTTGGTTCCCGATGACTTTAAAATCTGAATCTAGGAGTTTGTCACGCCATTTGAGATTCAAATCACTTGCACCCGGCTCGGCGAAAAGTATACCGATGAAGGCCAACCCGTGGGGTTGAAGTCAATTCCGCCAAAATTTTGCCATTGTTCGAATCTAACTGAATAATAACCTGGCTCAGCTTTTCATTTGCGTGTGAAAATTTAGATCGTGCTTCCCAGTTGTGGCTTAAATTACCCGGTTTGCGGTGAACAAAATATCGCAATAATCCGGAATGCCGGTGCCGTTCAGGTGCGTGTGCGAAAAGCCGTAGATCGTGTCGTCGGAGTAGTGATAGCCGCTCGAGCCGTCCCAGTTGTCGATCCGCGTGTCGGGCGAGAGCTGCACCATCCCAAACGGCATCGTCGCCCCCGGAAATGTATGCCCATGCCCGCCGGTACCGATGAAGGGATTGACATGGCGAGTGTAGTCGCGAGTCTGAGCGAAGGCAGTAGGCAGTAGGCAATAGGCGGAAAACAGTAGGAAAAGTGCGAGGTTCTTCATAACTTCACTTTAGGATGTTTGGCCCGCGAAATACGCGAAAGGACGCGAAAATGAAGAAATCTTTTTTCGTGCATTTCGCGTGTTTCGCGGGTAAATTTCTTAATGAACCAATTCCTCCCCGCCGATCTGTCTCAATCCCTGGCCTTTTAGGCCGACGCGAAAGCGGAAATGAGCGTCGCCTTCACGATGGTCGTAGCGGAGAGCGATCTTGTGCAGGCCGGCTTTTAGCGGGACGACTACCGATTTCATTTTGCGATCTTTGGTTCCGGCTTCGTCGATGACTCTCTTTCCGCCGAGATCGAGCGAAGCGTCCCAGGTCGAATCGATCTGAAGCTCGTAAATGCCGTCCTGGGCAACTTTTAGATAGCCTTCGAAAGCCACGCCGAACGATTTTTTAAGATCGATCTGCTTTTCAAATTGGGTGAGGAAGATCGAACGCGTTTCGCCTTTCTTCGCGGGTGGATCTTGTGCAAATTGGGCACTTGGAACAACGAGGCTGTAGTTTACGCCTGGTTTCGTCTCGGCGAGTGTGACGGGTTCGAGCATTGCACCGCGGACGACGGTAGCGGTATAGATCACACTCTTGCGGCCTTTTGCGTTGATGACGATCGTCTTGAGTGTTGCCGATTTCCCTTCGGCAAGAGTGATCTCGACCGGCTTGGTATAGAGCGTCGATTTTTCATCCGGCGGCGAACCGTCGATCGTGTAACGCACTTGCGTGCCCGGTATCGGTGTAAGCGTGATCAGCACTTTTTCTTTGTCGGTGATCACGTTTTGAAGGCCTTCCGGCTCCGGGATTCGATAGTTTACATTTTGGCGGTCGAGCAGCGGCAGATTGGCGGCGAGGCGGCGTTTGAAATCGGCAAAGTTCTTATTCTCGGGCGTCGACCAAACGCTCTCGGCGATCGCGAGCATTCGCGGGAATGCCATGTACTCGACCTTATCGCCGGTCTCGATGTACTCCGTCCAGATGTTTGCCTGGCCGCCGAGGATGTATTTGGCTTGCTCGGCGGTCAGCTCTTTCGGCACAGGATCGAATTGGTAGACCTTTTCGAGCGGCAGGTAGCCGCCAATGTTTAGCAGTTCATACGCCGGATCGCCCTGGCCGTAATCGAGATACGAATAGTCGGTCGGCGTCATGATCACGTCGTGCTTTGCCTTGGCCGCCTCGATGCCGCCCTTCATTCCGCGCCAGCTCATGATCGTTGCATTCGGAGCCACGCCGCCTTCCAAGATCTCGTCCCAACCGATGATCTTTTTGCCTTTGGAATTGACGAATTTTTCGATGCGGCGGACGAAATAGCTCTGCACCTCGTGCTCGTCCTTGAGATTTTCGCGTTTCATCAGGTCCTGGACGAACGGCGATGCCTTCCAAAAGTCTTTGAGAACTTCGTCGCCGCCGATATGGATGTACGGCGAATCAGGAAAGAGCTTGATCGTCTCGTCGAGCACATCTTCCAGGAACTTAAACGTCTCGTCGGTCGGACAAAAGACCTCTTTGAAGATGCCCCATGTCTTTTTCACTTCGAACTTGTAATCGCGTGCGGCGCATCCGATTCCAAGCTCAGGATAAGCCGCCAAAGCCGCCGAAGCGTGCCCCGGCAATTCGATCTCCGGGATCACATTTATATACCTCGCCTTGGCATAAGCAACGACATCCCGTATCTCAGCCTGCGTATAAAACCCCTCAACCGGCCGGCCGTCACCCTTAAAAACCGTCGAGTAAACGCCTTCATGACTCTCGCTGCGATACTGTCCGACAGTCGTGAGCTTCGGATATTTCTTGATCTCGATCCGCCAACCCTGATCATCCGTCAGATGCCAGTGAAACTGGTTGAATTTATACTGAGCGAGCAGATCGATGTATCTCTTGACAAACGAAACCGGCATGAAATGACGAGAAACATCGAGGTGCATGCCGCGGTAGGGGAAACGAGGTTGGTCGGCGATTCCGAAGGCCGGGATCTTCGCCTCGGTTTTTGCTTCGAGCGGCAAAACCTGGATCAGTGATTGAAGGCCGTAGAATACTCCTCGTTCGTTACCTGAGATCTCGATCGCGTCCGGCGTGACCCTCAGAAAATACGCTTCCTTTGCAGCCGTCGGAGGTGCGTTCTTCTCGTCAAAGATCGCAAAGCGAATGACATTTTTTTTAGGAGGCCGGGTCGTTATCTGCAGTTCAAAGCCATAACGTTGCTTGAGCGCAGCATTCAGTAGTAAGGCAAACTTACGGCTGGAATCGGAGATCGCGAGGATCTTCGTCTTGTTGCCCAATTTGAACTCACCCTTGCCCGCCGAGATCAGCTGCGGCTGTGGAATGATGTTGACCTCGTCAGCCTGAGCGAATCCAAAGGAAGCAAACAGAAGACAAAACGCGACGGCGAAGAGCGTGTATTTCATGGTTAGCGAACGGAGCTTTGTTGGTTTAGAACTTGGCTCCAATCATAACAAATCTAGAAAGTCGTTCAATTCTTTTGGCAGCGGCTGGGTGAATTCCATTCGTTCCTGTGTCTTTGGATGTGTGAATGAAAGCTGTTCGGCGTGGAGAAAGAAGCGGGGCATTGAGGCGATGGCGTTGCGGACTGTATGGTCCATTATGGTGTTGTCGCGGCCTTCGTTGTAGATCTCGTCGCCGACGACGGGGTGATTGATGTAGCCCATGTGGACGCGGATCTGGTGTGTGCGGCCGGTCTTGATCTCGACGTCGAGGAGCGTGAATTTGTCATAGCGTTTACGCACTTTCCAGAGCGAAAGAGCACTGCGTCCGTGCGTTGCGACCTTCATTCGCAGGCGGTTGTGTTTGTTGCGGCCGATGGGAGCTTCGACCTTGCCGATCTTCTGTTCGGGCGAGCCGTGGACGAGAGCGATGTAGGATTTATATACCTGACGTTCACGAAACTGCTCCGACAGAGCCTCGTGGATCTCATCGGTTTTGGCAACGACTATAAGACCCGAAGTGTCTTTATCGAGACGATGCACGATACCGATACGGATGCTGTCCGGATCCTGGCGGTTCTGCTCGGCGAAGGACTCTGCAAAATGAAACGCGATCGCGTTCGCCAGCGTTCCGGTCTGTACGCCCGCTCCGGGATGGACGACCATTCCCGCAGGTTTGTTGATCACGGCAAGAAACTCATCTTCAAAAACAATATCGAGCGGAATATTCTCAGGCTCAAATCTCGCGACCGGTGCCTCGACCAGGTCGATCTCGATCTCGTCGTTCTCGCGGACCTTGTGCGAGGGCTTTGCTGCCTTGTCATTGACGAGAACGTCCTCGTTATCGATCAGCCGCTGCAGCCGCGAACGCGACCAACCCTCGATGTTCTCAGCAAGGTAGGCGTCGAGACGCATACCGGCGTGGTCTGCATCAACGACAAAATTGTTTGGTGTTTCGGCCTCGGCGGTTTGTGTGTTTTGAATGTCGGTCAATGGATGTCCCCGGCGTTTTGAAAAACTGCTCTATACAAGACTATCTACCGAGTAGCTCGCTCAAGCAAGTCGACGATGGAAACACGTTGCTTTCCGAATCCGATCTTCTGCCAATTCGGCATCAGCGAATCGATTATCAAAAATAGCGAAATGCCCTCTTCCTGTGACCAATATTTCCCGCTCCGACGGATCAGCCGCGAAGCACTTTCTGCGGTCATCCCGTCCGCGATCGCAGCCCGGTAAGCGGCCCAATTGGCAACGCCCTCCATCGTGAGAAAGATGTCCTCGATCTCGGCAAACTTCTCATTTTCAACGATATAGAACTTTGCACGCCGCTGCTTTATCGCATTCAGTACAAGTTTTGCCGCAAGGCGTTTCTTGGCCTTGTCGGGTTCCTGCTCGGCCTTGATCGCCAACGCAATTTCATTGACATACACGTCTCGAAACTCTTCGTTCTTGCCAAATGTATTCTGAATAATGTCGTCGTCAAAATTCTCGACATCTTTCAAGCCTTTTTCGATGACACTGAGCCGCGCAAAGAAATTGCGGTGATAGGTGTGGGTAAGTTCGTGGACATAGACCGAACGGACGAGAGTTTTCAGGTTTTGTTCAGCTTTAAGATGGTCGGCCTTCGCCCAAATCGATGGAAGGGCGGCTGTGAAAAACGAGCGTTTGTCACCATCGTAATTTGCCGCAAAGCTTATAAGCTGAGCCGGGATCGTCTGGCCGTCAGGCAGTTTGATCTGACCAGAATGTTCGGTGGAAAAGATCGCTACTCGTTCCCCGCCCAACACCCGATACGAACGATCTGTCTTGTCCTGCTGATCTGCGAATTTTACATCAGGATTAATGTTGTGAACGCATTTTTCATCAAACAGGACTAGCCACGGCAACCGAGCAGGAGCCAGCTTTAGCGAGTCGACTCGTACAGATCTCCATACCCTGACAGTGCCGTCAAGCCATTTTGTCTCGTCGGCTTTTGGTTCGCACTGCGCGATAGAGGCAAAAGCAAGGGCGAAGATCGCCGCAACCAAAATGATCGTTCTAACCACGACGCTGTTTTGCCGATGCCGGCTATTTAGTAACTGGCTCACGCGGTAGTAATTCGCAATACTTGGCAAGCGATCTTGCCATGTGGCCGAGGGTAACCGATCCCATTTTGTTCGAGCGCACGACGATCACGATCTTCGAACCCCACTCCTTTCTATTCTTCTCGATCTGCTCGGTACGAAAGCCGGACACTCTTTCATATGCCTGTCTATTTCGTTCATCGAGCGTGTTGCGCTGCTGGCGTTCGTAATCGAGCTCGGTTCGCGCGAATGACGTTGCGTTCGATTCATTCATGACCTGCCGCTCAAGGTCGAGCTCGCGGTCTGATTTAGGCACCGGAACGGGCTCGACCAGCCTGAGTCCGCCGACCACCCAATCCCTTCCCGGCGAACCGCCGCCGTCGAGGTCGATCTCAATGCCCTTGTTTGAGATCCGCACATCCGTTATCCGGGCGCGATGGCCTTTCTTTAGAGATACGCCATACTGCTTGACCAGCTTGTTATAACCGGCCTGGTCGAAGCTGACCTCAGCCTCGTCGAACAGCATTTCGACGCCGTTCTCGACGGCGGGCATGTCCATCTTGACCAGGACATGCCGGCCTTCGAGGGCCTTCTTGATCCGGAGTTCGCTGTCGTCCTGAGCTTGTGCAGTGAAGGTGAATGCCGCGAGGATCGCGGTAATTGAAACAAGAAACTTGCGCATAACTGTCTCCTCCTGATGGATCAGGCTTGTCAGGAGTCAGTTAGCTCGGTCTCGGTAGCACGCAGCCGCCAGATGAGAAAAATAACAGAAGCGGCCGCAACCACGAGGCTTACCAACTGAGACGTCGACAAGCCGGTAAGGGTCGTAAGACCCAAAAGGTCCCCGCGTGGGTCGTCGCGGATGAACTCAATTGAAAAACGAAGTATCGAGTAGATGATACCGTAAGTGATAAGAATTTGACCAGAAAATTTTTTACGTCGATGTAACCAGACAAGAAAACCGAAAACAGCGAGCATCGTAAGCGACTCGATCAACTGCGTCGGATGCAGATGCAGATCGCCGCCCTCGGGGCCGTAGATCGGGACACCGGTGTATTCATTGCCCAACTTAGAGAAATGCACACCCCATGCCCAATCTGTCGGCTTGCCCCAACAGCAACCGGCGGCAAAACAGCCTTGCCTACCAAACGCCTGGCCCAGAGCAACGGCAGGTGCGAATGCATCAGCAACCTTCCAGAACGGGAGCTTATAGAGCCGCACGATGATCACCACCGCGAGAAACCCGCCGATCAAACCGCCGTAAAACACTCCGCCGCTTCGCAAAAAATCGAGGGTAAAGATATTTACATTCTCCTCAACGAAGAGCATAAGTACCTTTGATCCGACCAGCCCGCCGACCAGAACCCAAAGTCCGAGGTCATAGATCCGCTCACGCGGTAACCCGTCGCGAGCGCCCAACCGCGAAGCCGCGTACAACCCAACCAACATCCCCAACGCCAACCAGATGCCGTAAGTCGTTATAGGAAACTCGCCGATTCGGAAAAGTTCAGGATACATAGCTTAGTTGGCAGTTGCCGAGCGATCCAAATTTTTTCTCCAAGAACGTCCGATGGCCTCAGAAACTCCCGTAAGCACTCCAAAGATAAAGGCAGACAATAAGCCGAACATTAGAAATGCAATCCCTAAAGTAATTGAACCAAGGATAACTTCACCATCGTAATGCTTTTGGATCATCTCAGCACTTTGCATCTCGGTCGGCAGCGATCTCCTTGCAAAAAACTCCTGCGCGAACATAAATACTGCCATTCCGACACAAAATGCTGCCAACAGACCACCGGTAATTGCAAAAAATTTTCCTGGTAACGTCACTACGTATTCCCAATAGCATCCTTTCCAGTCTTTTCTTCTTCGGCCTTCTTCTTCGACCAGAACATATCGATAACGAGCAATCCCGCTCCGATGCAAATGGCGGCATCAGCTACGTTAAACGTTGGATAATGCCAATTGCCGAATTGCACGTCGATAAAATCAATTACATAACCGAGCCGCATACGGTCGGTGACATTACCTGCGATACCGGCTAGTAGCAATGCGAGTGCACCGAGAATGCGATCATCGCTGCGGGGCGTCCGCCAAAAGAAATAGAGGACAAGCACGGCGGCGACAAGAGCTACGGCGGACAAACCCCACTTACCAGTATCGCCGTGATCGTCGAGCATTGAAAACGCGACGCCGGTGTTTTGGGCGTACGCAAAATTCAAAAGGCCAGAGATCACAGGCATATCGCCGCCCATCTTGAGTCGGCTAGCCGCCCACGCTTTTGACGATTGGTCGATGAGGAAGACGCCGCCCGCAATTACGAGGTAGGCAAGTTTCCAGATAATGTCGCTTCTATTCACTTAGTTCTTTTTGATCTCGACCGCCGGTTTTGGCTCGGCGAAAAATGTTTTATTGACGATCTTCCACTCTCCATTGATCTTGAGCAGCGTCATATAATCGGTAAATTTTACCGTCGGATAATCCAGGATGATCGTCGCGACCGCGGCGTTGCCGACAACCTCGACCATTCCGATGCGGCGTTTACGCTGAGCTTCGTCCGCCGGCGGTTTGCCACTCGCTCCGGCAATGTACTCGGCAAATGAACGCGTCGTGTACTTGCCGTCACGTATCCAGATCAGATTGCCCTCAGTGTGAAATGCCTTCTTAAAATACTCTCCGTCACCGGTCGCATGGCCCTTCAGATAATTCTCGAGCGGTACCATTACCGCGTCCTTATCCGATGCTTGTGCCAACGAGGTTCCGGCTAATGCAAGGACCACGAACGCTACTGATAAACAAAACTTTTTCATACTGCTTACTCCCGGAAAGTAATCATGAGTCGCATTCCAAATTACGAATGCGCCAAAAACTTGTTTCAGCTATTCAGTATAAGGAAATATGTTCTTCGGCGCCTTGTACCGCCTCCACCAGTCAGCATAGCAAACGTCCGTACAGCCGATCGCATAAGTTACGACCTTCCACTTTCCAGAGGTCTTCTTCAGAATTGCAAAGAAATTATTATCAAAAACGTCGGCATCGATGGCCGATTGGTAACGCGTGCCGCGATAGTTTGGCCGTTCGCCGTTCGCGTTCTGTGGATCGCCCCCAAGGAATGCCCAGTTGCCGGAGACGTTAAAATGTTCGGCGTTGAAAACGACCTTCTGCTTTAGATCGCGTTCGACCGGAATGCGCAACGCATCAAGGATCGCCTTTCGCTCCGGCGAACCTTTCTCCGGTGTGTGGATCGCCTGGCCCGCCGCACTTGTGGCGCCGATCAAGGCAAAAATTATCAAAACTACGTTTCTAAGATGCACAATAACCTCCTACGACCTCACGCTTTTTACGATCTCAGGTAGTGCCTCAGCACACCTTTCGCAAACGGTGGGATATTCACTGAATTCCCCGACGCGGGTCGAGTAATTCCAACAACGGTCACATTTCTCGCCATCAGCTTTTTGGATCTCGACCGAGAATGAGGAGCCTTCATGAACTTCGACCTGCGAGACGATAAAAATGTATCTCAGCTCGGTGTAATAGTCGATCAGAAATCTGGTCGTCTCGGCATCGGTCGTGAGGATGACCTTGGCCTCGAGCGAAGATCCGATCTGCTTCTCGTTGCGGGCCGTCTCAAGAGCCTTCAGCACATCGTCGCGGATCGCGAAGAGGCGTTCCCAGTTGGCGATCAGGCCGCTGTTGTCTGCCTCTAGGACCTCGGGAAACTCCGCCATGTGGACAGACGGCACCGCAGTCGCGGGCAGATTCTCCCACGCTTCGTCTGCGGTGAATGCGAGGAGCGGAGCCATAAGTCGTACGAGCGAATCGGCGATCTTATGCAATGCGGTCTGAGCACTGCGGCGGGCTTCGCTATTCGGAGCGGCGATGTAGAGGCGGTCTTTGACGATGTCAAAATAACGCGACGAAAGTGCGACGGTACAGAAGTTGTAGATCGCATTGTATGCCGCCTGAAAGTCATACGCCTGGTACGCCGCGATCACCTTTTCTGTTACTTCGTTGAGCACAGCCAACGCCCAGCGGTCGATCTCGTGCATCGCGGCGTCAGAAACTGAGCCCGTCGCCGGATCGAATCCGTCGAGATTACTGAGCGCGTATCTGAGCGTGTTTCGCATCTTTCGATAAGCATCGACGACGCGAAGAAGTATCTCGTCCGAGCAGCGAACATCCTCGGTATAATCCACCGCCGCTGCCCACAGACGCATTACGTCGGCCCCGGATTTGTCGATGATCTCCTGCGGAGCCGTGACGTTGCCGATCGATTTCGACTGCTTTTTGCCCTCACCATCGACCACCCAGCCGTGCGTGATGATCTGCTTATAAGGTGCGCTATCGTGAGCCGCGATGCCGCAGCTGAGGCTCGAATTGAACCAGCCGCGATACTGATCGCCGCCTTCAAGATAGACATCGGCAGGGAATCTCAGCGTTTCGCCGCGAGTTTCAAGAACCGCGACACAGCTGGAACCTGAATCGAACCAAACGTCGAGAATATCGGTCTCTTTACGAAATTCAGTCCCTTCGCACTTTCCGCATTTGTAGCCGTCGGGCAGCAGTTCGCTCTCGGGACGTGCGTACCATGCGTCAGCCGTCTCTACCGCAAAGATGTCGGCAACGTGATCGATGATCTTCGGATCGGCGACGGCTTCGTCGCAGCCGTTGCAATAGAATACTGGGATCGGCACGCCCCACGAACGCTGTCGCGAAACGCACCAATCGGGACGCCCCTTGAACATGTTGCCCATGCGGCCTTCGCCCCAAGACGGGTGCCAGTTGACCTTCGCGACTTCGTCGAGTGCACGTTGACGCAAAGACGATCCGTCGACAGATTCATCCATCGAAACGAACCACTGCGGCGTCGCCCGAAAGATCACCGGGTTCTTGCATCGCCAGCAATGCGGATAACGATGATCGTATTTCTCGACATTGAGCAAAGCTCCGCTCTCGCGCAGGAATTCGACGATCTTTGGGTTCGCCTCAAACACGCTCAGTCCCGCAAAATGCTCGACCTCGGCAATAAATTTACCCGCAGCATCAACCGGAGCGTAAACTTCAAGCCCGTATTTCTTACCGACCGCAAAGTCATCCGCACCGTGCCCCGGAGCCGTGTGAACACAACCTGTACCGGATTTTCCTGCGGCTTTGTTCTCATGCCGTGCGTCGAGTTCAACCTCAGCATCGGCCTCGCCGAGCGTGACGTGATCGGCGTTCATTATCAGTGAAGTGCGGTCGAGCCAGGCGTGTTTTGCCTCGAGCCGATCGAGCTTTGAGCCTTTGAAACGTGCAAGTTCTTTGGTCGTTTCAAAACCACAGACTTCGGCAAATGACGCAGCCAATTCGGACGCGACGATGTAAACTTCACCATTCGCCTCAACTGCGGAGTAATCAAAATCCGGATGGACGGTGATGCCAAGATTCGCCGGCAGCGTCCACGGCGTGGTCGTCCAGATGACGACGAATACATTCTTACCTACCAGTGCACCATCGATCTCCGCCGGATCGGACTTGAGCGGAAACTTTACGTAAACGGATGGCGACGTGTGCTCGCGATACTCGACCTCTGCCTCAGCGAGAGCCGTCTGATCGTGGATACACCAATAGACGGGACGCAGGCCTTTGTAGACGAAGCCGCGTTCCAGGAACTTTCCAAACAGTCTTGCGGTCGACGACTCGTACTCAGCCGACATTGTTAAATATGGTGTTTTCCATTCGCCCAAGATGCCGAGACGCTGGAAATCACGTGTCTGCCCTGTCATCGCTGTCGAAGCGTGTTCGCGGCAGATGCGGCGAAACGATGCGACAGGAATATCAGCTTTGTTCTTGCCCTTCTCAGCTAGTTTTTTCTCTACAAGAGTCTCGATCGGCAGCCCGTGACAGTCGTATCCCGGCACATACGGCGCTTCAAAACCCATCATCGAACGGGTCTTGACGACGAAATCCTTGAGTATTTTATTGAGCGCAGTGCCGATGTGGATGTCCGCATTAGCATACGGCGGCCCGTCGTGGAGGATGAATTTCTCACGCCCCGCACGCTCCGCCAGCACCTTCTCATAAAGCCCCATTTCCTGCCATTTCTTCAAACGCGCAGGCTCCATCTGCCCAAGATTCGCCTTTTGCGAAAAGTCCGTTCTTGGCAGATTTACTGTTTTCTTCAGATCTAATTCTTCACTCATACAATCAAAAAGCCCCAAGCCTTTTTTCGGGCTTGGGACTGTTCAGGCAGAAATTCGCCATGGCTCGGATCTAGACCGAACCAGTCCCAACGATGTTGATAATAATGGGCGATGGCCTCCGCATACCGAATGGAAATTGTAGCATTTTTTGCTCGATCATTCCTCTTCTACAGTACACAACAACGGATACTCTCTCGCCTTTGCGATATTCATTGCCTTCTCACATTTCATCGTAGCGATCTCGTAAGGGTAGATGCCGGCGACGCCGATGCCGGTGGTGTGGACGTTTAACATTACGGTGAAGGCTTCGGCTTCGGAGAGGGCGAATACGTGTTGTAAGAGAAAGACCACGAAGTCCATCGTCGTAAAGTCGTCATTGTGCAGCAGAACCTTAAAAAGCTTAGGCTTTTCGAGCTTTGTGCGCTTTTCGACCATTACGCCGGTGCCGCCGTCAATGTCTGGAAAATCGGTCATCGAGAAAATTATAGACTTCGGTCAACTTTTTTGCTAAATTTCAGTTGCGCTGTTTACTAAGTAATCAATTTATTCGCTTTTCGCGTCATCGTTTTGAAAGACGCGACGCATTGGTCGTATTTGTCAGCTATTCGCCCCGTCAATAGACTTTGATGAAGAAAGATCAGACCCCAAATAGTGCTCCGCGTGGGCGCGTTGCGGGCCGTACAGGCCAGGCGGCGGCACGGGCGATAACGCACGAAGCGATCGACAAGATATTTATCGACGTCGGCCAGAAACTGCGCGACGGGCGGTCGAACGAGGCCGAGCGCGTTCTCGTCGATACCATCGAGAGTTTCAGCCACACGCCTGACGATCTCGCCACCCTCCGACGTCTGCTGTCGTTTACCCTTGAGACAACGGGCCGCTACAAAGAATCCCTAGAGGCGCTGGAGCATTACGAGGACGAGGCGAGCTTGGCCGAGCTTTCGCCCGCGACGCAGGTTCGAGTTCGTACGCAGCTCGCCATTGCTTTCAGCAACGCAGGTGAGCAGCCCAAGGCCGTAACACTTCTCAAGGAAAATCTACAACGCGTCGAGAGCGACGAACTCGCTCCGCTCGCCGGCTCGATCGACATTGCCTTGGCACGCGTTTATCGCAAGCTCAGCGAATATCCGATCTCCCGCGACTATGCCGAAAAATCTCTAAATTATTCCCGCTCGAACGGCGACTGGCTCGGCATGGCCGAGGCATATCGCGAGATCGCCAATAGTCTGCATCAGGAAGGCAACAGCGAAAAAGCGATCGAATATTACGAATCGGGCATAAATATCATCAGCGGCAATTCTGCTCCGTTCATGCTCGGCAAGCTCTACACCGATATGTCCGGCGCCTACTGGTTCCTGCGTCGTCCGCAGGACGGCATCGATTGCCTCGAGAAATCGATCGCTTTCTTTGACCAGACCGAGCACGTACTAAACTCGGTGATCGCCTACAACAATCTCGGTATCAATCTGATGCTGATCGGCGACTGGACCAAAGCCGAGCAAATGATCACGAAGGCCCTAGATCTCGCCGAGCGACAGGGGCATTCGCATGCTGCGGGAATACTGGATTCGCTCGGCGAGCTAAAGATGCTCCGGGGCGAGACAGAAGAGGCTCAAGAAATGCTCGAGCGTGCGATCAACCTCGCCCGCGAGAACAAACGCGGCTGGTACGAGATACAGTCGATGCGAAATCTTGCCCGCTGTTATCTGGCAAAGGGCGAGCCTGAACGTGCTATCGAGATCGCTAAGGAGACGATCGCCTTGTCCGCAAAGCTCGGCGACAAACATTTTGCAAGCATGGCCGGCCTTGTCCTTGCCGAGGCTAATCTCGATCTCGGCAAACCCGAAGATTGTGAAGAAGCACTGACCGCGATCGAACAAGCCGATAAGACCGACGACTTTTTCGTCCTGGGCAATATCCAGCGGATCCGCGGCCTTGTCGCCTTGGCGGATGACGATGTCGAGCTTGCCATCCATCACTTTAGCCGCGCATTGACCATCTTCGAGGCGGGTGGCGATCTCTATCACAAAGGGGTTCTCAACCACCTTCTTGGCGCCCACATTGACGGTCGCGACCCGTCCCGTGCTCGCCGACATCTCGCAGCTGCAGGTGAGATATTCAAAAAACTGCGATTGAGCGAGATGGCATCGCAAGTCGCCCTCGCTGAGCGCCGACTTGCATCGGCCCCCGTCCCAACGGCCGCCGGAGCGAAAGAGAAGCGTGTCAATTCGGTCGTTTCGCAGTTGCTCATGGTCCGCCTGGCAGAGGCCACAGCTTCGCGGGAATTGATCTTTCGCGAGCTAGTCGCGGTACTGCAACAAGAAAGTAACGCGAAAAAAATTGTCATCGCGCAGTACAACGAAAACAAACGGCTCTATCCGTTTATCACACAGGCTACACGCCGCCCGAAAGCAATGACCTCGTCGTGAGACTTGGCGACGCCATAGCCAAAGGCGAAGAAAAGGCATTCTCGAGGGCCAAGAATATCGCTGTGTTTCATCTTCGCGGCAGCGCCGCACCCCACGCAGTGTTGCTCGTCAATCCGCAATCCGGCGCCGTTCTTGCCGACGAAAGTTCGCTGCAACCGCTTCTACGCGTCGTCGAGCTTGGGATGGATGTCGTTGCTCTTCGCGAAAGAGATAAATCAACGCCGACCGAGACCGATGCATCGCCATATACATCGAGCAGCCTGATGCCGGGCTTCATCCATTCGTCACCGGCGATGACCTCGCTCGTTGAGGAAGTATATAAGATACGCTCGTCAGATGTGACTGTGCTCGTCACCGGTGAATCGGGAACCGGTAAAGAGCTCGTTTCGCGTGCCATCCACGCGATCTCTAATCGCAAAGACAAAATATTTGTCCCCTTTAACTGCACCGCCGTTCCAAAGGAACTGGCTGAGGGACATTTGTTTGGCTATAAGAAAGGTGCGTTTACCGGAGCGGTCAATGATTCCCCCGGAACGATCCGGACGGCGGATGGCGGTACGCTGTTTCTGGATGAGATCGGCGACCTGCCGCTTGATATCCAGCCAAAGATACTCCGATTTTTGCAGGAAGGCGAGATCCAGCCGCTCGGGGAAAAGAAACCGTTAAAGGTCGATGTGCGGATCATCGCTGCGACCAATATGCCGCTCGAGCAAAAGGTAGCCGACGGTACGTTTCGCGAGGACTTGTATTACAGGCTTAACGTGATCCGTCTACGCGTGCCGCCGCTCCGCGAACGGCGTGCCGAGATACCACCGATCGTAAACTACTACATCAATCACTATTCGGCTCGGTTTGAAAAGAGCAACATCACATTCACCCCGCAGACGATCGATATGCTCATGGTCTGCAACTGGGAGGGCAACGTCCGCCAGCTCTGTAATGAGATCCAACGCATCATCGCCCGTGCCGTCGATAACGAGGTCGTTACACCGGAGCATCTCTCGCCCGAACTGAAAAGGGCCGCACAACCGCTTACACCATTTAATATGGACACGAACGTAAGGCCGATCACCAGCTACGACGGTATCGTCGCACCTTTCGCCAGTATGCCGGCGGGCGGCACACTCGAAGAGGCCGTTTCAGAACTGGAAATGCAGCTTATCAGAGCCGCCCTCACACGCCACCGATGGAATATCTCTCGCGTCGCAAGCGAACTGGGCCTGACCCGCCGCGGCCTCTATCTAAAACTTGCCAGATACGGTATCGAGAAAGCCATCTAGGCCGCTAAACTTCGTAGATCAAACAGAATCTCAGTAACCGAGCGGAGCACTAGGTCGATCTCGTCCGGTTTGTTCATTCGACCGAGCGAAAACCTGATCGAGCCCATCGAATAGCTATACGGCACGTTCATCGCCTCGAGCACAGCCGAGGCTTTGTGGTCGTGGGCGTTGCACGCGGAGCCGGTCGAAACGCAGACGCCGAGTCCGTCGAGGCGGGCGAGGATCATCTCACCGTTGGTGTTTTCGAAGGAAATATTTGAGGTGTTTGGCAGGCGGTGTTCGACGTGGCCGTTTAGACGAGTGTTCGGTATGTTTTGCAGGATCCCCGTTTCGAGCTGGTCGCGGAGATCGCGTATGAGTTTCATCGGAGACATGTCTCTGACAAATTCTGCGGCAGCACCGAGGCCGACGATCTGGTGAACAGCTTCCGTTCCCGCTCGCCGGCCGATTTCCTGGCCGCCGCCGATCGCGAGAGACGGTAGCGAAACACCATCACGGATGTACAATGCTCCGACGCCTTTGGGACCGTGAAATTTGTGGGCTGATAGCGAGAAAAGATCTATCGCAGTCGAGCCAAGATCAGTCGATATTTTACCGATAGCATTGACGCCATCGACGTGGAAAAGGGCATCTGAGTGTTCCTTTACTATCGAGGCGATCTCGGCAACAGGAAAGAGAACTCCCGTTTCGTTGTTCGCCATCATCACCGAAACGACCGCGGTTTCAGGCGTCAATGCGTCACGCAGTTGTTCAAGATCGAGCAAGCCTTCTTCATCGACGTCGAGCCAGCTTACCGCGTACCCTCGCGTTTCGAGCCGCTGACAGAGCTTCCTGACGGCCTCGTGCTCGACGCGTGTCGTGACAATGTGATTCTTTCCCGTTGCTTCTAGTGACCCCAGGATCGCCCAGTTGTCGCTCTCGGTGCCACCCGATGTGAACACGATCTCAGATGGCTGACGAGCTCCGATCAGCCCGGCAACACTTTCGCGAGCGCGTTCTACCGCACTACGCGTCTCGCTTCCCGCGGCGTATGCAGAGGACGGATTGCCAAAGCCGCCCTCCAAAAATGGCCGCATCGCTTCGAATACCGGCGGAGCGATCTGGGTGGTTGCGTTGTTGTCGAGATAGATCATCTAGAGCGGTCAATTTACCATTTACCAATTACCATTTACAATTACTCATACCTTGAACGCGACTCTTAACATCACAGAACCGACCGGACGCACTTGGCAGTATGCCCTGCCGTCTGACCGTACGATCACGATCGGCCGGGCAAAGGACAACGAGATCGTCCTGAATGACCGCCGCGTCTCGCGCAAGCATGCGTTTATTTTCAACGACGGTTCTGGTTTTAAGGTCGTCGATGGTTTCGTCGAGAATGGCCAGCTTTATCGCAGTGTAAATCACGTCTTCGTCAACGACGAGGTCCGCCTCGAGAAGATGCTCGAGGAGGGCGATGTGATGATCATCGGTGAGAGTCGATTGGAGTTTCAAAAGGGGCCCGAGCGCATCGCAACCCAGGCAACTCGCCCGGTCACGCTTTCCAGTACTATCGAGCGCGAGATCGATCGTTCGCAGAATGTGAACTTTGACGACTCTCCGCTCGGCCACACGCAGGTTCAGATCTCGGTCAATGAGATCATCGGCCGTAAATCAAATCTATCGCTCGAGTCCGCCGTCGCCACACCAGAGGAGATCAAGGATCTACGTCGTAAGGCAAAGTTTCTCGATCTGCTATTCGAGATGAGCAAGACGCTTGGCACCGTTTTCGATCTCGAGGAGATCTTTGAGAAGGCGACTGATCTGATTTTTCGCGGTACACCGGCCGACCGCGTGATCGCTCTGCTTGCTGATGAGGCAGGCAATTACGATTCGCTATATCAGATCGGTGCGAAGACACGCGACGTGAGTTTTGAGAAGCTCTCAGAAAAACTCAGCGTGAGCCGCACTATCACCCGCCGCGTTTTAGAGGATGGCGTTGCCATTCTGTCGCAAGACGCGAAAACGGACGAGCAGTTTCAGGGTGCCGAGTCGATAGTGTCGCAAGGCGTGAGGTCGACCATTTGCGCACCGCTCATTACGCAGTCGGGTGTACACGGTGTACTTTATGCCGATAGACTTGATCCGTTTGCGGCGTTTCGCCAGGATCACCTCGAACTTATTTCCGCCGTTGCCGCTCAGACCGCTGTCACGGTCGAAACAGTTAAGGCACACAAACGCCTCGCTCGCGAGGAAGTCGCCCGGGCAAATTACAGCCGTTTCATGCCGGAGTATGTCGTGCAGCAACTACTCGAGAATCCGGATTCGTTCCGTCTCGGTGGTGTGAATCAGATCATCACGGTGCTCTTCGCCGATATTCGCGGCTTCACCTCGATATCTGAACATGAGAACCCCGAGAAGGTCGTCGGCCTCTTGAATCATTATTTTACCGCGATGACGGAGATAATCTTCGAGCACGGCGGCACGCTCGACAAGTATATTGGAGACGGTCTGATGGCTCTGTTCGGAGCTCCAACGGCGACGCCGGACGATGCACGAAATGCTCTTAACGCCGCCGTAGCGATGCAGCGACGCCTCGTCACCCTCAAGACAGAACTCGCCGAACAAGGCTTTGACCGCATTGCGATCGGTATTGGCCTGCACACCGGTATCGCGACCATTGGCTATATCGGCTCCGAACGCCGCTCCGAGTACACTGCTATTGGCGACACGGTCAACCTCGCGGCGCGTCTAGAATCAAACACCGTCGGCGGGCAGATCCTTATCAGCGAAGCAACCGTAAGGGCTGCCGGCAACATCTTTCCAATGACTAGACGCGAGCCGCTTACGGTGAAGAATCGCAAACAACCGGTCGACCTTTTTGAGGTAAAATGGGACTGACCGCCGCTTGGAAGCGTCGGTAGGTTAGGCATATACTTTAGGGATAGCCGAATAGCTCGAAAAGAAGTTTTTATGCTGAAGATCTCTTCACTAAAAAAATTGGTAACCGATTCGATGGCCATCGACCTCGGCACCGCCAGCACGATCATTGCGGTCAAGGGCCGCGGCGTCGTGCTCGATGAACCATCACTCGTCGCCGTTAATGAAATGACCGATGAGATCGTGGCGTTTGGCCTAGAGGCAGCCGAGATGAGCGGCCGCGAAGGACGCGATGTGACGGTCAAAGCTCCGCTGATCGGCGGTGTTGTTGCCGATTTCGAACGCACTAAGAAGATGCTCGCCCACTTTGTCAAAAAGGCAAAAACGGGCGGCTCGAATATTTCGCTTCAGGCCGTAATGTCGATGGTCTCCGACGTAACTCACGTCGAGCAGCGTGCTCTCATCAATGCCGCCGAGGAAGCTCACATCGGCAAAGTCTTTATGATGGAAGAAGGCCTGGCGGCTGCATTTGGAGCCGGCGTATTGCCGACCGATAAGCGCGCCACGGCGATCGTCGATATCGGCGCCGCAACGACTAACTTCGCAATTATCGCCAAAGGCACCGTCGTACATTCGACATCAGTCAGATACGGCAGCTACTCGATAAACGAAGCGATCGCCACACATCTTCGCCGTCATCGCGGCCTGCAAGTCGGCGACGAAACGGTAGAACACCTCAAGACGACATTTGCCTCGACCTTCCTGCCGGAAGATCTCGAGAGGTCTGTTGAAGTTCGCGGCCGCGACGTCCAGACCGGAAGCCCCGGAGCCGTGACGATCGATGCGGGCGAGCTCTATCCGATCGTCGAGGCGATCGTTCGCCGTATTGCCGTTCGCGTCAAAGACACCCTAACCGAGCTCCGACCCGAGGTGGCCGCAGACATATACGACCGCGGTGTAATCCTCACCGGAGGCGGTGCCTTGCTTGAGGGCATCGATCAATATCTCCGGGCGTTCATCAATCTTCCCGTCACAATGCCGGACGAACCGCGCTACGCCACCGTCAACGGCCTCGTAAAAATGTTTGACGACGAAAAGCTCCTGGAACGCGTCACCCGCAACGAACTCGGCGTCCTGCAAAATGCTGAGATACCGTTCGAGGTTTGATAGCCTTTATCCGGCTTTTATTTCATACCTTCTACTCCACATTCTTATGCTATCCTAAGCATTTGTAATGGAGTTTACCGACTACATTCCGACGATGGCGAACCTACGCAGCGTGCTTGATATTGCGTTGGTCTTTATTATCGTGTACGTCGTTCTAAAGCTCTTTCGCGGAACGCGTGCGGTGCCGACGCTGGTCGGGATGGTGATCCTGGCATTGCTGTATTGGCTGGCGGTCGTGCAGGAGCTTTCGACGCTCGAGTTTGTATTGCGTTACGCCGTCGGTTTTATCGGTATTGCGATCATCGTTTTGTTCCAGTCAGAGATTCGTCAGGCGTTGATGTACTTTGCCAACCGCCTTAGGTTTCCGATCCTAAAGAACCAACGCGGACAATTTGGCGGCAGCGTGTACGACGAGATAGTGCTCGCGGTGACGACGCTCGCAACTGAGAAGACCGGTGCTCTGATCGTGATCGAACGAAACGTTGGCCTGAGAAATTTCATCGACGCCGGTGTGCAGCTCGATGCGCGGATCAGCTACGATCTGCTTGTTTCGATCTTTCATCCTGAAACGCCGCTGCACGACGGAGCAGTCGTTATCCAAAACGAACGCATCGCGGCGGCATCGGTCTTTCTGCCGCTGACCAAAAATCCCGAGATTTCACGCGAACTCGGCACGCGCCACCGAGCTGCGATCGGTATCACCGAGGGCTCCGACGCCATCTCGCTCGTGGTCTCTGAAGAGACCGGGTTGGTGACATATGTCGAAGGAGGCAAGGTTCGACGCAACATAGAGGCGACGCAGCTTCGGAAGGTACTGCTCGAGGCCCTCGAAATTCCTCTCATCGAACCGCGTCGCGATCTGGCAGCCATAAAGGAAGAGACGGACGTAACGATCAGCTAATTCGTAATTCGTAATTGCCAATTCCTAATTGATTTTTGATGGACGAAAGCGTTTCAAATTCACAACCCGCGAGAAAGCTCTTTTTTAAGCACATTCTTCGCAAGATCTTTCTTGAAGATTGGGCGTTGAAGCTCCTAGCGCTCATTATCACGTTCGCTCTTTGGCTTGGCGTAACGGGACTTAGCACACCGACCAAATCGCGCATAAATGTTCCGCTGAATCTCGGCGTATCGAGCGATGCCCAGCTGACCAATGTTCCGCAGCCGCAGGTCGAGATCGAGATCAGCGGTGACAAACGCAAGGTTGACCAGATAGCACGCGGTGAGCTGACCGCGTTTGTCGATCTTACCGAAATGAAGCCGGGCGACTGGGTCGTCTCGCTCT
The DNA here is from genome assembly GCA_016718135.1 of Acidobacteriota bacterium. GTDB lineage: Bacteria > Acidobacteriota > Blastocatellia > Pyrinomonadales > Pyrinomonadaceae > OLB17. The sequence goes on along the minus strand of JADKEF010000004.1, from coordinate 35,946 downwards.
CACCCGATACCGTTTTTGTCGCGCTGCCCCAGGGTGTCAAGCTGGTCGACGTCGTCCCGGGCCGTATCGGCGTGAACATCGAGGCTGTCGAAGAAAAAGAGCTAGAGGTCAAGGCCGAGACGACCGGAAACGTCGCCGTCGGATACGAGATCTATAATTCCACCGTTCTACCATCGCGAATACGCGTTCGCGGCCCGTCGAGTATTATCCGCATTCTCGAATACGTCCAGACCGATCGCGTTGACATCGAAGGCAAAAAGGACGGCTTCACCGCCCGCCAGATCGCCGTAACATCACCAGATCCAAAAGCCGCCGTGCTTAACACAGTGGTTGATGTAGATTTTCGGATCGGCGAAAAGCGGATCGAACGCACATTCTCGCTTCCGGTTCCCGGCATGCCCGGAAAGACCGTTAGCTTTGTCGCCTATGGCCCGCGAAGTCTGCTCTCAAAAGCTAACGCGGATGATTTCAAGGTTGAGATTTATCTCGACGACCAGGGCGAAGAGGCTCCGCGTGTCGTCGTTCAGGACGAACTTCAGGCCACGGTTGAGATCAGAAAGCTCAAAGTTAATTAGCGGCCTAAAATAAATTCCTTAATATCAATACGCATATCTTCCGTGATCTCATGCTTCGCCGCGTAATGTTTTGAGTGATAGTTCGGCAGCGTCTCAGAAAGCTTATTATTGAACTCGGCAAACTGTTCCTGCGTGTAAAACTCGTCGTCGTCACCATAAAGGTAAAACGTATCGGCAGCGCATGGTTTGTAGATCTCGTTCGTTTCAAGATCGCCGGGAATGCCTCCGCAAACTCCGATTATCCCTTTTAGTACTTCGGGATGAGTGAATGCAAAACGGAAATTGAGAGCACACGCTTGTGAGAAGCCATACATGAAGATCCGTGATCGGTCGATCAGGCCGTCAGCGTCGAGCTTGTCGATGACATCGAGGACAAACTTATGATGCAGCCGGATATGATCCTCCGATTTCTGATCCGAGAGCCAGCCATAACCGACCCGATAGCCATCGCTTGTCTGCCGAAAATGCGGATGCGGCGCCTGTATCGCCGCGATGACATAATTCTCACCCGCGACCAACTTGGCCTCACGCATCATATACCGCTTATGCGCGCCGTACCCGTGGACAGCGATCAGCAACGGAGCCGGCGTCGCCAAGCCATCCGGAACGGAGAGGTCATAGTAAAGCTGGATCTGTGCAGTGACACTGAGGTCGGTTTCGTCCATAAGAAGATTATATCGGATCGCAACCGCTCTTATTAGTTTGCCGTAAGGGATCCAACAACTCGCGCCGCTGGTAATGCCGATCTGCTGCTTTTGTCGTTACAATAATTTAATATTGCAGGGCAAATTTGGCTACCATCAAACAGAACATTTCCGCTCGCGGCTCCGTATGAGAGATTTAGAATTTTGTATGACAATTATGAAAAACGTGACGTTTCGCCCCGTACTCTCTCTTCTTCTCCTAGTTTCATTTATCACGGCCACACTGCCGCAGGTCGGTTATGCTCAAAACGCCACGGCTGTCCAAACCGGTCAGTACGACAAAGGCCTAGCCGAGATCGAGTCTAAGGTCGATGCACGCCGCAAGGAACTCGGAATTCCCGGTATGTCGCTTGTGATCGTAAAGGACGGCCAGGTCATTTTCATGAAAGGCCTAGGTTTTAAAGACTATGAGAACAAAGTCGCGGTTACACCCGATACGCAGTTCGCGATCGGCTCTGCAACTAAAGCTTTTACGGCACTTAGCGTTTTGATGACTCAGGATGAGGGTAAATTGTCACTCGACGACAGCCCGAAGAAGCTCCTGCCGTACTTTAAGATGTACGATCCCGAAACCGACAAGAACATCACCATCCGCGACCTGATGTGCCACTCGTCGGGCCTCAACCGCACAGATCTCGCGATGATCACCGGCAAGCTCACACGTGCAGAGCTGATCCAGGTCGCGGCTCAGGCCAAACCGACTGCCAAGCTCCGCGAGAAATTCCAGTATCAGAACATAATGTTCACCGCCGCCGGTGAGCTGGTCACGCAGGCGCAGAAGATGCCGTGGGAGAAGTTCATCGCGCAGCGCATTTTCGCCCCGCTCGGCATGACAAACAGCAATTTGTCGATGAAGCAAATGGAGAAGGCAAAGGATTTCTCCAACGGCTACGATTACAATTTCGACTCGAAAGAAACCAAGAAACGCCCGTTCCGCGACATCGACGAAGTCGCACCTGCAGGCTCGATCAATTCGTCGGCTCGCGACATGGCCGAGTGGGTCAAGTTCGTGCTCAATGGCGGCACAGTGAATGGCAAACGCCTCGTCTCGGAAAAAGGCTATGACGAATGGCTCAAGCCGCAGATGAAAATGAATCCGTCCGGCACCGTCAACTACGGCCTCGGCTGGATGCTGCACACGTGGAATGGCCTCAAGGTCGTCGAGCACGGCGGCAACATCGACGGCTTTAATTCGCTCGTCGCAATGATCCCAGAGAAAAAACTCGGCTTCGTCTTGCTCACCAACGTCACCGCGTCGAGCCTCGGCAACGACATCATGCCGGTGATCTGGTCGAACATCCTCGGCGAGACAAAAACCGAGGAAACCAAGCTGCCGTTAAAGACGATGCAGTTCATGGCCGGCAAATATCGCCTTGCTGCCGCCAACATGGACATGGAGGTCAAGATCGTCGGCGAAGATATGTTCCTGGCCGTTCCTGGTCAGCCGGAATATAAGCTGGTCCGTACGGCTCCGCGACAGTTCAAGCTTGACGGTGCTCCGGATGGTTTCGCAGTTAAATTCACCCCCGAACAGGGCGATGCTACCGAAATGTATCTGCAACAGCCGCAGGGAAACTTCACCCTGCCGCGGATCGGCGCCGATGGCAACGTGATCAAGCCAGCCGCTTCGGCATCGACCACGCCAACCGCGGCAAAGGATCTGGTCGGCAAATACACACCGCCCGGAAGCACCGACGCCGTGATCGAGATCAAGGAGACTGACGGTAAAGTTACGTTCAACGTCCCCGGCCAGCAGCCCTATGCTCTGACGCCAAAACCGGATGGCAGTTTCGCAATGGCTCCGCTGCCCGAGACATATTTCCTCAATGCAAAACGCGATGCCGCCGGCAAACTCACCGCCGTTGCCGTCACTCAGCCCGAAGGCATCTTTGCATTCAAGGTCGCCGAGCCCGCGACCAAACCCGCTATCTCCGTCGAAGACCTGCGAAACAAGGCCGTCAGCGCCATCGGCGGCGAGGCAAACCTCCGCAAGCTCACGTCCCGCGTGACCGAAGCAGATGTCGATCTCGTCCATCAGGGCGTACAGGCCAAGACAAGATCGTGGGCAAAGGCTCCGAACAAGTCAGCCACCGAGACGACATTTATCGCTCTCGGCAAAACGATCGCGACCGGTTGGGAATACTTCGACGGCACCGGCGGTGCTGAGGCATACACTTTCTCGCCGGCCGAAAAGTTCGAAGGCAAACGCCTCGATGACCTTCGCCTATTCAACGATTTCTACGCCGGCATCGACTGGACGACGCCCTATAAAAAGGTCGAGGTCACTGGCACCACCAAGGTAAATGGCGAGGAGGCCTACATCGTCGCCTTCGAACCAAAGGCCGGCACGCCCTTCAAACAGTACTACTCGACGACCAGCTTCCTGCTCCTCAGACACGACGGCTCGGTCGCCTCGAGCACCAATTCCCAAGTCATCCCATTCACCATCCACTACTCCGACTACCGCGACATCGACGGCATAAAGCTGCCCTTCAAATCCGTCAACAACAACCCCGGCAACGGCGACATCATCTCGATCACCAAGTCGGTAAAACACAACGTCGCCGTCGATGACAAGGTCTTCGCCCCAAAGGCGTTAAAGTAAGCGGCCCTGCCGCACCACAATGCGGTAAGCCTCGCCTCACCGTATGCCCTCCCAAATACAAAAACGGCGGCTCTCTTGCCGCCGTTTTTATCGCATAGCGATCAACTGAATGTAGCCGTGGGTGACAACCCAACGGAAAGCGTGAAGAAGAATCCCCCGCGTCGCGTCAGCGACGCGTGACCTACGCGCGGCCGTCTTGCGGTTCTAGCTGTTAAACTTGGCCAAAGCCTGCCAAGGTGACAGACTTATCCTTGTTAGTTCTTTTCGAGGATATGTAAATATTCGCTTGTTCCGACTGCCTTGTGATTTCTTGCTTCGGTCTTGTCGGCCTTAAAACGTTGGTATGCGATCTGGGACAATTCATATCGGCCGTATTTTTCCATGATCCGTCTAACCTCATCGACGCTCATTAGGCCTTCGTTGTTGTAGCTCAGAAAGACGTATTTGAATTTGGCGTCTTTAACCAGGTCTTCAAAAACGCGTGACACTTCATTTTTCTGACACCATTTTGAACGCACATACTTTCGCAAACCAGTCTTGCCCTGCGGCTCGAACGGTTTGTACTCAGCAATGGTGTTTAGTAAGTGGTAATTGGAACCATATTGACGATCACTGTACAACAAATTGTGAAAGAAAATTGTCCCCCATAACCTGTGTACGAAGGTTGGTTTGCATTTCATGAATTTCCATGATAACTCATGTATTTACTTCATTTATGGCGACGATCAAGCAAATATTTATGGTTACGATTCAGATTGATACTGAGAAAGCAAAGCCGTTTCCAAATGGATTCAAAGACCCGGCTGCCAACAATGGCGATAACGGAATGAACTGGAATACTTATCCAAATTGGGAGTTAAACTATCAAGGTTGCGAGCCCACGTTTATCGATAGTGTTTGGTCCGATTTCCGAGAGGCCTTCAAATACGATGGCTTGAAATGCCATATAGTCGCCGTTGATTCGGCGCAATTTGAGGGAGATTAACGAATGTTCAGACAATTTCCAGATTTGACGGAAGAACAAGAAAAAGAACTACTTGAAATTCTTACCGAGAACATAGATTTTAGATACAACAATATTGAGTATTGGGATCCGGAGATAATAGATGGATATTACTACGATAAAGGTCTAATGGATGACAAAGTCGACGACGTTTGACATGTAGCTAGTCAACACACATTTTTTGGCGGCAAGGCATTAGATACTGCGGAATTATTCGAATGGAGATTTGGAAGGATTTGATCTTTCGATCTTGTAGGCCCCAAGCGTATAATTCACACTGTTGTAAAATCCATCTGCTTAAAAACCTTAATGAAAAAATCTAAATTTACTTGGTCGGACGCTATCGAGGAAGTTATACGATAAAACGATAATGTCGCGTCGTTGAAACTTATGCATCGAGAGGCTCCTGACCTATACGCTCGGTACAATGAAATTAAGGGATTGACGCCGCATAAGACGATTGACGAAAGAGTTCAACGTGATAAGCGTTTTCACAAACTCGTCCCTGGACTTTACACGCTCGTTTCTACTCTCGATGATCTTCCGGCAGAGTTGAATCCAAAAACTCAGACTCCCGAACAAAGAGAGACACTGACTCACATATCTATGCAGGCTTTGTTGCTTCAGCTTGGACAGTTTTATCAATACCAAACGTACACGCCCGACAGAATAAAAAAGTACGTAAACCAAAAGCTCGAAGATTTTGCTTCACTGAGTGAGTTTCCGAAATTTACTCATGAACGCATAGTGACACGCACTCGAAATATCGATGTTTCATGGTTTAATGAACGCGGATTCCCATCTCGCGTCTTTGAAGTCGAGAACAGTACGGATATGAAGAACGGCCTGTCAAAGTTTATGGAGCTGGTCGATTTTAAGACTTCAATGTTTATCGTCCGTCGAAACGTGAAAATGAGTTCCGAAATATCCTTGAACAACCGACATTCAAGCCAATTGAAAAACAGGTTCAATTCTGGAATTATGAGAAGGTAGAAAAACTCTTCAACGCCGAGAAAGATACTCACGAGCTTCGAACTCAAATGCATTAGCGAGTAATTGGCGGTTTTTCAGCCTCGTTCGCGAGGCTTTCCCGAAGGGCAAATAGCCACGTCGCTTTAGCACGTGGGACAGTCGATCAAATCGTTCGTAGGGCGTTTTAACGTCCTTTAGCCGCTTTAGCACATATGTCGAACACCGTTTATTCAGAGATAAACTTCCACATCACCTGGCACACAAAAACCAGTTTGCCGATGATAACTGAAAGGATCGAAAAACGACTTTACCACTATCTGACTCATAAGATTCTCGAAACGCCGGGAGCGCGACTTCACGCGATTGGCGGCATCGAAACCCATATTCATATCGGGGCTAGCCTGCAACCGAACATCCTCGTTTCGGATTGGATCGGAAAATTGAAAGGTTCGAGTTCCTACTACATTAATCACGAAGTTCAACCAAAAGGCTTGGAATGGCAACGCGGTTACGGCATCGTTACGTTTGGCACGAAAGATCTGCAGTGGGTGATCGATTACATCAAGAATCAGAAAGAACACCACAAGAGAGGCACGACGAGTGACCGGCTGGAAAAGCATTTCGACGATGATGCATAGACCTCCAAACTGCAAAGGACGTTAAAACGCCCTCCGTGATCATTCAGAACCTGACTCCACGCCCTAAAGGTGCGTGGCTATTTGCCGCGGGACGCGGAAAGACGGCCCAAGCCGCCTTTTCAAAGACGGGAGCGGGTGAGGTCATTACCTTGCGCCGCGGCTGACGGCGGTGACGGTTTTTAGGTGGAGTTCCATGATGGGGTTATCGGGGTCGCCCTTGTCGTCGATCAGGATCTCGTTGAACAGAGCGGTGCGCATCATTTTTATCATGAAGTGCATGCAGAATGCGCTTGCCGTGCCCGTTTGGCGGTGTGGAGGTTTTAGGGTCTTGGTTCCGCCGTCGTGCTGGCAGAACTCGTTGAAGGTTTAGCTATTTGTAGTTAGAGCCAAACGATAGAGATCTCGTCACTCACTTGCTCAAACTCGCGGTCACCTGTGAGCAATGTTGCCTTGTAGTGTTTGGCGACGGCGGCGGCGTGGCAGTCGGCGTACGATATGTTGCCCCTTACCTTGTAGCCGGCGGCGATCTTGGTAAGCGGCCAGTCGGCGTCGATGAACTCTATACCGAGACTTCGCATCATGCCGATGGCTCTGTCCGCGGCGGCTGCGTCGCTGCGTTTGGCGATGCTGTACCAAACCTCGCCCGCGTTGACGACGGACATAAGGAGCGAGTCGCCGCGGTCGTGCGCGTCAGCGATGATCTCAATAATACGGTCAACAGGCGGCTCGCCCTGTAGGTAAGCCATCACAGGCCAGGAATCAAGTACAATGCTTCGCTTCGTGGTCATTTTCCTTTGAGATTGTCGAATTTGCGGTCCTCGCGCTCTTTATCGAGTTTTCTCTCAAGCATCAGATCCTCCACGAGCGAAAGTCCGCGAAACTTGCCAGCCATGCTTTTTATGTACTCACGTGTGATCGGGGTGAGGATTATCTGTGAATTGCCCTCATCGATCTCAACTTGAATACGCGTACCAGTCTTGATGCCAAGCTTTCGGCGAACCGATGCCGGGATGACGACCTGCCCTTTTGTTGTAGCTGTTGTTTCCATTTGTACCACCTGGATTTATTTGTAGCATAGTACACAAATGTAAGTCAAGAGACAAATGTCTTACTTATTGTAAAGGTTGCTTTTTATGACGTGGTGATCAACGGCTCACCTTGCGCCGCGACTTACGGCGGTGACGGTTTTTAGGTGGAGTTCCATGATGGGGCGGTGGCCGGTGGTCGGAATCAAGAAAGAGTTTTAGTCACGAATCGCACGAACAGGAAACACGAATAGGAACAGATCTTTATTCGTGTCTTCATTCGTGTTCATTCGTGGTTAAAAATTCTTAATCGTATGAGATGATCGGCGGCGTCATTGAGAGACTCATCGCCCTGATAATGCTTCACTACTTCGAGCCGCGTTGGAGATGTTGATCGGCGAGATCACAGGTCGGTGGCGGCGGTTTGGAGATAGGGTAAAGCGGTTCGGAGTTTGGGCGAGCGACCGACCAAAGCGACACTTTAACCGATCAGTTCGGCGGCGGTGTTTTGGAATTTTGGGGTCTGAACGCGAAATTCTGATTCCGAGTGGTCAAAGACTTCGTCGAGTTCCTTTTCGACTGAGCCGTGGCCGGCAGGGATCGCTTTGATCATCGGCTCGAAATTGCGGAAATCGTAGAGCTTGTTGTCGAGCAAATGGCTGCCGGTGACATTTGTGAGCGCCGTCATCATGGTCGCGCGGATGTATGGCGTTTCCTTTTCGAGCTCGTTGATGAGGCGTTTGATGCGGGCGCGTTTTAGGTTTGGCTGCGAACCGCAGAGGTTGCAGGGGATGATCGGGAACTGCTGCTCATCCGAGTATTTTTGGATCTCGCTCTCTTGACAATACGCCAGCGGACGGATGATCGTGTTGCGGCCGTCGTCCGATCTAAGTATTGGCGGCATTGCCTTTAGCTGGCCGACGTAGAAGAGATTCATCAGAAACGTCGCGATGATGTCGTCGCCGTGATGGCCGAGTGCGATCTTGGTACAGCCCATTTCGACGGCTGTGGTGTACAAGATCCCGCGTCTGAGACGTGAGCAGAGCGAGCAGTACGTTTTGCCCTCGGGAATGTGCGCGGTGACGATCGAGAAGGTGTCTTCCTCGACGATGCGGTACGGCACGTTTCGCTCTTTTAGATAATCGGGCAGTATGTGCTCGGGAAAATCAGGCTGTTTCTGATCGAGATTGACCGCCACTAGCTCGAAATTGATCGGGGCACGGCGTTGCACATCGAGCAAAAGGTCGAGCATCGTGTAGCTGTCCTTACCGCCCGAGAGACAGACCATCACCTTGTCGCCTTCCTCGATCATCGAGAAATCAGCGATCGCATTGCCCATTTTTTTGAGCAGTTTGTGCTTGGTTTTGGTCTCAGCCTGCATGATTTATACGCGCCTGTCGAAAACTCTGAATTTTGCCACTTTGAGCCGCCTTTTACAACCTCAAAAAACCACTAGACACTCTGCAATAAACGACCTATTATCTATTTGATAGAGAACACGAGGCATTTGCTTGGGCTAGCGGGCCGTCGCGGAGGCGTTGGCTTTTGAGCGGACTTTAGGCTTTGGTCTTGTCTAATACACACTTTGCGAGGTAAATCACGATGATCAGAATGGGACGAAACAGAGACGATGCCGCCACACCGGAACCGGCACAACCGACCGCTTACAACTACGCTGGCGAAGCTCAGCCGACAGCCTCGTCCCGAGCGATATCGGAGAGTGACTCGATGGCACGTGATATTAAGGAAGGACGTCTAAGCGGCTTCGTCGGGCACGGCACGACGTTGACCGGCGAGACCGAATTCCACGCCATGCTCCGCGTAGACGGCCATCTGATCGGAACCGTAAAGTCCGAGTCCGGCACGCTGATCATCGGCACCAATGGCCAGGTCGATGCTAATATTGCAGTCGCCGCCGCGATGATCAACGGCACCGTAAATGGCGACATCGTTGCCACCGAAAAACTTCAACTCGGCCGCACCGCGCGTGTCATGGGCAACATTCATAGTCCACGCCTCATCGTCGAAGAAGGTGCGATCCTCGAAGGAATGTGCAGCATGATCCAGGCACGCGAAGTCCAGGAAGAAGAAGCCGTCGCTGCTGCGACCCCACAGTATCAACCTGCACCGGCCCCGCTGCCGCTCGTCGCGGACGAAATTAGTGATGAGGACGAAGCGGCTCTACTGGCAGATGACGATGATGATGATGAATCGGCCGAGGCTGCAAAGGTATAGCTGATCTTCGATCGGATTCTGAGAAAGGCGGTCTTCGGGCCGCTTTTTTGTTTGTTTCGATACCAGGTTCGTATATAGTTAATCGTCCGACACCATTAGAAACTTAGGGAGATAAAGAAGTATGTTGAACGACTTCAAAGCGTTCATTGCACGCGGCAATGTGCTCGACTTGGCCATCGGTGTGATCATCGGTGCGGCGTTTGGAAAGATAGTGACGACTTTTACGGAAGGCATCATTATGCCTTTTGTCGGCCTTGTGACAGGTGGCATGGACTTTAAGGCGAAGTTCTGGGACCTAAGCGGTAAACTGGGAGCCGGGGCGACACCCGAGCAGATCGACGAAGCGATCAAGGGCGGCGCACCGCTCGTCCGGTATGGCCAGCTCGTGAGCGACATTATCACTTTCGTGATCGTTGCTTTTGTGATGTTCATGATCGCAAAAGCGGCCATGAGCTACTTTGCGAAACTCGCGGCCCAGACACCGCCACCACCGCAGGAAGCTCTGCTGACCGAGATCCGCGACCTGCTCAAGACCAAGTAAGATCTGTGCAATTCGGAAGCGAGGCAGGTCTCGACTGACTCCTCGCTTCCGCTCCGATTAGAACTAACCTTTCTTCTTCTCAGGCCGCGGCTTGATAGCGGTGGTATTCGTTCTCGGTGTGACTTCCGAGGATTTGAACTCATTGCCGATCATTAGCTCGCGCTCTGTTTTGGTGGCGAGCAATTTTGATTCTTCGAGTATTTTCTTCGCCGCCTTGGCTGTCTTGCTCGGGCGTTTTTTTGGTTTTGTCATAATTCTATTTAGTCCTTGATTATCCAACCACCGCCGATCACTTCTTCGCTGGTCTCGGTGTCGTAAAATATCGTCGCCTGTCCCGGCGTTATAGCCCGTTGCGGTTCGTCGAAAACGATGCGGGCCTGGGCGTCAGGCATAGCATATATCGTCGCCGGAGACGGATCGTGGCGATACCTGATCTTGACGAGCGCTCGCACCGGCTCGGTGGGCGTATCGAACGCGACCCAATTCACACCTTTCGCCGTAAACTCAACCGCCTCAAGCTCAGCTTCCTCGCCAACAATTATTCGATTTCTGGCACGCTCGATCTGCACGACATACAAAGGCTTTTCATTTGCAATGCCGAGGCCGCGTCGCTGGCCGATCGTGTATCGGTGAATACCGGTGTGCTTTCCAACTACCGCACCTGCGGCATTCACGATCTCACCGTCCTCGGGCAGCTCAGCCTCGCGGCCTTCGTGATCGAGATAGCGGTCGATAAATTCAGAATATTTCCCGTCCGGCACAAAGCAAATCTCCTGCGACTCCTGCTTCTCCGCTGTGTAGAGGTTTGCACCGCGGGCAATGTCGCGAACTTCTTCCTTCTGCATCTCGCCGAGCGGAAAGAAGGAACGCGAGAGCTGATCTTGAGTTAATTCCCATAAGAAATAACTCTGATCCTTCCAATGATTTCGTCCGCGAAACAAACGATAGCGATCAGCCGCCTCGTCATACTCGACACGTGCAAAATGCCCGGTCGCGACCTTGTCACAGCCCAACGAAACCGCCATCCGGTCAAGCGACGCAAATTTCAAACGCGAATTGCACGCCACACACGGTATCGGCGTTTCCCCGCTCAGATAACTCGCGACAAAAGGCTCGACCACGTCGCGTTCGAAGTCTTTCTCAAGATTCAGAACATAGAATGGAAATCCGAGGCTCTCGGCGACTCGCCGTGCATCATATACATCATCGAGAGAGCAGCAACGTGACGGCAGCGGGTCACCGTTCTCATCGACACTTATCCCACGCCGCTGATTCCACAGCTGCATAGTAAAGCCGACGAGATCATGCCCCTGCTCCTTGAGAAGCGCAGCGGCTGCCGAACTGTCGACCCCGCCACTCATTGCTACTGCGATCTTCATAATTCCTACGTGGTCTATTCTGACAGGCTGAACGCAATCGACGCAACACGCACCGCGTTCGCCGACCTTGAGAACCGCAATCCTGACGTAAGGGTTTAGTTTGGCAAGAGGTTCAATATCGGATGCCTTTTTTTCAGGGCAAGAAAGATCGCCCAACACCCGGCGGCGGCCAGCAAGTGCTTTAAGGTATGCCCGCTGACGATGCCTTGAGTAGTAGCAAAGATGACCTTGTCGCCGAGCTCGGTTAGCTTTGCCGATCCATAGAGAAGTGCTCCGACAAAAATGAGCCACTGGTGTGAAAATTTGGCGGGGAAAAGCAGCATGACGAACGGAACGATCAGAAGCGGGACCATCTGAACCCAAATATACAGGCGAAGGTCATCAAACCAACTCCAATATAGAACGCTGAAAACCCCGAGGATCACCGCAGGTACGAGCAGGAAACGAAAACGCTCGGTTATGTATTCACCCAACAGCGCTACAAACAGGCCCATGAACCCAACCGTCAGCGTCATTCGGTCCCAGACGAGCGTTCGGTCATTCGGCGTCCAGTGGTAATAAGTTGAAGCAATACCCACAAGAGCGATCCCCGCGAACATCACAACCCAGGCGTTTCTCAAACTGCCGAGATCCTTTCGCATGCAGAGCCATAAACCAGCTACCCCCACGATCAGAAAAGCAAGATTGGAGGCCACATCCCCAAAATTAGGCACGCTGAGAAAAGGCCGGCTGTCGGCGAAGGCATGATAGAACTGATTCTGGGCTAATGGCTTTTGGAGCAGGATCACAGCCAGAGAGCCGAAAATTATCAGCCCGATGACAATGTATTTCCAGTTGGTTTTGATCCACGAATTTGTATCTGTTTCGTTTTCCATCGGTTCGGTAAAAAGCTATGGCAATAGAACATTCTTTTTCAGACTTTCCTTGATAGACTCCGCAAAGGCACGCGAACCCGCGACATTTGGATGAGCGATCGAAGAGAGTTCGCACATTCTGGTGGAAAGCCGGCCGTAGTACTTGTACTTCATCTCCGTAAAGACCTTGGCGCAGCCCGCCTTTCGTTCGGCGTAGGTCTCATCATTTGGTTCATGGTTCGGGCCGACCTCCCAAACCATCGGCTTGGGCGTTCCGTAACTTGACTCCGGCTTGATCGGAGTTTCGACGTAGAAGACTCGCGGCTCCGGAAAATGGGAGTTTATCTTAGTTATCGCCGCCCGGATCTCACGGTTAGATTCCGCGAGCCAGACATCTGATCTTTCAGCAAACTTATTGCGGAAGGGCTTGAGAAACTGCCTCATGACAGGATTGGTTGCAAGGAACTGTAATTTTGGTGGAAAGCGTATGATCTTGAAAAAGTAACGCGCTGTCGTGTCGAGATCACTCTGGCGAGACGCGATCGGCGCATAGCCAACGACAACAACTTTTGCATTGGGAAACGTAGCCGTGATGTGGCCGAGTAATTCCTGCATCGAGCCCCCGCAGAATTTTCGGATTCGTTCCCGCAGCTTTTTCATCTTGTAGAACGGACTGACAATGTCCATTACTAGAACATCGGTGATGCAGCCAGATAGCATTATAAGATCCACTTTCTGCGGATCAGGGTATTCTGCTCTTGCGGCGGCGATCTGCATCCTGATACTCGGAAATGACACGTTTGCCTCAGCATAGCGAGGCAACTCCATATCATCGCCTGTCTTCTTCATCGCCTTGACCTCGTCAGGATGGAGGTTGATCCGCGACCCCGCATGAGCCTTTACTTTTAGATTCAGTTTTCGCGATGTACCAAAGACATCGTTTTGGATCCATTCCTTGACGATAAAATAGAACTTGTTTGGCTCCTTCAGTCCTTGGCCTGATATATGCGAATCACCAACGACCAACATTTCGTATGGCGGTAGTTCCTGGGCGTAAGAACTTGGCATGTGCAGAACACAAAACGCCAAGGCGAAGCCCATGATCGCCCGGATCCTAGTTTGTCTATACCTTTCCACACTGAAAAATTGCGCAAGATGTGTGCCAAGCTGCATTTTGTGTCGACGCTTCCGCTTCGTCTCGCAAATCATAGACAGGGTTTAGGTTACAGTGAGCAGGCGAAAATCGAATTTAACCTTTCGCGAAGTGTTTTCGCAGAAGTGCGAAGAAATTTCACAGTTTTGGCTTCCAAAGCGTCAGCCTATTATGCTATATTCACCGAACTATGAAGATTGCCACCCGCATCCGCTAATTAGATCCCCGCAGTTTACTGTTCGCTATTGTGGCGCGGCTCGACGTGAACATCGGGCGACGCGACGCGTACTATTGTTTTCTTTCTTTAACCATAGGATCTTGTCATGTCTTTGAATACTGAATCTACGCCCGTAGAGGCGACACCGCATACTTTTGCGTCGGTGCTTCGCGAGGCATTTATTGGAACCACCCGCGACTTTACATCGGGGCCGATACTTCCGGCGCTGATAATTCTCGCCATCCCGATGATCCTCGAAATGTCGATGGAGGCATTGTTCGCGATCGTCGATACGTTCTTTGTTGCCAAGCTCGGTGCGGAACCGGTGGCTGTTGTTGGATTTACGGAATCAGTTTTGGCTCTCGTTTACGCCGTCGCGATCGGTTTGAGCATCGGTGCGACGGCGACTGTTGCCCGGCGATTTGGCGAGCAAGACCTCGACGGAGCGGCACGCACGGCTACGCACGTCGTCTATCTCGGCGTGATCGTTTCGGTTGTAATGGGAGCCGCCGGGTTGATCTTTGCTGCAGACATCCTGCGGCTGCTCGGGGCTGAACCGAGCGTGATCGAACTCGGCACGCCATTCGCTCGGATCATGTTCGGGACAAATATCGTCATCGTTTTCCTGTTTCTGCTCAACGGCGTATTTCGCGGTGCCGGCGACGCGGCGATCGCTCTTCGCGTACTGATCGTCGCGAACGGCCTTAACATCATCCTCGATCCGCTGTTCATTTTCGGCATCGGATTCTTTCCGGAATTGGGCGTGACCGGTGCAGCGGTCGCGACGGTCATCGGACGAGCCGTCGGCGTTCTTTACGCCTTCTGGGCGTTATTTCTGCGAAAGAATGGACGGCTCAACGTTCGAGCCGAACACTGGCGTTTTGACCCAAAGCTGATCGTTTCGCTCGTAAAAATCTCTGGAACGGCGGTTTTGCAGTTCCTGATCGCGACGCTCAGCTGGAGTGGACTCGTGATGATCCTCGCACCTTTTGGCACGGTCGCCCTTGCGGGCTATCAGATCGGGCTACGGGTGATCATATTCGTCCTGCTGCCGGCTGTCGGCCTCGCCAATGCGGCGGCGACTCTGGTCGGCCAGAATCTCGGTGCCGGAAAACCTGAACGGGCGGAACGCTCCGTTTGGCTTGCGGGAGCTCTGAACGCCGGGTTGCTTGGCCTCGCTGGGTTGTTCTTTGTAATCTTTCCTGATCTGGTCGTCAGCATCTTCACGACCGACCCGGCCGTTTCGACCTATGCCAGCGATTGTCTGCGGATCGTCGGTTATGGCTATGCTTTTTATGGGCTCGGAATGGTGATGGAAAGCTCATTCAACGGAGCGGGTGACACGTGGACGCCGACGTATCTCAACTTCTTTGTCTTCTGGATGTTCGAGATACCGCTCGCATACGTGCTCGCCAATCACAACGGCTTCGGTCCACAGGGCGTTTTCTGGTCGATGACGTTGGCATTCTCGATGCTTGCCATTGTCTCGGCTTTACTGTTCAAACGCGGTAAGTGGAAGCTGAAAGAGGTCTAGAGTTTAGCCACAGAAAACACAGAGTGCACCGAGATAACAATCATCGAATGCTGAATAGCTACTTCGAAAGAACGTAGAAGAAGTTGTATCCTTTCATCATTTCTCGGTGTCCTCTGTGAACTCTGTGAACTCTGTGGCTAACATCTTTCCCGATCCGCTAACCTACGACTATCCCGAATGGGTGCAGATCGGTCGGTACGTCTATCGTTCGGATGACGTCGTCGCTTACGGGACGCCGTTGACGGTTGAGAATGTTCGCGTGGCATACGGTAAGGGAATTTTCCCGTGGTTCACCGAAGGTTTGCCGCTACCGTGGCATTGTCCCGCTCAACGGGCTATCCTCGATTTCGCCGATCTTCGTATTCCGCGAAGCTTGGCTAAAGAACAGAGAAAGGCGGACTTCACCTTTACCATCGACAAAGCGTTCAGCGAAATAATACACGAATGCTCGCTCGCCTATCGTCCCGGCCAGGGCGGAACGTGGATCACGTCGGATTTTGAACAGGTATACTCGCAGACTCACCAAGAAGGCGACGCCCACAGCGTCGAGGCGTGGGATCGCGGCGGCAACCTAGTCGGCGGCCTCTACGGCATCGACGCCGGCGGCGTATTCTGCGGCGAATCGATGTTCTACAAAGCCCCAAACGCTTCAAAACTCGCTCTACTTTTTCTCATCGATCACGTAGAACAACGTGGCTCCACGTGGCTCGACTGCCAGGTAATGACGCCGCATATGGAGGCTCTGGGCGCAAAGAGATTGACCGCGGCGAGTTTTTGGATAAACTCAAAGAAACACAAGATCTGAAACTTTCCATCTTTTGAGGCAAATATGAACGATCAAACTGAGCTTCGCAAACATCTGTTCGAATTGCTCGAAGGCAAATCGGCACATATCGCGATCGACGCGGCACTTCGTGGTTTCCCGATCAATCTGATCAATGAGCGGTGCGAAAACTCGCCGCACACGGCATGGGAACTGCTCGAGCACATACGCATCGCCCAAAACGACATCCTCGAATTCAGCCGAAATAACGAACACGTGTCTCCGGAGTTTCCCGATGGATATTGGAGCAAAGCGGTCGGTGGCACTATCGACTGGCAGACATCTACAAACCAGATACTAAGCGATCTGCAGGCGATGCGTGACCTCGTCGCTGATGAGACGACCGACCTTTTTGCGCCACTCCCGCACGGCGACGGGCAAACACTACTGCGTGAAGTGTTGGTCCTTGCCGACCACAATTCATATCATCTGGGCCAACTAATGCTGATCCGAAGGACTCTCGAGCGAGGATCTGCGACAAACTGATGCCGCACCGCGAACGAAAGAACATCCGCCCGGGAATGCAGGTCGCCATCGTCCTCAAACAAGATCAGCGGACCGGCAAACAAACCACCGGCATCGTCAAAGATCTGCTGACAAATTCACCTAACCATCCGCACGGTATCAAGGTGCGGTTGATGGATGGACAAGTCGGCCGCGTCCAGAAGATCACCGAATAGATCTATCAACCTTTGCGTCCTTCGCGGCTTTGCGTGAAAATTCTTACACCATGGAAAACAAATTGCTGATCTACGGAGCCAACGGCTACACGGGCGAATTGGTCACGCGTTACGCCGCTGAGCGTGGGCTCAAACCTATTCTTGCCGGACGCAACGAAGCTAAGGTCGCGGAGCTTGCGGCTAAGTACGGTTTCGAGCATCGTGCCTTTTCGCTCGACGACACGGCGAAGCTCGATGCGGCTTTGCAAGAGGTCGATATGGTGCTGCATTGTGCCGGGCCGTTTTCGATCACGAGTATGCCGATGGTCAAGGCTTGTCTGCGTAATAAGAAACATTACACCGACATCACGGGCGAGATCAGCGTTTTTGAGACGTGTGCGGCGATGGATAAGAAGGCGGTCGAGGCTGGTGTGATGGTCATGCCGGGCGTTGGTTTCGACGTGGTGCCGAGCGATTGTCTTGCCGTTCATTTGAAAGATCGTCTGCCGACCGCGACGCATCTTTCGCTCGCATTCTACGGCATGGGCCGCATCTCGCACGGCACGCAGGCGACGATGACGATGAACGTGGGCAAGGGCGGAGCGATCCGCAAAGACGGCAAGATCACGAGCGTTCCGGCCGCTTGGAAAACGCAGGAGATCGACTTCGGAGCGACCAAGAAGATGGGCGTTACCATCCCGTGGGGCGACGTCTCAACCGCCTATCACTCGACCGGCATCCCAAATATCGAGGTCTTCACCGTCGTCCCGCCACCGAGTCTTAAGATGATGAAAATGTCCCGCTACCTCGGCTGGCTCCTCGCTACCGCACCGGTACAAAAGTATCTACATTCGAAAATTCCCGCTGGTGGCCCATCCGATGCCGAACGCGAAAAAGGCAAAACCCTTATGTGGGGCAAAGCCACCGACGCGGACGGCAACTCCGTCGAATCCCGCCAACAAGGCCCCGAAGGCTACACGCTGACAGCCATCGCCGCCCTAAACATCGCCGAAAAGATCCTCGCCGGAAACTTCACGCCCGGCTATCAAACGCCCGCGAAAGCGTACGGTGCTGATCTCGTATTGGAGATCGACGGCGTTGATCGTCAGGACATTTAGCAAACATCACCAAAATGAAACGAAGGGCACAAAGACAAGCGAATCTTTGTGCCCTTCATATCTTTGTGGTGAAACTCTACTGGCCGACGATCTCAAAATCGATCCACTGCGATGAAACGGCGTTCTTCGCTCCCTCAGCCAGGTCGGTGACGATGATCTGGATGGCGTAGTCGCCGGGGTCGGCGGTTTTTGAGAGCTGCATGTAGGCGAAGGTCTCGATTCGCGTAAGGTCTTTTTGGTCCTTGAGATCGATCTCTTGCGGCGGGCCTTCGGCAATGAGCTTGCCGCTCTGGTAGAGGTTTGCTTTGACCGAAAGGCGCGGCTTACCGCTTGCCCGGTCGAGCTTGGCGTTATAGATCGTGTAGAGATACGCGACGATCGAACCGGGTGAGAATTTGCGGATCGCGGGCACCGCGGGCGAGATGGGCAGCGAGATCGCCGTCTCGGCTGTCGGAGCCGTGGGCGTATCAAATTTGCCGGTCGAATCGACGTTCGTAATGGTCAGGCCCGAGAGATAGAGTCCCGACTTCTTAAGATCCGGGATCGTCACGACCTGGCTAGCCGAGCCGAGCGTCTTGCTATTCCCATCACGGATCGCTACTCGAAATGTGTACGTGCCCGGCTTCTTCACCGGCACATCAGCCGCATAGACAAGACCACGTTCGTTGATGAGCCGCGCCGTGTTCGCGTCAAACTTGACCGTGTGCGTCCGCGTAAATTCATCGACGACCTCGTTCTTCTCGTTCATCGTCACCGCCACCACATCCAGCACCGCCTTCTTGAGTCCAGTCGCCTCATCCGCAAAAGTTATATCCGCCCCATCCACATGAAACGTCGACCGAACCATATCACTGCCATAAAGCGTATTAGCAAAATACGCCGACAATCGCACCGCCAGCCCCGGCCGCGGCAAAGGCGCCGCGATCGCCTCGTATAGTTCACTGTCACCGGTACGCCTCTTCGGCTTGGCGGTTTCGTCCGGCACCCCGGTAAAACCCGAGCGATAGGCGACCTTCAGCTCGGGCGGTTTGACCTTCACCTCGATCGAATTGAATTTCTTCCCCTTGAAGGTCTCATCATTCGGCTCATAAGCGAGCAGATAATAGCCAGTCTCACGCCGGAGTATTTCGCCCATCGGATTTTCCAGCCGGTCCGAACCCTGATAAAACTCTCCGCCCGTTTCGTACGCCAGCACCGCAAGCCCGTCCTGTGCCCGGCGAGCATCCGCGATCCGGCCGTCAGAGACTGCTTTTGTCGCGTTGAGATCGTCCTGGACCAAGATCTCGTCTTTCGATTCGATCATCCCGGGAACATTCGCACCGCGAAGGTCGAACGTGCTCCACCACAACTCCGGCCCGGTTAGCCGCGTCGGTCACCTCTCGCAAAGCCGCCTTAGAACTCAACGTCTCATTCTGACGATTGCGAAAAGCGAGACCGTCCGATAATAGAAACATCATCTTGCGGCCCGGCGACTGGTCGAGCCCGCGAAGCACGTACCTGATCACGCCAAGCGTTCCGACGACCTGATTGTTTGTAATGGAATCTTCGCGATATTGACGGCTCTTTTTCTCTTCCTCGGTCTCGATGACCTTGGTCTCATTGCCGCCCGGCGTGATCTTTTGAAACGTATTCGTCCTCGCCGCCTCTGTAAACGAACCATCCGACGCACCGCAGCCGCCCTGTGCCGGATACCAACGGATCTTACTCGCCGCTGCTAGCAAAACGTTCTTGTCAGACGTGTATTGCTGATAAGTGCTGCTACCGGCTCGCGTGCGATAAATGGCGACCATATCGGTCGGCAGCATCTGTTCGCGTATAAATTTCACGAGCGCGTCGCGTGACGAATTGATCCCCCAGAGCGAAGCTCCGCAGGCTCCGTCGTCCACGACAATGGCGATTATCCGTCCGTAATTGCCCGCCTTTACAAGCGCAGGCGGCGGAAGCGGCACTCCCTTCGCAGTCGGCGGAGGCTTCGAAACGATCGCCGTCGTGACCGCTGCCGAATCTACGTTCACATAGCTAAAGCCCATGATCTTCTGCGCCTTGCCGTCCTGTAGGAGTTCAAAATCCGCGGCTGTAAGATCGCGCACCTGGGCGCCCTTTTTGTCGGTGACGACGACGTCGACCTGCACGAGCTTGGTCGTGATCTTGACCACGTCATCACTGTCCGGCGTCGGCGTCGGCGACTGCCCAAAGGCCGTGGCCGCGAATAGAAATGCCAGCAAAAAACTCAAGCACGAAGTGGGGATAAAACTTTTCATGGTTGTTTAGATGTAAATCAGGGCAGAAAGGATCAATATTCCGCCACAAAACCCTTGCGGAAAAACTGAGGAGAGTCAGTAAGGCGAGGTTAAACCAAAACAGCCGCGAAAAGCAATCCCCGGTCGCCCCCGCAGCTCCGCTGCAGAAGCCCGCAAGAAGTAAGGGCATCGACCGGCAAGTTTGCCGGAACGCGGCCTCCCGGCCCGCACGCCGGCGGCATCTGCTCCCTAATAGTGCTCCTCAGCAAAGCCATCTACACCACCGTTCTCCGACTTTGCGGCACGTTGATAACACTCCACGCATTATCCGGGTTCACGCACTACTCTTGGCGCCGGAGCGCCAGTGGAGGAGGACGGGGAAGCCAATGCAAGGCTTACAATGCAAAATGAAGAAGAAGACGATGTCGCTACGAACGGGCGAGTTTGGTGTTTATCAGGGCATTGAGCGAGATGCCTTGGGTTGTGGATTCGAGGGCGAGGCGGCGGTGGAGTTCTTTTGACATGCGCAGGTTTAGCTTGCCGCTGTAGATCCGTCTGCCCAGCGGTTCGGGGATAGGTTCGCGGCTTTCGGCTAGGTCTTGGAGTACATACTCAACAACGCCGCGAAGCTCTCGCAGAGCCTTTTCCTGGCTTTTGCCGTGTGCGGCCAGCGAAGGAAATTCGGTAACCCGGGCGATGAACGCATTGTCCTCGTCCGACCATGCGACCGTGTAGCTGTAATCTTCAGCTCGATTCTTCGGGGCTTTTACTCTAGCGTTTGCCATATACTCTATTTCTCGTTCAATTTTTTCAGAGCGGTGATCACTTGTTCGACCTGATACGGTTTTGCCTTGCCTCGATCCGATTGGAGGTTCAATCGAGGATCGCCCTGCCACGGCATCTTGAAAATGTGATGACTGCCGTTTATCCTCGGTTCGCCGAAACACTCTGCACAGATCTTGATCAGCCTCGAAAATCGCGTGCTGGTTTTTTCCCGTTCAAGCTCGGCAATTGTGTCAGCGATATACACTGGCATCGTAATATGGATGGTACTACAGGCAGTACTATAATTTCAACATCTGAATGTAGTTGGATTGAACTTTCGTGTTCAACTTGTGTTCATTCGTGGCTAAACCTCTTGTTCAACCACGAATAGACACGAACGAACACGAATATTCACGAATTGGTCTGATGACCGAGGTCGAGCACCAACATTGGGTGGCCGTTGAGGTATATGGTGGGGCAGTTTTTGTAGGTGAGTGTTTGGGGTATTTTTAGTTTAAATTGTTTTAGCAGGCGGGCGGCGCGGACTATGCGCATTTGTTGGTCGCGGCCATAGCGGCGGACGGGGAAGAAGTTGCGATCCAGCGGCACGGGGAATTTTACGCCGATGCGTTTGTGCACTTCGTCGTAAAGCAGCGTCACCGTCGCCGGCTGGCCGATCCGGCGAAAGGCCTCCGCGTTCATCGCGATCTCGCCGCGTTTGTTGATACTCACATAGACGCGCTCCCCACCGGGCCGCCGCGGCTGTGGTTTGATAGTTATTCTCCAGTCGCAGGCCAGTTGACGGTGGTCAGTTGTCAGTTGTCGGTTTCTATTCACTATTCGTTGTTCACTGTTCGTTATTCACTATTCACTGTTCACTTTCTTCCTCCTCTTCCTTCCGCCGACCGAGACTACCTCGTTTAACTTTAGGTAGAGGATGTTGTCGATTATTTGGGGGCTCACGAACTTCATTTGGGTGTCGATCTGTATGCCAAAATGCCGGCAGAAGGGGGCGGCGTTTATGCGGTAGTTCATGATGTTTTTGATGACGGGAAAGGTCGCGGGGAGGCGTGGGCTTGCCGGTTCGATCGCGATGATGTCGCGTGTGCGGCTGTAGTTGAGGTACACCGCCCCGGGTTGGCCGAGCAGGTTGTACATGTTGCGGTTGAGCAAGATCAGCTTCTGCGGGCTGATCGTCACATGCAGCCGATTCCCAATAGCCTCATTCGGCCCGCCGTTGAATCTCTCGAAGTCTCTATCCATGCTGTGTCATAGATAGCACGGAATTGCATAGGTGTCAAGAGAGTGTTGGCGGTGGTCAGTGGCTAGTGGTTGGATTTAATTCCCGGTCGCGTAGCGATAGATGATTGTAGCCGTGGGTGAAAACCCACGGATCGGAGCACCATGGAGCCGCGTCACGTTGTGACGATTTGACGCCATCCGCCGCCGCGTTCAATTGTCGCTACGCGACACGTGATCAATGGAATTTCGGTTCCGTGGGTTATCACCCACGGCTACGATCACGGTACCGCTACGAGGTGATGAACTCATCGAACTCGCGGCGTGCTTGTCGAGTTTGTCGTGTTTATCAAATTTGCGGAAAATAGGGAAAAATACTGCTTTTTGCGGTCATAAAAAATGTCGCTGGGTCATACGGAACGCACGTGGGTCATACGAAATGCATTTGGTCATACGAAAAAACCGAGGGAAATCGCTCCCCTCCGTGTTCTGACTACTGTCTGCTGACTACTGACTACTACACATCCAGATTCTTCACGTCGAGAGCATTGTCCTCGATAAATTTTCGACGCGGTTCGACCTGGTCGCCCATTAGGACGGTGAAGATGCCGTCGGTTTCGATGGCGTCTTCGATGCGGACCTGGAGCATGGTGCGTTTTTCGGGGTCCATGGTGGTTTCCCAGAGTTGCTCGGGGTTCATCTCGCCGAGACCCTTATAACGTTGGATGTAGAGGTCTTTTTTGGCCATTGCGAGCACCTTTTCGAGAAGGTCTTCGCGGGAGAGCAGCGTTTCTTTCTTATCGCTATTGCCGATGACGAAAGGAGCGGCGAAGTCCATATCGAGGTCGCGTTTGAGCTCGACGGCTTTTTGAAATTCGACATAGCTCGCGAGATTCCAGTCGACCTTGAGCCGGACGCCGTTAGGATACGCAACCTCGATCTCCCACAGGCTGTGCTCTTCGTCATTGGTCAGCTCGGTGTTATATCCCGCATCGGACAGCTTGCCCTCGATCTCGGCCATCAGCTCTTGTTCGCCAAATATCTTACGTAAGCGGAGAGCACTTTTGGCCAGTATGCCCTCTTTGCCTGCCAGTGCGTCAAGGACGATCGCGACCAGACGGGAGTCGTTATTGACACGACGAGCTAGTTTTTCCGAGTATTTTTTGAGCTCGGTCGTCTGTTCGAGAGCTTTTGATAGCTCGCGGCCCTCGACCGCTCGGCCCTCGGCCGTGATCTGGACGTCGTTCGTCGCCATCCGCATCAGGTAGCGGAACATGCCTTTTTCGTCCTTGATGTACTCTTCTTTTTTGCCGCGTTTCACCTTGTAAAGCGGCGGCTGGGCGATGTAGATGAAGCCGCCCTCGAGCAGGGCAGGCATCTGGCGGTAAAAGAAGGTGAGCAAAAGCGTGCGGATGTGCGAGCCGTCGACGTCGGCGTCGGTCATCAGGCAGATCTTGTGGTAACGGAGCTTGGTCACGTCGAAGTCTTCGTGGCCGATGCCGGTGCCGAGCGCGGTGATCAGCGCCTTTATCTCGCCGTGGCCCAGCATCTTGTCAAAGCGAGCTTTCTCGACGTTCAAGATCTTACCCTTGAGCGGCAAAACGGCCTGATTCTTACGGTCGCGGCCCTGCTTCGCCGAACCGCCTGCCGAGTCTCCCTCGACGATGTAAATTTCGCTGAGAGCCGGATCTTTCTCTTGGCAATCAGCAAGTTTGCCTGGGAGCGTTGAACTACCCAGAGCACTTTTTCGCACGATTTCCCTAGCTTTTCTCGCCGCGTCACGAGCACGCGCAGCATCGACTGCTTTGCCGACGATCTTCTTCGCAACTGCGGGATTCTGCTCGAAAAATTCACCTAGCTTTTCGTTAAGAAATGACTCGACCGGCCCTTTCACCGGCGAATTCAACTTACCCTTAGTCTGCCCCTCAAACTGCGGCTGCGGTATCTTGACTGATATCACAGCGACCAAACCTTCACGAACATCGTCTCCCGTTAGAGCGACCTTCGCATTCTTCACCATGCCCGACGATTCGGCGTAATTGTTGATGGTACGAGTAATCGCCCCGCGAAAGCCGGAGAGATGAGTCCCCCCGTCGACGGTATTAATATTATTCGCAAAAGAGAATATTTTCTCGTCGTACGAGTCGTTATATTGCATCGAAACTTCGATCGACAACTCGTCGCTAATTGTCTCAAAATAAAGGGGTTCGTCGTGCAACGGGCTCTTATTTCGGTTCAAGTGTTTTACAAATTCAGCTATCCCGCCTTTATAGTAGAATTCATGGGCTTTCTCAGGCTCTTCTCTTTCGTCCTTGATAAAGATGCGGATTCCTTTGTTCAAGAAGGCCTTTTCACGAAGCCGTTCTGAGAGTTTTTCGAAACTGTAAATCGTTGTTTCAAAAATACTCGAATCGGGACGGAACGTTATTTTTGTTCCGCGCTTTGTTGTCGTTCCGGTCTGTTTAAGCGGGGCGACCGGTATGCCGGCTTCAAACTCCATCTCGTGCGTCGCCCCGTCACGCCAGATCTCCAACCGCAAATACTCGCTGAGGAAGTTAACGCAGCTTACACCGACGCCGTGGAGGCCGCCGGAAACCTTGTATGAATTCGAGTCGAACTTACCGCCGGCGTGCAGGATCGTCATCACAACCTCAGCCGCCGAGCGGCCTTCCTGCTTGTGCATGTCCGTCGGGATACCGCGGCCGTTATCGATGACGGTGATCGAATTGTCCATGTGGATCGCGACCTCGATCGTGTCGCAATAGCCCGCCAACGCCTCGTCGACCGAGTTGTCAACGACCTCGTAAACCAGATGATGCAGCCCGATCTCGCTGGTCGAACCGATATACATCGCGGGCCGCTTACGCACCGCATCACGGCCCTCTAAAACTGTAATCTGATCTGCACCGTACTCTGTCTTTGCTTTAGCCAATTTATTAAATCCTCGTGGACACTATGTTTTTTTTAATCTATGAACGGATGGGTTATCGCCTATTGCCGCACCTGATCAGGTGCGAAAGATGAGACAAACCCAAAACGTAATTTTAACATTTTTAGCGGCTTTTCGACAGTCTCAAAACTCAATAAGTAGGCTTATTTTATTGAATTTCAGCCGTGCCGCCTTCGACGCGGAAAACCTTTGCTGCGGAGCCAAATCTTTCGACAAAACTCTCTTTTGAGGTTGTGACGAATGTCTGCGTTTTGCCGTCCAGAAAGGCGAGGAGTTTACCGATGCGTTTATAGTCGAGCTCGGCATCGATGTCGTCGATGAGGAAGAGCGGAAACTCGCCCCGGGTCGCGTGGAACACGGCGATGTTTGCAAGCTGGAGCAGGAGAAGAGCGCTTCGTTGCTGGCCGGCCGAGCCAAACTTACGAATATCGTGTCCGTCGAACTTTAGCTCCATGTCGTCGCGATGTATGCCGATGAGAGCATGGCCGGAGACGACCTCGGCCTGAACTCGTAGATCGAGTCGTTCGGAGATCAGGTTTTCATAGTCGTTGAGATCGCCTTTATCTTCGAGCGACGAGAGATATCGTACAGAAAGCTCTTCGCGGCCAAACAGCTTTTTCTCGAGAACGCCATTGATACGGTCGACGAATCTGACGCGTGCCCGGTGGATCTTTGCGGCGAGAGCGACCAGTTGCTGATTCCATGGCTGCAGCTTCTCGGCCGCCGCCTCGATCGAAAGGCTTTGCTCGGCCAACGATTGGAGCAATGAGTTCTTCTGCTTGATGACGCGATTGTAATCGGTGAAGACCTGAACGAACGGCGGATGTAGCCCAACAATTCCCGCATCTAGAAAACGCCGCCTCGACTCAGGCGTACCGCGAACGATCTCTAGTTCGTCTGAATTGAACACGACCGCGTAGAGCTGTCCGAGATATTTTTGCACGATCTCTTTCTTGCCGTTGATCGCCAAGGTCTTGGTATTCCCGGCGATAATAACTTGTAGTTCGCGTACGATCTCGGGCGATTCGCGGACCTTGCCGCGGATGGAGGCCGTCTGCTCTTCGAAATTGACCGCCTCTTGCAATTTGCTGGTCCGAAACGAACGAGTGGCCGCGAGCACGGCAATCGCCTCGAGCCAATTGGTCTTGCCCTGCCCGTTCTCGCCGGAAAACACGTTTAGTCCGGGCTCGAATTCGATCCGGCCCTGCAGATTACGAAAATTTATTGCTTCGAGCGATTCGAGCAGCATGCGGAAAATTCTAGCACGCGCCGCGCACTTCCGACTTTCTGAAAGGACGGCTTGTTTAGGAATTTGCTATTATTAGATGTTGAAACTTGTGTAACAGCACTACCTTGCCATGAAAATCCTCGCAAATATTGTTCTCTTCCTGTTCATAGCTTCATTTACGGCCGTTGCACAGACGAGTCTTATGATCGGTTCTCCGGCACCTGCCTTTTCGGGAAATGGGATGGATGGAACCTGTAATGATCTCAGCGAGTTACGCGGCAAGGTTGTTGTGCTGACATTCTGGTCCACCAGATGCGAGATCTGCCGGCACGAGTTCCCGAAAGTGAATCAGATGGTCAAGAACTACGAGAACAGGAATGTAGTTTTCCTCGCTCTTACCATGGAAAACGAAGCAAAGGTCGGTGCGTATCTGAAAAAGAATCAGCTCTCCCCGACGATCCTTCCCAACAGCTTCGGAGTTGTTCTGCAATATGCCGATAGGACCGCAGACGACCGGCTCGACATGGGTTTTCCTTCATTCTTTGTCATCGACAAGGCAGGTACGATCCAATACCGCTCAAGCGGCTTCGACCAAACGGCGAGCCTCAATGCCGCTATCGAACGCCTCGCATCAAAGTAGGTGCTTGACATAGTTCCACTTTCGCATTAGAAAGATTGAATGAAACGCTTTCTATTGCTCGCCGCATTCTCACTCGCCGCACTCTCGATAAACGCTCAACCAGCACAGCCCGAATTCGTGACGTCCGCAATGGATGGCGGCAAGGTCGACACACGTGCGCTTCGAGGAAAGGTGGTTGTGCTCAATCTGTGGTTCATCAACTGCCCAAACTGCCTCGCCGAGATCAAGATGCTGAATCAGCTCGTCGATGAGTACAAGGGCAATCCGGACGTTGTCTTCCTCGCTCCTGCAGCGAGTCCTAAGAACGAGTTGGTAAAGTTCTTGGCTAAAAATCCTTTCAAATATCAGGTAATACCCGACTCGTCGATCATCATCGTCAGCCAGTTCGGCTCACCTGATAAAGAAGGCAATCTCAGCGTCCCGTTCCCGATGCACTACGTCATGGATCGCGACGGAAAGATCGCCACAAAAGCGCAAGGGATCAAGGGCATTGAGGTGGTCAGGAGCGAACTGAAGAAGCAGTTTCCGGCGAAAGGATCTGACTAACGGCGATTCTTTAGTTGCCGATAATTCGGTCATCAGTTATATTTTGAATTCGCCTTTCGCGTGCGGAGAGGTAGCCTAATTGGTAAGGCAGTAGTCTTGAAAACTACCGCGCGTAAGCGCTTGCAGGTTCGAGTCCTGTCCTCTCCGCCATTTCTCTTTCTCGAATTTCATCATCCTCTCCAATTTCTCTTGCGCGATCTTCAATGTTCGGGCATACTGAATGAGCACTCATTCAGTATGGCGAAAGCAGTCAAAAATAGTAGCTCTGCGCGAGCGGTCGTCTCGGACAAACGCGAGGCGATATTGCGCGCTGGGATAAAGGTCTTCGCTCGGAACGGTTACTTCAATTCAAAAGTCTCGGATATTGCAGGCGAGGCGGGAATCGCAGACGGAACGGTTTATCTTTACTTCAAGAGTAAAGACGAGATCCTACATTCGATCTTTGACCGGGCGATGGCGGAGTTTATCGAGGAGGGAAAGCGCGAACTGGCTGAGAGCGGAACACCGGCGGACAGATTGAAACGCATTGCAGAACTGCATCTGGAAAAGCTAGGTGCGGACCGAGAATTGGCGATCGTCTTTCAGGTCGAGCTTCGCGGCTCGACCAAGCACATGCAGGAATTTTCGGCGGCGGGATTTCACGATTATCTTGATATCATTCGCCAGGCGATCGCTGATGGACAGGCTTCGGGCGATTTTCGTAGTGATATCAAACCGATCGTCGCCGCCAAGATACTCTACGGCTCGCTCGACGAGATGGTGACAAATTGGGTTTTATCCCCTAAGTCCTATCCACTCGCGCCGATGGCCGGCGAAGTCCTGAAAATACTTTTCGGAGGCATCATGGCACGATGAATGAGCTTAGTGATGTCAAAACAGATCATTCAGAGGCCGTTATCGCATCCCACGCAAACGAACCTCTGACGCTACCTGAGCTTTTCCTAAGAAATGCGGCGGAGTTCGACCTGCCCGATGCATTAAATTACAAGAAAGACGGGGAATGGCTACGCATATCGTCGCGGACGGTCGTCGAGCGCGCTGAGAATATCGCGCTCGGCCTTTATTCGCTTGGTCTCAGAAAAGGCGACCGTGCGGCGATACTAGCGGCGAATTCACCGGAATGGACGCTGTCAGATGCCGGTTGTCAGTTTGCCGGCGTGATAGATGTTCCGATCTATACGACGCTAGGCCCCGACTCGGTCCGGTACATTATCGACGACTCCGAGGCTAGGGTCTTCTTTCTCCAAGACATCGAAACCTACGAGCGTATTAAGCCAGCGATCGCAGATTGTAGCTCACTGGAACGTTTTGTCCTTTTCCACGGAGACGCCGAAGATGCTCGGATAATCTCGTTTGCCGATCTCGAGGCAGCCGGAGCGGAACTTCGTATTTCGTCGCCCGAGCTTCCAGCCGAGCTTCGCCAGACGATCGATTCTGGCGATATTGCCACGTTGATCTACACCAGCGGCACGACCGGCGAACCGAAAGGCGTAATGCTGACGCATCGCAATTTGATCTCCAATGTGGTCGACGCAAGCGAAAAATACGCCTTTACGGGCGTCGATACTTCGCTCTCAGTGCTGCCGCTATCCCATGTTTTTGAGCGGACAGGAATGTACGTATATATTCGCTACGGCATGCGGGTGCATTATGCCGAATCGATAGAAAAAGTGCCGGATAATCTCAAGGAGGTTCGGCCAACGATATTTATCGGTGTACCGCGCATCTTTGAAAAGGTTTTCGAGCGAGCACGGCTCAAGGCTGCTCTGGCCGGCCGTGTGAACGAGATGATCTTTGACTGGGCGATCGACATCGCGAAGGAATATGCGACACTCATCGAGGCCCACAAGCCGATCCCGATGTCGCTCATGGCCAAGCACGGCATTGCCGATAAGATCGTTTTCGCAAAGCTCAGAGAATTTTTTGGAGGTCGTCTTCGCTTCTGCATCACGGGCGGGGCTGCTCTGCCGGACGAGATCTATTTGATATTTACTGGAGCAGGAATTTCGATCATGCAGGGCTACGGCCTGACCGAGACGTCGCCTGTGGTCTCATCAAATAATCCGTCCGCGGTTCGCGTCGGCACTGTCGGACAACCGATCCGCAATGTTAAGGTGCGTATTGCGAGCGACGGTGAGGTCGAGACCACCGGACCGGGCGTTATGCTCGGTTACTATCACAAAGACGAAGCCACGAAGGAAGCGTTTACCGATGACGGCTGGTTTCGCACGGGAGATATCGGCGAGATCGACGCTGATGGATTCTTGAAGATCACCGACCGAAAGAAAGAGCTATTCAAGACATCGGGAGGCAAATACATTGCTCCGTCGCCGATCGAACAATTGCTCCGCGCATCTCGCTTCGTCAATCAGGCAGTGCTTGTTGGCAACGAACGCAAGTTCCCCGCCGCCCTCATCGTGCCAAATTTCGAGATGCTCGAAAGCTACGCCAAGCTCAAGGAGCTTGACATCAAAACACCGGCTGAATTTTGCACCCATCCGCGAATCCAAGACCTCTTCGCACGCCAGATCGACGCGATGACATCAAACCTCGGACAGTTTGAAAAGGTAAAAAAATTCGCCCTCCTCGAGACCGAATTATCGGTTGAGAACGGCGAATTAACGCCAACACTAAAAGTAAAACGTCGCGTAGTCGACGAAAAATATCGCGAGGTCATCGACAAAATCTACGCTTAATAAAGTACGCGATAGCCGCCACCGGTCGATGCGGCTGTGGCACCTGCCTTGGCAAGGCCGATCGCAAATTTGAACAGCGAAACTCCGAGGCTGTCTTTCTTCACATCCACCTCAACAATATCGTAGGGCTGCAACAAAACGTCAGGTTGTTGTTTTGCCTTTATCAAATCGTAGTTGACCGAAATAAACTCAATGTCGGTCGAGCCCGGCTTCTTTCTCTGGATGCGAATGTCCTTGGTCTTCGCTTCGCGGCGAAAACCGCCGATCTTTCCAATCGCCTGGGTTAGGGTAAGGCCGTCTTCCTTAAGGTAAATTCCACCGGGTGCGACAACTTCACCGGTGATATAGATCGGTGCAGCTTTGTCGACGATTATTACGTCGCCGGGATAAATTATCGGATTAACATCCTCGCCGCCTTTGGCCATATTTGCGAGGCTAAATGTGCGAAACGGTACGTCAAGAGGATCGTTTGGGTTCGAACGCCAATTAGCCGATTCGTCAGCACTGCATGCCGGTTTTATTGGACGGAAAACCTGGACGCTCCCGCCCGCTTCTTCTTTTACCCCGCCCGAGTTCGCGAGTAGCTCGATCAGAGTCGCCCTGCGTCGCAGGTCAAATTCCTGTGGCTTATTAACCTCGCCGTAAACTGTCACCGGAATCACCGTGCGCTTAGTTATTTGCAGATTCATCTGTGGTTTCAGCAGATACCTGGTCAAGAGGGCCTTGATCTCACCGCTAAGCTCACTTTCAGATTTGCACTTGGCCACGACCTGCTTTTCGGCAAACGGAACGCTTATCATGCCGTTCTCGTCGACCGCTGCTGTGAAACCGAACTGCTCTTCTCCTAAGACCTTTATAAGAAGTTCGTCGCCAGGACTCAAAAGATAACCACGGGAAACCGGCTGTGCCGCGACCATCGTTGAGAGAACTACTAAAATCGCTAAAGATAATAAAAACCTATAATTCATCGCAAAAATACCTCACTGCGCTGTGCGCTCTAGAGTTTAACGCAGTTACCGGAGCTAAACAACCTAGCTTTTCCGTGGGTTTGATGGCGTTGCGTGCCGATCCTTTGCCCGTCTTCGAATTCACGAACGATATGTTATATTCCGAACTATCGAGGATATAACCATGCAAACGGCACTATCAACAAGAAACCGAATTTCCCGTAAAGCCTTATCGTTCACCGAATCTGTCATCCGCGAGATGTCGCGTGAGGCGGTAAAGTACGGTGCCGTTAATCTCGGCCAGGGCTTTCCTGATTGGCCGGCTCCTGAGGACATCAAGCAAAAGGCCGTCGAGGCGATTCTGGATGATCATAATCAGTACGCAGTAACGTGGGGCGTTAAGAGTTTTCGCGAGGCGATCGCTAAGAAAACGATGTGGTTTCTCGGGCTCGATCTTGACCCCGAGGCGGAGATCACGGTCACGTGCGGTTCGACGGAAGGGATGTTCGCGGCGATGATGGCGACGGTCGATCCGACCGAAGAAGTCATCGTTTTTGAGCCGTTTTACGAGAATTACGCGCCTGACGCTATTCTCACGGATGCCACGCCTAGGCACGTCCCACTTTATCGAACCGATAACGGTTTTGTATTTGATCGCGAAGAGCTGCGCGCCGCGTTTAACGAAAAAACAAAGGCGATAATCATTTGCAATCCAAACAATCCTACAGGCAAGGTTTACACAAAAGACGAGCTCGAGTTCATCGCCGATCTATGCAAGGAGTTTGACGCACTATGTTTTACGGACGAGATCTACGAACATATCATCTATTCCGGCCACGCCGACGACGATCCGGCAACGCACGTTTGTATGGCAAATATCGAAGGCATGCGTGAACGCACCGTCGTCGTAAATTCGCTCTCAAAAACCTACTCCGTCACCGGCTGGCGCGTCGGCTATTGCATCGCTCCGCCGGATATCACCTCGGCGATCCGCAAAGTGCATGACTTCCTCACCGTTGGTGCCGCCAATCCGCTGCAGCACGCTGGAACTTATGCGATGGGTCTGCCGCCTTCATACTACGACGACTTGCAGGTCGAGTATCAGCAAAAACGCGACTTCATCGTCCCGGCCCTGCAAGCCGCCGGTTTCAAATGCGACATGCCAGATGGTGCGTATTATGTGATGTGCGATATCTCGGATTTTGGCTTCGAAAACGACATCGAATTTACCAGACACCTTATCCGTGAGATCGGCGTCGCCGTCGTTCCGGGTTCGTCGTTTTATCGTGAGAATTCTGCGGGCTCGCAGATGGTCCGGTTCTGCTTCTGCAAAAAGGACGAAACTCTTGAAGCGGCGGTCGAAAGGCTCCAGAAGCTTGGAAAAAGTTAGCTCTGCCAAGGCAACCAGGACTAAAAAATAGCAACAAAATTTGTAACCTGTGCGTATCAAAACACGTCATTAGTACGTGTAATTCTATATTTTGGAGGCAATTTATGCTCTTAAAAGGTTTTAGTTCGATCTTGATCGTTACTTCCTCGTTTGTGTTGGCGATGGGCCAGACACCGGAGGCGAAAAAGGATTCGCCTAAGGCTGCGCAGACATTTGCGTTCACTTTTGACGGTGACGGCGGTTATCTCGGCGTGCAAAGCGTGGAGGTTACGAAGGAGAATTTCGCTAAGTTCGGCCTGCGTGAAGTTCGCGGCGTAGCGGTCGATAAGGTCATGGAAGGTTCGCCTGCAGCGGCCGCCGGTATCAAGGACGGCGATGTAATCGTTCGGTTCAATGGCGAAGACATCGCCAGCACACGAAAGCTCACGCGGCTCGTCAGCGAGACTTCCCCCGATCACCAAGTCAAGCTCACCGTCGTCCGCAACGGCAGTGAACAGGAAATAACGGCAACGCTCGGCAAGCGTCCGATGCCAAAATTTGGTGATGGCAATTTCTCATTTACGACGCCGCCGATGGGTAAGATCGAAGCACCTGGTTTCCAAGGCCTCGAACGCCTCAGAGATCTGCCGCAAATGAAGGACTTTCCAAAGGGTGATCTACCACAGGTTTTCATGGCTCCAAATGGCAACAGCGAGTCATTGATGTGGCGTATGGGCGAAGGCCGCCAGATCGGCGTCGGCGTCAGCCCACTGACAAAACAGCTCGCACAGCACTTCGGCGTGGAGAGCGGTGTTTTGATCAATGAAGTTCGTGAAAACTCACCAGCCGCTAAAGCTGGCCTCAAGGCTGGTGACATTATCGTCGAGATCGACGGCAAGGCCGCAAAAGGCGACTTTGACCTGATCCGAGCGATCAACGCAAAGAAAGAAGGCGATGTCAGCGTGACTTTCGTTCGCGACGGAAAACGACAGACCGTCTCGATCACACCTGAGGCTTCGAAGGACGCTGGATTCTTGTTCCGAAACGGCGACGAGAATGGATCTTTCCCGACCCCACCGCCAGCACCTATGCGAATGGCAACTCCGGCGACTCCGTTCGCCCCGAATGCCGCTCCCCCTTCGCCCGTGCCAGCATTCTTTCCGGGAACGCATTATCTAGAATAATTGCCGCAAAAAGGCACAGAGGACGCAAAAAAGAGACGTTTCTTTTTTGCGTTTTTTGCGCTTTTTGCGGCAATAAGATTTATATCAACCTAAACTCCGGATGGCTCCCGCGACGCCAGATGAAGCCGTCGAGAACATAGTGCGTTAGCTGCGGCAGTGCGAGGAGCGGGACGAGCCACATCTTTAGCTTGCCCCAATCCCAGTCTCCGCCAAAGAGCCACTGTTTGTCGTGCCACACGCCGCGGTGCCAGAAGAGTTCTTCGACATAGGCTAGGGCCCAGAGTGTTGCGAGAAATACCAGCCAATTCGACGACAACGTCCGATACACGGGCCCAGCGGTTTCGCGTTTCATCTTTGCGTAAACATAGATCAGAGCGAAATACGGCACGCCGTGGATGATGACGTTTGTCACCGTGAAAGCGTAGTCGGAATTGAAATAGACGATTCCGACGTACCAGCAGATCGCCGTCGTGGCGACAACGATGTCTTTGCCGATGTTCAAAAAACCAGTCGCGAAATATTGGTAGATCGATTTTGCAAAGTATGCGGTCAGAGCAACCACATACACCGGAAAAAGAACCGTCGCCACGATCGTCGGTAGCGGGACAAAGTCGTTCTGCACAAACCACTCGAAATTCCGCGGCAGCGAAGTCATCCAAAATGCCAACGGATAAACACTAGCAAGATAAACCGCCACCGCATCGATCCACCATGTCGCTCGCGATGTCTCACCCAGCTTCCGACGGTACAACGCAACCCATCCATACTGCTGCCGCACAAAATGAAAGACCGCGATAACAGCCAGCACCTTCCAAAACACCAACTCGCCCTCGGAATACAAAGCGACGCCGATTCCGTAACCAAATATCGGAACAAGGAGATACAGCCAGAAGCGGCGTTTTAGTTCTTCCTTGTCAAAATAGACCCGGAACGAGGTCGACCAGACGTGAGCAACATCGATAAGTAGAACGCCCGTGACCCAAGTCCACTCAGGCGAGTCGCCATTCAAAACGCCAATCTGCGCCCAACTAGAAGAAGAACCCAGGATAAGACCGCTACCCAAGAAGACGGTAAGGTCTATCGAGTGAGAAAAACAACCAACGATCTGTCTCGGTTTTGGCTTGAATGGAGGACTCGGCTTGCATCATCAACATTTACCTCGATTCGACGTTGATCCACAAACTCATAAAAAGCTCGAATCCCTTTAGATCGTCTTTATCAGCGATACGTTTTGGCCAAGCTGTCATGAAGAAATCGAATACATTATCGGAGAACTGACTTACGGCCTTTCGCCAAACATCAGAATCTGTTTCGACACTTACCTCATCAATCTTATGTACGACGGTGTCGGCTTCGTGCTGAATCGTCCAATCAATGCCTATATCGCAACCACCGAGATATAAACCATCCGGCTCACTTTCTTCGACCCACATCGTATGTCCGCAGTGAGGAATTAAGGGTCGTTCCTAAGTTACTTCATGGTTCTTGTGGATTGTCTTTTAAGAGATTAAACGCAGCCGTGCTCACGGTCCATTCATTATCATTTCCATCGGAGATGAGCGTGTCACCTATTTTCAAGTAGACGCCGCCGTGGAGACAACAATCCTCGAACGGATCGCTTCCGTCGAGCCAATGAAGATCGGTCGGTCGTAGTTCGATATTGCTCATGTCATTCGCACAACTTCTGAAGCCGCGTAGTCCATGATAAAACGCTTCCTCGAAAAGTGCGATGCCGCTGAGGTCCGTGTGGGCGAAGTGGATGTTGCGGTATGGTTTCGATGCCTTTTCGCGAACGCCGCTCCAGATGAAGTTTGGCCGCGGCGAGATCATTGCGTGGCCCCAACGCATTATGTCTATGCGTGTCGTGAGTTCGTAAATGTCGGGGTGGGCACGTGCGAGATCTGTCAGGCAGACGTCGGCGAGTTCGCGCCAGCGGTAGTCGAAGAGTTTCGTGCGGGCGTTCTCCTCGTGGCACATCGGGTAGTAATAGGTCAGTATCGTCGGGCCGTAGTCGATGCCGTTTTGATGTGTCGCGGTGACGTAACCAAGTGAAGGGCTTTCGTAAAGGACGTTGTCCCACGAGATCGGAAAGTCTTTTGCAAACCGG
>JADKEF010000003.1 GCA_016718135.1 Acidobacteriota bacterium | reverse complement strand
CAGGCTGTGCAGTTCCAGCTCGCCGAAATGGCAGTCGAGGATCGAGGCAACACGCCTGCTCGTCTACAACGCCGCCCGTCTAAAAGACGCCGGCAAGCCGTTCTTAAAAGAAGCCGCCATGGCCAAACTCTACTCATCCCGTTGCGCCGAAGCCGTCGCCTCCAAAGCCATCGAACTCTTCGGCGGATACGGCTACGTCAAAGATTACCCGGTCGAAAAATTCTGGCGCGACTCCAAGATCGGCTCGATCTACGAGGGAACCTCGAATATGCAGTTGCAGACTATTGCGAAGCTGATCATGACCAAAAAATAGAAGTTTTCAATTACTCGAAACCAAAGCCCCGTAAAATTGCGGGGCTTTTTTTGACCCTGTTTTTTGTAACCGGCATCTCACACCGCCCGTCATAACCTTCGAGACCGAATCTTCGTAACAGCTTGCACGCATGAGCAGCTACCCGACAGCTTTGCAACAAGGAACTATCACTTCACGCGTCGAGACAGATGCCGAGCGTCTGCCGGTGCGCGCTGAGAGGACGGATAATCAGCTTGTTGAGATGGTGGTCGCGGGTGACGAAGCGGCGTTTGAGGAGATTTTTGAGCGGCACAAACGTCTCGTCGCGGTTGTCGCAAGCAGGCATTTTCGCCGTCACGAAGAGGTCGAAGAGATCGTGCAGATAGCCTTTGCCAAGGCGTTTGTCGAGATGTCGAAGTTTCGCGGGGCGTATGACCGTTCGTTTTCGAGCTGGTTGGTTACGATCACGTCGAACACCTGTCTTGATCTGCTCAGGCGGCAAAAGGTGCGGCCCGAGCGATTGAATTGCGACCTTAGTGAACACGAGAGCGAAACGTTGCTAAATCTCGTCACCGACGGCTCGCGGCACGCCGAACAAACACTCGCCGACGGTGACCTCGCCGAAAAGCTCCTCTCGCATCTCAACGCTTCCGATCGCGATCTGCTTGAGATGCTTTACGCACAGGATCTCAGCGTTGCGGAGATCGCCGAGCGACAGAACTGCTCAAAGGCAAATATAAAGGTACGAGCGTGGAGGGCACGCGGTGCGTTGAGAAAGATATTGAGAAAGTTTGTGTAACCAGATGGGCCCGACAGCCGTCATTTTCAGTAGGACGAGAAGAAATGCAGAATCGCAAACTCGACAATCAGACACTCGACGCCATCGGCAAAAAGCTGATCGTGAGCGATGCCCGACGTGTGGTTGATGTGGACGCGATCGTGTCGAACCCGAGGCTTTTTGCCACAGTTCGAGCTCGGATCGCAGCGGTTGGGACGCCGGAGCCGCGAGCGTCGTGGTTTACGATTACGCGATTCAATGTCGCTGTGTTTAGCTCTGCGACGGCTGTTCTGCTGCTTGTCGTCGGAGCCTTCAGCCTGCTTGATAAAGGCCGTGGGGTTGTTGCAGTTAATACAATCCAGATTCCGTCCACGCAAATGGCGGAGATCGCACGGCCCGTTTTTCCTCCTCAAGGAAAAAGTCTTGGTAAACTTTCGGCGGGCCGTGCGAATAAGATCGAAACGAGAAGCGAAAAGATCGTACCGCGCACTGCCAGCATGCCGACAAATCGTCGCCTTGCTGTGGTTGAACCCGATGCCGAGTTCGTCGCCGTCTCGTACACTGGCGATCCGCACGAGACATCAGGCGGTGGGCGCATTATTCGCGTCGATATGAAACGGTCATCGCTATACGCTTTGGGAATCGACGTTCCGCTCGAGAATGCTGGTGACACGGTCAAGGCCGATCTGTTGATCGGTGCCGATGGAGTCACTCGCGGTGTGCGGATCGTAGATAGATAAGTTTTTAAGGAGAGATATGAGATTACTAGTAGGAACATATATTTTTGCCGCGACCGCTTCGTTCGTGTCGGCCCAGCAAGCACCACAACCCGCAGCCGCCGCAAAGCCGTACGATCAAACACAGGCGAGGTTATCGCCGAGCTGGCAGCTGCGGCCCATAGCAATGTCAAGAATTCGCCGCTCTCGGCTGAGGAAGTTAACGAGAGCGTTCAAACGCTCGCCGATGGCAACCGCATCGTGCGCAAATCGAGCGGAAAGATGTACCGCAATAGCGAGGGCCGTACTCGCCGCGAAATGTCAGGCGGCATCGGCGGTATGCTCGGTACGACGTACAGCATGGGCCAGGGTATTTCGATAGCTTCGCCAATTGCCGGACAACCGCTGAGCACCAATCTACGGACCGCACAGGTTGTCGAAATGACGGCTGGCAAGGGCGTCAACATCGTCTCACCGGCCGAACTGACTGTCGAGCAGAAACGGGCGATCGAAGAAAGAGTGAGAGTTACCGGCACGCTTGCACCTGCTGCCATAGCCGGTCAAGGTGGCCAAGTGATGGCGACTGGCCCGATAACAGTGGCCCCTGCGATACGAGCGGAAGGCCTCGCATACACGCTTAGCACTGCGAATTCGAAATACGACGTAAAGAACGAAGATCTGGGCACACGCGATTTTGAGGGTGTCTCTGCCGAAGGAACACGCCGCACGACCACAATACCCGCGGAAGCCATCGGCAACGAACGGCCCATCGAGATCGTTTACGAGCGATGGTTCTCGAAGGATCTCGGCCTGGTCGTCTATTCAAAGAACACGGATCCACGTTTCGGTGAGCAGACCTACAAATTGACCAATATCGTCCGAGCCGAGCCTGACCCGTCGCTCTTTGCCGTGCCGACAAGAAGACTGAATGGCGAACCGGCGACCGTGTATCGTACGGTGCCTGGCACCCCGATCGTGGTAAAACACGGTCAAGCCGGCAAAACCCTAACGACAGCGAATTAATGCAAGACCTCATTGGCGGGCCATCTGGCCCGCCTTTTTCTCGCAACGCGGGGCTTGACAAAATTTATAATTAGAATTATTCTAAGTAGTGTTAGGACAAATTATGGTCACGACAGTTATACAAGAATTAGGTTTGACGCGGCAGCGTGAGGTGGTGCTCGATGTTATTTGGGCGTCGCACTCGCATCTGACCGCGAACGAGGTTTTTTCCGAGGCTAAGGCGAAGTTGCCGACGATCAGTTTTGCGACGGTTTACAACAGCCTTAGATTTTTGAAGGACGCGGGGCACATTGCCGAGATACATTTTGGCAATGGTGCGAGCCGCTTCGACAAATGCACGCATCGTCACGATCACGCGATGTGTACGGCGTGCGGAAAGCTCGTGGATATCGAGATGGAGATACCGGCCGACATCGTAAAACGTGCGGCTAAGTACTCGAAATTCAAACCTGAGTCACTGGAATTCACTCTACGCGGGCTATGTCCCGAGTGTTCGAATAAATAGCCACAGCATACTCAGAACACCACCGGGAAAGATATCGATACGCTATTTTTCAATGTTCCCGGAAGTTATTCGTGTGTGATGTGGCATAAAACAAGGAGATAAAATTATGTCAACAGCTACAGCAACAGCACTTGAAAACACCGTCACGATGGCCAAAGTAGGCCAGCCGGCACCGGACTTTAACATGCCTTCGACGAAGAACATGGAAACGCTTGCCGAGAACGTCAAGCTTTCCGATTACAAGGGCAAATGGCTCGTACTCTTGTTCTACCCGCTCGATTTCACGTTTGTCTGCCCTACCGAGCTGACCGCTTTTTCGGATCGTTTGGAAGAGCTTAACGGCGTCGGGGCCGAGGTCATCGGCATCTCGACCGACTCGGTCCACTCGCACCGTGCGTGGATCAAAACGCCGCGTGACAAGAACGGCATCGAAGGCCTGCAGTACCCGCTCGCATCCGACGTCGGCGGCAAGCTCGCACGTGCGTACAACATCCTCGTCGAGGAAGCCAACATCGCGCTTCGCGGCCTCTACATCATCAATCCGGACGGCGTTCTACAGTACGCGGTCGTTCACGATCTGAACATCGGACGCTCGGTCGACGAAACGCTCCGCGTCCTGCAAGGTTTGCAGACCGGCGGATTGTGCTCGGCGGATTGGAAGCCAGGCCAGGAAAACCTGACGGTTTAACTAGAAGTGATAGACGGTGAGCGGTGAGTGAAGAATTTCTTCACTCACCACTCATCACTAAAATCTAATCACTATTTCGGAGAAATATTATGCCAATGAGAATTGGAGATGCGATGCCGTCGCTCGAAGGGGCAACCACGTGGTTCAACGGCTCGCTCGAAGACACTTTAGAACACGCCAAGGGCAATCCAGTACTGGTGCATTTTTGGGCCGTTTCGTGTGGTATCTGCAAAGACAAGATGCCGCAGCTTAACGACATCAAAGCCAAATACGGAGCTCTCGGCCTCAAGACGATCGCGGTCCACATGCCGCGATACGAGGCTGACACCGATCTCGATACGGTAAACGAAGCTATCGAGGCAAACAAGATCACCGAACCCACGGCGGTCGACAGCCTGCATAAACTAAAAGACGCATTCTTAAACGAACAGGGTTGGGTGCCTGTATATTATTTGTTCGACGCAGAGGGAAAACTTAAAACACGCGCCGCCGGCGAATTCGGCATCGGCGTGCTGCAAACTGCACTAGATAAAATGTTTGACACTCAGGCTGTGGCGGCGTAAAGAGAATTAGCCGCAGAAAGCGCAGAAAGCGCATAAGAAATGATCTCTTATCTGCGCTTTTCTATGTCCCGAACCCTTCTTAAAATCCCGACGACATAACCCACCAGATAACCGTCGAAATGATATAGATACTCGCCATGATCGATCCGATGAGCAGCGCGATGAGCAGGCCCATCAGGCCGAAAACGAAGACGTAATCACTCGTGGTGCCTTGGCCGTGGCCGGCGGCACGGTGCGGATGAGGTCCATGTTCTGCTTGTTGGCCTTCCACACAAAATCGAACGCGTCGCCGATAAACGGTATCGCCCCGACCACATAATCGAGCCCGATGTTAAACGCCATCCGCAGCAGCGTGATCTTAGGCACGCCATACCGCACACCCGCGACCAAGATATAAAACGCCGGAAACACCGTCAGCGTGTCGCCAACATTGGGTATCAGCCCGATCAAAGAATCCAACCCAAACCGCCAGCCCGTCCCAGGCACACGAAAAAGCCCATCGAGGTAAAACGACAGGTCATCGAGGCCCTTCTCGATCTCGATCTGTTTTTGAATATCAGCCATAAATTAGCCACAGAGAACACAGAGGTCACAGAGAGATTCTCTTAATACCATCGCGAAGCATTTTGGCTCCGAAATTAATTAGCAATCCACGCTTAAGTCCGGTTGCCTTTAGATAAGACAAAATTTGTGCAGTTGAGACTTCTGGGAGTTTGCTGAGGGATTTGATCTCAACTATTACTTCATTCTCTACGAGAATATCCAGGCGTTGACCCTTGATGATCTTGTCCTTGTAAATCACATCTATCTCAACCTGTCTCAGATATTTGATGCCCCGCAGATCGAATTCATGACAAAGAGCTTCTTCATAGATCGATTCGAGCAATCCAGGACCGAGTGTACGATGTACTTCGATCGCAGCACCAATTATTTTCTGCGTTAAAAGATCGTTTTCCATCATTTTTCGGCCACTGAGATCACAGAGCCCACTGAGAAAAGAGGTTCCTTCCCTCGGTGTTCTCTGTGTTCTCTGTGGCTACTTTCCTAAGATCTTTACCGTCAGAATTTTATCCCCACGAACAATACTATCTACGACCTTCATGTCCTTTTCGTTCACTCGTCCAAAAACGGTGTAGCCGCCGTCGAGGTGTGGCTGGGGCGAGTGTGTGACGAACCATTGTGAGCCGCCGGTGTCTTTGCCGGAGAGGGCCATGCCGACGGAGCCGCGTTCGTATTCGAGCATGTTTACTTCGCAGCGGATCGACAGCCCCGGACCGCCTGAACCGGTTCCGGTCGGATCGCCGTCCTGCATTACGAAATTGGCAACGACGCGATGTACCTCAGCGCCGTTGAAATAGCCGCGGCGGGCCAGGTTGACGAAGTTATCTACCGTCAACGGTGCTTCCTCCGGGTTAAAGTCGATCGTGAACGTTCCTTTCTGCGTTCTAAAGACAGCCGTCACCGAGCCGTTCTTACGCGAGAGAGCCCGTCGATAATCGACGTCACGATTTATGACCTGCCCGAGAAACGTACCGTTGATGGGTGAGTATGCCTTCACCTTGTCATTGCCCTTAGCCCTCGCACTCTCGAGCGACGAGGGTATGCCGGGAAATTCTTTTTGAAGTTCGGCATCGGCGAGCATTCGAAACGCACGCTGGCGAACGAGATAATTCGGCGACTCGAGCGCGTTCAGCAATATGCCGACCGCCTCGCGTTTGTTGAGCCGATACAGCGCGGCCATGATCCCCAGTTGAGCATCGTCCGACTTTTTGTCCATTATGAACGAGCGGCTGAATGCCGATTTGAGAGCGGCGATGTTGTCGGCCGACAGGGGCTGGGCACCGATCAGTTCGGCGGCGGTCGCACGGACGTTGACGTCATCGTTAGTCAACATATTCCGCAATATTTCAGCCAGATTGTCAGGCTTAAATGCCGCATTGGCTCGCTGAAGATCAGGGATCGCCTTTAGCATCTCACTCTGATAGCGAGGTTTGACACCCGTCTTCATTCCGTT
Organism: Acidobacteriota bacterium; assembly: GCA_016718135.1. Taxonomy (GTDB): domain Bacteria; phylum Acidobacteriota; class Blastocatellia; order Pyrinomonadales; family Pyrinomonadaceae; genus OLB17. The sequence continues at coordinate 602,602 of JADKEF010000003.1, read as the reverse complement.
GATGTAACGCGTCAGCGTCTCGCCGGCACGCAGTTTCAGATCTTTGTCCGTCGATGTCGCGTACGTACCGAGGCCTTGTGCGTAGGCCGAAGCAACACGGCGGTCGGCGTATCCGAAATCGGCTGGCAGACGCGCATCGATATAGGCCTTTGGTGCAACGCGTGCGAGAGCGATCTCGGTCTCGGCCGACGAGAAACCGTCCTCCATCCGGAGCATATTCAGAAACACAACTACGCGTTGATTCTCGGTGTTTGGAAAAAGCTGCCCAAGAGCGGTCGCAAGCTCAAGCAGTTCGGTCTTCTCCGCGGGATGTGCCGCTTTCGAAAGTTTGTGCGCGGCGAGCAGCTTGTCGCCGTGCTGAATGAGGCGTTCGAGAACTGAAGTATCTCTCATCCCGCCGAGCGAGCGGATCGCTGACACGCGAACCCGCGAATCCGCATCATTCGTCGCCGCATCGACCAGCAAAGGCAAAGCGACCTTGTCTTCGGCCGCACCGAGGACACGAGCCGCACCGGCGCGCACTACCGCGTCGGTGTCGTTCTTGAGCAGATGCCTGAGATCAGGAAGTCCCTGTCTTGAGCGAAGCCTCGCAAGTGTGTTGAGAGCGTCCATCCGAACGCGAGCGTCCGTGTCCCCGAGAAACTTGACCACGACGTTCTCGATGCCCGGTGGTCTCGCCCTGAGAGCGGCGGTCAGCCCGAGCAGCGTAGTCAGCCGGTCGCGATTGACCTCCATGGCGGCCTGTTCACCAAGTCGGTCAAAGATAAAAGTATGAAGGGCACTCGTCAACTGGCCTCTCGGGTTCGCCGCCGCGATCTTTCCCGCTGCCTCTACCCGGCGCGCGATGACCGGAGCACCAGACACCTCGCTGCTGTCTTTCGCCAGGATCGCTCCCGAGCCTTTTTCGGACTCGATCTCGCCGATCGCAAACACCGCCATCGCTCTAACCTCGAGCGACTTATCATTCATCAGGTTTCTCAAGCCATCGATCGCCTTATCATCGCCGATCCGCCCCGCCGCAAGAGCCGCCCGCTCACGAACCTTCGGATTCGCATCGTCAAACATCGCGATCACCGGAGCCGCATCGCGCCCATCCTCGGCTTTTACGATCTGCACATTTACGTTCAGTGGAACCTGTGCGGGAATAATGACAACGGCTAGGAGAACGAGAAGTGACGCTAAGAGTGATTTTTGGTTCATTGGTTTTGGAAGTTTAGCATAATCGGCTTTGCCATAATGCACCGCGGAGAGGCTGTGCCTCTCCGAAAGATGGCAAAAAGGATTTGGGAGGCTATGCCTCCCGGACCGTGTCTGCGGCATCGCGGAGACGCCCCGCCTCTCCGCGATGCCGTTGGGCTAAGCCAGGAAACCTATTCGGTTGTGCCAGGCCCGGAACTAGTATGGTGAGACCCTTTCCAAGGCTCCGCCACAATGCACTGCGGAGAGGCTGTGCCTCTCCGGAAGATGGCCAAAAAAGACCTCGGAGGCTATGCCTCCTACCTACGCCATTCGATCCGGTCCAAATCGACCGCAAGCGGCTCATTCTCATTCGGCCGTCCGTGAAAGATCCTTGCGCTTGACCACTGCCAATCGTCCGGATGATCGGCCAGACCAGCTCGAACCGGATTGAGATGTGTGTATTGGATCCGTTGCCACAGCATCTGCTCGCTCCACAGCAATCGTGTATCCGGATGATGCTGCCAGAGCGAGTACTTCCAATTTCCATCGCGCTCAGCGATCCGAAGCTTCCGAAGCGACTCGGTGTGGCCTTTTTCCTTGAGGTGATCGATGACCTTCCGAGAAATATTCCCGTTCACAAATCGATGAATATCCTTCGATTTCACAAGACTGTCGGTAACAAGGTGCAGGTGGTCGAGCATTACAACATATGCAAAGATCAAGAATCCGCCTGATCTGCGAGCATCATTCAGAGCGTCGCACGCTAAGTGTGCCATTTGTGTGTTTTGGAAAACAGGAAGGCGGTCTTTCGTGACGGACGTAAGGTAATATGCAGGGGTATCCTTGGAGATGTGAAGTTTTGGCGGACGCATCCCAGTAATTTAAGAGACTTAGGTTCTTTAAGGCAAGCGGAGGGAGGCATAGCCTCCATGATCTTTTTTTGGCGCAGTATATCGGAGAGGCACAGCCTCTCCGCGGTGCATTGTGGCGAAGCCTGAGGATTCGCGTTACGGAAACTGCCGGAAAACGTGTTGATGTTGATCGCAGGCTATCGCACGCTTTGGATCGCGATCTGCCGCATCGCACTGCGGAGCGGCTTTGGATCTGGCTCTGCCGTATCGCACTGCGGAGAGGCTATGCCTCTCCGATAGCTGACCCCAAAAGATTATGGAGGCTACGCCTCCCTCCGAGCCCGCTGAAAACCCTCCGATCTCGCCGAAATGCGAGCCGTGCGAAGATCCAAGATCAGCGTGCCGTCTTCGTCGATGTGGGCATCTTTGAAATGTAGCGTTTGCTTGATGTCGATCTGGAATTCCTGCATCAGACGAAACCCGCGGACCTTCTTGCCGCCCCGTGGGCCGTGGACTCGGACGGGGTAGGCATTTCGCATAGTGAGTGCGGCTGGTTTTAGGCCGATGCGGTTGTTCGACGCGTCAAAGAGCAGCACGAACGCCTTCGGAGCGTTCATTCGCTCGTACGTGAACCGGCTCATCGCGATCTCGCCGAGCGGATTCATCGTTACATACAGGGCACTCCACTGGCCGACAACATCGTCTTTTGGGCACTCTCGCCAATCGGGTCGTATCATGTTTTCGACGCTAGCACGGATTTTCGCGAAGCGATATAACGATCCGCCGATAATGTCACATTTCGCCGATGATGTAGCAAAACGCCGATAATGTCACATAACGCCGATAATGCCGATATTGCCGGAACAGTCTTTTTCGTCTTCTTTGCGTTCTTCGCGGCCTTTGCGTGAGATTCTTTTTTTTCAGGCAAAGCTCGCCAAGAACGCAAAGAAGCGCAGGGGGCGCATTGATACGATGATCGAATGAAGCATCGGCTTCATCATCGACAGCCAAATAGGACCGATAATACTTCGCAACACTGGCGCTCACCGTGATATTGATGAAAGAGATCAGACGCCGTTTTTGGCGGTTCGGAGTTTTGGCGAAACGGTTCGGAGAATGTCGCGATTACCGACCATTTTCTCGATAATGGTCGGTATCGAGGTCGCTTTTTTAACGAAAGACCGGAAAGACTCGGGGCTCTGCCCAAACGCACTGCGGGGAGGCTGTGCCTCGCCGAAAAGGGGAAACATGGATCTGGAGGCTACGCCTCCCCGGATCTGAAAGACGGGAGGCGTAGCCTCCAGGAATATCAAGCGGAGTCGGCCGGAGAGGCAGAGCCTCTCCGCAGTGCGGTGTGGCAGAGCCACGGAAGTGTGCCAACAGGCCTCAAAAGCCAAGGGCCTCGGGTCGCAGCCGTCTATCGGCCTCATTAACCACCCGCTACAGCAGTTGGTTATGACTCGATGATCTCGTAGCTCGTCGTTATGGTCGCAGTCGGCCTCACGGTCGCGGCGACCGAGCAATATTTGGTATCTGACAGCTCGATCGCATCCGCAAGGGCCTTTTCCGAAACGCCGCGGCCGTGCACGATATGGTTGATGTGAAAGGCGGTGAATTTGCGCGGGTGGTCCTCCGCGCGGGTGCCGGTGATCTCTACTTTGTAGTCGGTCACGTCCTGGCGTTTCTTTTCGAGAATGGACTGCACGTCGAACGCCGTGCATGCTGCTACCGAGACCAGTAACATCTCGAGCGGCGTCGGGGCGGCGTGCCTATCCCCTTTAGAATCCATCAGTTGCGGAATGCCGCTCGGTGTCGTGCCGATGAAATATCCGTCGCCTGCGTAGGTGACATTTGCTTTGTATTCGTTGGTGGACATATTGGTTGTTCCCTCTTAGCCGATATTACCACAGCGTTCGCGCGTGTTCGATACGTTTCGCCGATCTTCATGGAGCCGAAACGAACAACCATTGGCACAAAAAATGCTTCATAATGCGCGTAGGGGCTTTGTGTGCCCGATTCTCGATCCAGGATGGCAATTATGAGGGAAACGAAAAAGTTTGTGGCGGCAATGGCGTTTTTGGTGGCGTTTGTTCTGGGAACGGCGGGCACTGCCGATGCTCAACGTCGGGATGAACGCGAGATCCGCGACGCGGTTCGGGCTCTGGCGTCGAAGCTCGACGATTTCGAATCGAATCTGCGTTACCAGATGCAGAGTTCGTCAGCGAACACACGCAATCTGAGCGACGCGCAGGGGCGGATCCGTGGTGTTCGCGATGCGATCAGGCGTTTTCAGGAGAATTTCGACCGCAAACGCGAAAATCGTGACGATGTGACCGCCATCGCGGCCGCCGCTCGGCAGATCGAGGATTTTCTCGAAAGCTATCCGCAAAATCGCCGTGTCGAGGATGATTGGCGTGCAGCCCGGGCACAGATCGACCGTCTCGGGTCAAACTACGGCGTGACGAATGTTTGGCAGCCGGACGATTCCCGCGACCCGCAGAACGTCAAAGATTATCCTGACAGTCAACCGACGGCGGGGCGTACGATCCGTGTTGGGCTATCGGGTAACTATGATCTCGATCGCGAACGCAGTGAGAAGATCGATGACGTTTTGGCCGAAGCCGGAGTGTCCGGTAGCCAGCGCGACGATCTGAGGGAAAAATTGACCGCACCTGAGCAGATCGCGATAGATATTCGAGGGGATCAGATCACTCTCGGTGTCAGCAATGCTCCTGCGGCATCATTCACGGCGGATGGCCGCGACAAGGTTGAGAAGGACGCCAATGGCCGCTCGGTTCGTATGCGAGCAACGCTGACCGGCGACAAATTGGTCATCTCGTCCTTTGGCGGCGAGACCGATTACACGATCACATTTATCTCCATCAGCGACGGACGCGGGATGAATGTTTCACGAAGGATCACGACCGATTATCTGCGACATACAGTGTTCGCCGAGAGTGTTTACAACAAATCGGATCTAGATTCCGGCCTGCTAAATAGTGCAGGCAACACGACTTCTGATCCGAACGGCGGCTACTCGGACAACGACAATTCGACCGGCATCTCCAATGGCGGAACTGGTTCGACCGTCGGCAATAACAACGGCCGAGGCCAAGCCCCAACGACAGTTACCGCAAAGCCCGGCAATTACGTAGTCCCAAACGGCATCCAGCTCACCGGCACGCTCGACAACGAGATCAATACAAAAGTCTCGCAGAACAATGACCGTTTTCGTATGACCGTGACCTCGCCCGACGAATTTCGTGGCGCCGTGATCGAGGGTTACGTTTCGAACATTAAGACGACAGGAAAGGTTACGGGACAGTCTGGCGTGACATTCAATTTCGAGCGTATCGTGCTGCGAAATGGCGCACGATACGACTTTGCCGGCAACCTTAGCGACATCCGCGACGCTAGCGGCAACACCGTCAAGATCGATAACGAAGGCACGGTCAGCGGTGGCAATAAAACGACGCAAACCGTAAAACGGAGCGGTATCGGTGCCGGTATCGGAGCGATCATCGGTGCTATCGCGGGCGGCGGCAAAGGAGCTGCGATCGGTGCAGTGATCGGCGGCGGAGCCGGAGCAGGTTCCGTCATCGTCAAGGGCGAAGATGACTTGAGATTGATGCAGGGCTCGACGATCTCGGTGACGTCTTCGTCTCCGATGAATATTGGCAACAGATAAGTTGGCGGCAGAAGCGCGGATGAGACGTCTTTATTTTGTGGCGAGCGATCAAAATGATCGCTCGCCATTTTTATATCCGCGTGATCTGCGTTAATCTGCGGCTAAATTCCATGAAGCAAGTTCCCGAAGAGATCGAGCTATACCGCGACCGCAAATGGCGGCGTGAGGAGTCTCTGAAGGTCGACACCGCGGAAGAGGTCGAGGCGATGGTCGCGGAACTTGGATTCTGTCTAGGCCTGACCGATGTTCGCAAAATGATGCCGTCCGTTTATATCGCGGTCTGCGGCCGCCGCGACGCTCATATGCCGCGAAACGTACAGAAGGACTACGAGGCAAGCCGTGCTTGGGTGTTGAAGGACGAGGTGATGGCTCGCGGCAAGGTCTACTACGCCAAGCTCGTAAAGGGCAAATCGTGGTTTCTCGCGTCGCGAATGATCCCTGTATTCAACGCGATCTGGGGCTGCTCGCCAAAAGGCGAGAGCGGAATTCTTTCGAAAAATGCTCAGTTGGTGCTAAAAGTTCTCCGCAAGGAATGGGAAATGGCGACCGCCGACCTTCGAGAAGAATGCGGTTTCAAGGACAAAAAAGACCTAACGACCGCCATCGACGAGCTCCAACGCCGAATGAAGGTCGTACCGCAGGAAGCTCTCTACAAACCAAAATTCACTTACGTATGGACACTCTCCGAAGCCCGCTTTCCCGAGCAGATCGCGATCAGGATGAAACGCGAAGACGCCGTTCGCGAACTCGCACGAACATATCTTCAAATGTGCGGGATGACGCTAGTCGGGGAACTCTCGGGAAAATTCGGATTGCAACGATGGGAATCAGGAAAGGCCAATCATGCCTTGGTAGACGAGGGGTTTGTCGAACGGATAGCGACCGGTGTCTATCGACTCGCCGATATGTCTGTCTAGCGGAAACTTTCCGTGCGGAGCTCTCGTAATAATCTTCAACTGAAAAGTCACAAATCACCTACCCTTAAGGAGTATTACCAATGTTTCGAAAGAAGAATATAGTTCTGTTGATCTTTGCCGCCCTGCTGACGCCAAGCGTTGCTCTTGGCCAGCAAGCGACGGCGCCCGAGGCTGTTACTAAGATCATGGACGAGGGGATGAACCGTTCGCAGGCAATGGCGACGATCCGGTATCTAACGGATGTGATCGGGCCGAGGCTCACAAATTCACCTGGCCAAAAACGTGCGAACCAATGGACCAAGCAACAGCTCGAGAAATGGGGCTTGAAGAATGCGATGGTTGATCCGTGGGGTGAATTCGGCCGCGGTTGGGAACTGAAACGCTTTTCCGCGATGGTTACGGCGGGTGAACAGTCCACAGCTTTCCGAGCATATCCAAAAGCGTGGTCGCCATCAACAAACGGCGCGGTTACTTCGGATGTAATCTACTATGACGCCGCGAATGACGCCGATCTTGAGAAGTTTAGAGGGAGACTGAAAGGTGCGATCGTCCTGAACGCACCCGAACGACCGGTAGCCGACATCTTCAAACCTACCGCCACACGCCAAAGCGATGCAGATCTCGCGGCCATGGAGGATGCAAAACCCGCCGGGCCTCCACCTGCTCAGGCCGCCCCGACAGACGCTCAACGTGCGGCGCAAGCTTTTAATTACAAAAAGACTAGAATGTTGTTCGACGAAGGTGCGGCGGTCATCATCGATTCAGGCTTTGGAGTCGATGCAGGCACGATTCGTGTGATGGGAGCCAATCTGCCACCTGCTGTTCCGGGTTCCGCTCCTAATTTTGGTCTTCGGGTTGCATCGAAGAATGCTCCGGCGACCATTCCTCAGCTGGTCGCGGAGGTTGAGCAATACAACCGCCTCGTCCGTCTGATCAAACAGGGTGTGCCAGTAAAGATGACGGTCGATCTGCAGGTGCAGTTTTATGACAATGACTTGCAGGGTTACAACACGATCGCCGAGATTCCTGGAACCGATCCGAATCTCAAAGACGAGGTTGTGATGGTCGGGGGTCATCTCGATTCGTGGCACGCGGGAACCGGTGCGACGGACAACGGTGCCGGCGTGACCGTCTCGATGGAAGCGGTTCGCATAATCCAGGCGTTGGGCCTAAAGCCGCGACGAACGATACGTATCGGCCTCTGGACGGGTGAAGAGCAGGGACTGCTCGGTTCGCGAGGCTATGTTGCCAAGAATATCGGCACCGTCGGTGACGGTTCTGACGCTGACGCATTTCGGGCGATGGGCGGAGCAAAGGTGCCCATAAGCAAGAAACCCGGCCACGATAAATTCTCGGCCTACTACAATCTGGACAACGGAACCGGACAGATCCGCGGCATTTATCTGCAGGGAAATGCTCAACTCCGCTCGTTGTTCAAGGGATGGTTGACGCCTTTCCAATCATGGAATGCCACGACCGTAACGATCAATAACACGACCGGCACGGACCACCAGGCATTTGACGCACTGGGTATCCCGGGATTCCAGTTCATCCAGGATCCGATCGAGTACTTCACCCGATCGTGGCACACGACCCAGGATGTCTCGGATCGCGTTCTCGAAGAAGACCTCAAACGCTCAGCCGTCATCATGGCTGCATTTGCCTACAACACGGCAATGATGGACGAACGCCTGCCGCGAAAGGAAACATCGATGGCATCCGTCATCCCTGGCTTCAACTTTCGCGAACACATGGACGAGGTCGCCTTCCGAAATTCCGGCATGGACTTCTCAGTCTGCGGTCACGAGATCGACTACCGCGAAGTGCCGAGCGGCTTCCCGGGCATCTATGCTCTCGATCGTCATCGTCACGCTGCCGGCGAATAGAGGTCACCAACTTCAACCAGAAAGCCGGAGCGTTTCGCATGGAAACGCTCCGGCTTTCTCGTTATCGGCTCTTACCTATCTGAAGTTCATCGTCATCAACGCAGCAAAGGTCTCGATACCATCCCACAGATTCTGCAGCCTGACATTTTCGTTCTCGGCGTGCTGATTGTTGTCATGATTTGCTATAGGTACGGATATCGTTGGTTGGCCGAGAGCCTCGCTGATGATCGAAAGCGGTAGGCTGCCGCCTAGTGATGGCATTTGGACTACAGGTTGGGCTGACGTTCGCTGGACGGCGGCGATGACGGCGATCGATATAGGCAGATCCATTTTTGTTCGCTGGGCATTGTAGCTGCCGGGAACGTGGTTGAATTTTGCGATTCTGTGGTATTTTTGCCGCTCTTCGTCGGTCGGGGCACGGTCGATGACGTAATAGCCTTGCGATTCGATATGCTTGCGAAGTTTAGCGACCTGACGAATGTGATCATTTCCCTTTACGAGCCGGAGGTCGAGCACGGTCGTTGCGGTCGTCGGAATAACGTTGCGAGCACGGTCGCCGACATCACCGCTCTTGATGCCGTTTATGTTTAGCGAGGGAAGGTTGATGCGTTCGAGCAGGCTTTTGCCGCCGCCTTCGGTATAGGCGATACCGAGTTCGCGCTTTAGCTGTTCGTCGTATTGCGGGGCATCAGCTATAGCCTTCAGTTCGGCAGGTCCGAGCTGTTCGACATCGTCGTTCCAGCCTTTTATGGTGATGTTGCCAAAATCATCCTTCATCGAGGCAAGAAGCTTGGCAAGAAGCAAGGCCGGATTTGGCGACCAGTTGCCGTAATGTCCGCTGTGGAGCGGACGTTTGGCACCGTACACTGTGAGATCGACATTTACATCGCCCCGCACGCCGAAGACAACCTGCTTGCGGCCCGATTGATGTACAGGTCCGTCGCAGACGATAAATGCATCGGCTTTTAGCAGGTCAATGTGCTTTTCGAGGATCTCTTTGAGGTTTGGCGACCCGGCCTCTTCCTCTCCCTCAAAGAAGAATTTGATGTTCACCGTCGGCTTGATACCTTTTGCTATCAGAGCATCGAAAGCGGTCAGTATCGCAAAGACACCCGCCTTGTCGTCTGAGGCGGAGCGTGCATAGATTCGCCATTCTGGATCGATCGTCTCGCCGGTGCGTGGAAACGGAATCGTCTTCCCGCCCTTCTCGAGTGAGGCCGACCTCAAAACCGGCTCCCAGGGCTTGCTCCCGGTCCAATCCGCCGCCTCAGTCGGCTGCCCGTCATAGTGTGCGTAAAAGATCACCGTCTTTGTGGCACCCGGCGTAAAGTATTCGCCGAAAACAACCGGCGGAACTTTGGGATCGGCGGCCTTAAGCAGTCGCGGGTTTAACCCTCGTTGCTTCATCGATCCGATAAGATAGTCGGCATTGCGATTAATGTTCGCGGTGTCGGATGCAACATTCGGCATCGCCAGCATCTCAACAAATGAAGTGAGGAGTTTCCGTTCGTTGGCGATGCGATATTCGCGCGTCTGTTTGACTGGATCGAGCTGAGCGAATGTCGACGCCGCACAAAGAACGACTGCTGTGATAGTGATAAGGATTCGATTCATCTTTTCTCCTGGCTGAATCTACGGAACATTTAATCGTGCCTACTGATCAGGACATGGACAGCCCGCTCGCCCGGCACGTATTTGTCAACTTTGTAGCCGAGCGAGCGAAGGTCGAGCCCGGTGAAAAGTGGTTCGCCGCGGCCTAGGATTATTGGGCGGACGGCGATGTGGAGTTCGTCGATCAGGCGGGCCTCGAGATACTGGCGGACGGTCGCGGCACCGCCGCCGATGCGGATGTCTTTGTCGCCGGAAGCGGCTCTTGCCTTTTCGAGAGCGGAGTGGATGCCGTCGGTGACAAAGTGGAATGTCGTGCCGCCCTTCATCACGAGCGGCTCACGCGGATGATGGGTCAGCACAAACGCCTGAACGTGATACGGCGGTTCCTCGCCCCACCAGCCTTTCCACTCGTCATCGAGCCATGGCCCGCGGATCGGGCCGAACATGTTACGCCCAAGTATCCACGCACCTTTACCGGCCATCGACTCCGCCGCAAAGCCGTTATCGATCCCTGTCTCGCCTCCGTCTTCACCGCCGTGCTGGCTGATGAATGTTTTCGTCGGAAAAAACCATTCCATGATCTCAGGCCCGGTGGTTCCGAGCGGAGCCTCAAGACTCTGATCGGGCCCGGCGGCAAATCCGTCGAGCGACATTCCAAATGATTGTACTACTACTTTCGACATAGAAATTTCCATTTTCGGATTCCGGCCATCGTTGCCTTGGGGGCAGGAAACAAGATCTGGGCGATTGTCGGCATAACGATCAAATGCAAAAAAGCGCCGCTGTAAATAGCGACGCTTCTGTTAATAGACCTTGACCATAGTTTTATTTTCCAAAGCAACGAATGATCAGTAATTCATCAGATCCTGCACCGCTTTCTCTACATCTTCGCTCTGTGGCAGGATGAAATCCTCTAGCTGAGGGGCGTAGCCGACGAAGGTGTCGGTGGCGCCGACGCGGCGAACCGGGGCGTCGAGGTATTCGAATAGGTCATTCGAAATGCGGGCGGCGATCTCGGCACCGTAGCCGTATGAGACCGGGTCTTCGTGAGCGACGATGACGCGACTTGTCTTTTTGACGGACTCTGCGATCGCTTCCCAGTCGTATGGAACGAGCGTGCGAAGGTCGATGAGTTCGACAGAGATGCCTTGCTGTTCGAGACGCTTGGCGGCTTGGTTTGAGCGTTCGACGAGGGCTCCGAACGTGACGATGGTCACGTCATTTCCCTCGCGAACCTTTTTCGCCTTTCCAAACGGGATCAGGAAATCGCTCGACGGATACTGCGATTTGTTGTAGACCTGACGATAGAGATGTTTGTGTTCGAGGAACATGACGGGATCGTCACAGCGGATCGCAGTTCTGAGCAAACCGTTGGCGTCGAGCGCCGTCGATGGATACACGATCATCAATCCCGGCGTGTGAGAGAAAAGTGTGGTACCGGATTGCGAGTGATAAACGGCTCCGCCTTTCAGGTAGCCGCCGACCGGAACACGCATGACCATCGGGCATTTCGTATCGCCGTCGCTTCTCCATCTGGTCACCGCAACCTCATTCCTGATCTGGTGAAACGCCGGGAAGATGTAGTCAAAAAACTGTATCTCAACGACGGGTTTAAGGCCGCGAACCGCCATTCCGTAAGCACGGCCAATGATATTTGCCTCGGCGAGCGGTGAGTTAAAGACACGTGCGCTACCAAACTTACGCTGGAGATTCGCCGTGACCTTGAACACGCCGCCTTTGCCTTTTACTTGGTCGAGATACTCTTCGCGTGAGACGTCCGCAACGTCCTCGCCGAAGACGACGATGCGCGTGTCGCGTTCCATTTCCTCGTGCATGCAGCGATTGATCAGGTCGACCATCGTGCCTGCATTGCCGCTAAGCTCGGCTCCGTCCTCGGTATCAAATAGCTGCCGGTCGGTCGGATCGACATCAGGCGAGAATACATTTCTAAGCGCAGTTGGGCCCTCGGGCTGCGGCGTTTCGATCGCGATGTCGGATGCCTTATTGACCTCGTCATCGACCTCTTTTCTGAGAGCTTCAAGCTGTTCGGTTGAGGCGATTCCGTTTGTCATCAGGAACTCGGCCCACGTGCGGATCGGGTCGTTGGCCGCGTCTGCCTCAAGCTCCTCGGTAGGACGATAGAGCTTTTCGTCGTCAGATAACGAATGTGAATAAGGACGTATAACTTTTGCGCGAATAAATGCCGGGCCTTTACGCTCGCGGCAATAAGCGACGGCATCCTTGAATGCTGCGTAGGAAGCGAGCGGATCGGTTCCGTCAACATTCTGAATGAAGAGTCCGGGAAATCCGGCGACCAATTTCGAAACGTCTCCGCCCGCTGTGCCGACCTCTACCGGTGTCGAAATAGCGTAACCATTGTCTTCGACGCAGAAGATCACTGGCAGCTTTAAATTACAGGCGGTATTGAGTGCTTCCCACCATTCGCCTTCGCTCGTCGTGCCGTCGCCGACCGACATATAGACGACCTCGTCGCCCTTGAATCCTGTGATCTTATCTTGAAGTTCTGTAACCAGTGAAGCCCGATACGAAGCCTCAGCCGCACCGACAGCGTGCAACGCCTGAGAACCGGTACACGAAGACTGTGACGGGACATTGAGCTTGACGCTGCCCCAATGCGAAGGCATCTGACGTCCGTGCGAATTTGGATCGACCTCAGCACCGACCGCCGACCACAGCATCTCCTGCGCCGTCATTCCGAGGCCCAGCATCAACGCACGGTCGCGATAATATGGGAAAAACCAGTCGTAGCCGGATCTCATTGTAAGAGCAGCCGCAGCTAATACGGCTTCGTGGCCCGCACCGGATATCTGGAAGAATATCTTATTCTGACCCTTGAGCTGGATCTCTTTGTCATCGACCCGCCGCGACATGTACATCGTACGGTAGAGGCCGATCATGGTCTCAGCATCAAGGCCGTGATAGTCGGATGTGTTTGAGGAAGGTGCGCCAGTCTTCGTAGCCGCGTCAGACTTAGCAGTCGTTTGTGTTTTCGTTTCCGAATTAAATCCGTCGGCCTCGGTTGTATTCGCCTTCTCCGCCACGATCACCTTGCCATTTTTCTTTGTCCCAGTCGCCATTTTAATAAGTCCCGTTAATACCAATATTACAAATGCGGCAACTTTTTAAGATAGCAAATCGCGCTAATACGGGCAATTTGGGCCAATCCCGCTAATCTATTGCACCTTCAAAACCCACCCCTTCGGATCGACAACCGGCGGCCTGCCCGAATAGGTCACGGTGCCTTTTCCGTCCGGCATTTCGACGCGTTGGATCTTGCCGTCGATCTCGACGTCGACGGGCATCGGGAATGGCATGTTGTTTGGCGTTTCCCAGCGGAGCAGTAGTGGGCAGTTGACAGCGCAATCGGCCGGGGCTGCGACCACGAGCTTTGGGAGTTTAGGTTGACGCAGGTACATTTCGAAAAGCCAATCAAGTTTCATTCCTGAGTCGGCCTCGGCGATTGTCAGGAAATCGTCTGTATTGACGAGCCTTGTCTGACGTCCGTCGGTCAGCAATTCCATTTCCTTTGTCGGATACGCCATGTGGCGTAGGGCCTTGAAGAATTTCTCGTCGCCGATCAGGTATCTGAGCGTATGTAGAAAGTAAGCTCCTTTGCCGTAGATATCGCCGTCGGAATTTAGATATTCGGGTTCGGACATGTACACCTGGTAGGCGATCTTGGGTTCGCGAGGTGCGACGGGTTGCTTGTTCTTGAAGCCGCGAGCCCGGTTCTTCATTGCCGTTAGATACGCTTCCTTGCCCTTTAGTTCCTCAAGATAGAGCGTGTCCATGAATGACTGAAATCCCTCGTGGATCCAGAAATCACGCCAGTCGCTTGCCGTCACCAGATTTGCCCACCACTCGTGGCCAAATTCGTGCAATTGCAGCGTATCGATACCGTTAGCGTTGTACTGGAACTTATTGCCATAGGCAAGCATGGTCGAATGCTCCATGCCGAGATGCGGCGTCTCCGCGATGCCGAGTTTCTCGGAGCGAAAAGGAAACGGGCCAATGTACTTTTCATAAAAGGCGTTGTATTTTTTCGTTTCCTCTATCAGCTTTGCCCCCTTCTCAAAGCTCTCCGGCAGGATGTAAAACTTGATCGGGATCGTCTCGCCGGTTATGCTCTTGACGCTGTCCTCGATCAACTTGTACGGAGCCGCATTGAATACCATCGAGTAATTTGAGATCGGATTTCTCATTTGCCACGTGTACGAGGTTGTGGCGTCGGCATTTCTTCTTCACACCCCAAAGTTTCCCCGGGCCGACTGCGACAAGAGGATCAGGGACGGTGATCTGCATCTCCGCCATCGCGGGTTTATCAGATGGGTGATCTTTGCATGGAAAGAGAAGATCGGCTCCGTCATTCTGCAGAGCGACCGAGATCCAGTCGGCACCGCTAGGCGTTTTTTCCCACATGATCCCGCCGACCCAAGGTGCCCGCGGAGCCACCCGAGGAGAGCCGGAATAATCGACGATCACAGAGATATTCTCGCCCACCTGCTTCGTCATCGGGAACCAAACCCAGATCTTATTACCGCGTCGCTCGTACTTAAGATCTTTTTTGTCATAGATCGTCGGGTTGAAATAGACGCGGGAGACCGTGTATGGCGTGTCAAGATCGAGCACGACGACATTTGTCGGTATCACGACCTTTGCGTTCATGGTCGACGTTCCGGTGATCCACTTTTTCGCCGGATCGACCTTTAATCGCACATCATAAAATTGCACATCATAAACGGCTTGCTCGAACATCAACGCACCGCCTGTGTCGGTCGGGCGTACGCCGAGCTCGCGCTGGGTAAATGCGGCTGAGGTAACAATGACGATGTATGTGACGGACAATAACGCTCTCTTCATAGCTTTTATAATAGACTCCGAATTTCCTTTACTTATTTGCTCGTTTTATTGAAAATACATCAAAACGGAACGAAATGATATCGAGAATCTTCATTTTGACGGCCTTACTAACAACCGTAGTGGTTGCAGCATTTCCGCAAATGTCACAACCCACACCGACAGCCTCGCCGGAGATCAAGAAGATCAACGAGCGTCCGGTGGAAAAGCCAGCCGCGGCCGAGCCTTTCGATAAAGCTGACGCAAAAACGATGGCATCAAAATGTGTGAAATTCGAAACTGAGGTTGGGGATATCGAGATGGAAATGTTCCCGGAGGTTGCTCCAGAATCGGTTCGTAATTTCCTTAATCTAGTGGCGACAGGCCTGTTAGATACGACTACCTTTAGCCGCGTCGTTCCCGGATTTGTTATCCAGGGCGGCAACATTTGGTCACGCGAGGGCGGCGTGAATCAGGTGATGGGTACAAGGGCTCGCCGAAAGGTGCCCGACGAGCCTAGCAAGATACTTCACGAACGCGGCATCGTCTCAATGGCGCGGACTGACGAACCAAATTCGGCGACAAGTAACTTCTTCATACTGGTCGGAAACGGCTCGCATCTGGACGGTTCTTTCGCCGCTTTTGGCCGAGTGACGAAAGGAATGGAAGTCGCGGATGTGATAAACAAGGCACCGGTTGTCGGAGAAAAGCCGGAGAAGCCGGTTCGCATCCGCAAAGCATCGATCACTGGCTGCATGACGACGCCAACAAAGTGAGACGAATCATCACAGTCATCAAAGACTTTGGACTGCTCTTGATAGGGAGCATGGTTGCCGGGATAGTCTCGGGTTTTCTTGTGTTTTTCGCGGTCTCATCACTCGTACAAAAACCGTTCACTTCGCTTTGTGTTGGCTTACTATTTGTACCGTTTCATTTAGACGATATGAAACGCTTTTGGATCGATCGCAGGATTCATCTGATAGCCGCCCGATATGTGACCCTGACTTTGATCGCATCAGGGATCTTCGGTCTCCTAAGGTTCGGGTTCGGATTTGGTGACTTTGATATCGTTTCACTTATCGCTATGGCGACAGCGATCCCGCTGGGCTTTTTCATCGCCTTCGTCTTCTATTTTGTCCGTTTTTTCCTCCGCGATCATTGGCTTGGCAAGAATATCGAGGAAAGGTGGATCAGATTCGTCGACGGCGCCAAGACACTGGACCTGTGGTGGGACTATTGATCGCTGAGATCCAGATCGATCGTCATCCTATATTCATTAGCCATCGATGGATGCCCATGTGCCATCGAAACATCGATCCCTTTTTGGTAGGTCTCGATAGCCTTTGCTCGGTCGCCGCTTTGTAAATATGCATTTGCCAGAACGCCATAGGCATTTCCCTCATCGTCATAACTTGCAAGGTAATTCTCGAGAAGGGTAATCACCTTTGCGTGCTCGCTAGTCTTCTCATATTCCTTGGCAAGGCCGAACATAACCATCGAATTCGACGGGTCGGCGGCTAACATCTGTTCAAAAACGTCGATGCGATTCTGCATAAGGAATATCTTAACGCAAAGACGCAAAGGTGGTAAGACGCAAAGAAAAACAAGGATCATTGCTATCTTTGTGACTCGGAGTCTTTCCGTTAAAAAAGTGTTTGCTGAATTGGTATTGCCGCCACTTCTGGCTCGGCCGGTTTCTCGTGCTGCTTAAATCCGAGCCGTTTTGCGTGAAACTCGAACAGCTTAGTCGTCACTTCCCACTGCTCGGTCTTGCCGGTCATGCGATCTTTGTAGGTGGCGTGTCGCAACGAACCGCCGCGTTCGCGTTTCATGGTGTTGATGATCTTGGTGACGCGTGTCGGCGGCAGACGTTCGTGCATTTTTTCAACAAAATACGCTTCGATCGAATCGGTATCGAGATGCAGCATCGACATGAACGCCCGCGTCGCTCCGGATTCCTTTGCCCGCTCCAGCAAACCCGGAATATCCGATTCGTTATAGCCCGGGATAACAGGCGCAATGCCGATGCCGGTCGTGATCCCTTCGTCGGACAGCATTTTCATCGCTCGAAAGCGGGCCTCAGGCACCGGAGTGTAGGGTTCGAAAGGATTCGACTTTTCTTTGGTCAGAAACGGAAGCGAGAAAAATACCGAGACCTTTTTCAATTTTTTCAGCAGATCGATATCACGTGTCACAAGCGGCGCCTTTGTAATTACACCGACCGGCACTTGGAAATCTACACAAACCTCCAGACACTGCCGCGTCAACTCATAACTCGCCTCAAGCGGCAGATACGGATCGGTCGCAAACGAAAAATCCAGATGCGGCATCTTGTCGCGGGTCTTCTTCAGTTCCTGCCTGAGCAGTTGCGGAGCATTCGGTTTGACGACTATCTTCGTCTCAAAATCCGTCCCTGCTCCGTAACCCAAATATTCGTGATACTGCCGTGCAAAACAATACGTACATCCATGCACACACCCGCGATAACAATTCACCGTATACCGCCAACCGCCTTCCCAATCAGAAGCGAACGCTTTGGTAATAACTTTCTTTGTCGCCAATTCCTCAAAGATCTCAAGCTTAGTCGGCGGCGGCTCGCCAACATATTCGGCGGTGTATTTGTTGTAGGGATTAGGAGGGTTTGCTATTTGTCGCACACATGCAACGATAATGCATTTACGGAGACTTGGCAAGAAGACTAGCCACAGAGGACACAGAGTTCTCAGAGAAAAACTCAGTGATCTCAGTGTGCTCGGTGGCTATATTTTCTTTTGCATTAACAGATCCGTCTGCGGATCGGAGCCGAGTTGAAAGGTGTGTCGTCCGATGACCTCGAATCCGTTCTTTTCATAGAACCGCTGCGCCCGCGGGTTATACTCCCATACGCCGAGCCACATAACGTCGTGGTCGTGCCGCCGAGCTCTTTCGAAGCAAGCATCCATCAGATTCTGCCCGACGCCTTTACCTATAAATTCCTGATGCGAATAGAGTCGTGAGAGCTCGATGGGACGCGTTGCTGTTACGCCGTCCTCAGAGCTGCCGATGATCAGCTTTGCGTAACCGGCCGGTTTGCCGTCGATCTCGGCGACGAGAAAGATCGAGCTCGGCTCCGCCAATTCGGCAGCGATCTGCTCCTGATTAAAGGCCTGCCGCATGTAGTGATTGAGGTCGTCAGGGGCGTTTTTCGGGTGGTGTGCAAAGGCGTCCCAGAAGGTGGTGTACGACAGATCGGTCAGTAGCTTGGCGTCGTCTAGGGTGGCTTGGCGAATGGATATCACGGTGATTAGTTTGTCGAGAACACCGCGATTCTAGCACCGGAACCCAGTTTTCGAAAGCAAAAGTTCTGCTATTTCGCTCGCGCGATCATCAGCTTTCGCCGTGCCTGCACTACGAGCCCTGGGCGTTTGGATGTGACATCGATCTTACGCTCGGCGATTCCGCGGGTTTCGACCACGGGTATTTTAGGCGTGTAGGTGACTACATAGCTCGCATCGATCATCTTTGCGACGAGCGCCGATTTCTCGAGCATCTCGTCAATCGTCGCTGGCAGAATAAATGACCCATTGCTTTCTTCTGCAAGCTTATCGAGCTGCTCTTGGCTAACTTCAAGCTCGGCCTTTCGAGCCTTCATCTTTTTGATGAAGGTGCGGTCGAGACTGATTGTCGGGCCGATCTTCGGAGCTTTCTTGATATCGCGAGCACCATTTGGCAGCGTATCGGCAATCTCATCGGGCATCGATTTTGGCGGCGGCATGTTAGAGATGCCTTTCGTTCGCGGCTCGATGTCGGCGGCCTCCATCTCAGTGTAGCTCAGCACGTGAACGCTGATGTCGGTCGCAAGCAGCCGCTGCATTGCATCGAATTTTGCGGAAGAACGCCCTTGGCTATCAGTGCCATCGGTAATTAAAACAAGATGCTTGTTCTCAAGCGGATCTTTGAGCAAGAACTCGGTCGCGAGCGTGATAGCGTCAACAAATACGGAGCGTCGACCAAAGGTAGTTCGCTTTATCGCCGCTAATGCCTGTGCCTTATCAGTCGTCCATTCGCCAATGATCTCAGCCTTGTCCGCGTACGACATCACCGCTATCGAATCATCCGGCTGCAAAGCCTCGACCACCCCGCGAGCCACCTTTCGCGTCTGATCGAGCGATTTCACCGCCCGCATCTCGCCGCCCGTATCGAGCACGATCAATACATTCGCCGGCAAACGCCGCACACTCGTCGGCTGGTGCAGCACGTTATTCTCGCTAATGACAAGATCGCGATCCGTCACATCCCGAAAAAACTTGCCTTCCTCGTCAAACGCCAACACATTCAACTTGATCTCTTCAGTATTGACCCGCAAAACCTCATCCACCGGGGTCGGCGTAGGAGTAGCCGTCACCCGCCCACTCTGTGCCGAGCCGCCAATCGAGAAAAGCAAAATCAACGAAGCAACCGCGAATAAACGTCTATGTCCGTGAAAGATCGATCTCATTGAAAGGTATGATGCAGGGAAATGGGGAAAATATGTATTCGCAGAAGAGTGAATCCAGTATTTTCAAGTACGGGTTTTCTCAGTCTGCGAATGCAACGCTCAACTCTTTTAACTTCATTGAGTCGCTTCGATCGAGTGAATCGACGTTTTCACGGTCGATATGGTTGTAGAGGATGTCACGCTGCTGGGGAACATAGCCAGCTTCCCGGATCTGATACCGCAAATCTCTTTCATTCGCCTCGTTGTGGGCCCCGGCGGCGGAGACTACGTTTTCTTCGATCATGATGGAGCCCATGTCGTCCGCGCCGAAACGGAGGCTTGTTTGGCCGAGTTTTATCCCCTGGGTTAGCCATGAGGCCTGGATGTGTTGGATGTTGTCGAGGAAGAGGCGCGAGACGGCTAGCATTTGGAGGTAGTCGATGCCGGTTGGTTCTTCGGTAATTTTGCGGCCGAGGGCGGTGTTTTCGCGTTGGAAGGTCCACGGGATGAAGGCGGTGAACTCGCCGTAGTTTGGATCGATTGCTTTTGCGGCGAGTGATTCGTCCTGTACCTGACGGATGCGTTCGAGATGTCGGACGCGGTGTTCGATCTTGTCTCCGATGCCAAACATCATCGTGCCCGTCGAGATCAGCCCGACCTTGTGAACGGCACGCATCACGTCGAGCCATTGCTGGGTGTTGCACTTGGTCGAGACGCGGGCACGCACCTCGTCATCGAGAATTTCGCCGCCGCCGCCGGGCATTGAGTTGAGGCCTGCGGCTTTCAAACGTCGAAGGATAGTTTCGTAATCCAGCTTCGAGATCAGCGAGATGTTATGGATCTCGGGCGGCGAGAAGCAGTGGAGCTGGAATTTTGGATACTTTGCGTGCAATGTCGAGAGCAGATCCTCGTACCACTCGATATTGAAATCCGGATGCAAGCCGCCCTGCATGAGCACGCCGGTACCGCCGAGGGCGATGGTCTCGTCTATGCGGCTGCAAATTTCGTCAATCGAATGCACATAAGTGTCCGGCTTTCCGGGCCGTCGATAGAATGCGCAGAATGTGCAGACTACGTTGCAAACGTTGGTGTAATTGATGTTGCGGTCGATGATGTACGTGACGACATCGCCGGGATTTTTGCGTTGACGGATCTCGTCGGCGGCTAGGCCGATGCGGACGAAATCACGGGATTCGAGCAAATCGGTACAGTCTTCAGTGGTCAGCCGTTCGCCGGCGAGGGCTTTGTCGAGAATTGGTTGGATAGATTTTTCCATTGCTTTCGCTCAGGTATAATCTTAGCAAAGCTCGATGTAAACAGGAACGTAAACACTGATCAGCACGGCTTTATTCCAATTCACTCGCTCTAATATCCGAGAATGGCACAGCCGCTTAAGAGGCAAAAGTTCAAGACCACTCTGACCAAATCACCTGTCGAATCCGGCTGGCATTTTCTCATTGTTTCAAAAGAGATCACCGCGAAATTTGGCTTTGAGGGCAAATTCAAACGCGTCGTCTGCTCGATCAATGGCAGCGAGGGCTTTCAGTGCGCTCTGCTGCCGTGGGGCGAAGGGTTCTACATCATCGTCAATAAGAAAAAGCGTGACGCTCTCGGGATCGTAGCGGGTGACACGGTCGATGTCGTGCTTGAGAAAGACGAGAGCAAATACGGCCTGCCGATGCCTGAGGAATTTGAAGAGGTCTTGAAACAAGATCCCGACGGCGACAGGCTTTTTCATGGCCTTACCGCCGGCAAGCAGCGCTCGATCCTCTACCTTTTGTCACGATCAAAGGACATCGACACTCGCATCCATCACGCGCTGATCGTCGTCGAACACCTGAAAGAAAATGGCGGCAAGATCGTCGATAGCAAACTAGTCGAAGAGATCAAGAGACCGATGTTTTGACCGATGAATAGCCTAGATGAACTCGCCAAAGAATATGATCGGCTGTGCCAGCGAGTAAAACCTTCTGAATTTCCTTACACGTTTCTGACGGAGCGGCAGGATGTCGGCAGCCCGCATGTCGAGCTTACGGACGGTGAATATCACTACATCGTGACGGAACGGGGGCTTGATCTGGAACGAAAATCGACTTCTGACATTAGAGAGATGCTCTATTGGATGCTCTACGATCTGACCTTTTGGATGGGAGTTAGGTTCGAATTCAAGAACCGCATCGAAGGACCGGATTGTCGGCGAGTGATCTTTGCCCACCAACTCGAGTTGATGAAACGAGCCGATGCCGCGATGGCCGAAAGACTCGAACTGCATATCGCCAAAACTCTCGCGGCTAATCCGTTTAACGATCGTTATTGAGATGCTCCGACAGATCTGTTTAGAAAAAAAGCTCCTACGCCAAAAAGAGCGGCCATGACCACAAAGACGGCTCCGATGACCGGATCGTCGGGCAGCTTTTCACCATTGAACCCGATGCGTAGGCCAAAAAGGTAATTCAGAAATGTCCCGATCGCAGCACCGATAAATGCAACAACACCGAGATTTGCGGCAATAGCAAGAAACTTCTTCATCTGTGATCAATCTCCAAAAAATGTTTTCAGTAGAACAGTCTTTGAACGTCACTGCTGAGCATCTCTTGCAGCTATCCGACGAAATTCAATTCTCGCACCCGCCCGATCAAATTGTGTTTGGCGGCGAGTTCAAAATACAGTTCGAGACCGCGCTTCATCGAATCGTCGGTCGTATATGAAATGTTCTCCAACAAGTACTTTCGCATTTCGTCAGGGCCGAGACGGATGTCGGTCTCATAGTTGGCGATGATCTCGTCGATATGAGCAAGGCCTTCGTCACGAGCTGCGGCGAAGTCGATCGACACGTTTTCGCGACGGGTCATCCACATGGCGAAGACAAAACCAAGACCGGTGTGCGAATGCCAGAGTTCGGCAAGATCGAAGTATTTGAGTCTGGAGTCTTGGGTCTTTAGTCTTGAGTCGGCGGAGAGCCGCAACGCTGGGTCGCCGATGAGTAGAGCCGCGTCGGACTCGGCGAGCATGGAGTCGATATCGGGCCGCGCATCATGCCACTCGGGTTCGAAACCGAGGAATTCGCGGAAGATCAATTTCGTTAGTACGACCGAAGTTCGCGAAGATGTGTCGAGCGACACGCTCCGCACATCTTCCAGATCTTCGCCTTTCGTTACGAGACAGACGCTGCGGACGCGTTCCTTAGCTCCAACGCAGACGTCCGGGATCAACCGGACACCTTCCAACATTTGATAAGCAATAACCGGAACAAGTGCGGCATCGACGCGGTCCAGGGCGAGCAGCTCGGCTGAGCGAGCCGGAGCGTTGTCGAGAATTAGCTCTACCTTGCCGTGATTCTGCCCATAGAGAAACGACCACACGAGCGGTGCGGTGTTTGAATATGAGGAGGCTGATAACCTTGGTGTATCCATTGGATTAGGATTATACCGTGACTCGAAAAAAAGGCGGCCCTCGCGGGCCGCCAAAGTTGGCAAATATCCGATCAGGATCATTCCTGAGCGATCAGATCAACGTCATGCATAGGTCCGGTAACATGAAGCCTTTGAGGAATGAACCTGAATCGTCTCGAACGAGCATTGAGAAGATACCATGCGTCCGGGGCCACGCTTCGGAAGCTATAATGGCCAAAGGTGCCTGTCAGGACCGTGCGAGTGTTGCGGTCCTTGTCGACCAACACAACCGCCACATTCCTTATTCCCCTTCCGTCCGGAGTAAGAACACGGCCACTGATCTCGACACCGGCGGGATTTGGCCCGGCGATCGAGACAGCACCTGAAGTGGTCGCGGCTGCAAGGGCATTTGCGTTTGCATCCGAGATCACGCATTCCTCAATGTCGAGATCCGTATCGCCGCTCGCTGCCGTCATAGCAACATCGAACGAAATATTTACGATCGATCTTGCCTCTTTCGATGACGGCCCGAACGGTGCAGCAGCATCAACCAACACTCTGATCACACCCGGTTCGGCGGTGTTAGCTGTTAGCGTTGCGTTGTAAAACGCGTCGCCTAGTTCAACCACGGGTTCACCGAGCTTAGTGTGATCATATTTAAGGACAAAGCTGATAGCAGACTCTTGTGCGTTTGGCACCAGAACTACTGGCACTAAGATGCGGCCACCGGCAGCTGCACTCGTCGTACCGACGATCACGGATCGATTCACACGATCAAGGGTTGCGGTGCTTTCACCTGGGTGAGCAAGAACCCCCGCGGTCGTTGAGCCGCCAGCCGCTTGCGGCACATCGAGTCCGGCGGCATAGCGTCGGGTTTGAATAACGTCTGTTGCATCCAGTACTCCGTCACCTCTGGTCGAGCCTGGAGCCGAATCGGCCCTCTGAAACTCGTTGTAGGTAACTATTGGTGCATCGATATTCGCAACGAACCGTCGTACCTGTACGACATCCGCCGCCTCGAGCGAGCCGCTTCCTGCATGGCGTCCCGCGACATCACCCTCCAATCCCTGAGCAAAGACTATCCAGCCAGGGTAGTATTTGGTTAACAGAAGATCGTTGGCCGCGTCCAGGGTCTGTGATGGAACTGGCGTAGCAACGAGATCGATAGGAGTGTTTGGCAACGAAGTCGCTACTGTTTGGAAATTGATCAATGCGATCTCCAGATCACCCGTCAACTCCGTCCTTGTAAACCCGCCGGATCCAGCAGTAATGGTCACACCAACCCTGCCTAGAATTGATGTGTCCGTCAGGACAGTACAACCCGGAGCGTCCGAACCGCAAACGACGGTCGGAGCAACCGAGATCGGATTGACGTCGTAGCTGAAACTGAACTTGAAGGCCGCCTCATTGCCTTGTCCGTTGAGTATCACGGGCATCGAGGCAACGGCGCCAGGTTCAACATAAGTGGTCTCAAAAGTCAGTGACCTAGGTGCGTCATTGACCGAATCGTACGCGAGGAAATCGGCCCCGGTAACATTGTCCGCGATGCCGGTGTAAACGCGACTGATGGGATCAAATACGCGGCCCGGGCTTGCCGGTGTCACTGTGTAGGTGCCGGGTACCAACCCAGTCACTGTATAGTTGCCTCCGGCGTCCGTGATCGCCGTTCCGTTAACGGGCCCGGTTACTGTGATAGATGCTCCCCCGAGGTTCGGGTTCGGACCGCCGGATACGTAAAGTTTCACGTTGCCTGTTATCGATAGGTTCGAGACTGTGTGAGATTCACCGGCCGATACGCTGCCATTGAAGTTCGCGTCGCCGGTGTAGGTCGCAACGAGTGTCTTCGGGCCGATCGTCGTTGAAGTGATATTACAGGTTCCTGCCACAACGGGTGCGGTGCAGGTTCCGCCCGCCCCGTCCGCGACGGTCACGCTTCCGGTCGGAGTTCCCGCTCCGGGAGCCGTTACCGTGGTTGACCACGTAACTGCATACGGTTGATTCACCGCTGAAGGATCGGGTGAGTCGCCTGTAACTGTGATCGCTGTATTTGCCTTGATGACAGTTTGATTGAACGTTCCCGCACTGCCGACGAAATTGCCGTCGCCGCTGTATATCGCAACAACGTTCCTCAGGCCGGCGGCCATTGCGGGCAGTCCGGCTTGGGTACATTGAGCAGACGAAGCGGTCAACGGAGTATCTATGCAGTACAAAATACCGTCAATATTGAACGTGACGGATCCTGTCGGTCCGCCCACCCCTGGCGAATCGGGAATCGATACAGATGCCACCGTCGCGGTAAACGTCACGCTCTCGCCGAAAATAGACGGATGGTGAGATGAAAAAACTGTCGTCGTCGTATTCGCCGGCCCCGGAGTCGGGGTAACCGTAGGCGTTGCCGTTGGCGTATTGGTTGGAGTCGCCGTCGGCGTATTGGTCGGAGTAGGAGTCGCTTCTGGTTTGCACTTTCCGGCGCTGCCGGATCTATAGATCGCCAGGACCTCACTGCCGGTCAGGGCTCGCCCGAAGAACTCCACTTCGTCGGCCATGCCGACCATCTGGAGTACCGGGGAGCCGTTGTCCTTGTCAATTCCAATGAATACGGGTGAACTGTCGTATGTCGGGGTTGTCGCCGATACTGCCGACGCTACGCCGGTGCCGTCGACGAATAACCAATGCTGAGCACTATTATTATCGTAGGTATAGGCGATGTGATACCAACGCCCGGGGGTCGGATCGAATGGATAATTTACATATGCGCCATTAACACTGGCCCACAACGCTCCGCCCTGGATCCAGACAACATACGCGTTTGAAGCTCCCGATAGAAACGGCTTCGAGACCAGAGCCGCTTGAGGGTTGGAGTTGTTGAATTTGAACCATCCGTCGATCGACAGGCCATTCACAGGCCGCAGACTCGGACTGTCGGGAATCTCAACATGCTGGCCGGCCTGCGTGAAGTCGAACGCCTGCCCGACCATCCCGGTCCCATAAGAGGCCCCGTTCATCAGTGTTCCCTCGTTTGTGCCGATGAGATCGTTAGGCGTTCCGTCACCGTCCCACCAACTGATCATTTCAGCGGGCGGCTGTACACAGCCCGTCGCACACTTGCCGGCGCTTCCCCCGTTATGGATAGCCTGGATCTCGGCCGACGTAAGGGCTCGGTCAAAGATCTCTGCCTCATCGATAAGTCCCGCAAACGGAACGGTGATGAGTGAGCTATCGTCTCTGACATGGGCTCCTAACCACACGTAGTTGAGAGAGGCTGTGTTCAGGACAGAACCGCCGGTTCCCGCAGTATCTCCGTTATCCAGAATGCCATTGACGTAGATATCTAAGGCACCGTTGTTGAAAGTACCGGTCACAAAGTGCCAGGTGTTTATCGGATAGTTGGAGGCGCTCAACCTTGAGTAGTAATTTTCGTTGTCGTCTAACCCGCAGTCGATGTAGAACCTGGCTGAGTCCGCGGGACTAGCGTCCGTTCTCCAGTACAAGAGCCTGCATTGCTGAGTCGTCCACGTTGTTGTCGTGGAATCGCCTGCACCCATAATTCCAAAGTAGAGACCTACTTCCGGAACCGCAGTCGGATAGACCCAAGCGTCATAGGTAGCTTGTGGCCCGCCATCGATATTGGCGGTGTTATTTGCTCGAACATAGGAATCGACCCCGTCAAAGCTGAAAGCCTGACCAACCTTGCCAGGTGCATAGGTCGCTCCGTTAAACGCCGAACCGTTCTCGAATGTCGGCCCTTGAATGTCATTTGCGTTCCCTTCGCCGGGCCACCAGGTGAGCATATTCGGCGGCGGTGGTGTGCAATCATCGTTGATGATCGTCCCGAGGCCGTCCGCATCGGTGAATGAACCATTGTCAGTTCCATTAAGGTGGAGTGTGAATGTCTCATCAGGCTCGACCTGCGTATCACCGTTGACGAATACTGTTACCGTCTTAGATGTGTCCTCAGCCGCGAAGATCACTGATCCTACAGCATTATCGGGCCGCACCGTTTGATTGATCGGCTGGTAGTCATTATCCGCAGCCGTCGCAGTACCATCCTGCGTGTTGAAGTAAACGGTCGATGGCAGCTGGTTGTTGCCGGTCTTGGTGATGGTAAAAGTAAAGTCAGTGGTACCCGCATTACCCTCCGCGACGCTTACATCGTTTATCGAGAACTGCGGCGTAGGAACTACGGTGGGTGTTGCCGTAGGTGTATTGGTCGGCGTTGCGGTTGGCGTTGGCGTTGGTTCGCACACACCGTTGTTGCCCGCATTGTAAATTGCCTGAATTTCGCCAACTGACAGGGCTCGGCCGACGATAGTCACCTCATCGAGACGTCCCGGGAATGTCGCGCCGACCCCGTCGCACGCTCCGCCTATGATCAATGGAGCGGTCGTTTCCGGCCCAAGCGTTCCCGCCGCTGATCCAACTTGCTGTCCATTAAGGTAGAGTTTTAAGGTCGCTCCGTCTGCGGTGACAGCGACGTGCTGCCAAGTATTTAGTAAGAGGACGCTGCCTGTCGATAGAACACTTCCACCCGCATTAAGATTCAATCCAAGAGTAGAATCGTGTCCCAGTTGATAATTCGAGCTCTGCCCTGAATCAAAACAGTTGCTTCGTTTGCTGAAAAGATGAGTGGGCGTCAAAGCAGTGGGATATACCCACATATATGCGGTCATTGGCTCGTTTGAGGCAAAGCTCAGATTTGGCTGGTGTTCAACCCGAACCACATCGTCACTGCCGTCGAGGCTAAATGCCTGTCCGACCATTCCCGCGGCAAACGTAGCTCCGTTCATCATCGTGCCGTCATTCAGGCCTACAGCATCGTTCGCGTTATTCTCTGCCTTCCACCATGAATTGATGTCAGCGGGTGCGACCGCGCACGTGTGGCATTTGCCGCCGCTCCCAGCGTTGTAAATAGCTGCGATCTCCGTACTCGTCAGCGATCGATTGAATATCGAAAGCTCGTCGACGCCGCCCGGAAGCGTTCGGCCCCCGAGATTGTTGCCAGACATTATGTCTCTGCCGATCTGAAGATCGTTGATCTCAGAGAAATTGCTGGCGTTAGTAATGCTGCCTGAAGCCACACCATTTATGTAGATCGTCAGAGTGGTCCCGTTTCTTGTAACGGCGACATGATTCCAACTCGAACTCGTTAAGAGATCGTTTGCAGTCAGCAAGATAGAATATCCGGTGTGGAATTCTACCCTGTTAGCAACCGGGTAGATCTCCACTGCCCACATATTTTCGCTGGCCGGAGTTTTGCGGTTATTTACGATTGGCCGGTGATCGTCATTGGCCGAATTTAGCATCCAAAACTCTATCGTGAAATCAGTTGTGCCAAATGCCCAATTGCTGCTCGCGGGCACCATCGCATAGTCATTCACACCATCCAAGGTGAATGCCTGGCCAACTTTGCCTGTGGAGAATGTTGCTCCGTTCCCCAAAGTTGCGGTTTGACCGCCTTGTATATCATTCCCATTACCATCCGCCGGCCACCAATCGACCATATTTGCCGGCGGCGGAGTACAGAACGTATGACACTTGCCGGCACTGCCGGCGTTGTAGATAGACTGGATCTCAGACTGGGACAACGCACGGTCAAATAGTTCGACCTCGTCCATTACACCGCTAAACCGATACGCCGGCGATACGCGGCGTCCCAAATAGAGATCAGATGCGGTAGCCGGGGTAAACGAACCAAGATTTGTAGGTCCTGCAACGATCGAGCCATTGAGGTAGATAGCGGCGATGCCGGTTGCTGAATCGTAGGTCATTGCGACGTGCTGCCACTCGTTAGGCACGACGACTCCGCCGGCCGACTGCAATACATGATAGTTGCCTCCTGTATCCGTTAGATTGATATACAAATTGCCCGGGACCTCCGACCCGCCAAGCCAGAAGTGAGCTCCGGTGATACCTGAGCCCCATTCCGCGAGCGGGTTGTTGGTCACCGCCGTTGGCTTTATCCACATATCGATCGTCATTCGACCGCGGGCTCCGACATCCAGACTCGTGGACGCGGGGATGCGAATATCGGCCGTAGTTCCGTCAAGACTGAACCCCTGACTGACCTTGGCAGACGAATAAGCCAGGTTACCTTCCGCAATACCATTATTTGTTCCGATAATGTCGGAAGTATTACCTTCACCCGGCCACCAGCCGACCATATTTGCAGGTGGCGGCGTGCACTCGGGGCATTGTCCAGCGGAACCAGCGTTGTAAATGCCTTGAATCTCCTCAGCGGTGAACGCGCGGTCGGCAAGGCTAACCTCATCAATCGCTCCGTTCATTAGCCAGAAGGAGTATCCGTAACTTCCGAGCCTGAGGCTTTCGTTGTTAACAAAGATATCTCCGCTTTTAGCTACGGTTCCTTCGTTCACTCCGTTGATATAGAGCTTCATTTGGGAACCATCGTAGGTGCCGGCGAAATGGTACCAGACACCCGTTGTAAGAGTGGTTGTTGAAGGTAGATCCGTTAGTCCGGCAAGAGTGCCATCCGTCGAAATTCTGAAATAGGCTTTATTATTGGATCCAACCTCGGCACCGTACGCAATAGTATTGGAGCCTTCGGGACCGAATTTGTTCACCAATTCGTGAATGCGCCCTGTTTCGTTAAGCTTGAACCAAAATGACATCGTGATCCGCGTCACATCGAGAATCGAAGAGTCCGGGATATCGACATAATCGTTCACTCCGTCAAAAACAAAGGCCTGTCCGACAAGTCCGGGCGTAAAGGCGGCTCCATTCATGAGCGAACCATTCTCAAAGGTTGGCCCTTGAATATCGTTGGCGTTTCCGTTACCCGGCCACCAGGCGATCGTGTTCGGCGGAACGGGAACGCAGGTCGGCTCCGGTGTCGGTGTCGCAGTTGGCGTTGCCGTTGGGGTATCCGTTGGGGTTGCTGTGGGCGTCGGGGTCAACGTAGGTGTAGCAGTCGGCGTCGGGGTTACGACGGGCTCGCACGTGCCGGAACTACCTGCATCGAAAACGGCCTGAATTTCTGCCTGCGAAAGCTCGCGACTGAAGATCACGGCTTCGTCAATTAACCCGTTCCACTCGCCTGTGATCGCGGAATTTGAGCCGTAGCGGCCAAGTGTAAAATCACTGCCGCTGAAGGTGTTGAGCGATTTGGCCTGCGATGTTTCCGGCTGGCCGTTCAAGAATAATTTAACGGTGGAGCCGTCATAGGTGACTGCGCCGTGGTACCAGGTGTTCGTTTGTAACACCGTACTACCTACCAGGTCATTAGCTTCGCCCCAGAAGTAGAGCTTTCGACCTCCCGAATCGACCGCCATCAGACCAAACTTTGAGGATGGGGCTGTGCCGCCATACTGCATCATCAGCGGATACGTGTCAGCCCAGGAGTTCGGTGTCTTGAACCACAGCATCATCGTCCTTGGAGCCGCTCCTACCGGCAATCCCACCGGACTTGCGACTTGTAGGTAGTCGTTGCTGCCTCTGAGATCAAATGCCTGACCGACTTTTCCCGTAGCGTAGCCCGCGCCGTTGATGAGGACTCCGTTGTTGATCCCAAACGTGTCATTTGGATCTCCGTTTCCTTTCCACCAACTGACACCGTTCAATGGCAAAGGCGTACACACAGGTTTGCATTTGCCTGAACTCCCAGCGCTGTAGATGGCTTGAATCTCAAGTTGTGTCAGGCTGCGGTCGAATATTTCTATCTCGTCCAGCAAACCGTGGAACGGTAAACCTCCAAAATTCGTCGTAAAGCCAAATCGCAGTGGATTGGCTGTTGAAGAGATCGCGGCTCTGGGGCA
Organism: Acidobacteriota bacterium; assembly: GCA_016718135.1. Classification (GTDB taxonomy): domain Bacteria; phylum Acidobacteriota; class Blastocatellia; order Pyrinomonadales; family Pyrinomonadaceae; genus OLB17. Next base: position 571,993 of record JADKEF010000003.1, on the reverse strand, counting down.
TGACCCTTTTAGCACGCCGTTGATATAGAGCTCGACAGTACTGCCGTTTGAGGTCAGGCCAACATGGTGCCATGCGTTTGGTGTTATTGATGCGTCGCTTGTAATGTTTGCTGACCATCCATTTACGCCAACAACCGTAATTGCGTTGTTAGCGACGCGTATATCCCAACCCAGACCGCCATCGGGATGACTCTTGCCCACCAGATAGGCATGGGCGACATGTGACGCATCCGGCGTCTTCATCCAGAAATCTACGGTAAATGGGGAGCTTGCAAGTTCTATCGGTGTTCCGCCTACGTCAACGTAGTCGTTGACGCCGTCAAAGCTAAATGCCTGATCGACAAGTCCCGGCTCAAATGTTGCTCCGTTAAGCGTGCCGTTTTCGAATGTCGGTCCCTGAATATCGTTCGCATTCCCGTCGCCCGGCCACCACTGCGTCATATTTGGCGGGGGCGGCGTGCACGTGTGGCAGATACCCGCACTTCCTGCGTTGAATATCCCCAATAGTTCAGCACCTGAAAGTGCCCGGCCTGCGATAAACGGCTCGTCAATGAGGCCGGAATAGAATTGCTGTCCTACGTCATCGCTGCCGATCTTCACATTCGAGGTTGTATTAGTAACCGTGTGCAGACCTACCCCGGCTGCCCCGACGGGTTGGCCGTTTACAAATAGTGAAATTGCGTTTTGGTCATACGTACAAGAAATATAGGACCAAACCCCAACCGGAACGCTTCCGCCAGTATGGCTAAACTGCGGCCATGGGCCACCAGCTTCATTAAATCCACACCAAATCTGGTTTTGTCCGCTAATGTTGGTGATGGCCATTTGATATCCATTTAGGTTTGATATGCCGCCTATTTTCGATATGACGAGTGCGCCTTGCGGGTAGGCAGGTATCGTAGCCGGATTGACCCAAGCACTTAGTGTAAATTCGTTAGTAACATCCAACGAATTGCTGTCGGGTACATCAACTGCGGCCGTGGTTCCGTTAAGGCTGAATGCCTGTCCGACCTTGCCCTGAGCATACGTTGCTCCTCCGATCAATGTGCCGTTATTAGTGCCGATGACGTCGCCGGGACTGTTCTCACCTGGCCACAAACTGATCAAACCGCTTGGCGCCGGATCACAAGTTGGCTCCGGCGTCGGCGTTGCCGTTGGGGTATCCGTTGGCGTTGCTGTAGGCGTGTCCGTTGGGGTTGGCGTCGCTTGCGTACAAGTGTTTGGAAATACCGTTACATTGTTCGAGGTGCGGTTGTTCACAGCAACGTCGGGTCTGCCATCCGCATTGAAATCACCGATCAACGTCGTGTAGGGGCTGTCACCCGCACCATAATTGGCTGCCGCTGCAAAGACGCCGCCGCCGATGCCCTGCAGAACCGAGATATTTGCGGAGCCTGAGTTGGCTACGGCCAGATCGGCAATGCCGTCGTTGTTGAGATCCCCTATAGCAACTGAGTACGGGCCCGTTCCGACCGTGTAGTTGGCCGAGAAGCTGAGAGCACCGCCACTGTTCATCAATACTGTGGTAGAAGAAGTTCCTGAGTTTGCAACTGCGACGTCCGGATCGCCATCGTTGTCCAGATCACCAAGCCTTGCCATTATCGCTCCGCTGCCGGCGCCGCCGGAGATGTGCGGTCCAAAACTGCCAGCACCATCACCAAGCAGTACAGAAACACTTCCTCCGAATTCGGAATTTGCTGTGACAATGTCCAATTTTCCGTCGCCGTTGATGTCTCCTACTGCTACTGAGTTGGGCCCTGAGTACACGGGGTACTGGACCATAGCTGCAAATCCACCAAATCCGTTCCCCAAAAGGACACCTACCCCTTGCGCCGAATTTGCCGTTATCATGTCGAGTTTGCCGTCGGAGTTAAGGTCGGCAAGAGTAACGTCATAGGGATTCCATCCGACCGTAACATCGGACTGAGTTCCAAAAGTCCCATCGCCGTTTTCCAGCATGATGCTAGTGTTCGATCCGAAGTAATTGGCCACTGCGAGGTCCGCATTGCCATCTCTGTTCAGATCGCCTACGGCTACGCTGATCGGGGCGTTCAAGGTCCCATAATTTGCCGGAGCTAAGAAACCTCCTACTCCATCTGCTATCAAGATCGAGATAGTATTCGCCACAAAGTTGGCAGTGACCAGATCTTGTAGGCCATCCCGATCAAAGTCCCCGACAGCCATCCTGAATGGCTGATTCCCGACAGTGTAATCCGCGGCAGTACCAAGACTTATATTTTCGCAGACCGGGCCCTCGGTTACCGTCAATGTGAAAGTCCTTGTGGAGCTGAGGCCGGGGCCATAACCCGTGACAGTTACAAGATACGAGCCTGCGGGATGAGCATTCGTGATCCGAACCTCTCCCGTGATCGGATCAGCCGTCAGAACGCCTTTGAATCTGGAATCGGTGTACGCTGTCATCCTGAGGGTATTTGCCGGGGTCGCTGAGGGTAAGATCATTGCATTGCCGTTCAACCCCAAATTGCTATTTGGGTAGGTGCCTAGAACCGGATTTGCACCGCAAATTCCCGCCGAACCTGCGCTGTAGATGCTTGAGATCTCATTCGCGGTCAATGCCCGGTCGAAGATCTCAACCTCGTCGATAAGGCCCGGAAAGTAGTTTGCCGGATCGCCCCACCAGCCGTTGCCGATCCGAGCCGACCCGGGAACATAATTGAAATTCCTCGGCCTGCTTTCGCTAAGTGCCCCATCCTTATAGATCCGCTCGGTCGTGCTGTCCCATGTGTAGGTGATATGTGTCCATGTGTTTGCGCTTATTGCTGTGGTTGATTGCCAATCGAAGGTGCTTGTATGGTGATAAATACGGACATTCCCGTAAATACCTATACCGACGCCTTCGCCGGGATTGCCGGTGCCAAAGGCGGCAACGATGTCATTGTCACCGACTGCCGATGGATTTACCCAGGCAGAAATGCTGCCCGCAGAGTTGTTCAAGAGATTTGATGTAGCGGCGGGTAGGTCAACATAAGTGCTGTTCGACTGGTTCAGGCTGAAAGCCTGATCGACCTTACCCGGTGCGTAAGTAGCACCATTTACGAGAGTTCCGTTGTTACCGCTTATTAGATCTTGGCTGTTGCCGTTTCCGCCCCACCAACCTACTAATCCGTTCGGTGGCGGAGTGCATACGCTGCATTTGCCGGCAGATCCGGCATTGAATATTGCCAGTATCTCGGTATCTGACAGCGCACGGTCATAGATCGTCGGCTCGTCCAATTGACCTGTCCAAAATGAGCCTCCGACACGGTACCCGATCGTTATCCCGTTCGCATCCAATACTGTGTTCAGAGCGATCGGGGCAGAATTCTCAAGCACGCCATTCACATAGACCTTTAGGGTCGTGCCGTCATATGTCACGGCTCCGTGGTACCAGGTATTAGGTTGGATCACGGTATTTGCCGGAAGGTCCGCACTATTGCCATAAAAGTACAATCGACCCGGAGCATTGCCCGATGTAATAAGTCCGAACATCTGCCCACCACTAGCGGTTCCGTACTGAAACAGCCCAGATTCTCCCGGCGTTGCCGGTGCTCGGAACCAAAGCTCGACCGTACGGGCCGCATTGCCGACCGGTAGTGATGATGGTGCGGCCACTTGGACGAAGTCCCCGCTGCCATCGAGATCGAAGGCGTTGCCAACCATCCCGGTTATAAATCCGGCATTACCCTGCAACACTCCGTTGTTTCGATTAAGGTTGTCCCCCGGATTATTCTCCGCGGCCCACCACGAGATCATACCGCTAGGCGCAGTTGTGCAAACTGCGGGCGGAGCTACAGGCGCTGAAAAAACTCCAAATTCGGTTGGATCGGGGAAGACGCTCGCTTGCGCCGTCTTAACGCCAAGAAACTCTTTCACTGCATCTGCAAATGAAAACGCCGCGACTTGTGAGCCCGCGGCGGTCAGTGAAATTATCGTGATTGCGACTATTGCATACAATAAATTCCGTCTCATGCGGAATTGTGATCCGATTTGGTGTCTCAACATAGCGTTTAAACCTCCACCCAACTATCGCCTTTTCGGCAAAATCGGATGGGGGAAACGCTGCTCCGTCGGTCGAAGTAGTGACCGGTTCTGCCCTATTTCAGGCAAAAAAGATACTGTGCCTTCGGCACTGGTCAATAAACGTCCAAAAACGACGTTCTACAAAACACGCCAAGTATAAACGCACGAACCGTGCCATCTTACGTTATTCGTAGTTGTACGACTGCTGCCGCAAGTATCTAACCTTTTCACGAGTTGATCTCCCGGCGCGCGTGAGATTTCGCGCGCGGTGTTGAGATTTCCACGATCGCCGAGGATTCTAGCTTAGCTATCTTTTGCGTGCTTTGAGCTTCTATTCCAGGATCAACAGTCGGAAACGGCTTTCCTCACTCCACCAGTCGAGTTATCATTAGCTAAATGAAAATATACGACATAACTGTTCCGATCTCGGCGGATGTGCCGATCTACAAGGGCGACCCGGGCGTTGAGATCACGTCTTTCAAATCGATCGCGGCAGGCTCGACGGCCAATGTTTCGCAGATCTCGATGGGCATGCACACCGCGACGCACGTCGATGCGCCGAACCATTTTATCGACGGAGCAAAGCGCGTTCACGAACTCGACCCTGAAAAACTGGTTGGGCCGTGCAAGGTGATCGAAGTTGCTGATGATGTGGTCGCGATCGAGCCGGAGCACGTCGGTGAGCTCGGCGGCGCATGTCGCGTACTGTTCAAAACGCGTAATTCGGAATTTTGGGCGACGCCCGAGGACGGGTTTCGTAGCGATTTCACCTACATAACTCCCGCCACCGCAAAATTGCTGGCCGACAATGACGTCGTGCTCGTCGGCATCGACTATCTCTCGATCGAAAAGAGCGGCTCGCCGGGGCACCCAGTTCACATCACTCTGCTCGAAAACGAGATCGTTATCCTCGAGGGCATCGACCTTCGCGAAGTTCCGCCGGGAGATTACGGCTTGATCTGTATGCCGCTCAAATACATCGGCGGCGGTGGCGACGGAGCTCCGGCCCGGACGATGCTTTGGAAAAACTAGATGATCGTAAACGACCCGCTCTATCGCGAACGCGTCTATTCATTTGTCCGACAGATACCGGCCGGCCGTGTGATGACGTACGGCCAACTCGCGATCGTCTTGGGTGAGGGCTACACGGCGAGAACGGTGGGCTACGTCATGCACGGTGCTGACGAAGGCGTTCCATGGCAGCGGGTTATCAATTCGCAAGGCAAATGCTCAACAGGACGGCTGACGATTCCGATAAATTTGCAGCAGGAATTGCTCGAGGCTGAAGGTATTGTTTTTAGTGCGAGCGGTAAGTGTGACCTCAATGTCTACCAATGGTGGCCCGAAGGTTACGCTAAAGACGATGATATACAAACTAATCTATTTGGATAGCGTTGCGTATATGATAGAGCGTGCCAGTAATAGGATATTGTGATAACACCTTCGACGGAAAGTATGCTAACTTTGGCCACATCCTGGATCTTTGATAAATTGATGGCAACCGGATTGCCAACTATCACCTAAGTGGACTAGCTAGAACATTGACAATCAAAATCGTTCCATTTCGTGTATTCACTCACAAAAAACATGCGATTTCCGCTTAAGCCTATTTTATACATCAATTAGGCCGTGCCACTTCTAAAAAGTGGAACGATTTTGGAACGAATGTAAATGTAGCGTTCAGGGTCGTAAATCACAGCTTAGTGGCTAGCGTCCCCACTTCAGTTTGTCCCGTAGAACATCAAAATAATTTCGATTCTCGGGGTGCACGATGTTAAACGTCGTTCGGCTCTTTCTTATCAAGACGCGGTCCCCGGCACGCATTGGGTAGCCGGTTTGGCCATCGAGGCTAAGAATAACGCCTTCGTTTTCGTCGTCAAGAGTTAGCGCGATCTCGGCGTTGTCCGGAACAACGATCGGGCGGTTCGTGAGTGTAAATGGGCAGATCGGCGTTAGCACTACAGCGTTCATCGACGGATAAACGATGGGTCCGCCGGCGGACAGATTATATGCGGTCGAACCGGTAGGTGTAGAGACTATCAAACCGTCTGCTCGATAAGAGTTTACGAAAAGATCGTTGAGCCTGACGTCGATCTCGATGATCCGGGCCAACGCGGCCTTGTTGATAACGACGTCATTCAGCACGCGGCCGACAGCGAGTTTTTGATCCTCACGCCAATGCTCCGCATCGAGCATCACGCGTCGATCGATATCGTACCGGCCGGCGAGGATCGCTTCGAGAGCGGGGAACATCTCCTCGATACGAAAATCTGTCAGATAACCAAGGCTGCCGTAGTTAACACCAAGTACGAGCACATCTTTATCGCCCACAAGCCTGGCCGTCGAGATCATCGTTCCGTCGCCACCGAGCACGACGACGAGATCGGCGTCGAGCGTCTGGCGATTCACCGGTCGCGATTCTCCGGCTGAGACGGGCTCAAGAACCTCGGGAATGCCGCGGTTACGCAGCCAGGCAGAAAGCTCAACCGCCGTGGCGCTTGCCTCTGCATGAGATGGTTTGACGACGATACCGACTGATCTGATCTGGCTGTTTTGCATAGGGCGCCCGTACGTTTGCGTTAATCATCAAATAATCAACGACAAACTGCAAGCCCTTTCTTGCGCTAAACGCGCCTATTTACCGACGTTTCGCATTGGAATTCGGTTTTCTTTTTGCTAAGATTGCGGTTTGTCTCTAGTGACATTTTTGTTCGTATTCTGTCGTAAAAGGGTATTAGCCGATGCTTAAGTTTTTCACACGTCTTGAGAAGACACGTAATTTTGTCCTCTTACTGTTCGCCATCCTGATGGTGGGAAGTCTGGTTTTTTTCTACACGCCGTCGAGCAACACATCGCTCGCCAATCTTTCGCAGAGCGAAGAAGCGGTCGCCACGGTCTCGGGCCACAAGGTCACCGTTGGCGAAGTGGTGCGGCAAAAGGAAAACTCCTCTAGATTTGGCCAAAATCAGCCAACCAGAACCATGCTGGATGGCATGATCGGCAGCCGTATCGCAAGGATCGAGGCAGAGCGTCTCGGGCTGACGGCCAGCGATGGCGAGGTCGCGGCGAGGATCCGTGAAAGCAATAAGCCGACTGACGGGAAACCCTTCGATCAGGCGGTCTACGAGCAGAATGTCACAGAGATGTTCGGTAACATCTCAACCTATGAGCAGAGTGTTCGCGATGACATCAGTGCTCAGAAATTGAGCGCGTTTCTAACATCGGGCGTAACTGTCTCAGAGCAGGAAGTGCTTGAGGACTATCAGCGTAGAAATGCAAAGTTTGACGTGAACTACGTGTCCGTGAACAACGCCGAGCTTGCCAAGAAGATCACGCCGACTGATGCTGAGCTTCGCGACTATTTCGAAAAGAACAAGCAGAGCTACTTTATCAGCGTTGCTCAAAAGAAGATCAAGTACGTTTTTATTAACACCGCCAAGATCGGTGAAAAGATGAGCATCCCTGAGGCTGACATTAAGACCGAGTGGGATAACCTCACGCCTGACAAAAAGATCGCCGGAGTACTCGGACAGGAGATCGTGATCCGTATCGCCAAGCCAGAGCTTGACGGCGTTGCCCAAGGGAAAGCAGCCGAGATCGTCACGCAGCTCAGAAAAGACGGCCCGACAGTGGGCGAGGACGCATTCGCTACGGCCGCCAAAGGCCAGTCGGAGAATCCTGCGACAGCTCAGAATGGCGGCAAACTCATCGGGCCTGTGCGGGAGAACCCGAACAAATCTGACGATCCGTACCAACGGCTTCTCAAAATGAGGCCGGGCGAGATCACTGAGCCGATCAGCTATCAAGGACGATATTTCATTCTCCGCCGAGGCGAGGATGTGCCAAAAACCTTTGATACGGCAAAGAAGGAGATCGAGGTGAGCCTGCGTAACCGTCGTGCGTATGCCGTGGCGGCCGAATTGGCACAGAAAGTGGTCGATTCGCTGAAGCAGACCAAGGATCCGGTCAAAACCGCTCAGGAATTTGCTGCTCAGGCGAACATGAGTGCGGCAGACATGGTCAAGGAGACCGCGTTCGTGAAACCGGGCGACGACGTGCCGAATATTGGCGTGTCACCGCAGTTTGAAGAAGGCATTGCACCGCTCGCTAATGTGGGTGATGTTGGCGAAAAGACGCCGATCCAGAATGGATTTGCGGCGCCGATGCTCGCTGATAAGAAAGACCCGCGTGACGCTGAGTTTGACGAGGTGAAGGCTCAGTTGATCGACGTCGTAAAACTCGAAAAGGCACGTGCCGAGATCGAACAGATCGCTAAAGACATTGCCTCGGGTTCAGCAAATGCATCTGCTCTCGCGGGTGCGGCTACGGGCAAGGGCCTTGAGTCGAAGAACAAGAAAGATTTCGTACTTGGTTCGCCACTCGGCGAAGGCCCAACGGCCGGCACGAGCGAGGAACTTGAGGACGCGGTTTACGCTCTCAAGGCCGGCGAGGTAACAAAGACGCCGATCAAGGTTGGCGACAACTGGTACATAGTCGGAATGAATAAACGTGAGGAAGCTGACAGTGCAGAGTTTGCCAAGCAGCGTAGCAGCCTGATGGAGTCGATGTTGCAGCGTAAGCGTTCGTCGGTATTTGCCGACTACATCGTCGCGACAAAGCTCCGCATGGAAAAGGATGGATCGATCAAGATCTACAAGGAAGTGATCGACAAGATCGACGCACCTGCTCCGGGTCTACCGGTCGGCACGAACTAGAATAACTAATAGACAGAGACGCCGGGACGCAGAGAGCCATCTGCGTCCCGGCGTTCTCAATTGATAGGCACATTACGGAAACCCACTGGTCTGCCCGAAGTGCGAAGTAGTGAGTCAAACGCCAGGTAAAGTCAGGTAGCGGCGAAAGGCGCTCTGAGGACATTTTTTCGGTTGAATGCCGCCCCACGTATCAGGCACAGACTATCTCAGCTCCCGATCGGACAAGGGTGCCAATGCTAACGGATCAAAAGCGTTCCGAGGAGCGACACCTCGACTCGGGAGAGTAGGTTGATCAATTTCAAGCTTCCCGCGGATACGACAAACAAAAAAGCTCGCAGAGTCTTCTCTGCGAGCTTTATCCTGATCAGGGATCAGTCCCGGATTATTTAGCTGCGTGCAACTCAGCGTAATGCACAAAGAACCAATATGTGATCCCTATCCATATCGCAAGGTTGATAAGCGTTGCAGCCAGCCCCACGTTTCGCGTTGTCGCATCACGAGCAGCATTCCCGTCACGCTTACCGTACATCAAGACGATAACCAGTACACCGGTCACACCCCAGGCAAACAGTCGGACTGCCATTTCGATCCAGACCAAATGTGAAACCTGCCAGACAGTTAACGCCATTGCCAGTACGATGGCTATTGCTGCTGCAATCGGAGGCTTATAGTTGGATTCGCCTTCGTCCCCTTCACGATGCTCGTCAATACCGATCTTGCTGTGGTTATAGCTGTAAGCAAAGTAGATCACGAGGCCGATAGACATCCAGACGATAAGGCGGATCCACGTATCGAGCGGAAGGCTGTTCATCAGATATGCCGCCGACAGAACAGTGGCGATCGGGATGAACGGCGAAAGCGGCACCTTGAACGGCCGATGCAACGCCGGATTCGACGAACGCAGGATAATGATACCCACGCCGACGATCACGAAGGCGAAGAGCGTTCCGATACTTACCAATTCGCCAAGCAAACTGATCGGCACGAAACCGGCCAGAATAGCCACGATCACGCCAGTGATCGCAGTGGTGATGTGCGGTGTCTGGAACTTCGGATGGATCTTCGCCGCCCATGCGGGCAGCAAACCATCTTTGGACATCGAATAGAACACACGTGGCTGGCCCATCGTCATAACGACCATCGTCGAGCTCAGTCCGAGCACGGCACCGACCTTGATGATCGTCGGGAAAGCATACAGGATCGTTCCCATCGTTGTTCCCTGAGCCTTTTGTAGTGCGGCGTCAATAGCGACTGCGATTGGAGCGGCAGCATTCGTGAGCAGCTTGTAATCGACCAAACCGACCATGATACCGGCGACGAGAATGTACAGAACTGTACAGATCGCGAGTGACCCCAGAATACCAATCGGCATGTCACGCTGCGGGTTCTTCGCTTCCTGAGCAGCAGTCGAGACCGCGTCGAATCCGATATAGGCAAAGAAGATAACGGCAGCACCGGTCACCACGCCGCTAAATCCAAACGGCATGAATTGGGCACAGCCGGGAGCTCCGACCGTACAGCCGATGCCTACGTTATCGGGATTCACGTAGCCGATGCCGGCAACAATGAAGAGGACAACGACGACTACCTTGACGATAACGATCAGCGAGTTAAAGCTTGCTGATTCCTTGATACCCCGAATCAGCAATAACGTTACGGCTACCGCGATCAACGCGGCGGGAAGATTGAAGACACCGGTTGCAACGATATTTCCGGCTGCGTCTTTTAATTCCGTCCCGGGCGGGGCACTCAATGCAAGTGGGAAGTTGATCCCCAGCGTGTCTCTAAATAGGCTGACCACATAACCCGACCAACCAACGGCAACCGTCGCTGCTCCGAAGGCATATTCGAGGATGAGATCCCAGCCGATGATCCAGGCGATAAATTCGCCAAGCGTTCCATAGCCATAAGCGTATGCCGAACCTGAGATCGGTACGCTGGCCGCAAACTCGGAATAACACAAAGCAGCGAAAGCACTGACGATTCCGGCAAGTACCATCGAGATGATAACCGCCGGACCTGCATGCTTTCCGGCAGCCTGCCCGGTAAGAACAAAAATTCCGGTTCCAATGATCGCACCAACACCAAGCATCGTAAGATCGAGGGCACTTAGCGATTTCTTAAATGTATGTTCGCCCGTCTCCTGAGCCTCGGCGATGATCCTGGAAATTGGTTTAGTCGCGAAAAGTGACATGAAAACCTCCTAGAGTTGAACTAACAATATTACTTAAGCTGCCCCCGACTTGGCGGACAGCGCTTTCCAAATAAAGTAAACCGGCACGCCGGTAAGAACAATTACGAGTCCGGGCCACGTCGCAGTTGTTTGATAGACAAACAGGACGACGAGAATGATCGATGCCCCGATGATGTACAGGGCTGGAATTATCGGATATCCGAATGCTTTATACGGGCGCTCGGCGTTAGGTTGTTTCACCCGGAGCACAAAAACCGACACGATAGCCAGAATATAAAAGATCAAGGCCGCTGAGATGACGTATGTCAGCAGGTCGCCGTACAAATTGCCGTACGTCACCTTGCCATCCGCGGCCTGATTAACAGTGCGGGGCAAAACGTACAGAACTGACAATATGCCTTGTATAACGATCGCCCACGCGGGAACCTGGAACTTGTTGAGTTCACCTGCCGCCTTGAAGAATAGGCCGTCCTTCGCCATTGCGTAATAGGCTCGAGCTCCGGAAATGATCAGGCCGTTATTGCAGCCAAAAGTCGAGATCATGATCGCGACCGCCATTATGACGGCTCCTGCTCCGGGAAAGATGACATCCGCGGTGGCTGATCCAACCCGATCGCTCGGTACCTTTTGTATGTCCTCGAACCGAAGCGTGACTAGGTACGCGATATTTGCAAGCAAATAAAGCGAGATGACGCCGCCTGTTCCAAGCAGCAGCGAAAGTGGTAGGTTCCGTTTGGGGTTCTGTACCTCACCCGCCGTAAACGTCACATTGTGCCAGGCGTCTGCTGAAAAGAGGGAATTCGTCTGTGCGACGCATATCGCGATGAGCATTCCGATTCCGGTCAAGAGCGAAGCCAAGGTTGCCGCAGAGTCGTTTGCCGGAGTCGCTCCAACATTTTGAACACTGCCGCGGATGGTCCAGAGGTCACCAAAATTAGCCGCGGCGATCTCCGGATACCAGACAAGGCCGACGATTATCCCGAGAATAATTAGGGCGATGAGCGAGGCCGTCTTGGCGAAAGTAAAGGTATTCTGAACGAACTTGCCGAGCTTTAGTCCGCGAGTGTTCATAAACGTCAAAAAGACGATCATGACGATTCCCAAAAGCTGAGCTGTTGACAGTGAAAAGGCGTAGCTAGATGAACCGAAGCGGATGGGCTCGATCAAATAATTACTTTCCGATATTGCAGGGAAGAGAATGCCGGTAAAGCGGCTAAATGCGACAGAAACGGCCGCTATTGTCGCCGTACCGATGACCAGAAAATGGGTCCAGCCATACAAAAAGCCCCAAAGCGGCGAGAATGCTTCCTTCAGATAGACATACATTCCGCCGGCACGCGGCATCATCGCTGCGAGTTCGCCATAGGAAAGTGCCGCACCAACGGTCAGCAGTCCGGTCACTATCCAAACAACAAGTAACCAGCCCGGCGAACCGACCTGTCGGGCTATGTCAGCCGAGACAATGAAAATGCCTGAGCCGATCATCGACCCGGCGACGATCATCGTCGAGTCGAGTAGCCCGAGCCCACGTATAAATCCTTCGTTCGATTGTTCCGTAACTATCGGCAAATCCGCCATAGCTCGACCTGTCCAAAGAAAATTGTTACTGCATTAGGTCCGGAACTGCGGGGACGCTATGCATCGCAATCTCAGGGGAAACCTCACAATTAAATGAAATGTTTGCTGACGCTAAGGAACATTAAGCCTGATCAGCCCCAAAGTCAAGCATAAATGAGGGTTGCGGTGACGCGTAGCAGAATTTAGCCGGTGCAGGGCAAGCCCGGCACCGGCCAAAATTTAAGAAAATACTGATCTAGGCCTTCCCGATCGCTTTCAAGTAGCGGTTCAACTCTTCGCGAACCTTAGGGAATAAGAAGAAGAGCCCGATCATGTTCGGAAAGACCATCGCAAAGATCATCGCATCCGAGAAGTCGATAACTGCACCAAGAGATGCTGCGGAACCGATAACTACGAATAGGCAGAAGATCAGCTTGAATGTAATATCGGCAGCTTTTGACCGTCCAAACAAATACTTCCAGGACTGCAGACCGTAGTATGACCACGAGATCATAGTGGAAAATGCGAATAAGACGATCGCGACCGTCAGGACGATGTTAAAGCCTGGCAGGACGTCATTGTAAGCTCGAGCAGTCAGGTCAACCCCGTTTACAATCTCATTTCCGATCATCACATTTCCGTTCACGCCGCCATACTGGAAGAACCCGTCCATGTTGAATAGAACGATCACAATGGCAGTCATCGTACAGATGACAACAGTGTCGATAAATGGTTCGAGGAGGGCAACTATACCTTCGCTGGCCGGGAACTTTGTTTTTACTGCCGAGTGAGCAATGGCGGCCGAACCCGCCCCTGCTTCATTTGAGAAAGCTGCACGGCGGAATCCCTGAATTATGACACCAACGATACCGCCGACCGCAGCACTCGGGGTAAAGGCTCCACTAAAGATCTGCCCGATCGCTGCCGGCACCTCTGAAAAATGAGCACCGATGATGATGAGTGAGGCTGCGATGTAAATGATCGCCATCAGCGGCACAAGTTTTTCGGTAACGCTCGCAATTCGCTTGATGCCGCCGATAATGACTATGCCGGTCAGGATCGCAAGTATTAGGCCGATAATTGTTTTTACCGCGCCGCCCTCGAGGCCAAATAGCGTCGTTATCTGGGCGGTGGCCTGGTTCGCCTGAAACGCATTGCCGCCGCCGAAAGAACCGCCAACACAGAAGATCGCAAAAAGGACAGCCATCACCTTTCCAGCTCTGCCCCATCCGATGTCGGCAAAACCGCGTGAAAGGTAATACATCGGCCCGCCGTAAACAGTGCCGTCCGGGCCAATATCGCGGTACTTTACGCCTAACGTACACTCCACAAACTTCGACGACATGCCGAGCAGGCCGCAGACGATCATCCAAAATGTGGCGCCGGGGCCTCCGATGCCGATCGCTACGGCAACACCCGCGATATTACCCAATCCGACGGTGCCTGAAACGGCAGTCGCGAGTGCCTGGAAATGACTGACCTCGCCATGGTGGCTTTCGTCTCGGATGGTATCGACGATGTTGCCATCAACGATGTTCACCTCAGCATGCGGGTCGGCCTCGTGCGGTTCCGCGTGATCGGGATCGGCTGCTTTCTCCAGGTCGTCATATTTGCCACGGACGACATTTATAGCGAGCGGAAATCTTCTTATATTCACGAATCCAAATGCTAGCGTGAAGAAGAGAGCCCCACCGATCAGGAGGACCAGAACGATCGGAAGATTGTAGGGGGCGTCGAAAGGAAGAGGATAAAAGATTAGCCACCCCCACCAATCGGCGACTGGTTTGAAGGCATCGTTGATGCGTTCGTCGAGTCCACGACCCTGTCCAAGAGCAGCCAGAGGGAAACTGAGCAGAGTTAGAAAAGAAAGGGTCAATTTAGACGTACCACGTATCATTAATAAACCTCACGAAGGATCAAAATTTCTGTCTACGGATTTTTGCCGAAACGGCCTGACGCTCGGGGGAAAGGTCTGTGGCGTTCGAAATGGTGTTTTCTGCTTTGCAGTTTCGGATTATACCGAATCGAGTCTAATAAATAAATAGGCGTTGTAAATCTACATCTGACGGGAGGGGCAAAGTAGTTGGGTTTCCCAATAGAAAAAGGGAGATTCTAAGTTTCAATTTCAAAAAAGGTCGGTCCCAAAGTGCTACAGGCCTTGCCCCAATGACTTAGGAAACGATATCATTATTCGTTTCTTTCAAAATCTAAAACGCGAATCCCTCCATGAAGCTGTCTTCCGTTGAAGGTAGTGTGAGAAACAGAATTATCGTTGGAGTATAAAACATGACCAAATCTTTTGACCTTAGTGGCGCTTATGTGAGAACGCCGCTGTTACTTATTTTGCTGGCAACAATATTGATGCCATTTAGTACGACCATTAGCGCCCAGGATACTCAGGAAATAGGCACTCCGGTCGCCACCAAGGCCGCTAGATTTGACGTCTCGCCGCCGCTTCGAGATATGACGCCCATCACCATCTCTCGAAAAGAGGACAAGGCTGAGGACGATCCCGGTATGCTCGGCCCGGTCGGCGATACAAATCACGATCCGGACCCCGCACTTCAAGATAGGATAGACCTGGGTGTTTTTAGGTTGGCTGGCTTCACTGATCCGATCACGTTTCCCGGCATAGGGAATCCGGTCGCGTGTGGTGGTTGCTCTCCACCTGACACAAACGGCGACATCGGCCCGAACCATTACATCCAGATGGTCAATACGAAATTCCAGATCTTCAGTCGGGCGGGAACGTCGCTCTTTGGCCCATTTGCTATCAACACATTGTTTGCCGGTTTCGGCGGGCCGTGCCAAACAGAGAACGCAGGCGACCCGGTCGTATTGTACGATCAATTTGCAGATCGCTGGTTGCTTAGCCAGTTCTCCGACAGTGGAGCTCCGTTCTTCAACTGTGTAGCCGTCTCGACTACATCGGATCCACTCGGCACCTATAATCGCTATGCATTTAGTGCTCCGTCGTTTCCGGATTATCCCAAATACGGTATCTGGTCGGATGGTTATTACATCAATACTAACGAAGGCGGTGTAACGGGTAACTATGCTCTCGATCGCAACGCTATGTTAGCTGGAAATCCGACGGCTACGAGTATCCGTATCGCGATCTCTCAGAATCCTTTCGGACTGCTTCCAGCGGACATTGACGGTAACACTCTGCCGCCGGCCGGCAGTCCGGCGATCTTCGTTGGTACCCGCGACAATGGGGCCCCTCCGGGACAGCCGGACGCATTGCTCGTTTATAAGTTCCAGGCAGATTTTACAACCCCGGCAAACTCGACGTTTACCGGACCGACCATTCTCCCGACCGAGCCTTTCGACTCGATCTTTCCGTGTTCCGGCGGATCGACTCCGTCGCGAAACTGTATTCCGCAGCCGGGGCAGGCTGTTACAAAGATCGACATTCTTTCGTATCGTCAGCGGCCGACCTTCCGGGCGGCCTATCGCAACTTCGGCACGCACGCATCCGTCGTTACCAGCCAATCTGTCGAAGCATCGACGGGAATGGCCGGTATGCGTTGGTATGAACTAAGAGATCCAAACGGTACACCGACGATATTCCAGCAGGGAACCTTTGGCCCGGGAGCTACCGACGGTATTCATCGCTGGATGGGTAGCATCGCAATGGACCGCGACGGAAATATGGCGCTTGGCTATAGCGTTTCCTCGGCGACCGATGTTTTTCCGGGCATCAGATATACGGGGCGTCTCGTGGGAGATACTCTTGGCACAATGCCCCAAGGCGAGGGTGTCATAGTCAACGGAGGCGGTTCGCAGACGACCACGGGTAGCCGCTGGGGTGACTACACGTCGATGAATATCGATCCTACAGATGACTGTACGTTCTGGTACACCAACCAGTACTATGCGACCACATCCACATCAAGCTGGGGTACGATGGTTGGTTCGTTCAAGTTTCCGACATGTGGAGCCGGAACACCAACTCCAACCCCAACGGCGACGCCAACCGCTACGCCGACCAACACTCCGACAGCTACTCCGACGAATACACCAACGGCAACGCCCACGAATACTCCGACGGCGACGCCGACCGCAACACCAACTGGTACGCCAACAGCCACGCCGACACCTGGATTCGAAGGGGATGTTTCTCCGCGTTTCCTTGGCAACGGAGTTGTAGACTCTACCGACGTTGTTCAGACCCGGCGCTTTGCTACTACTCTCGACACTCCAAATGCCGCAACCAACGAAAGCCAGCGGGCCGACGTGGCTCCAAGGGCAACGAATGGTGACGGGCTAATAAATGCCGGTGACGTAATTCAGGCTCGGAGGTACGCCGCGTCCTTAGATCCGCTTACAAACGCCGGCGGGCCGAGTGTTGCGACAGCTCCGGTTGAAGACCGATCGTCGATCTTCAGTAAGATCTATGGTTACTTCTTCGGCCGTGAGATCCGCGTGGTGCCGACGGGGCCGCCGAATTACGGTCGCGTTAGCGTAGTAGTGAATTTGGCTCCGAAGGGAGACGAGGTTGCTACAAGCTTTACGCTCGAGTACGACCCAACGAAACTGACGGCGCCACAAGTCGGAATTGGTAAGAAACGAGGCGGGATCGGCGTGACCCTTACCACGAACAGCGACGAGCCAGGCAAGATCGCTGTCCTCTATGACTCGGTCGAGGCGTTCAGAGCAAGCTCTGAGGCTAAGGACCTCATCGTTGTTACCTTTGACGTTATCGGTGGTGCTGAGGGAGAAACCTTCGTCAACGTAACTGATTCGGTCGCTCACCGTTACCTTTCCGACGCCGAGGGCAATAGCCTGAGCGTCAGTTTTATCGGAGGCAAGATCGATCTGTCGGCGGTGGCCGCAGAGTAGTTCTTCCTCGGTGATGACATAAACTTCGGCCCGGCGTTGACTTGCTCAACTGCCGGGCCGAAACTTTACATATGAGTGACAAAAATCTCGGCGACATGCCGACGGAAGACTTTCGCAAATACGGGTACGAGGTCGTCGACTGGATCGCAAACTACTTCGAGCACATCGGTGAAATGCCTGTGCTCTCGCAGGTCGAGCCTGATTGGCTAAAAAGCCAAATACCAACATCGCCGCCTGCGACCGGCGAGGATTTTGGCGAAGTCCTAAAAGATGTCGATCGGCTAATCCTTCCTGCCGTCACTCATTGGAATCATCCGAATTTTCACGGGCTTTTCTCAACCTCGACCAGCTCTGTCGGTGTCTTTGGCGAGATGTTCACCGCGGCATTCGACATGAAGGCGATGCTCTGGCGTACGTCGCCGGCCTCGACCGAGCTGGAAGATGTTGTGCTCGACTGGCTACGTCAGATGATGGATCTCCCTGATCATTTCGAGGGAATTATCTACGATACGGCGTCAGTATCAACGATGCACGCCATCGCCGCAGCTCGCGAGAAGGCAAATCTAAAGGTCCGTGATCTCGGCCTCACCGGTCGCGACGACGTGCCCTTGATGCGTGTCTATTGCTCGGAACATGTTCATTCCTCAATAGACAAAGGCGTCATCACACTCGGTCTCGGCCTTCGCAGTCTGAGAAAGATCGAGTGCAATGATCGGTTTGAGATGATTCCCGAAAAACTGGCTCAGGCTATTGAGGAAGACATCGCAAACGGCTATCTACCGATCTGCGTGATCCCGACCGTCGGCACAACCTCGACATCAAGCGTCGATCCGGTCGATGCCATCGCCGATATCTGTGAGAAATACAGCATCTGGCTCCACGTCGATACAGCATATGCCGGTTCGACCGCGATCGTGCCGGAATACAGACATTTTTTTAAAGGTTGGGAACGTGCAGATTCGATCGTCGTCAATCCGCACAAATGGCTGTTTACGCCGTTCGATCTGTCGGTTTTGTATTGCAAGGATCTGGGCGTTCTTAAAGAGGCGTTTTCTCTTGTTGCCGAATATCTCAAAACAAGCGACGAACAATCCGTAAAGAACGGAATGGACTACGGCATTCAGCTTGGCCGCCGGTTTCGAGCGTTGAAACTATGGTTCGTGATCCGCTACTTCGGCGTCGAAGGGCTCGTCGCCCGCCTTCGCGAACACTGCCGCCTCGCACGCCTCTTTGCTTCGTGGGTCGAAGAGTCGCCAAATTTCGAAATGCTAGCACCGGTGCCGTTCGCACTCGTCTGTTTCCGTGCCTGCCCCGCCGGCGTCGATGATCTCAACGCCTTGAACGAAAAGATCATGAACGATATCAATGCCTCGGGCGAGGCATATCTGTCGCATACAAAGCTGAACGGGAAGTTCACCCTGCGGTTGTCGGTAGGCAGTATTCGCGTTGAAGAATCGCACCTGCAAAAGGTCTGGGATCTGCTGAATGTCCGATTGCCATAGATCGACCGTTCTGCTGCAAGACAATTCCAAGGTCTACTTTTTGTCGATGATGACGCCGGTGTTGTTGAAGATATAGATATCCAGCTTCAGTTTTTCCGCACCTTTCGACATATCGATGAACGTATTCGTTGCCGAGGTCTCGTCGATCGAGTCCATCGCCCACCCTTTGGCTTTTAGAGCCTCGACGTATTTGGTCGTCACTGCCTTGCGATCCTCTTTGTGAACTGCTTTGAACTGTTTGTCGGTGCTGCCCCAGACCACAGCATTCTCCTTGACCGGTAGGCCCATGGACGCCCAAGGTTCGCTGATCGGAACGGCGGTCACGTCAGGATTCCAGCCACAGGCCGTAAGGCCCAGCGCAAACGCAAATATTGACATGAGAATGGCAGTTTTCATTTCTTTCTCCTTTAAAGTTTAGTTCATACGATACCTTGCTTTCGGGTCACTCCTGAACTCAGAAGTGCATTTCGCTGGCCAATGACTAGCTTCTCCCCATCTCTTCCCAGATCTTATGCCCGTGGGTTTCTTTCAACAGGATCGCCCCGACCACGAACGTTATTCCGGCAATAGCCATCGGGTAAAATAATCCTGCGTAGATGTTCCCGGTCTGGGCGATCAGAGAAACGCCTATCAGCGGTAACAGCCCGCCGAAGACGCCGTTGCCGATGTGATACGGCAGCGATAATGCCGTATATCGTATCTTCGCCGGAAATGCCTCGACCAGGTATGCCGCGATCGGGCCGTAGACCATCGTTACCCAAAAGACCTGAATGAAGACAAGGAAGATGAGCTTCCACGCGGCTGAGTGTGAGAGCAACTCGGCGAGCGATGTGAAAGGTAAGACTTTCTCGGCGTTGACGAGCGTTCCGTCGGGGAGCGGTTGTTTGCGGCGTCAGTTTTGTCGCACCGGTGACGGGATCTTTCTGCGAACTCGCCGTTACCACATTCGACCCGGCAGCAGACTGCATCGAGCTATAGATCGGAATATATGTGAGCATCGCGAGCAGGCAGCCGCCGAGGATGATCCACTTTCGCCCGATGCGATCGCTCAGTGCCCCGAAGAAAACAAAGAACGGCAGAGCCAAGAGCAATGCGATCGCAACGATGTACTGTGAGGACGTATTGTTGACGTTCAAGATCGTCTGCAGATAGAAAAGTGCGAAAAACTGACCCGCATACCAGACAACTCCCTGACCTGCCGTCGCTCCGAAGAGCGAAATTAGAACGATCTTGAGATTTTTCCACTTGGTGAATGCTTCGATCAGCGGGTTTGCTGAGGTCATGCCGCTCGATTTTACCTGTAGGAAGATAGGCGATTCTTCCATCCGAAGCCGGATGTAAAGCGAGACACCAACGAGCAGTATCGAGACGAGAAACGGAATGCGCCAACCCGGAAAGCCATCCGTCTTGCCGGCGAACTGCTCGGCAGACATTGTATTCTGCACGATCAGGATCACGGCGAGCGACATAAAGAGCCCGAGCGTCGCCGTGATCTGGATGAATGACGTATAAAAACCACGTTTGTTATCGGGCACGTGCTCGGCCACATACACCGCCGCACCGCCGTACTCGCCGCCCAGAGCAAGGCCCTGTAGTACGCGTAATAACAACAGAATTATCGGAGCGGCCCAGCCGATCGTCGCAAACGTCGGCAAGAATCCAAGCACCGCTGTCGCCCCACCCATGATAAGCAGCGTGACCAAAAATGCATATTTTCGGCCCACAACATCGCCGATACGCCCGAAAAATAACGCACCAAAAGGCCGCACCAGGAATCCGACCGCAAACGTCGCGAGGTACATTATGTACGCAAACGTATCGTTGCCCGGCGGGTAAAAAAGCGGCGAGATCGTCGTCGTAAGGCTTCCGAAGATGTAGAAGTCATACCACTCGATCACCGTCCCGAGCGACGAAGCTCCGATAACCTGCCAGATCTTTGCTTTTGAAACGTGGTCGTCGTAAAACGCCCCGAGGTCTTCTGTTGTTTCAGCCATTTTAGAGAGTTTCGGCTAAGTTAAGCGGTTTACAAAATGCCGCCGACAAATATTCCCCTCCGAAAAACTGAAACCCGAAAACTCACGAACTAATTGTTAATTGGAAAGCTTTCAGTTTTGTTTTTCCGCCTCCAGTTTTGTTCCGACCGTCTCGCTTGGGTTCTAATCAAAATATGTTATTTGTCAAAGAAACAGTCATCCACGCCACCCCCGAGCAAGTATTCGCATTTCACGAGTTGCCTGACGCTTTCGCCCGCCTCGTGCCGCCGTGGGAGGACGCAAAGATCGTGCAAAAGGCGGACATCTCCGTGATCGGATCCCAGGCGATCATTGAGACGAAGATACTCGGACTGATACCGGCGCGTTGGGTTGCCGAGCACACGGTTTATGAGCCGCCACATCTTTTTGAGGATGTTCAGATCTCAGGCCCCTTCAAAAGTTGGCGGCACCGGCACATCATCAAAGGACATCCCGACGGTGCTATACTTCGCGACGAAATAGAGTACGAGCCGCCGATGTCATTTATCGGGGATCTCGCCGCTCCGATCTTCATCATCCCGACGATCCAGAAAATGTTCGATTACCGCCACGAAGTGACGCGGAAATGGTGCGAAGAAGATCAGCCCGAAGCCTAGTTTTTCAGCGCCGGATTATTAGGGTTTACGGTCTTTAGTCTAGCCGTAGCTTTTTCGAGATTCGGGGCGTCGCCCGATTCTTTATACGCGACCACAAGGTTCTGTAAAGTTATTTCGTGGTCTGGGTTGATCGCCAGCGACTTTTCATACTCCTTGATCGCTCTCGGGATATCGCGCGGTTCGCGCAGGAAAAAGGTCAGGCCGAGATCTGTGCGTACGGTAATATCCTTTGGATTCTTTTCAAGAGCAAGCGTATACCACTTTTCTGCATCGACGTATTTCTCGCCATCGAAAAGCGCATTGCCAAGCTTAACGAGCGGCTCAATTTCGGTAGGCTTGAGCTTGTTCGCTGTCTCGTAAAATTTCGCAGCGTCTTCGAAACGCTGTATTTGATAATAAAGATCCCCCGCCGTCATCTGCGCCTCGAAATTCTGAGGGTCTGCTTTTGCTTTGTCGATAGCAGCGGTGACCTCGGGGATCGACCCGCCTTGTGGTTGCGTTGTTCCCGGGCTCGTACCGAGCGGCGGGTGATCCGACGGCAACGCTGGGTTGCCGGATAGCGGGCCGGCGACGTTTGCGTTCGCGGTCGTCATGGGAGTTGGAGTGACGACGTTCTTATTGACGCTATTGGCGAATGTGAATCCGATGATGGCACCGACCATGATCCCGATCACCCCGTAGAGAAGATTTTCTTTAGACATTTGTACTGCTCGTTGTGATGACGCCTAAAGGCGTAATTCCTACTTACTTGATCTCAATTCCTATCGATTCTAAGAACCGATTCGGTCGCTCGCCGCCGATGAGGGCGAAGATGTAGTCATTTGGGATCGTTACCGTTTCCTGCTTGGTCACGACGTTCTCGATGACGACCTCGTACTCACGCATCTCTTTGATGCCCTCGCCAAACCTCAGATCGATCAGGCCTTCGTCGGCGCACTGATAGAGCTGCAGCTTGTTACCAAATTTTACCGTCGGAGCGAGATAATCGCGAACGAGCATCGTCACCTTGTTCATATCCTCAGGTTTTCGATGGCTAATGGCATTGCCGTCGCGCGTACAAACAAGATCGACCGCCGCCTCGACCGCGACATTTCCTCCGCCTACGACGATCAGATGCCGCCCGCGAAATTCCATCGGATTGGACAGCCCATAAATCACCTTCGCCTCTTCGTGTCCGTCGATGTGGAATTTGAGATCTTCGTTCGGCAAGCGAAGCTTGTTCGGAGCACCGCGAAGGCCTATAGCTATGATGACGCGGCGAGCCCTGTAAGTATGCGGTGTTTTCTCCGCTCCGTGCTCGGTAGTAATTACAAAATAATCACCATCATCCGCGCGTTTTACCGTCTTGCAGCTCTCATTCTCATTGACCTTAACGCCCTTATCCGCGAGGCTGCCGAGCCAGACGGCGAGGATGTTTTCGCGTTGGTCACCGGGAATTTTGGTCTGCAATTGATCTGAAATTTCAGATCTGAAATTTGAAATTAAAGAGTCGCATTCGGCGATGAAATGTCTTTGATAGAGAGTTGCCCAGTCGCCCGAACCTTCCGACCTTAGATAGCCGACAATGCGTTTCTTGAGTTCTTTTTCGATCTTTGCCTCAAGCAACGGCTGGCTTTCTGCACGCAAGGCTTGCGGTATCTTTGCGATCAACTCACTCGATAACGATGGAGCCTCGTGATGAACGAGATCCGCGAGCGGAGCACCGATGGCGGCGATTATCGATTCGTCGTCGCTAGTGTCGGCGGCGGCGTATTTTGCTTTAGCAAGGCCGAGTCCGGCTACGGGAATTCCGCCGAACCAGTCTTTTGTGTCTGGCTTGAAGAAGATGTACTTGCCTTTGGGATAGAGATCGATGGTCGCCAAGGTGTTGCCTTGTTCGAGGGCGATATATTTTAGTCCGGCGAGATGAGCTTCGGCGGCGGCAGATGCTCCGCCGGGGCCGACGCCGATGATGGCGACGTCGTAGTCTGCTTTTGGTTCAGCGGGCGAGGAAGCTAGGTTTTTGGCGATGTGAGCCGTCACCTCAGCACCTTCTTTAACGGCGTTCTTGATCAGTGGAACTCCGGAGACATCGCCGATGATGTAACAGCCGGGAACGTTTGTTTCGTAGCTTGCTCCGTCACGCGTCGGCGTCGGCAGCGAACGCACTTCCTTTGCCGTGTTAATGACGATGCACGCCTTTGGATTGACCGGACACTCGGCCTGACACGCCGTGTCCTCCATACAAAGGTCCGGTGCGACTGCCGCCGCCGTGCCATCCACGATCGCCAGCACATCATGCGGACACGCATCTACGCATGCCTGACAGCCGATACAGCGTTCGGCGAAGATCACTGGGTGCGGATAGGCCGGGCCGCGATATTTGTCGAGGCCGAGTTCTTTCAGCTCGGCTGAGGTGAGCGTTCGCACGGTTGAGGATGCACGTGCATTCTCTCCACGGCTCTTAAAGAACTGAATAGCCCGCGTCGAATCTCTAAAGACTGTCACGAACCCAACAAGCAGCCCGAGCGCCAAAATGCTCAACCAACCGATCCACGACAGCCCACCGTACGCGAGCGTCTGCTCGGTCACCAGGGTCTGGTTGATCCAAAGCAGAACGCCCAACAGGGCGAGACAGATGATTATGTGGATCAGTTTCATTGGCCTTTAAAACTCAGGATCTTAGCCGCAATCGCGTCCTTGCGTCGCTTCAAAGCGTCCTCGGTCAGGAATTCGCTCCAGCGGTTACCGCCGTACGGATGCTGCGTGTGGCACGAGATGCAGTTCGCCTGGTCGGCTTTAAATCGAGCATCGCGAGTCGCATCACCGGCTTTATTAGTATGACAAGCCGCACAAGTTTGCTGCGGCGTCGTGCGGTCTATCGGCTCAAAGCTGTTGTGACAAGTCGAACACGAAACAAACCCTCGCGAATCGCCTTTCAATCCAACGGGCGTCCGCAAGCGTCCCGTGTGCACCGTATGAAAATGCCGCGAGAGCTTCGCCTGTTCGTCCTTGTCGCCGGTGGCAGAATTGTTGATCTCAGGTATCGCATCCGCGACCTCGCGATAGACACCTTTCCAAGTCCACTTTCCATTCGCCGCCGGATAACCGTAGGTCCCGCCATGAGCTGTCGCGACCGCTTTGCCATTGTAGAGTTGTTTGTTGCTGTCGTTGTGACATGTCAAACAGCTTTCGATAGCGGTGGTCGCCATATCAAAATCCGATCCCTGATGCTCTTTGTGACACACGGTACACGTGATTCCAGCTTCTTCATGCGCGCGTGTGTTTGTCGCGTGGAACTGCTCCGCCTGATGACAAGTTACACACGAATTTTCGAGCGGTGCATTCGGCGTGTGGCAGGTTGTGCAGGAGTTTCCGTTCGATGCGACGGCTATCGAAGTCGATTCGAAAACCTTCGAATGTGCCATTGTCAGCGGCTTCGGCGAATACGCCTGCGGATATCGAAAATACGCAAACGCACCGATCGCACCGACGATGATGAATGCCCAGACAAACAGCCCATACCGCCAAGTCCGTTTCAGATCGCGAGTCGGCCGCCAGTTGAACATCGCCTTGCCGGGTTTCGGCTTCTCGGTGGGCCGAAGGCGCGTGCCCCAATCTTCTTTTTGCCGCGTTCGCTTTTCCCAGAAAACCTTTAATACGTCGCCCGCGTCGGGCATTCCCGCTGGAACTTTCGCGACGGGCTTCGGCTCGACCTCGACGATAAGCTGCTGCTGGACAAGAAGCGAGAGAGCATTGCCCTCGTCGATCGACGCAAGGATCGTGAATGGCCCGATCTGGATCGTATCGCCGCCGGCGAGAACGTCATCTTTCTGCGGGCCGAGGGGGCGGCCGTTGAGCGTCAGAATGTTTGAGGTCGAAAGATTGACGAGAAAATATTTGCGGTCGCGAAAATTGATCGATGCGTGAATACGCGAGACGCTTTTATGGTCGAGCACGATCTCGCACGTGTCGAGACGGCCGATCATGATGTTCTCTTTATAGACACTTACGGGCGAGCCTTCCGAGCCGGGAAGGCTGATCCTGAAATTTCCTGTGTCCTTCGAGAGCATGTTATCTCACATTAAAATACACGACCTGCGCGATGTGTATCACCATCAAAACCAACATTATCGATGTAAACAAAACGTGCGGTGCGACCCACAGCTTGAGCAGATAATGCAGATAGCAAAGCGCATCCACACGCCGCAGCGTCGCAGCATTCTCGACCGCGTCCATCAGACGCGCATCGTCCGTTCGTGTCATCTTATCCGCTGATGAGCGAAACTCTTTACGCGCCGCCGCGAGCATTGATTGCAGATCTTCGCGTTTCATATATTGGCGGAAAAGATACGCGAGGCCGAGAAATCGGCGGCGAACCTTTCGCTGGATGAGTTCTTTTAATTCAGGATTTGTCGTTTCGTCTGCGGTTTGGATCAGCGCGGTGCGAAGTTCCTTTTGGCGAGCTTCGAGGTCTTCGATCAACAGCGGTTCACGCTCAATACGCGTCATAAACCGTGGCACGACAATGTAACAAACAGCGCCAAACAAACCGGTCGCGATCACCAGATCGAACGAGATCATCAGCACTGTCGTCAGCAACCCGCCCGAGCTCGCCCCGCCGTGAACGAGTAACAGCCCGCCCGCCAAGACACCAAGATAAATGTGCGACAGCATCCAATATCGCAAAGCTCCGGCGCGGCGGCGATAGACCTGCTTTCGCATCGGATACAACATCACCCAGACGATCGAGACAAGGCCGGTCAGACCCGTGATCCAACGCATCGTGACCCAACTGCCGGGACTAAGAGCGACGTCCTGCGAGAACTTCAACGTCGCCCAAACCGCTACGAAACCGCCCGCCACAACCGTCAAAAATCCGATCACATGCCAGATCGTCGCCCACAGGTCGAATTTGTGAATATTCGTGCCGATCGCCTGCGTGTCGCTGATTCGGATCAGCCCGATGGTTTCGCGAACTTCGTCGAAATACTCGCGCGGATTTACGCGAACGAGAAGTGCTCCGGTCGGGCAATTCTCTTCACAGGAATACGCGGCTCGCTTTCCACCTTTTGGGTTTAGTCCCGTGTCTTTGCAGAGATTGCATTTGACGGCTAGGAGATTCTCGGTCTGCTCTACGGCGGGCGGCAATGGAGCTTCGCCGAGCGAGAATGCCGAGAGAAAATTTGAGACGGCGCCGTGGACGTTGGTGTCGCCGCCTTTTGGCACCATTGAGATGGCGTTGTACGGGCATTGGGTCGCGCAGTCGCCGCAGCCGATACAGGTCTTTGGCTCGATATCGATCTCACCGTCCGGGAAGCGTGCGATCGCTCCGGTCGGGCATCCCGTCAGGCATTCCGGATCCTGACAGTGCATGCAGACGGACGGGACGAGGACACTCTGGACGGTTCTCGCGAGTGGTTTGACGGGACGCTCGATGTGAATTCCGCGACGCACCAAACGCGTCTGGCCATGAACCTTGTGACACGCAAGCGAGCAATTGCCGCAGCGAATGCACTTCGCCATGTCCATCACGAGCAGATTTACGCCATCGACGACGCCGGTCTCGATCTCTTTCGTCGCGGCTCCGATGACACGATTATCGGCCGGACGCGATGGAAGGGGTGATTGCTGGCCGTTTGTTTTTTCGAAAAACGGAACGATCGCATCGGTCATCTCGCGATCTTCGCGAAGCCGCGTCACCGCAACCTCGACCAGCTCAGCCCGTCCCCAGACAGTCGCTGTGTATTTCCATTCACGAGGCCCATCGACCGCATCAATACCGAGACATGTTCCGGCTCCGATAAAATCAAGGCCCACAGACGCGTCCGATTCGAGCAGAACGTCCGCCGCCTTCGGATTAAATTCCGCTCCGCTTACACGCTGGACCCAGCCATTCTTGACGTAGAGCACACGATTGATCGGGTCGCCCTCGCGAAAGAGAACGTGATCTTTCTCATACACTGCGAAGCGGGCCGAGTCGTCGAGTCTCTTAAGGATCGCGGGATCGATGTCGCCAGACATCAGATTCTTCAGTTCGTTTAGGGTGAGCGACTGGCCATACGCACGATAGTTGCGATCAAGGAAGCGGCCAAATTTGGGAAGTTTCCTTAAGAGGCGTATTGCGGGTCGCGTGAATTCGAGAACGAGTGCTTTATCACCGCCCATCGCGACCGAGACCGTAGCCGTTCGTGGCGTGCCCGACAGCAGAGCCATCTCGCCAAATGAATTTCCAGCCGGGATCTCGCCAACTTTTTTCTGACCCTCAGGAGACCTTATCGACGCATCGAGCTTGCCCTGGACGAGGATGTAGAAACGACTGCTCTCCCAGGTGTTTTCTTCGACGATGATCTCGCCCGCCGAATATTCCAGCAGACGCGCGTAAGGGCCGACCTGCTTGCCGCGATAGCTGCGGCCAAACAGGATGATGTCCATGTCGAGCTCATTCTTGAACTCGCCATTGGGCAGCTGCTCGACAAGCTCCGAGACGATATCGACATTTTGAAATGCCTTTATTATCTGCTCGTGCTTTTCGATTTCACGTGGCATTGGGGTTTGAACTAATTATTGAAAGCGGTCTAAGCGGCTCGCGGCGACAAATAAAATGCTACTCCTGCGGCGACCACGACGATAACGATACCAAGCAGGATAAATGCGGCGATCACGCCGACCATGATCCATATCCACTTGTTACTCGACTTCGACGGAACGCTTTGAGCCGTAGGAACCGGCGCCGCCGGAGCGATCGGCTGAAGCGGAACTGCCGGAGCCGCCGCCGCGACTTCAACGACCTTTTCCTGCACATCAGGAGCCTTCGACACGTTCAAGCCCATGTCCGACAGCATCTGATTGTACATTGTCTGACCGAGCTGGACGGTCATGTCCATCTCTTCGAAATTGGTCGTGACCGAACGCCGCTCTTCCTCGACAAAGGCATTGCCGCACGCAGGACAAAACGCCTTGGCCTCGTCGACCATCTCACTGCATTTGTCGCACTGTTTTAATACCATCGACTAATTCTTTGCGTGACAAACGAGGCAGTCTTTTGAGGTCGCGAATCCTTTCTTGCTCTTTAAAGTCGGCCTAGCCTTGAAGGCCGCGTCATGACACGTGTTGCAGTTTACGTGGTACGAGTACTCATTGTTTAAGTCTTTGCCGTTGAGCGTCGGCATCTCTTTGCCCTCAGGTACGTTTCCGTCCTGGAAATGGCACGTGCGGCAGTTGCTCACCTTCTGCGTGGACGTCTGCCATGAGGCCATCGTCAGAACGACCTCACGCTCTGAGGTGACAAGCGGCGGCTTGAGAGCAGATTTTGGCTGATCGGTATGGTGACACTCGACACAACCGACAACAGCGGTGCCCTCCGGATTGTATTTGCCAAAAGCGTGCGTGTCATGATCAAAGGGAGCTTCGCCATACTCAGAAAGGCTGTCCTTGCTGAGTACAAAACTCTTAGGGATCTTCTTGTCGCCCGCCGGCGGAGCAGGTGTCGCCGCGGTGGTATTGGCTGCCGCGGGTGGTGTCGGCGATGCAGCTGCGAGCGATGCCGAGCTCGAGCCTGAAAGGCTGCACGCAAAACCAAAAGCAGCCACCGCCACAAACACAGAAAAAACGATCAACTTCGCCAGATTTTTCATACTTGTTTGGTCATATTAGAACCTCAATCAGGTACTAATGTCAATGTTTTCATTAATGCCTGATTGGGGTCGTGAGATGGCTAAATTTTGTGATCGCGATCAGCTTCCGGGAAGCATATCAAAGCCCGAACCCTTGTGACATCGTGCACAATTAGCAAAGTCATTCGGCCCGTTACCGCCGAAGGCTCGCGAGCCGTTATGGCACATCACGCAGTTATTCGTACCGCCGTTGTGCTGGCTCGCAACAATATTGGTCACCTGCCGCCCTTGTGGGGCTCGGGCGATGACACTATGGCAATCGGCACAGCTCACACCATTGTGGTCGCCATGGGTAAAAACCGCTCGAAAAACATACCGCGATTGCGGCGTGCGATTGTATGGAGCAAGTTCGTGACAAGTGCTGCACGAGCCGATCTTGCTTTCGGCAGTGTGGCAGGTGTAGCAATTATTGTGTGCACGAAATCCCGACGGAATTGTCTTTCCGGCTCCCGCACTTTGATGACAAGAAGCACAACCCGCTGGTGGTCGTCCGGCTCCCGAATCGTGGTCAGCGTGGTCAAACTTCATATTGAAGCTCTCGTTGAATTCACGAGGAAACTCATTCATCCCCGGCGGCACGGACTGCAAGTCTTTGTGACAGATGGCACACATCGCGGGTTCGTCGCTGGTTGTTGGCCCGCTCGATGTGAACTGGCTGATGTGACATCCGACGCACGATTCGTGGCCCGCGTAGTTCATATCGAGCGAACGCCCCTCGCGCGCGTGACACGACGCACATTCAAATTGCTTGTGTTCCTTGATCACGTGCGAAAAATTCTTGAACGTCTTATCCGAAGCCTTGACCGCGATCGGCTCGGGCGTCGACGACGACGTGATCGTCACCGGCATTTTTGGAGCCTGTTGGATGCAACTGGCCGCAAAACCGGCCGCCGCGACAGCAAACAGCATCAGCTTCAAGACATATTTTGAACGGCCAGTCTGGCTCATCAGCGGTTCTCGTGGCTCTTCGGTATCGGAAAACGTCCGATTGCCGGAGCGTGACAGTAAGTGCATTGAAACGCCGGTTGCTGCGCCTCTGGCGAAGCGGTTCGCTTCTTTGTCTCCTCGGTGATCTTGTCATTATGACACGACACGCAGGTGATGAACGGCACGTCGGCGTCGACGAGGGTCTTGAGATCGGCGTTCTGCGAAATGCGAACGTGACATGTCATACAATCGCGAACCGAGTGCTCCTTCTGATTGTGGTCAAATTTGATCGAGTAACGCTTTGCGACCGGCTCTTCCATATACGGTGTCGTCAGCTTGTGACAGCCCGCACAGTCGGTCGCAAACGGTTTGACACCCTGATAGTGGCACTGGAAGCACGTCTGATGCCCGCTCGGCATTTCCTTGAAAAACTGGGCTTTCGGAGCAAAGGCATCTGCCGCTGCTTCGGCTAAAGGCTGCATCGACGCGGGAATCCGCGGTGCATATTTCGGCACGGCCTTGCTCGTCTCGTGACAGATCGCACAGTTGTTAAATGTTGGTTTCGGCGGATCGTCGGGGACGGCGAAGCTCGCTTTCACAAGATGAGCGACCGCCACATTGCGTCGCCGCGGAGCGGCCTCGGCGATGATGTCCTGGTGAAGGTTGTGCGGAAACACGCTCGTAAATTCCTGCGAACGCGTTTTGACCGGAAACGGAAGCCGCGCCGAACCCTTCGGGCCCGGATTGGAATGGCAACCCGCACATATCGCGGGTTTATTGCCTGCGAAAAAATCGCTGCGGTGACACGCGAAGCAAGCGACGTGGCCGGGAAAGTCCGCAACATCAGGAAACCCGCGAGCCGCGACCCAATTCGCCGTCGGCAGCGTGTGGCACGAGTTACAATCCTTCTTCTTATGTCCCGCAGTAGCGTGTGAAAATTTGTCGCGCTTCTGTGCAGATGTCTCAGGCGTCAGCGACACGCCGAGAAACGCCGCGAAGCACGCAAAGATCACACCGATACGGACCACGTTCTTCATTTTGCTGCACACACGCCTGCGTCGCACGCCGCTAGGTCACGAACCACGACATCACACTTTTTCGAAGTCGCCTTGCCCGCGTCATTGACCTGAAACTGCGGTAGCTTAACCTTTTTCGACGCACCGACATCGACCTCGCAAATAAAGACATAGCCTTTTCCGCCGATCTCGATCGGTACCAGATTGACACGGTAAAGGTCTCTACCGTCTTGCCCGCAGACGGTTGAATTGCGATATCGAGAAAGATCGCGACGACCGAGACACTGTCGGTCATCGAAGATTGAACGGCCTTTGTCGTGCCAAGAATGCTCGTGATCGAAGACTTTTGCTGCTTGTAAAAGCCGTCGCGAAGGGCAGGCGTAAGATTCGTTGTCAACCAATTTCGTGCCACATCGGGCTTGTTCCGAAACTGCTTCAACCCCTTCTGATACGCCGCCTGAAACTCCGGCACCTTCGTCACATCCTCGGTCGTTACGGCACGGCAATATGGCGATTCGCAATCCTCGG
This sequence comes from Acidobacteriota bacterium, assembly GCA_016718135.1. GTDB lineage: Bacteria > Acidobacteriota > Blastocatellia > Pyrinomonadales > Pyrinomonadaceae > OLB17. Next base: position 540,405 of record JADKEF010000003.1, on the reverse strand, counting down.
CCTTAAGCCACGCAATAAACTGCGGACTCGCTTTGGCCTGGCAATAAAAACAATCCCGCGAAGTGTACGTTGCCGCCTTGATGCGATCGATCAGTGGTTTATTCGCTTCGAGACCACCGCGAAATAGGTAAAAGCGCTTACGCTCTACCTTCTCGACCTTCGCTCCGATCTTGACGCGGCCCGACAATTCGAGCGCGCCTTGCGCCGTCAGATTTGCTGCACCGACCGGCAGCAAGATCAGGACAAGCAGGATCAGCCGAATTGAATACATTGTTATTGATCGAGAAACGGACGAGCCGGAAACTTCATGAACGGCAGACGAACATTGCGCACGAAGAATCTATCCGAACGGATCGCCTCGGGCGGAGCAAACGCATTAGCACCGGCCGCAGCAATGATGTCGTCCTGATCGATGCCGTCGCCGCTTACGCCGACTGCACCGACGAGCGTTGAGCCGCGATAGATCGGCAAGCCGCCGGCAAAGATCTGAGCTCCATTCTTCAGTTCAGGCACCGCCGTACACGGACACGGCGGCAGCAACGCACGTCGTTTATAAGGTGCGCTGTCGCAGACCATCGGCGGCGATGTCAGAGCGGTCCTGACAAGATCTAGCTGCAACCCGACGTTGAACGGGCTCCAGTCCGCGAGCTGTGTGCTAAATGGCCCGGCGAGCGTGTTGTTGATGCCATCGGGGAATAGCGGCCGGTGCATAAATCCGATAGCTCGGTCGCTAAATGCGATCGAACCATTGAGAGAGATGCCGTCAGCCGAGGCGCGGGTTACATACGAGCCAAACCCGGCGGCCGTAAGTTTCGCACCCGCATCGGAGCGGGCAAAGAAATTAGACGTCCGTGCCTTCTGCACCGCAACGTCAAGCCCAAACACCGGAGCGTCTTGTTGCCGGAAAATTCCCAAAACAGCTCCGTTTGTATCAACAACCGCGATGGTCACTCTAGCGTTACTGCCGATCGGCTGGCGAATACCCGCACGAACGCGATCTGCAGTCGCGACCGCCGCGCCCAAGGATCTGCGAGACCTCAGTCGCTGTCAGGCTCGAACCGGCAACGGTCGGAAAACGCGAGCTGTATTGCCCCGTGACTCCGTTCAGCGTGCCCGCGACAAAATCCGTCGGCTGAGCCGCACGGATCACCGACGTCACCGCACCCGGCAAGCTGCCAAATGCTATGAGAGTTGCGGTCGCCGAGTCAACCGAATTTGCAAAGGGAAGTCGGATGCCCTCGACCAGGATATTATCGCCGCGGATCAGGGCCGGAGCCTCAAAGCCGCGCGTGCCGTAAACGGCGATCGCCTCTTCAAAAGACTGATCGTCGTCCGTCGGATTTCGGTCGACCGAGTAAAGCCCATCGCCCTCGACGCCGATACCGCCGACCGCGACACCATTTTTATACAGGGGCAAACCGCCTGGGTCGCCCGACAGCCCGAGCGGCAGCGAAGCTATCGCCACATCCGAGCACGGCAATGTCGAAAACTGCACGCCGTACAAAGGCCCGCCCGGACGATTGTCATCCTTTGGCGGAAAATGTTCTTGAATGATAAAGCTCGCCGTCCGCGTCGTAAAAGCATTGCCGCCGGTCGAGAAAATGCCCGCCGTCCCGGCCTTAGAGTTCGCCGCCGCAGTCGATGGCACCGAAAGATTCTCAAGCCCCTGCCCCGAACGCCCGACGCTCCGGATCAGAGTATTCGCCGACGCACCCGTCATCGCAAATGTCCCCAGCAGATTACCTTCCTTATCCGTCACAGACACAGTCACAGCCTTGTTCATCCCCACAGCCTTAGAAACAGCCTGAGCAATGATCGTCTGAACATCGGTAACAGTAAGACTCTGGGAAAACGCTGAGGTGCCGGCAGACAGAGATATCAGAAGAAAGGCAAAAAACTGAGCAGTCCTTACCGTCACATTAATCTTCATGATGGCAACAAATATGGTACAGATCGCCGAGATAGTCAAGTAAAACGGAACGCGGCCGCCCTAGCCGGAACGCGGACGCCCTCGTCCGCCTCCCAACGGGCCCCCGGACGCCCCGTCTCACCGTCGCGTAGCGACGCCTCATTGTAGCCGTGGGTGACAACCCACGGAAAAGCGTAAAGAAAACCCCCTGCGTCGCGTCAGCGACGGGTGAACTACCGGAGCACCTTGTTCCCGAACAGATCCGAAGCACTCGGCACGCCGATCAGCTCAACGGAACCTACAGCTTTCTTCTCAAACCCTATCGACACCAACCGAAAGCGCTGCCCAAGCGGCACCGCCGAATCAACCAGCACCGTCAACTCACCCTCGACCGTATCATTCACCGTCAAAACCGCCCCGTCCGGCACATCACCCAACGAAACCACCGGATTCCCAAGCGCTGCATCGTAACTCAGTCTAAAACTTACCGCCGCCACCTCACTGCCCGATACGAGCTCAACCACGACCGCCCCACCTTTCCCGCTCACCAGCCGCAACAAACCCTGCCCCTCGACCTTCGCCCCAAACAGCGACCCACCAATAACAGCCCGCAACCCAAGATCCGCCGCCACCGCCGGCCCACCCGCGTTCGTTCTCTCATCAAGCCCTGAAACGTATCGCCTTGCTTGAACGACGTCAGTTGTATTGATCAAACCGTCTCCAAACGTCCCCCTAGGCGCCGAATCCGCTCGTTGAAACTCATTGAAGCTCGAACTAGTTGAGTCGAGTCCCGCCACAAACCGTCGTATCTGAACCAAGTCCGTAACAATTAAGCTCCCGTCGCCGGTCTCCCTTGGAGCGACATCGCTCTCAAATCCTTGAGGGGGCGGCGAAGCCGACGGAGTGGCAGTCGGAGTGGCAGTCGGCGTTGGCGTAATCGATGTTCCGAGTTTTACGACGAAAACATCCGGATTGCCGTTGCTAATTGTGTCAAATGCACCCGGCGTGGTAGGGAATGCGATGCCCGCAGTGTCGCCTGTTACATAGGCATTGCCGGAAGGATCAGCAGCAATGCCACGCCCTGTTTCATTCGCGGTTCCACCGATAAACGTCGAGTAATTGATGGTCGATCCATCCGAATCAATCTCCGTTATCACCACATCGTAATCTCCATTCTGGGTGGTGTCGAAAGCCCCGTCTGTTGTTGGAAAATCTGTTGAGTTTGTACCTCCAGTAACCACAACGCTCCCTACTGATTTACGGACGAGTCCCAGTCCAGAATCGTTTGAGCCACCGCCGATAAAAGTCGAGTAGGTTAGTTCAGAACCACCGGGATTGAGCTTGGTCACGAAAATGTCGCTGAAGCCATTGTGCGAAGTGTCATAAGCTCCAGCCGTAGTTGGAAATGGAGTGGTGGCGCCAAATGTATATCCGGTGACATATGCCATCCCCTCATCATTGATAACGATCTTAAAAGCGCCGTCTTCGCCGCCGCCGCCAAGATAGGTCGAGAATACCAGAGCTGATCCATCCGGTGTGACTTTTGTAACAAATGCATCAATCCCAGCAATGGCAGAGTCAAAGGCACCGAGCGTCGTTGGATAATCAGAACTATCGGTGCGGCCGGCGAGGTAGGCATTGCCGTTAGAATCGGTTGTCAGGCCGAAACACTCGTCGCCCGAAGACCCACCGAGGTAAGAAGAATACAGGAGAGCGGAACCACTTGAATTTACTTTGGTTATTACACAATCCCTACCCCCGACGCTGTTGAACGTAGTGTCGAAGGCACCAGGAGTTGTAGGGTATGAAGGTGACTCCGAGAAACCAGCGATAAACACATTGCCCATTGTATCCAGCGCGATCCCGTTAGCCCGATCCGCGTTACCATTACCGCCAACAAAGGTTGAATAGATTAATGCGGAACCGCTCGAATTAAGCTTCGTTATAAAAACGTCCGCATTAACTCCGTCGCTGGTTGTATCAAAGGCTCCGGGAGTGGTCGGAAAGTTTGCACCACTCGTAAATCCAGTCAGGTACGCGTTACCAGTTGAATCAATTGCAATCCCTGAGCCCGAATCACTACCTTGGCTACCCAGAAAGGTCGAATAAATCAACGCTGAGCCGGAAGGATTCAATTTCGTTACGAAGGCGTCCGACCCCCCGTTGTGCGTTGTGTCGAAAACCCCGGGGCTTGTGGGAAAGGGATTCTGAGTCGAACGGGTTGCCCCCACTATGTATGTTGAGCCCGAACTATCCACAGCAATCGACTGCCCATCGTCGGTCCCATTGCCGCCGATGAACGTGGAGTACGATAGCTCAGAGAAATTTGCACTCCGACCGATTTCCGGCTATCTGAGCTTTCGCGATAGCGTAACCGTCGAATTTTACTCGAAAGCAGCGGATCCGAGGCTGATTTCTTGAAGCTACCCGCCTGACAGAAAAACTTCCCCGCACTCCTTCATCGTACCCGTCACCAACAAAATAAAATGAAGGAGATGCATGTTCTATTTGTCCAAAAGCGGTTTCGATGGCAAGGTTTCCGGCCGTATCAATTTCGACGTTCTTTGCGCCCTCGATCTCCCATTCGATCTGGCTTGGATCAGCATTTGGTTTTACGACAAAGTCGAACTGAGCTCCCTTTGCTTCTTTGTCCCGCCAGATCACATCAATACCGTCGTAGATGTTCTCGGCCATCACTCGCCCATAGTTTGGAATTTCGACCTGCCAGTTGATTGGATCGGAACCGATAAAGTAATTTGTGCGGTGTTCCAACTGCTCCAAGGCTACAAAATTGGCGTTTGGATTTGCTCCGACCCATTTGGAATAAACCGCGACCGCTTTTTGATTGTTGGTAACAGAATGCCTGTGTTGATTGTGGAGCGAAACATCGGTTTTACCGCTGATATTCTGGTCGCTGTCATCGGCCAGAGACTCGCGGACTATGTATACAGCTCCGGTGGTGGTTAGGAACATTTCGGAATTGCCGCCTCGCGTAAGGTATCTAACGCGACCGTCCGCCTGCCCTCGATTCTCCTCAAAGTACCCCACTTTCGTCCCGGGACGAATTATCTCATGTTGTTGGACTGAGAAAGACTCAGCTGCCTGCGAGGCGAGGACGCTTCTGACCAGCATTCTGTGAAACGTAGAATCCGAAACAACCCACGAGACAAGTAGGATAGAAACCAAAAACAACCACCGGGCAATCGACGAGGATCTCCAAAAAAAAGCTATCCCAGACATCCAGTCACTGAACGAAGACAACTGCTTTAGGATTTTTCGCATTTCCATTTCGCCCAGCATGAATCTCAATATAACCTAATCGCCATTAATGTTCGAGTGTTTAAATCGGCGTCACGCCCTGCGATTCTTTCATGCGGGTATAGGCCTACGTCCCGTTGATAGTCACATATCGGCGTTCTGAGATTCTATGCGGACGCGGACGCGGGCGTTTAGGGCGGCGGCTACTCGGCGGAGGTTGGCTAGGGAATGGCCTTCGTAGTCGGGTGATCCGGGACAGGAGATGGTCAGCCTGAGATGGAAATTTGCTTGCGGTTCGAAACTCATTTGGCTACAATCCACTTATGAGCAGTGTTCTCGAAGTATCGCGGGAGACGGCGGTTTTGATCGAATCTTATGCACGGCATGCGGGTGTTTCGGTCGAGGAGTACATTCGTGCGCTGATGCCTTCGTCGGGTGATCTCGGGCTGAGGGCAAATGGCATTGAGGCGGACTTTGATGTGGACATGGCATCGCTTGCGGACGACTCGGCACAAGACTTTGCATACAGCGGTTCGTACTCTCGTGAGGATATCTACGCAGATCACAACTAATGGCCTACCTTGTCGACACTAATTGCTTTGTCCGGCTCGCGGAACAGGGTAGCCCAGGTCGATCAACTGTTCTCCGTGCTCTCAGCAAATTACACGCTTCGGGCGAATCTCTTTGTGTAACCCCGCAGGTCATTGGCGAATTTTGGAACGTTTGCACTCGCCCGACATCGGCACGCGGCGGGCTCGGTTTAGACATCGCCTCAACCGATAGAAAAGTCCGATTGATCGAGAGACACTTTCGCCTGTTACCCGACAATCTCGCAACCTTTGTCGAATGGCGGCGGCTGCTTCTAGAAAACTCGATACAGGGCGTTCAGGTACACGATGCACGGATCGTTGCCTCAATGGCCATCCATAATATTTCCCATCTCCTTACATTTAACACTTCCGATTTCCGCCGTTTTGCTGGTACCACCGTCATCGATCCATCCGACGTCTAGGAGAGCGCCTTGCCGAGGTTAGGTTTAGGACTAAGGTGCCGCCGGGGTGTGGGGTTATTTGGGCGAAGATCATCGTCTCTTCGATCTTGATGCCGAGGTGGTTTAGGAATCGGGCGGCGCGGACGACGCGGAGGCGTTTTTTGCGGCCGAATTTTTTGACGGTGTAGGTGCGGCCGTTCCAGGTTGGGCGGGTGATGGCGATGTCGCCGGTCTCGTCGTCGTAGTGGAGGCCGACGTAGTAGTTGCCCTCGAGATGCGGGAATACGGCGGCGTTCAGCACGATCTCGCCGCGCGGATTGATCGAGGCGTAGGGTTTGAGTACACGTTGGCGCCGTCGCGGGCGTTCTTTGAGTTCATTCCACATAGGGTTCGGGGCGGTGGTCGGATGCGCAAGAAGAGTTTTGGCCACGAATTCCACGAATGGACACGAATAGGAGGAGACCGGATTCGTCATTTCTGTTTCCATTCGTGTTCGGCCTTATAACGTTTATGTCTTTCGATGCGAGGCGATCGGCGTTGGCTCAATTTGGCGAGGCGGAGATCGAGTACGAGGATTCCGTCGTCGTCGATCTCGGCGGTGTCGAACTGCATTGTATGCGGCAGGATGATGCGATGTTCGCGGAGCAGTCGGTGGGCGTGGATCATTGGCGCCGGTCCGATTTCTACGCAATACGGGATAAGCGTTTCCGGGCCGCTTTTGCCGCTGGTCTGAGGCCGATGCGGTTGTTCACTCGGTCATACAGCAGCAAGAATGCCGCCGGGTCGCCGAGCATTTGATGCGTGGCTCGATTCATCGTGATGAATCCCTTTGGGTTGATCGAAACGTGAATTCCCGCAAACTGCGGCAGGATATCGCCGCGTTTTATTTCTATCCAATCTGCTTTCATAGTTCGTTCGTCTCCTTATCAAGACGAGCAATCTACCAAAAGCTAATCGAAAATGGAATAACGATCCGCCGCTAATGCCGGAAATGTACCATTTCGCCGATAATGTCACATTCCGCCGATAATGCCGCTATTTCCGATAAGAATTCGACAACGAGATGCTGAACGACTGTCTAAACGAACGTCTTAACCGCAAACATCAACGCCTACACGCAAAACATCAACGGCAGTATTAAGCCGTCCAAAAAACGTCGAAAAAATGGTTCGGAGTTGTGTAAAAACGGTTCGGTATTTTGGCGTGTGACCGGCCAAAACGACACTGACGAACCGGTCGGCGGTCGGTTTATTTGACCGCGAATGTCCTAGCGATCGAGTCGGTTTGGTTGCGGATCTGGCGGAGGCCGTCTTTGGGGCCGGTAAAGCGGAGCATATAGACCGTGGTATCGTTTGTCTTAAGGAAATAGAAGCGTCCGCCCATGTTCTTGCCACCTGCTACGTATTCGAAATTGAACACGGTCCCACGGAATCTGCCGGCGAAGTTCTCTTCCTTACCCGCAACATAGCCCTGGCGAAATTTCAGCCGATTTTCTTCGGTAGCTATAACGTCCGTCATTATTGCGTCCCGAGCTACAGTGAGTTTGCGGATCTCGAAGTGGCCGTCGGCCCGGTCGCCGTATACGTACTCGACGTTCGGGCTGGTCGTCGAGGGTTTGACGTTCATTTTCCAGACCGGATCCGGTAGCTGAAATGTGTATTCGACAATTGGATCGCTAAACGAATTGCCCTGCGCCAATGCAGGAATTGCCGCTATTGCGATCACAAAAACGAGGCTCAGGATGAGTTTGTTCAGCTTCATGGTCATAACTCGCTTAGTCTAGCGCAAACCGGCGCTAAGTTCGAGATATTAGATGAAAAGCACTGCCGAAACTGTTGCATGCTGTCGGCACAGGTGTTTTTCTTCGCCCTTTTGAGACAATGGAGCGTCTAAGTTGCGTAGATATTGATTTTCGAGGTTTTATACATATGTTCAGAAGCAGTAATTTTATCAGCAGATCGACCGCCCTGGCGGCCATTTTCACCATTTTGGCTCCCGCATTGGTCCTGCGAGCAGATCCGGTGGCCAAAAAGCCCTTGACTGAGCAGCAAAAGATCAGCCATGTGCTCAATCGTCTCGGCTTTGGCGCTCGTCCGGGCGATGTCGAGAAGGTCAAGGCGATCGGCATCCAAAAATACATCGATCAGCAGCTAGATCCGGCTTCGATCCCGGATGCGGCTCTTGAGGCGAAGGTCAAGAACCTCGAGATCTTCAACCTCTCGACCGCAGAGCTTTTTGCCAAATATCCCAATCCCGGAGCCCTTCTGCAGGCCATCGACCGCGAACGCGGCCAGCCTCAGGCGGCCCAGAACGGCGAGGATATGACCGAAAAAGATCGGCAACAGCGTCAGGCGAAGCTTCGCGAACTCTATGCGAAATATGACCTCAAGCCCGCTCAACAACTTTTGCCGCAGATCACCACGAATCGCGTCCTCCGTGCCGTTTACTCGGAGAAGCAGTTGCAAGAGGTGATGGTAGATTTTTGGCAGAATCACTTCAACGTGTTTTCAGGAAAGGCAGCGGTCCGTTGGTACATCCCGAGCTACGAGCGCGATGTTCTGCGTAAGAATGCGCTCGGTAATTTCAAAGATCTCGTCGTCGGTACGGCACAGCATCCGGCGATGCTTTTTTACCTCGACAATTTCGAATCGCGCACCGCAGTACCGGCCGGAAACAACCAGGCTCAGCGGCTTCGCCAGGCCTTGAACGCCCGCGGGGAATTGCGTCCGCAGGCCCGCGAGCGTTTGAGGGAGCAATTGAAATTGACCGACGCGGAACTCGATCAGAGAGTAAAGGCCTTGAAGGATGCTCCACCCGCTCAACAGCGAAACGGCATTAACGAAAATTACGCTCGCGAGTTGATGGAGCTACACACGCTCGGCGTCGATGGCGGCTACGCGCAAAAAGACATCGTGGAGGTCGCTAAGGCTTTTACTGGCTGGACGATCGTGGATCCCAGAGGCTATCGCCGTTCAGCGGCCAGTATGATAAATGGGACCGAAGAGCAACGCCTTGCACGCATCCAGCGTCAGGCCGGCGTGCCCGACGATGTTGAGAGCGGTTCATTCTATTTTAATGATCGTTGGCACGAATCAGGTGCCAAGACGGTCCTCGGCCAGAAAGTGGATGCGGGTGGCGTGAAGGACGGATTGAAAGTGATCGATATTCTTGCCGGCCATCCATCCACAGCGAAACATATCGCCAAGAAATTGGCTGTCAAATTCGTGTCGGATACGCCGTCTGAAGGACTAGTAAACCGTGTCGCTGAGACGTTTAGCAAATCAAAGGGCGATATACGATTGACGCTCCGGACTCTTTTTAGCGATAAGGAGTTCTTCGCCCCTGAGACCTATCGTGCAAAGATCAAATCGCCGTTCGAACTCGCCGTGAGTTCGATCCGGGCCCTCGGTGCAGATACCAATGGCGGACCACAGATGTTGGCGATGTTGAATAAACTCGGCGAGGTTCCTTACGGCTATCAGGCACCGACAGGTTATCCAGACACCGCGGAAGATTGGGTCAACACAGGTGCATTGCTCGAACGCCTAAATTATTCGATCGCCCTATCGAGCAATCAGATCGCCGGGACGCGTGTCGATCTGAAGCAGTTCGCGGCGAAAGACAAGGCCTCGGTTCTCGATAAAACGGTTAGCCTCGTCCTGGGAGGTGAACTCTCAGCGGGAACACGAGCGACATTGCTCAAGCAGATGGAACAGCCTCTGCCCGACGTCAAGGCACCAACCGAGGTCAAAGACGATCTCACCGTGCCGAATATGCGGGAAGGCCAAGCTGGTGGACAAAACCGTCAGGCACGCCTGCTCAGGCCGAGCGGTGATCCTGAAGTGTTCAAGGTCGTAAGTTTGGTACTCGGAACTCCTGAGTTTCAGCGTCAATAGCCAACGGGCCAACTAACAAAGCCGGTGGCTGAGCATTTGGTCACCGGCTATTTTTGCGAGCTGAAATGATGAATATACATATATTTGCTGCATTTGTACTATCGATCCTGTTACTGTGCTCTTCCTCATTTGCCCAGACTGCAACGCTCACAGAGAAGCAGCGGTTCGAGCTTGCCGCTGAGTATTCACGCGAAAGTCGAGGCTTGGCGGTGCTCGTCATGAAGGGCGACAAGATCGTTTTCGAGGACTACGAGAACGGCCACACCGCCGACCGCCCTTGGAATCTGGCGAGCGGGACAAAGTCATTCTCCGGCGTGATGTGCGCGGCCGCTATCGAGGACAAATTGATCTCGGGCTTCGACGAAAAGGTCTCGGACACAATCACTGAATGGCGATCCGATCCACGCAAATCAAAGGTCACGATCCGACAACTGCTCTCGCTTACGAGTGGAATTGACGCGGGCCAGATCGGCGTTGTACCAAGCTATACGGAAGCGATATCAAAGCTGGCAGAATACGATCCTGGCACCTATTTCGAATACGGCCCTGTCCCGTTTCAGATCTTCGGAGAGCTAATGACTCGGAAGCTGAAGGCAAAGAACGAGACTGTCATTGGCTATCTAAAACGGCGAATTCTGACGCCGATCGGACTTAGCGTGGCCTCCTGGCGGGAGGTCAGTGGGCAGCCCCTCTTGCCTCAGGGAGCAAACCTGACGGCTCGTGAGTGGGTGAAATTTGGGTTGCTTCTCAAGAACGGCGGAAAGTGGAACGGCAAGCAGATCGTCGCGAAAAAGCTGCTCGATGAGCTGGTAGTAGGTTCAAAAGCCAATCCTGCCTACGGCATAACCTTCTGGCTGAACCACAAAGGCGTCAATCCGCAGGGCCGCTCTATTGGCAGAGCAGTCGGTGCGATCAGCCAAAATGGCATCGCGACTGGGGTAAAAGATCTCTACATGGCCGCCGGTGCAGCCAATCAGCGTTTGTATATCATCCCGTCACTCGATATGGTCGTCGTGCGACAAGGTCAGTTGGCAAAATTTGACGATGCAGAGTTCATCAGACGTCTGGTAACCGGAACCAAGTAGTTTAGCCATCGAACGAGTGATCTGACGGTGTGGAATCGATCATCGATCGGAACATCGATAGATAATCTGAGGCGATGACGTCCGGTAACAGTGTGGATCCGTAGGCGACATTTGCCTTCGACATAGCCTCGCGGCGCATCTTGTCATTGATCAGCATGGCGACCTTTTCAGCTACATCCCTAGGTTCGGCGGTACAGAAAAAGCAATTGTCCGGCTCGGTAAGATATTCGCCCGCCGCCCGGATCGTGGTCGTAACGATTGGCATGCCGGTCGCGACCGCTTTGAACAAAATTACGGGGAATCCCTCGGGATGGCTGGTCGGAAAGACAAAAATATCGGAACTAAGTAGGAGTTTTGTGACCTCCGCCTCGGCGATATAGCCTGTGAATCTAATAAGATCGCTTAGGCCGAGGTCACGAGCCAAAGCCTCCGCCTCCGCCTTTACCTCACCATCACCGACACATGTGAGCTTAATGTTGACACCTTTTTGATGGAGCAAAGCACAGGCTTTGATAGTTGTGATCAAGCCTTTTGTCGGCACGAAGCGCGAGACGAACAACAACTCAAACGAGTCGCCGTTTTCTTTTTGCGCCCTCACAAAACCCGTTGGCATCTCCGAGCTGATCGTTATCGCATTCCGCACTCGATAAAATTGCGATAGCGAAAAGCCGAGCTTTAAAAATGATTGGAGCTCATCACGGGTATGCAATCCAAAGGCATCGACGCGACGGCTTAAGTAATTGACGAGCACTCTCCACACGCCTGAGCGGTCGACAAATTCATCAGCCTTGGAACCGTGGACTTTCAAAAAGACCTTGGCTGGCTGCGGCCGCATTATGAAGAGGGACACACAGTCGCGCAGGACCGATTTGGTATCGAACGCAGAGTTTAGGAAGAGAATATCATAGCTGTTCTCTCGGAGTAGCCGCCGGAAGCTCACTGCAGTTTTTAGCACTCGGTTGATACGCGAAAACAAAGGTGTTGGGCGTTCTTTGTCGCCAAAGACATAGTCACTAAGGACGACATCCACGCCGAGACGCGCAATGGCCTCGGCGAACGGCGGTTCGCAGGCAGCCGGGCCGCCCCACGAATCTTTCGACGGCATTCCGATCAGGATCTTCACTTGTTATCCCGGAAAAACGAGGTCACGCCGTCGCAGATCGTTTTGAGCAAAGCATCGTTCATCTCGGTGTGGACCGGTAACGAAAGGACGGCGTCGCAGAGTTCCTCAGTAACAGGGAGCGTCATCGAGGCGTCGACAAATGGTGCAAACGCCCTCTGCTTGTAAAGCGGCACAGGATAATAGATCATCGACGGCACCCCGCGAGCTTGTAAATGCTGCTGCAAATCTGCTCGCCGTTTGTTCGATACCTTTAGGGTGTATTGATGAAAAACGTGCGTCGAGGTCGGCTCACGCACCGGGGCTGCGAGGCCGTCAATTCCCGCGAACGCGGCGTCGTACGTCTCCGCGGCTTTCAAGCGTGCCGCACAGTATTCGTCGAGGTGGGCGAGTTTGATATTTAGTATCGTCGCCTGGATCGAATCCAGACGCGAGTTGACGCCGATCATCGAATGGTAATAGCGCTCGACCTGACCGTGATTTGCGATCATTCGCATACGCTCGGCAAGTTCATCGTCATTGGTGAAAATCGCTCCGCCGTCGCCGTAGCAACCGAGATTCTTCGACGGGAAGAACGACGTGCAACCGATATGGCCGATCGTGCCAGTCTTTCGCGTGATGCCATCCGGCCCGGAGTAATCTGCCCCGATCGCCTGAGCGTTGTCCTCGATCACCCACAGCTTGTGCCGCTCGGCAACATCCATTATCGGCTGCATGTCGCAGCTCTGACCAAAGAGATGAACTGGCACGATGGCTTTAGTTCGCTCTGTGATCGCTGCTTCGACGATCTCGGCGTTGACATTAAATGTGCCTGGCTCGACATCGACCATCACTGGCGTCAGGCCAAGAAGGCCGATCACTTCGGCGGTCGCGACATATGTAAAAGCTGGAACGATGACTTCGTCGCCCGGCTTGAGGCCGACTGCCATCATCGCGATCTGCAGGGCATCGGTGCCGTTGGCACACGGGATGACGTGTTTGACGCCGAGATAACTCTCAAGTGCTGCCTGAAACGCGTGTACTGCTGGCCCGTTAATAAACGCGGTCGAGCCAAGAACGTCAATAACAGCCGTATCGATCTCATTCTTGATCTTTTCGTACTGCGTGGCCAGATCGACCATTTGAATTGGTTTTGAAGTGTCTAGTGCAGGATTCATACGGTTATAGACGTGCAAAAGAGAATCTTAACCGTTTGAGCGCGAGACTTCAAAAATTTGATCGCTGCTGAGGTATAGAGCGGCCGATGGCGAAGACTTTGATCAATGCAAATCCAGCGACAAAGCCACCGATGTGGGCGGCATAAGCAACACCACCACCAGCCGAGTTAGACAGGTAGCCGAGCACGACCTGATAAACGATCCAGAGGCCTAAAGCTACAAATGCCGGCACCGTCGTCACCACGTTGAAGACGATCGCTTTAACGCCGCGTTTTGGAAATAGCAACAGATAGCCGCCAAGAACACCAGAGATCGCACCCGACGCTCCTAGCATTGGAATTACCGAGCTGGTATCCATCAGGATCTGGGCCAGAGCGGCGGCCATTCCGACCACAACATAAAACATGGCGTACCGCACGTGTCCAAGGAGGCTTTCAAGGTTGTCGCCAAAGACCCACAGGAACATCAGGTTGCCGAAGATATGCATGATGTCGCCGTGCATGAACATCGAGCTGAGGAAATTGAAATAAACTGGGAGCGGTGTCGAATAATGCTGGACCTCGCCGAGCATCTTGCCAGCCGCATCCTTGAATTCGACGATGCCGGTGATGTCCGTGCCGGTAGTTATTTCGCGCGGCACGAGCGAAAACGCATAGGTGAACCCATCGTTGCCGCCCAGTTGCTGAAGCAACAAGAAGACAAGAACGTTAACCGCGATGAACGCGTAGTTTACGATCGGCTGGATGTGCCGGTCAGAATTGTCGTCGCCGATGGGGAACATCGAGTCTAATTCCCTAAACCTTCTCAGGCGTCTTCAGCAATTCAAATCCTTCGCTTCTCGCAACGAAGGTCGCCGCCGTAATATCACCCACGACATTGAGCGTCGTGCGGCACATATCGAGCAAGCGATCGACACCGAGGATGATCGCGATCAGGGCCGGATCAATGCCGATCATCGCGAGAATACCGATAATGAATGGTATCGAGCCACTCGGCACACCTGCGGTTCCAATTCCACCGAGGATCGCCAGATACACGACCATCAACTGCACGCTGAGAGTTAGATCAACCCCCGCAAGCTGGGCGATGAAAAGAACGGTCACGCCTTCGTAAAGAGCAGTTCCGTTTTGGTTCGCAGTCGCACCGACAGTGAGAACAAAGTTATTGATCTCTTTTGGCACACCGAGATTCTCATGCGAGATTCGGAGAGCAGTCGGCAGCGTGGCATTTGAGGAGGATGTCGAAAAAGCGGTCACGATCACCGTCCAAACGCGGCGGAAGAAGTCGATCGGGCTGATCTTGGACAAGAACCACACGGATAGTGAATACACTCCAAAGAAATGGAGGCCAAGGGCGAGCAGCACTGTCGCGACAAACCAACCGAGCGAGCGCAGCAGATCTATCCCGAAGACCGCTATGTTGGTGAAGATAAGACACGCTACCGCATACGGAGCGAACTTCATTATGATATCGATGATCTTCGAAGTGATCGCAAATAGCGATTCCATGACACTCACAAAAGGTTGCGACACCGGTGCAGGCAAGAGCGTGATCGCGATACCGACGATAAGGGCAAAGAACATGATGTGCAGCATGTTCGGATTCTCACCGGCGATCGAATTAAACACGCTCTTCGGCACAATGGTCTTGACCGCCTGCATCAAGGCGGAATCGGCCTTAGCGGCCTCGGCCGCCTTCTTTTGCGCGTCGGTCGCGGTCGTAGCTCCGCTGCTGTATTTTTCTTTCAGTTGGGCCGCGATCTCTGGACTGACTCTCTCGCCCGGGCGTATCGTATTCGCCAGCCCGAGTCCGATCACGACGGATATCGCCGAAATTACCAGACAATATACGAATGATTTGAGTCCGATACGGCCGAGCTTTCTGATATCACCGATGCCGGATACGCCGACCACGAGCGATGAAAACACCAGCGGAACGACGATCATCAGCAGCAGATTGAGAAACAAGGTTCCGATCGGCTGCGTGAAATTGGCGATGAACCAAGTCACATTCTCATTCGTGCCGCCGAGTACTGTATTCGCGATCAAGCCTCCGCCGATACCAACCAGCAACCCGATCAATATCTTGGTATGCAAAGCAACGCCTTTGGGTTTATCGGGCGTCTTGTCATCGAGATCGGTGGCCATCTCGCGGTCGTAGTTGTCGGATGGGATCGGATCCTTGTCCTGTTCGCTCATGCTTTTCGGCTCCTTTTGCGGGCGAGTTCAAAGTTCTGGAATTTGTGAGAGTTTAGCAGAAGTTTGGCTGATTTGGTAAGTTTGCTACGATTGATGAATACCGCAATGTTTGAATCTATCCATTTCAATTCAAAAGGGCGTACGACAACCAACGCCTCAAAACCTGAGGTTATCGAAAAACTGCGAGCCATCGTAGGCAATGGAAACGTCATCGTCGACCCAACACGTGTTGAACCGTATGGTGCCGATGCGGTCAAAGAGAAATTTCCACCTGAGGCAGTTGTTTTTCCCGAATCGACAGCTCAAATGGTTGAGATCCTAAAGGTCGCCAATGAATTTTTGTTTCCCGTGACCGCTCGCGGCGGCGGCGTCGGGTACACCGGCGGAGCAGTTCCGGTCGACGGCGGCATCGTAATCGGGACCGACCGAATGAATAAGATCATAGAGATCAGTGCGGACGATCTGTATGCGGTATGCCAGCCTGGAATCACGACCTTCGAACTGCAGCAAGCTGTCGAAAAACAGGGGTTGATGTTCGCACCCGATCCGGCTTCGTATAAAGACTCGTTCATTGGTGGCAACATTGCTGAGAATGCGGGCGGAATGCGCACGCCCAAATACGGTGTGACGAAGCATCACGTTCTCGGCCTCGAGGTCGTCACGGCTACAGGCGAGGTGATTCGCACGGGCGGCAAGACGGTTAAGAACGTTGTCGGCTTCGACCTGACCGGATTGATGTGCGGCAGCGAAGGAATGCTCGGCATCATCACCGAGGCGACGCTAAAATTGCTTCCGATGCCCGAGGCGACGTCGACGGTGCGTGCGAATTTCCATTCGATGGAAGCGGCGTGCAAGGTGCTGACTAAGTTCACACCGCACGGTCTTTTGCCGATGGCGATGGAGGTTATCGACAAGTTTTGCGTTGCGGCGGTCGAGGAGAATTTTGCCTTTGGTTTATCGAAAGACGCCGAGGCGATCTTGCTGGTCGCTGTTGACGGCTCAAGAGCCGAAGTTGAACGGAACGCCGTTCTCATCGAGCAGATCATCGCGGCAAACGGCGGTTTTGACATCCTGCGCGCAAAGTCCAAAGAGGAGGAAGACAAACTCTGGGACGTCCGCCGTGCGATCTCGCCGTCTTTGATGAAATACGGGACGCTCAAGATAAATGAGGATGTTGTTGTGCCGCGTTCCAGGGTGCCGGAGTTAGTTGCCGAGATCGAGCAGATCGGGAAAAGGCACAATACGTTCGTCGCGAATTTTGGCCACGCCGGAGACGGCAACATTCACGTAAATTTCGTCATCGACCGCGAAGACGCCGACGCGATCGCTCGGGCACGCAAATGCGTCTCCGAGACGTTCCAGCTTTCAGTCGCCCTTGGCGGTACCATCTCGGGCGAACACGGCATCGGCTACGTCAAGGCTCAGTATATGGATTACGCCATCGACCGCCCGACGCTCGATGTTATGAAAGGTATCAAGAAGGTCTTTGACCCGAACGGCATATTGAATCCGGGCAAAATGTTTGTATGATAGTTCCCACACTATGCGAAATTCGATCCTTTTACTGTTTGCCCTGACCGTTTGCCTGTTTGCATTTGGCCCGGTCGCCGCACAATCGACCAACAAGACCATCGTTCTCGTACGTCATGCCGAGAAGGATACTTCGGTCGCGAATAATCCTGATTCCGAGCTCTCTGCCGAGGGCCGTGAGCGGGCGATCAAGTTGATGAATTTCGTGAAGAGATACAAACCGCACGAGATATTTTCGACCAACTACAAACGCACCCGCCAGACGGCCGAGCCGATCGCTGCAAAGCGCAAAAAAGAAATTCAAACCTACGATCCGGCAAAGCAGGCCGATCTCGTCGCAAAGATCATGGCCTCCAAGACCGATCACAACCTGATCGTCGGCCACAGCAACACTATTCCGGTGCTCGCAAACCTGATCGCTAAAAAAGAGGTTTTTCGAAATCTCCTTGAAACCGAATATGGAGTTGTCTGGGTGATCAGGCTTAAGAAGGGAGTGCTGACTAAGGTCGAGGTGTTTCCATTCTAGTGCAATTGCTGAAATACCTTTCTTTAATTTGTCTTTTGCTAAGCATCGCTGGCCTTGCGATCGCTCAAAGCGGCGGGGCGGCTGGCAGGTCTACAGTCTGGAAAATCGACAACCTGAAAAAGATAGCGGGTCTCCCGGTTGAAGTATTGGGCGAACCGCAAGTCGTCAAAACCGATAGAGGAAAAGCCATCCTCTTCGACGGCATCGATGACGGCATATTTATAGAGCAAAATCCCCTCGCCGGAGCCAGTACATTCACCATCGAGGCCATCTTTCGCCCGGACGCTGGTGGTGAAAAAGAGCAGCGTTGGCTCCATATCGAGGACACTGAAAACGTCGAAAGCCGGGCGATGCTCGAAACGCGGTTGAACGGCAACGAGTGGTTTCTCGATACATTTCTAAAATCCGGCGACAATCGGATGCCGCTGTTCGCGGAGAACTTCAAACATCCCTTAGGCCGTTGGTATCACATCGCCCTCGTTTACGACGGCTCCGAGATGCGTCACTACGTCGATGGCAAGCTTGAGCTCACGGGCAAGATAAACTTCAAAACCTTTGGCAAAGGCATAACTTCTATTGGCGTGCGGCAGAATAAGGTCTATTGGTTCAAGGGAGCAGTGCTGAAGGCTCGGTTTACGAACCGGGTGGTGAATCCGCGTGAGTTCCTGGATTAGTTTTAAATCTCGTGTGCGGTATTTTTTCGTAAAGAGCGTAGACTAGAAAATTCCCTTTCCCGCCATTAACTATCCACGTTTCTATTCCGACACGCTGACAGATCATTGCGGCTTCGAGTTTTGAATTCATTCCGCCCGTGCCGAGGCCCGAGTCACGTTCTTCGACCAGGCTGCGTGCCTTCTCAATGTCATCTATCTCAGGCAACAACTTTGCATCGGAATGAAGATGAGGATTCCTGTCAAAAACGCCGTCAATGTCACTCGCCAGAACCAACAAGTCGGCCTCGATCAAGGTTGCGACCAGAGCGGAAAGCTTGTCGTTGTCGCCAAGTAGAATCTCTTCGACTGATGTTGTGTCGTTCTCGTTGATGATCGGTAGGTAGTTGTATTTGAGCAGCTCGCTAATGGTGTTTAGCGTATTTTGCCGCGAGGTCTCGTTCTCAAAATCGCGATAGGTCATCAGGCATTGCGCTGTCGGGATGCCAAAATCGCTGAACACCTCGTTGTAAATACGCATCAAAAGCGGCTGGCCGATCGCGGCCATTGCCTGTTTCGATTCGACGGGTTTTCCGGCGTCTTTGATGTTGATGTACTGCTTGGCGGCGGCGATGGCACCGGACGAGACGAGGACGATGTCGTATTCGTCGCGGAGTTCGAGTATCTGACGACCAATGTCCTCGATCTTGCCGCGTGAGATCAATTTCGTGCCGCTCGTGAGCGTTGATGTACCTATCTTTAGGACTAACTTCTTTTTCATAACAAGGTCAGAACCGGGAGCGGTCGCGACTGGGCTTTTAAGGTGGGAACCCAGTCGCTATCGCTCCCGGTTCTGACAACATTCAGCCTCTTATATGTCCATCACCGAAGACGAACCACTTATTAGTCAACAAATGCTCGGCACCGAGCGGGCCGCGGAAGTGGAGTTTTTGCGTCGAGATCGCGATCTCGGCTCCGAGGCCGAATTGGCCGCCGTCCGTAAATCTCGTCGAAGCGTTGTGATAAACCGCTGCGCAATCGACCGCATTTAGAAATTCTTCCGCCGTTTCGCCGTTCGTCGTTACGATCGCCGCCGAGTGTCCGCCGGAGTAGTCGTTGATCGTGTCGATCGCCTCCTGAGTCGAAGCCACGATTCCAATGACGATCTTCGCCGACAAAAATTCCTCGAACCAAACATCTTCGTCCTCGATCGGGTCAACAGTCGGGTCCATATCGACGATCTCTTCGTCGCCAATGACCTCTATATTCTGCTCGCGGAGAGCAGCGATCAAGTGACTGACCTTTTCCTTTAGATCTGGCAAGTCCTGATTTATCAATATCTTATCGAGGGCATTGCAGACGCTCAGACGCTGCTTCCCGTTGACAATAATGTTCAGTGCCATCTCGAAATCGGCCTCCCTATCGATGTACAAAAAGTTGTTCCCGCGGCCGCTGACAATAACCGGGGCGGTCGAATTTCTCAGTACAAAATCTATCAACGCCTCGCCGCCGCGCGGTATGACGAGGTCGAATTTTTCGTACTTACCACGAACAAGCTCTTGTGTCTCTTCGCGGGAGATGTCGAAATACTGGACCGTCTCGATGTCGACGTCATTCTCCCGTAGGGCTCTCCGCCAAATTTTTGCGAGACAAAGATTGGTATTCCGCGATTCCTTGCCGCCCTTGAGCAGGATCTTGTTGCCAGCTTTCAGGGCAATTATCGCGGCCTCGATCGTGACGTCGGGGCGTGCCTCGTAAATTATTAGGATCGTACCAAAAGGTACTTGCCGGTTCTCGATCCGCAATCCGTCTTCGCGTGTGTGCGTTGAGATCACGCGGCCGACCGGGTCATGCGCGGCGATCACGCTCTCAACCGATGCTATCATCGCGTCGACCTTTGCTTCATCTACCTTTAGCCGGTCGAGAATGACGGCATCGCCCGACGGGCAGTCGTCAACATCGATCTGATTGGCGGTGATTATCGCGGCTTTATGTTCTTGCAGCAGCCTTGCGAGGCTGGCCAGAATTTTATTTCGCTTATTTGCGTTCATCTTCGGTTAAAATTCTACTATATTACTAGGAGCAGATTTGCCGTGACGCGCATTCGGGAGCAATGATGATCAAAAATTTCCTTATCGGACTGTTTGTCGTGATGGTCTTCACGAGTTTCTCGTCGGCACAGACGAAGCCTTCAGCCGCCAACGACATCTTCTGGAGCGAGCTCCAAAAACTCTGCGGCAAGTCATTCGCCGGAAGCATCGCCGTCGACACCTCGAACAGTCCTGATTTTGCGGGCAAAGCGATGGTCATGAACGTCCGTTCGTGTGAGAAGCACCGTATTCGAATACCGTTCCATGTCGGCGAAGAGCGTTCGCGTACATGGGTTTTGATTCGAAAGAACGGCCGCATCGAGCTCAAGCACGACCATCGTCACAAGGACGGAAAATCAGATGCCGTGACAATGTACGGCGGCACTTCGTCGAATTCAGGCATGGCGACGCGGCAGTTTTTCCCGGCAGATGAGGAAACCGTACGCGTCGTCGCTCCGCCTGCGGGCAATGCCCCATCGGCTGCCGCCAACGTCTGGTGGATCGATCTCGTTCCCGGCGAACACTTTGTTTACAACCTCCGCCGCCTCGGTTCGGATCGCCTTTTCAGCGTGAAGTTTGATCTGAAGAATGCGATTGCCACACCGTCGGCTCCGTGGGGATGGAAAGAATGACTGTGCAACGAGAAATGAATATACCTGACCACTATCAACCAATAATGCCCTACCTCGTTGTCGAGAACGCGGAGGCTTTCATTGTATTTATTACGACCGTCTTCGACGCGGAAGAGAAATTGCGGGTAAATCACAACGACGATGGCTCACTGATGCACGGCGAATACAGCATCAATGGCGGAACGATCATGCTCGGTGAGTCGAGCACAGAGTGGAAGCCTTTCCCGTGTGCAATGTATCTCGTCGTCGAAAACGTCGATGCCCTGTATGAGAAAGGAATAGCAAACGGTGCCAAGGGCAATCAGGAACCCGGCGAACGCGGCTACGGCCGGTCTGCGGGATTTCTAGACGCTTGGGGAAATCAATGGTGGCTGAACAACCCCGAAACCCGAGAAGAATAACTGAGAGATTTAGCCGTTACCAGACAAGAAACCGGAGGGCTAGTAAGTAGCACCTCCGGAAAATTCTTTCTCAAATCTCAAATTCACGATCTCAGATCTGAGATCTATTTCTTCGCCCCGCCCTTTGCAAAATACCCCTGACGATGCGTCAGCTTGACCTTGTCTTTTACAAGCTGCTGATTTACAAGCTGTATCTCGATCTTGCGGTACGAACCATCTCGCTTTTGATCGCTCGGCTCGTAAGCGATCAGATATTGCGAACGCATCTCGTCTTGGATCTGGCGAAACGCTTCTCGCAATTCGCCCTCATCCCTCGGGAAGTAAGCTCGGCCACCCGTTCGCTCCGAGATCTTGTTTAGCGAGCCCTTGTCCACGCCATCGTAAAAATTGTCACCGATGCCGATAGAGTAAATGACCGCCTCCGACCTGAGCGCGGCTTGCACGCCTCATCCAGTTTCTTTTTGCCGGAGGTATTGACGCCATCTGAGAGAAGGATGATCGCTCTTCGTGTTCGCTCGGGTGCGGGTCCGAGGATCTCATCGGATGTGACCCAGATCGCGTCCCAGATGGCCGTCGAACCGGCGACCATCTGATTATCGCCTGAGATCGGAGGCGTCCCGGTGTAGACACCGCTTCCAACATGTCCCGCGGGCGGCACGAATTTCACGTTGGCCACCGCACGGCGAAGCCGCGTGAGATTATTCGTCATCCCCTGCTCGAGCGTGGCCTCGCCGGTAAAAGAGATGATACAAACCTCGTCTTTCGAGGGACGAATCACTGTTTCGAGAAATGATGTCGCCGCGGCCTTCTCCTCCGGCAGTGTACGTTCCTGTGATCCGCTGACATCGATCAGCACAGCCAAACTTAGTGGCAGGTCGACCTGTCTCGAAAAGGCGACTATCTCTTGGGGCTGACCATTCTCGATAATGCGGATGTCTTCCTGTCTAAGCGTCGTGAGCAAACGACGGCTCTTTTCCTGAGCGGTAAAGAGAACGTTGACGACTTCGCTGTCGACCTTGATGACCTCGTCATCTTCGGTTGGCGGCGGAGTCGCGGTCGAGCTCGCCGTCGCTTTGGCGGTGAGCGGACTTGGCATTTGCTGGGCTTCGGCCTGAGAGAAACCGACCAGCCAAACCAGCGAAAACGCTGCCGTCAGCAATGCCAAAATTCCTTTTTTCGAAAACATCTGTATTAGCTCCTACTTCAAGCTGTCTTTGACCGCACGATAGCTCGACTTTGTGCGTACTTTGTATTTGTCGGCCTTTGTTTTGTCGGTTAGGCGAACTTCGATCTTACGATTACGTCCGTCTAAAGTCTGGTCAGCCGGGCGGTATGTGATCAGGTACTGTGACTGTAGCTCCTGCGAGATCCGCTTAAATGCGCGCTCCAACTCAAGCATGTCGCCGGTAAAAAATGCCTCGCCGCCCGTTTCTTCGCAAAGCTGAGTTAGAAATTTGTCCCCTTTATCCTTTACAGTTCCTGCCTCGACGCCGGGAACAGTTCCAAGAAATCCGGCCTTGGTAGAGATGCCAAAGATGGTCGTCTCGGTTCGCTGGGCAATGTCGATCGCGTCCTGCAATTCGGCCCGGCTGAACGTGTCGTCGCCATCAGTAATGATCACCATCACGCGGCGGCCCGGCACATTCCGAAGCTTCTGATCGGCAAATTCCCAAACTGCGTCGTACATTGCCGTCTGCGAACCCGGCTTTTTAACTTTATCGACTGCCTTTTGCAGTAGGTCGAGCTTGTCCGTGAAATCCTGCTGCAGTATGACCTGATGGTCAAAGGTCATAAAGGCCGCCTTATCCTTGCGGAGCTGAACGACGGTGTAAAGAAAATTCGCTGCTGCTTCCTTTGAAAATCCCAATTTACCGGCCGCCGACGGTGATGTATCCATCAGCACGCCAACAAATACAGGCGGATTCGCCTTCTCGGTCGAAAAGAACGTTACCTCCTGCTGTACGCCGTCCTCAAAGATCGCAAAATCTCCGCGTGTCAGGCCGCTGATCAGTGTATCTCGTTTCTTGCCCTGGGTTACGGTCACGGGAAGACGTACCTCAAAGACCTTCGTCGCACCCGGATCATCGGGCGGCGGTGTTGCTTTGGGGGCAACATTCGGCGTTTGAGCTGCCGCAAGGCCGGCTAACAAAAGCACCGATGCAGCTGCATTGATGAAAAGCGAATTTCTCTTAAACCACATAAACTTCGTACCAAATTGACGCATATTTTCGATGCCAACGGGCCACGAGCTGTTGTCCGTCCGCAAACCGCGAGTATACCAAAGATTCTGTGTGTTTTCCTTTGGGTTCTGCACGACGATGCGTGAGATAATTATTTAAGTTTCTATGGATCCAAACATCTTCCGGGAATATGACATTCGCGGTATCGTTGGTGCGTCGCTGACGGACGATACTGTCGCCAGGCTTGCGTGTGCGATCGGCACCTTTCTTAGGAGCAACGGGTCGACGAGGATCGCGATCGGCTATGACGCGAGGGAGAGTAGTCCGCGTTTCTGCGATCTGCTTACCGAAGGCCTCAACGCCTCTGGCTGTGACGTCGTCCTGATCGGCCGTGTCCCCACACCCGTGTTGTATCACACGGTCTTCACCTGCGACGTCGACGGCGGCGTGATGATCACCGGCTCACACAACCCGCCTGATCACAACGGATTCAAGATCTGCCTCGGCAAGCATACGCTCTTCGGCTCGCAAATACAGGAAATAAGAGAGATAGCAATGTCAGAACCGCCTGCGTCAGCGGGCGGCGAGAATCTCGGCAGCGTAGAACGTCGCGAAGTACTCGGCAACTACATAGCAGACATCACATCCCGCACCAGCCTGGGCCCACGTCGTCTACGAGCAGTCATCGACGCCGGCAACGGCATGGGCGGCGTCACGGCAGTTCCGGTCTACAAGAAACTAGGCATCGAGCTGACCGAACTTTTCACCGAACCCGACTCCACGTTCCCCAACCATCACGCAGACCCGACGGTCGAAGAAAATCTCCAAGACCTGATCGCCAAAGTAAAAGAAACAAAAGCAGATGTTGGCATCGCCTTCGACGGCGACGCTGATCGTATCGGCATCGTCGACGAGACCGGCCGCATTGTCTGGGGCGATGAACTGATGGTTTTGTTTTCGAGAGAGATCTTGAACCGCCGCCCCGGCTCCACGATCATTGCCGAAGTAAAATGCTCGCAAAGGCTCTTCGACGACATCGAAAAGCACGGAGGCCAGGCGATCATGTGGAAAGCCGGCCACTCGATCATCAAGGCCAAAATGAAAGTAACCGGAGCCGCCCTTGCCGGCGAAATGAGCGGCCACATCTTTTTCGAAGATCGCTTCTACGGCTTCGACGACGCCTGCTACGCTGGAGCTCGGCTGCTAGAGATTCTCTCAAGCTCCGACGAGTCGCTCTCCCAATTACTAGCCGAACTCCCCGAAGCCTTCTCTCCCCCCGATATTCGTATCGACTGCCCCGGGGCAACCAAGTCCAACGTCGCTGCCAAGATCGCCCGACATTTCGAGTCCCTCGGGCATGAGGTCAACACTATCGATGGTGCCCGCATTACGTTCGAGAACGGTTGGGGGCTCGTCCGGCCGTCGAATACTCAGGCGTTGCTTGTCCTCCGCTTCGAAGCCGATACTGTCGAGCACCTCGCCGAAATAAAGGAAGTCATAGAACCCAAGGTCGCGGAATTCATTGCCAGCGCCTGATTCCAGCCGTCGCTATCCCGCGTAAGTGCCCGGACCAAACAATTTCTCAAGCACAGCGAACGCATCGGAGCAGCCTTTCGTGCCTTTTTTTTCCGCGAGGTTCATTCGGAGACGGCTGAACGGCCTGACATACGGCTGGGCCGTCAGGTAGTGTGAAGTAGGAGTGTGGCGGCGAATGATCTTCACGATCTCTTCATAATTGCCGGGAATCGCCGTTACGGGCTCAGGTTTTACGCCGGTCTTCCTGAATATCGCCCTGATCACGCCGCCGTCGTCGGACATCTCGGATCTGTGCACCGCAAAGCCCGCTTTTTCGCCGATAGCCTCGAGCGTCTTACTATTGAAGTTGTATAGATGGGCCTGATGGAAACGATGTATCGGGGCAAAGCATGTACCCTCGACATTTGGCACCTCGATGGCGATAAAGCCGCCGTCCGTGATCGATTCGTATAGCTTGCCAAGCACAAGAGCCGGATCGTCGAGATGCTCGAGAACGTGATGCATCGTGACCAGGTCAAATTTGCCATCGGCGGGCTCGATCTGCTGTGCAAAACCGACCGTGATTGGTAGCTTCAGATGTTCCTGAGCGAAACGCCCGTAGCCTTCGTTCGGCTCGATGCCGCTCGAGTCGAATCCTCTCTTACGCATCAAAAAGACAAATTCGCCGCCGCCCGCACCGACATCCAGCACGCGTGCTCCGGGAGTTATTAGGTCCGCGACCTGCTTATATCTTTGCTCGGCGACTCGTCCTGCACGATAGACATGCTTGAGCTTTGGCGTGAGGGTTCCCTTGTACTCAACGCGGTAGTCTTTTGAATAGTAGTTGCGGATCTCGTCCTCATTTGGACGCGGGTCTGACCAAGCAAGGCCGCAATTGCGGCAGACCACCGTGCGGAGGTAGTTGCTGTCGCGGTCCAGGAGGCCTACCTCCTCGACGTCTGTTCCGCCGCAGAGGTTGCATGGGATTGAGCAATTCACATTTTCCATCTGATTCATAAAGTCCTCCATGCGGTGCAGTCCATCCGTCTCTTGAACGATTGCATCACATTATTAGTCAGGTCTGTCCCATCGACTCATTTCGTCCACTCATCCGCCGTGTGAATATCCACCTTGATCGGTACTTTTGAGACATATTCGCTGCCGGCGCGCTGCATCGCGGATTCTAGTTTTGCGGCGGTTGATCCGGCCTCGGCGGCGTCGCATTCGACTACTATTTCGTCGTGGACGATATTAACGAGTCTTGCCGATGTGTCGCGGATGTCGTCGTGCAATAGGCGCAAAGCGCGTTTAAGGATGTCGGCGGATGTGCCCTGGATGGGCATGTTTTTGGCGTAGCGTTGGGCCGCGCCGACTGAGCCGCGGTCGTTCGGGTCGAAGTTCATTCGGGCCATGCGGCCTGAGGCTGTTCGGGCCGAACGTTCATTTAGGACATTCCGAGCCGCGTTTCTGAGCCATTCGTCCATCTTCGGATAAGTTGCGAAATACCGCCGCAGGGTTTCCTCAGCCTGTCGCTGGGTGAGGCCGGTCATCGACGCAAACCGCGACGCGCCGATGCCGTACACGACGCCAAAATTCAAACGCTTCGCAAACGAACGCTGATCCGCCGACACATCTTCGGCCTTGATCCCAAAGACCTGTGCCGCCGTCGCCGCGTGAAAATCGGACCCCGCAACAAAAGCGTCGATAAAATTCTGGTCACCAGAAAAATCCGCCAAGATCCGCAGCTCGATCTGCGAATAATCGGCGATAACCAGCTTTCGGCCCGGCGGTGCCATAAAGCAGCGTCGATATTCCGCCTCGTGCGGTATCTGTTGCAGGTTTGGTTTAGAACACGCAAATCGCCCTGTTGGTGCACCGATCTGACGAAAATCTGCGTGAATTCGCCCCGTTGCTGGTTCAATAAACTCCAAAATATTCTCGCCAAAGCTCTGGCTCGCCTTGGCCGCCGCCCGGTATTCGAGCAGCTTCGCAACCACCGGATATTCGTCTGCTAGCGGCTGCAGCTCCCAAGCACGCGTCGAATTGGGCACCGGCACGCCGAGGTTGACGAGCGCGTCTGTCACCTGTTCGATCGAGTCGAGATTGATCTGCGTCTGGCCAAACAGCGAAGCCTGTGCGACGCCCGCCGACAGCAGATGCTGCAGTTCGTCACCGGCTCGTCGCTGAATAACAGATACTTTCTCGAGTTGCTCGCGCCAACGCTCCGTATCGAGATAGAAGCCATTAAGTTCCATCTCGGCGATCGGCATCACGCATTCGTTTTCGATGCGAAGCACATCCGCGAGGCCGTCGGTGGCGATGCGTTCGTCGAGCTTGGCCTTGACCTCGGGCATGATCGCCGCGTCCATCGCGGCATACTCGATCTGCGATTGCGACAGTTCAGCGGCTCCCCAATCGCTCACCTGCTCTGCCTTATCGAGCGTGCGTCCGAGAAAGAATTGCACCACATCCGCGAGTCCATGCCGCCGCTCGCCTTCGCCCGCCGCGATCAGAATGCTCGCGAGATAAGTGTCATAAACCCCGCCAACCTCGCACCCCAAATGATGCCGCACCCACTTGGTATCAAATTTCGCATTATGCGCGATCTTCGTGATCTTCGGATTAGTCAACAGCTCACGCAAAGGCTCCAGATCCGCATTAGCGCGTAACGCTTTCGCCGTTTCCGATATCTCTCCTGGCTGACCACTGGCCACAGACCAATGACCACCGGCAAACGCCCGCAGGTCCACGACCTTAGTATTTCGCCCATCGCTCAACTGCACGAGCCGCAAATTCCCGCGATAAGGATCAAGGTCCGTCGTCTCCACATCAAACCCGAGCGTACGGACATTACGCAACTCATCACAGGCCTTCTTTAGCGCCTCGGCATCGGTCACCAGCTGAAAATAGATCTCCATTTACTGCATTGTATCGCGGGTGGAGCGAGTTGTCAGATTCGACCGCCGCGCTAAATATTAGTGAACTTTTCTGTTTACTTAACGCACTCGATTGTTTATACTTCTCGCAGTTTGCCGCGTTTTGCGATCGGGATCGCTTGACGAAAGGAGCACACAGGTTAGAGGATTTTTGATAGGGCGTAACGGCCCTTGCAGATCGAGATTTTACGGGTCTGAGCACGATCTATATGAAGATAGGTGCTCCCCGATGGTGAGAGAGCCTAAGATGCTCTCATTCCAAGAGAGTTCCCAAACGTGACCATTTGTTCATACCTTTATACTTGGGGCATAGCCTCAGGACCAAGCTGTAAGACCAATACACGTCTGATCACTCTCCGTGACGCTCGGCCTTGAGTTCAAACTACATCTAACCGCTCCTTTTGCTTATAAATACGGCATCCGACCGAATTTTTTAGTAAAGGATTTTTTGTATGTCAAAAGAAATGATAGTGAGCGTCAACGGACGCGAAAAGAAGATCGCCATTCTTGATAATGGTAAGGTCACAGAATTTTACATTGAGCGTGGCGAGGAAAATACCGGCGTCGCGGGCAATGTTTATAAGGGCAAGGTGATGCGCGTGCTACCGGGAATGCAGTCGGCGTTTGTCGATATCGGCCTCGAGCGTGATGCGTTTTTGTACGTCTCGGATTTCTTCGATGAAGAAGAAGAGATCGAACGCATCGTGATGGAGAAGAACAAAAAGGCTTCGCCTGAGGACGTAAAGCGCGAGGCTAACGACCAGATCGACCGCAAGCGCATCGAGCGTGAAAAGCAGATGGAATCGGCCCAGGAAGTCGCCGAACCGTTGGCTGAGACTGTGGCATTGACTGAGGATTCGGCTGATCCAGTGGACTCGTTTGATTCGATCGACGAGATTTTACCGCCGCCTACCGCCGAGGACAAACCAAAACGCGGCCGCGGCCGTGGTCGCGGACGCAATCGCGATGAGGAGGTCGTAGGCACGCCAACGGGAGAGGAAGAGACAAACGAGCCTACCATTGAGCCGATCGAGATCAGCTTTGATAATTCGGGCTTCGAACGGATCGCGGATGACGAAGACACGGGCGACATGTTCAAGGATGCCTACATGCAGGAGGCGATCACGAATCGTGTCAGGGCTATTGAGTTTGATATGGAATCGATCGCCGAGGCCGAAGTTGGCTCGCTCTTGGCCGAGGTCGGCACCGACGCCGGTGGCTTTGAGCGTATAGCCGACGAGGACGAAGAGACTCCGGCACCAGCCAAAGGACGCGGCAAAGGCAAGCCAGCCGCGGCTAAAAAGCCTACAAAGGCCAAGGCCGAAAAACCGGCCGCTAAAAAGCCTGCTGCCAAGAAAACAACCGCTAAGGGCAAGAAAGCCAAGGGCGACGAGGCTCTCGAGGATGCCGAGGCAAGCGTAAAAGAACCGAGCGAAACGGCTGAAATGGCTGTTCGCCGAGGCGGCCGCGGTCGTCGTCGCGGTGGTCCAAAGCCAAAGGCAAAGGTCAACGCTGACGGCACGACCGATCCGGAAGAAAATGATGAGGTAATGCTCGACGAGAGCGGCGAAGAGATCCAGGTCGAAGCCGCTGAGGTCGAGACTGAAGAAGTAGAGACCGCAGAGATCGAGGCACCAGCCGCTGAGGCGCCAGAGTCAGAAGATGCTCCCGCTGAAGCCGCTCAGGTCGAAGGCGAGCCGCAAGCAGACGATCGCGGCCCACGCACTCGCGGACGACGCGGAGGCCGTGGCCGCAATGACCGCGACCGCCCGGCTGATGTCGAAGTCGACGGCAATGTCGCCGCCGATGAACAAGCTGAGCCTGCCGAGCGTCCCGCCAATAGAGACCGCAACGATCGAAACGCCCGCAATGACCGCCCCGCCGGCAATGATCGCAACGACCGGAATGACCGCCCATCTGGCAATGACCGAAATGACCGCGACCGGAACGATCGCCCATCGGGCAACGATCGCGACCGCAATGACCGTCCGTCGAACGACAGAAATGACCGCGGCGACCGCCCAAGTGGTGACCGTCCCGCCGGAAACGACCGCAACGACCGTCAGCGAAACGACCGTCCGAGCGGTGGACGTGGGCGCAATGACCGCGACCGCGGGCCGCAGCCGACGATCTCTGACCTGCTAAAAGAAGGCCAGGAAATTCTCGTGCAGATCGCCAAAGAGCCGATCGCAAAGAAAGGTGCGCGTATCACATCGCACATCGCGATGCCGGGCCGATTCTTGGTTTACATGCCGACGATCGAGCATCTTGGCGTCTCGCGTAAGATCGAATCGTCGAGCGAACGCAGCCGTCTTCGCACGCTGATCCAACGCATTCGCCAGGATCCGGATATCACCTCGGGCGGCTTTATCGTCCGCACGGCGGGCATCGGGATCTCTGAGGAAGACCTCAAAAACGACGCCAAATTCCTGGTCCGCACGTGGCAGGATGCCAAGAAAGGCTCGGAGAAAAAACGCTCGCCCGCGATGATCCATCAGGATCTCGATCTCGTGCAGCGTTTGCTCCGCGATCAGCTTTCGGATGATTTCACCGCCATTCGCGTCGATAGTGAGGAAGAATATCTTCGCACCGTCGAGTTCATGAACCGAATGGCCCCGCGGATGGTCAATCGCGTCAAGCTTTACACCCGCGACGAGCCGATCCTCGAGGCGTTCGGCGTTCAGGAAGAGATCGACAAGGCTCTCAAGCCGCGTGTTTGGTTGAAATCCGGCGGCTATCTCGTGCTCAATCAGACCGAGGCACTCGTCGCGATCGACGTCAATACCGGCAAATTTGTCGGCAAAGGCAACGCCCGTCTCGAGGACACGATCACCCGCACCAATATGGAAGCGGTCGATGAGATCGCACGGCAAATCCGCCTGCGCGACCTCGGCGGCATCATCGTGCTCGACCTGATCGATATGGAAGACCGACGCAACCGGCACAAGGTCTCACAGGCTCTGCAGGAAGCTCTGCAAAAGGACAAATCGCCTACTAAGGTGTTGTCCTTCAACGACTTCGGCCTGATAATAATGACCCGCAAACGCGTCAAGCAGTCGCTCGAACGCACAATGTGCGCCCCCTGCGATTACTGCG
Source organism: Acidobacteriota bacterium (assembly GCA_016718135.1). GTDB lineage: Bacteria > Acidobacteriota > Blastocatellia > Pyrinomonadales > Pyrinomonadaceae > OLB17. Next base: position 509,235 of record JADKEF010000003.1, on the reverse strand, counting down.
AAAACTCAGGCTGGGTCAAATCGCCGGTCACCGTCTGCTACGAGATCCTAAGCGAAGCCCGACGCCTCGCCCGGATCAACAAAGACGTCCACCACACGACTCTACGTGTCCACCCGGACGTCGCCAACGCCCTTCGCAATTCGGAAAAAGAGGTCATGGAGGAGTTAGAGGCACACCTCGGCGACGTCGATGTAACCTCCGACAAAAACATCCACCAAGCCCAATTCGACTTTGCGTTTGTGTAAGAGTCATGCCTTCACGTCGTGAAGCATTAAGAAAAGGCGGCCACACGGCCGCCTTTTTTACGTCTGGGACGGGTCATCAAGACACACGAAGACCACACATAAAACCCCGTGCCATCATGGATGCCACAAAAAGATATGATGAATACAAAGAGTTCTAACTTTGCGGCCCCTTTGCGGTCTTTGCGACTTGGCGTGAAACCTCTTTTTGCACGCAAAGCCGCAAAGAACGCAAAGGAAATCGCAAAGTAAGAGACCCTTGCCAAATTGACTTGACAGTCTGTGCAAGATTGTGCTATCTATGCAACATTATGTCACTTCACAAAAACTGGCTAAAATTTAACGGGATCAAGAAGGAACGCGGGTTTAACCGGCACCATATTACGATCAATCACAACGGACAGATACACATCGGCCGTCAGGCCCACATCGACCTCGGCCGTCCGCGAGCGGTCACGCTCTATTACGAGCCGAACCAGAAAAAGATCGCGATCGAGCCCGCCGATCCTCGTGATCCGGGCTCGGTACCGCTCATCGCAAAAACCTTTGGAGCCCACTACGTCCCGGGAGCGCAGTTCATCCGCCAAAACCGCATCCACATCGCCGGCACCGAGGCCTTCATCAAACCCGAACTAAACCACAACGGCATCCTCATCCTCGACCTAACCGAAACCATCCGGGTAGGCCGCGGCCGCAACCCCGGCCCCGGCTGGAAACCCGACCCGAGGGAGAGGATTGAGCGATGAGCGGCAAGACATTTTTTTATTGACGTCTATACCAGTAGATAGTATAGTAGCATCTATGAGGGCCAAGCTTATTCACTTTGTCGAATCACCGGGATTCACAAACCGAATAGACAAGCTGGCTTCGCTCGAAGTCCTGCTTTCGCTGCAGAACGACCTGATCAGGGATCCGGAGCTGGGCGATCTCATGGCTGGGTGTGCGGGTGCCAGAAAGGGCCGCGTTGGAGACAAGGCTGCGGGTAAAGGCAAAAGCGGTGGATTCCGCTACATCTATGTATATATCGTGATCGCGGGGACGATATATTTGATCCATTTTTACGGCAAGAACGAAAAGGGCAATCTCTCGAAGGCCGAGAGAAACGAACTTGCTAAGCTAGTCAAAGAATTAAAGAGGTTGTATGGCGAAGAAAATTGAAGAGAAAAATGATTTTTTTGAGAGTCTGAAAACAGGACTCGAAGCGGCTATCGAACACGCGAAGGGCGCACGCAAGGATCTTCGCACTACGACGCTCCCGCTACCACCAAAGGAACTCTCCGCAAAAGAGATCGCACATTTACGTAACCGCCTAAACGTCTCGCAAGCCGTCTTCGCCAGATATCTGAATATCTCACCAAAGACCGTCCAATCATGGGAACAAGGCCACGGTAAACCCAACGGCGCCAGCCTCAAGCTCTTGTCGATCGCACGGAAGAATCCGAAGATCCTGCTCGAAGCGTAACAGCGAGGCCATCCTCAAAACCGAGCTAAACCACAACGGCATCCTCATCCTCGGCCTAACCGAAACCATCCGAGTAGGCCGCGGCCGCAACCCCGGCTCCGCGGTCTGACGCTTGGTATCTACAAAAGGCTCCGTCACCAGACGAGGGTCTTTTTTCTTTACAAACCACTTCCCACTCGCTACTATTGCGGAGACCGAATTTCTAAGTCCCGAACGTAGAAAGACCAGACTCAAGGAGCGCTGCTCTGCACGCCTTTCACCTGACTTTCTTCCATATGAAATACAAAGCCATCAGAGAAGAGGAGCTAAAAAACAAAGTCGGCGGGGACTGGTTCAGCGCATTCGATACGACTGAGATCGTTGGGAACATCGACTTTTGTGTTCTGCCAAGGGAAGACGCTCTTTGGGGCAGACCGGCGCTACTTTGGGCGGAAGCAAAAACCGGCGACTATGACGTGGCAACAATGTTCGTGCAGTTGATCCTGACGATCGGCAAGGCACGCACGTTCGACAAAACGCTGCCGCCTGCATTTCTCGGTGCTTTCGATTTCAAAAAGATCGCCTTTGTTCCCTATGTAAGCATTCAGGATATTTTCTACATAAATGACTTCGACTGGACTGTCACGCCGAGCAATCAGTCCACCAAGGAATTCGCTCTCATTAAGAACCGGATCGAGGCGATCTTAAAATCAGATACGCACCTCTATGATTTTGAGAAAGATGAAAAAGAACTCAGCTTTTTTATCAAGAACAACATCGCGAAGGCGACCGAAGCCGGAAAGATCAAGATCGATAAGAATAATTTCATCCCGATATATCTTCGCTGGCTCGACTATGTAAAACCCGCCATCGACGTAAATTGGGACGACCTTAAGAAAGCAAGTATTTTAGACAGCGACTTTTATCTGGCCGATCTCTTTGTCGACGATCATGACACGCAGCGGATCGAGGACGATACTACCATTCGGGATAACCTTTTCGTCATCTACGAAAATCAAGGCTATAAAATTGCGAAAGGAAACCTCGACAAGTTGTGGGATGCGTCTTTCAGCATACGCAACAAAGAAGCGTATCAGCAATTTTGGAAACGATACAAAAGACCACCCTTAACCGAATTCCAGGAATACATCATCGAGCGCCGCGACCTGCTCGTCCCGCAGGACATCCGCGAAAGAAAGGGTGCATTCTTTACACCGCGAAAATGGGTCGAGCTATCGCAAAAATATCTGGCGGACGTTCTGGGCGAGGACTGGCAGGATGAATACTACGTGTGGGATTGTGCCGCCGGTACCGGAAACCTCCTCGCTGGTTTGACCAACAAATACAACATCTGGGCAAGCACTCTCGATCAGGCCGACGTCAACGCAATGCACGACCGCATCGGCCACGGTGCAAACCTTCTTGACAGCCACGTCTTCCAGTTCGACTTCTTAAATGACGAATTTTCCAAATTGCCGCAAGGCTTGCAGGACATCATAAATGACGAGAACAAACGCAAAAAATTAGTTGTCTACATCAATCCGCCTTATGCCGAGGCCGCTAGTTTGAGCACCGTTTCAAATAGCGGTACAAACAAAACTGACGTAGCCGTTACGACAAAGGTTTACGAGAAATATAAAAGCAATATAGGAATTGGCGGTCGCGAACTATTTGTCCAGTTCTTCACTAGAATTTATGCCGAAATACCGGGGGCTGTTCTTGCAGAGTTTTCAAAGTTGAAAATTCTGCAAGCACCGAACTTCTCGGCCTTCCGGACATTTTTTCGATCTTCGCTTGAAAAGCTCTTATTGATTCCCGCTTATACCTTCGACAACGTCAAGGGCAATTTTCCAATCGGCTTTTTTATTTGGAATACCGCGTTCAACCAAGAATTCAAATCAATAGAAAGCGATGTATATGGCGCAGACGGAGAGTTTCTTGGCACCAAAAGAATATTTACTACTACCGAGATTGAATCGATTAATGATTGGTTGATAACAACACGAAACCGAGGAAATGAAAATAAAATAGGTTTCCTCTCAGCGAAAGGAAGTGATTTTCAGAATACAAATTTCATTTTTATAATCAACGACAAGAACCAACTGCCACATCCGCGCGGCACTTGGATTACCGATAGGAATATTCTAGAAGTCTCGATTTATCTTGCGGTTCGACATTGTATCGAAGCAACCTGGCTCAATGACCGTGACCAGTTTCTTTATCCAGACGATAGTTGGAAAGCAGATACAGAATTCCAGAATGATTGCTTAATGTTCACCCTCTTTGATAACAGCAACAACATCCAATCTAAATGCGGCGTAAACAATTGGATTCCGTTCACGGCAGACGAAGTGAACGCGGGCGACAAATTCGAGAGTTCGTTTATGACCGACTTCTTGGGCGGCAGGATCACGCCTGACAAGCCAGCCAACGTTTCGCTGTTTGAGACGGATGCTGAAATCGGCATTTACGACCAAACGCCGAGACAGTTTTCAGCCGAGGCAAAAGCTGTTCTCGATTCCGGACGCGAGTTGTGGAAGTACTATCACGTCCAAAAAGACATCAACGTTAACGCCAGTCTCTACGACATCCGCGAACATTTCCAGGGCCGCAACGACCAGGGCCGAATGAACGCCAGAAGCACGGACGCCCACTACACCGAACTCATCGCCAGCCTCCGGCAAAATCTAAACACACTTGCCAGCAAGATCGCCCCAAAAGTTTACGAACACGGCTTCCTGAAAAAATAAGCACGCGGGGAAGGCATACCTCTTCGTCGCAGAGCGACGGTTGATTGTAGCCGTGGGTGAGAACCTACGGTACGTCGGAAAAAATATCCCCGTCGCGTAGCGACGATTGAACGGTGCTGCGGATCTTTCAATTGTCGCTGATGCGACAACGATCGCACATTGCCTCTTTCTCCGTGGGTTGTCACCCACGGCTGCAATCATACGACCGCTAAAGCCAGTTGGTCGGCCGGTTCTGGCAGCCGACTACGTGCCAGTGTTTCGGGAACGCCTCAACCGAAACGGGCTGAGGAAATTTCGCTCGACGTGATCCCCGCCTATTCTTATTCGTGTTCTTTTTCGTGTCGATTCGTGGTTAAAACTCTTAGGAAGTTTAGCCACGAATGAACACGAATCGAGCACGAACAAGATCGAAATCGGAGGCGTAGCCTGCCTTAGGGTACAATGTCATTGCGTATGGAGACTGACAAGGCGATCAACGTTATCACGGAGGGGGCGATCGAGCCGTGGGAGCGGTTAACCGACGCTCTTGCGGAGCAGAAGGCATTGGAGGCCTCAAAGTCTGACGAGGCCGCCGACGCGGGGCGTTTGGCGGTGTCGATCTGCGGCCTGGCGGGCCAATTCGGGCTGAATTCGCGCGATATGGCGGCGCGCTCAGATGGCTGGGCCCTTTTGTCAGCCGCAGCGGACGCGAGCAAGAATCGTCTGCTGTCTTCGGCCGCCAAACGCACGACGCTGGCCGTGTCAGCCCATTTTGAGGCAGACGATGACGGCGGCTACCGCTTTATCAACAACCGCATCATGATCGTCCACCCCACTATGGGAAGTTCCGAATTCCTCACAACGGCCGCAAACGCTATCCGGTTTCTAATAGCCGAGCTTGGACTCGATCTCGACTGGACCCCAAGAATACTCGAGGGCCCGCCCGAATTCGCCCCGACCGTCGTGCTCGACGCCGGCCCAGACCCCAACTACGTATTCGAACTCCTACAGGTCCGCTTTTTAAAGCGAAACCCGGATGGTGACCTCGTACTGTTTCAACCCCAAAACTGGCAGCTCGAACTAAAGACGACGACCTGAACCCCGCCGTGAACGACGGGGCTATGTGCCGCGGTGCGGGTTGCGGCTGATCTCGTCGCGGAGCGACGGTTGAGGGTAGCCGTGGGTAATAACCCACGGTTGGATCGGCGAATGATATCCCCGTCGCGTCGCGACGGTTGAAACGGAGCTGCGGATCCTTCAATCGTCGCTGACGCGACAACGAACGTTTTGTGTTGCCTTTTCCGTGGGTTCTCACCCACGGCTACAATCACATGACCGCAACGCGGTCGGCGGGAACCCGACGGCAATTCATCAGAAAACTCGACCTAATTGACTAGTACTTCGCTTCCTTCTTCGCGTCCTTGGCGTTGGCGGGTTTTGCGAAGATCGAGTCGGGGATCGATTTATTGAATTCTATTGTCTCGAAATTGATGCGCGAGGATTGTTTGCCGCCGGTGAAGCGGTCGATTACGAAGGGGCTCCGAATGCCGTTGATCTCGATGAATTGGGCGTAGCGGTCTTCTTCCTTTACCTCTTCGCCTTCGGGGTTGGTGCGGGTGTAGATCGATTTTTGGGGCGTGCCGTCGTCGGCGAATTCGAACTCGATGAAGAAGCCGTCTTTGTAGGTCAGCTTGATGACGTCGTTGCGTTTGCCGAGTGTTGACGGGCGTCGGCCGATGTAGCTCAGTTCACCGTCGCCTTTCCAATAGCCGCGAAGCAGGTTGTCGAGGCTTGTGCGAATGCCGCGTTTGAAATCGGCGACCTGCGCCTCGGTCATGTCTTTTAGGCGTTCCTGAGCACCGTCGTAGATCCAGCCCGTGTTGCCGTTATTGACCTGAATGGTGCGCGAACCGCTCTCTTTGAACTCAGTTCGCTCCTTGTCGGGAAAGACGATGATGTCCAGAAACGACTGGAACGAAACCACGCCACCTTCGCGAAGCACGCTAAACTTGCCCTTGCCGACCTGCGTGCGGATCTGGAGATAACGTTCGCCACCGAGAAGCTGAACGGCCTTTGCGACGATGGCTTTCGCCTTGTCCGGGTCACCCGGCGTCGCGACGTTCTGGGCCGTAACCGATAAGACGCTGAAAAACGTTACAAAAAATAGAAGGCTAAGTGTTCTCATTCGTCTTCGGCAAAAGGGTTTATCAGTGTAAGAGAATCTATCCATTTGAAATCTTTGGTATTTCGAGTAACGAGTGTTAGGCGATGTTCAAGTGCGGTAGCAGCAATAAGTGCGTCTCCGAGACTCATTTTGCGTTTATCTCTCAGAGCAATTGCTCCATCAATGATCTCTGTTTCAATAGGGATGACAGTCGCGACAGTAAAGAAGCCGGCAAAATAGTCCTTATCTTCGTCCTCGATATCGGGATAACCGAGCACCTCCAGACGGCGTATGGCCGAAACATTTGGAGAGTGCTCACTGATGAACTCTCTCAGACGCTCGCTCTCGGGCAGAGCAGAATAGATAATTATGTTGCTATCGAGAATCATCAATCTCGACCCGGAAGCGGACGGTCTTTTCGGATCTCCCGCTGCCAAGCCACCGGATCCGGAATAGATTTGACGCCTCCACGAGCGGCGATCTTGGCCAAGGCTTCGGCCATCTTCTTCCCATCGGATTTGGGCAACGTCTTTTCTCCCGACTCAACGATAACCTTGACCTTGAGCTCCTGGCCATCTTTTAGCTCATCAGGCCCGTTGCCATCCCATTCGATCGTGTGACCGTGAATTGTTGCTTTGTACGTTTCCAACATAGTGCAAAACCTCACACAAAAAAGGCTTCTGTGATATTACCACCGAAGCCTTTGATGCTGAAAATAACTGCCGGGTTTAGTTGAGACTGAAGACCTCGCCCGGTTTGACCGTGATCTCGCCATCGACGGCGTCAACGACGAATTTGATCGCGGCTTTCCATTCGTTGGTGATGGGCAATTTTACCTTCTGGTCGATGTGCCGTTTTAGGAATCGAGCACCGTATGCAGGGCTAAAACCCTTTTCCGTAAGCAGATCGAGAGCCGCGTCGGTGACCTCGACGACCTTGCCCTGGCGTTCCATGTTGCGCTGGATCTTGGCGAGGTAGAGCTTGGCGATCTCGCGGACCTCGTCCATTACGAGCGGCGAAAAGATGACGATCTCGTCGATGCGATTGCGAAATTCCGGCGTAAACCGCGTCTCCGCCGCCTTCATTACGTCCTGGCGAATATTCTTCATCTCGCCGAGCGTCTTCTGGCCAAAGCCGAGCGGCTTTTCGTAACGTTTGAAATTTTCCGAGCCGAGATTCGACGTCATGATGACGATCGCGTCCGACAGATAAACCTTCTTGCCGCGTCCATCCGTGATCCAACCTTCGTCAAAGGCCTGGAGGAAGATGTTCATCAGATACGGCGACGCCTTTTCGACTTCGTCTAAAAGCAAGACAGTGTATGGGTTATCGCGAAGCTGCTCGGTCAAGATACCGCCGCGTTCGCTGCCGACGATGCCGCGTGGCATGCCGATGAGCTTCTCGATACCAACTGTTCCATCGCCGTACTCGGACATGTCGATACGAACCATTTTTGACTCATCGCCGAACATAAATTCCGCGACAGCCTTGGCAAGCTCCGTCTTTCCAACGCCGGTCGGGCCGAGGAAGAGCAGTACGCCATCGGGCGCGTAGTGATTGTCTTTTAAAGGACCCTTATTCAGCCGCAATCTTTCAGCAACCGAGCGCACCGCATCTTTCTGCCCGATCACACGCCCCGCGAGATCAATCTCCATCTGCGAGAAACGATCTGATGTGTCGCGATAGATCATGTCCTTTGGAATACGTGATTCCTGCGAGATGACATCGATGATGTGCTCGGGACGGACGATCATCTCGCTCGGCTCATTGATCTCGACCTTGACCGAAGCCGTGTCGAGCCAGCCGATCGCTTTGTCGGGCAGGTGCAGATTTCGAATATACTTCGGCGACATCTCGAGGGCCATGTTGATCGCCTCGTCCGAGATCGTTACCGAATAATTCTTCTCCAATCGCGGCCTGAGGCCCATCAAAATTTGTTTGGTCTCGTCGATGGTCGGTTCCTCGACCTTTACCAGACGAAAACGCCTGGCAAGAGCTTCGTCTTCACCGATATATTCCTTGTATTCGGTCATCGTCGTCGCGCCGATGATGCGGAGTTCGCCGCGAGCGAGCGACGATTTGAACATGTTCGCGGCGTCCGACGTCGTGCCCATCGCGGCACCGGCACCGATGATGGTGTGGGCCTCGTCGATGAAGAGAATTATGTGATCCTTGTCTTTGACCTCGTCGATGATGCCCTTGATACGCTCCTCGAACATACCTCGGAGCATCGTCCCGGCAACCAGGCCGCCCATTTGAAGCTGAACAATGTGTGCGTCACGCAATCTCGCGGGAACCTTTTCCGGCTCGAGCTCGATCATGCGTGCAAGGCCTTCGACGACGGCAGTTTTGCCGACGCCGGGTTCGCCCACGAGCATCGGCGAATTGGAACGCTCACGGTGCGAGAGGATCTCTAGCATCTGCAGGATCTCTTTTTCACGGCCGATCGTCGGTGGGAATTTATCCTGCCGGGCGAGCTTGTTCATTGACACCCCGAAATGTTTGAGGAATGACGGCAGTTCGTATTTTTGCCTCGAACGTTCCTCTTCCTTTTCGCGTTTTTTTATGCGTGTGCGTGCCGTTTGAGCAACTTCATCGCTCGGGACACCTAGATTCTGGAGGACTTCGTTGAGAACGCTACGCTCGTCGTTCGAGAGTACGTAAAAGATATCGCCGCTATCGATTACACGCCGACCCTGCGAACGAGCACGGTCCATCGCTCGTTTGAAAAGCTCGGTCGTCTCAGGCGCGATGCGAAATCCGTTGCCCGAATGCTGACGGCCATTGTCCATGCGCTTTTCGATCAGCAATTTGACGCTGCGCGGGTCGACCGACAGGTCACGCATCGTTGAGGAGAAAAGGTCTTCCTCCTCAAACGCTATCGCGTGCAAAATATGCTCGATGGAGACATAGTTCTGATCGCGCTTTCTGGATTCGCCCAGTGCGGTCTCCAAAATGCGCTGTCCGCTTTCGCTAAATTTATCCTTGTATGCGTCTATGTCTGCCATAAATCCTTGCCCGCCCCCGGCCCCCCCCCCCCCCCGGGCCCCCCCCCCCCCGCCCCCCCCCCCCCCCCGGGGGCGCCCCCCCCCCCCCCCCCCGGCCCCCCCCCCCCGCCCGTCCCCCCCCCCCCCCCCCCCCCCCGCGCCCCCCCCCCCCCCCGGGGGGCCCCCCCCCCGGGGACAGGCCCCGGCCCCCCGCCCCGGGCCCCCCCCCCCCCCCGCCCCCCCCCCGCCCCCCGCCGCGCGGGGGGGGCGGCCCCCCCCCCCCCCCCCCCCCCCGCGGGGCCCCCCGCCCCGCCCCCCCCCCCCCCCCGCCCCGGTCCCCCCCCCCCTTTCGCCCGGGCCGGCCCCCCGGGGCCCCCCCGCGGTGGTGGGGGGGGGGCCGGCGGCCCCCCCCCCCCCCGGCCCCCGCCCCCCCCGCCCCCCCCCGCCCGGAGCCCCCGCCCCCCCCCCCCCCCCCCCCCCCCCCCCCCGCCGGGCGCCCCCCCCCCCCCCCCCCCCCCCGCCTCCCCCGCCCCCCGGGGCCCCCCGGGCGCCCCCCCGCCCCCCCCCCGGCGGCCCCCCTTTCCCCCCCCGGGGTCCCCGCGCCCTCGCCTCGGCCTCGGCCCCGGTTGCCCGCCGGCGGCCGGGGGGCCGGGTTTGGCCCGGGCCCGCCCCCCCCCGGGGCCCCCCGGCCGGTCCGGGCGCGGCGCCCCGGCGCCCCGGCCGCGGCGCCCCCCGGCCGCCCCCCCCTCCCCCCCCCCCCTGGGGCCGGGGGGGGGGGCCCCGCCCCCGTCCCCCCCCCCCCCCGCCCCCCGCCCCCTCTCCCTCCCCCGCCCCCCCCCCCCCCCCGGCCCCGCCCCCCCCCCCCCCCCCCCGCGGGGTCCTCCCGGCCGGGTCCCCCGGGCCGGAGCGCCGCCCCCCGCCCCCCTTCGCGGTGGGGGGGCCCACCAGGGCCCGGGGGGCCCGGGCCCCCCGCCCCCGGGCGCCCCCCCCCCGCCCCCCCCCCGCCGCCCGGGCCCGGCGGCCGGGTTTCTCGGGCTCGGTTTTCCCGGTTTTCGGTCTCCCCCCCCCCTTGCTTTCTTGCGCTGGGGCGTGGCGGCGCGGAGGGGGGGGGGGGCGCAGCGGCGGGGGGGCCCCCCCCCCCGGGGGGTGGGGCGCGGTTCCCCCCCCCCCCCCCCCCCGCCGCACAATGCCCCCCCCCCCAAAAAAGGGGGGGGGGGGCCAAGGATGCGTTCCGCCCGTCCCGGAAAACCCCCCCCCCCGCCACCGCGCGGAACCCCCCCCCGGCCCCCCCCCCCGGCGGCCTCCCCACCTGAACGCGGGCCGGCCGAAGGAGTCGTTCGCCGAATCTGTAGCCGCGTGCGTACTCCTTGAGAACCTTTCCATCGACATCTGCAGGGGCCATGTCCACAGCCTCGTGAAATTCGGGATCAAAAGTCGTTCCAACTGAATCGACCGGTTCGACGCCGACGCTTATCAATGCCTGTTCGAATGAACGAGCCGTGCCGATGACGCCGTTTCGAAGGTGCGTGCATCTGTATCCGTTTCGCTTGCGGCGACTGCCAGATTTAGGTTGTCGAGAACGGGCAAGAGCGTGGTCAGGAAATTGAATTGGTCCTGACTTGCCTTTGCTTCGAGCGTTTTCTTGAGACGTTCGCGCATCTCGCTCGTTTCGCGTTCGAGGTTTGATTTGGCCTCTTCAAATTTTGCCTGGACGCCCACGAGCTTTGATTCAGCGGCCTCGCGGCGTTCTGTTTCGGCCTTTAACTGGGCTTCGAGGGCGATCTCGGCGGCTGGGCGGACAGGTTCTTTCGGCAGTTCTTCTTCGGCGATGTATTCGCCATCCGGGCTAAAACGCCTTTTGTCGTTGACCGGTATCTTGCCGTTGAACTGATCTTGCTCGTTCTCTTCGTTACTCATTTTTCGTTTTCTAAACACCTTGTATTAATAGTAAGACTCTTGGGCAGAATCGGAAAGTCGCGGCCGTCCTGCCCAAGTCGCCGTTCCAAGCGTTCCGGCGTTCCATACATTCCCTACGCCGTATTTTCGGCGTTTCCGTAACGCGTTCCAGCGTTCCACGCATTTCCCGCACCGGGTTTTACTTGCCCACAGCAGTCTTGCCGCCTTCGATCGGGGCGAAGACCATTTCGCCGTTTTCGGCTGATATTCGCACCGTCTGGCCCGAACCGATCTCGCCGTTGAGCAGTTTTACCGCCAGCGGATTCTGTATCAGCGACTGGATCGCACGTTTCAGCGGCCTTGCTCCGTAAACGGGATCGTAGCCTTCCTGCACGATAAGGTCGCGGGCAGAATCTTCGAGTGACAGCGTGATACCGCGTTCTTCGAGGTTCTTTCGCAGCTTTTCTAGCTGAACGTCGATGATCGTCGCGATCTGGTCACGGCCGAGCTGTTTGAACACGACGATATCGTCGATGCGGTTCAGGAACTCCGGCTTGAAGTGGTCGCGTAAAACCTGCAGAACTTCCGTGCGTACGTCCCTATCGACCAGTGGATTCTCGGCCTCTGTTTGTATCTCACGCGAGCCGAGGTTCGATGTCATGATCAGCACAGTGTTCTTAAAATCGACGACGCGGCCTTTCGAATCGGTCAGACGTCCATCGTCGAGGATCTGCAACAGTAGATTAAAGACATCAGGATGTGCCTTTTCGATCTCGTCAAACAGCACGACCGAGTACGGCCGACGCCTTACGGCCTCGGTCAATTGTCCGCCTTCTTCGTAGCCGACGTATCCCGGAGGTGCGCCGATCATGCGGGCCACGGCGTGTTTTTCCATGTATTCCGACATATCGAGCCGGATCATCGCGCGTTCGTCGTCGAATAGAAATTCGGCGAGAGCACGAGCCGTCTCGGTTTTACCGACACCGGTCGGGCCGAGAAAAATGAACGAACCGACCGGACGATTAGGATCTTGCAACCCTGCACGGGCACGGCGAACCGCATTTGAAACTGCTTCCAAGGCCTCGGTCTGGCCGATCACGCGTTTGCCTAAGTTCTGCTCCATTTGGACGAGCTTTTGCATCTCGCCCTCGAGCATTTTCGAGACTGGGACACCTGTCCATTTTGCAACGACCTCGGCGACATCTTCCTCGTCGACCTCTTCCTTGAGAAAAACGCCGTCCTTTTGAAGCTCGGCGAGGCGAGTCTGTTCAGTTTCGAGCAGTTTTTCGATATCGGGGATCTTGCCGTATTGGATCTCGGCGGCTTTTGCCAGATCACCGGCCTGGCGGGCCTGTTCGAGTTCGAGGCGAGCCTGCTCAAGCTGCTCCTTGGCGGTGCGCATCTTTTCGATCTCGTCCTTTTCCGACTGCCACTTGGCCTTCATCGCGGAGGATTTCTCGTTGAGATCGCCGATGCGTTTCTCGATGTCGTCGAGACGTTCTTTGGATTTCTTATCTGTTTCGCGGCTCAGTGCCTGACGCTCGATCTCGAGCTGGAGTATCTCGCGTTCGAGCACGTCGATCTCCTGCGGCAGGGAATCGATCTCGATGCGAATCCGCGATGCGGCCTCGTCGATCAGGTCGATCGCCTTGTCCGGTAAAAACCGGTCAGTGATGTATCTATTTGAAAGGGTGGCTGCCGCCACGATGGCAGCATCCTTGATGCGAACACCGTGATGAACCTCGTAGCGTTCTTTCAAACCACGCAATATCGCGATCGTGTCCTCGACCGTCGGCTCGCCGATGTAAACCTGCTGGAAACGACGCTCAAGCGCCTTATCTTTCTCAATATATTTCTGGTATTCGGCCAGCGTTGTCGCACCGACAGCTCGCAGAGTGCCGCGAGCCAGCGCCGGTTTGAGCATGTTTGAAGCGTCGATCGCTCCTTCGCTCGCACCCGCACCGACGAGCGTGTGGAGTTCATCGATGAACAAAATTATCTGCCCTTCGGCTTTTTCGATCTCGTTAAGGACGGCTTTCAGGCGGTCTTCGAATTCGCCGCGGTACTTCGCACCGGCAAGCATTGCTCCGAGATCGAGAGAAACGAGTCGTTTGTTTTTGAGAGTTTCGGGAACGTCGCCTGAGACGATGCGTTGTGCCAAACCTTCGACGATCGCGGTCTTACCAACGCCGGGTTCGCCAATTAGAACTGGATTATTCTTTGTACGTCGGGACAGGATCTGAATCGTTCGACGGATCTCGTCGTCGCGGCCGATGACCGGGTCGAGCTTGCCTTTGCGGGCACGCTCGGTCAGGTCCTGAGCGTACTTGTCGAGCGACTGAAAATTCTCCTCGGCGTTCTGATCCGTGATCCGCGAACCGCCGCGCATGTCGGTGATAACCTTTTCCAGATCGTCACGCGTGATGCCATTCGAACGCAAAATTCGTCCGGCGTCGCCTTCCTTCTCCGCCGCGATCACTATCAGCAGATGCTCGGTCGAGAGATACTCGTCCTGCATCTTCTCGGCCTCTTTTTGCGCGTCCTGAAAGAGGGTATTCGTACGCGAGCTAAAATACTGCTGCCCGCCCGACACCTTCGGAAACTTAGCGATCGCCGCCTCGACGTCGGTCAGGATGGTTTGAGCATTCGCACCGATCTTTCCCAGTATCGGTTTAACAACGCCCTCGGCCTGTGCCATCATCGCTGCGAGCAGATGCTCGGGCTCGACCTGTTGGTTCTCGCCTTTTTCGGCAAGCGTGATCGCTTCTTGTACGGCCTCCTGGCCGCGGATCGTAAATCTATCGAATCTCATATCTTTATCTTACCTCAATCGACTCACCGCGAACCGACCGGAAAATCAAACAGGATGAACGGGATGTTCAGGATCTTTCATCCTGCTTATCCTGTCCACCCTGTTTGAATAGCAGGCTAATTAAGCACCAGCCGTCTTGGCGGCCTCGATCGTCTTTGCCCCAGCATCCGTGCCGGTGATCTCGATCTTACGTGCCTTTGTCTCTTCACGCTTCGGCAGGCTGATGTGGAGAACGCCGTTCTCAAAATCTGCCTTAGCTCCCTCGGCCGTTACCGTCGGCGGCAGCGTGAATGAACGTGTGAACGCACCGTATGCACGCTCGACTCGGTGATAATTATCACTCTCGGAGCGTTTCTCAAATTTGCGTTCGCCCTTGAGCGTAAGAACGTTATTCTCGAACGAAAGTTCAAAATCGTCACGCTTCATGCCGGGCAACTCAGCCTCGAGAACAAGATTTTCGCTGTTCTCAAAGATATCTACTTTCGGATACCAAGCTCCGTTAAGAGCATCTTCACGGCCATTTCCGCTCGGAAAGGCGGTGGTGAACAAGCGATTTACCTCGTCCTGAAGGGATCTTACTTCACGAAATGGATCATATTTTGCGATATACATTGTCGTTTCCTCCAAAAATTTGATAAATGACTAACTTACTTAGTCTATAAGGATAATAAAATATGAGTGTGAGTATTGTCAAGTATCTTGCGAAAAATATTTTGTGTTGTTCTTTCCTCTTCGCGAGGCGTTTACAGGTGACACTTCGGCGTTTCTCGGCTATATTTATTGAGCACTTTCCTCAACACGCAGATTCTCGGTTTGGCCCGATCACGGGCAGGTATCGAATGAAGATTCTTCGCGAAATCCTTTGGCCGTTGGCCGCTGTAGCGGCGGCGTTTGTCGTCGGCGGAATTATCGTTCTGCTGATCGGCGACAATCCGTTCCAGACCTTTTATCAGCTCATCGGCAATTCGTTTGGCTCGTTGAATGATTTTGGATACACGCTGTTTATTGCGACGCCGCTGATATTTACGGGGCTAGCGGTTGCGGTAGCGTTTCGTTGCGGGCTGTTGAATATCGGAGCCGAAGGGCAGCTTTATGTTGCGGCTTTTGCGACGGCGTGGGTCGGTATCAAATTTGGCGGGGCGATGGTCAATATCTTTGGCAAGACTGAAGACTGGTCATGGTACAGCCTGCCGGCGGTATTGCTGGTCTTGATGTGCGTCGTGACGGCGGTCGTTGCCGGCGGCATTTGGGGAGCGATACCCGGAATCTTGAAAGCGAGATTTGGTTCCCACGAAGTGATCAATACGATCATGCTGAACTTTATCGGCATATCGCTGGTCAGCTACTTCACACAGTATTACTACAAAATTCCGGGCGACCCGATCATGCAAACTGCCGAGATCGGCACCGGTGCACACATTCCGCGTATCAGCCAGTACATTCCCGGAATGCCCGATTTTGTACCGCTGAGTGTCGCGTTTTTGCTCGCGATATTGATGTGCGTACTCGTTTACGTCTTCTTGTGGAAGACAAAATGGGGCTACGAACTGCGTGCAGTGGGCGAAAATCCTTCGGCAGCGGAATACGGCGGCATCTCGCCTAAAAAGCAGATCATCATTGCAATGACCATCTCAGGCGGACTCGCGGGAATGGTCGCGATAGGCGAGGTGCTCGGTTATCGTTATCGATATTACGACGGATTCTCGGATGGCTGGGGATTCCTCGGCATCGCTGTCGCTCTGCTCGGACGCAATCATCCGCTCGGCATCTTTATCGCGGCCATCTTCTTTGCCGTTCTGAAACGCGGCGAGATCTTTGTCGATATCGAGACCAAGTACGTTTCGAAAGACCTCGTCGAGGTCCTTCAGGCGATCATTATCATTTTTGTAGCGTCGCTGCAGAGGTATACGAGGAAATAGGATGGGAGATCTCTTAACACCGACATTTCTGCTCATTTTGTTGTTCTCGACGATCCGTCTGGCGACGCCGCTGATCTTTGCCGCATTGGGCGGAATGTTCTCTGAGCGTGCGGGCGTGATCAACATCGCCCTTGAAGGACTAATGCTCGCCGGTGCATTTACTGCGGCGGTCGTCACCTACGAACTCAGCAACCCGTATCTGGGCTTGTTGCGGGATGGTGGTTGGGGGCTATGTTGCTTTGATCTTTGCGGTCGCGGTTATCAAGTTTGAGGCGGATCAGGTTGTAACGGGGTTTGCGATCAGCTTACTGATGCTTGGACTTCCGGCGGTGATCAGCAGTAGAATTTACGACTCGGCCGGTTCCACTCAACAGATCGCGCAAGAATTTTTGCTACCTGACTATTTCAATCGAGTATCGCTGGCGTCCATTCTAGCCATCGCGCTTGTACCGGTTTGCTGGTACGTTCTCTACAAAACGCCGTTCGGCCTGCGCATTCGAGCCGCCGGGGAAAATCCCGAGGCCGCCGATGCAGCCGGCGTAAATGTCATTCGCCTACGCTACATCGCCGTCGTCCTGTCCGGCGTACTTGCAGCCGCGGGCGGTGCGTATCTCTCGATCGGCCAGTCGTCGCTCTTTACGCGCGGCATGACCGCCGGACGAGGTTACATCGCTCTCGCGGCGTTGATCCTTGCCAAATGGAAACCGATCCCGGTGCTGGTCGCATGTCTCTTCTTCGGCTTCACCGAGGCTCTCGCGATCCAGATGCAAGGCGTTATCAAGATGCCGTCCGGCGAAGACGTCCCCGTTCAATTCATCCAAATGATCCCGTACGTCCTGACGATCATCGTGCTCGCCGGCTTCATCGGCCTGTCGCGTGCACCGAAGGCGTTGGGGATTCCTTACCGAAAAGAAAATTGATCGAGTTTTTGCCACGAATTGCACGAATAACACGAATTCAAATCCTGATATTTGTGTAATCCGTGTTATTCGTGGCTAAATCTTTCTTTGTAGTCAGATCAAGTTTATGTCATACGAAAAGGCCTCAGCAGCGGCCGAGTTTATTAGGTCGAAGTATTCCGGTGAGATCAAGACGGCGATCGTTCTTGGCAGCGGGCTTGGGGCGTTTGCGGATGCTGTTGAAGGTGCGGTGAAGATCCCGTATGAAGAGATACCGGGATTTGCTCGGTCGACGGTTGTCGGGCATGCGGGGCAGCTTGTTTTGGGGACGATTGACGGTGTCGCGGTTGCGGTGCAGCAGGGGCGGTTTCATTTTTACGAAGGCTACGATATGGAGCAGGTAATGCTGCCGGTTCGAAGCTTTGGTTTGTTGGGTGTGAAGAATCTCATCCTGACGAATGCCGCGGGAAGCCTTAACTCGGACATGATGCCGGGAAGTTTGATGTTGATCTCGGATCACCTAAACTGCCTCGGTGTCAATCCGCTTCGCGGGCCGAATGATGAGCGTTTTGGGCCGCGGTTTCCGGATATGAGCGAGGTTTACGACCGCGAGTTTCAGGAGATCGCTCTCGAAGAGGCAAATAATATCGCCCGCGAACGGCACGACAAAGGCCGTGACGCCGAGCTGACAGATTTCATTCATCGCGGCATCTATTGTGCACTTTCAGGCCCGACGTACGAGACGCCGGCCGAGATACGCATGTACCGCCAACTCGGCGCCGACGCCGTCGGAATGTCGACGGTTCCCGAGGCGATCGCCGCCCGCCACATGGGCATGCGTTCGCTCGGCATCTCATGCATTACAAATCTCGCCGCCGGAATGGAAGAAGGCGTGATCGATCATTCTCATGTGATGGAAACCGGAGCGAGAGTCGCGGAAGTTTTTAATGAACTTCTGCGGAGGATAGTGATAAGAATTGGTAAATAACAAAGAAAAACAGAGTACTTTCCGTAAAAAGCTGGTCGCGAATGCACGTGCGATCATAGCAAATCAGATCGGCTTGCCATTGGGCTGTTTGAAAATGGGAGCCCGCGTAGAGTGGCTTCAGGAATATGAGGCCATATCGTTTCCGGTTTTCGCGGCATACAATAAAGAGAGTTCGTCGGTGCCAGTCGGGTCGGAGCGACTCGACTGTAGTCGTGATGAGCTAAGGCGGCATGATGCAGTCTTGGACGAACTGAATAGCCGATATAAGGAACAACTTATCGATGCTTGTTTTGAAATAATTTCAAGATTCGATCAAGGCAAAAAGTAGTCAGGATTTTATGTTCATAGGCATCTGCGGCGGAACTGGTTCGGGGAAGACGACTATTGCTCGTGCGATCGTTGGCGCGGTCGGGGCGGAGAAGGTCGTGCTGGTCGAGCAGGATTCGTACTATCGCAACCTCGCCGACATGCCGCTCGACGAGCGTCATCAGGCGAATTTTGATCATCCGGATTCGATCGACAGCGATATGCTGGTCAATCATTTGCTCCGTTTGAAACAGGGCCACAACGTCGAGATGCCGCTGTACGATTTTAAATCGCATACCCGCAGCGATAAGATCGAGATCATCGAGCCGAAACCTGTCGTGATCGTAGAGGGGATTTTGATATTTGCCGAGCCGCGTGTGCTCGATCTGCTCGATGTGCGGGTTTATGTCGATACACCGGACGACATTAGATTTATTCGGCGTCTGCAGCGTGACATCGCCGAACGCGGGCGTACGACGGAATCGGTGATCGCACAATATTACCGCTCGGTGCGGCCGATGCATCAGGAGTTTGTCGAGCCGTCGAAGCGGCACGCCGATGTCATTATTCCCGAGGGCGGCCAGCAGGAGATCGGGATCGGTTTTCTGTGCAGCATGGTCCGCGAGAAGCTGAGCGACGAAGTCATTGCAGAAGCCCGCATGAAGTAAGGGCATCGGCCACAACATACTTAATGGAAGAATCTGTACAAAAGCTAATCACCGAAGCAGGCAAGGCTCGCGAGCGAGCTTTCGCTCCGTACTCTAATTTTCAGGTCGGCGCTGCCGTCGAGGGCGAGAGCGGCGACATCTACATCGGCTGCAACGTCGAGAGCGCCAGCTACGGCCTAACCGTCTGCGCCGAACGCGTCGCCATCTGGAAAGGCATCTCCTGCGGCGAAAAACGTTTCAAGCAAATAGCCGTCGTCGTCGACACCGAACAACTAACCCCACCCTGCGGCGTCTGCCGCCAGATCATCTGGGAATTCTGCGGCGACGTGCCCGTTATTCTCTCCAATTTGGAGGGGAAAAGTGAGATAATAAGGATGGGTGAATTGCTACCGAGGGCGTTTGATTCGAAGTTTTTGAAATGAAGTTGACTGGCCTAGCATTGTTGTTTGCTTTATGGTTATCAGCTTGTGTTTCAGAAGGTGGCCACACGAGTTTCGATGAGGTAGCGAGAGTTACGTCACCCGATGACAGTGCCGACGCTATCCTCGTCGAAACGAATGGTGGAGCGACGACCTCATTCGGCTATTTGGTTTTTGTTGTTCCTAAAGGCGTATGGCTCAAATCCAAAGATGAAAAGTACCTCGTCGCCTCCTTGTATAGATCAACGCGAAACGCCAACGCCTATGGGGCAAATTTGAAATGGCCGACCAAGGAAGAGCTTACAATTGAATATTTTGCAGGATCTGCGGGATTGGTGCAATCAAGTGTTAATTTTGCGAATTACGATGTCAACGTCAAATTGAGATCTGGGGTTGAAGATTCGTCGGCGCCGCCTGGTGGAATGCTCCATAATAATCAAAAAAATACGAACCGAGAATAATGGGTAACGACTTAAACCTCGTGGAAGAAATTCCCGAGTTACGACTCGATCGAAAAAAAATAAAGATCGTTTCTGGGTTTGATGACTCGGATGAGATCGAATACTGGCGCAATGCTTCTGTTGAGGAGCGTTTTCAGAATATTGAGCGCCTTCGGAGGCAGAACTATGGGGCTCGGGCTACCGAAAGATTACAGAGAACTTTTAGAGTTGTTCAACGAGAAGGGCGTTAGATACCTCGTGGTTGGCGGATACGCCGTCGGACACTATGGACATTCTCGTTCGACCAACGATATCGACTTCTTCATTTCGGGTGACGAATCGAATGCCAAGAAGATGGTCTTGGCGTTGGAGGAGTTTGGATTTGGCACCGGCGAACTGACTCTCGACCTCTTCACGCAGAAAGATAGTTTGGTTGTGATGGGTGTCGAGCCAATGGCCGTTGATATTTTGAACTACTGCAAAGGTATAGAATTTGAGGAGGCTTATTCTCGCCGCGTGGTACTCGATGACGAAGGTCTCGCCGTCAACCTCATTTCGTACGACGATTTGATGGCAAATAAACGAGCCGTTGGACGACTAAAAGACCAAGCCGACGTCGAGTATCTCGAACGGATTCGTAAGACTTGATACTTGTACGGCCTTTGGTGTAACTTCAGCTATGGATAAGCTGAAATTTTTCTTCGCATTTCTTCTACTTTTTCAAATTCAATTTATGGTTTTGCGGTTCAGGCCGCTCTCACTCGGGCCGTGCGTGAAACCAGTACGACTCCGATTCGAGAAAGGCCGGTGAACCCTTATGCGATCGATGTTGATCTGTTGATCGTCGGCGGGACGATCGTGACGATGAATGCTGAACGTGAGGTGATCGTGAACGGGGCGATCGGGATCACGAATGGCAAGATCGACATCATGGGGACGCGGAATATCGTTGTTAAGAATACGCGGCCTAAGCGTGTTATCAATGCGGCTGGCAAGGTCATCATTCCGGGGCTTATCAATACGCACACACATGTTCCGATGGCGTTGTTTCGCGGTATCTCGGACGATCTAGATCTAAACGATTGGCTGACCAAATTCATCTTTCCGGCTGAGGCGAAGAATGTCGATGAGAAGTTCGTTCGTGCCGGTGCGCGGCTGGGCATGGCGGAGATGATCCGCGGCGGTACGACGACGTACTGCGATATGTACTATTTCGAAGATGCGATCGCTGAGGAGACGAAGAAGGCCGGAATGCGCGGCGTCCTTGGAGAGACGATCATTCAGTTTCCTGTTTCCGATAACAAAACACCGACCGAGGCTATTGCCTACACTGAAAAATTTATCAAACGCTGGCAGAATGACCCGTTGATCGTCGCTGCAGCCGCTCCGCATGCTCCATATACGGTATCGACGGATGACCTAAAGAAGATCCGTGAACAGTCGGACCGCTTTAATTCTCCTGTGATAATCCACGTTGCCGAGACTAAGAAAGAGCGCGACGATATTCTCGCTCAATATGGCAAGACCCCAGCCGAGTATCTCGATAGCATTGGCTTTCTGTCGAACCGAACGATCGCGGCCCACAGCGTTTGGCTTACACCGGCGGAGATCAATATCTACAAAACTCGCGGTGTTGGCTCTGCACATTGTCCGCAATCGAATATGAAGCTTGCTTCCGGCGTAGCGGCCATTCCGGCCATGCTCGCGGCTGACATAGCGGTCGGTATCGGAACGGACGGTGCCGCTTCGAACAACGACCTCGACATGTGGGACGAGATGGACTCGGCCGCAAAACTACACAAACTTACCTCAAATGACCCGAAAACCTTGCCTGCCGAGCTAGCTTTTGAGATGGCAACGATACGTGGTGCACGAGCTCTAAAACTCGACAAAATCACTGGTTCGCTCGAGGCCGGGAAGCGTGCCGACATCGTAATCGTGGACATGGACAGCCTTAATCAGACGCCGTATTACAACGTCTATTCGGCCCTTGTTTACTCGACAAAAGCGACGGATGTTCGCACGGTGATCATCAATGGCCGCATTGTCATGCTGGACCGACGGTTGCTCACGCTTAACGAACGTGCTATAAAAATAGACGCAAACGCTTACCGCGAAAAAATCATCAAGAGTTTAGGCAATTAATTTTTTGTGCCTTTGAAAGAGGCTCGAGATGGTGATTTATTG
This sequence comes from Acidobacteriota bacterium, assembly GCA_016718135.1. GTDB lineage: Bacteria > Acidobacteriota > Blastocatellia > Pyrinomonadales > Pyrinomonadaceae > OLB17. The sequence goes on along the minus strand of JADKEF010000003.1, from coordinate 487,138 downwards.
GTAAGAATTGTGGATTTTGTTTTGGGTCATACAAGCGAGCCTTCACGTAAAAACGTTCGCTTGGCCTTTACGGAAAATTTAGGTCAGATTTGGAGGACTATAAATGCCGTTAAATGCTAGAAGGATATATACTTCGGTTTTACTGGTTTTAGTTAGTGTCAGTTTTGCTTCCCACGCGCAGACGGTCGCACCGTCGCCCGCAGTTATTTCTGCGCCCGCACCGACATCTGGTGATGTGATGCGCGAACGCATTTCAAAGGCAAAAGCCTTCATCGCGGTCCGCAATTACAACGCGGCGATATACGAATTAGAGAATATTCGCAAAGAGACAAATGACGCCGCCGTACAGGCCGTGGTCAATGTCCTTTTGATGAACAGCTATCTCGAACAGGGCGACTACAAACGGGGCCAGGAACTGCTCAACGACTTCTACGCACAGCAAAAGACGACCCGGGCAAATGCCTCTGCCAACTACATGGCGGTCGCCAGCCAAGTCATCAAAGGTGCCCGTAGTCGCGCTGAACGATACAAAGCATTGGGACTTTCAGTATCGGACCGCACGCTGCCGCTCGAGGCTTTGAATGACCTCGAGAAGATGCGAGAGACACTGGAACTGGTCGTCACGCAATCAAAAGAGATCGGCCAGACTCCGGCGAAAACTGCGGACGCGATGGCGTTGCTTGAGGAAGCCAGCGTTTCAAGAAGCATGCTGAGTCGGGACGATTACGATGCGAAACGTTGGAAAGATGAGCTGGCGGATACGCGTGAAAACCTTACGAATTCGCGAAGCGTCGTCCTAAGCGCCGTCAGCGGCGAGCCGACTATTGTTCCGCAGACAACGACAACAGCCCAAATAATTACGGCTACGCCACCTCCGCCGATCGCACAGCCGGTCGCCGCACCGAGCCCAAACTCTGTACGCGACCGTGAGGTCAAGAACGCGACTCCACCAGAAACTGCCTCGGCCCAGACTGCAAAGCCTATTTTTGTGCCATCGGCAGCACCGTCGTCTGAAGTTAAGAAAGAAGAACCGAAGCCGATCGTGAATGTTCCAAGCGTTCCGGTTGCCGCAGGCTCGACTATTGAGGTTGGTCCACTGCTCTCATACGCTACAAAACAGTCCCCGCCGGTGTACCCAAACGCGGCTCGCTCAGCACGCCAGGTCGGCACGGTTAAGGTTGAGGTGATGGTAAATGAGAATGGTGAGGTCGCCAAGGTAGAAAAGACGACCGGCCCGATGATGCTGCAGAACGCAGCTAAGGATGCGATCCTCAAATGGAAGTTCCGTCCGTTCGTTAGGGATGGCCAACCGGTCAAGGCAACGGGCTTTGTGAGTTTTAATTTCTCGCTGTAGTTTTTGCGGCAAATCCGCACCTAAAAGGCCTGAGAAAATCTGAAGTGCAATTGTCCCGTTTGCAGACGGTACTGTGCGTTTGGTCCAACGGTCTGTGGGATCAGAAAGCTCGGCGGGTTAAGCAAACGGCCGTAGTCTACGCCGAACTCTCCGCCGACGGGCGTTTTGATCCGAAAGCCCAAGCCGACCGTGTGGGTCCAGATCGCCCGCTGATTTTGGAGAGCTACGTCATTTGGAGGGACATCGGGGCGTTTGAAAATATCGCTGGCACGGCGAAAGACGTTGCCACCGTCATAGAACGGCACGGCACGGATCGATTTTGTAAGCGGGATACGAGCCTCGACATTTACCACTGCGAGAGCGTTTCCGCCAAACGGGATCGTGAATGGTTCAAGATAGACGGGTTCGCCGTCACTATTGAGAAACGTGCCTGTCGGTTCTACCACGACCCGAGGGCCGGCTTCTTCGAAATCAAATCCACGCAGATTATTGGCTCCCCCAGCGAAAAATCTCTCGCTGATCGGCAGCAGACCATTGAGCGATGGATATGCCGAGTCGGTGTACCTATCGCCGCCGGCGAAGACACTAGCAAGGCCGAGGATGCCGCGAGCAGCGATCGTAGTATTTTTCAGCTTCGGAAATGTGTAGTAGTAATTATAGCTCGCCTGAAACTTGTGAAAGCCGACATTAGCACCTAGAGCCGGAATCGACACACTGTAATCTGCGGTCAGATATTGGCCGCGTGTCGGGTCGCTCGCATTGTAGCGGCATGGTTCACCGGGCTCGCCCTTGGCGATCAGGTCGAAAACTGAGTATTTAAGAGAGCAATTTTCGCGCGTGTCACGCACTACGGTCGCGCTAAAGCCGGAGATCCTCGTTTTTCGGTCGGGTATGAGCAACTCCTTGATTAGAAGGCTGTCAAGATTAAATAGCCGGACATCTTCGAACCGATAACGCAGGAAGAAGATGCTGCGGTCCTTGCGGCTGATCGTGCGACTCGTTTCTGCGGAGAGGGCGAGACGATTGATCGTCGGGTCCCCGGCATCGTTACCGAATTCGTCGATCGGATTGCCATCTGCATCTACCCGTTGGACAATACCAAACGTACCTTGGTCAAATGTCGAGCGGAAGAAGCGTGTGACGGTGGTATCGCGTTGGTATTGGAGCGAGAGCGTCAGCGGTGCCCAGCGTTTGTCGCCATCGCGGATGAATCGCGAATTGATAAAGTCGAATTGAACGAGTTGCTGCCGCTGGCTCAGCTTGACGCGGGTTCCGCCCTGCCACAGATTACCGAGCAGATTTACATGGCGAAGATCGAAGAAGCCGCTCAATCCGACATCCGTTGATGCACCGCCGCCATAGGTTAGAAGGCGAACCGGCTGTTCCTCCAGGTCGATGATGACATCGGTCAGCCGCGTTTGTCCGTCAGCACTGTCGCCCGCACTTTGTGCCTTGATACCGACACGGCTAAAGGCGTCTGTGCTGTACAGATTCTGCTCGCTTGTGTAGATGTCGGCGGAGCGAAGCAGTTCGCCGGGCCGTAAGGTCAGTGCCTTCAGAACAAAACTCTCTTTAGTCCTTTCCAGGCCGTTAATAAGAATGCGGTTGATCACGACCTTGCGTCCCTCGCTCTCGATCTTGAACTCAAGTTTTACGTCGCGTTTAAGATCGCCCTCGACGGCGGGTTCATCGGTAATTCGCGAGCTAACGCGAGCGTCGTAATAGCCTAGATTTGAATAGTATTCGCGTAGCTTCCGCACAGCATTTCTTTCTCGTGCCCGCGAGTAATTCTCGCCCGCGAGTACCGGGAGCTCCGCCGATAGCGCAGCCGAATCGATCGCTTTGTTGCCGACGATCGAGATCTCCGAGATGATCGACGCCGGGCCCTCTTCGACGACAAATGTGACGATAAGTTCCTCACCGTCGAGCGAGACGCCTTGATTTACGCGGACCTGAGCATCGCGATAGCCGAGCTCCGCCATTAGCGATCTGATCGTATTCGCATCGTCGTCAAGTATGGTCGCACTCGTGTAGCCGCGTCCGTACCCCAGATAGGGTATGATGCCGAGGAGATTGGCCTCCTGCGAACTGACAACGGTGCGGATGTCCTCGATCGTCAATTTGTCCGTACCGCGCAGGCGTAGCTCCGTGAGAGTCAGGCGTCGGTCGAGGTCCACGCGATACTTGACCGCAACGCTGCGTCCCATCAGATCCTCACTGCCTAAAAACTGACACAAAAGCTCTGTGTCGTTCGGCAGCGCAGTATTTTCACTATCGCTGAGCGTTGGCGTCACCGAGCAAAACGGCCGGACATTTGCAAAGAAATATCCTTGCTCCTGATAATAACTCTCCAGCCTCCGCTCACCCTCAACTATCGCCGAGTAATCGAGCGTACCATCGCGTTTTATCGGCAAAAGCCTCGTCTGCGTGCTGTTGCCGACTGTCTTTTCCTCGCTTTCGACTTCGACCTTGACCTTCGGTCCAACTTTGCCAGTGATCGCAACGGAGATCGTATTTGACTCGTCGTCATACCTGATACGCGTTTCTTCAAGCTCGGGTGCGAGAAAATCGTCCTTTCGCAGTATCTCTCGGAGCTTGGCCTCATCCGAGACGAGACGTTCGCGCGAATATCCTCGGCCCTTTCTAAGCTTCAACTCGCGCTCCGCAATCGGTTTGGCATAGCCATCGATGTTGATCGCAAAACTTGAGACCGTCGCCTGCTGGCCGAGAGTGACCGTGAATTTGACGCCAACCACACCACCATCAGCAGTTGGCTGTCGATCGTACGCGACTTTGGATTGGTAAAAACCGCGTTCACGAAGGTAGGTCAGAATGTCGTCTGCATTGCTCTGCAGCAGCGGCTCAGTCAGCAGAGCTCCGGGGGCCACGAGATTCAGCTTGAGCAATAGTTCCTGTTCAGTCACTGTATCGGTCAGGGTGCCAGCCGACTTTACGACCGCGATCGATACGCGGCCTGCCTGCGTTTTTCGCTTTATGTTAAAGATCAGCTCGACCGTATCAGCTGGCGTTAGCTGCGCGGATACAGTGATGGTATCTATGAGGCCTTTTTCGTACAGAGCCGCTATCGCGGCACGTATTCGCGGTGTCGAATAAAAGCTACCGACCGCCTCGCGGGCGGTCAAGCGATATTGCTCGACCGTCTGAGCGTTGGTTGAAGCTCCGACAAGCTCGATCTCGATCTTGGAAACCGCTTTCTTCTCGTATGGGTTTTGTGCCGAGGATATATTCGCCGAAATAAGGATGAGAGCGCAGGTGACGGTCAGGTACTGAACCGCAACTTGGACACGAAGCAGCCTTCGCAGCCGGTCGGTTGCGTTGGTTCGTATGTCGCTGAAGATTCCAAAGATCATCGTTGCCTAAAATCTTTTCCTAAACCGTACCTCAAAGCTGAAATTGTCCCGATTTCTTGTTACGTTGGTCAGGCTACGCTGCTCGTATTGGGCGACGACGGAGAGGCGGTTCGAGACCCGGTATTCAAGCGCGAGTACTTGATTTTGATCCTGCGACAGATTGGTGGAGTAGGTCACTCGCAAATTATTGTTGATCTGACGGCCGACAGTCAGCCTCGCTCCGGGATTTGCCTGCTGGCCGGAGATCAGCGGATCTATCTCGAAAACATTGAGACCAAATAGCCGATCCGTCGCACGACGCGCCGGCGTATTGATGATCGTATCAGTCAGGATCTCGGCCGCAGTGTTAATGCCGGTTTGAGCAAAGGTCGGAATTCCCCCGGCCGAGTTAGTGAGGCTTCCGGTCGTGATCAGCGACACAACGTCTGCCTGCGGTAATGCCGGGCTCGAACGCACGGTTGCCGACAACTGTTCGCTGTCTTTTAGCGGCCCTGAGAGATTCACAAATACCTGATAGCCAGCGATCTCGGATTCAGCCTGTAGGTTGATTATCGGGTCGATATTCGTCTCGGGCGGGAACTCGAGCACCGCTCGCTGCACAACGTACCTGTCTTTGCGGAAAAAGATCGTTCCGCTATTCGCGGTAACGCGGCCCGAAACACGCGGGTTTGAGGCGTCGCCCGAGAGGACGAGCGAGACCGAGGCGGTCAGGTCGGCGATATTATTCTTGACGACAAGAGCATCGCGGCCCTCGATCACGAGGTCGTCAAATATGATCGGACGCCCACCGGAACTGCCCCCCGCGAGCGTAGCGTCCCGCCTGTTGCCGACGAGATTAGCCAGATCAATATCTTTTGAATACAGACTGCGCCGAGCGTACACTCGACCGCCAATGCGAAGCTCCATACTCGCACCGACGCGTTCGCGCGTGCCCGTGATTTCAAGCTGGGCGTCGCCGGTCGTACTAAAATCCTTAGGCAAAGGAACAGTTACGTTGTTCCCACTCATCGAAAATCTAAACGCACTGATTGCAAGCCCATCGAGCGTTCCGCCGCCGCTACCGGTAAATCTGCCGCCGCCAAGAAAGCCGCTCGCTTCCTCGACCTCGACGCGATCGCTGGTGAAGATGATACGTGCCTGAACGCGCTCGGCAGAGAAGCGGTCGGAGCCAACGAAAGTCGCGACCGAGGCGTTTACCATATTTGCCGTGCCTGAAACGCGGGCGGTCTTATTAGGCCCTAAAAAACGGATCGACGTGTCGGCGAGACCGGAGAAGAACGTGTCCTTTGTAAACAGATTAAGCAGATTGAGATTGACGCGGCCATCGACCGAGAGGTTGTTCGAGCCGTCTTCGGTCAAAGCCTTTGTTCCGGCAATCGTCATATTCGAACCGCCGCCCGCAAAACGCGCCTTTTCAACAACGATCTCTCGCGGATCAAACCTAATGATCACAGGCTCAGCCGCTGATAGCGGCGTGTCCTGGATTTGAAGGGAAAGCTGCGAGAAATTTGCACGGCCGCTCAATGCCGCTGCCGAGATCACTCGTTTGCCATCGACCTCAGGCGAAAGCTTACCGCCAAATTCCACGCGGCCCGTTCCCGTACCGGTGATCGGAATCGTTTTGAGTTGCGGAATGAAAGCTAGGAAAGGTGCCAGCGGACTCTGGTTAAAATCCGTCGTTGCCGTAAACGGCATGTCCTCGTTTCCAAAATTAAGCGTCGCGGCAATGACCTGAGGCCGCCCGTCGAAGGTCGCCGTCAGATCCGCCATTAGTTGTTGCCCAACCGTCTGTCCCTTGAATGTGACCTCACCAAGAGCCTGTTGATCGACCTGAACATTCGCCGCACGCCCGTTGAAATCGATCGCGTAGCTCGACGTCCGGTCCGCGATCCCGGTTGCCTTCGCCGTCACATCTACATCGCCGGTGATGACCGGAATGCTGTCATTCTTGGGCAACAGAGCAAGAGCGAGCGGCAATGGAACGGACGTTCCAATAAGATCAAAATTGAACGCGGTCGATGCACGGTCGTAATTTCCTTTAGGCCGAGGCTGCCCGCACCGACACGCATATCAGCCTGCTCGACATTGATCTGCGTACCACTGAACACAGCCTTGACCTTAAGATCGTCAAACGCCTGCCCCGCGACCACACCTTTTGCAGCCGCCAGATTGATCTCGCCCTGAGCATTATTCGGCAAGCCCGAAATATCGACCGTGCCCGAAGTCCTTCCGCTCAGGTCGCGAATTTGCTCGGGCAGTTCGATCGGCAGTGCAGCAAGCAGATTGCCGGCATTTACGTTGGTCAGCGTGGCTTTTACGTTTGTATTATTGGTGCCGCCGTAGGGGATGTTAACGGCAAAAACTGCGGTGCCGCCGTCGCGGGCGGTAAGTTTTCCATTGGCGAGATCGACGCCGAGCGGAGTCGCTTTGATATCGGTCGCGACGCTTCCAAGATCTTTTCCGCGAAGACTGAGCGAGTCGAGCGACGCTCGTCCATCGACATTTGGATCATAAAGATTTCCGCTAACTGTTCCGTCAAACGTTAGATTCCCCGCGAGCGTTGCCTGCAACGAATCAAGCTGTTCGACCGCGCTCGCAATGCCAAGCACTCGCACCAAGCGTTCGATCTCATTGGCATCTGTGGAACGCAGAGCGACGTTGAGATCCGAATTATTGTCTCGAAGATCGAATCGCCCGGTTGCTGTCAGCTTGCTGTTTCCGGTATTAAGATCGGCCTCGTCCACGTTGAAAAGACCGCTTGACGCCGTCAGTCGCACCTGGCCGTTGACTGGAATTAAGCCTCGTTCGGCGGTTCCGGCGTTGGCGGAAATATTCGCGTTCAGCGTGCCGCTAGCATTTTTTAGCTCGGTTCCGTTAAAGCTCAGATCAATGTTTCCGGTCGTCTGCCCTTCGATCGGCGTCACTGTGCCGCCTTGCAGGGCGATGAGTTTGCCGATGTCGAGATTGGTGAAGTCGCCTTTGAGAGTCGAGCGGCTGCGATTGTTGAGGGCGATGATGGCGGTGCCCGCGAGGCTCCCGTCCATGATGTCGGCGGCGAGTTCGTTGAGGGCGACTCGGTCGTTGTTGACATCAACTTTCGCCTTTGCCGCGCCGAGAGCGATGCTCCCGATCGCTCCGCCGCCGAGGCTCATGTCGGCACTCGCACGATATCTACCTGACGGCTCGATGAGGAAAACCGGTTTGGCAAATTTCACATTCTCCAAATTTCCGCCTTCAGGTAACGTCTTTGTTTTCGAGAGAGCTATCTTTCCGGCATCGATATCATTCGAACGTGCCTCAACGCGGCCTTGTCTGATGGTCAGCCGCACGCCGCCGATATTAAGGCTGCCGAGAACTGCCGCACCGGTGTCGATCTTAGCGACTCGCAATTTGTCCGAATAGATCACCGCCGTGCCGTCAGCGACGTCTACCGTCGCAAGCGGAGTCTCGATACCGGTCACTCGAGTGCCGTCAATGTCGAGTCCGTTCGCCCGCAGATTCCTTGCCGTCATGTTCGTGGAACGCGGCACATCGGTCAGCGTAAATCCATCGGCGGTCACGTTCTTGAGCTTGTTGTTCTTGATCTGAGCAGAATCCGAACGCAAAGCTCCGACGTCAACACTCGTCGTTCCCAGCCTCCGTTTTACTCTGAGATCCTTACCCGTCACACCGTCGAGACGAAAATCAGGCGTGACAAATGACCGAGCCGTCGCTCCCGGAGCCGACAGATCGATGTTATCGCCATTGAGCCCGAATCTAATTCCACGAGTCTGAAAATCGGAAAATTCCATGTCGCCGATCGCGAATCTCTTCGCCCGGCCATTACCTGCCGAGGCTCGAAGCTCGCGATCCTTCATCTCGGCGACTGCATCCGACAGGTACAGCCCACCGATCGACAGATCTTTCGAGCTCGCCGCTGCCGCCTGCAGTTCGCCCCACCAGCGAAAGTCGGTTCCGGTGCCACGAATATTCCCGATCGCCTTGAGCAGATCGACGCGAAAATCTTCGAAGGTAAGCATCTCGGCGATCGCGGTGCCGTTGGCTTCGTAATTCGTATTCGTGCCCGCGACGGTTCCCGTGATATTGGTTCCTTTTAAGTAAATGCCGCCGGCACGCAGAGAGCCTGAGCCGACAGTGCCGTCGATCTTATACGTCTCGCCCTGTCCGGTGAGCCGCCCGTTAAAAGCTGCCTCGCCCGTTAATGCGCTGCCCCGCGAGATGATATCGCCCGCCTGCGCCAGATTGAGCGACGAGGTGATCTCAAAGTCGTATTTTGGCGACGCCCAGTCGACGATGTTTCCCTTAAGGCTGGCGTAGCCGACCGGCGTCTTGAGGTCAAGAGTGGTGAGATCCGCACCTTTGTCATCGGCAATGCCGATGGCTGTTAGTGAGATGTCATCCACCCGTCGGCCTTCGTAGGCAAAATCTGATCTCGACGATGTTATTTCAAAGCCATATTTGCCTGCAGCTTCGTTTACCGGCTTGAGAGAGATCTCAAGATTATTGGCATTGGCAGAAATGCTGCGAGTAAGATCGCCAATGTGCACCACGCTGTTAGTAACCAAAAAGGTGCCCGAATCGTATTTGAAATTGACGGCCGAGCCTTTTTCGTCCTCAATGAGTTTTAGGTCTGCGAAATTTGAGCGGCCGTTTGCATCGAACTTGACCAACACCTCAGCGCCATCGATCACCGTCTTGGCAATGTCGATCTCGCCTCTCTTTTGCCATCCAAACAGATTCTGAGCGCCGAGATCTAGCTCAACGGTAGCTATGTTGAAGAGCGGGTCGCCGGTCACCTTATTTGTGAATTCTGCGTCCTTGAGTCTCAGCTTGAGCGGATCGAAGGGGTCGACAATTACGCGAAATTCTTTAGCTTTGAACGAGATGCCCATCTCCGACAATTTCGCTGTGAATTGTTGACGAATATAGACATCAAAGACCCCGTAACGATAAGCGACGAAAGTGATAACGGTCGCCAAAAACCCGACAATAGCGATGATGATCAGGGCATTCAGAGCCTTACTTCGCGTAAGCAATCGCCTCGACGGTTCGAGGTCAAAATTTCCTTCGCCATCTTCGATATCCGGATTATTGATCTGCTCGTCAGCCATTTTCTACAAACCGACCGTCTCCACGATCTCCAGATCAAACGCCTCAAGTGCTGACACTTTTGGCGGATGATTTGTCAGAAGCGCGATCTTTTTCACCCCGAGATCTTTTAAAATCTGTGCCCCGATGCCGTGGTCGTGAACCTGTCCATAGCCCGTCTCCTGCCGTGCCGTCTGAAAATCGACACCTTTCTCGTGCATCAGCGCGTAGGTCTTGAGCTGATTTACGAGGTCGAGATTATTCTCACGTTGCCGCAGGTAGAGGATCACGCCGCGTCCGGCCGTCGCGATCTGTCGGAGAGAGGATTGCATTGCCTGGGCGGCTTCGCCGAGGCGTGAACCAAACATTGCGAATGTCACGTTCTCCGTTTGGACGCGAACAAGCACTGCATCCGTTGTATCCGAAACGTCACCCGCGACCAACGCTAAGTGCGTCTCTCCATTGATGATATTCTCGTACAGCACCGCTCGGAACAGCCCATGATCGGTCGGCATTTCTGTCTCGACGACGCGCCGAACCAACGTCTCTTTATGCACGCGATATCGCACGAGGTCGGCGACCGAGATGATCTTCATCGAGTGTTTCTCAGCAAAAATCTCGAGCTCGGGCATCCGTGCCATCGTGCCATCATCGTTCATTATCTCGCAGATCACCGCCGCCGGATGTAATCCAGCAGACCGTGCGATATCGACGCTCGCCTCGGTCTGGCCGACACGAACAAGTACGCCGCCGCGTTTGGCTCTCAATGGAAATACGTGACCGGGCCGCGCAAGGTCTGACGCTTTCGACGACGGATCGACCGCCGTGAGGATCGTCTTCGCACGGTCCGCAGCCGAAATACCGGTCGTCACGCCCTCGCGAGCCTCGATCGAGGTCGTAAACGCCGTGCCCATACTCGATGTGTTTTGAGTAGTTTGCGGGAAAAGCTGGAGTTCGTCGCATCGCTCCTCGGTCATCGGCAGACAGATCAGCCCGCGGCCGTGAACGGCCATAAAATTGATGATCTCAGGCGTGACCTTCTCCGCCGCACAGACGAGATCGCCCTCATTCTCACGGTCCTCGTCATCGACAATGATGATCATTTTGCCATCGCGAATATCCGCGACGGCCTCTTCAATAGTAGCAAGTGGCATTTTAATCTCCCGACGTCGAGCTGCGCGTGCCCGATTCGGCTAATTTCTTTAGATTCTATCGAATAGCGGCGGTTTTCGCGAATATTTGAACGTCTTGACACAACTTGCGACAATTGCTGTTTATGCCGCACTCGCTGAGCCGAAAAATAGTACTTCATGTGATCTTTTTCCTGTCGGGGATCACGACTGTCCTGATCGGGCAGGTGCTGCCGGTGCTGGCGAAGCATTTTACGCTGAGCGACCTGCAGGTGAGTTACTTTTTCCCGGCGCAGTTTGCGGGTTCGCTTTTGGGTACGCTGCTGACGAGCATCGCGGGCAAGCGGAACATGTACTTTGCGGCGACGATTGCGGGTTCGCTGCTTATGGCGGGCGGGATCATTTTGATGAATGTGGACATATTTACGGTGTGTCTACTCGGGTTTGCGATCAACGGAATGGGCATCGGCCTGACGCTGCCGGCGATCAACATGCTGATCCTCGAGGCGAATCCCGACCGTGCGGGCTCGGCCCTGAGCGTACTCAATTTCTGCTGGGGATTGGGAGCTATAGTATGCAAGCCGTTCGTCGACCTCTTTGGGACGGCCGACCATCTTGGGATGACGACATGGCTGTTGGCCATTCCCATCGCGATCGGAGCAGCTGTGCTTTTCCTGTTCGGCGCCGGGCGACGCGAAACGACAGCAGAAGAATCCTGGGACGTGCCCGACACGACTCCGATATGGACGACACCGATCGCGTGGATGATCGCGGCGTTCAACTTCATTCACGTCGGATTTGAAAGCGGCATCGGCGGTTGGCTGACGACATATACCGGCCGCGTTCCGGGCGACCCATTGGCGAGTTGGGTCTCACCGACACTGCTCTATTTTTTGTTCTTCGTTCTGGGACGTGGATTTGCTCCCGTCCTCTTTCGCTTTCTAAACGAGAGCAAAATGCTCATCCTCGGCTTGTTTATTATCCTCATCGGAATGGCAGTAATTCTCTCGGCGCCGACCGTCCTCGCGCTCAGCCTCGGGGCGACCATAGCCGGTTTTGGGACATCCTGGATCTTCCCGACCAACGTCGCCAGATTCTCCCAAACCTTCGGCCCGTCCGCCAGCCGCCGGGCGACACCATTGTTCATTCTTGGCACGCTCGGTTCCGCTCTCTCGACCTGGCTCATTGGCTACATCTCGGACAAGACCGGTAGTCTCCATTCAGGGATGTATGTTCTCTTAGCGGCTGTTATGTTGTTGATAATCTTGCAGATAGCGATCGGAACGCGGCCAGTTGCTGAGGCCCGCACGGAGTAAGGGCATTTGATTCTGGGACGTTCATCTTCGCGTCTTCTTTGCGGACTTGGCGAGCTTTGCGCGAGATCCGCTCTACAGATTGAGGGACTTGAGATACTCACGAAACTCACCGCCCAGATCTTCCCGCTTCAACGCGAGTTCGACGGTGGCGATAAGGAAGCCGAGTTTGTCACCCGCATCGTGGCGGCGGCCTTCTAGTTTGACGGCGTAGAATGGGCGAGTTTTCAGGAGGATGCGCATGGCGTCCGTTATTTGGATCTCGCCGCCGGAGCCGGGTGTTGTTTGTTCGATCGCGGCGAAGATATCGGGCGTGAAGATGTATCGGCCGATGATGGCGAGATCGGATGGGGCATCGGCGTAGGCTGGTTTCTCGACCATGTCGCGGATCTTGTAGACGTTTGGTTCGACTTCCTCGGCATCGATCACGCCGAAACGCGAGATGGCCTCGCCCGCGACCTGCATCGTTGCGATCACTGGGGCATCGTACTTTTCGTAAACGTTGACCATCTGCTGCAAGGCCGGTATTTCGCTGTCAACTATGTCATCGGCGAGCAGAGCGGCAAACGGATCATTGCCAACAAAGTCCTTCGCCTGATAGATCGCGTGCCCTAGGCCGAGGGCTTCTTTCTGCCGAGTGTACGAGACCTGGGCGATCTCTGAGACAGCATGGACGAGTTCGAAAAGCTCGTGTTTGCCGCGAGATTTCAGCATCTGCTCCATCTCGAACGAGATGTCAAAATGATTCTCGATCGCGCTCTTATCACGACCGGTGATGATGAGTATCGACTCGATGCCGCTGGCCACCGCCTCTTCAACCGCGTACTGAATAAGCGGCTTATCGACTAGAGGAAGCATCTCCTTCGGCGACGCCTTTGTCGCCGGCAGAAACCTCGTTCCAAGCCCCGCAGCGGGGAAAACGGCCTTGCGAATCTTGTTTGCCATACTTATGTTTGCTAAATTCGTTAAGTCTCGAACGGTTGAGCAAACACTTGATTTTAGGTTAATAATGGCTGATAAACAAACATTCTCATGCGTGCTGACAAAGAACGACAAGCTCGACGCGACGGGCATCGAGATACCGTTTGATGTCGAAGCGGTGTTTGGAGCAAAGCGTGTGGCGGTCAAGGCAGTGATCAACGGCGCCGAGTATCGAGGCTCGATCGCCCGTATGAGCGGCAAATACATGCTCGGCATCCCAAAAGAGTTTCGGACGCGTGTCGGGATCGCTGCGGGTGATAACATTGTAATTACCATTGAGAAAGATACGGCCGAGCGAACGGTCGAAATACCTGCTGATCTTGCAGCGGCGTTAAAGGAAACAAAGCTTGGGGACGCCTGGGACAAACTGAGCTACACGCACAAAAAAGAACATGTCCGCGCGATCGAGGAAGCTAAGGCGCCCGAGACACGAGCACGGCGAATAGATAAAGCGATCGAGATGGTCGCGGCGAAAAGGAAATAAAGATGTTAGATCTGATTTATGTAAGGGAAAATCTTGATGCCGTCCGCTCTGCATTTGCGAACCGGAATTTTCCTACCGATGCGCTCGACACGTTCGTCGAACTAGATGCGACGCGACGCCGTGTGAATGGCGAGGCCGATGCTATCAACCAGCAGCGAAACATTGCGAGCAAAGAGATCGGAGCGATGATGCAGGCCGGCCACCACGACGAGGCTGAGGCGAAAAAAGCAGAGGTCGCGGGACTAAAAGACAAGCAGACGGAGTTGGAACAACAACGCGATGCCGCTGACGCAGCCATGCGCGAGTTACTTTCCGGTTTGCCAAACCTGCCCGCTGCGGACGTGCCCATTGGTAAAGACGAAGCGGATAACAAAGAGATCCGCCGTTGGGGCGAGCCGCGGGAGTTTGATTTTGAACCAAGGGATCACGTCGATCTCGGCACCGACCTCGGCATCCTCGATCTAGAACGTGCGACCAAGATCGCCGGTTCGCGATTTGCCATTCTAAATGGTGCCGGTGCCCGGCTAGAACGTGCGCTCGTCAATTTCATGCTCGATGTCCAAACAACCGAGCACGGCTATAGCGAGACGCTGCCACCGTTTTTGGTAAACCGCACAGCTCTATTCGGGACCAACCAATTACCAAAATTCGAGGAAGACCTCTTTCACATTAAAGACGATCGCGGCTTTGCTTTGATACCGACGGCTGAGGTTCCGGTGACGAATTATCACTCTGAAGAGATACTCGACGCCAGTGAATTGCCAAAGCGATACGTCGCATACACCCCGTGTTTTCGCAGCGAGGCAGGAAGCTACGGGCGCGACACCCGCGGTTTGATACGCCAGCATCAGTTCGAGAAGGTAGAACTTGTAAAGCTCTGCATGCCGGAAAATAGCGAGGAAGAACACGAAAAGCTCACCGCCAACGCAGAGCGGATCTTGCAACTTCTCGAGTTGCCGTATCGCACGATTGTCCTGTCGACGGGCGACATGGGTTTTGGGGCAAAGAAGACCTACGACATCGAGGTATGGTTGCCTTCGCAAAAGACATTTCGCGAGATCTCAAGCTGCTCGAACTGCGGCGACTTTCAAGCTCGACGTATGAACACACGCTTTCGCCGCGCGGTTGGAGCAAAACCCGAATTCGTCCACACCCTAAACGGTAGCGGCCTCGCCGTCGGTCGCACGTGGATAGCTGTGCTGGAAAACTATCAGCAGGAAGACGGCAGTGTTGTGATCCCTGAAGTTCTACGGCGGTATATGAACGGCCTGGAAAGAATAACCACTTAGCCGGGAACACAGGCGTCCCGCCTGCACCGCCGCCGGTTCCTCCCGGCGTCGGCTAATATGCTGATCTAACGCCGAAATAGTTACGGGCAGGAGGGACGCCTGCGTTCCCGGCTTTAGTTGACGAATATTTCGGATGTAATTACGATGTAATTATGAAATGCCAGATCATTCAAATCGGTAATTCGCAGGGAATTCGTATTCCTAAAATGTTGCTTGAGGAAACCGGCATCACGGGTGAGGTTGACCTTGAGCTACATCCGGACGGGATACTAATTCGCAATACTCAACAACCGCGAGCGGGTTGGGATGAGGCTTTTAAGCGAATGGCGGAGAATGACGACGACGAGATGTTTGATGGATCGACAAAAACGTCATTCGAGAAGAAGGAGTGGCAATGGTAAAGCGATTTGAGGTCTACCTCGTCAATCTCGATGACGTCCCATCAAAAGATGCCAAGAACACGCGGCCCGCAGTCGTCATCTCGCCCGACGAGATGAACCGCAACATCGGCCACGTCATCATCGCCCCGATCTCATCGCCGACGGCGAAGTACCCGACACGAATTTCCGTCGAGCTGCTGAACAACGAAAGATCGATCGTGCTCGATCAGATGAGGACAGTAGATAAAGATCGGTTGGTCAAGAAGATCGGTGACATTGGGAAAGCCGCTCGGAGCAAAACGCTTGATCGCCTGCAAGAGATGTTTGCTGAATAGTTTTCTCTGCGTACTCAGCGGCCTCTGCGTTAAAGAATAATTTAACGCAGAGATCGCAAAGGACGCAGAGAGACAATCAGGGTCAGGCGGTTTTAGCTTTCGCCTTATTCCACAACGCGTCCATTTCTTCGAGGTTTGAATCTTCCAGAGTCTTGCCTTCCAGCTTTAGTTGCTCCTCGATAAATTTGAACCGATCTCTAAATTTTCGATTGGTTTTCTTGAGTGCGGTTTCGGGCTCGACGTCAAGATGGCGGGCGAGATTGACGACGGCGAATAGCAGATCACCGACTTCCTCGGCAATGTTCTCGGTATCACCGCTGTTGATAGCGGAACGCAGCTCGGCAGTTTCCTCATCGATCTTCGCGAATATCTGCTCCTGATTTTCCCAATCAAACCCGACCTTCGCGGCCTTCTTCGTGACCTTTAAAGTTTCGAGCAACCCAGGAAAATGAACAGGAACTTCATCGAGAATAGATTCACGAACCCTTTCGGCCTTCCCCGAAGCAGCACGTTCGTCGGCTTTGAGCTGATCCCAATTGTCGAGCACATCCTGAGCACGCGAAAGTTTCTTATCGCCAAAAACATGCGGATGCCGAAGAATTAGCTTCTTGGTAACCCCGGCCGAGACATCATCGATAGTGAAATCACCGCGTTCGGCACCAATCGTTGAGTGGAAAACGACTTGCAGCAGCAGATCGCCAAGTTCCTCTCGCAGGTTCGTCGTATCGCCGGTCGCATCTGCTTCCTGAATGGCGTCGAAGGTCTCATACGCCTCTTCGAGCAAATACTGCGACAGCGAGGCGTAAGTTTGCTCATGATCCCAAGGGCAACCGCCCGGAGCACGCAGCCGCTGCATAACGGCAACCAATTCATCAAAAGACTGTGACATATACCTAAATTGTACGACAGACCGCCTGGTCTGTCGCGAGCGTATGGAGGAACAGGCTGGAAAGCCTGTTCTACAAAAAGGCAAAGTGATAAAATCGAAACAACTATTATGATCGGAAGAGACGACAACGAAGAAGAAGTTAGTTTTAAAGTTGCCGACAGGCGCAAATTCAATGCCGACGGCTCGCTGAAAGACGGCGTGGTGCTCGAACCAGCAAAGGTCGAACCACCAAAGGCGGAGTCGACGCCGGAGCCCATTGAAGAGCACGCGGCGATTGAACCATCGGGCGAAGGATCAGCGGAGCATCAAGATCTCAGCGATCCCGCGACCGACGACCGCGACTATATGGGAGACGACGGCGAAGAGATTCCCGGTGCTCAGGACCCGGCGAGTTTTGTTAATTTCCTCTCAATGCTTGCCACCAATGCCGCGACCGCTCTTGGTGCTGTGCCAAATCCGGCGACGGGCAAACGCATGCTCGACCTCGATACCGGCAAGTACTGGCTCGATGTGCTGGGAATGATCAAGGAGAAAACGAACAACAATCTACATCCGCAGGAGGCACGTTTGCTCGACGGTTTGCTGGGTGATCTGCGGATGCAGTATGTGCAACTTGTTCGGGCTACGGAAGAGAAGCTAAAGGCTCAGGCGGCCCAGCAATTCTCCGGGGCAGACATCCTTGGCAAGAAATAGAATTTAACGCAGAGACCGCTGAGAACGCAGAGTTTTCTGAAAGGTTTTCCCCTGCGTTCTTTGCGATCTCTGCGTTTAATATTTCTGAATGAAACTCACTTTCCTCGGTACAGGTACATCGACAGGCGTTCCCTCGATCGGGTGCGATTGTGAGACTTGCCTGTCCGACGATCCGCGTGACAAGCGTTTGCGGGTTTCGATACTTATCGAACATCGCGATAAGAAGGTGCTGGTCGATACGTCGATCGATTTTCGGCAGCAGGCTTTGCGGGCTGGGATCAGTCATCTCGATGCTGTTCTGATCACGCATTGCCATGTGGATCATGTTTTTGGGCTTGACGACATTCGCCCGCTCAATTTCCGCCACGGAGCAATGGGAGTTTACGCCAATGACATCGCGTGGACCGATCTCAAACGCATTTTCCGCTATATCTTTGAACCGACCCATTTCGGCGGCGGCCTTCCACAGCTTGTTCCCCACACGGTCGAGCCAAACGCGCCATTCTGCGTCGGCGACGATCTCGAGATCACACCGCTTGAGGTGATCCACGGAAAACTGCCCGTCATCGCCTACCGATTCAATGACTTTGCGTATGCGACCGATCTAAAAGTAATTCCGCCCGCTTCTATGGCGGGTCTACGCGATCTAGATGTTTTGGTCTTAGATTGCGTGCGGATCAAACCTCACTCGACGCACCTGTGTCTTGAAGAAGCGCTGGCAATTATTGAAGACCTCAAGCCGAAACGAGCATTCCTAACTCACCTGAACCACGACATTCTCCATGAACGTGATTCAATTTTGCTGCCAGACAATGTGCGGTTTGCATACGATGAGTTGGTAGTAGAAAGTGAAATCGGATAGTCCTATTTCTAGAGCTATCCGATCCCACCTCGCAATATTCTGAAAACTAATATGCTTTGGCTCCTGCCTCTGCAACCGCGTGATCCTGTTCGCCACTACCGCCTGAGACGCCGATGGCTCCGACTACTTTCTTGCCCTTTTTGAGCGGGATGCCGCCAGCGAAGACCATTACCTTGCCGCCGTTGGAGGCGTGAATGCCAAAGAACTGATCGCCCGACTGGCTGTTCTCGCCAAGAGCCTTGGTGGTGATGTCGAATGCACGCGACGTCCACGCCTTGTTGATCGAGATATTGACGCTGCCGATCCACGCATTGTCCATGCGAACATGTGCGACCAGGTTGCCGCCTGCATCAACCACCGCTATGTTCATCGGCTGTCCGATCTCAGTCGCTTTCGCCTCTGCTGCAGCGATAATTTTTCGTGCTACTTCTAATGTGATCATCTTGTTTCCCCTTAATGTTGAACTTTTCTGACTAAAGTGATTCTACGATCTTGATATTCCGCCGGGCGATCTCGGCAACGAATTTCTCGGGATCGATAGCCTCTTCCTGCGGCGTTGCTCCGCGTGCAATAACATCGCCGCTCGCCATCATCTGCGCGATGATCGAGGCGGGAAATGCGGTTGTTCGCATCATGGCGCTCATTCCGGTTGCTTCGTCTTGCTTATCGACGATGTCGAAACGGAGCTTTTTCGTCTCGCCGTCTTTTAGGCCGACGAAGTCGAGACGGACGAGAACGTAGTCCGGGCCGTCGGCGGGAAGGTGTTGTTGGAGCAGCTCGCCGAAAACCTTGCGCGGTTTCACCTTCTGAAAATCGACCATGATCTCTTCGCTCGAACACAGGCCGAGGTCCATCATGGTTTTGAATTTCTCACAATGCCCGGCGTAGCGGATCGTCTTGTAATCGAGCTCGCGGATGCTGCCGAGGAATGTATCAGGTAGCGTCGAGGTGCCGCCGCTGGTTTGAAACGCCTCGAGCGGCGGGAAGCCATCGAATGACAAACTCTCGATCTCGGTCATCGAATCGACCTCGGTGATCTTGCCGCCGCGGATGACGCGTGCGATCTCCAGATATTCATTTATCAATCCTTCGACAGAGAAGACTAGCTGATAATTGAGCGGCGGCTGCGGGTCTTGCGGCAGGCCGCCAACGCGGATGTGGATCTCATCGACGCTGTCGAATCTCGTGGCTCCGTGCATCGCCAGGATCGAGACCATTCCCGGAGCGAGGCCGCAGTCGGGGATGATGTTGATACCGGCGGCCTTGGCTTCGGCGTCGAGGGCGAGTTGTTCGTCGACGATGTAATTATTGCCGCCGAGGTCACAGAAGTTTGCGCCCACTTCGATCGCGGCTTTTGAAAGCGAGACGTTGTACCAGTAATTGACGCATGAAATGACCGAGTCGTGGCCGCGAAAAAGCTCGACGATGTCAGCATAATTCGAGGCGTCGATCTGGCGGGCATCGATGCGATCTGTGCCAACCGCAGCGGCAACAGCCTCTGCCTTTGCGAAGTCGAAATCCGCGACCGTCACCCTTTCGACACTAGGCGAATTGTGAATTAGATCAAAAACTGCGCCGTGTCCCATTCGGCCGGCGCCGAGAACCAGAATCTTCATTGTTTTAAGTTGTGAGTTGCCAGTAAGTTGGAGATCCTCACTGACAGATGATCGCTACCAGTCGTCCAGAGGCTCGGGTTCCATGGCAGCGATCGTTGCACCGGCGACTTCAAAAACCTTTTTTTTCCATTCGCGCAGATTCTCGGTCAGCATCAGGGCGGCCTGCGGATGTGAGGCGTTGCGTTCGAGACGAATGACTTCCGCAGTCACCGATACCTCGTCGTCCGGATTCTCGGTCACTGTGAGGTAAACCTTGCCGCCTACCAGCGGCAAGTGGCGTGGCAGATAAACTAGCGTACCGTGCGGCCCGACGTTTTCGGTCAGCCCTTCCTGGACGACCTCTTTGCCGTTCTCATCCTTCCAGCGAACACGGATCGGAAATGCGATCACGTGGCGTCCACCTTGGCGTCTTTCCCGCATAATTTTTCCTTTTGAAAAGTTTGACGACGTCGCCTGAAATGCTTCGTGAAAACTCTTTGTTTTCGCTTGATAATCTTACCAAATTCGAAAAAAATTGACACGCCTAAACTCTTTAGAATTCAATAATTGCATATGAAATAAAGGGTTGCGGCATTTATGAGGCTGGACAGCCTAGGTCGATGGTGCTATTATATTGACAAGTTTGGCCCCTGCCCATTGTTTGCAGGGTATCAAAACAGGCCGAAATTAGTCGGCCGAAACAGTCTTCGTGAATCGCGAATAGTGGCTGATGACCCAAATCTCAGACACTATTTTTGCGTTTGGACGAAGTCGCAATGGAAAGGAGAAGATGGATGAAGAACCTCTTTAGAGGAGGCGCGATCATGGCACTGCTCAGCATGCTTGTCGTATTTATTTACGCACAGCAGCCAGTAGCCAAGACGGACCTCACACCTGCGAATGAATCGCTGGCAAAGTTAGATAGCACTATTGTTGATATCGCTTTATTTGATAATAATTTGATCACGACGACCAACAATTTGGTCCAGACAGACGATAAGAAAAAATTAGTAAAACCGACCTCGTCGGTAAAGGCAGTAGGAGCCGGTGCGAGCCGTGGAGCATTCTCCGCGACAGCATATTGCCTACAAGGTAAAACAGCCATGGGCCACGGCGTTCGCCGCGGAATCATCGCTGCCGATCCGAGAGTATTAAAGCTCGGTTCGCGTGTGACGATCGCAGGCGGCGGTTATTCGGGAACATATCTCGTCTCAGACACCGGCGGCGTCATCAAAGGTAAAAAGATCGACATCTGGGTCCCAAACTGCTCCGAAGCTCGTAAATTCGGTCGCAGAACGGTTCAGATATATTCTGCACAATAAGTCGGAATCATCTGCGTAAGCGGATGGAACAACCTGAAAGAACAAACCGCCTCGGCCGATGTCGAGGCGGTTTTCTTTGTTTTGGGATCAGATGCTATGCCTTGTAACTCGCCGCGTGAATGTCGCCGCGTTTCGGGAAGTGCAGCAAGATGCCGATAATTCCGAGGATCGAAAATAGGAAGAAATACTGATACTCGAATACAAACGCGAGTAGCAGCCCGAACAGCGATATTGCCTCGGCGAGGGCGCAGCCGACGATCATCCCGGTTTGGACGAGGCCGATGTTCTGCTCGGTGACCGCGCGTTCGACGAATTTTTTGCGAATGACGATCGATATGACCAGATCGGCAAGCGAAACGGCTGCTAGAGCAATGACGATGATCGCATTTTCACCTAGTAGCGGTTTTGTGAAGTCGAATTTGAAAAGCTCCGGCTTTGCAAAAAATACGATCACCAGAAACAGGAACTGCGACATCAGAAGAGCTCCCCAGACCGTCAGTAGTGTTACGTGAGCTCCCTCGGGATTTATCTTTTCGTTTTGCATACACGGATTTTAACCGCGAAACACGCGAAAAGCACGAAATGAGAGAGCTATTCTGTCGCATCGAGTTCTTCTTCGAGGAGCTGGCGTTCGTAGAGGTCGGCGTAGTCGCCGTCGAGGCGGAGGAGTTCCTGGTGCGTGCCGCGTTCGATGATGCGGCCTTCGTGGAGGACGCAGATGACGTCGGCGTCGCGGATCGTCGAGACGCGGTGCGAGACGATGAGGGTTGTGCGGTTTTCGCGAACGTCGCGGAGGTTGTGGAGGATCGTTTCCTCGGTGTACGTGTCGACGGCGGAGAGGGAATCGTCGAGGATCAGGATCCGCGGGTCGCGCATCACGGCACGGGCGATGGCGGTTCGCTGCTTCTGGCCACCGGAGAGCGTGATGCCGCGTTCGCCTACGAGCTGTTCGTACTTGCCGGGCATTTCCTCGACGTCGGAGGTCAGGCCGGCGATGTCGGCGGCGCGTTCGATGGTCATCTTCTTGTCAGAACCGCCTCCGTCAGGCGGCGGCTCGTTCGCCCCGACGTTCGAGCCGCCCGCTAACTCAGGCGGTTCTGACACGCCGAAGGCGATATTCGCGGCAAGCGTGTCGCTGAAGAGAAACGTTTCCTGGGGTACGAAGCCGATCGAGCGGCGCAGTTGGGCGAGCGGATATTCGCGGACGGGTTTGCCGTCGATGAGAACGGTGCCATTGGGAGCGTCGAGCAATCGCGGGATGAGGCTCATCAGCGTCGATTTGCCGCTGCCGGTCTTGCCGACGAAGGCGACGGTTTGGCCGGGCTCGATCGTCAGGCTGATGTCAGTAAGAACATTAGCCGCAGAGGGCACTGAGAGCACAGAGGAAGAGCCTTCCATATTCTCAGTGTTCTCTGTGCTCTCTGTGGCCGATCCTTCATAACTAAAATTCAGATCGCGAAATTCGATGCGGCCTTGGATCGGCGGTTGTTCGACGGTGCCTTCGTCGTCGCGGATGGCGGGTTCGGCTTCGAGGATCGCGTTGAATCTTTTTAATGACGCGGTGCCGCGTTGGTAGAGATTGATGACGTAGCCGAGGGCGATTAGGTACCAGATCATTCGCTGGAGATAGAGAATGAACGCGGTAAAATCGCCCGCAGTTATCTCGCCGCGAACCGCCATCGGCACGCCTATAGCCACAATGATCACAAATCCGAGGCCGATGAAGAAGAATAGCAGCGGCCGCATTGCTGCGCTGTACTTTACGAGCCGAAGATTCTGCGCGGCGTATTCGCGATTCAAGACTTGGAACTGCTCGATCTCAGAGTCTTCCTGAGCGTAGGCTCGCACCACGCGAACGCCCGTCAGATTCTCTTGTGCTCTCGCGGTAATGTCAGAGAAATATTCCTGTATCTTTTCAAACCGCTTATGTATCCGCTCGCCCAGAAATTTGACGGTCAGCGAAACGAGTGGCATCGGGATGAGGAGCAACAGCGTCAGCTTGACCGAGATATTGAGTAGGATGGGTAACGCAATGCAGAGAGCAAAGATCGCCTGAAAACTGTACAAGATCATCGGCCCGACGATCTGCCGAATGGCGGCGAGGTCGTTCGTGGCCCGAGCCATCAGGTCGCCGACACGGTTTGACTGGAAATACTCGAGCGGCTGATCGACTAGCGACGCGTAAAACTCTTGCCGCATATCGAATTCCACATGTCGCGACGTGTTTATCAGTAGCCTTCTTTGCAGAAAGAGAAAGATCCCGCTCATGAGGCTGATGCCGAGAATGACGAGCGGATAGTAAATGATCTTGTCCCAAGTGATCGCCGAGTTTAGGTCGTCGACGGCCTGCCCGACCATATACGGGATCAGCAATCCAAACGACATCGACACCAAAATGCATAAGATCCCGACCAGGATCGTGCCTTTGTACGGTGCAAAATAGCGAGCGAATTTCTTGATCTGTTCCATTTAAATTGCGACAGAGCTCACAGAGTAAGGTGAGAAACACAGACTTATCTATTTCAATCTCAGTGAACTCCGTGTTCTCGGTGGCTAAACTCTCGTGTACGTCGAAAGGCCCGTTGCGATCAGTTTGCCTTCACTGCCGTGGACGTCCGCAGAGACGGTGAAGATGCGTTTGCCGGCGCGGACTACTTTGGCGGTGCAGATGAACTTGCCTGTCATATGCGGCCGCAGGTAGTGCACGGTCAGGTCGATGGTCGCGGTTGCCTCGGTCAGGCCTATGCGTGTGCGGACGGCAAATGCCATCGCCGTGTCGATCAGGGTTGCGGTCACACCTCCGTGAAGCACTCCGCTCGGCTGACGAAGATCGTCGCGCATGTCGATGCTTATCGTGGCCAGGTCAGGTTGCAGGTCTTCGAGCCGCATGCCGATCAGTCTTGAGAACGGCAAGGTGTGCAGAGCATTCTCGGCAAAGGCTCGTTGCTCCGGCGTTATTTCGTGTCTTTTTTCAGTCATTTGATCTTTGAGCGTAGCGTCGAGCGATAGCCGCTAGGGATCTCAAATACAGAATCGGCGACTTCCAGCTTGAGGTCGCGAACCTCGTAGGTGTATCTGATCGGAGCACCCTTAGCATCGCGGTCTTTGTCGCTCGTGATCTCCTGCCGCATCAATATTCCGGTCGTCGCATCGACCGAGATGAGCACGTCGTTCTTGCGATCTTTGAGCGTTTTCGCTTTGTAGCTGATGAAGTTGCCGTTGCGACCAGTCTCTTCGTACTCGATGTAGTTGGCACCGCGAAAAAATCCCCACGTCAGCGAATTGAAATAGCTCGTGTCGAAATCCTCTAGATCGGCAAACGCCTCAATCGCGTAGGTTTTATTGACATGATCGATCAGATAGACCTTGTCCGTGCGAACCTGCGTTGTTTTCGGCGAGCCGTTGCTGTTTATGTCGAACCGCCACTTATCAGCCTTACGAGCAACGAAATATTTCGTTTCGCTCGTGCCGTCGCTGACCACGAAGTTCCCTTGATATTCTTGAGGCTCCCTAGTCGGAAACGGAAACCGGTCTGATGTCGGGTCGACCGGTGAGACGCTGCCACTCGTTATCGGCTTCGATCCACACGCAGTTAGCAGCACCGAGACGATGGCGATCGCGAGGATTGATTTTCGCGGATTTGACAAAAACATTCGACGCTTTAAATTTTATCATAACGAACAGTATGGAGAACGGAACGGCAAATCTGGCACGGTGGCAACGGCGTTTTCTCGCCGGAGCGGCGATGATCGCGCCGATCTCTCCTTTCCTGCTAATGCAGGGCCAGATCGTCCGTTGGAAGGTCGGCATCTTGCCTGATGCTGCGGGCGATAAACACGGCATATATGGCATTGGTGATGACACCGCAAGGCTCTTTGTTATCGGCGAATCGACCGTTGCCGGACTCGGGGCGAGAACGCACGAATTGGCACTTGCAGGTCAATTTGCCAAACAACTGAGTGAACAAATCGAGCGCCCGGTCGATTGGAAAGTTATCGGCAAAAATGGTGTCACCGCACGCCGCACCATCGACGAACTCGTGCCGCAGATGCCGGACGAGCAGTTCGACTACATCCTCGTCGGCCTCGGTGGCAACGACGTGATGAAGCTGTCGAGCCCGGTGAAGTGGCGCAAGGACATGACTGAGCTGCTTGGCATTCTAAGGGAGAAAAATCCGGACGCGGTGATCTTCATTTCAAACTGCCCAATGATCATCCATTCCCCCATCATGCCGCCGCCGGTCAAGACGATATTGTGGACCCTGTCACAGATGCACAACGACAATATCAAGGAATTTACGGCGGACATGGAACGCGTTTTCTATTATCCGCAGCCTGTGAATGTGCGGCTCGAAGGCTTTTTTGCGGACGGGCTGCATCCTTCCGAGCAAGGCTACGCCGACTGGGCCGAGGACATGATAAGGTACTTTTCCGCGAATCATAAATGGTGAACGCAGACGACTTACGCGAGGCCATCTCATCCCACCATGAGTGGTTATTGATACGCGACCTCGGTCGAACCTTCCCTCTTCAAAAGACTGAGATCGATATTATCGATGACGGCGAGAAGCTGCATTTTGGCTTTCTCGACGACAAAGGATTTCATTCGTGGCGGCTGAATGCATTTGATCATTCCGATGGTGAGATCGCGATCGATGTTGCCGGAGCGTTTGCGAAAAAGCGTGAAACGATGAGGCTAGTTCCACGTGAATCAGCCGCCGATCTCATTGCTGAACTCGAACGTGCCCGCCTGCAGAAGGCTAATGAGATCGCGGAGTTGATCACTGCATTCGATCCGGCGATCAAACTTGGCCGCGTCGCTCTCAACGAAGAAAATGGGCGCTTTGCTCAGATCGAATTTGAAACGTCGAATAAAACGCCTACAGCCGCTGTCGCCGACATAACGGCCAAAGTTACGGTCGAGGCGACATTTACTGCGGCAATGCTGTGGATCGAACGGCTCGGCGGGCGCAAAAAGAAGCCGGTCAACGACCTTTGGATAATCTGCGAAAAGCGTCAGGCAAAGAATGCGCAAAAGCTGCTTGCTCTACTCACCGAACGTTGGCGAAGCAAGCTGACCATATTTGAGATCAACAGACGAGACGAGCGGCCTCGTCTCGTCGAACTTCCAACGCGAAAGCTCCGCGACCTCTGGCGAGAAAAGGCGCCAAAACTCACGCTACCCGAATCGCCATTTCCCAGCGAAACCGCGAGCCGCCTGATGCAAGCCGCGCCCAGGCGATCGATCTGATCTATTCCAAGCAGGGCGAGACTCTACGGCTCAACGGATTGCCGTTCGCCCGTGTGCGGTCGATGATGGGTCAGGAAAAAGCGTGGTTTGGCGTCGGGCGTGACCGACGGCCATTGCTCGCGGAGAACTCCGACGATCTCGACGAACTTATCACGTCTCTGTCTCTTAGCCGCTCCGCCACTGCGCCGAATAAACGCCACGAATACTTTCGCACCGCTCCCGAAGCCTGGCTCGAATCGATCCTAAAACGCGACGTTTCGCTACTCGACGCCAACCTGATCTTGTCGCCGATCTACAACCAGTTCCGCTCGTCCAACGACAAGATCGACCTGCTCGCCATCCGCCGCGACGGGAGGCTCGTCATTATCGAGCTAAAAACCAATCCCGATCGCGAGATGGTCTTCCAGTCGATCGACTACTGGCGAAAGATCGAACTCCAACGCCGCAAAGGCCTTATCGCCGCCGCCGATCTTTTCAACGGCCGCGAGATCCTCGACAAACCGGCGATCATCTACCTCGCCGCACCGGCGTGGAGCTTTCATCGTGATTTTGAATTTTTTGCAAGAGCAGTCTCGGCGGAGATCGAGGTGTGGCGGTTTGAACTACACGAGAACTGGCGAGAGAAAGTTCGTGTTGTGTCGAGGCTCGCTTATCGCGATACGTTGTAGGGAGGATTCTTTGCCCGCGAATAACGCGAATCAGCACGAATCGGAAGGAAGAGATATTCTCCTCATTATATTCGAGCCCATTCGAGCTATCCGCGGGAGAAAACTCTTACGCTTCCGGTTTCGCAAACCTATAACCTACCCCACGCACCGTTTGCACGATCCTCGGATTATTAGGCTCGTCTTCTAGGTGCTTTCGCAGACGGACGATGAAGTTGTCGATGGCCCGGGTATCTGTGTCTTCCTGCAGGTTCCAGACCTCCTCGAGAATCGTCTTTCGTGAGATGGCACGGCCTTCGTTTTCGATGAGGTATTGGAGAAGTTTGGTCTCCATCAGAGTGAGGCGGATGAGTTCGTCGCCGTTTCTGAGTTCGAGATTTTCGAAGTCGATCGTACGGCCGTTAATGGTGAGGACGCTGCCGTTGGTCGCTGGTCTCAGCTCGCTTTGCAGCCACTGTTTTCTCCGCAGAAGGCCGTTGAGACGGGCAAGCAGTACGCCGAGATCGAATGGTTTGGCTAGATAATCGTCAGCACCGGCATCGAATCCTTGCAACACATCCTCCGGCCGGCCAAGCGCGGTCAACATCAGCACCGGCGTGTAATCACCGCGTTCGCGCATGGCACGGGCGACATCAAAACCGTTCATTCCCGGCAACATAACATCGAGGATGACAGCGTCGAACCGCTTTTCGCTAAGACGCGAATCCGCAACATCGCCATCGTCGGCGACCTCCGCGTAGTGTCCTTCGGCCTCGAGATTGAATTTGAGGCCGTCGGCCAGATGTTTTTCGTCGTCGACGATGAGTATGTTCATACCAGCGGAATTCTCACGATAAATGTACTGCCTTGCCCATCGCCCTTGCTCTCGGCGGTGACGCGGCCGCCGTGGCGTTCTATGATCGAGCGGACGATCGGCAGGCCGAGGCCGGTGCCTTTTATGGGAACGTCGGACTTGGCCGGTGCACGGTAAAAGCGTTTGAAGATCCTTTTGAGATGGCTGCGACCGATACCGATGCCGTTGTCGCGAAAGAATATCTCCGCAGTACGACCGCTCTTGCGCAGTTTGACTGAGATCTTCGGTTCATCGCCTGAGTACTTAAATGCATTGTCGAGAAGATTGGCAAAGGCTGTTTGCAGTTCGGAGCGATCGCCCAAGACCTTTACATCCTCCGTGGGTTTCGAGAGGCGAATCACACTTTTGTCGAGATGGCGTCGCGAGCAGACAATGTCGATCGTCTCGGTCAGCACGGTGCCGAGTTCCTGATCACCAAGATTCATCAACCGCTGTTTCTCGCGGCTTTGGCTGGCCTGGAGCACCTGCTCGACGGTGCCGAGCAGGCGCTCGTTGTCGGCGAGCATGATGTCGTAGAATTCGCGGCGTTTCTCTTCGGGAACGTCGCGGTTCTTGAGCGTTTCGAGATACAGCTTGATCGAGGCGATCGGCGTTTTCAGTTCGTGCGTGACAGCGTTGAGAAATGCGTCGTGCTGCTCGTTGCGGCGTATCTCGCGAACCAGAAAGACGGTGTTCAGGATCAGCCCGGTAATGATCAACAGGAAGAAAACCACCCCAAAGACAAGCAGGGCGACCTCGCGAATGCTTAGGATGACCCAGCCGACATTCAAAGCGATCGCCAGGGCGGACAAGCAGATGCCCAAGATGAGAAACGTTATTGCTGTTTTACGGCGACGCACGTGTTCAATGGTAAATGGAAAATGGTGAATGGTAAATGTCGATCGGACATTCGCCATTCACCATTTTAAAGCTATCGAGTCTGTCTAGGCCGCTATTCGCATTTCCTTCGGGGTTTCCGATTCGGTTGCGAGGTCGTATGCATAGACGTTCTGGATAAGGCCGAGCTTCTCCAGAAGCTGCAGCTGGTACCAATTGATGTCGAATTCTTTCCAGGTCAGGCCATGTTTAGCGCTGCGTGGATAGGTGTGGTGGTTGTTGTGCCAGCCTTCGCCAAAGGTGACCGCTGCGACGAGTGCGTTGTTGCGGGAGTCGTCACGCGTTTCAAAACGACGGCTACCCCAGAGGTGCGTTGCCGAATTGACGAGCCAGGTAAAGTGCCAGCTGACCGCGACCCTCATAACGATAGCCCAGATCACCATTGTCCATCCACCGATCGCGAACAGAACGCCTGCGAGGGCCAGAGTGGTAACGTAATAGTACTTATCAAGGAATCGCAGGTACGGATCCTTCATCAGATCGCGCGAATATTTCTGCATCGTTGCCTGTGATTGACGCTGAGCTGTGCCTCGAAAGATCCAGCCCATATGCGACCAGAAAATCCCATGACGTGGGCTATGCGGATCCTTCTCGCCATCCGTGAAGGCATGATGAAGACGGTGGGTCGTAACCCAAGTGATCGGTCCCGACTGCAGGCCGAGCGTTCCACACGTCGCCAAAAAGCGCATCATCCAGGTCGATGTCGTAAACCCACGGTGCGTTAAGAGCCGGTGATAGGCAATCCCGATACCCCAGCTCGCCGCGATCCACCAGCAAATGAAAGCTGCGATCGCGTTCTGCCAGCTAAACGTGAATAATGCCGCCACAGCGACAATATGAAACGCCGCGACAAAAAATATCGTGTCCCAATTCAACTTTCCGGCCCGTGAAGGCTCAAATTCGACTACATTCTGCATGTGTTTTGACCTCGATGACGAATTATTTTGAGCGACTATTTCGCTCTACATTAACAAGGTTAACAGGTTATGGCGGCCGTAATTGTAAGAGTTTTGTAAGACTTACGGTCGCGGCGGTTTTGAATTGGAGCGGCAAAAATTTAAAGTAAATCTCGGTCAAACACGCCAATGGCAAAGAAAAGCAAAAATCTCATCTCGGTCGAATACACCGCGGCTCGAGCCGCTCTTTGGCTGATGGGCATACTTCCGCGTTCGGCAGCGTTAACTCTTAGCATTGCTCTCTTGCGGGTGTTGCCGTTTTTCATGAGGGGGCTCTGGCGGGTCGGGATGCGGAATCTTGAGATAGCATTCCCGGAAAAGTCGATACCGGAACGCGAGACCATCCTGAAAGGCACGTTCGAAAGCCTCGGCCGTGTCCTAGGCGAACTCAGTCAGGTTCACAAATTCACACGTGAAAAACTCGCAGAGCTAATTGATTTCGAGTTGGACGCTGAGACAAAGGTGGTCTATGCAAGACATAAATCCGAGGGGCGTGGTGTACTGATCACGACAGGCCATATGGGCAACTGGGAATTGTTGGTGCTCGGCTTTGCTGCTCTTTACGAGCCGATCAGTTACCTCGCTCGTTCGCTCGACAATCCAAAGATCGATGAAATGCTCACCGTGCGGCGAACAAAATTTGGAAATACGCCGATCAATAAAACCCATTCCGCCATGCTCGCGATAAAGATACTTCGCGAAGGCGGCATCCTGGGCATTCTGTCCGACGTCAACGCTCATCCCAAAGAAGGTGTTTTTGTTCCATTCTTTGGCCGGTCTGCCTGCACCGCCGGCGGGGCCGCCCTGCTGGCGATACGGACAAACGCGTTGATCTATCCGACCTTCTGTGTCTGGGATAAGTCGATAAAGAAGTACAAAGTCGTCCACGGATCCTTGCTCGAGCCAACGATCTCAGATGATCGCAAACAAGATATCGTCGACACGACTGCGCGGTACACGGCTGAGATCGAGAAGGTTATCCGTGAATATCCTGATCAATGGATGTGGATCCACAAGCGTTGGAAGACACGCCCTAAAGGCGAGCCGTCGATCTACTAGTCTTTGTCCGATAGGAATCTTATGAAGAGAAACACTTTATTTTTGGCTTTCTTGCTTCTACACATCTTTGCCCTCGCTTCATTCGGTCAGCAGAGGCTCTTCGTGGTTGGTGGCGGTTCCCGTCCCGTGGATGGGATGAAGAAATTCGTCGAGTGGAGCGGCGGGCCAAATGCAAAGCTGCTCATGATAACCTGGGCGAGCGGCGTTCCCGAGGAGAGCTTTGAGGCTCTGAAGAAAGGATTCGGACAGTTCCCGCACAAATCGTTAGAACACGCCGCGATGCGGCCGCTCGATGCGGAGAAGCGTGCGAAATTTGTCGAACAGCTAAAGTCCGCGACCGGTGTATTCTTCTCCGGCGGCGATCAGAATCGCATCATGGATGTCCTTGCCGATGAGGAACTTTTAAAGTTGATCCGTGAGAAATACGTAAAAGGAACGCCTTTCGGCGGCACGAGTGCAGGTGCAGCGGTGATATCCGATCCGATGATGACAGGTGACGCCGATCTTAAGATCATCGATGGTTCGAAGGTCGGTGTACGGAAAGGCCTTGGGTTGCTGCCGAATGTCATCTTTGACCAGCATTTCCTCGTTCGTCAGCGGCACAATCGGCTGTTAGGGCTGGTGATGCAGAATCCGAAGATGCTGGGGATCGGCATCGACGAAGACACCGCCGTTCTGGTCGAGGACAACCGGAAACTGACAGTCGTCGGGGCGACGAAGGTTCTTTTTGTCCACTCGACGCGTTCGAACAAGGAATTTGCGATGGCGATACTGGGTCCGAATGAGACGTTCGATCTCAAAAAGCGAAAGCCGTAATACCAGGCCTACGCTTTTTGAGTCAGTTCTTTCTCGGGCTTTTTCGTTCGTACCGAGCGGAAACCAAGTTTGTCACCGGTAGGATAAACCTCGACAGTGCTGTCAGCGGTAACATCCCCCTGGATCAGAGCCTCGGACAGTTCGTCCTCGACATATTTTTGAAGGGCACGTTTTAGCGGACGTGCACCGTATTTGCGGTCGGTACACGTCTTGTCGATCAGCCATTTGCGGGCCGCTTCGGTAAGTACGATCTTTAGCTCGCGGCTTTCGACGAGTTGATTGAGTTTGACCACTTGCAGGTCTACGATGCGGAATAGGTCTTCGTCCGAGAGCTCGTCAAAGATGATGATCTCGTCGAGGCGATTGATAAATTCCGGTGCGAAGGTCTGCTTGACCTTGCTCATCACCTCGTTATCCATCTGTTCGCGGTTCCCCGCCGAATTTGCCTGAAATCCGAGCGACGCACTTTTTTGAATAACGCGTGCACCGATATTTGAGGTCATGATAAATATCGCATGCTTACAATCAACTGCCTGTCCCATGGCGTCGGTCAGGATGCCGTCTTCGAAAACTTGAAGGAGGACGTTGAAAACATCCGGATGCGCCTTTTCGACCTCGTCGAATAAGACGACTGCGTACGGCGAGCGGCGGAGTTTCTCGGTCAATTGCCCGCCTTCCTCATGGCCGACGTATCCCGGAGGCGAGCCGATAAATTTCGACACGGCGTGCTTCTCCATGAACTCGCTCATGTCAAAGCGGATCAACGCACGCTCAGAACCGAATAGATATTCCGCGATCGAACGTGCGACCTCTGTCTTGCCAACACCGGTCGGCCCAAGAAACAGGAACGAGCCGACCGGACGTCCGGGATTTTTCAAGCCCGCACGTGAACGGCGGATCGCTCTCGCCAATGCCGAGATCGCAGGACGCTGCGAGACTATGCGTTTGTGCAAAGCGGTCTCGATGGTCATCAGCTTCTCAGCCTCTTGCTGCTTGACGGAGGAAACCGGAACGCCGGTCCAGCGGGCGATCACCTCGTCAACATCGTCTTTCGTCACCTCGACGGCGAAAAACGAATCTTCGAGCGAACTAAGTTCATACGAGATCAACTGTTCTTCATTCGCGGCAACACGCTTCCAATTCTCGACGGTCTCTTTCCACGACGGCTCGCCGCGATTTTCTTGTTGATATCGTAACTTTGCCCTTGCACCTGCTTCGTCGAGGACATCGATCGCCTTGTCAGGCAAGAATCTATCTGTAATGTAGCGGTTCGATTGCTGGACGGCTGCGGTCAAGGCTTCTTTCGCATACCGGAGCTGGTGAAATGCCTCGTACCGTTCGACCACCCCGGTAATGATCTCAAGAGCCTCGGCCTCATTCGGCGGCTCGACCTTGACCGACTGGAATCGGCGCTCTAGTGCCCGATCTTTTTCGATGGTCTTACGATACTCGCTCGGGGTCGTCGCTCCGATACATTGAATGTCGCCGCGAGAGAGTGCAGGTTTTAGGATATTTGCAGCGTCGAGCGTTCCTTCAGCAGAACCCGCCCCGACCAGCGTGTGGATCTCGTCGATGAAAACAATATTCTCGCTGCTCTCTTTGAGCTCGGCCATGATCTTCTTCAGACGCTCTTCAAATTGGCCCCGATATTTTGTTCCGGCAACCACGAGCGAAAGATCTAGCGAAAGGATTCGTTTGTTCTCCAGAAATGTCGGGACGCTCCGGTCGACGATGCGTTGGGCGAGGCCCTCGATGATGGCGGTTTTTCCGACTCCGGATTCGCCGATGAGAACCGGATTATTTTTAGTACGTCGGCAGAGGATCTCGATGATCCGTTCGATCTCGGGGCCGCGGCCGACGAGCGGGTCGAGCCGGCCTTCGGACGCATCGACGGTCAGATCACGTGTGAATTCCTGCAAGCCCGGCGTTTTCGAATTTTCCTTTGTCGCTGCCAGCACGCCCGGGATCACGCTCTGGCGTGACATCTCGTCACGCACATCATTGAGCCGTAGGCCGTAGCCGAAAAGAATCTCGGCAGCGATCGATTTTTCTTCGCGGACAATACCGAGGAGAATGTGCTCCGGGCCAATGTGGCGGTTTTTGAGCTGACGGCTTTCGTCGCTGGCGTAGAAGAGAATCTGTTTTGTGGCAGCAGAAAGGTGAAGCTCGGAGGACTGAGGGATGCGGTCGCGGAGGACGATCCTTTCTTCGATATCGCGTCTTATCGAGTCGACCGTCAGCACGTGTCTAAAAGACAAAAAACGCGCGGACAGTGTTTTGTCCTCGCGCATCAGCCCGAGCAGAATGTGCTCTGGTGCTATCGTCTGCGAACCATATTGGAGAGCTTCGTATCTGGCGAAAAAGATCACCCGACGCGATCTCTCCGTGTAGCGTTCAAACATAAAAATTCGAAAACCCAGTCTTTCGTTATAGACACAGTATAACGAAAAACCGGCTGACCGGTGTAACTAATTTCAAGTACAGTTCTTGCGAGCTTCCCTAGCTGAAAGTACTAAAGGAAGCAAAAATCCAGTAAATTGTGCAAATATTTGCGGTTAGCGGCAAATTAATTTGCCATCCGTGAGCGAGCGTCAATGTCGTGAATATCATCACCCGCGATCTCGCGAACAATGGCCTCGTCACGCTTCGTTATGCCGCGAAGAACTTTTCCGGCCGGAGCCAGTTCGACACGCGCTGTAAGGACACGAGAGATGCGCTTGGGCAGTAGTGTGGGAGCGATATTCGCGATCGAATCGGTCAGGGCAATGATGTCTCCGCCGCCGGACCAATGCTGACGGACAACTGATTCGTCAGTTCTATTGACCAGACGTAGCAGAGTCAAGGCGACAACATATAAGTCATCGACCTGACCGATAAAGGGCAAGATGTCAGGGATCAGATCGAGCGGCGAGATCACATAGACGATCGCTCCGAGGAACAGGGCCTTTTCGGCGGTCGGCACGCGGGCGTCCTTTAAAAGGCGGCCGAGGAGCATGACCATATTCGGCAGGAACATCAAAAAGCTTCGCATACGGCCCTTTAGTTCCGATTTCTCGCCGCGTTTCAATTTTGTATTTACCTTCGTGATATCGCTCATTTCTTGTCTGTGCCCTCAGTCTAATTACGACCGGAGATTTGTGCAAGTTTCGCGTGGTTTGGTTGTATGGTAAATTCAGGACTGAGTATGATCCTTAAACAGATCCGTGAGCGAGCGGCGGCTGATCCGCAGCATATTATTTTGCCTGAGGGCGAAGACATTCGTACCGTTCAGGCCGCGGCCATGTGCGCAGCTGATCGCATCGCGAAGGTCACGATCCTCGGCGATGAAGAGAAGATCCGTGCTTTGGCGACAGAATCCGGTTCGAATCTGAACGGTGTCGATATTCTCGACCATCGAAAGTCGAGTAATTTCGGCAAACTCGCGACGCTGTACCACCAGATGCGTGTCTCCAAAGGAGTCACTCTCGAGGAAGCCGAGCAGACCGTGAAAGACCCTTTGTATTTTGGAAATCTGATGGTGCGCGAAGGCAAGGCTGACGGCAGCGTCGCAGGTGCAACGAATACAACCGCTCATACCGTTGCCGCGGCTCTCCGCTGCATTGGTGTGCGTGCGGGGATGAAAACGGTGTCGAGCTTTTTCCTGATGGTGGTGCCGGACAAGAAATTCGGAGCTAACGGAGCAATGATCTACGCCGACTGCGGCGTCGTCATCGATCCAAATGTCGGTGAACTCGCTGAGATCGCGATCGCCTCGGCTGATTCATGCCGTGCATTGCTCCAGGTCGAACCGCGTGTCGCGATGCTATCATTCTCGACAAAAGGAAGTGCGAAACACCAACTCATCGACAAAGTCATCGAAGCCACAAGAACCGTAAAAGTGAGAATGCCCGAGCTGGTCATCGACGGCGAGCTCCAGGCCGACGCCGCTCTGGTTCAATCCGTCGCCGCCTCAAAGGCGCCCGGGTCCGAGGTCGCCGGCCGTGCGAACGTCCTCATCTTCCCCGACCTAAACGCAGGCAACATTGCCTACAAACTAACCGAACGCCTAACCGGCGGCACCGCCATCGGGCCTATCCTGCAAGGATTAGATAGACCGTGTAATGACCTTTCACGAGGATGCAAGGCTGAGGATATTGTTGATGCCGTTGCTATTACCGCTGTCCAATCGCAGGCGAGGAAACGTCTACAATAAACCTCTGCGTTCGTAAGAGTTCTCGATCGTCATGAGCGGAGATTTTAGCTACAACGAATCGAAGCCCGCCATTGCGTTCGCCCACCATTCGGCCACCAACTGCAATAATAGCTTCCGGTAACTGATAAACCATCGACTCCGAGTGTGCCGGCATAGGTGCATGTCCCTCCGTTCGGTTGTGTACGTTGGACCGTAACCTGATCTCCGACCATTCCAATCGACATGACAGCTGATGCCCTTTGACCTGCCGGCCCTGTCCATATTGAATCAAAGATGTCGCTATTACCCCGACGTTGCCACAAACCTGTCCATCCATCCTCGTACTCGTCCCAGCGGACGCCAAGCCCACACGCTACCGGGGCGGAGGGTAAGGATTTGGGGATATGACCTTCGACCCGAACGAAGCTGTAACCACTATTTAGCGCTCCTGTTTCGCCTTCGGGGGTTGCGATGGTTAAATTATCGCTGCGATTTGCACTCCAAAAGAGCTTTAGCGGAACAGTAAGGGGCTGATAGGACGAAAAAACATAGCCTTCGACACGAACAAACCTATATCCTGCGGCAACTGCTGAGCGTTCACCTTCTGCTGTCGCAGTGGTGAAATAGTCGCCAATTGAAGAGTTGTAGTAAAGCTTGAGCGGAACGGTTCCTAGCGCCTGGCCCGAAAAAACATACCCACCTGCATCGCCGGAAAAAGTATAACCACCCGCACCAGCTCCGCGGATCGCGTCGTCAGACGAAAGCGTCACGCTGTCGTTGTGTTGGTGATTATAATAGGTCACGAGTTTAAGCATTCCAACCTGTGCCGGAGTTGCCAATGGACTAGGGGACGGAGTAGGAGCCGGCGTTGGCGAATATGTCGGAGCCGGCGTCGGCGTCGGCGTCGGCGTATACGTCGGGTAAGTAGGTCCAAAAGTACAAACCTGGTCAAAGGCGACGAGTAATTTTTGCATGATGTCTTTTGCATATTTTGACGCCAACGAGCGGCTTTCGCTTATTGCGTCCGGCTGCGGATCAAGACCCGCAGACCGGGGAGAGTGCGTGGACAGCTGCGTGTTTACGATCACTACGCCGCACGAACGGAGAACTGCAACTGTTGCATAACCCACGTACCTTGCTCCACCTAAGGACGAGTCACCCCTACTGCCGCTGCCTCCTGACGAATTGCATGACGCTGGTCCAAATGCCGGCTGACCATTGTCAATCGTTTGGTTAGAACACCTTCTGATTTCATTCCTTCTCGTAAATTCAGTTTCCAAAGCAGAACCCGGTATCGCGTACAACCAAATGTTGTCATCGTTCAGATCGACCGTCCAGGATGCCCAAAAGCCCACCTTTGACATAGGTTGGGTGGTAATCGGGGAAGCTGGAACATTGTCTGCTGCATATCGAAAATCAAGTGGAACAAAAGCAGCACCTGGAGTTTGATTTGCTCCATAAAACGGCATTCCGGGGATTGTGCCTTCAATTGATTTGGACATCCGATTTGCAAAGTCGGCGAAGGACACGCCATTAACCCGCCAAGTTGAGGGTGCCGTCTGGGCTTCTGACGTTGACTGATTGCCGAACAACACGAGTATGGCTGAGACTGCTAGGAGAATGATGCGAGGGCGCGGATTCATAGCTTTCCTCCAAAATAGATGTCCGGGGCGAACCGGGTTTAGACAAATGGATTTTTGCAGTATTGTTTTCTTATACACTAAGACTATGGTTAAGACAATAGAATCGATCTTTCTCATCAGTTAGAAGCAAAGCTGATAGGCCAATACGTGGGCATTCAAGCCATGAACCGGAACGATAATCCAATCAAGCACTTACTCGACCGGCTCGGCCCGGGGCTGATCACGGGTGCGTCGGATGACGATCCGTCCGGGATCGGGACGTATTCGCAGGCGGGAGCGGCTCTTGGGTACGCGACATTGTGGACGGCAGTTGTGACGCTGCCGCTGATGATCGTCGTTCAGCACATCTGCGCCAAGATCGGAATGGTGTCGGGTCGTGGGCTTGCTGGGGTTCTGCATCGGTATTACTCAAAGAAATTACTCTATCCGGTTGTACTCGGACTCGTCATCGCCAATACGATCAATGCCGGTGCGGACATTGCAGCGATCGCGGCGGCAATAAATATGTTCGTACCGATTCCGATCTCGGCAATGGTGATACCGATAGCAGTGGCGATCGTGGTCCTTCAAATTTGGGGTTCATATCGGCTGATAATGAAGGTCTTCAAGTGGCTGACACTGTCACTGTTCGCCTATGTGATAGCCGCCTTTCTAGCCAAACCGGACTGGTATGCCGTCGCAAAGGCGACCTTTGTCCCGCAGATATCGTTCACGAGCGAATACATCACAACCATCGTCGCGATACTCGGCACGACGATCTCGCCGTATCTGTTCTTTTGGGAAGCTGGCGAGGAGGTCGAGGAAGAAAAAAGCGAAGGCCGATTGGATTTGATTGCTCGTCGCGGTGCCACCAATAAGGAGATCAAAAAAGAAAAGATCGACACGATTGTTGGGATGCTGTTTTGCAATTTGGTGTTCTATTTCGTGATAGTCTCGGCGGGAGCCACTCTGCACACTACGGGTCAAACCAATATTCAATCTGCAACAGAGGCCGCTCAGGCACTGCGTCCGCTCGCCGGCGATTTTGCGACGGTACTGTTTGGCATAGGCCTGATCGGCGCCGGTATCCTTGCCGTTCCGGTTCTCACCGGCTCGGCCGCTTACGCCGTGGCGGAGACATTTGACTGGCCGTCGGGACTGGATGAAAAGCCGCGGCACGCAAAGAAATTCTACGCCGTCATCGCCGCCTCGACACTCGTCGGCGTAGCCATAGATTTTGCCGGGATCAATCCGATCAGTGCCTTGTTTTGGACGGCAGTGATCAATGGCGTGGTCGCTCCACCGCTTCTCGTTGTTGTGATGCTCGTCGCAAACAACAAACGCGTCATGGGCAGCCGTACAAACGGAGCCTTTACAAATGTCATCGGATGGCTCGCCACTCTAGTGATGTTTGTGGCAGCCATTGCGATGTTTGTGACGTGGTCGTAGAGGATTCACCGAAATTCCTGAACGAGCGACTTATCGTGCGCCCGTTTTCGGTTTTTCGCTTTCCCTGTATAATTCGGAAGTTTGTAGAGATAGCGAAAAGGCAACCTGTTGCCATGCGCCAGAATCATACTGCATGTTAAAAAACTGACTTTGAAAAGCCGTTTTTGTTGTTTTATTCTAATGCTCTATCGACAAACGTCGCGGCGAAACGGAAGCTTCTCGGAGCTTTTTAATTTGCTCAAAAGGGAAGTCTCGCTTTTTATGAAGAATGCACGTGCACTCGGCTTTGTTTTACTGGCTCTGGCCATTTTGGCGCTCCCGGCCTCGGCCCGAACCGGCGGCGGTGCAGAGACAAAAAGCGCCGAGGCGGAAAAGGTTCAGCAGATCGTCGAAAGTGTTGATATTCAGGGCAACCGCCGACTCCGCGACGAAGACCTTCTCTATTATATTAAGACGCGACAGGGCGACGTTTACGACCCTGCGGCGTTGGAGCGGGATCTCAAAGAACTGCTTTCACTCAACTTCTTCGATAAGACCGCTACCCGCGTTTTGACCGAGGACGGCATCCGCGGCGGCGTCAATGTCATCTT
Source organism: Acidobacteriota bacterium (assembly GCA_016718135.1). Classification (GTDB taxonomy): domain Bacteria; phylum Acidobacteriota; class Blastocatellia; order Pyrinomonadales; family Pyrinomonadaceae; genus OLB17. Next base: position 447,745 of record JADKEF010000003.1, on the reverse strand, counting down.
CGAGGTCCGCGAACTTCCCATCATCCGCGATCTACAATTCAAAGGCGCGAAAGCTCTGACCGAATCTGACATTCTCAAGGAATTTAGGGAAAAACGTGTCGGTGTTTCGAAAGAGTCGGTTTACGATCCGGTCAAGGCACGTGCTGCGACTCGCGTGCTTCGCGAGATGCTTGCCTCAAAGGGCTTTCCGAACGCAACTGTAACTGTAGCTGAGGAGGAGGTTTCTGCCACCTCCATCGCGATCATTTTCAACATTGCACAGGGCAATAAATCACGTATTGTCGAGATCGATTTCGAAGGCAATCAGAATTTTAAGGATAGCGAATTGCGAAATGCCTTGGAGCTGGTCAAGGAGACCGGCCTGATTTCGAGAGTCAAGGGGATGGACATCCTCGATCTCCGAAAGCTGCAATACGATCTCGACCGGAACGTTCGTACCTACATGTGGTCTAAGGGCTATTTTCAGGCACGCGTTGGCGAGCCTGAAGTGGTCGGCCTCGGATATAAACGAACCGGATTTCCGATCGTAAACAATTTTCCGATCCCCCTCCTCACATCGATGGACGACACCCTTCGGATACGGGTGCCGGTCACTGAGGGCAAGGTTTACAGAGTTGGTGAGGTCAAGGTCGAGGGGAACTCGATCTTCTCAGAACAGCAGATACTCGCCTACATAGGCCTAAAGAAGGGTGAGATCGTCGACGGTAAACGTCTTCAAAATGCGATCTATGAGGATCTGAAAAAGGTCTATGGCGGGCAAGGCTTTGTTCAGTACACGGCAGAACCGGATCCACAATTCAAGGATAGTCCTACCAACCCGAATGAAGGCATAGTAGATATTACGATCACTATTGAGGAAGGGAAGCAGTTTACGCTCCGTCGTCTCGAATTCACCGGTAACACCTTTACTAGAGACAAGGTGATGCGTCGTGAGTTCCTCATCAATGAGGGAGATATCTACAATCAAAATTATCTTGAGATATCGGTCGCCCGTCTTAATCAGTCACAGTATTTCGACCCGATCGAAAAGGATACTGACGTGGAGATCCGAACCGACGAAGAAAAAGGTGACGTTGATCTGATCGTTAAAGTAAAGGAGAAAGGGCGTCAGCAGATCTCATTCAATGGTGGCATCTCCGGCATTGGCGGCTCTTTCTTTGGTCTCGAATATTCGACCAACAACCTTGCCGGTACGGGTGAGATCCTTTCGTTCAACTTAGGAGCGGGTAATCGCCAGCAAAGCCTACAATTCACCTATCAGCAACCTTACTTTCGTGATCGGCCGATCTCGGCCGGATTCTCCGTGTTTGCTAGCCGGTACAAGTTCTTTGGCGAGGGGACGTTCCTGACGCAGAATCAGGAAATTCTGGAAGACCTTTACAATCCGCAGGGCACGATTGTTACCGATTCGGCCAATCTTTTCACCCAGAGCACATACGGGGCTAACGTGTTTGCGACCGCTCCGTTGTCAGAGCTTTTCTTTAAGAAGCGGCAATTTACCCAGTTCTCTCGGGTCGGATTGACATACCAATTGTCGGCGACCAGCATCGAAGATCCGGAGGTTAATCAGTTAGCCGATCCGGCCGCGACGATTCCGGTAATCTATCGGCAGCCGAATATTATCACGAGCCGCATCACCGGCACCTTTGCATACGACACTCGCCAGCCTGCCGCCAACGGAATTGATACGCTGAGGGGCAGGTCCTTATCAATGTCGGCCGGATTCGCGGGATTGGGTGGTGACGTTAGAACGTATCAGGGAAGCGCCACGTATTCGCAGTTTATTCCTGTCAGAAATAGAAAATCGAAAAACCCACATGTGTTTGCATTTCGAGTTCAGGCCGGCACGATAGGGCCGTGGTCGATCACTGACAAGGTTAAGAATGCAAATTCGATCGCTTACATAGGGGGCGTTCCAGCGTATGAACGATACTTTCTTGGTAGCGAAAGTGATGTTCGTGGCTACGAGGGAAGGGCGATCAGCCCGGTCGCACCGTTCGACACTTACATTACTAGCCGGAACGTAGTCGTGGCTACGAATGCCTCTGGTACAGCGGACACGAATACCGGGCTGTCGAGACGAGACGCCGACGAGATTGCGACCATTGGTCAGTTGACCGGTCCGTCAGGAGAAAACCCGGCACTCTTCTCACGCAATTATCGCTTTATCGGTGGGGACACCCAGTTTTTGGCGAATATGGAATATCGTATTCCGATCTTTGGTCCCGCGACCATGGCATTCTTCGCCGATCTCGGTTCGGTATTCAACTTCAGGAAATCTGGCACGCAAACCATCAACAGCGAATTCCTTCCGGATGATACGTTCCTCGGCCCAAGTCGATTGACGGCATTAGGTCTGATCAACACCCCCGTCCTTGAGAGCAGTTTCGGAAGCCTTTTGTATTATCGGGGCCGGGTAATGACAAAAACAGATTATATTAGTGAATTTTGCCGGGGGAATCGTTTTGGATGTCCAACCAGCCTTTCGCCCCAGATACAGCAGTTTTATCTAAGAGGTGACGTGCAGCAAAATTCCCAGCTGAAGGTTGATGAAGCTCAATTTGGTAAATTCACGAACATTGCAACGAGCGTCGGCGTTGAACTTCGCGTACAGGTTCCGGTCGTAAACGTTCCGTTCCGGCTGATCTATTATTGGAATCCGACAATTAGATTTGGCGCGATCGACGAGTTGCCCGGGATCTTCTTGCCAGGCAAGCGGAATGGTTTTAGATTCACGGTCGGTCGTACGTTCTAAAAGCCGAAAATTGACATTGATTTGGCATTTAATTAAGATTGCGTTTCTTTTTTTCGAAACGCCAAGCAACAGTTTCCGTGAAATTGGTTTCAAAGCAATTATAAGATCGAACGGTGCCAGTGGCGTCGTAACGTACAGTTAAGGAGTTCTTTAAGATAATGAAAAAAGTTACTACGCTGGTTGTCAGCTTTGTTTTCGCTGCAATGTTTGCAGTTTCGGCATTTGGTCAGGGCGGAGCTCCGGCCGTTACAAAGATCGGCTGGATCAACACGGCCGCTTTTGGTGGAGACGATAAGGGGCTAAATGGCGTAACTAAATACGTCAATGCCCTGAAAACGCTCGATACCGAGTTCAAGCCACGTATCACCGAGCTACAGACGCTCGATGGCAAGATCAAGGCAATTGCCGAGGAATTGCAGAAGATGCAGTCAAACACGGCAGTGCCGATCAATCAGCAGACTGTCGCTGCGAAGCAGGAAGAAGGGCAGCGTTTGCAGCGGGAGCTCGAATTCAAGCAGAAAGATGCCGAGGCCGCCGTCCAGGCTCGCCGGAACACTCTGCTGGCCCCGATCATGACCGATCTCGACAAGGCTATTCAGGAGTTTTCAAAGCAGAAGGGTTACACGGTCGTTTTCGACATTGCGGCGTTGGCAAACGCGAACGCTATCTTGGTTCTTGATCCTGCAGCGGATATCACCAAGGAGTTCATTGCCTACTACAACACGCGTCCGGCGACAACTGCCGCCGTGACGACGCCTAAGTAAAGATACTCTGTAATTTTCCTTGAGACCCGAGGTCAGACGAGAAGTATCTCATCTGACCTCAAGCCATTTCTGCCGGAGTGATTTGTTATGAAAAAGGTTCTTTTGATCGGACTCCTTCTTGGCGTATTTTCATCCGCCCAGTTTTACGCTCAGGCCGTACAACCTGGCGGAACACCGTCAAAAATTGTCGTAGTTGATACGTCCGGGTTCTTTGATGAAAAGGCTGGCATCACTCGTATTCTTACTGCGGTGAAAAGCCTAAATGCCGAACTATTGCCGCGACGAACGGAATTACAACAGATGATCTCGCGAGTACAGCTGGTTGAAAAGGAGGTTGCGACCTTTCGTGAGAATGTTGCCAAGGGAATCCCCGTCGACGAGAGGGCGGCTCAAGCAAAATCAGCAGAGCTCGAACGGATGAAGCTCTCGTATAAATACAAAGAAGACGACTACAATTCGTTTGCCCAGAAACGTCAAAGCCAGGTTGTCGGACCCGAGTTCGCTGCGGCACTCAAAGCGTTTGGGGAGTACGTTAAATCAAAAGGTTACGGTATCGTTTTTGACGTATCGAAAGATCAGAATGGCTTTGTAATTTTTGCGACTGACCAGTTTGATATTACGCGGGATTTTATTACTTTCTATAATACCCGGCCGCCATCGGCAATAAACTCAGTGCCGAAATAATTTTGCTTCGACCGATCACTGGGGCCGGCAAAATTGCGTTTTGCCGGCTTTTTTGTTTTCATTCGTGTAACGCCTTATGCCGATCCTCGATTCCATCGCGATACAAAAGATACTGCCCCACCGATATCCGTTCCTGCTCGTCGACAAGATCATCGAGCTTGAACCCCGCATCCGTATTGTAGGTATTAAGCAGGTGACCGCGAATGAGCAATTTTTTGTCGGTCATTTCCCCGGTGCACCGGTGATGCCGGGTGTGCTGCAGATCGAAGCCCTTGCCCAGGTCGGAGCGATCCTGGCGCTTCGCGAGTTTGAAGATCGAGACGAGAAGATCCCGTTCTTTAGCGGGATCGACTCGGCAAAGTTCCGCCGGCCGGTTGTGCCGGGCGACACTTTACGACTGGAAGTCACGGCGTTACGCATTGGCAGTAAGGTGCAGAAGATGCGCGGCGTTGCAACCGTCGACGGCCAGGTTACAGCCGAGGCTGAAATTATGTGTATCATCGCCAACCGCAGCGATATAAAGGAGTGATCATATGGACCCCTCAAAAATGACAACGCAGGAAGTGATGATGTACGCCGCTCTATTTAACGCGGCGATCGGCCTTGTGTTAGGCCTCGTACCGCTGATCTTGGGATTTGTAAAAGGGCGGACAAAATACGGTATCATCGGATTCTTTGCCTGCCTGGTCGGCGGAGCGATACTCGGTATAATTTTGTCATTGCCCGCGATGATCTTCTTTACTTGGTTGGTCGTGCGTGGCGGCAAGGCAAGCGTCGCGGGTGCGCAGGAGATCGATTCCGGATTTGAGAACTAGTCCTTCTTAGCTCACCGATGACCTCATTTATTCATCAAACCGCTATTGTCGCCGACGGCGCGCAGACAGGTGACGACTGCCACATCGGCCCGTTCTGTACAGTCGGAGCTGAGGTGACCCTTGGCGACGGTGTGCGGCTCGATTCGCATGTTGTAGTTGACGGCAAGACGTCGATCGGCGACGAAACGCACATTTTCCATTTGTCTCGATCGGCCTCGGTCCGCAGGATCTCAAATACGCGGGCGAACCAACCTCAACAGAGATCGGCAAACGCAACCACATCCGCGAATTCGTCACCATCCACCGCGGCACGACCGGCGGCGGCGGTGTGACGCGTATCGGCGATGGCAATCTCCTGATGGCTCAGGCTCACGTCGCCCACGATTGCCAACTCGGCAGCGAGATCATCATGGCAAACGCCGCCACGCTCGCCGGCCATGTCGAGATCGCTGACAGAGCAAGCATCGGAGCCTATTCCGGCGTTCACCAATTCTGCCGCGTCGGCCTCGAGGCCTTTATTGGCGGTTACTCGGTCGTAGTTAAGGACGCATTGCCCTTCGCGATCATTCAGGGAAACCATGCCAAATGTTACGGCATGAACCGCCTCGGCATGAAACGTCGCGGATATTCAAAAGCTACGACCGAAAAGCTCAACCATGCGTTTCACCTGCTACTTTCCTCTAAATTGAACACCAGTCAGGCCGTGGAACGCATTCGCGAAGAGATCTCCGACTCCAACGAGGTGAATATCCTTGTCGAGTTCATCGAGACCTCAAAGCGCGGCGTGGTGAAATAGATCGATCAATTAAGGATTTGCCTATGAATTGCCTCCAGCTTTAGCTGGAGGTTTGGAGCAGAAAAAGGATTTGGCTATAGCCAAATTGGCAGCTGCGAATCAAGCCTACTCTGTCCAGGGAACCTATTTTCTTCGCCCCTCCAACTCCTTGACCACATCATCGATCGAAACTCCTTTGCCTCGCAACAAGATCAAATAGTGGAATAAAAGATCCGCAGCCTCGGACCTAAATCTATCCGCGTCGTCGTCTTTCGCCTCAATCACCAATTCCACCGCTTCCTCGCCTACCTTTTGAGCGATCTTGTTGATCCCCTTTTCAAAAAGGCTGGCGACGTATGAACTCTCAGGCATTTCGCTACGCCTTCGATCAATAACTTTTTCAAGCTCCATCAACAGATCGGTTGGCAAATGGTTTGAATTCATTTCAGCGAAACATGTTGCCGCGCCTGTATGACAGACCGGGCCGGTAGGCCGCGCCATAACAAGCAAAGTGTCTTCGTCACAATCCGCTCTGATCGAAACAACCTCCAGGTGATTCCCGCTCTTCTCGCCCTTCGTCCACAATTGCTGGCGCGAGCGCGAGTAAAACGTAACGCGGCTCGTTTCCTGCGTGATTCTCAGCGCCGCAGCGTTCATAAACCCAAGCATGAGAACCGCTCGCGTTTCTGCATCCTGAACGATCGCCGGGACCAATCCATCGGCGTACTTTTCGTACCTTAAATTCATATCCGCACCTCGATCCCCCGCATTTCGAGGAATGCTTTTAACTCAGGTATCGCGATCTCGCCGTAGTGAAACACACTCGCCGCGAGAGCGGCATCGGCATTTCCCAATCCAAAAACCTCCGCGAAATCGTCCATCGTCCCAGCTCCGCCGGAAGCAATGACGGGAACGCGAACAGCATTTGAGATATAACGCGTCAATCCGATCTCAAAGCCATCTTTTGTGCCGTCGGCGTTCATCGACGTGAGCAATATCTCGCCCGCCCCAAGATCCACGCCGCATTTTGCCCATTCGACTGCATCGAGATCGGTCGCGACCCTGCCGCCGTTCAGGAAAACTTTCCAGCCGTCGTCGGTTTCTTTTGCATCGATGGCGAGAACCACGCATTGCGAACCAAAATTCACCGCCGCGTCGCTCAAGATCGTCGGATCTTTCACCGCCGCTGTGTTTATTGAAACCTTGTCCGCTCCGCAATCGAGCAGATCCCCGATATCCTCCACGGTTGAAATACCGCCGCCGACCGTGAAAGGAATATTGATCTCCGCAGCCACACGCCGGACGATGTCGGCAAAGGTCTTGCGGCGTTCGTTCGTCGCTGAAATGTCGAGCAGAACGAGTTCGTCGGCACCTTCCGCCGAATATCTCGCCGCCAGTTCGACCGGATCGCCGGCGTCGCGTAGCCCGAGGAAATTTGTGCCTTTGACGGTGCGTCCGTCCTTTACGTCGAGGCACGGAACAATGCGTTTAGCCAGCATATTTGGCGAGATCCTCCAGTTTGATGTTCTGCTCATAAAGAGCTTTGCCGACGATCACGCCCGAACAGCCGATGCGTTCGAGCTCGTCGATATCCGCGATCGAAGTAACACCGCCACTCGCGATCAGATCGATCTCTGTTATCGCGGCCCTGATCTGACGATAAAGCTTGACTGCCGGCCCTTTCATCGCTCCGTCGCTCGCTATGTCAGTGACAAAGGCGTTCGTCACGCCTCGCTCGGCGAAGTTCCTGAGGAATGCGAGTACCGGCGTCGTCGTGTCAGTCTGCCAGCCATTAATCGCGACTTGTCCACTGCGGGAATCGGCACCGAGGAGCATCTTTTCACTGCCGAATTTTTCGACCCACGACAGAAAAAGCTCGGGCTGATTGACCGCAACGCTGCCAACCGTCGCGATCGCCGCCCCGGTCTCAAAAACAGCCGCGACGTCCGATTCCGTTTTCAATCCGCCGCTGAAATCGATCGATAGCTTCGTGCCGCTCGCGACCTTTTTCAAAACATGCAGATTCGCAGGTGCTCCAGTCCGTGCTCCGTCGAGATCGACCATGTGCAACCGCCGCAATCCCGCATCCTCAAAACGCTTCGCCGTCTCAAGCGGGTCGTCGGAATACACCGTCTTCCGCGAAAAATCGCCCTGCGTAAGTCGTACACATTTGCCGCCGATCAGATCCATAGCCGGAATAATTTCGATCATATCTTTCTAGTTAATAGATATTAGTGAAGAGTGAATAGTAAGGAATTTCTTAAATCTCTAAAAAACTTTGAATGATCTGTTCGCCAACTGCACCCGATTTCTCGGGGTGAAACTGGATCGCATGAAAATTATCACTACCGATCGCAGCACTGAATTTTTGGCCGTATTCACATGTCGCGGTCGTGCGTTCACCTGTTTCGACATAATAGCCGTGAACGAAATAGACGCGCTCGCCCTCTGCAACGCCGGCAAATAGCGGTGAATCGAACTCCGCGATCCGGTTCCACCCTGTGTGCGGTATCTTGAGAGTTTCGGACTCAAACCGCCGGACTCGATACGGCAAGATACCGAGGCATTCGGTGTCGTTTTCCTCCGACGTCTCGCACAACAGCTGCATCCCCAGGCAGATTCCCAAAACCGGCTGCGTTAGCGATCGGATGACCGAATCGAGGCCACGTTCCCGCAGATATTTCATCGCCGTCGAAGCCTCGCCAACGCCGGGGAAGATCACTTTGTCCGCGGCCCGCAATTCGTCTGCAACGTCAGTCACCATAGGTTCGACACCTAGCCTAATCAGAGCATTCGCGACCGACGCGGTGTTCCCAGCGTTGTATTTCACTAGCGCAACTCTCACAAAACTCCTTTGGTCGTCGGAAGTTGACTTCCCTCGCGGCGGACCGCCATCTTGATCGCCTTCGCGAATGCTTTGAAAATTGCCTCGATCTTGTGGTGCTCGATCGTGCCGTCGGCCTTGATATTCAGGTTGCACAACGCCTTGTCCGAGAATGACTTAAAGAAATGAAAGAACATCTCGGTCGGCATCTCGCCGATCATCTCGCGTTCGAATTCCGCTTCCCAGACGATCCAATTACGCCCGCCAAAATCGATCGCGACCTGCGCCAGACAATCGTCCATCGGCAAACAAAACCCGTACCGCTCCATCCCTCGTTTATCCTTTAGCGCTAGTGAAAAAGCCTCGCCCAGGGTGATCGCAACGTCCTCGATCGTGTGGTGCTCATCAATGTGCAGATCGCCTTTCGCTTCGATATTGAGATCAAGACCACCGTGCCGGGCAAGCTGATCAAGCATGTGGTCAAAGAACGAAATGCCAGTCGAGATCGACGAATTACCGCTGCCTTCGAGGTTAAGTTCAACCGTGATGTCAGTTTCTTTTGTCTTCCGCGTGTGCGTAACTCGTCGTTCCGGAGCACGCAGCAGATCGTAGATCTCACTCCAATCGTCGACCGTGATCGCCGTGTCGTCTGCATAGAGCGGAAAAAAAGGATTCCGGATGTAGATCGCTTTCGACCCAAGGTTTCTGGCAAGTTGAACGTCCGTCGGCCGGTCGCCGATGACGTACGAATTTGCGAGATCGTAGTCGCCGTTCAGATACTTAGTCAGCATCGCAGTTCCAGGCTTTCGCGTCGGAGCATTTTCGTTTTGAAACGTTCGGTCGACATACACATCCGCAAACTCAATACCTTCGTCCGCCAACGTCTGGATCACAAAATTCTGCGCCGGGTGAAAAGCCGTCTCCGGAAAACTCTCAGTTCCAAGCCCGTCCTGATTCGTCACCATCACGAGCAGATAATCAGTCTCACGAGCGATCTTCCCTAGATTGGTAATGACGCCCGGCAAGAACCGCAACTTCTCAAGCAGGTCGACCTGAAAATCATCCGGCTCGCGTATCAGTGTCCCGTCGCGGTCAATAAAAAGTACTTTTCTCATAAGTTTATTTCGAACAGCTTACAGCTTTCGGCTATCAGCTGTCAGACTGTTCTTAGATCACTCTTCGGCTAAACTGCTTCAGGGCATCTAGCACCGCCGTATTCTCCTCGTACGTCCCAACGGTTATCCGCAGGCAGCCTTCGCACAACTCGATGTTGTTTCGATTGCGAACGACGATCTTCTTCTCGATAAGGTATTGATAGATCGAGTTCGCATCATCAACCTGAACCAACAGGAAATTGGCGTCGGATGGATAAACTCGTTTAACGAGGTGAACTTCGGTTAGCACTTTTTCCAATCGCGAACGCTCATTCCGGGCCGATTCGATCCAATTTTTCACAGTCGACCGGCTATCGAGGGCGTCAATGGTTGCTTGCTGTGCAATGCCACTGACGTTGTAAGGCGGCTTCACGCGGTTCATAAGGTCGATTATCTTGCTGCTCGCAAAGGCAAGCCCGACGCGAACGCCCGCCATTCCCCAAGCCTTTGAGAATGTCTGCAAAACGACGAGATTGGGCAGAGCGTCGAGTTCTGCGATCATCGACGGTTCGGGGGCAAAATCGATGTACGCCTCGTCAACAACAACGATCCCTTTGAGCTGGCGCGCGATCTCCAGAATGGCTTCGCGGCTCATCAGATTGCCCGTCGGATTGTTTGGCGAGCAGATGAAGATGAGTTTTGTTGTAGCTGAAATGGCTGCTAGGATCGCCGGAACGTCTAGCTGAAAATCAGCCGTCAATCGTATCTCACGGACCGTTACATCATTGATGTCCGCCGAAACGCGATACATCCCATACGTCGGCGGGCAAGTGATCACTGTGTCGCGTCCGGATTCGCAGAAGATGCGGAACAGCAGATCGATCGCCTCGTCGCTGCCGTTTCCGACAAATATCTGCGACGGCGAGACGCCTTTTATCGAGGCGACCCGATCCTTCAGCTCACGTTGCAGCGGATCAGGGTAACGATTGAGCCCTGCGCCCGCAGGCGAACCGAACGCATTCTCGTTGGCATCGAGAAAGACCTCTGCCGAGCCTTCGAACTCAGATCTCGCGGACGAATATGGTTTCAGATTCCTGATGTTCGAACGCACCAGGCTGTGCAGATCAAATGTCATCGCCGCCTCCGCTCCATTCGCGGCGGATCGCGACGGCGTTCTTGTGGGCGTCGAGCCCTTCAGCTGCGGCCATCGTTTCGATCGTCGGGCCGAGGTTTTGAATGCCTTCGGCGGTCAAACGCTGAAAGGTAATGCTCTTGGTAAAACTCGCGACCGACACGCCGCTGTATGCTTTCGCAGCACCGCCGGTTGGCAGCGTGTGATTCGTCCCCGAGGCGTAATCGCCCGCACTCTCACACGAGTAGTTTCCGATGAAAACAGAGCCTGCGTTGACGATCGTTTCGGCGATCTCGTCGGCATTCTGCGTTGCGATGATGAGGTGCTCAGCGGCGTATTCGTTTAGGAGTTCGACGCCGTCCGCGAGCGTCTTCACCAATATCGCCTTTGAATTCTGAATCGCTGACGCCGCGGTCGGTTTGCGCGAAAGTGTCTCGATCTGGCGATCGACCTCAGCGAGCGTTTCATTGATCACGCTTTCTGAAGTCGAAACAAGAACCACTTGGCTGTCCGGCCCGTGCTCCGCCTGCGAGAGCAGATCAGCAGCGACGAACGCCGGAACGCAGGTTTCGTCAGCCAAAACGGCGACCTCCGAGGGTCCGGCCGGCATGTCGATGGCGACGCCGGACCGCAAAACTTGCAGCTTTGCCTCGGTCACGAACTGATTCCCTGGCCCAAAGATCTTGTAAACCGACGGCACAGTCTCCGTCCCGTACGCCAGAGCCCCGATCGCCTGAGCACCGCCGATCTTGAAGACCTTGGTCGCCCCGCAGAGCCTCGCTGCATAAAGAGTCATCGGATCGAGCTTGCCGTCCTTATTCGGCGGCGATGTAACGACGATCTCGCGGCAGCCCGCAAGTTTTGCCGGGATCGCGAGCATCAGAACAGTTGAAAATAGCGGAGCACTGCCTGCTGGAACGTATAGCCCAACGTTTTCGATAGCGACGTTCTTTTTCCAACAAAAGACGCCAGGTGTTGTCTCGATAACGTTTCGCTCTCTTTCGTCAACTGCGTGAAACTTCTCAATATTCGCCTTCGCAACCGCGATGGCATCTTTGAGTTCCTGAGAAACAAGCGATTCTGCTTCCAGAAACTCGTCCTCGCTTACCAAAAACCCGTCCAACTCCACCTTGTCAAAATGCCTCGCGCAATGACGCAATGCCGAGTCGCCGTGTTCCCGGACGTCTTTGAGGATGTTCGCGACCGTGCGTTCGAGGAAGACGGTGTCGATCGTTGGGCGTTTGAGTATCGCAGCCCAGGTTTCTTTTGATGGATATTTGATAATTTGCATATTCGTTACCTGATCATCTGATCGATCGACAGCACGAGAATCCCTTCGGCTCCGGCATTTTTCAACGCGTCAACAACCTCCCAAAAGTCCGTCTCGCTCACGACCGAATGCAGCGACACCCAACCCTCATCGGCGAGTGGAACCATCGACGGACTACGCATTCCCGGCAAAAGGCGTTTGATCTCGTCGACCCTTTCGACGGGAGCATTGAGCAGGATGTACTTGTTTTGGGCGGCAGCCTTGACGCTGCGGATGCGGAACAGGAGCTTGTCGAGGATAGCCTGTTGTTCGGTTTCGAGATCGCGCCGTCTGATCAAGACCGCCTCTGACGACATCACCGTCTCGACCTCGCGTAGGCCGTTCGAAAACAAAGTACTGCCCGAGCTCACCAGGTCGCAAACTGCATCCGCCAGCCCGATCGACGGAGCGATCTCGACCGAGCCGCTGATCTCGTGAATGTCTGCCGAAACGCCTCGCGATGCAAAATACTCACGCAGGATATTCGGATAACTCGTCGCGATCTTTTTCCCTGCGAGCTGAGACAATTCCGAATATTCAAACCCCTTCGGCACTGCTAGGGACAAGCGACAGCGGCCAAAGCCGAGCTTTTCGATCGTGTCGACGGCCTTTGGATTCTCGGCGATCACGTTCTCGCCGACGATCCCGATGTCTGCGACGCCATCGGCGACGTAGTCAGGAATATCGTCATCCCGTAAGAAAAATATCTCGAGCGGAAAGTCCGCCGCCTCAGCCCGCAGTTTGCCGAGCCCATTGGAAAAGCCGATGCCGCACTTCCGTAACAGACCGGTCGACCCGTCTGATAATCTTCCTGATCTTTGTAAAGCGATCTTTAATTTCATAACTTGAAAAACGACAAAGCGACGCCCATCGAGACTTGATTCGAAGTTTCGCGGCGTTTGGATTAAAACTAATTTACGTTGTTGGTTAGAAACGAGTATCAGTTCACGCGCGAATGAGTCGCGTGATGATGATGGAGATGGTGGTTTTGAGTGGTACTCAGATACATCGTTAGCTCTATTAAAAACACAGCCCAATTAGTTTTGCAAGAGCACTCCGAAAAATCTGTGTGATAAAATTGCGAAAGACACTATGGAAAGCCACACGGAAGACGAAGTTTTACACGATTTTGGCAAACGCATACAGCGTTGCTACGGTTGTTTTATCGCATATCACCTCAAGGACATGTATCTCGGCGAGGACGTCACATTCTTTTGCGATCACTGCAAAGACGAGACGATGTTCCATTTCGACGATTTTTCTAAGCTGCTAGATATTTCAAAATTGAATGAGATGACGGGCGAGCACCATCATTAGGATCAGAACTGCGCGGCGATGAAGCGTTTCCATTCCCGCTCACTCATTTTCTCTGTCCTTATCAGCCTCAGCTTGAACGTTGACCAATCAGGATTGTTCGCCACATCAAACTCCATGTCGCGAATGTATCCCTTCTTTTCATCAACCCAGATCGTGCCTTTGCCGCCGATACCAGTTCCTGACGCGGCGTAGCGACGGCACTTCCCTCCGTTTCGGATCTCCGTCTTTTCATAGCGGACAGCAAGTTCCCCGCGATATGCGAACATGGGCCCGTCGGCATTAAACGTTGGGTCGGCGATACCGACCGTGAAATTTCCGCGTGGAACCGCTAGGTGTGGAAACGATAGATTTAGGCTTGCAAGGTCGAAGTTATAGAGATGGAAAGGTAATTGCTCGATCTTGGCGAATTCGCTCGTCGGCCTCATTTGCGGTATCGAGACCTCGACAGCTTTTTCAGCCGCTCTGTAGGTCAAGGTAGCAAAGAGTTTTCGTTCATCCCCAGAGGACACCTGCCACGATTCGAGTTTTTTTGCCGAAAAGATGGTCCAGTCCATGTCTGCGATCACTAAGCCTGCCCGTGAGCCTTTCTCATGAAACTTGAATGACTCAATACGGTCCACAGTCGCTACGTAAAGAGAGATATTTTCAGGCTTCGTGCCGTCTACGTTGGTTTTAACATAGTGATAGACAGTACCGACAGATACCCGCTTGGCGTCAAACTTAAAGGCCGACTGGCCCTCCACGATACCCGTCATTAACAGGCACAGAAACAGTAGAGTACTTATCCTAGATCTCATTATCTTCTCCCAACCTCATTCTTTGAATTTTCTTACGTTCTAATTCTCCATAAGTTCGCATCTCTTGGACATTACAGTGTGCAGTTCTTAGACTAAAGCTTTCATGGAAGAAGAGCCTCGGCCAAAGAATTCGTTTACAGGGCTAGCTGCCCGACTCAGCCGTCTGTCCCCGGACAAGCGCCGGGCGGCGCTTGAGATCAGTGCTGCGTTGGCGGGCGTGTCTCTTCGTGTTAGCCGCGAATTTGTCGAGGCGGTGCCAAAGGCGGCGAAGGTGTTGTCGGCGGACGATTTGCGTCATTGGGGCGAATTCGGCCGTCGGCTTGCGATGGGCAGTGCGGATGCGGGCGCTAGGTTTTTCGCTGACGGCATTGGTGGTCTAAAGCGTGTTCCTGAAGGTGCTCGAGCGGCCGTCTTTCAGACGTGTACGCGGCAGCTTGTACTGTCGAGTTCCACTGCTCTCGAATCTTTTCACCTCATCCCTGAGATCGCGGCCGCGATCGATGATGAGAAACTACTCAGCGATATCTTTGAGCTGGCCGCCGAGATCGCTCAGCGAAGTGCAAAGCATAGTGCCGATTTTCTAGTCCACACGCCAAAGGTCGCGGCCTCGATAATGGCGTTTGAAGACCGTCGTGTCGCAGACGCCGTATTGGTCTTGGCTCGCGATTTTGCGAATCGTACCGGCGGATTGACGGCCGATCTTTGGCAGAATCTGCCTGACGCGTTCGAGGGTTTGTCGGCTGACGCGGCCGTTCGCTTGATGGAAGGAGCGGCGGCGTTTCTCGAATTCGGCGGCAGCGTGACACTGCACTTTGTCGCGTCCGGAAGCAAAGTTCTGGCGGACTCGCCAACGGCGTTTGATGATTGGGTGACCGTCTCGCGAATCATCGCCAAACATGGCAACGCTGTTCTGATCTCATTTCTGCGGGCAACGCCGAAATTTACCGCACAGATCTCATCTCGCAAACGCCACGCTCCGGAAGTTTCGATCCGCCGCGTGTTGCAGTTGACGGCCCGCATAGCAGAAACCGACGCCGAGAGTGCTCTTGCCGCCTTCAAATCGAGTGCCGGGGCTCTCAACAAGGTATCGATCGAGCAATTCGAAGATTGGGTCGAGAACGGTTTAGCCGAGACCGCAGATGGTTCGTCGAAGGCTCGCCGCAGCTACTTCGCCTTAGAAACGCGTGAGTCTAATGACCGCTTGCAAAAGACGCAGACCGGTCTCTCGCTCGAATCGATCCAACACGTTCTCCGGCTGTACGTCGAGGCATTGACCGGCAAAGAGATCGAGATCGCTCCGATCGCGGCGATCCAACAGGAAAGCCGCATCGGCGACGGGAAAACGATCTATCTGCCTGCAACCGTGACCGAGTTTGCAGATGATGAGAAAGATTTTCGGCTCTACAAGGTGCTGGCGGCACACGGAGCCGGGCAGATCGAATTTGGCACTTTTGATCGCGATACTGACGGGCTAAAGGCAGCCTATACGGAGTTATCAGAACTCTATTCGGCGACGGCGGATCAGATCGACGCGTTCTCGCTCGGCGGGTATATCGAAGATGTGCAGAAGGGCGAAAGTGCGTTGCCGCACGCGGAAGCGGTCGCGGCAATGAAGGCCCGGAAGAAAAAGCTGCCGAAAAATTCCGACTATCGAAATGTGCTCACCGCTTTCCCGGAACCACGCCTCGCCCGCAAGATCTTCGGCACGATGGAGAACGCCCGCATAGACAATCGTCTGCGGCAAACCTATCGCGGCCTCGTCAAAGACCTCGATCTGATGCAGGCTTTCCTCCGTTCGAATCGGCCATATATCTTCGACCTTCCCATGCACCAAGTACCGTTCGAATTGTTGTTTCAGATCACTCTCTGCGGCGGTGCGACCGATGATGCGAGAATGTTTTATGGGCAGATCGTGTCTGAGATCGAGACGGTGGTTGAGAAATATCTGGCGATGTCCGAGGCGACGGTTGCGGATTCGCTGATGGCAACGAGCCGGGTCTATACGCTGTTTCAGAACGTCTCGCCGGAACAGTCGCAACAAGCCGAGGCGGAGGAAACCGAGGAAAAAAGTGATTTCGCATACGACGACAAAGACGCAGCCGAGGCTCCGACCGAAGACCAAAGCAAGCGTGAACAGCGACAGACACAAGACATCCGCGACCTTTTCAACGCCTGGAACAGTCTCGATGACGAAGGCGAGCCGGACGACCTGCAAGGCTCGGAGGCGTGGTCGCAGAGCGATGTTCCCGAGCAGGCGCTTGAGGCCGACGATCTTGCGTTCGCATACGACGAATGGGATCGCGAACTGAACGACTACCGCGTCGGCTGGAGCCGTGTGATCGAGAAGAAGGTGAAGCAAGGCGACCGGACGTTTGTCGAACTGACTCGTTCGCGATATCGCGGCGTTATCTCGTCGATCAGGCATCAGTTCCAGTTGATGAAGCCCGAAAATCTGACCCGCATCAATCGCGAACTCGATGGCGAAGACTACGATCTAAACGCCCTCGTCGATTTCGTAGTCGACCGCCGTGCCCAAGGCCAGCCGTCCGAGAACATCTATACCAAGCGTCTCAGAAAACAGCGTGACGTCGCCGTCTCACTGTTGCTCGATCAATCTTCGTCAACCGCCCGCACGATCACCCGAAATCCGATGCAGCCGTACACGCATCCCGGCCGCCGCATCATCGAGATCGAAAAAGAAGGCCTCGTGCTGATGAGCGAAGCATTGGAGGCGGTCGGCGATGTGTATTCGATAAACGGCTTTACGAGCGAGGGCCGAAGGAATGTGAAATTTTACGTCGTCAAAGATTTTGATGAGAAATACTCTGACGATACTGAACGGCGTATTGGCGGCATCACGTTCCAAAATAACACCCGTCTCGGAGCCGCGATCCGCCACGCGTCGCACAAACTACTGCGTCAGGAATCGCGTACCAAGCTGCTCATCATCCTAACCGACGGCCGCCCGTACGATCACGACTACGGCGACGCCCGCTACGCCCGCGAAGACGTCCGCGAGGCCCTGACCGAAACCAAAATGACGGGCATCACCCCATTCTGCATCACCATCGACCGCGAATCTGAGGCTGAGTTGAAAGACCTCTACGGCGACGTCGGCTACACGATCATAGATGACGTGCTCTCGCTGCCTGAGAGAATGCCGAATATCTATCGGAGATTGACGAGCTGATCTATGATAAAATCAAACTCAATGAATAAGACCATTGAGGTAAATCCTGAGAAGCTTAGCGGCGTTCCTGTTTTTGCGGGGACGCGCGTGCCGATCCAGAATCTCTTCGACTATCTTGAAGGTGGCGATACGCTGGAGGATTTTCTTGACGGGTTTCCGCCTGTCACGCGCGAACAGGCAATAGACGTACTCGAACTCGCCAAGAAATCGCTTCTTGAGGACGCCGCGAAGAATTGAAGATCCTTCTAGACCACAATTTGGATCGTCGGCTAAAGACCCACCTTCGCGGACACGAAACATCTACGACTCAAGAGAAAGGCTGGGCGGATGTCGTCAATGGCAAGTTGCTAGACCTCGCCGAAGCCGATGGCTTTGATGTGATCCTGACCGCTGACGCAAATATTAAGCATCAACAAAACTTCTCACATCGCAGTATCGCGATCCTGATAATGCGAGCATTTAACAATCGACTTACTACCCACTTGGAAATGATCGACGCGGTACAGCAGGTTCTCACAGAGATCCGGGCGGGCGAGATCCGAGAGACTTTCCATACAGATTTCGATAGGAAGGGATAGCATCTTTCGAGTACTTAAATAGACCCAATGAACATCGTCTCGCTCGAAAATGTATCAAAGAACTACGGCTTTAAGCCGCTGTTTGAGAGCGTCACGCTCGGTCTCGAAGACCGCGATAAGATCGGAATTATCGGAGCGAACGGCTCGGGGAAATCGACTTTGCTGAAGATCATCGCCGGTGTCGAAGTGCCTGATACCGGGCGTGTCGTTCGTGCGAAGGGGCAGACGCTCGCGTATCTTTCTCAGAATCCGGCATACGATCCTGATCTGACCGTGCTTGAGACCATCTTTGCGTCGAGCAGTGGTGTGATGCAGACGATCAGGGATTATGAGGCGGTTTGTCACGACGTGGCGGCAGGCAATCATGACGCGGCAACGCTCGAAAGAATGTCGGACCTTCAGCACGAACTCGAGATGAGCGGCGGTTGGGAGATCGAGACGAATGCCCGTGCGGTCCTCTCAAAACTTGAGATCACCGACACCGCCGCCAAAATGGGCACGCTCTCCGGAGGACAGCGAAAGCGTGTCGCCCTCGCCCACGAACTCATATTCAAACCCGATATCCTGATCCTCGACGAGCCTACCAACCATCTTGATGCGGATACGATCGAGTGGCTGGAAGCATATCTCGCACGCTATACGGGGATGTTATTGCTCGTGACGCACGATCGTTATTTCCTTGATCGTGTGACTGATCGGATCTTTGAGGTCGATCGCGGCACGGTGCAGAATTTTAGCGGTAACTACGCTTATTACCTTGAGAAAAAGGCTGAGCAGGAAACTCTTCGCGAGGTCGAGGGCCATAAACGCGAGCAGTTGATCAAGAAAGAACTCGCATGGCTGCGTCGCGGCGCAAAGGCCCGCACACGCAAATCTAAGCACCGCATTGAGGCCGCACATTCACTGATGGCGGTTCCCAAGGAACAGGCCAAAGGCGAGGTCGATATTGCTATTGGCTCAAAACGTCTTGGCTCGAAGGTCATCGAGATCAACAACATCTCAAAATCGTACGGCGAGACAAAGCTCATCGACGGGCTCACTTACTTACTCAAACGCGACGACCGCATCGGCATAATCGGTGCAAATGGCAGCGGCAAAACGACTTTGCTTGATATGCTCACAAGCCGAATCCAGCCCGATAGTGGTGAGATCGAGATCGGGCAGACGGTGCACATCGGCTATTACGACCAAGAAAGCCGTGCGCTCAATGACGAACAACGCGTCATCGACTACATACGCGACGTCGCAGAATACGTCACCACTAACGAAGGAGTCCAGATCACCGCTGGCAAGATGCTCGAGCGTTTTCTCTTCGCCCCGGCCGCCCAATACGCCGTGATCGGCAATCTCTCCGGCGGCGAACGCCGTCGCCTATACTTGCTGCGAATATTGATGGGTTCGCCCAACGTCCTGCTCCTAGATGAGCCGACCAACGACCTGGACATCCCGACGCTCATCGCTCTCGAAGAATACCTCGACGATTTCGCCGGAGCCCTGATCGTCGTCAGCCACGACCGCTATTTCCTTGACCGCACGATCGAAAACGTCTTCCGCTTCGAACCCGGCGGCCACGTCCGCGAGTTCGCCGGAGACTATTCCGCCTACCTCGAGGCCATCGAACGCGAAAGATCTGCTCCCAGCACAGCGAGCGGTAACGACCGCGTCAGAACCGCGAGCGATAGCGACCGGGTTCCTCAAATCCCCGAAAAACCAAAATCTAAGAAACTATCATTCAAAGAAACCCGCGAACTCGAAGCCCTCGAACTAAGCATCGCCGACGCTGAGACGCGATTGCCCGAGATAGAAAAGGAGCTGACCCTCGCCGCGAGCGACGCGGGTAAGGTTCATGAACTGTTCACGGAACAGCAGAAACTAACGGCTAAATTGAAGATCGATATGGCCCGTTGGGCGGAATTGGCAGAGAGAGCGGAAGAAACTAAATAAGAAAGTGGTGGCTGGAGGGAGACTTGAACTCCCGACCTCGGGGTTATGAATCCCGCGCTCTAACCAGCTGAGCTACCCAGCCACGAATTATTGATTATAGTTTTGCGCTCAGAAAAATCAAGCATTGCCCGCGTTGTTCCGTGTTTCAAGGTGGAACGGTGGAACACATGGACCAGGTAGAACATGATACGCCGTGCGTCGAGAATGTTAGAATGGACGCAACCTACTTTGGCCGAATGCCTTCAAAGTAAGTACGAAGTGTCAATAAATATGCATATTTCCCGCCCAATTAAAGCGTTTCTTATTACACTGGCCATTTCTATGATCGGCTCCGGTATCGTCGTTGCCCAGGTAAAAAAGGCCGCTGTTGGTGGTCAATTTCGTTCGGTCACGGTCTCTGCGGTTCCTTCGGCAAAGGTTTGGATCGACGGCGTTTATTTTGGAAAGACGAATGCCTCAGGCGAATTGACGATCGCGACGGTTTCATCTGGTGCACACACTCTCCGGCTGCGGGCCGATGGATATAAGGAAAAAACCCAACCGCTGGCGGCGATTCAGCGTGGCGAGGTAAAGGTAGTTCTCGTCAAAACAACCGATGAAGCTGAGCTTGCATTCCAGGCGGCAGAGCGCTTTACGACGACGGATCGCGAAAAGGCCGCCGAATCCTACCGACGTGCGATCGAGTTGCGCCCGGCGTTTCCCGATGCGTATCTCGGACTCGCCCGCGTCCTGACCGAAACCGGCGATGTCGAGGATGCCGAGGCCGCTATTACATCTGCCCGAAAATATCGTCCCGCATTTGCCGAGGCGCTCGCCGTGCTCGGACGTATCCACAAGGAGAATGGCGACGAGGACAAAGCCATCGCTTCTTTCAAACGAGCGATCACCGAGGGCAAAGGCTTTCAGCCCGAGGCTTACACCGGTTTGGGGTTACTCTATAAAGAAAAAGCTGAGGGATTTGCCGGCTCCGGTGATTTTGCCAACGAAGAGATCAACTACAACGAAGCCGCCAAGTACCTAAAGGTCGCCCTCAAACAGCTCTCCGGTGCCCCCGACACCGTTATCATCTACCAACTCCTCGGCCTCGTCTACGAACGCCAAAAAAACTACAAAGAAGCCATCGCCACCTACGAAGAATTCCTACGCATCTTCCCAAACACGCCAGAGGCTACGTCGGTACGGTCGTTTATTGTGCAGTTGAAGAAGGATATGAGTGATCAATAGGAGCGCTTAGTCCCAACGAGCCAGACTTGAGGTCAATCTGACCGAATTCCACCACACCTGTAAAAGATACTCACCGATTCTGCAAAAAGAATCATTGACTTCCCGAAGTTCAACAATGTATTATTAGGAGTCAACGATGTTTAACCGTCGTTGACTGGTAACACCACTCGATCAATTTGACCTAACTTCACTCAATCGCGTTCCTTGCCCAACGCCTGTTGTGATAGAGGAACGACCCGCATAAAATGTCAGCAAAACTAGGGGAAATACTTGTCCGCGAAAATCTCATAACCTCGGAGCAACTGCGCGAGACGCTCGAGTACCAGCGTGCCAATGGTGGCCGTTTGGGATCGAATCTCGTCAGGCTGGGTTATGTTTCGGACGATGTCGTCACCGCCGTTTTGTCCCGCCAATATGGTGTTCCGTCGATCAATCTGGATCTCTTTCAGATCGAGGCGTACGTCATCAAGCTGATCTCTGAGGAGGTCGCGCTCAAATACTCAGTCCTGCCTATCTCGAAAGTCGGTGCCACTCTCACGCTCGCCATGGCCGACCCGACGAATGTCTTCGCAATGGACGACATCAAGTTCATGACCGGACTTAACGTCGAACCTGTCATTGCGTCGGAGACATCGATCCAGCTTGCGATCGCTAAGTACTACAGCGGTTCGAGTGAGATCGACATTTTCGATGCCGCGTTCGCGGTAGAGGTTGAGAGAAACGGTGTCAGTGTCGGGAAAAACGGCCACAAATCCAACGGAAACGGCAACGGCCACGGTGCAGTCGCTCCAAAAATGGACGAACGCATTACCGCGTCCGATCTTGATGTGTCGCTCGACAAGTTCCATTTCGAGCCGCCTGCAGAGGGCGAGGAATTCGAACTGCTCGAAGACAACGAAGAGATCGATCTCGCGGCACTGGCCCGTGCTAGTGAGGACGCTCCGGTCGTTCGCCTTGTTAACGTGCTTCTGGTCGATAGTCTTCGTCGCGGAGCGTCGGATATTCACGTCGAGCCGTATGAAAAGGATTTTCGTATCCGGTTCCGTATCGATGGCGTGCTTTACGATGTGATGCATCCGCCGATGAAGATCCGCGATCCGCTTATTTCGCGTCTCAAGATCATGGCGAAGCTCGATATTTCGGAGAAACGCCTGCCACAAGATGGCCGCATCAAGATCAAGGTCAAGATCGACAACCGTTCGCGCGAACTCGATTTTCGTGTATCGAGCCTGCCTACGCTCTTCGGCGAAAAGGTTGTGCTTCGTCTGCTCGATAAAGACAAGCTCATGCTCGATATGACCAAGCTTGGTTTCGAGCAGGAGAGCCTCGACAAATTCAAACGAGCTATCGCAAACCCATACGGGATGGTGCTCGTCACCGGGCCGACCGGTTCGGGTAAAACGAATACGCTCTACTCCGCTCTTCAGGCGTTGAACACGTCTGAGACGAATATCATGACGGCGGAAGATCCGGTCGAATTTAACCTTCAGGGCATCAATCAGGTGCAGATGAAGGAGCAGATCGGTTTGAACTTCGCCGCCGCACTTCGCTCGTTCCTGCGTCAGGATCCGAACATCGTGCTCGTTGGTGAAATTCGAGACTTTGAAACGGCTGAGATCGCGATCAAGGCTGCTTTGACGGGCCACCTTGTGCTCTCGACGCTTCACACGAACGATGCTCCATCGACGGTCTCGCGTCTTGTGAATATGGGCATCGAGCCGTTTCTGGTGGCGACGTCGGTCAACATCATTCAGGCACAACGTCTGATCCGACGTATTTGTACTAATTGTAAAGAAGAAGTGCATTTTCCTGTCGAAGGCCTGATCGAGGTCGGCTTTACAAAGGAAGAAGCTCCCAACCTCAAACTCTACAAGGGCAAAGGCTGCGAGACGTGCAACGGCACCGGCTTTAAGGGCCGCGTCGGCCTGTACGAAGTTATGGAGATCACGGACGAACTCCGCGAACTCATTATTATTGGCGCTAGCGCAATGGAACTACGGAGAAAAGCAATTGACGGCGGGATGATCACCCTTCGCGAGTCGGGGCTATGTAAGATTCGCGATGGCATCACGACGATCGAGGAAGTAGTAAAAGAAACTGTTCTATAAGGTCTCTGGAGGAAATATGGTTGTAAGGGCAATTGCACTATCGTTGGCATTATTGGTTGGGGGTACGGTGTTGATCCCGCTCGCGACCGATCAAGCCGAAGCCGGTCCAAAAAATAAGCGCAAAAAGCGTCAGGCAAAGAAATATAAAAAATACTCAAAAGCATGGTGGCGTCAATACCGTGCCCGGATGAAGCAGAAACGCAACATCGCGGCTCGTAAGCGTGCCCTGCGTTTGCGTCAATTGAGGTTGGCACGGGCTCGTGCGGCGAACAAGAATACTGCGGTCGCCAAGACCTCCACCCCCAAAACACCGAAAGCTGCTCCGGCAACCACCGGCGTTCTGCCGACGGGCGATCAGGCTCCGGCGGGTTGGACGGCAGCATCATCGACACCGGCGGAATTGAAATTCCGTGTCGACAATTCGGCTGGTGATCAGGTTGGTTCGGCATCGATATCGGTTGTCGGGCCCGCGGTTGGCGAGTCGACCGGTGGACGTAATAAGACGGTCGGTGGCGTTGCAACCACAGCCCTTCGCCGCGAAGTTATTGATCGCATGATCCGTGAGAACGGCTGGGTCGTCAATGACTACCAGAAAGAGATCAGCGGCCAGCAGGTCTATGTGGTTGTCGCTCAATCACAGGCAAAGAACGGCGGCGTTCAGTCGCGTATGTTCTATTTCACCGAGGTGGACGGCAAGATCTACAATGTCGCCACAAATTCACCTGCCCAGGAATCCGAACGCCTCGCTGAGGAATCGGAAAAGGTCATCAATTCGCTCAAGAACCGAGTTCGCCCGGCATTAAGAGCATCCGTCGAAAATAAATAGGTACAGCAGGCTTTAGAGCCTGCTCCTTCCTCTAGATCGAACACGCCTTACAAAGGCATGTCCTACCAAAATATGAGCTACGAGAATGCATCAGTAGAATCGTCGGTCACCTTGCCTGACCTCCTCAAAACGATGACCGATATGGGTGGATCGGATCTCCACCTTTCCACCAATTCTTCACCACAGGTACGTGTTCACGGCCATCTGGCTCCGCTGCCAGGTTTCGCCGCGATGTCGCCGTCTGATACCAAACGCCTCGCGTATTCTGTTTTGACCGATGCTCAGAAGCATCGTTTCGAAGAGAATCTTGAACTCGACTTCTCATTCGGCCTCAAGGGAATGTCGCGTTTTCGTGCCAATCTCTTTAACCAGAAAGGTGCGGTCGGTGCTGTTTTTCGTGCTATTCCGTATGAGATTAAAACATTCGAAGCTCTCGGCCTGCCCTCCGTGGTTTCGGATATGTGTAAGAAGCCACGCGGCCTCGTGCTCGTTACGGGACCAACCGGTTCCGGTAAATCGACGACGCTTGCATCGATGGTCGACAAGATCAACATCGAGCGCCATGACCATATTCTGACGATCGAGGATCCGATCGAGTTCCTGCATAACCATAAGAACTGTATCGTCAATCAGCGAGAGGTCGCCGCCGATACGCATTCGTTCGGTGCCGCTCTTAGAACTGCTCTTCGTCAGGATCCGGATATCGTGCTCGTCGGCGAAATGCGAGATCTCGAGACTATCGAGATGGCTCTACGAATCGCTGAGACGGGCCACTTGACCTTTGCTACGCTGCATACCAACTCGGCCTACTCGACCATCAACCGTATTATCGACGTGTTTCCTGCCGAGCAGCAGTCGCAGGTGCGTACGCAGCTTTCGCTCGTTCTCGAAGGCATCATGTGCCAATCCCTGTTGCCAAAAGCATCGGGTGACGGGCGTGTGATGGCACTTGAGATCCTCGTTCCAAACGCTGCTATCCGCAATCTTATCCGCGAAGACAAGATCCATCAGATCTACTCGATGATGCAGACGGGCCAAGACAAGTTTGGAATGCAAACCTTTAATCAGGCCCTTGCCTCGCTCTATCACAAACGCCAGATCACTCTAGAGGTTGCGATGCAGCGTTCATCGAATGCGGATGAACTGAAAGATCTGATCGACCGCGGCTCGGGACTTAATGACTCGTATGGCGGCGGCGGTGCCCGCCCTGCGACGCGGCCAGCTCCGGGCAGCGGCAGTCCATATGCCCAGGGCCGAACGATCGGCGAACGTCCGCCGGTAAGATAATTTTTCATTGACCGAAGTTCAGGAGACGCGAAATGCCAACATTTGTATTTAAGGGAAGAAATCGACTCAACGAATTGATCGCCGGTGAACGCGAAGCTGCAACTCAGGATGAGCTGCGTGCCTTGCTCCGCCGCGAGCAGATCGTGCTGACTCAGGCCACTGAGAAAGGGCGTGAGATCGCCATTCCAAAGCTCGGCCGACGTAAGAAGGTCGGTGCAAAGGAACTCGCCGTATTCACGCGTCAGTTCTCGGTAATGATCGACGCCGGTCTGCCGCTCGTTCAGTGTATCGACATTCTGGGCGAGCAGCAGCAAAATGCTTTCTTTAAGGACGTGCTGCGGCAGGTTCGTCAGAACGTCGAAGAAGGCATGACGCTGTTCCAGGCCCTCGAAAAGCACCCGAAGGTTTTCGATTCGCTCTATACGCACATGGTCGAGGCCGGTGAAACGGGCGGTGTGCTCGATCTCATCTTGCAGCGTCTGGCAACCCTGATCGAGAAGGTCGTCAAACTGAAACGAAGCATCGTTTCGGCGTCGATCTATCCGGCGGCGGTTATCGCGGTCGCGATCATTGCCATTGCAGTGATCATGATCGTCGTCATCCCGCAGTTCGAACAGATCTTCCTTGGCCTGCTCGGGCCCGGTGAGGCTCTGCCGCTGCCAACGCGTATCGTGATGGGCATCTCGGGATTCGTCGCCGGTTGGGGCGGATTCGCAACGCTGATCACGCTCATCGCGACAGCGGTCGGCACCAGCTATTACTACAAGACGCCGGGTGGACGCTGGAACATCGACAAACTGATGCTCAAACTGCCCATCTTTGGCAGCATCCTGCGAAAGGTAGCCGTTGCACGTTTTTCGCGGATCCTTTCGACCCTGCTGTCATCGGGTGTGCCGATCTTGCAGTCGCTTGATATCACCGCGAAAACTGCGGGTAACATCATTATCGAAGACGCTATTCTAAAAGTACGTGCCGGTGTCGAACGCGGCGAAAACTTCGTCGATCCGCTCAAGGCAACCAATGTATTTCCGCATATGGTCAGTCAGATGATCGGCGTCGGTGAACAAACCGGTGCGATGGACGCCATGTTGGGCAAGATCGCCGATTTCTACGAGGAAGAAGTCGATACCGCGATCGCCGATTTGCTCGCTATGATCGAGCCCGTCCTCATCGCCTTCCTCGGCGTGACCATCGGTTCGATCGTCATCTCGATGTACCTACCGCTCTTCACCCTGATCGGAAAACTGTCAGGCGGCGGGAAGTAACCAAGATCAACTCTGACAAAAAGGGGTGCTGCGGCATCCCTTTTTTTGTTTAACAGGTCTAGTTCGGCTGCGCCGCCCAATTACGGGGTGAGGTAGTAGAGAATCGATAAACACAGAGCAAAATAAAGGTTGCACTCATCAACTGGCTCGGCTATTCTGTTAAACATTAGCCCTTGTATACGTCGTCCAAGAGATCCCGAATACGAAAAATCGTCAGAGCCAGAAAAATCACCAGATTATGAAACGTAATATCCTTATTGTCTTTGTCCTCATCGCTATCTCTGTTATCGGGATAAGCTTTCTCGAACCAACCCATGCTCAGATCGAGGCACGGCCTAACGACGATGATCGTCAGATGGCATCACTAATCAAGCGGTTGACTGATCAGTCGACGGACGGATTGATGCAAGAGTATATGCCTGATGGCAGCGTCAAGATGGATCTGCAGGATAGATTTCAGAGCGTGCCACTCGGACTCCTGGAAGAAAATGGCGAGATCTCGATGATGTGCGTGACGAGCCTCGGCGAAGCCAACGGATTCCTTGGGCGAGATCTGGAAACGGGCAAATCCTTGCCCACCGCGCGGACGCCCGCGGAGCCGCGTGAGCACGATCATGCGATGACCGAGGAAGAATATCGATTCTATGTCGAACTCATCGAGCAAGCCGCTCAACGAAGGCTTGATAATCCCAATGCTGCGACGATCAACATCATCAACAATGACGGTGCCGGTGAGGGTTTTAATTCCACTGCGGCCCCCGCCGTCCCAGGTGAAGGCGGAAATCCCGGAGCGACTTTGGGTGAGCAGAGACTTGCCCTGTTCAATTTCGCTGCCGCAATTTGGGGAGCGTATTTGGACAGCAGCGTGACGACAAATGTCCGCTCGAATTTCAACCCGCTCACGCCTTGCTCGACTTCGGGTGGTGTGCTCGGCAGTGCCGGAACGATAAATATTCATCGCGATTTTCCAAACGCCCAATTTTCGGGTACGTGGTATCACGCCGCTCTTGCCAACAAGCTTGCCGGAACCGATCGGAATACCGTAAACCCCGAGATGACCGCGCAGTTCAACAGCGATGTGGACACGGGATGTCTCGGTGCCGGTACGCGATTCTATTATGGGCTGAATAGTGCCAATCCCGGTGGAACGGTCAATCTGCTTGTCGTTTTGCTTCACGAAATGGGTCATGGCCTTGGCTTTTCGAGTTTTGTGAATTCGTCTACGGGAGCTTTTAACAGCGGCTTTCCTGACGTGTATTCGACGTTCATGTTCGACCGGACGACGAGTACGTTCTGGAATGCAATGACGGATGCTCAACGACAAGCGTCAGCGATCAATAACAACAATGTGTTGTGGGACGGGGCCAATGTCAGGATCGGGTCTGGAGCTATTGGCACCTGTCGTGAAGCCTCGACCGGCCGCTTGGAGCTCTATACACCGAGTCCCGTTGAGCCAGGTTCTTCGGTGTCGCATTACAATACGAGATGTTCCCCCAACCTGCTGATGGAACCGTCGATCAACTCGGGCCTGCCGACCGACCTAGATCTCACGCGACAACAAATGCGGGATATTGGCTGGTATCGAGACACGACCGCCGATCTTGTTCCCGACACGATCACAAACGTGTCGCCGAGCGGTAATTCGATCCTCGTCGGGACCAATGTGAGCGTAACCTGGACAAATACCGGCGGATTTGATCGAAATGTGACGATCGAACTCTCGACGGATGGTGGTGTGACGTTCCCAACTGCGGTAGCCACGAATGTCGCCAATACCGGAACATTTACTTTTACCGTCCCAAATTCGCCAACGAGCCAAGCCCGTTTTCGTGTGAGGGAGCACAACTTTGTCGCCCCGCTTGGGACGTCCGCAGCAAATGTAACTATCTCGGGGGGAACACCTACGCCCACAAATACGCCGACCGCGACCCCAACGAATACGCCAACGGCGACACCTACAAATACGCCGACAGCAACACCAACGGCAACACCGACTGCAACGCCAACGAATACACCAACAGCGACGCCGACAAATACTCCAACAGCAACGCCGACCAATACGCCTACGGCTACGCCGACCGCGACACCTATTGTGCCCGTTTTTACGATCAACAATGTGACCCAGATGGAAGGTAATGCAGGGACTTCTCTCTTTGTGTTTACCATAACCAAGACTGGCGATAACGGTCTTCAGTCGTCCGTTACGGTCAACACATCTGACGGTACAGCCACGGTTGCCGACAATGACTATGTTCCAATAACCGGGCAAGTAGTTGTCTTTCCGAGCGGGACGTTCACCCGACCGGTCAATGTCACGGTCGTGGGCGACATGAATATTGAACCGGACGAGATCTTCTTCGTTAACCTTTCTGCCCCGACTAACGGAACGGTATCCGTATCCCAAGGGGTTGGAACCGTTTTGGGAGATAAGGGAGGCGGTTCGCTCGGTTTTGAGGGCGATATTGCTCCTCGTCCCTCCGGTGACGGGGCGATGAACTCGACCGATGTGATCCAAACCCGTCGGTTTGCGGCTGGCCTGGACACACCTAATCCGGCGACCAATGAGCTGCAGCGTGCTGACTCTGCCCCGCGAGCTACCTTAGGGGATAACCTAATCAATTCCGGCGATGTCGTGCAGGCACGGCGCTATGCCGCCTCGCTCGATCCGTTGACCTCGTCAGGCGGCCCGTCAGTCCCGCCGTTTGGTGAAGAGGAATTGGCAGCCATTATCGGCGGAGCCTTCATGTCCGGAGATGCTAGAGGCCCGGTCTTAAGGCTCACGTCCCAGAATGGCCGTGTCGGCTCAGATGTTACGGTCGGTGTCACGCTCGATCGCAGTGGAGCCCAAGTGGCGGCCGCCGGTTTCACACTCGTGTACGACCCGGCGAAACTATTATCACCGGTCGTACGACTGTCGGCGAAAGCTCCGGCGGGCCTTGCTCTGACCGTAAACGATAGAGAGCCCGGACGTCTGACGATCCTCGTTGATTCGGTCGATGCGATCACGTTGTCGGAACTCGTCTCGATCACCTTCACGGTCGCCGACGATGTTTCGGGAGCGAGCTCGATCGTATTTGACCAACGCTCGATCAGCGTCGCCGGACTATTTGGTGACACGATCCAAATGTCGGGCGTCGAAACGAATGTCCGGATAACCGGTCGTCCCAGACGATAGAATGTTCGTTAACTAAACACTGGCGTGGGGTCTCCGGCTCCACGCCTTTTTCACGTCCCAGGAATTTTGTTTTCAAAGATCTATGTCTGTTTTCTAGTACGTCGGTCGCACGTCCCAGGATTTTTTTGCGTGTTCTTTGCGTCCTTTGCGGACTTTGCGTGAGAGTCCGGAATTTTCACGCAAAGCTCGCTAAGGTCGCAAAGGAAGACGCGAAGAAGAACGTCCCAGAAATGTTCGGTGAGCCGCGGGAGGGAGAACCACCTGCGTAAGCGGGTGGTCTCAGCGTCGGCCCATCACGTCCCAGAAATGCGAACGTCGCTCCCTTCCCGCTGATCAGCATGACCTGTCCGATACATATGGCCACCCGCTTACGCAGGTGGTTCTCCCTTTTTCCACCCGGAAACGTCGCCGCTTCGTGCCAACCGAATCGGCTTGTCATCAGCGTCGCGCATACGCTGTCGAGGAAGGCGAGTCTGTTGTCTTCTTGGAAGGCTGGAAGTTTGAACGTTGGTTGTTGCGAAGTGGTGAAATGTTGTGGGCGGTTCCTGTACATATCGCCAACATAGCACCGAAACAGTCCAGCGTATATAACGATCCGCCGCTAACGTCACCATTCGCCGATGTTGATACAAAATGCCGATAATGAAGCATTCCGCCGATATCGCCGTTACGCCCTGGTATTTTGCATCATCCGTTCGACGTATTTAGCGATGATGTCGGCTTCTAGATTGACGGCGTCGCCGGGGTTTAGTGTAGAGAGATTTGTCATTTCCCAGGTTTTGGGGATGACGGCGATGTCGAAGTCGTTTTGGTTGAGGGCAGCGATGGTGAGGGAAATGCCTTCGACGGCGACCGAGCCTTTGTGGACGAGGTAGCGGGCGAATTCGTCCGGGAAGCCGATCTTTACCGTCCAAAAATCGCCTTGAGATTCGGCAGAGAGAAACGTCCCGCGACCATCGACATGGCCCTGCATAATGTGGCCGCCGAGGCGGGTTGTCGGGAGCAAAGCTCTTTCGAGATTAACGCTGGACCCGATGGCGAGGTTGCCGATCGTCGTGCGATCAAGCGTTTCGGGCGACACGTCCGCGGCGAAGGAATTTGGGGTGACGTCCAGAGCAGTCAAACAGACGCCATTGACTGCGATCGAGTCACCTTTCGCTATATCTGATGTGACGATCGACGCCGAAACCACGATCCTTGCCCCGTCTGTGCTGTGTTCGATCAAGCTGATGTGGCCTAATTCTTCGACTAATCCAGTAAACATGATCTTGTTGTAAGCGTTATGCGGGTTCGATCTCCGACAGTTTTCTAATATCGATCGAGATCGGCTCGCCGTCCTCGACCTTGTTGTAGATGCTAACGAATTTATGCCCGCATCGGATCTCGCTTGGCTTGTACGATGAACGCGTGTGGACGACCTGGGCGAATGTCTCGTCAGTGGCGGTCAACAGGATAAGCAATTCGGCGTCGGTGCGGATGAGGTCATCTTGCGATAGGCCGAAGAGAGGCGAATCTTCGTCGATCGGGTGGACGACGGTCCACGAGAGCGGGAAGAAGGCGACCTTATTGCGTTCGAGTTCGAGGAAGTCGAAACGGCGGGTCGGCTTGCCGCTCTCGTTCACAAATCTCGCGAACATCACTTTGACCTCGACCTCGATGAGCTGATTACTCCGGCCATTGACGAGGCGGAACATCAAGCCTTCCATGCCCTGATACGGCGCGATGACGGCGACTTCGCTAAACAGAACTCGAGCGGTCGGCCGCGCAAATCTCGCAAAGACGACGCCGGTGATCAGAGCATTTGCTAGCAGGCTGTAATACGATTCGATCGTTACGAGCAGATTCGGCACGATGCCCACGGGGTGAATAGTTCCGTAGCCAATGGTCGCAAACGTCTGCACGCTAAAGAAAAAACCGCGGATGAACAGATTATCTGTCGGTGTCGCGGAGGTATCGACCAACGCTTCCGAACCGAAAGATGCATACATCGCCCCGAAAACGATGTTGCTGAGAAAGTAGAGCAGTAGAACGAGAAACAGGAATGTTCGCCACTTCATCGACAGGGCGAAGTGATAAAGATTGAGCGACGAAAGCCACGGTAACCCGGTGCGGCCAACGTTGAAACTGCCGTCGGGGTTGAGCAGACGCTCGCGGCTCTGGCCGGCGACAACCGAGCCAAAGCCGAGATCGCGCTCGGATTCGGTGACGAATTCGTTTGCGTCGAGAGTGTTGTCGAGAGTTTGTTCGGCCACGGTAAGAGTGATTATAGCGAGCGGCTGTCGTTGTTGTAAAAGAAGCGGCTGGATGGAATAATCGAAATTCGCTTATGGCAGAACCAGTAGCAGATACACTACCGCCGAAACTTCGATCCACACCGACCGGTGAGATCGACAATTCCTCACTCGCTGACCTGATCGAGTGGTTTCTCATGTATGACGAACGCGTCTCGCGTATGCGTCATGCGAATACCGAGGAGTTGTTTCAATGGAAGCAAAGGGATGACACGGAACAAGGCGTGAGCATTTATCCATTTGAAAATGCCGAGGCGAGATTTGCGATCGGGGTCGTTCAGGCTCTAGTCGAGAATAAGTCCGAGCCGATCCTAAAGCTCTGGATCACCGATGTACTTGCTGCTCTGAGTCATTCCCGCGAAACGAAATTGGAACTCACCACAGCCTACGACCTCGACGCTGATCTCGAAGCCTTTTCTGTCACAAAATCAGAAAAGCTCACGACCAACGTCGAAAAACGCATCTACCTGACAAGCTGCTGGCTCGAAGCTCTCTGTACCGCCGAGGCGAGAGTTTTGGGTTGGGTCTATCAGGAGATCTACGGAAGGCCGTTTGCTCCGTAGCTTTTAAGCATCGGATTCAAACAGGATGTGCAGGATCTAGTTCGATCCCATCGTGCATATCCTGTACAGCCTGTTAATTTTCCTTATCTCAGCGTCTGGCACTGCCGCATCTCGCCGGACTGCATTCCTTTTGCGAAATACTGCATTCGCTGTTGGGCGGAGCCGTGGGTGAATGAGTCGGGGACGACGTAGCCTTGGGTGCGTTTTTGGATTATGTCATCGCCGACGGCGGAGGCGGCTCGCAGGGCTTCCTCAGGATCGCCGGCTTCGATGCGGTTTTGTTTGGCAGCGAAATTTGCCCAGACGCCGGCGTAGCAATCGGCCTGGAGTTCGAGGGCGACGGAGAGTTGGTTATTCTGGCCGGCACGCTGGACTTTGTCCATCATTCCGGTGAGATTTTGGATATGGTGGCCGTATTCGTGGGCGATGACGTAGGCTTGTGCGAAATCGCCGGGAGCTTTGAATTCACGTTTTAGCTCGTCGAAGAACGCGAAATCTAGGTACAGCTTGGAGTCGCCGGGACAATAGAACGGCCCGGTCGCGGCGCTTGCGTAACCACAAGCAGACGACACCTGGCCCGAGAAAAGTACCAGGTTCGCTTTTTGAAATCGGACGCGTGATTGTGCAGGCAGGATCTGTCCCCACGCATCTTCGAGATTTCCCATTATGGCACCCACGAATTGACGCTGTTCGTCCTGTGTCACGGGCTTATTCGAGGTTTGACCCGGAACCGGGATCTCGCTTCCTGTCGGGGCATTTTGCAGCAACTGGCTCGGGTCGCCGCCGCACATGTAGATGGCGATAGCGAGAATGATGACGCCGAGGCCGCCACCGCCGACAACAGCCGGGCCGCGCATGCCGCGACGGTCTTCTACATTCGTACTTTGTCTCTGATCTCTCCAACGCATGAATCGAATTGTACGACAGATCGGAGCGATCTGTCGATGAAGTTGTCTTATAGTGCCCATTATTGCTAAATGCTAAGCGCCGATGAGCAGACCAGGCGGTCTGTTCTACTTTTTCTCGCAAAACCTTGACAGATGTAGATTTAGAGGATTATGATGCATACACGCTTTTCGAAATAAGTTCTCTTTCACGTGTCCGAACCTCAGGAGGAGATGATGATCAAACTAGACATTGTCAATTTGGTCGCCGACCGTACAGGCGTGCCAAAGCAGAAGGCCGAGCAGGTCGTAGATTCGCTATTTGAAGCCATGAAAGCCGCCTTGGCGGCCGGCAAGCGTATCGAGCTGCGCGGTTTTGGTGTGTTCGTCGTCAAGCCGCGCAAACGCGGCGTCGGGCGCAATCCGCGAACCGGGACCGAGGTTCCAATTCCGGCCGGAAAGACGATCAGGTTCAAACCGGGCAAGGAATTGTCGGCGAAGGAAGTCGATTAGCGACAAATATTGTAAGATCGTTAAAGGTCGCAGTAACGTGAGGTTGTAGTTTACCCCTCCGTTCTGCGATTCTTTTTGTTTAGGCTTTTTGAAAAATGACAGAACCCGACGATTACCAAGCTCTCTATCAAGACCGGCCTGTGATGAAACCGACATGGCGTACCTACGTTCGGCATCTGCTGCTGCTTGCCCTCACGTTTTGCACGGTGACGATCGCGGGTACGCTGTTTCCGTTTGGTAAGTCCGACACATTTCCGACCGACGACCCGCAAACGGCGTCGGAGGTGATGAATTTTATCTTTTCGATACCGGCAAGATATGCGGTGTTTATCGTGACGTCGATCACGGATGTGTTTACTCAGCCAGGCTACCTTTCATACGGATTAAGCTTCTCGATCTCGCTGCTCTTCATCCTCATCTGCCACGAGATGGGTCATTACGTCGCATGCCGCCTCTATCGCGTCGACGCGACGCTGCCGTTCTTTATCCCGACACCGCCGATGATCGGGCCGGCGGGAACGTTTGGAGCGTTCATCAAGATACTTTCGCCGATGCCTTCGCGACGGGCGGTTTTTGATATTGGCGTGGCCGGGCCGATCGCGGGATTTCTGGCGCTGATACCTGTGGCGATCATTGGCGTCGCGACTATGCACACCGTCACGCCCGAAGTTGCGGGGGCTAGTATTCAGGGGACACTGACCTTTACCGATCCGCTACTGATGCGTCTTATAGCTTTATTTTTCGGGATCGATCTAAACTTTGGGATCGGCAACGCTTTCTATTTCGCCGCGTGGGTTGGTTTGCTCGTTACCGCACTGAATCTAATTCCATCAGGCCAACTCGACGGCGGTCATGCCATTTATGCTGTGTTTGGTGAGCGAGTACACCGATTGACGGGGCGGATCGCTTTTCCGGTGATGGCGACACTTTCGATCGTCGGTTTTTTCTACTTTAATAGCCCGAGCGGTTTTCTCATCGCACTTATCCTTCTCATAATGATGCGCATCCGCCATCCGCGGCCGTGGGATCAGACACCACTGGATACGAAACGAAAAGTCATCGCCTTCGCGACGCTGATAATTTTTGTTCTGAGCTTTGTGCCGTTCCCGATAAGGATAAATTAAGTACGACAGACCGCCTGGTCTGTCGATCGGCCTCGTTTCGATAACGGTTCGATATGCAGACAGGATGAACAGACCAGGCGGTCTGTTCTACGCGGCTGTCGGCAGCAATCCCTTGATCTCCTTCACCATCTTCTCCACATCTTCCTGCCCGTCGAGGGCGATCATGAAGAAATCATAGCTTGTCTTGAAGCAGACCATTCCGTTGCCGAAGAACCAGACGCCTTCGAGGAGCGGGTTGCCGCCGATGATGTTGCCGAGCGGGAAGCCGGTGACGGTCGCGGGGTTAAGGACGTTGGTCATCATCACCGCACCTGAGGCGAATGAGAATGCGCCGAGCAGCGGTGCACCGATGCGTTTGGCGATGTCGCGTTCGAAGGCGATGCGTTCGGCATCGGCTTGGTTGAGGGCACCTTTGTCGATCAGCTCTTCGCGGCGTTTTAGGTAGCCGTCGAAGCTCTCAGCGAGTTTCTTGACCGTGAATGTCGGGATCGCGGAATTGAGAAGCCAGTGCGAACTAATTCCGGTAAAAATAATCCCGAGCCCTGCACCGATCGCCATCGAGGCTCCGGTCGTCGCAGCACGCATCGGGTCTTCCTTTGCCCAATCCACGGCTTTCTTGGCGGATTTCATGCCGGCTTCCATCGTCGTCGAAACGCTTGACCCAAAGCCGACGACCCTCGCGACGCGTTTGGCATTTGTTCCGACGGTGTCGGTCGCATCGACAAAAAAGTCGCCCGCCCGCTCTGCCGTGTCAAAGACAACACCGCCTGCCGTCGCACCCGCGTCAGCCGCAGCATCGCGAGCCGGCTCACTCACGCCCCATGCTGTCTTGGCCGCACCGCTGGCCGTATCATACGCACTTTCGGTCACCTTAACGGCCTTTTTGCCGAGATCGGTCTTCTCTGCCTCTGTCTTGATATAATCGGCTCCGGTCTTGGCAACATCGACCACGGCTTTGGCACCGCCCTCGATCTTGTCTTTGAGTCCGAGCTGAGCGTCGATCTCGTCAAACTTATCCGTAGCACGCTTCGTCCAGGCACCAAATTTTTCTTTGTAATCGGTCATAGCAATCCTATTCTGTCACAAGACATCAAAGAAAAGTACGATTTTTTGCGTTTGATTGTTCGTGGTAATCTTCTTCTTTATGCCAGTCGTCAAATGTCCGCATTGCGGTACGGAAAAGGAATTTAGCGGTAACGAGTTTCGGCCATTTTGCTCTGAGCGGTGCAAGCTGCTCGATTTTGGGGCGTGGGCGGATGAGGAATTTGCCCTGCCAGCCGAGACGCAGTCGATGACCGACTCGGAGATTGACGAGCTTGAGAAAGCTTTGGGGGCACGAAGCGAATGACAATACTATTCGACGCAGCACCAGTTACCGGCGGCATCGCAATATTTGCGGGCGTGGCATTTTTCTTTGTCTTTCTGGCCATCGCCTTCTTTGTGTTCAAGATGCTCAAGAAGACCGTGAAGATGGCGTTTCGCGTTGTGATCGTGGCTGTTATTCTGGCTATCGCGGTTGCGGGCAGCATCTTCCTCTTTGCCGCTGGTACGGTCAAGGGACCGCGTCCAACACCGCGTCCTACGTCCACACGATAATCCATGTCTGACGCGGCTCCCGAGACAAAACCCGGCTTTTTACAACGCTACCTAAAGCTACCGCGAAACGTCTGGGCACTGAGCCTTGTCGCGCTTCTCAACGACACATCGAGCGAGATAATCTATCCGCTACTTCCCGCGTTTCTCGCCCTGAGCCTTGGGGCATCCCCCTTTGCCATCGGTTTGATCGAAGGAATTGCCGAGTCTGTGGCAAGTTTGCTAAAGCTCGTTTCGGGTTATCTCAGCGATCGATTTGGAACAAGAAAATTGCCGGTTTTTGCAGGCTATTCGCTCGCTGCGGTCACGAGGCCGCTTCTGGCATTCGTGACCAGTTGGCCGCAAGTGCTGGTCGTGCGTATGGCAGATCGTACCGGCAAGGGTATTCGCGGAGCACCGCGTGATGCTCTCATCGTCGAAGGCGTTCCTAAGAATGAACGTGGGTTTGCGTTCGGATTCAATCGAGCGGCAGATCATCTCGGTGCCGTTCTCGGCCCGGTGGTCGGGTTTGTTTTGCTTTCCATCTTTGCCGCCAATACGGCGAGCCCGACGGTGCAGGAATATCAGCAGGTGTTTCTTTACGCATCGGTTCCGGTCGTCCTCGGTCTGATCATCATTGCTTTTTTTGTTCACGAAAAGCCGAAGGTCGCCCACCCGGACGCGGCTCCGCCAAATTTTTCGCTAAAGGGCTTTGATAGCAATTTCAAACGCTATCTAGTGATCGTCGCCGTCTTCACGCTCTCAAATTCGACCGATGCGTTTTTGTTGTTGAGAGCGGCGGACGCGGGAGTTTCACCGGTTATGCTCCCGTTGTTGTGGATGACCTTGCACCTTAGCAAGGTAGTAAGTTCGCTCATTGGCGGCCAGCTGTCGGACAAGTTTGGACGAAAGGCCCTGATAATCTCGGGCTGGGCGGTGTACGCGGTGGTTTATGCAGGTTTCGCGTTTGTCGACTCGATGTGGCAGGTTTGGGTCTTATTCATAATATACGGTACATACTTTGGAATGACCGAGGGCGTCGAAAAAGCCTTCGTTGCCGACATGGTTCCCGAAGAAAAGCGCGGGACCGCTTATGGACTTTATAATCTTGCCTATGGCATCACAGTTTTTCCTGCGTCCCTGCTTTTTGGCTTGATCTGGAATAATTTCGGAGCATCAACCGCATTTCTGGCGAGCGCGTCGATCTCCATCGTCGCGATCTTTTTGCTGACTACTGTTCGAAGTGAAACAGAAATTCAAACAGAACAGACAGGATGAACAGGATATTTTATCCTGCCCATCCTGTTATTTTGCGTTCTCTAGTTGTAGAAACGGACCGAGTTCAAGATGTTCCTGAACGTGTTGTCGTATGCAAATGACTCGCCCTCGGGGACGACGTTTGCGATGTAGACGGTGTTGCCGCTGCGAAGCTGGGTCATGTAGATGGTCACGAGCTCAGTTCGACGGGTAACCGGCGAAGTGCCCGAGAGCGTGGTCGTATAGGCCTGGCGGCCGGCGACGGTCGTACGTGTCCACTGATTGCGTTGTCGCAAGTAGGCATTATTTTGCAGGATCATACTGAGATAATTCTGCGATGCCTGCTGAAGGTTGCCGCTCTGGTCAGCGTAGATCCCGAGCATCGTGCCGTGGGTCAAGCCCTGGTCGCCGTAGGCCCCTTCCGGTGCAAATTGCACATCATCCGCCGAACCGAACTCACGCCAATTCTGAGGTACGCTAATACGGATCCAATTGAGGCCCGCGTAGTTTTTGGTGCGTGACGACGGCTGTGCGACGCGGTCTGAGTAGCGGCCATTGTTTGTCGGATTTTCGACACTTCCGCCGTTCTTTGCATCCTTTTCGAGTTGTGCCATCGTCTTGGCAGGCGGCATCGCACGTAGCCGTGCCTGGACGCGCTCGAAATCGCGCGTGATCTTGATCGGGTTTGACGAGACACGAAGAAGTGAAGCTTCACGATTGATCGCTTCAAAACGGTTGCCCGGATTTGGATGGCTGCTTAGCCACTCAGGTCCACCGCTGCCTTTGCTTTCGCCTTCTATCGTTCGGAACATATTCGCCAGATCGCGTGGATCGTAACCGGCATCCGCCATTATTCGAGCTCCGAGGATGTCAGATTGGGTCTCGTATTTACGGCTAAATTTGGTCATCCACGCCTGAGCTCCGAGCATACCAAGCTGCGCACCGGCCTCGCCGCCGAGAATTGCGCCACCTAGGATCATCCCCAACATTCCAAGCTGTTTGCCAATTCCGCCCTGCTCGGTCGCCTGAGCCGTCGCGTGGCGAAGAGCGACGTGGCTGATCTCATGTGCCATCACGCCGGCCATTTCGCCTTCGTTGCGGGCCTTTTCGATCATGCCGCGGTTGACGTACATTGGGCCGCCGGGCAGTGCGAATGCATTGATGTCGCTGGCGTTGACAACCTGAAAGCGATAGTTAAATGCGGGTTGGTTGAACTGCTGCGGGATAGCCCTAACCAATCTTCTGCCAACATTTTCGACATAGGCGGTTGCATCACGATCGTTCAGGACCGGGAATACCTTCTCGATCTCCGCGGCCGCCTTAGCACCCTCACGGACATCGTCCTGGACCTTATATTTGTTCTTTGGAGCAACAACCTGAGTCTGTCCGATCGCCGCGATTGGCAATATCCACATCGTGGCAACCATAGCCGCTGCCGTAAATCGTTTGCCGAATAGTCGCTTATTCATAATTCCCCCGAGTTCCAAACCTTTTCTAAAGATATTAATGCGTGCCGCCGTATTCATCAATTGCGGCGTGTGTTTGGATGGCGGGGTGAACGTGCGAAGTTCGCCGCTAAAAGTAGCACAGACGGCCTCGTCTGTTCATAAGACGTAAGTGTATTCGCTATGATCGTGTCGTTCCAACCCAGATCGACAGACCAGGCGGTCTGTCGTACGACGATAAATATTTCCAAAATGTTAACAGAATGTTACATAACGGATTTCCCCAACGAG
Source organism: Acidobacteriota bacterium (assembly GCA_016718135.1). Lineage (GTDB taxonomy): Bacteria > Acidobacteriota > Blastocatellia > Pyrinomonadales > Pyrinomonadaceae > OLB17. The sequence goes on along the minus strand of JADKEF010000003.1, from coordinate 407,942 downwards.
ACTCCTGGCAAAAGTTAAGTATTCTGTAACCATAGCGGCAATACTCTTGAGCTATACTTTCGGCTTGCAATAAGGAAGTCAAGAGAGATGCGAGCAGCTCGTGACAGGGGGATTGGCGGAGTTTTGCGTTTAGTTCAACGTCGAAGTTATCTCTTCAACAACATTGTGTATTGAAGGGAATTTGATTCGTGCAAGCCAGAAGGTATTTTGCGCGTTTTCTTGTTTTATTATGTTCGCAATACGTATTCTTTTTATCTGCGTCCTCCTCGTTTCGACGATGTTGGTCTCGTCCTGTTTCAGCGGTAGGCGCGGCAAAGGCGATGCGATTAAAATCCAGGGAGCAGGTTCGACATTCATCAATCCACTGATGCAGAAGTGGGTGAGCGAATACGGCAACCTCAATTCGAATATCAGGATAGATTATCAGTCGATCGGGTCGGGCGGCGGAATCAAGCAGGTTAAGGAGCGAACGATCCAATTTGGTGCTACGGACGTCGCGATGAAGGACGAAGACCTTGCGTCCGCACCAGGACCGATCCTTCATGTGCCGGTCATCCTCGGTGCGGTCGTGCTCACATACAACTTAGAGGGGATAGGGCAAACATTAAGATTTTCTCCTGCGACGATCGCTGATATTTTTCTCGGCAAGATCAAGACGTGGGACGACGAACGGATCAAGGCGGATAATCCAGACGTCCCGCTACCGTCGGTGCCGCTAACGGTCGTGCATCGCTCTGATGGCAGTGGAACGTCAGCAGTTTTTACAAATTATCTTGCCAAGGTCAGTCCTGAGTGGAAAGAAAAGGTCGGCGAAGGCACCTCGCCGAGTTTCCCGGTCGGCCTCGGCGGAAAGGGTAACGAAGGCGTGACGGGCCAGGTAAAGCAGACGCCAAATACCATCGGTTACATCGAGTTGGCTTACGCCGTCAAAAATAAAATGCCGGTTGCTCAGATCAAGAACAAGGCTGGGAACTTTGTTCTTCCAAATTTTGAGACCGTCACGACCGCGGCGGCGGAGACATTAGATCAAACACCGGATGACCTAAGGGCAACCATCACAGATGCAGGTGGCCAGAACGCGTATCCGATCTCAAGTTATGTTTATGTTCTGATATATCGGGACCAGATGGACGAGGTCGTTGGAAAGACTCTAGTAGATTTTCTAACCTGGGGCATCAATGACGGGCAAAGATTTGCTCAGGCCCTTTACTACTCACCGCTCCCTGAGGGAATGGTGAAACGAGCCTCGGCAAAGATCGCTGCAGTCTCATTCAACGGAAGATCACTGAGGACTGAGCCACAATAATGTCGAATTTACCCGACCAAATTGAAGATCTTCAGCCCAAACGACGATTCTCTTCGTCGGACAAGGTGTACCGTATTCTGCTCACGGGCTGTGCGGCGTTGATCCTAATAATTGTGATCACGATGCTGATCGTGATCGGCCAGGGATCATGGTTGTCGATCAGAGAATTCGGCCTGTCGTTCTTGTTCGGTCAGGTTTGGGACCCGGTGAAAGGCGAGTTTGGAGCCTTGCCGTTCATTTACGGCACGGTTGTCTCGTCGGTCATCGCGGTTCTCATCGCTACGCCGCTTTCGATCGGCGTTGCAGTATTTCTCGTTGAGCAGGCCCCGAGATCCTTGGCGCGTCCGATCGGATTTCTGGTCGAATTGCTTGCGGCGATCCCGTCGGTAGTTTACGGTCTTTGGGCAATTTTCGTCCTTGCTCCATTTTTACGCGTTTACGTTCAACCACCGTTACAGGCGACGCTTGGTTGGCTGCCATTCTTTAAGGGAACACCGACCGGGATCGGGATGTTTACGGGTGGATTGATCATGGCGATCATGATCACGCCGATCATTACTGCGGTTGTTAGGGATATTCTGGAGGCCGTCCCGGTCACTCAGCGCGAAGCTGCCTTGGCGCTTGGAGCCACCAAGTGGGAAACGACGAAGATCGTTTTGGCGAACGCATCCTCAGGTATCGCGGGAGCCGTGATCCTCGGCCTTGGCCGGGCAGTCGGCGAGACTATGGCGGTCACGATGATCATCGGTAACCGTCCGCACATTAGTGCTTCGCTTTTCGACCCAGGCTACACCATCGCATCGGTCATCGCGAACGAATTTACCGAGGCGACTGGGGATCTTTATTTGAGTGCTTTGGTCGAGATGGGATTGATCCTTTTCATCGTGACGTTTATCGTTACGGCTTTAGCCAAACTTCTAATTATGAGCGTCGGACGCAAGACGCAGAACGTAGCTTGATTATTCAATTATGATCGAGAGAAGACGCCTAGTGAACACAATAATGACGACGCTGACCGCACTTTGTGCGTTCGCCGTGGTCGGCATTCTCGTTCTTATTCTTGGCTATATCTCGTTTCAAGGCATCTCCTCGTTGAGTTGGCAGTTTTTGGTTCAGACGCCAAAACCAGTTGGCGAGGGCGGCGGCATCGGTAACGCTATCGTCGGATCGCTTACCCTTCTGGGACTTGCCTCGCTAGTCGGTATTCCGCTCGGTATCGCGATCGGAACATATCTGGCAGAGTTGGGCAGCGGTTGGTTTGGCACGATCGTGAGATTCGTAGCCGATGCGATGATCGGTATCCCGTCGATCGTTTTTGGTGTGTTCGTGTACGCATTGGTCGTTCTCCAGCAAGGCTATTTTTCCACGCTTGCAGGGTCGATCGCCCTTGCATTAATAATGATCCCGATCGTGACGCGAACGACGGAAGAGATCGTCAAGCTGGTTCCAAAATCCATGCGTGAAGGTGCACTCGCTCTGGGTGCTCCGGAATGGCGCGTGACTTGGGATATTGTCCTGCCGGCGGCGAAGACCGGTATTGCGACCGGTGCGATGCTCGCGGTGGCGCGAGTTCTCGGCGAGACGGCACCGCTTCTCTTCACCGCTTTTGGCAGCAGATTCTATAATATTTACCTCGACGAACCGATGGCCTCGATGCCGGTGCAGATCTATAACTACGCGATCTCTCCGTTCGAAGAGTGGCACGCCAAAGCCTGGGCCGCGACCTTGGTTTTGATAACGTTGATCCTGGTGATCAATATTATTGTTCGCTACACAACGCGTAAGGGTTACTAACAAAGATGAGTAAAATCAGCGTTTCAAATCTAGATTTCTACTATGGGAAAGCTCAGGCTCTACATGGGATATCGCTCGAGCTGCCGGCAAACCAGGTTATTGCCTTTATCGGTCCGTCGGGCTGCGGAAAGTCAACCTTTTTGCGCACGCTGAATCGAATGAACGACACGATCCCGAATACTCGTGTCGAGGGCGAAGTTCTGATCGATGGCAAGGATATCAACGAGGCGAATACGGATGTAGTTGCATTGAGACGTAAGGTCGGAATGGTCTTTCAGAAATCGAATCCATTTCCTAAATCAATTTTTGATAATGTTGCCTACGGTATTCAGATCAACGGTATCCACAAAGACAAAGCCGATCTGACGGCTAGGGTTGAAAAAGCACTGACCGACGCAGCATTGTGGAATGAGGTCAAGGACCGACTTAATACGTCGGCGTTTGGCCTATCGGGAGGCCAACAACAGCGTTTGTGCATTGCCCGTGCACTTGCCGTTCAGCCGGAGGTGATCTTGATGGATGAGCCGGCATCGGCGCTTGATCCGATGGCCACGCAAAAGATCGAGGAGCTCGTCGTTGAGCTCAAAAGGCAATACACGATCATCATCGTTACCCACAACATGCAGCAGGCGGCGCGTGTTTCAGATAAGACCGCGTTCTTTATGCTCGGAAAGCTGGTCGAGTACAATCCGACCGATAAGATGTTCACAAATCCCAACGAAAAGCTTACCGAGGACTACATCACGGGAAGATTTGGATAATTTTCGGGGCTGAGAAGTCGTGCTAATATAGTTTTTGTAGAAAAAGAATGGAACACCGGATTATTGACCAGCAACTAGATTCTCTCCGCGACAAGGTACTCTTGCTCGGTGGCAAGGCTGAGACGGCCGTCTTGCGTGCAATGCAGGCACTTATAACCCGTGACAGCAAGCTGGCGGAACAAGTGCTCGAAGAAGATAAGATAATCAACCAGATCGAGCTCGAGATCGACCGGATGAGCGTCGAGATCATCGCTCTTTATCAACCTGCTGCCCATGACCTCAGATTGGTCATAGCAGTAGCGAAGATCACTCCGGTTCTAGAGCGATTGGCAGACCATGCCGGCAACATTGCCGAGGCTGTGCTTGTAATAAACACCGAACCCGAGCTCCGGCAATTTCCGGAAATGACAACAATGTCGGATATGGCGGCGGAGATGCTTCGAAATGCGCTGGATGCCTTCATTGCCGAGGATGCCGAGGCTTCCCGAAAGATCATTAAGCAGGACCGCATCATCGACAGTAATTATAAGAAAGTCTTCAGCGATCTGATCGGAATGATCATCAATGATCCAGCCACCACCACAAGCGCGGCGCAGCTTTTATTCGTCGCGAAACACCTCGAACGCATCGGCGACTACGTCAAGGACCTTTGCGAGCTGACCGTATATCTTGCCGAAGCCTCCATAATCAAGCATAGCCCCCGGGGATGAATGCATCATCGCGTTTCTTTTCGGTTTCTGCTAGTTTATTTCTAATCTAGATCTTATTTTCGAACCCGGAGATGAAACGATATGGCGTTTAGCTTTTTACCGAAGGAAGACCAGTATTTTGTCTTGTTCGCGCAAATGACGGCGAAGATACAGGAGGCGGCGGCTCTTCTGGTTGAGCTTTTGAAGGGCCCAGATGAGAACTTTGACGCGTTGTCCAAAAAGATAAAAAGCGTCGAACACGAGTGCGACGAGATCACCCATAGCGTCACCACCAAACTCAACAAGTCCTTTATCACGCCCTTTGACCGCGAAGATATCTACACGCTGTCCGTGGCGCTCGATGATGTGTGTGACTACATCGACGCTGCCGCACGGGCAGTTGTGATGTACAACATTCACGAATCAGATTCTTTCGCCATCGAACTTGCTGTCGTCCTGGAAAAGCAGGCGGCCGAGATCTACGGCGCGGTCTCGCATCTCAAAACGGCGAAGGGAATGGAGCAAAACCTTCTGGAGATACAGCGACTTGAGAATGATGCGGACGAAATATATTTCCGTGCGATGGCTGCACTTTTCAAAAACTCAGACGCCGTAAAGATCATTAAATGGAAAGAGCTCTACGAGATCCTCGAGAATGGGACTGACCGATGCGAGAGTGTGGGCAACATCATCGAGAGTATCGTGCTCAAGCACAACTAAGAGGCAACTATGGATGCACAGTCAGTTTCCTTCGGTTTGGTTGTTCTCATCATTGTGGTTGCTCTGATATTCGACTATGTGAATGGGTTTCACGATGCGGCAAATTCGATCGCAACAGTGGTCGCCACGCGTGTTCTGTCGCCAGGCGTAGCCGTTGCATGGGCCGCATTTTTTAACTTTATTGCGTTCCTCGTATTTGGTACGGCAGTCGCAAAAACGATCGGTGGCGACATGGTCAATATCGCCGTTATCCCGCAAGGCGACCAGCTATTCGTGCTGCTTGCGGCCGTTCTGGGCGCAACCATCTGGAACTTAATAACGTGGTATTTGGGTCTCCCGACCTCAAGCTCACACGCACTTGTCGGAGCTTACGCCGGCGGTGCAATCTGCTCGTACATTTATTATTTCGGTTTTAATAGCGTCGAGACGGTCTTGAAGGCAGAGGGCTGGATCAAAACCCTCAGCTTTATCGTTCTCTCGCCGCTCATCGGTATGACGCTCGGATTTATCATGATGGTGAGCGTCTATTGGATATTTCACCGGTTTTCGCTACATAAGGTAGACCGCGGCTTTCGCGTCGGACAACTTTTCTCGGCCGCAGCGTATTCACTGGGACACGGTGGAAACGACGCCCAGAAAACGATGGGTATTATTACCATCGTATTGGTCTCGGGCGGATATCTGCAGATGACGGCTGCGGGAAAGCTTCCTGAAATTCCGTTGTGGGTCGTGCTTGCCGCTCACGCCGCGATCGGACTCGGTACGCTTTCAGGCGGTTGGCGTATCGTGAAAACGATGGGAACCAAGATCGTGAAGCTACAGCCCGTGGGCGGATTTTGTGCAGAGACTGCCGGAGCGTTGACGCTGTTTGGGGCGACCGCGGCCGGAATTCCGGTTTCGACTACGCATACGATCACCGGTTCGATCGTCGGCGTCGGCTCGGCAAAACGATTTTCTGCGGTTAAATGGGGCGTCGCGGGCCGTATCGTCTGGGCTTGGGTGCTAACGATCCCGATGGCGGCACTGATTGCTGCATTATCCTACGGCGTGATCTTGGTTATCGAAAAGCTGCTTGGGATGAAATAGGCCTCACAGTATTAGGTTGAATAGATAGCCCGAAAAAATAATACATATCGTGACGATGCCGAAAAAGATGGCGATCAGTTTGATCGTCATAACTTTTTTGAGCAGCATCGCCTCGGGGATCGATAGTCCGACGACCGCCATCATAAAGGCGAGGGACGTCCCGATCGGGATGCCTTTGGCGACGAACACCTGAATTACGGGGACGATCCCTGTCGCATCCGCATACATCGGAACGCCAATAAGAACGGCGAGCGGAACCGCGTACCATGTGCCTTTGCCGATGTATGCCTCAAAGAACCCTTCGGGAACATACCCGTGCATTGCCGCTCCGATCGCGATGCCGATGAGGATGTAAGGCGTCACGCTCTTTACGATACCGAGGGCGTCGCGGGCAATTCCGGGTAAACGCTCAAGAAATGTCTTGGGCTCGGATACAAATGCTTCTCGGCCCGCCTCGGCTTCTTCCCAGAGCTTGTGTACCCAATCCGTTAAAAGATGTTCGAGCTTAAGGCGGCCTAAAATGATACCGCTTATAACGCCAAGCGTTATCCCGGTCGCGACATAGATAGCGGTCGTTTTAAGGCCGAATGAACCGAGCAACACCGCAACCGCCACCTCATTGACGAGCGGCGACGTCACCAGAAATGCGAAGGTAACGCCTAGCGGGATGCCGCCGCGGACAAATCCAATAAACAGCGGTACCGACGAACACGAACAGAATGGAGTCACCGCTCCGAACGTAGAAGCCAGAAGATATTCGCCGCCGTAAAGCCTGTTTCGAGAGAGGAATGAGCGGATACGCTCGATCGGAAAGTAGGCGTTGACGATGCCCATAACGAAAGTGATCAGAAAAAGTAGAATTATGATCTTGATCGTGTCATAGACAAAGAAATTGAGAGCGTCGCCAAGATGCGAGCCTTGCTCGATACCGACGAGGTTGTATATCAGCCAGTCCGCGAATGATTGCACCCAGTCAAACATCGCTTATGCCAACATTGCTCCGACTTCTTCCTTCGTAGGCACCTTACCCGTCATTTTGACCACGCCGTCGAGCACAACCGCCGGGGTGGACATGATGTCATATTCCATTATCTTCTGAATATCTTCGACCTTCTCGATATTGGCCTCAAGCCCCAAGTCGATTAGCGTTTCACGAATGACCGCTTCGGTCTGCTTGCATTTGGCACATCCCGTGCCGAGGATCTTTATGGTTTTCATTTTCTTATTCTAAGCTCTCTATATCTCGTTCTGAGTGCGTTGCATCACACCTGTTAGATCGGTTCCCGGTGCGACCGTGTTAAATACCGTCCCAAATTTTTTCACGTTGTCGTGGAGCAACTCCAATCTCTGATCTGATTCATCGGTATCGACAACGATCTCATATGTGATCGATTCCAACCTCGGCGGCACGTCCTGTCTCACGCCTTGGATGCTGACGGTCACCCCGCGAAGCGAAAACTTGAGGATCGGTGTCACGCGCTCGATTCCCTTGATCATGCATGCAGTTATCGCCGCAAGCAGTAATTCGGCCGGATTGAACGCATCGGCGTTTCCCGCCATGTCCGTGTCGAGGCGAATCTCGGCAGATTTACAGCGTGCCAAACTGCCGTGTTCGTCGAGCCGAACTGCTTCGACGTGGAACGTTAGTTTTTTGCCTTCACTCTTCATCTCTACTGCCTCTAACATTTATGCATAAACATAATTGATATTCTTAGGCTACGCCCTCAGATCAATTATGTCAAAACATAATTGTGTTACTCTTGAAACTAGTTGATCGAAGTTCGGTAGAGCCAGAGATGGGAGATCAAATATGGGTCACGATCACGAACCAGCAAATTACGGCAAGGCTTTTGCCATCGGCATCACGCTGAATCTAGCATTTGTGATCCTTGAACTCGTTTACGGGCGACTGTCTAACTCACTAGCCCTCGTCGCCGACGCCGGACATAATTTGAGCGATGTATTTGGTCTCGCCCTCGCGTCGGGAGCGGCGAGCCTCGCGCGTCGCAGTCCCAATTCCAAACATACATACGGATTCCGCCGTTCCTCGATCCTCGCGGCTCTCACCAACGCGGTCGTTCTCCTCATAGCCATCGGGGCAATTGTATGGGAAGCCATTCAAAGGATTCGCGAACCACAAGCTGTCGAAGAAACTACGGTTATCTGGGTGGCAGCGATCGGTATCCTAATCAACGGTGGAACAGCCCTGTTATTTATTTCAGGCAGGAAAGGCGATCTTAATATTCGTGGTGCATTCGTCCACTTGCTTGCAGATGCCGTGATAACTCTTGGTGTCGTCGTGACCGGCGTTGCGATCATGTATTCGGGATGGTTCTTGCTCGATCCGATTATCAGCCTTGTGATCGCGGGTATTATTACCTACGGAACGATGGGTCTTCTGCTTGAATCAATCCATCTTGCAATGGACGGAGTTCCCAAAGGCATCGACATGGTCGGGATTGAAGCATATCTCAAAACCTTGCCAACCTGTAGTGACGTCCATGATCTGCACGTCTGGGGAATGAGCACCACAGAAATTGCATTGACGGCACACATCGTACTGGAGAATTCCGTGTGCAACGACGCTCTACTCGCGACGACCGCAAACGCGCTACACGAAAAATTTGGCATTGAGCACACTACTTTACAAGTCGAACACGGCGACCCAGCATACCCATGCGTTTGTCGGCTGCTATCTCACAGCTAAGCCGACTTCAGGTTCGTGCGACAGCGCACAGACCCCGCCTAATCTATCTAGTTAAATCGTGATCAAGTCTGCAAATCTTAAGGGGAAATTATGATGAAGACCGTAGGCCTGTGGATCGATCTTCAAAAAGCGGTGATTGTTTCCGCTACTGAGAAGGTTGTCGGCATTGAGTTTATTAACTCACATATCGACAGTTGCCGGTGGCAGTTGGACGTGTGGAAACTGCCGGCCGCGATCAGGCAACGAATGTCTGATGACCAACTGGGACGATTCTACAAAAATGTTTCCGGCTGTGTATTAGATGCCCGATCCATCCTTATTTTGGGCCCCGGCGAGCCGAAGAGCGAGCTGCGAATGCAGCTCGGAACCGACAATTACAGCGGAACAATAGTTGGCTTTGAATCTGCCGGCTCAATGACCAACTCTCAGATCGTGAACAAGGTTCAACGCGATTTAAGGACGAATGTGTATTTTTAGCCCCGGCAATGCCGCAACTGACCGCTACATCGACATAAACAACATGAAAGCTCTCGTATATCACGGCCCCGGCAAAATCGCTTGGGAAGAAAAAAAAACCGACGATCCAAGAACCCGGCGATGCCGTGGTTCGGATCACCACATCGACAATCTGCGGGACTGACCTCCATATTTTGAAGGGAGATCTGCCGCTCGTGGCCGAAGGCCGTGTCCTGGGTCACGAGGCCATAGGTGTTGTTGAAGAGGTCGGGGCGGGCGTCTCGGAATTTAAAGTCGGTGACAAGGTCATCGTTTCTTGTGTGACCGCATGCCTAAAATGTGATTTCTGCAAGAAGAGTATGTATTCGCATTGCCGTAAAGGTGGCTGGATACTTGGCTACCTCATAGACGGAACGCAGGCCGAGTATGTTCGCATTCCACACGCTGATGGCAGCCTGTACAAGTTTCCATCTGACGCGAATGACGAAGACATGCTCATGCTGAGCGATATTCTCCCTACCGGCTTTGAATGTGGCGTTCTAAACGGTGAGGTGAAACCCGGCGACACAATTGCGATCGTCGGTGCCGGGCCGATCGGGCTAGCGGTATTGCTTACCGCTCAATTCTATTCTCCTGCCGCGATAATCATGATCGATCTCGACGACAAGCGCCTGACTGTTGCCAAGAGCTTTGGGGCGACGACCTTGATCAACAGCTCGAATGGAGACGCGGCTGAGCAGGTGATGAAATTGACTAATGGAGCCGGGGTCGACGCAGCGATCGAGGCAGTCGGTGTGCCGGCAACATTCGACATCTGTCAGGCGATCGTTGCAGTCGGAGGCCGGATTGCGAATGTCGGCGTCCACGGCAAGCCTGTCGAACTCCATCTCGAAAAACTCTGGGATCGCAACATTGCGCTCACAACCCGTCTAGTTGATACGGCCGCAACGCCTATGCTTTTGAAGGTTGTCAGTTCCGGTAAACTCCAGCCAGCAAAGCTAGTAACGCATCGCTTCGACATGAACGAGATCCTAAAGGCATACGAGACATTTGGAAACGCAGCGAAGGAAGGAGCACTCAAAGTCGTTCTTACGAATAAAGCAGTTTAACCATCGCGGGAGAAGATCATGAACAAGAAAGTTGGAATATGGATCGATCATAAAGAGGCTGTCATCGTATTTGTGACACGTGGTGGCCAGGAAAAGGTAGGCATCGAATCAGACGTCAGAAAACACCATCGCCAATCCGGCGACTCGGGGCCCGCCGACGACAGGTTGCAGAACAACACGACCGAGCAGCTCAACAAATTCTATGACGAGGTCGTCGAGATCATAAAAGAAGCCGAGCTGACCTTTATCTTCGGCCCCGGCGAGGCGAAGGGCGAGCTTGAGAAGCGGCTTGCACATGCAAATTACAAGGGCCGTGTGGTTGGCGTCGAGCCCGCCGATAAGATGACTGAGCCGCAGATCGTCGCTAAGGTTCGGGATCATTATTTTGACCAATTAGAGGCAAAATACGCGTCCGGGTCGTGAGAGCGAGCCTTGCCTTAAAAGATACGAAATGACATCATTTTTATATGTCAGCCGTACTAGAGCAAACCCGTGTCATCGAAGATTATCTTGTCATGCCCGACGCCGAGGTGGCGGAGCGGATCGAGGCGGCGCGTGCAGAACTCGGGCCGCGGGTGGTCATTCTTGGGCATCATTATCAGCGCGACGATGTGATCAAACATGCCGATCTGACCGGCGACAGCTATCAATTATCGGTGATGGCGTCGCAGACGGATGCCGAATACATTATCTTTTGCGGCGTACATTTTATGGCCGAGTCGGCGGATGTGCTGGGCAAGCCGCATCAACGTGTGATCCTGCCGGATCTCGGAGCCGGATGTTCGATGGCGGATATGGCGTCGATCGATCAGGTCGAGGATGCGTGGGAACAGCTTCGTGATATCGGCGTATTGAAGAACAAGGTCGCACCGATCACCTACATGAATTCGACTGCCGCGATCAAGGCATTTTGCGGGCGCAACGAAGGCGTCGTTTGCACTTCATCGAACGCCGTGCCGCTCTTTGATATCTATCTGAAAGAGTTCGACAAGATGTTCTTCTTTCCGGATCAACATCTCGGGCGAAATACCGGTGCGAAATTTGGGATTCCACTCGAAAAAATGGTCTTGTGGAATCCGCATCTCGAGCTCGGCGGCAACACCGAGGAACAGTTGCACGAGGCAAAGCTCATCCTATGGCGTGGCCATTGTTCTGTACATGGCCGCTTTAAGGATTGGCACGTCGCTAAGATCAGGGAGCAAGTGCCGGGCGTTCAGGTCCTTGTTCATCCCGAATGCACTCGCGAGGTCGTTGAGAAAAGCGATCTCAACGGCTCGACATCGTTCATTATCAAAACCGTCGAAAACGCTCCCTCAGGCTCGAAGTGGGCGATCGGAACCGAGGTCAATCTCGTCAATCGCCTCGCTCAACGTTTCCCCGACAAAGAAATTCACCTCCTCGCTCCCGACCTCTGCATGTGCGCGACGATGTACCGCATCGCCCCACAAAACCTCTGCTGGGCGATCGAAAACCTTGTAGCCGGAAACGTTGTCAACGAGATCATCGTTGATGATGAAACTAAGAACTTTGCGAACGTGGCATTGCAGCGGATGATCGAGTTTACAGAAGGCAAAAAAGGGTGATCGTAGCATCGTCCGTTACGTGAACTTGGCAAGCGTTATATCTACCAACTCGATCGTAACGCACCAGCATCTGATGAACGCATCTCCCGCGTTGCTTACTCGGTTTTATCCATCCCGGAGGATCTATGAAAAAACACATTTCAACATCTATATTCTTGCTCTTAATTTCTACTGCTACAGCCTTCGGCCAGACGTCGTGGCTCGACCGTCCGCTAAATAATTGGAACAACGGCAATGGAACCGTGCCAAATGCTCCGCGCACGTTCGCCGCGATCGACGCACGTTGTCAGAGCCAGATCCGGCAGCCGGACAGCATTGCTGACCGCGCCGTCACGCGTGCCGGCTGGTCGCTCTTTGGCGCGGCTCAGACATTCGGCCAGGTAACGGTCGTCAACGGCATGGCCGCAGCGGACGGCATGTGTCGCCCGTCGCTCTATAACACTTTTGTTTTCGTCGGCGGCCGGTTTGCCGGTACGCTTTCGCCGACCACGATGGAATCGCGCACTGATGGAGCTCTATCGCAGGCTTCGTTAAATGGCCAGGACAACATTACCGCGGAATTCTCGCGCTACCGATCGAGCGACGCTCTATGCTGCCCTTCACAGACAAGTTTTGTAACCTATTCGGTTTCCACCGGAGGGAGGGCTTTGGTTCGGGCGAATGACGTTACCACGACCCAAGCTTGCCCGACCGATGGAGGCGTGACAACGCAGGACAATGTTGTTTCGGGAACTGTGACGTATCGACAGAGGATCGCTCTGCCTGCGACGGCGGTGCTGACGGTCAGGCTGGTCGACGTTTCGCGGGCCGATGCTCCGTCGACGACGATCGCCGAACAGCGGATCGAAACGGCGGGTAAGCAGGTGCCGTTCTCATTCGATATGGCGTACGACCGTACTAAGATCGAGGAACGCAACCGCTACGCAGTACAGGCAGAGATCCGCGATAACGGTCGCCTCACATTTATCACGGATACCAGCTATCCCGTGATCACGCAGGGAAGTCCAAAGACTGTCGAGATAACCCTTGTTCCCGTCGGCGGTGGACAGGGCGGTGGCACTCGCGAGAACACGATCCGAGGAACGGTCACGTACTTACAAAGGATCGCACTTCCGGCAAACTCAGAAGTGAGGGTTTGGCTTGTCGATGCGGCAGCTCCGACCGGCCCTGCCGTGGCCGAGACAGTTTTTTCGACCCGAGATCGGCAGGTGCCGTATCAGTTCGAACTGAACTACGATCAGCGCGATATTAACCGTCAGCGAAACTACGAGCTGCGTGCCGAGATCCGGTCGAACAATGCTGTTCGATTTAAGACGGCGGCGGGACAACCGGTCTCGCTTCGCGGAAACCAAAATAATTCTACGCCGATCGAGCTCGTCCTGAGTGTCGTTGATGGGGAACCGGCAGCTATTACCGGCAAGAGCCTGACGCTTTCAAAATTTGGGGCAGGTTCGCTCAAGATCGGTACTCGTCCAAATCAGTTCCTCGTTCGCGGCACCGTCAGCGTTAGGACGGACGGCTCGGCAACGGTCGCGGTCGGCACGATCAGCAACCAAACCGAATTTACGGGAAAGCTCACCTATTTTGACCAGAATGTCCTTCGCATAACGATTACTAGTTCGGGCAATGCGGACGCCAACGGTGAGATCGAGATCTCGTACAACGGCGGACGGCTCAATTCGATCATAGGGAACAATCTGATCCTCGATGGGCAGGATGTCGTTTTGCGATTCTAGCAGGCTCGTCTTGGCAACAATAACACGGGGCCGTCCGCAAGATCGGACGGCCCCGTTTGTCTTGGGCTTGCTTTATTCCACCGCGTCTAACAAAATATTCGTACAGGTGACAATTATGGGCGAAGCTGACAAGACGGCAATTTCACGTATGCGGTGTCGCGATATCATGACAAAAAGCGTGCGCACGGCGACGCGTGAGATGTCTTTGTGCGAGGTTGCCGCGATGATGCGTGACGGCGATATGGGAGCGGTGCCGGTCATTGACGGCGGCAAACTCATCGGCATCGTTACCGACCGCGACATCGTCGTCCGTGCGGTCGCCGAGAGCAAAACCGCCGATACGCCGATCGGCGAAGTAATGACCGCCGAACTTTTCACCGTCGCCCCCGACGATTTTGTCTTCGAAGCGATCCGTCTGATGGGAGACAAACAAGTGCGTAGAATTCCGGTAGTTTCAGAAGATGGTTCTCTCGCGGGAATTATCGCGATGGCGGACATCGCCCTTGAAATGGAAGACGAAAAGGAGATAGCCGAGACTCTCGAAGAGATATCGAGCGGTGCGGCGTTTTGGGGGAAGAAATGAAGAAGCTGATAGCAATTATCGTGATCTCGATGTCTGCCTTGGCGGCGTACGGACAGAAGGAGATGCGTTTGGACCGGACGGCAGTCGATCCAACATCGGTTGACGGTATCAAGGCGGCGGGGAAGTTCAGCGCGACGGGATATGAGAATCCAACGCTCGGATTTTCGATCACCGCGCCCATTGGATTTGAACGAGCGATCGAGCAGGTGAGCAAGCAGGTGCTCGACACGGGTCGGGACATGGTAAAGGAGGGGAAATCCGCATCCACGGTCAAGGATATCGACAAGTCTGTATCCAACACACGCGTACTGTTCCAGTACAACGGCCCGGGTGCCGTGCTTTCGGCAGGGATCGAGAAAGTGCCGGCGGGCTACACCAGTAAGCTCTACGCCGAATCTAACATCTCGATGCTAAAAGGCGTTAGTACCGCCAAGCTCTCGAAACCATTATATGAGAGGTCGCTTGGCGGACGTGTATGGCAGACCTTTGAGGTTGAGCTTACCTCAAATGGCGGCATCATCAACCAGCTATATTTGATGAGGCTGGAGGGACGAAATGCCATCTTCTTTGTTGGCTCGATCGGCGATCCCGAGGCAATAGATGCCGTTGTCGCGAGTCTGAACTCTCTCAAATTTAAGAACTAGCCGAATGGCCAAATCCACTAACAGATTTTTTCAGTTTGTCGGCACGTCAAAGACGGTCCATTCGGGGCAGCTTTGGTATCCAGCGGCCGATGTTTACCAGACGCCGGACGGTTGGGTGGTTAAGGTCGAGCTGGCGGGCGTTTCGCCGGAGGATATCGAGATCGATATTCAGGGCAACGTTTTGTCCATCGCAGGCTGTCGAAAGGACCGTAGCTGCGCCGCCGGAGTTTCGTATCAGCAGATGGAGATCACGTACAGCAATTTTGAAAAGACGCTACGATTCCCATCGACGATCGAAGGCGCAGTGGTCGAGCATGAGTTTGAGAACGGGTTGTTGATAATCACACTGAGGAAGAGTATTTAACGCAGAGATCGCGGAGAACGCAGAGATTTTTGCAATGGTTGAAAGATCACGGGATGAGTTAAACCAGATCAGCGGCAAGATAATTAAACTTGCGATCGCTGTGCATCAAGAGTTGGGGCCGTGTTGAAGGGGCCGAAATTGTTTGGTGAAGTGTGGGGGAAGAAACGGTTGAACGACTACATCCCGCACGAAGCCGAAGCAGAAAGCAAATTATGGCAGACGAAGAAGCATTTAAGACGCAGGAGATAAAGCTCCCCGAGCAGCTCGAGATCGCAGTTCTGCCGTTGCAGAATACGACTTTGTTTCCGGAGACGGTCGTGCCGTTGGCGGTTGGGCGTGAGCGTTCGACGCGGGCGGTCGAGGCTGCACTTGCTACGGAGCAAAAGCTGATCGCGTGTATTACGACAAAGACCGACAACGTGACCGGCGATGATGCCACGCCAGCTGATCTCTACCAGATCGGGACGATCGTCAACATCAAGCGAATGATGCGCAACGAGGGCATAATGCAGCTCATTGTGCAGGGCATGAGCCGCTTTGAGGTCATCGAGTGGACAGGCGAGCAGCCTTATCTGAAAGCTAAGATCGCGATCTTACCGGAACTGAGACGCGTCGATAACGAAGAGATCGAGGCGCTAAAACGCAATATTCAGGGAATGATCACCGAGGCGTTGGCGCTGCTACCGCAAGTGCCGCCGGAGATCCGCATCGCGGTCACCTCACAGGAGAATCCGGTTCAACTGGCGTACTTTCTCGCTTCCGTTTTAGATCTTGGCACTGAGACCGAGCAGAAGATGCTTGAGTCTTCCACGGTCGACGGGTTGCTCACGTTGACGCATGCAGCATTGGCACGGGAGCTCGAGATCATGCAGATCCGTTCGAAGATCGCTAATGAAGCCCAGAACGAGATGGACAAATCGCAGCGCGATTACGTCCTGCGGCAGCAGATGAAGGCGATCCAGAAAGAGCTTGGCGACGACGAGAGCGGCGAGCAGGCGGAGGCAGCGCAGCTTCGCGAACGTCTGGAAAACGCAGATCTACCGGATGATGTTCGCAAGGAAGCCGAGCGTGAATTAAAGCGGATGGAGCAATTGCCCCAGGCGGCGCCCGACTATCACGTCATCCGCACCTACCTCGAGTACATCCTCGAACTGCCATGGCGAAAATCGAGTGAAGAAAAACTCGATCTCAACGAAGCCCGAAAGGTCCTCGACGAAGACCATTACGGACTCGAAGACATAAAGGAACGCATTCTAGAATCTCTCGCCGTAGTAAAACTGCGGCCTGACAGCAAGAGCCCGATCATTCTATTCGTCGGCCCTCCGGGAGTTGGTAAGACATCACTCGGCCGTTCGATCGCACGTGCTTTGGGTAGGGAATTCGATCGTTTAAGCCTCGGCGGAATGCGCGACGAGGCCGAGCTTCGTGGACATCGACGTACATACATAGGTGCGATGCCGGGGCGCATTTTGCAATCGCTTCGCCGTGTCGCGGTCAACAATCCGGTGATGATGCTCGACGAGATCGATAAGCTTGGCAATGACTTCCGCGGAGATCCTGCTTCAGCCTTGCTCGAAATTCTCGATCCGGCACAGAATAATACATTTCGAGACAACTACCTCGACCTGCCGTTCGATCTGTCGAAAGTTTTCTTTATTGCGACCGCAAATCAGCTGTCGCCGATACCGATGCCGCTGCGTGATCGAATGGAGATCATCCAACTTGCCGGTTACAGCGACCGCGAGAAACTGAACATTGCCAAGCAGTATCTGATCCAACGTCAGATCACAGAAAACGGCCTGACGCCAGAGCAATTGGTCATCACCGACGACGCGGTGAATCTGTTAACCGCAAGATACACGCGCGAAGCCGGTGTTCGTCAGTTGGAACGTACCCTAGGCAATCTGGCACGTAAGGTGGCATTGAAAGTCGCCGAAGGTGCGACTGACAAGGTGACGATCTCAGCCGAAGAGATTCGCGGCTATCTTGGGCCACCAAGAGTTTTCCCCGAGGAAGCCAGAAAAGAGCTTCCGCCCGGAGTCGCGACCGGAATGGCTTGGACGGAGATGGGCGGCGAGGTCTTGTTTATCGAGGCCACATTGTTGCCGGGCGGCAGCGGTTTGACGCTGACCGGCCAGCTAGGCGACGTGATGAAGGAATCCGCGCAGGCCGCGAGAAGTTATCTGTGGTCGCACGCGGCTGAATTCGGCATCGACCCTGAGGTCATCAAGAATAACGGCATTCATATCCACGTTCCGGCCGGCTCGATCCCAAAAGACGGACCGAGCGCCGGCGTGACAATGGCGACCGCGATGGCATCGTTATATACAGGGCGAAAAGTGCGTTTTGATACCTCGATGACGGGAGAGATCACCCTTTCCGGACTTGTCTTTCCGGTTGGTGGTATAAAAGAAAAGGTGCTTGCCGCACATCGAGCGGGAATTCGCCGGATAATCTTACCCGATCGAAACGAGGCCGATACGGACGACATTCCTGACGACGTCAAGAAGGAACTCGAGATCATTCCGGCTTCGTGGATCAGTGACGTGCTAAAGGCTGCTCTAGAGAATGGTGATCCGGAAGGAAAGCCGCAGGCGTTTCCGAATGCATCGGTCGACGGCGGCCCGGAAGTCTTAGGCGATCGTTTGGTCGCAGAATAGTAGAGCCAAACCCTGATCCGAAGCGTGATGCAAACCCGTTGACATTTTTGGACATCGGGGCGATAATAGGGCAACGACACCCTTGGCTTGCTCAGTTTATCGAGACTTGAGCGATTCTTTGGACTTCAATTTTTGTACATTCGCCGCACGGCGTCTTGTGTTTTTCGCACTCTGGGGGGATTGCTCAGCAATTTAGGATCTATATGAAATCAATAACGCAGTTCGTTTCTTCGTACCGTCGAATGTTTTTGGTCGGTATTGTGGCAGTGGCGGTAGTGGCTTTTTCGGGCCCGGGCAAAACTCTGGCGGAGAAGACAGAGGCCCCAGCGGCGGTACACACTGTGTCAATTGTTAGCCCCTCCGGAGCTCCAGGAACTCAGGTTTTTGTTGATGTCGAACTCGAATCTGGCGGTGACGAGGTTGCCGGCGGATTCTCGCTCAACTTTGACCCGACGAAATTGAGTATCAGTAATATCAGTTCCCCTGGCAATAATCCGGATGTCACTCTGGGAAGTGGCGTTCCTTCGGGTTTGAGCCGTACCGTGAATGCAAACTTCGTTGCTAGCGGAAGGATCGGGTTGCTTTTTGATGGCGACAATCAGTTCACGGCATCCCCGCCAAATCGTCAGATCGCGCGTTTTCGATTCACCATTCTTCCCGGTGCAGCGGGTGGGCCGACGCCGATAACGTTTGGAAATAGCCCTGCAGCTCAGAGTTTTTCGGACGGTTTGGCCAACACGATACAGATGACATGGGTCAACGGATCCATCAACATCCAAGCGGCAGCTCCGCCGGTGACTGTTTCGGGTCGAGTCACTGTCCCGGGCGGTGCAGGACTCAGGAATGCGATCGTTACTCTGACCGACACCAATAATGTGCGTCGGACAGCCACGACAAGTACTTTTGGATACTATACCTTCACCAACGTTCCTTCGGGACCGACCTACACGGCTGCAGTTGCTTCACGTAGGTATCAATTTACGCCGATCACACAGGCGATCACCGCTGACTTGCTCAATCTTGACTTTGCCGGTACCGGCGGAGATCAATAGTTGCATCCCAAAAGTGGATCAAGGAAAGCGGCCTTAGGGCCGCTTTTTTGTTCCGGCCACTCATGGCTGATACATAAAATTATTGACAGGCGTTAGGAGTTGAGCGTATGATTTTTAAATCTTCGCAAGTTTTTTGAGAATAACTGTCGGCTGATAGGCGATATCGCTTACCCTCGATCGGCCAAAACTCAGTTTCTCTGAACAAATGCCTTCCCCGTTCTTTCGGCATTTGCTCTGGGAGACCTTTCCTTTTTGCAGCTTTAATGGAGGAGCGTAAAGACCAACATGAAAAAATCACTCGGATCATTTGTAAATTTGAATCGAACGTCGCTTTTGATTCTGGGACTTGTCCTAGGCATTGCGGGGTTCGGCACTATTGCTTGGAACGTCGGAGCCCAGAACGGCCGTAGCGATGCGGGCTGGACACAGGAAGAGAGAGATGTTCGTGCTGCTACCGTTGCCGCCCGCATGGCGGCCGATGAGCAGACAAACGGTGAAAAGTCGCCAGTGCGGTCGACGGAGAGCCCGGCGGCCACCTTTAACGCCGATCCTGGCTCGCTCGGCCCGATTCCCGATAGCCCGGCAGGTGGAACAACATGCGGAGACTACACAGCGGCTCCGAGAGACGTGACCTTTACGGTTACGGGTATGACGGCTCCTCTCACGGATGTGAGAGTGAGTTTTCAGACCGGGGCGCCGGTTCACACTTGGGTAACCGATCTCAGAGTATCGCTCCGAGCACCAGGTGGGGCTCCGGAACACCTGATATTCAGTCAGACAGGCGCCACCACACCCGACGGTTGCGGCTCCGGCGATGACCTTCCAAACATCTATAACTTTTTTGACACTGCTCCTGCGGCTCCAACCTGGTGGGCGAATGTGGCTGCAGTCGGTACGGTGGTTCCCGGAGGGGATTTCCGCACGTCCACCACAGGTGGCGTTGTTGGCGGCGGAGCCAATACGCTGATGACGCCGACGTTTGCCGGATTATCGGCAGGCCAGATCAATGGCACATGGACATTGCGCGTTCTCGACGGCGGTGCCGGTGATACCGGTGCGATCTCGGCAGCAACTTTGATACTTACGCCCGCAGCTGGTACGCCGACGCCGACGCCGACGAATACGCCGACTGCAACGCCGACCAATACTCCTACGGCAACACCAACGGCAACACCGGCAGGAACTGCAACGCCGACAAACACGCCGACTGCAACACCGACGGCAACGCCGGCAGGGACAGCGACACCGACCGCGACGCCGACGGCTACTCCGACACCTCCTCCGGGTTCGTGTGCTCCTGGAAATACAACGCTATATGCGTATGATTTCACAAGTATCTCGCTCGTGAGATTCAATGCAGCCACGCCGGGGACGTTCACGTTGAACAATCCGATCGTGGGACTGGGTGCGAGTGAATTCCTTACCGGAATAGATTTTCGCCCCGCAAATGGCAACATCTATGGAACTGCCTCAAACCTAACGGGTACATTCACGAGAACGGTAGCGGTTAATTTCTCCGGCCAGCTTGTCAACGTTGGAGCCGATCTACCGGGAACAGCGGATATATTCTTTGGCACGGACTTTAATCCGGTTGTGGATCGGATCCGAGTAGTCGGTGATGCCGACACTAGCCGTCGTCTAAATCCTGACAATGGTACACTGGCCGGCACTGATACGCCGCTTGCCTATGCCGCCGGTGATCCTGGATTTGGAGTGAATCCGAACGTTGTCCACGTTGCCTATACTAATAGTCAGGCAGGGGCGACCTTAACCACCTTGTACGGTATCGACTCGAACCGCGATGTGCTGGTACGGATCGGTGGCCCTGATGGCACTCCGTCCCCGAACACCGGTCAGCTGACGACCATTGGGCCTGTGGGCGTCGATGTCACGTCGTTTGGTGGCTTTGACATCCAACCGGGCACGAACACGGCATACGCTGCTCTCCGCGTAGGCGGCGTCCAGCGGTTGTATACCGTTAACCTCGCGACGGGTGCTGCTACTCTGGTCGGTACGATCGGAGGTGGAACCAATTCGATAGACGGCCTCACCGTTGCTCCGTGTGTCACGGCCGCAGGTGTCGAGGTCTCGGGTCGGGTCCTGACTCCCGATGGACGTGGCCTTCGAAACGCTACGGTCTCGATGACGGATGCGTCCGGTGTCATTCGCACAGCGACAACCAGCACCTTTGGTTACTATCGGTTTGACGATGTCGAAGTTGGTGGATCGTATGTGATGGCGGTTGAATCACGTCGTTACAGGTTTGCACCTCGTGTCGTACAGGTCTTTGACAACCTGTCCGATGTTGACTTCGCCGGCCAGGAATAATTCCAACCGGACAGTCAGTTGATAAGAGCGGTCCTCGGTGGCCGCTCTTTTTTGCTTTGAGAATTAGTCATTCAATTACACCGCCGACCGCAGAGCCCCACTTTCTATCACCCGAACATTGACACAATTTGCACAACGCGAAATAATTCGATTCAACAAATCCTTACTGAGGTAATTCAATTTTTCTAACTGAAATGCTCCGCTCCGTCGTCTTTTACAGACAGTGGACGGGCAAAAGCTGTATAACGTATCTGGATAAGCAGGGAATATGAAGGTAATGCTAACTACTAACGGACGAAGGGCTGCGGTCTTTTTTTGTTTTCTACTACTATCGGTTGCCGGAGTCATGGGTGTATTCACCGATCGATCATCGGCACAATCAAAACCCAAAGGCAACGGCCGTTCGGAGATCGGAGCTATTCAGGTCGGGGAACCATCTATTCCAACGATCTCGGTGAGGGCAGACAGCCTACCGGAATATCGTATCCCTGACGGTCCGATCATCGAGGTCAATCCGCGCCGAACCCGGCCGCCTCGCAAGGTACTAGATGTCGAGCAGCCTTCGTTCACAGATCCGCTCATTTCCTTGCAGCAGCGAACGCCCGATGCCGCCCCAAATGCTTTCACAACGCCGATACTTAACTTTAACGGTATAGCCTTTACGGGCGTCAATCCCCCGGATACCGTTGGCGATGTTGGGCCCAACCATTATGTGCAGTCGATCAATGGTTCAGGCGGCTCGGTCGTACGTATTTTTGATAAGACAACCGGTGCACCTATCGGAGTGCAATTTGCAATGGACGGGTTGGCCGGAGCATCGCCCTGTAATTCCGGTGCAGGCGACCCGATCATTCTCTATGATCAAGCGGCCGACCGCTGGATGTTGAGCGAGTTTTCCGGGAGTGGAAATCGATTGTGCGTGTACGTTTCGACAACGCCTGATCCGGCGGGAACCTACGCCGGCTATCAGTTTCAGGCTCCTGGGTTTCCGGATTATCCAAAGTATGGAGTTTGGCCGGATGCCTACTACGTATCGTCGAATGAAAGTTCACCGGCGGTTTACGCACTTGATCGAGTAAAGATGCTCGCCGGACAGGCAGCGACTTTTCAACGGTTTACAGCGGTTGACCTATCCGGATTTGGATTTCAGGCCCTCACTCCGGCCGATCTGGATGGGGCAGCAGCGCCTCCGGCAGGAGCTCCGGGCATCTTTATGCGGCATCGCGATACAGAAGTTCACGGCCCTGCGGGCTTTCCCTCAAGCGATATCCTTGAGATCTACGCTTTTGATGTGGATTGGGTAACGCCGGCCAACTCGACATTTACACAGCTTCCTGATGTGGGAACCACCGAGGCGAACCACATGCTGACAGCTCCGTCTGTCAAATCGACGGGTTTGGACCTTCCCTCACTTGTTAATTCCGAATTTAGCTCGAATCTTTGCGGCCTCACGTCATTCTCCTGCATGGGAATGCCCGGAGCCACACAGGGCTCTGGAGGTTCGCTAGATCCGCTTCGCGAGGTGATCATGAATCGCCTCGTATATCGAAATTTTGGTACTCACGAGACACTGGTCGGCAACTTTGTGACCAATGTCGGAGCCGCGAGCCCGAACAGCGCACACCGCGGCGGCGTTCGCTGGTTCGAACTTCGACGCGTCGGTGCTGGCAGCTGGACTTTACATCAGGAGGGAACATTTGCCCCGACTGTAGATGACAACCGCTGGATGGCGGCCATCGCAATGGACGGATCGGGCAATATCGCTCTCGGTTACAATATCTCGAGTTCGACGATCTTCCCGGGTCTTCGCTACACAGGCCGCCTCGCGAGCGATCCGCTTGGCACGATGTCGCAAGGTGATAATGTCCTGGTCAGTGGTACGGCGAATAACGGAAGCAACCGATATGGCGATTACTCGGCAATGAGCGTCGACCCATCGGATGACTGTACGTTTTGGTTTACCGGACAATGGAACGGAGCATCTTCGTGGAGCACTCGTATCGGTAAGATCAAATTTGACCAGTGCGGTACGCCGGACTTCATACTCGCGGCTACCCCGCAAACTCAAAATGTGTGCGTCGGCTCGAATGCCGTTTACAACGTCAACGTCGGCAGCGTCAGCGGCTACAACAGCCCTGTAACACTTACCACGACCGGCAATCCCGGTTCGGTCGGCTTTAGTGTCAATCCGGTGACTCCCGCTGGTGCAAGCACGATGACACTTAGCGGTGCCGCGGCGGGCACATATAATTTCAATATCGTAGGAACGGCCGCGGGGCCAAATGTTAAACAATTTGCCGCGGGTCTAGTCGTTGCCGCCGGGAATCCGGTTGCGCCAACTCTGACGGCTCCGGTCAATGCAGCGACGAATATTGCTGCAACGCCAACGTTTACATGGGGAGCGGTTGCTGAAGCGGCGAGCTATACGATCGAGGTTTCGACGAACAACACCTTCACCAATATCGTTGCTTCGGCGTCAGGCCTGATCAATCCGACGTGGACTTCGAACGTAACCCTCAATACCAGTTCGACTTATTTCTGGCGTGTACGGGCTGTCAATGCGTGCGGAACCGGTCTCAACTCCACGACTTACACATTTACAACGGTTGCCGCCCCTGGCGACTGCGGGCCGGGCACAACCGTAAATACTATCTATCAATACGGCTTCGAGGCCGGAGCTAGCGGTTGGACGCAGGGTGCTGGCGGCACGGGAACCAACACATGGGCCGTCGTTACCTCCAATCCTAGAACCGGAACCTCACATTATCGCGGTGTCGGTACTGCGAGCGTGACGGATCAACGGCTTGTTTCTCCGCCGATATCATTGCCGACGGGTCAAAATCCACTGGTTCTGAAGTTCTGGCACGCGCCAAATCTTGAGCCGAATGCACCAAACTGCTACGACGCAGGAATCGTTGAGGTCTCGGTCAATTCGGGAAGTACGTGGACGCAGATCCCGGGAGCGAGCATTCTTGCCGGCCCCTATACCGGTACGATCTCGACCGGATTCAGCAACCCGCTTGGCGGCTTGAATGGCTGGTGTAATGGTTCGGCCTATTTTCAGTCGATCGCCGATGTCAGCTCCTACGCAGGACAGAATGCACAGTTCCGACTGCGTATCGGAACGGACACGTCCGTTGCCGGTGCTGGCTGGGATGTCGACGATGTAGTCGTTCAGGGTTGCACCGCCGGAGGGACGCCGACGCCAACGGCTACGCCGACGAACACGCCGACCGCAACACCAACGAACACCCCAACGGCAACGCCGACGAATACCCCGACGGCGACACCAACGGTAGTTCCAACGGCAACCCCGACGAATACTCCGACGGCGACCCCCACCGGCACACCTACCGCTACGCCTACGGGTACACCGACCAACACCCCGACCGCAACGCCAACCCCTTTGCCGGGCGGTGGCATCGAAGGCGACGTTGCTCCTAGACCGGTCGGTGATGGGGTAATGAATGTCACCGATGTGGTCCAGCTTCGTAGATTTGCGACTACCCTCGATACGCCGGATCCCGGTAACGAGCGTCAACGTGCGGATTGTGCTCCGCTTGCGACAGGTGGTGACGGCAATATCAATGCTGGTGATGTCATTCAGGGTCGCAGATATGCCGCGTCTCTTGATCCACCTAACCCAACGGGCGGACCGACAGGTCCTTCAGGCGTACCTGAAGTTGTCTCATCGATCATCGATGACCTTTACGCCTACTTCTTTGGAAGGGAAGTGAGCGTCGGATCAGCTAAGCATGACGGAACGCGTGTTACCGTGCCGGTCGAGATCACGGCGGTTGGCGATGAGCTCGCACTTGGCTTTACGCTTGAGTACGATGCGTCGCGATTAACCGATCCGCAGATAGTACTTGGTGACGGAGCCGCAGAAGGCTCGATTCTAACGGTGAACAGCACCGAAGCGGGCCGCGTCGGGATCCTCGTGGATTCGACCGAGCCGATGACAGCATCAGCAACACCAAAGAGGATCGTCATGGTCACCTTCGAGATCTCGGGCGACGCTAATGGCGAGGCAGCGATCACCTTCACGAATTCACTGGCACAACGCAGTGTCGTGGGCGAAGCTGGAAGTATACTGTCGACCCGCTATATCGATGGATCAGTAAGCCTCGAGAAAGTCCGATGATCGAAGCTCGATCGGAAAAGCGGGGGTTTTACTCCGCTTTTCTGATCAGCGAAACTAATTGTTTATGAAGGTTCCGAGATTTAGACTCCGCGGTTTTAAGCGGCTGTCCGAAGCCGTTCTCGACTCACTTGGTGAACTTGAGCAGAAGGCTATGCGAGAGGTCTGGCGACGCGGTGAAACGAGCGTCGGCGAACTCTGTACGGCCTTTAGCGAGACCTACGCTTACACAACATTGATGACGACCCTTGATCGTCTCTACAAAAAAGGTCTACTTTCTCGACGGAAGGTCGGCCGAGCATTTCTTTACACGTCGCTTTACTCGATCGAAGAAATGGAGCGCGGCGTCGCTCAGGACGTGATCTCGAAGCTCCTTGACACAACGATAGGCCGAGCCGAGCCCGTCCTGGCCTGCATAGTTGACTCCGTAAGTGACCGCGACCGGGATCTGCTCGACGAGCTCGAACGGCTTGTTCGCGAGAAGAAGGCCCTCTTAGATAGGGAGGGCAATGACTGATGTACTACCTGCTCGGTATTTCGGTAGCCTTAGCTTCTTTTTTGATCATCAATCTGACGGTCTCAGTGGTCGCATCCCTCGCATGGCGAGCGATGTCAGGCTTGTTCGAAGGTGCCACGCTGGGCACACGAGCCCGCCTGATCTTTGGCCTACGGGTTCTCCCGATAGTCGTGGCATCCATTGCCGTCTTCGCGTTCATTGTCCCGGGCTATCTTCTCCATGAACGTGAAAATTCTGGCGAGATCGTCAGCAATGAACTCGCACTACTAGGTATCGTATCTCTGGTCAGCATCCTGATCGCAATTTGTCGTGTTATCCGTTCCGGCCTCGCAACACGTCGCTTAATGCGCGAGTGGTTTCGCAGTTCATCTAAGGTCGAGATTACCGGGATAGATGTGCCCATCTATCAAATTGAACACGAGTTTCCAGTGCTGGCGGTTGTTGGAATTTGGAAACCCCGGATATTCGTCGCGGAGAAGGTTCTCACATCACTCGGAGAGAGTGAATTTCGAGCGGCGATAGCCCACGAGTATGGACATTTGGTGGGTCGGGACAATCTCAAGACGACGGTTCTCGCATTTTGCCGTGATCTGCTATTCCTTCCGATCGCTCGGGGACTCGATAAGGCATGGGTTCAAAATGCCGAGGCACTCGCCGACGAATTCGCAGCCACCACGAGCGGGCGCGTTGCTTTAGATCTGGCGTCAGCTCTCGTCAAGATCACACGGATCGTGCCAGCTTCTCCAAAGCCCCTGCTTCCCGCCGGGGCGTATATCGTATCTCATCGGGAAGTTGACATTGCGGAGCGGGTGCGACGGCTACTTAAGATGACGGAGACGGGACGTTCCTCGGGGCCGTTAGATCGTTCTTGGCCATTCTCAGCCTATGTGTGGGCGGTGCTCCTGTTTTCAATGCTCTTCCTTCACATTCTCGACCAGCGCCTACTTATTGTCACCCATAATGGAACTGAGCATTTTGTCAGATTCTTTCAGTAGCTAGGCGGCTAGGCCGTTCGCATCTCGTTGCCCACAAAACCATTTAGCGCTACAAATTGTTTTGACAATCGCGAAAAAAGCGCATATAGTCAGAACGTTCATCACCAAAAGTACCTTGAAAGCTATCTTTTTTGAGCGCGATCACCCGAAATAACTAGGGTTGGTCACTGCGGCTTTCAGGTCAGAGTAAAATCAATGCGAGGATCCGATAAACTTATGCCGAATAAAAGAACGTCGTCCAGATCGAGTATGAAGGCAAAATACTCCTTAACCTTGGTCCTGGGACTGCTTGCGACATTCGCAATTGCCAGTTTCCCAGGCTTTTTTGATACTAATGCACAGACGACGGAGTCGGGTGACTCCCCTTCGGTTTGTACTGCATACACAGAGAATTTTGACACTTCGCCACCACCGACCTGGATCATTAACAACCGAAGTAATCCAGTAGGTACGACGACATGGTTCCTGCCAACCGGAACGGTGTTTCCGGCTCAGGCCGGGGCTGCCAACTCGTTTGTCGGTGCGAATTTTAATAGCACGACAGGTGCCGGTACGATCAGCAACTGGTTGATCCTGCCCGAACAGGCTCTCAAGAATGGGGACACTTTCAAGTTTTGGAGCAGAAGCCCTACGGGGAATATCTATCCGGATCGCGTCCAGGTTCGAATGAGCACCAGCGGTGCCAGCGTGGATGTTGGTACATCAGAAACGTCAGTTGGCGTGTTCACCACCCTGTTGCTGGACACTGACCCGACATACTCGGGCACCCATCCGGATGTCTGGACCGAATTTACCGTGACGATCACTGGAGCCCCAGCCGAAGTGCAGGGACGACTTGCTTTCCGCTACTTTGTTGAGGATGGCGGACCTACTGGTAATAACTCGAACTACATAGGTATCGATACAGTCTCCTACGCGTGTGGAGCGACGCCGACGCCGACGAATACGCCGACCAATACGCCGACGAACACCCCAACGAACACGCCGACGGCAACCCCGACGGTAGTTCCGACGGCAACGCCGACGAACACACCGACGGCAACCCCGACGAACACTCCGACGGCAACGCCGACGAACACGCCAACTGCTACACCGACGAATACGCCGACGGCAACGCCGACAGTAGTTCCTACGGCAACACCGACGAACACACCGACGGCAACTCCGACGGTAGTTCCTACGGCAACGCCGACGAACACACCGACGGCGACACCGACGGCGACGCCGGCACCTGGTGCCTGTACTTTCTCGAACGGCGGACTTAATCCGCAGGGATTGTCGAAGAGTGGCGTAGCCGCACCGGCAGGATTCTTCTGGAGCGAAGCTCAGAATGATACGGGTAATTTGACCGAGGCGAACACGAGTGCGGGGTCGGCAGTAACGCAAGGCTCGTTCCGTTTGGCCGATAACTTTACGATCACGCAGACATGTACGATCCAGTCGGTAGCGTTCTACGCATACCTGACGGGCGGAGCGGTATCGCCGTCACCGTTCACGGGAACGACGTTGCAGATCTGGAACGGACGTCCGGGAGATGTAGGTGCGGCAGTGGTATTCGGTAATACGACGACCAACCGTCTTGCATCATCGGTCGATACGACGTTCTTCCGCATCTTTAACACAGTGGTTCCACCAGCGACCGCTCCGGGAACGACCCGTAAGATCTGGCGCAACACGGTCACTGTCAACACAGTGCTTGGACCTGGTACGTACTGGTTAGACTGGGCATCGACGGTAAATAACACTACGACGGCCCACTTCGCACCGTCGAAGACGATCCAAGGCTCACGCGGAGCCCCTGGCGACAATGCACGCCAGCAGACAGTAAGCACAGGCGTCTGGGTAGACGTGGTCGATGGCGGACAGCCGGCGACTGCACCTGATGTACCGCAGGACTTCCCGTTTGACGTGGTTGGATTAGCGGGCGGAGTCACACCGTCGCCGACGGCGACGCCGACGCTGACGCCGACCCCGACTGCAACGCCGACACCGGCGGGCGGAGTCTGTACGACAAGCTATACAGGCCCGGCAGTAACGATCCCGGACAATATTCCGGCCGGTGTTAATATTCCGCTTAACGTAAGTGGCGTAGGAACACTCACGGATCTCAACTTCCGCTTTGACACAGGAGCCGCCGGAGCATGTGATGCAACGGTTGGCAACACCAATGCGGCCGTGACCCACACGTTCATCGGCGACCTGACATTCAAGCTGACCGCTCCGAACGGAACGACCTCGGCGACCTTCCAGGCACGCCGCGGTGGAACGCGTGAGAACATCTGCCTCTCGACACTCGATGACGAGGGCGGCTTCCCGAACATCTCGACACTGACGAGTGCTACGGGCCAGTTCCAGAGCGGCAACTTCTCGCCTGAGACGACCGGTGCTCTCTCATTGCTCGACGGTACGAATGCTAACGGTGTCTGGACACTCAATGTCAGCGATAACGCCGGCCTTGATACCGGAACACTGAACCGCTTCTCATTGGTGATGACCGGAACAGGTTGTGCCGGTGGTTCTACACCGACCCCAACGGCGACCCCGACGGCGACGCCGACGAATACGCCAACGGCAACACCTACGCCGACGCCAACGAATCTGGTACAGTTCTCAGCCGCCTCGTACATCAATGATGAATCGACTGTTGGTGATGTACCGCAGCAGACGGTGGTGACGGTAACGAGAACGGGTGTGACGACGGGAGTGACAACGGTCACGGCAGGCCCGGGAGCTACGGGAACAGCAAACGTGGCAGCGACATGTACGGGTAATGCCGACATCGCAGCGGCTCCGGTAGTGCTGACCTTTGCAGCCGGCGAGACGTCGAAGACCTTCAACGTCACGAATTGCCCTGACACACTGTACGAGATCGATGAGACGAGACAGTTCACGCTGACTGCTGTGACAGGCGGAGGCGTCGGAGCCCAGGGAACAACGAATGTGATCGTGAACGATACTGCTAACCAGTTCCGTAACACGACACCGATCGACACGTTCCAGGGTATCCAGGCGGCACCGTATCCGTCGAACATCACGGTGGCAGGGCCACCGCTGAATGTTCACCGTGTACGAGTCACACTGTATGACTTCTACCACTCGGCACCTGATAACCTGAAGGTACTGCTTGTCAATCCGCAGGGACGCAAGTACATCCTGATGGGCGATGCAGGCGGCCCGGTAGCGATCACCCAGAACGGCCACGTAACGCTGACGTTCACAGACCTCGCCGGACAGGTACTGCCAGACAGTACAGCCCTGACGAGAGGAAAGTTCGAACCGACGAACTGGCAGACGACGATCAATGACTTCCCGGCACCTGCACCGGCAGGACCGTATGTCCAACCGGGCAGCACGGTGGGCGGCACGATCGCACAGACGCTGTTCGGCACCTTCGGACAGCTGGATGCCAACGGAGGTGGAGCCTGTACATCCGCGATGACAACGGAGGCAATGCCCCTCAGGTCATCAACGGCGGCGTACAGGGCGGATGG
Source organism: Acidobacteriota bacterium (assembly GCA_016718135.1). Lineage (GTDB taxonomy): Bacteria > Acidobacteriota > Blastocatellia > Pyrinomonadales > Pyrinomonadaceae > OLB17. The sequence goes on along the minus strand of JADKEF010000003.1, from coordinate 377,220 downwards.
GGACTCGAGCTTCTGCCTGCAACTGCAGCCGGAGTTGAGATCTCAGGCCGAGTGTTGACACCTGACGGACGCGGACTCAGGAACGCGACCGTGAGCATGGTCGACAGCCAGGGAGTGGTAAGAACAGCAACGACAAGCAGCTTCGGCTACTACTCGTTCGATGGCATCGAGGCCGGCTCGAGCATCGTAATGAGCGTCGAAAGCCGCCGCTACCGCTTCGCCCCACGCATCATCCAGGTCATCGACACCCTCACGGACGTCGACTTCCAGGGCCAGGAATAGCGGTCTAAACAACAACCAAAGGTCGATGGCCAACAAATGTCCATCGACCACCAACCCTAAACCAAAGGCGGCCTGCAAAGGCCGCCTTTTTCCATTCACCATCCAGTTCGTCGAACAAGGGCGATGTTTTCGAAATTTCCGAGGAAATTGCTGAAATTCCGTTAGAAAAATCCGAATAAAAAGGTGTATGCTATTAGGTTAGATGTTTTGGGCGACGGTGGCCTCCTAAATGACTCCAATTTAATGATTTGGAGTCCACAAAACCACTCCGTTAAACAGGAACTCTATTTGCAATATTTTACCTAGAAGAGTTACTCAGAATGGCATTTAAGTCTTTATTTAGTTTATTTTCGAGCGATCTTGCGATAGATCTGGGCACGGCTAATACGCTTGTTTATGCGAAAGGACGCGGGATCGTTGTCTCGGAACCGTCGATCGTCGCAATTAACAAAGTTACAAACCAAGTCGAGGCCGTCGGCCGCGACGCGAAAGAAATGCTTGGCCGTACGCCGGGCAACATCGTAGCGATCCGTCCGATGAAAGATGGTGTTATCGCCAATTTCGAGGTCACGGAAAAGATGCTTCAGCATTTTATTCGCAAGGCCCACAATGGAAAGTCGTGGGTACGCCCCCGGGTCGTTATCGGCATCCCGTCGGAGATCACACAGGTCGAACGGCGCGCCGTCGAGGATTCGGCCTATCGTGCAAAAGCTTCTGAAGTTTACCTCGTCGAGGAGGCGATGGCAGCAGCTATCGGTGCCGGACTTCCGATCACCGAGCCGCACGGCAACATGGTCGTCGATATCGGCGGTGGAACTACTGATATTGCGGTCATATCGCTCTCAGGCATCGTTTACTCGCGTGCCGTACGCGTTGCGGGTAACGAGATGGACGAGGCGATCACGCAGTACATCAAACGTAAATACAACCTCCTCATCGGCGAGCGTACGGCCGAAGCGATCAAGATCGCCTTGGCAGCGCCTTCCCGCTAGATGAACCTCTCTCCATGGACGTCCGCGGAAGAAATCTGATCGAGGGCATTCCCAAGACCATTACGATGACTGACGAAGAGATCCGCGAGGCTCTCTCTGATTCGATCGCAACGATCATAAATGCTGTTCGGGTTGCTCTTGAACGCACACCGCCTGAGCTGTCCGCCGACATCGTCGAACGCGGCATCGTTCTCACCGGCGGCGGCGCCCTTCTCAAAAATTTCGACAAACGCCTTATGATCGAGACCGGACTGCCGGTCGTGATTGCCGATGATCCGCTCTCATCCGTTGTACTCGGAACGGGCAAAATGCTTTCGGATTTCGAACTTCTGAAGCGCGTTAAGTGGGATAATTCATTAATGACAGGCAGTTAATCTAGTGGTGAGTTGTGAGTGGAGAGTGGTGAGTTAGATCTTCCACTCACCACTCATCATTCACCGTTCACCACTAAAAAGATGGTTGAGCGTAGTCAAACGGAAGTATGGCGGTTGGCCCCGTGGCTAATGATCGCACTACTTTTGGCTAATTTTGTGCTAATGGCGTTTGAGGCTCGTGAGATCACGACGGGCCAACGTATCATCCGTGCGTGGACACAGACGGCAGCTGACTTTATCCAATCGCCCGTCACAAGCGTCACGGGCGGCATCGCTAACTATTTCGAATCGATATCAAGCCTTCGCAGTGCTCAGAGCGATAACGATCTGTTAAAGCAGCGCGTTCAGGAATTAGAGGTCGAACTCAAGCAGAAGCAAGACCTTGCCTCGGAGAATACTCGGCTCAAGTCGATGCTCGACCTTAAGGAGCAAAGCAAATATAAGGTTCTTACGGCCCGTATAATCGGGCGTGACCCGTCTATCTGGTTCGACTCGTCGATCCTTAACCGCGGCAGTCTCGATGGAGTCATGATCAATATGCCCGTGGTCGATGACGGAGGGTTGATCGGGCGCGTGACCGCGACAGGCCCGCTGACCTGTCAGGTCGATCTTGTGACTCGCAACAAGTCGGGTGTCGGCGGCGTAATTGGACAGATCGGGGAATCGAACGCTCTAGGCGTTGTCGGCGGCACCGGGAAGAGCGATCTGCTCGAAATGCGGTATGTGCCCGGCATCATCGACGTGCAGATCGGGCAGCCGGTTTTTACGAGCGGTCAGGATGGGATCTACCCTGCAGGTTTGAAGGTTGGCGATATTGTAAACGTGATCTCAGGCTCAGCGACCACGCCGCATGTTATTCAAATTCGTCCGGCATCGCGGCTTAACTCAATGCAGGAAGTTGCGATCCTACTGTACGAGCCACCTGAGAAAGTTGCGTTTGATCAAAAATTGCCAAATGCTACACGTGAGGCATCCAAGAAGTAAATGGAAGGCGTAAAGCTAACACTCGCATTGATCACCGCAATCCTGCTCCAGTGGACGTTGCGGAATGTCGCAGAACCTCTGGCGTATATCGACCTGCCATTGATAATCGTGGTGTATGCAGCTCTCCAACGAAATACGATCCGTGCATTGCTCTTTGGAACGATCTCAGGTGTTGCAGTAGATGCTCTCAGCGGAGGTTTGCTTGGTGCCAATGGATTCTCGAAAACCCTTATAGCGTATGTGGTTTCCGAGCTTGCACGGCGCGTTTACCTGGACAACGTTCTGCTCAGAATTCCCGTCATAGCAGGCGCGTGCTTATTGGATGACCTCGTTTATTTTGGATTGCATCGTCTTTTCGGACAGCCGCCCGCCGGAGACCTGTTGACGACGGCGGCGTATTCGCTGATCGGGACGACCATTGTCGGTACATTGGTCTATCTGATGCTTCAAAGTGTTCCAACAGAAAAAGGACCTCGGCGCAAGCGCGAGATGTTTGCCCCGCGACGACAGACGCGACGGCGTAACCCGATACGGCTCAATAAATAAAATCTGATGAAGATCGGCGATCAAGTACAAAACCTCGGAGCCCGAGTCGCGACGATACAGGTCTTGGCGTTCGTGCTGCTCGCCCTTCTCGGCGTACGACTGTATTTTCTTCAGATCGTAAATGGCGAATATTACAGCGATCGTGCCGAGAGCCAGCGTGTGCGGTTCATCCCGATCCCCGCTCCGCGTGGGGCCGTATTCGACCGCTATGGACGACTGTTGGTCGATTCACGCCCTACCTATAACGTCGTTCTATCAAACGAGCCGCTTAAGAAGATCAACGTCGCCGACCGGGTCGATGACTATTCACGGGGGCTTGGACTTGAGCGACAATTTGTCATAGAACGGCTCAATCTCATCAAACAGCAGAACGAATTCGAGGCGATGGTGCTCAAGGAAAATGTTGATATGCGCGACATTACCTGGGTTGAAGCACACGCTCTCGAATTCCCTGAGTTGCGGGTCGAACTGCAGCCGCAGAGGTATTATCCGCTCGGTACAACGCTCGCCCACGTACTCGGCTATGTAGGCGAGATCAGCCCGAAACAGCTTGAGGATCCCGCGTATCAGGAGAAGGGGTTTCGTCCGGGAGACATTATCGGCAAGGGCGGCCTCGAGCAGTATTATGACGAGTATCTGCGCGGTCGGCCAGGATATAGGAAGGTGCTTGTCGATAGCCGCGGGCGTGTACAGAGCGAACTCGAGGTCGTCCAACCGCAGTCGGGGCAAGATCTGATCACGACGATCGATCTCGACCTGCAACTCGAAGCCGAAAAGCGGCTTGCCGATACGCCTACAAAACGGGGAACTATCATTGCGACCGATCCGAATAACGGAGAGGTGCTCGTCATGGCGTCTGCACCGTCGTTTGATCCAAACATATTTATCAGTGGGCGTTCATCGCCGGATGGACGGCGGGCGATCGCAGCGTATTGGCAGGACGAAAAGCGGCCGCTATTTAACCGTGCGATCCAAGGCCATTATCCGCCGGGTTCGACGTGGAAGATACCCGAGTCTCTTGCGGGGCTACAGCAGGGAGCGATAACTGTCGAAAAGTCGAATCTTGTCTGCGGCGGCGGCATCACTATTGGGAGCAAATTTACACGCTGCATGGGTAGCCATGGCTCGCCGCCCCTGAGCTATGCGATCACAAAATCGTGCGATGGATACTATTACCGCCTTGCCCTCAAGATGAAGATCGAGGGCGTCATCCAGATGGTCGAGACGTTTGGTTTTGACAAGCGTTCGGGAGTGGACCTGCCAAACGAAAAAGTCCCTCAAACGCCAAAATCGCACATGGCCGGCGTGATAAAACGAGAAGGTAAATGGAGCGACATTCGGACCGTTTACTCAGGTATCGGGCAGGACACAGTTGTGGTCACTCCTATCTCCATGCTCCACGCCGTGGCTGCGATAGGTATGCGCGGGCAGATGGTCACACCACACTTCTTAAAGGAGTTTCGCTCGATCGCGGCAGTCGGGAGCGAGGGGCAAAGCGACTACTTTGCACAACGTGCGGGATTCGGCTATAAAGACCCTGAGCCCAGGCTGATCGAGGCGACACCTGATCAGTGGGACGTCGTTATCAAAGGAATGTGGGGCGTTGTCAATGGCGGCGGAACTGCCGGATCGATCAGAATCCCTGATTTTGACATTGCGGGGAAGACGGGAACCGCTCAGGTCGCGGCCTTGGGCAAGGATGTTGGCGATAAGAAGGATCACGCATGGTTCGTCAGTTTTGCACCTGCGTACAAGCCTGAGATCGCGGTCATCGCACTGATCGAGAACGTCGGCTTCGGCGGTAGCTTTGCTGCTCCGGCGGTGCGTGGCGTGTACGATGCGTATCTTGCGAAGCGCCCCGGACATACACCCCAGGAGGTCGCAGCAAAATAACGATGGTGGCTATTCCCGAAAAACGCGATCTGCGCGATTTTGACTGGCTTACCGCCGTTTTGGCCCTCGCTATCGCCTCCTTTGGCGTTTGGCAGATCCACAACGCGATGCCAAGCGAAGGCTACTGGACAAAGCAGATCTACGGGATAGGCATCGCATTGGTCGCGTTCGTGGTCGTCTCGTTCACTGACTACCGCCGCCTGATCGATTCGGCACCGATCTTTTATGTTATCGGGCTCATACTTCTTCTTCTTGTGTTGACCCCGCTTGGTGTGCAGGTCAATGGACAGAAGGCTTGGCTGCGAATATTCGGACTACAATTCCAGCCCTCGGAGATCGCCAAGATATCGACCGTCTTAATGCTCGCTAAGTATTTTGGTGCTAAAAAGGGTGGGACGCTAACGTTTCGCGAGATGGCTGTCGGCGGAGCGATCTTTGCCGGGCCTGTCGCTCTCATCATGCTCGAACCGGACGCAGGACAGGCGATCACGTATTTGCCGATCCTCGGTGCGATGTTCTTCTTGTCCGGGATCAAGATGAGATACGTCGTCCTCTCGGTGGTGGCGGTAGCTATCTTTGTTCCCGCAGCATATATTACGGGCGTAAAGACGGGCTTTATCAAGCGATATCAGCAGGAGCGAATTAACGCGATCATTGACCCTGATAGCGTTGATCCGCGCGGATACGGATACCACACCATCCAATCCACAATAACGGTAGGCAAAGGTGGGCTTTCTGGTATAAAAGGTGACACTGAGACTTCGCAAAGTGTGCTCAAGTTCCTCCCGGAGCCGCAGACTGATTTTATCTTTGCTGTAACTGCGGAAAATACAGGATTCATCGGGTGCGTATCACTGCTTCTGGCGTATGCTCTTTTGCTTTCACGCTTGATCGCCGGTGCCCGCGAAGCTTCCGACCGGGCCGGAATGCTTGTTATAATGTCCATCGTATGCGGCATGGTCTTTCAAATTTGTATGAACGTCGGGATGGCCCTAGGCGTTTTACCTGTTATCGGCGTGCCACTGCCGCTGATGAGCGCAGGACTGTCGGCACTTTTATCGACATTTGTCGCGATCGGATTTGTGGTCAGCGTTAAGCTGCGTCGTTTTGTGAATTAGGAGTACTGTAATGGCGGTAGATGTAAAGAAGTTTCAGAGTACCGAATCGGTAGGCGATGGCTCGGCGAAAGGCTGGTTTTCTGGGTTTACGTTCCTGGCGGCGGCGTTGCTACTGGCTTTGTCGGCTGGAGCCTTGACTGGTGTTTTGGCTTCGTATTACCTCAATAACTCTCGTTACTCAGTCGAAGTCTCGGCTCTCGCGACCTATCGGCCGCCGCAAGTTACTACTATTTACGCCGATGATGGCGAGACGATACTTGCCGAATTTGCCCTGGAAAAACGTATCCCTCTTAAGATCCAAGACGTGCCGGACCGCGTTACTGATGCGTTGCTGGCGATCGAGGATTACCGATATCGCGACCATATTGGGATCGATCCATATCGAATTGTCGGCGTTGTCGTCAAGAATCTGACCAGCGGCAAAACTGAGGGTGCTTCCACGATCACGCAACAGCTGGCAAAAAATCTATTTCTCTATAAGGACAAGACTTACTCCCGTAAGGTCAATGAGTGGGCTGTCGCCTTGCAGATCGAACGGCTGTACACCAAAGATCAGATCCTCGAGATGTATATGAATTACGTCTTTCTCGGGGCAGGTGCCTATGGCTTTGAAGCTGGGTCGCGAACTTATTTTGGCAAATCTGTAAAGGATCTCACGCTTGAGGAAGCGGCTTTGCTCGCTGCGATCCCGAAGTCGCCGGAATACTCGCCGACTCGTGACATGGAAAAAGCGCGCACTCGACGCGATATTGTTCTCGATCAGATGACCAAGTATTTTCCGGAAAAATACTCGCAGTCGGAGGTCGATGCTGCCAAAGCCAAGCCGATCCAACTGGCATCGACCGCGTTTTATCAATCACAGCCTAAGTCGACTGCTTGGGATTATCCGATCGAAGAGGTTCGGAAGTATCTCGAAGAAAAATACACGACCCGCGTCGCACAAGGCGGCTTAAAAGTATATACGACCATCAACGTCGAGGCTCAAAAGATAGCAACGCGCGTGATCCGCGAGCGTCTCCGCGGATATGATAAAGGCAGGGCATGGCGTTCGGATTACAAGAACATTTTGCTCAACGAAAATGAAGAGCCGATCACTGATGAGAAAGAGGTAAACAAGACCCTCGATACCTTTAAGCACCCGGATTGGTACGGTGACGATTATCAGGTAGGTGAGTACATCAAAGGCCTGGTGATGAAGCATAACCCGGGCGGCGATGAGGTAGGCGTTCGCTTTGGAAAGTACAAGGCGGTTGTGCGTTCGGCTAATATGGGCCGGAGCGGTAAGCGTCCAAAGGACGAGCTAAAACCCGGTTTTCTGGCAGAGTTCCTCATAAAGGGTGTTGATAAAGAAAAACAGCAACTCGATGTCGAGTTGATGCAAGTCCCTGAGGTACAGGCGTCGATCGTATCAATAAACGCAAAGAACGGCGAGATCGTTTGTCTTGTCGGCGGGTATGATTTTCAAACGAGTAAGTTCAATAACGCTACCCAGGGCTTGCGTCAGACCGGATCAGCGTATAAGCCGTTTATATATACGGCCGCCGTTGAGGATGGAATGACACCTGACATGACGGTCAGCGGTGCGCCGATCAAGCGTGGTGGCTGGTCACCTACGAACTATGGCGGGGCTCCGAGCCATCCGAATGTCCCGATGAAGATCGCGCTTGCCAAATCGTACAACATCGCGGCTGTACACCTGTTAGAGCAGGTCGGTATTCAGGCGGGTGCCCAGATGGTTAGGCGCTTTGGGATCTCAAATCCGATGGCTCCTAGTTTGCCGTCGGCACTTGGAGCGAGTGAGGCATCACTGCTCGAGATGGTTGCTGCCTACTCAGCTTTTCCAAATAAGGGAATTCGTGTGGCTCCACACCTGATCCGCAAGGTCTATAACCGCGACGGAAGTCTGCTCGAAGAATTTGAAGGTACGAGTTCCAAGGTCACGAGCGAGTACGTCGCATTGACGATGGTAGATATGATGCGTGGCGTAACGTCCGGTGGCGGTACTGCTCCCGGGGCCAGTGCAGGGGGCCATCCTTTGGCTGGAAAGACTGGCACTGTTAATAATGAAACCGACGTCTGGTTTATTGGATATACACCTACATATGTAACCGGCGTATGGATGGGAAATCCGCTGCGTAAGGAATCGCTCGGTGCAGGAATGACCGGCGGACACGGAGCGGTACCATACTTCAATTCCTTTATGATCCCTTTCATGAAGGATAAACCGCGTGAGACATTCCCCAAGGCACCGCCGATGCCAACCGAGGTGAAGCGAGCAAGCGAACTGAGAAAACGCGAAGAACTCGAAAAACTCGAGGAAGCGGATGTGGCCGGACGAAGGACCGGGATCGTCTTTACTCCGGGAACCAAGATCGACCCTAACGCTCCGTTGCCCGGCACCGGTGGTGGTGACGATACTAAACCCGCTTCCCCCGATACAACTACCAAGGCCCCGGATACGACGCCGGACAAGCCGCCGGTGGTGAAACCGATCGTTCCGCCTTCAACGGTAAAGCCAAAAGTAGATACGCCCCCCGACAAGGTGGACGGAGCAAAACGCAAAGGAAAGAAAGGCGACGGATAGTCGATCTATTTCGAAGTAATAAAGGAGCGGCCGTATCAAAAGCGGCCGCATTTTTTGTTCTATAACGGGAAACCTTTGAGGAATTGGTAGCGTAAGTTAGAGAATCTAGGCAATACTCCAAATATATGAACAGAATTCGTTTCGTCGTATTTTTCTTTGTCGTTCTGGTTTCAAACTTCGCGGTCGTTGGCCAACAGCCGGCTGCTCAGGCGACTCAGGTCGCTATCAGGGTCGAGCCGCAGAGTTTCGATGTTTTGACGGGCCAGTACGAGGATGCGGCAAATCTGGGCGGGATCGTCTTTTCGTTCTTCCGCGAGGGTGAGACGTTCTTTCTTCGCGTAACGAATCAGGACAAGATCGAGATACAAGCTTCGGCCGCAGATAAGTTCTTTACCAAGCCACCGGGGCCACCAGCGGAAGCAGAATTCGTCCGCGAAGGCGGCCGTGTGACCGGGATGATCTGGCGGCAGGGCGGCCAGATGTACACGACGAAGAAGATCGCGAACATACCGCAAGCGGACACGCGAGTGCCGTTCAAACGCACGGAGGCGATGATCCCAATGCGCGACGGGGTCAAGCTTTTCACCGTTATAATGACGCCCGAGAATCAGGCTGAGAATCTGCCGATCTACATGGAGCGAACGCCGTATGGCGTTGCCGGTTGGAACTCGCCGCGATTAAATAGCTCCAAAGCCGAGCTTGTTCAAGACGGATATGTTTTTGTGTTTCAGGATATTCGCGGACGCGAAGACAGCGAAGGCGTGTTCGAAATGCTACGGCCGCCCCGTGATAAACGTGATCCTAAGTCTATCGACGAAAGCACGGACACGTATGACACGATCGAATGGCTACTGAAGAACGTGCCTAAGAACAACGGCCGCGTTGGTATTGCGGGCGTGAGCTATCCCGGTTGGTTGGCGGCGGTTGCTCTGCTCGATCCACACCCTGCACTCAAAGCATCATCGCCGCAGGCTCCGGTAACCGACCTGTGGATGGGCGACGATTATATGCATCATGGAGCATTTCGCCAGACATATGCACACGAATGGGCGGTGCCGCTTGAGAATCAGAAAAAAGGCGGCGGCATAACATTCGACAATCCGAACAACTACGAATGGTATCTCCCAATCGGTAAACTTCAGACACTTGCTCCCGAACTCGCGACCAAATCACACTCGTGGAAAGCGTTCCTCGAGCATCCATCGTGGGACAGCTATTGGCAGGCACGCGCCACGAATCTCTATCTAAAAGACACGAGCGTTCCGACCCTCATCGTTGGGGGCTGGTGGGATCAGGAAGACCTCTACGGCCCGCTTGCGATGTACAAAACTCTCGAAAAGACCGACCGTGACAACCAGGTCTCGATCGTTATGGGCCCGTGGAATCATGGCGGCTGGGGCGGCCGCGGACGGCGGCTGGGAGCGATGGATTTTGGAAGCGATACCGGAAATTATTTCCGCAAAGAGATCCAGGCACCGTTCTTTGCAAAGCTTTTGAAAGACAAAGGTACTTTCACACCGGCCGAGGCGACGGTATTCCAATCCGGATCAAACAAATGGATGACCTACGATTCCTGGTCGCCAAAGAACGGTCAGAAGAAGGAACTCTACCTACAATCGGGCGGTCAACTCGGTTTTGAGAAGCCTGAGCAAGCCAAAAGCGATCCCGGATATGACACCTACAGGTCTGATCCGACCGATCCGGTTCCGTACCGCAAGCTTCCAGTTCTCGCAACCTATACGCAGGGCTCGAGTTGGGGAGCATGGCTTGTTGACGATCAACGTTTCCTCGCAGATCGCAAAGATGTCTTGTCTTGGAAGACGGAAGTTTTGGCTGAGGAGGTTACGATCACCGGCGATGTGATGGCAAATATCTTTGCGGCGACGTCCGGTTCGGACAGCGATTGGGTTGTGAAATTGATCGATGTTTATCCCGGCGATGCTCAGCCGGAACGGATGGCAAATTATCAGCTAATGGTCGCAAGCGAGATCTTCCGCGGGCGCTATCACAAGAGTTTCGAGAAAGCCGAGGCGTTAAAGCCGAACACGCCGACCAAATTTGCCGTCGACCTGCGCGGACAGAATTACACCTTCAAAAAAGGCCATCGGATAATGGTGCAGGTCCAGAGCACTTGGTTCCCGCTCTACGATAGGAATCCGCAGACCTTTGTGCCGAATATCTTTAAGGCAGCGGTCGCGGATTACAAAGCGGCAACGCAACGGATCTATCGTAGCGGCAGCAATGCATCGCACATTAGCGTGTCAGTAGCGAGATAAGTGCCAGAACCGCCTGCGTAAGCGGGTGGAATGTACGTCGGGAATATTTGGCCGCAGATGAAGCAAATGACGCAGATAGGAATTTCCCGATCTGCGTCATTTCCATTTATCTGCAGCAGAATTGTGCTGACCGCCTTTGCCACCCGCTTACGCAGGTGGTTCTGACTTACTTGGTAAATTCGCCCAAATAGTACGGCAGCATTTTGCGCCACCAGACCCAGTCGTGGTTGACGTCGTGGCCCCAGACGTCGAGGCGGTGCGGGATCCCTTTAGAGTGGAGCAGACCGGAGAATTCGCGACTGCGGTCAGGAGCTTCGTATGAGCCTTGGCCGGTGACGATAACGATCGAATCTGCCTGACGCAGACGTGGCAGGTGGTAGTCGTCGTTGAGATGCCGCAGATACATATCCGGATTGTTGAAATAGACGTTGTCGTCGTAGTAGCCCTTGTCCAGATAATTGTAAATGTCGTAACTGCCGCTCATCGCGATCACGCCGCGAAAACTGTCGGAGTGTTTGAAATAGGTATTGACCGCGAGTAAGGCACCAAGTGACGCACCGGTAACGAGCGGCTTTGCGTCGCTGCCACATTCGTTGCGGATCAGCGGCAGCACCTCGTCCATGATGTAGTTGTCATAGCGGTTGAGCATCTCGACCTTCCAGCCGGGATGCGACTCGCGATTGAGCAAGCTGTACTTGTTGACCGAGTTGATCGAATAGGCGCGAATCAGCCCCGCCTCGATAAAATCCTTGATCGAATCGACCAGATAAAAACGCTCGTATTCGAGATAATCGGCCGCGGCCGTCGGGAACATTAACAGCGGATAACCCGCGTGGCCATACGCCACGAGCGGCATATCCATTCCGAGATTGTGGCTGAACCACGATGTAGTTTCACGTCGCATCTATATTAGTCGTCTCCAATTATTTCGTCACCATGAAATCCCTAACAGTCGTATTGTAACCGCCGTTATCGACCGGCTTACCGTCTTTATCAACTAACTCGAGAGAGAGGACATGTCGTCCGGCGGTCCAGCCGGTTAGCCAGATCGGTTCCCATTTTTCGATAAATTTCGCTTCACCATTATCGACGGTGTATTTTACGCGGTACTCGCCGCCGTCGCCCGTCAGCTTTGCATTAGCGAGCCAAAAATCGATCATGATCGCATCAGCATCGGCGTCCTTGTATTCGCCCTTCGGACGGCTGAATGTCAGCAATGGCTTGGTGGCATCGACCTTTCCGGCGAGGCTCATCTTCATATCCTTGCCTTCGGGCGTTGCCATCGTGTTGCCGTTGGCGGTGGTCGTTGGCTTTGCAGCATCGCCGCCGCCATTTTTGACCGTAAATTTGACCATCTGAAACGCCCCTTCATTCTTGTACGATTCGTGCCACGGCCTTGAAGGAAAGACGCGCAATGTGTGTTCGCCGTCCGCCACATTCCTCAGTTCAAATTCGCTGTCGAGATTGTAATATGCCTCGTAGGGCTGATTGTCGAGGATCACGTGGACGTGGTTGCCCATCTTGGTCTCCATGTCCATGTGCGGTTTGTAGCCTTTGAGGTCGCCTGATATCTCAAGTTTTACCTTGACAGTCGCACCATTGATCGTCGCATCGGCGGCCGGTTCGATTATTTTCAGCGTGGGTGCTGCGGCGTCTTGTTCGCCGCGGGCAGCCATCATATCGGCAATGCGTTTGGGCCGCTCGAGGGTCTTCATGCCGGTCGCGTCGGCGGAATTAACTCCGGCTTTTCCGCCGCAAGAAGCTATGATCGAAACAACAAAAAATAGCAAAATAAACTTCTTCATAACACCTCAAATACTTACCACGTCAGCAGTTACAGCCTTAGCCCCGACTGACTCGTACTCAAAAACATCGCGAAAATTCGCCTCGATCCGCTTCTCCACTTGAGCCATATCGACTTCACGTCCGAGCAGGCGATCCATCGACGTCACCGGCTCGCCCTCGCAGGCGATGATCGAATCGTAGAAGCTCAGATCGGTGTTCACATTGAGTGCAAATCCGTGCGTCGTTACCCAACGCTTAAGATGCACGCCGATCGCCGCGACCTTGCCCTCGACCGTGTGAACTCCCGTCAACCCTTCGATCCGAAACGCATCGATATCAAAATCGGCCATCGTGCGGATGAGCACTTCCTCGATCTCACGAACATAGCGGTGAACATCCTCACGATCGGGCGAAAGGCTGATGATCGGATAACCGACAAGCTGGCCGGGGCCGTGATACGTGACACGTCCGCCGCGATTTATCTCAAAGGTCTCGACGCCCATCTGGCTCAGCATTTCCGCCGTTGCGAGCACGCCATCGCCCTTTGAACGGCGGCCGAGAGTGTATGTATGCGGGTGTTCGAGAAGGAGCAAATAGTCGCTTTTTCGCTCTGCGATGACCTCGCTTTCCAGCTCTTTTTGCAGATCGAGTGCGTTTGCGTAGCCAACCCTGCCGAGAGCGCGAACCTCTAAACACCGCTGTTGCATTACAGCTATGATAAGATTTTTGTGAGTATTTGAACAGGAAGGGCATTATATGAAGCCGTTAAAACTAATCGTCGGAACCTTGGTCATCGGCATATCGCTCGCCGGAGCCGCCACTGCGCAGAAGAAGCCGACTAAAAAACCGGCTCCAAAAAAGCCAGCACCGGCCACCAAGGTATTGCCACCGCTAGATGTTCGGGCGGCCCGTGAGAAGGTGGACATACAGCTATCTAACGTAAACGATTTCGTCACCAAGCTCGGGCCGGTCGCTCAGGGACTTGAGACCGCTGAGGCAGATCGACAAGCTGGCAAACTTTCAGCAAAGACAGCCGCGAGCGTCGAGGCCAGTAAGATGAAATTAATAGAAGCTATCCGGGGCATGCGCAAAGGACTCTCAGATCTCGAGTCCGAGTTTCGAACAAAGACTGCTTTGCAGAAATATTTACCGAATATTCAGGGGATCACAGAACTCGTCGAGCGTTCGGAAGACTATGCCATAGCTAGCAAGTTTGTCGCTGCGAAAGATCCGTTGCGAGACATTGCGGCAAAGCTGACCGATACCTTAGCCGTGCTGCCGAAATAACTGACGCTTTATAAAAGAAAGGCGGTCAGAGGCCGCCTTCTTAACGTTGATGTCTCTTTCTTCACGGTTTTATTAATGCACCGATCTTCTTATCCGGTTCGCAGACCTCGATCTCGCCATTTTTACCAACTCCAGCTTTTGCATCAATAGCCGGAAGCCCGAGCTTTTCACGGATGAATTTCTCGCCTTCGGCCTCGATCATTTCGCCATTGATGATGTGTGTCCGATTTACGAGAACGTCGCCTTTCTTTTCCATCTTCGCGGTGTCGAGAAAGATGTACCACGGCGAGCCCCAGCCGCGGGCGTCGCCGGTCGTACGGCGATATTCGTAGTGCAAGGTCTTTTGCTTTGCCGCCCGTTCATCCGATTCGTAAACGGCAGGAAACGGTATCTTGAGGGAATCGAGGTTGTTCTTCAATGAAGGCAGCGGGTCGTATTCGCCAACGGCCACGATCTCGAGGCCGTTACCTTTGTGTTTGTTATACAGCCGAATAAGCATCGGAGCGTCAAACCGCCAGTTTGGGCACCACGGGGCGTAGTAGACGACTATGACGAGCTTCTTGCCGGCGGTAAGCTGCCTCAAATTGGTCTCGGCACCGGTTCGAATGTCTTTGTATGTCCAATCCTTGTAGGTAATATTCTTTTCGATGATCGGAGCTTGTTCGTTCTGCCCAAAAGTGGACGAAAACGCCAAAAGGCAAACAACTACTGCTAAAAAAAACTTCATCTACGATATTCCTTGCCTTCAAAGACTATATTTTCAGATGCGAAACGGCAAGAATAAAGTTGGTCGGCGAATTAATTTCCACTGGTAACTGTGCTAATCTGAGATTTCAAATATGAGCACCCAACCAACAGTTTCCGACATCTTCCGGCGTGCACTAGATATGCGCGTGGCAAATCCTAACGCGTCGATGAATGACGTGAAGGCACAGATCGTGAGTGAGTTTAGCGGCAACGCGTTGCCGAACACCGCGTACCTGACTATCCCGGAGTACGATAACATCGTACCTGAGGAAGACTGGACGGCCGGGCTGCCGGTGGTGCTTCGCGGTATCCAGAACAACGACTGGAACGACATCGCCCTCGGCATCGTCATCAGCCTCGAACAGGTCGAAAATTACCCCAAACAATCCGGCCGCGAAGACGACCCGTCAAAAGACTGGCGCAATCGGACCAAAGGCATCGCCGGTGCCGAAGACAAGGTCACCGAAAAATGGATGCCCGCCGACCTGATGAATATGGCGAAGCGGAATGCGAAGGCTTAAAAGAACAATTATTGCCCGAGGCTTAGCCTAATTGCAGTGCGGCGACGGCTATGCCTAGCCGATAGTGGCTCTCAATGATCCCAGTTTTCGCCCCTCTTCCGCCGCTAATGCGGCGGAAGAGGGGCGAAAACTACATTGGGCTGGATTGCAGCAGGCGAGGCGCAGCCATCGCCGCAATGCGATTGAGAGGAACGTCTGCTCAAACGACGATGCTCAATCCATCCGTCGCCTCGATCACTTCACACATCGGCGAGAATTTCGCCAGCTCTTCCTCAAAATCTACGTCATCCCACTCGGGATAAAAATGCGTGAGCATCGCACGTTTTGCCTTGGCTTTTCGGATCAGGTGGATCGCTTCGCTGAGTTCGAGGTGTTTCTGGGCAGGTTTATCTTTCACAAATGAACATTCGAGGATGAACAGATCGACGCGGTTGGCGAGCGTAGCGAGCGACTCATCAAAGCCAGTGTCCGCGGTGTATACGAGAGTCGCATCGCCGTCGCGAATATGGATCGCGTGGCTCTCCGCAGTGTGCGGTGTTTTCATTGCGGTTGCCTCGACGCCGTTTACGATCTCAAAAGGCTCAAGTGCCTCGTTCTCGACGATCTCAACAGGAAACGGCTGTTCGAGCAGGCGATAGTTGTGAGCGTCGCTAAAGGCGTCGATCAGTTTTTTCAAACCAGTGGGGCCGATGATACGCAGCGGTTTTGTCCGATCTTTCATTTTCCCCGCATGCTTTGTTCCGGCTAACAAAGGCGCGAGGCCGCCGACGTGATCGAGATGAAAATGCGAGATCCAGATCGCGTCCAAATTTGGCCAAGCGAGCCCGTTCGCCGCCATCCGCGAACCGATCGACGCTGAGCAATCCAACAAGATCGTGCCGCCGCTTGTCTCAAGCCAATAGCCAGAACTCGTCCGCCGCGGATGCGGTATTGACGTACCTGATCCGAGAACCGTTAGTTTCATACCTGAATAGTATCAGACCCATGTGGTAAATTAGACCGATGAGCCAAGTGGATATCCTTGCCGTTTTCGCACACCCCGACGACCTCGAATTGTTGGTCGGCGGCACCATGGCCAAGCTCAAGTCACTAGGCTACGCGACTGGTGCTCTCGACGTGACGCGTGGCGAGATGGGAACGCGCGCACGGTCGAAGGGCGTGCAATTGAGGCGGAAGAAGCAGCGAAGATATTGGGGCTTGATGTGCGCGACAATCTTGGCTTGCCGGATGGGCATGTGTTTGTGACGGATGTCGAACGGACGGCGATGGTTCGTGCCTTGAGGCGTTTGAAGCCGCGTGTGATCTTGACGCATCAGTCGGGCGATACGCATCCTGACCACGATCATATCGCGACTCTGGTGCGTGAGTGTTCGCGGTTGGTCGCGATGCGAAATTACGACCCTGAATCGGCCGACGAAAAAATTCCGCCGCCGATCGTTGCTCACCATATTTTTCGCGAAGCGTACTGCCGTCGTTCATTGTCGATATCTCAGATTTTCTCAAGAAGAAGATGGACGCGATCCGCGCTCATCGTTCGCAGTTCTTCGACCCGAATTCGACTGAACCCGAGACGATGTTGACGAGCAAGACCTATCTCGATGAGATCGAAAATCGTTCGAGATTTTACGGCTCGCTGATCGGCGTTGCTGCGGGTGAGCCGTTCTTTGTCCACGAAGCGTTGAATGTCAGCGATCCGTTTGCCCTGCTGACGCAGCCGATGAATCTTTACTCGTAGAACAGACCGCCTGGTTCAACCGCGTTGACAGGATCTACGTTGAATTTACCAGGCACATCGACAGACCAGGCGGTCTGTCGTACTTTATGACTCCAGAGAAGATCGAACTCGACAAAAAGCTGCGTGTCCTAGACCGGCTCAAGGACCGCCTTGCTGACCGTGAAGAGCACATGGCCGATCTGCGTGCGGCCTTGCAGCGGTTCGAGGCGAGGTACACGATGGACGTGGCGCGGCTGTACGCCGAGCATGACGAGATCGAGGCTCAGATCGCGGAGGAAGAATACAAGCTCGTTCCTGACGACGAAGAGATCAAGAAAAAGGCTGAGGAACTTCGGCGGCGGGCCGAGGAATCTGCCGCACGCGCGGCTGAGGACGCGGCAAATGCTCTATTAGATTTTGCACCGACCGCCGAGGCAAAAAAGGCATATCACAATCTCGCCCGCATCATTCACCCCGACCTCGCCCTAGACGCAGATGAAAAAGAGAAGCGGCACGTCTTAATGGCTGAGCTAAATGCTGCATATTCGTCCGGCGATCAAGTTAGGTTAAATCAGCTTGTCAACGATTACCGCAACAGCCCCGACCTTGTTTCTGGTGAGACGATCGGCGACGAGTGGACACGTGCTATTCGGCAGATCTATCAGATCAAGGCGAGATTCGCTGCACTCGACGCGGAGGAGGCCGAGGCCGAGGCGTCGGAACTTTATGGTCTTCGTCTAAAGGTCGAGGCCGAGATGGCCGAGGGGCGCGATCTGCTTGCCCAGATGGCGGCCCGGACGAGTGTTCATATCAGAAAGTCGCAGCGGCGGCTCGAGAATCTGAAGAACGTAAATCAAGCTCAGGAAGAGTATGTAAAAGAGAAGTTTGGAATGGATATCGACGATTTCCGTGGTCAATCGCAGAGTTAAAACTTTTTTTGCTTGACACCGTATTTAGATTGTGGAAAATCGAAGTCATCCCACACAGTTTTGCGTCCCACGCCGAAGTTCTTTAACAATAACGGTTTTCGCGAGCCGTACACGCCCTGTGTGCGTCGCGAAAAAAGAGGGCGACGGTGTGGGAGACGTCGCCCTCGCCTTTTTAAATAGCGTTTCCGACAGCAAAACCTGACGACCAAGCCCACTGGAAGTTATACCCGCCAAGCCAACCGGTCACATCGATCACCTCGCCAACAAAATAGAGGCCCGGCACTCTTTTCGCCTCCATCGTCTTCGACGAAAGCTCCGCCGTCGATACGCCCCCAAGCGTCACCTCGGCCCGGTCGTAACCTTCGGTTTCGGAGAACTTCGCTTGCCAGGAGTTGAACAAAGCCCCGATGTCATCGATGTCACGGTTGGAGAGTTCACTTAGCGGTTTGTTTGCATTAGCGGCGAACGCGTCGGCGAAGCGTTGCGGCACTAGTTCGCCTAGAAAATTAGCAAGAGTGCGTCGTCCATGGCGATTTGCAGTGAGCATCTCGGCGACATCAGTTTCCGGCAACAGATCGATCAATACGGGATCGCTCTTTTGCCAGTAGTTTGATATCTGAATGATGGCAGGGCCGGAAAGGCCGCGGTGCGTGAACAAGATGTTCTCGCGAAAGCTCTCCTTGCCGCTCGATACAACGCTATCGATCGAGACACCTGCGAGATCAGCGTATTTTTTTCCGTCGAGGACAAGTCCGACCAGCGATGGACGCGTCTCGACGATCTTTAGACCAAATTGCCTCGCGATACGATAACCGAGATCTGTCGCACCGATCTTCGAAAATGAGAGGCCACCGGATGCGATGATGAGGTTCTTGGATTCGAGAATGCCCTGGTTGGTTTCGATCCGAAATGTGCCGTCTTTGGCGACGCTGGTCACAGTGCAGCCAGTTCGTATCTCAACGCGAGATCTGCGGCATTCGGTGAGTAGCATGTCGACGATCGCACGAGAACTTTCGCGGCAAAAGCTGGCCGAGCTTTTTCTCGTAGTATGCGATCTTGTGCTTCTTGACGAGTTCGACGAAATCCTGTGGAGTGAATCCGGCGAGTGCCGATTTACAGAAATGCGGATTCTGCGAGATAAAGTTCTCAAACGAAACTTCCTTATTTGTGAAGTTACACCGCCCACCGCCGGAGATCACGATCTTACGCCCGACCTCGGCGTTGTGTTCGATCACGAGAACCTTTCGCCCACGCCGTCCCGCCGTGATCGCACAAAACAATCCGGCCGCACCACCGCCGATAATGATGGCGTCGTAGGTCACTTAGGCGAGGTAACCTTCACGAAATATCCTTTCATGGTGTCTCACATGCCCGATACAGATATTGGCGAGTGCCCGGACAGAGACCGGCGATCCGCTCGCTGTTCCCATTCGGGCAAGGCCTGTCTCGTCAAGATTGTTGAGGAATAGAACATTCGCTTTACGGTTCAATTCGAATTCGTCTAGCAGATCCGCAAATGAGCGGTTGTTGGCGTTCGAGTTTTCGATGTAGCCATCCTGTTCAAAACCCTCGATAGGCGTTTCGTCGCCGCGTGAGATGCGGAGCATCCGGTAGGCAAAGATGCGTTCGCCGTCGATGAGGTGGCTGAGCGATTCCTTCGTGGTCCATTTGCCCTCAGCGTAGCGATAGACACCTTTTTCTTCGTCGACGCCATCGAAAAGAGAACGCAACTCGGCTGGTTGGCGAGCAAAAGCTTCGCGAATATCGCTCTCGTGAACAAGCGAAATATATTTGCCATAGTATTCGCCGTATTCATTTGGCTCAGGTTTGTACATCGTTTTTCGGAACTCCTTTCAAATGTCTGGTATTTGTGTGTAATATTATCAGAAAGGAAATCAACCGGCACGAACCGCCCGCATATGAAATATTTCTTCATATCATTTCTCTGCTTAATCACTTTCGTGGCGGCAAACGCTCAGAATGGTGGGAAGGCCGAGCCAAAACGAATACAATTTGCGGCCGGTGCTACGAGCACTATCTTAAGCGGAACGCTGTCTAATGGGCAGGAGATGGATTTTGTTTTTGCCGCTACAAAAGGGCAGACGGTTTCGATCACAAATTCAACCAAGAGCCTTTTCGACTTTAAGGTTTATAACGAAGAGCATTTTTCTGAAGGCGATTTTGACAGCTCGGCGAGCTACTCCTTCGAGATCCCGGAGACGGGCGACTATATGTTCTTTGTGCGCAAGAAACAGGTAAAATCGCCCCGGACAGCCAGATTTTCGATGAAATTGGTCATCAAATAACGCGTAATTTTTACAGGAGATCACATCACATGAAACGAACAATATTTCTTGCTGGCTTTGCTTTGGTTGCGTTCATCGCACTTTCGCAGAGCGGCACTCGGGCGGTTAACATGACCTTTGCAGATCGCTTTGCCGCGGCTGCTCCGGTCGGGGTTAGCGGAACCTATGGTTTCGACAAGGCTCACTCAGCGATCGGTTTTAAGGTACGGCACAATGGCCTTATCGACATTCCAGGCTTTTTCCGCGATTTCGTGGGAACGGTAAATTACGATGCTAACGACGTGGCCAAATCGACGGTTGAGTTTACGGCTAAGGCGACAAGCATCGACACCGGAGTCGGAGGGCGTGACAACCACCTGAGATCCGCTGATTTCTTTGAGGTCGCCAAGTTTCCCGATGTTACTTTCAAAAGCACCAAGGTCCAGAAAAAGGGCAAGGGCTGGATGGTGACAGGGGACTTTACGATGAAAGGGGTGACGAAGACGATCTCGTTCCCTATCTCGATCGCAGGATTCCTTCCCGCTGGGGAGCGAAGCCCCGCTCGAATGGGATTTACCGCCGAAACGAAGATCAATCGACGTGATTACGGAGTCAACTACGGTGGGAATATCCCAGGAACGACGACACCCGTGATTGCCGACGAGATCGACATCCGTATCGAGGTCGAGGCAACCCACCGCGGCCCGCAGCCCCGGCCGCAGCACCAAAAACAGACTAAGTCGTCAAACAATATACTACGCGGATCCGCACTCAAAGCTATTTCAGTGCGGATCCGGGTATTCCGTTGTCTACCTATTTCTTCTTCCCAACTTCGCTAAAAGCAATGTCGTAGATCGCGTACTTTTCCCATCCGATCAGGTCGAAATGCCACCATTCGTTCGGGTTGACGGTGAAGCCGTTGGCTTCCATTAGCTGGCGAAGCTTGTCGCGGTTGTTCCGTTCCTCATCAGTTCCGCCTGAATAATTGGGCGAGGCTCGCTCGGTGAATTCATCATAGGCAGACGGCATCGGGATCGCCTTGCCGGTTTTGAGGTCATAGATCCCGAGATCCACGGCGCAGCCGCGATTGTGTTTCGAACCCTTCGCCGGATCAGCTACGAATTCACGCTGATCGGGCCGCACCGTTTCCCAAAACAATTTAGTTATCGCCCAAGGTCGATAGCCGTCGTAGATAACAATGCCGAGCCCCTGGCGGTTTAGCCATTTGTGCACGCGAACCACACCCTCGGCTGCCGGCCTCTGCAGAAACGCACGAGCCTCGGGATAAACCGGTTTGCCGACAAAATTATCAGCGGTCGCGTATTTGATGTCGAGCTTGATGGTTTTGTCGAGTTTGATGATCTCTATCAAGTCAGCCTCTCGTTTGTTCTCTTCCCTGGGCGGCGCTAGTTGAGCCGCTGTTCCCGATACGATCATCAGGATGAGTGCTGGCAAGAGACTTTTTGCGAATATTTTACGCCTTAACATTTTGACGGAATGTCGGTTCGGCAGTGTCTTCGAAATTGTAGCTTATGCGATGCGAACCAAACAAGACAAAATGCCCGGCACGCAAGTGGACCAAGCGTGCGGGCACCGTCGCATTTGTATTTTTCCTCGGCAAGGGACTCTTGTGGCTCGCTCTCGCGGCGGCCGGTGCGTATTACACTATGAATTAAGAGCACGCACTTAAGGTTTTGTTGGAGTTGGTTCCGGGTCAGGCTTGATATCGTCGTCCAGGACGCGCACCTCACTGCCGAACTTCTGGTAATTCCTGAATCGGATCACATTCCTTGTCTCATAGTCCCTCGGCTTACCAACTGCGACGAGTCGGACGTCCGAGAGCGACGGCAACAAATACCGCTCGTCCTCGATCTTGACCCAATCGTATTCGATGCTTCGGCGGGCGGAGAGGATCGGGAAGTTCGCCGGGATCTCGGTCGCCTCACTTTCAATTCGTAGGACGCGGGCGTCCGAGCGGTCGATCCATATTCGGCCCCTCATGCCTGTGATGGTAGAACTGCTAGTCACTCCAACCGCGGAGATCACCTGCTTCGCCCGATCTTTCTCTACGGAAAAATTAAAAACGACGGTGCGTCGCCCGAGGATCATATCGGTGTCGATCGCCTCAAAAAACGCCTTATTTTCCGGCTTGAATATGGTCGCTAACATGGTGACAAATTCACCGGTCGAGCTTGTGCCACCCGCTTGTTCGTAGCTCCCGCGGGCATCCGTCGAATTAAGAAGAACACCGTTGATGGACAATAGCCGATAGCTCTCCTCACCCGACGATCGATAGCTGACCGCGACGATAAGCTTGTCGCGGTTACGAAAATACCTGTTCCGGCAAACGCGTCCGAACGTTGGATCTGCTGTTTGACTACAAAATCAGGCATGTCGCCGACCTGATCAAGAGTATTCTTTGTCGTCTTCTCCACAAGCGTTGTTATCTCCGCCGCGGACGGTAGTTGAGTTCCTACAGGGTTCTGTCTGCGCCTATCCGCTTCCTCAAGGGCTCGCTTCAATTCATCGTCGTTAGCACTTTCGAGCGGGTAACCGCTGCGGACGCCGTCATTCAAAACAAACTCTATCCCGCGACGCCTGAGAGCCTCAATGATCTCGCTCTTGATGCCCGGATTCTTGGGCAGTTCATAGAGCATCTTGACGTACTCCGCCCTGCGACAGCGGCTTCTCCTGGCCAATGGCTGAAGCTCCGCATAACAATAGGGATAGAACTGCAATTAACAACGTCTTCATCTCAATAAATGATGCCTCTGAGAGATGATACGTTGTTTGTGTCGTCACGACCAGAGAATATGGTGCGGAGCTGCCTTTGCTACAAAACTTTACAAAGGTGTATTGTGAACTTTGACGAGAGAATTCGGTATCTAAAATTGCGAGGGTGTACTTGGTGAAAAGACTCAAGATTTCGATCATTCTTTTTATAGCCGGTGGCTTGGTTATATTTTTGGCGATTTGAGGCATTCTCGAGCGGTCCGCCGGCCGGGTTTACAGGTGCGCCTAACGAGAACTCTTGCTCGGCGTGCCACAGCGGCGGAAAGGGGAATGGTCAGTTTACGATCCTTTCAGTTCCGGCTTCCTATCAGCCAGGCCAAACGTACGAAATTCAGATCAGGCACATCAATTCAAATCCTACGAGGCTGCGTTGGGGGTTTCAGCTGACCGCGATAGATCCGGCAGGGTTTGGGGCTGGCAGCTTCACAAGGTCTGGGCACGACTGACCCAGGTGGTTTCCTCTCTGACGGTAAATCCTACGTTCAACAGACTCTGGTCGGGGCCCGCAGCGGGTCAACAGGGTGGCAATTTGTGGACGTTTAACTGGACGGCTCCGCTGCCGAACGTCGGAGCCATCGGATTCTAACGCCGCCGGTAATCAGGCCAACAACGACGGGACCAGCGATGGAGATGAGATATATCTTGACCTCGGCGATGTCGCAGGGTTTAGGCCCAACACCGACGCCGACTTCTACCCGACAGCCACACCGACGGCGCCGACTCCCCCCCGACGCCAACGCCTCAGGGATTTGAGGCGGACATCCCGCCTCGTCCCAACGGGGATGGGTTCCTCTTGTCGTCCGATGTGGTCCAGATCCGCTGATTCGTGGTGGGACTCGATCAAGCCGAGCACCGTTACAAATGAAGACCGGCGCCGATGGCGGCTCCCCAAGTTCAACTCGAGGCAACGGCATTTTAGATTCGACCGACACGGTCCAGACGCGCCGCTACGTGTCGGGCCTTGATGCTCCCCAAGCTCCAGGTGGCCCGACTGCTCCCATTTCAGCCCCCAAGATCGATGAAACGCTAATCGGCGATATGTGGCGATACCTCTTTGGATCGCAGATCTCGGTCGAGGACGCTACCGTTGAAGCGGACAAGCGCGTGTCGATCATCATTGACCCGGCGGGAGCAGCAGCAGGCGAGTTTCACCCTAAACTTTGACAGCTCGGTTCTGCGGGGTGCAATAGTCGAATTAATAGATGATGGACCGGAACCATCGACCCTAACGGTAAACTATAGCGAGGTGGCCGATGGGGGACTGGGCATCTTGGTCGACGCCGCAGAGCGTGCCGGTAAGATCCGGGTTGGCACTTTGACGTCGTCGCTGATTCAGGACCCCGCAAGAGACCGAGATCGGTTTTTCAAATTCTATTGCTACTTGCTCAGCGTCGGACAGTTTCGGCCAAGCGATCCCGGTGCGGTTTAACGGGGGATCGGTCTTGATCAAATAAGCAAAAGCGGGAGACTTCTTTCGAAGTTTCCCGCTTTTCTTATGATAACGAATGTGATCGGATAACTAATTGACCCATTCTTCCTCGTAATTAAGCTGCCAGTGCCTCGTGACCCATTTTTGAGCGGCAGTCATAGCCGTATTCTTCCATTTTTTCACGTTTTCCAAAATGGTAAGAGCGGCCATTGGCTTGCTCGGATCGCGTTCGACACGGATGACCTGTGTTGTGACATCGACGATCGTCTTATTCTCTTCCATGATCCTAAGACGAACTTCACTGCCCACGGGCGGCAATGTCTCGAGATTGACAAGAGCGCTGGTCTCACCAACGTTTTCGGTCATTCCCTCCACATTAATGGTCTCTCCGGTGCTTGCGTCGATCCAGCTAGCCTTGACGGGCATGCTCGCTATGATCCGATGATGCAATGGCGTCTTGTATGATGATGTAGCGTATTCTACCTCTGCCATTATTTCCCCTTATTTCTGAATATATAAACTGCGAAAAACGAACCTGACTATTCGGCCAAAACCGTGATGCGTGAACAACATATTTCATTCTTACAAAAAAGTCAAGTTTCCTCGTCACTCCCAAAGGCCTTATTTTACAAGCTTTTCAAAAAAATACCGCCTCTGACGCCTATTTTGTAACCGAAAATGATACAAAATGCAAATGTTTAGACGCTCACATTGTAATTTAGTTGCTAAAGATGGAGCTTACACGTCCAGTTCAGCCGGATTTAACGTCGATTTAACCGAGATTTTAGGTTCATTTGTGATAGTCGGGAATGCGCGTAAAATAACTGTGGCTACGGCAGCTTGCGGAACTGAATTTGCTCACAAAATAGTGTAAGTAGTGAGCACACGCAACCGAATCATTGCCGCTGAGTGGTGATGGTGCAAGTGCCCGTAGTATGGGAGTTCGGATGCGATTTAGGACGTGTGATCTGCGTGCAAAATAATTGAAAAAGGACACTTTAAGCACAAAATCCAAAAAGTAAGAAAAAAATCCAAATAATACGAAAATCTGCCTTTGGCAGAGCATATTTCGAGGCAATAGATCTTAAGAAATCACTCAATGAGGTCAAAAACTAAATGACTAAAAACAATATTATTAAATTTGTCGCGGGCGTCGCGTTTAGCTTGATGTTGATGGTGGGCAGTGCTTTTGCACAGGCCAGCGGCAACATTGCGGGCGTCGTCTCTGACTCAACCGGAGCGGTGGTGCCAAATGCCACCGTGAAACTGATCAGTAAATCTACCGGGCTCGAGAAGACAACCACTTCAAGCAACGATGGCATTTATAATTTCACGCTTTTACAGCCGGGCCGCTTTACAGTTACCGTGACTAGCGGTAGCTTTGCGGCACAGTCGCTCGACGTCGAAGTGCAGGTGGGACGAACTACCGATGCCAACTTCACACTCGGGGCCGGCGGCGTTTCTGCTGTAGTAGAAGTTACCGCAGAAGGAATTCAGACTACGCAGAGCAATTCCGATGCGGTTATCAATGAAACGGGGATCAGCAATCTGCCTATCAATGGCCGCCGCTTCCAGGACTTTGTCACCTTGACCCCGCCGCTCAGGTTGAGGGGTCACGGGCCAGATCTCGCCTCAGGTCAGAAGGGGCATAAACGGCAACGTCAATGTCGACGGCGTGGACTTTAACCAAACCTTCTTCGGTGGTATTCGCGGTGGCGAACGCTCGAATCAGGCCTTCGTTATTCCGGCAAGAATCAATCAAAGAATTTCAGGTTGTCGCTGCCGGTTACAATGCAGAGTATGGCCGTTCAACTGGTGGCATTATCAATGCAGTTACTAAGTCAGGATCGAATGACGCTCGTGGTCGGCTTTTATCTTTGGCGTCCAGAGCAACTTGCTCGTGGTATTGAGTATACGAAGGCTCTTTCAGGAACAGTTCCTGAATGCCCTCGGTGTCGATGAGATACTTGCCCGACCCAGCACCAGTTCGGCGGCCCGGTCGGCGGTCCGGCTCGCTAGGAAAGCTCTTTATTTTGGTTCGTATGAGCAGTAAAGCGTTTTCGAGCTCCTCGTCAGGTTTTGATCACTTCTTGCCAGCGTTTACACTACCGCCAGGCGACCGCGGGTTGGAAGCATACAATTACCTTCGCACCCTGGAGTCTCCGTACGAAGAGACCAATGATGCCTTGGCCGCTCTCGGCAAGGTCGATTGGAACATAACTACTAATAATCGTTTCAACGTTCGCTTCAACCACAGCCGTAATGACGCTCTTAATGCGGTCGCAACCGGCAGCACGACCTTTGATCCAACAAGGACGGACACGATCTCGTCGAATGGTATCGAGCGAAATCGCAACAACATTGTAGTTGGTCAATTGATCTCGACCTTTAGTTCTAACCTGATAAACGATCTTCGGTTCCAGTACGCAAAGGAAACACGTCCGCGCGAAGCCAACGTCGAGGCACCCAATGTCTTCTTCGGAGCTTCGTACGCTCAGTATGGTTCGAGGAACTTTCTTCCTACAACACAGTACGACACCCGTTCGCAGATAATTGACTCAGTCAATTACATCAAGGGCAACCACATTGCCAAGTTTGGTGGTGAGTACAGCCGAATTTTCGCAGAACAGAAATTTGGTTTTAACCAATTTGGTGCCTATTCGCTAACGACTGCCGCAGCAAATGGTACTGTCAACCCAACGACTTGTGCGACCGGAGCGTATTCGACCAACGCCGGGATTTAAGGAATGTTTCGAACACAGTGCAAAACCTCATTTGTGCTGCACCTGCAAATCCAATTCTTTATCTTGGACGTTTTGACGATACGAATGCCCGATACAACCGCCAGATCGGTAATCTTCAGGCAGGCTTCAAGAATCAGGAACTTGCTTTCTTTGGTCAGGATCAATGGCGTATCTCGTCGAAGCTCTCGATCAACTATGGCCTGCGTGGCGAGCAGCAATACAACCCAGAGGCGGAAGTCACAACGCTTTTCTGGAATGTTGTTCAGAACACTGTTTTTCCGATTTATGGCAAATCGTTCACGCCGGGTATTCCTGACAGCGGATGGCAGTGGGGACCGCGTTTAGGGTTCGCGTACGACGTTCTTGGTGATGGCAAGACAGTGGTTCGTGGTTATGCTGGTATTTATTATGCGCGTACGCCTGGTCTACTCTTCGTCGACTCGGTCAACAACTATTGTGCAATTCCCCGGGTAACGTCAGCACTACGCTTCCGTTCACCGGATTTAGTCTGACCACTTTCGACGCATTCGCAGCAAGTACTGCAGGTGCGAGCTATCGGGCGATCACCGGATGCGATCCGACCGCGGTGATCGACAGCGTCGCCAGACCTCGCTTGTATCTGGGAATACTGCCCCCCGACAGTTTGCTGTTGCGGGTATTAACTTAAATTCTTCCGGTCTCGCTGGCCTTCCCAATGTTACGCCAACACAGATCGCGACCATAGCATCTGGTCTCGGTCTTTCGGCGAATCCGTTCGTAGGTGCGACAGTTACGAGCCATGCGTCGGATTTCAAGAATCCACGCTCAAGCCAGTTTGGCTTCGCAGTTGAGCATGAGTTTAGAAACAACTTCGTGATCGGACTCGACTATTCATTTGTCAAAACCGACCGGATACAACGTAATCGGGACATCAACGTACCGGGGCCTCTGACGGGGGCTGAGTATGCGGCTTTCCTGCAGGCGAATAACACCCCTGCGAATTACGCCGCCTGGGTAGCAAATGGCCCGGATCAATACCATCCCCTGAGCTCGGGCCTCACCTACATCGCCCGGTTACGCCCGGCGGGTTGACCTTGACCGGTACTGGTGCCGTGACGACGCGTCATCGTCCGACTAACGACCCTGCACTCAATCCCTTAACCCCGCCAAACCGGTTGGCCCTAGGTTCGGTTCAGGTTCGTGTAACCGGACCGCTAAGGCTCTCTATCAGGGATTGACGTTTGTGATGAGACTCGTCCGCAGTTGGGGACAGTTGAATGCCTACTATGCCACGCTTTCGTCGAATAAAAACGACGACGATAACGGAACGTGATTCGGGTGGAGTGGGCTTTTGCTAATCCATACAACCCGGAGTGGCGAGTATATATTATTCCCGCGTCTGACCGTACACACCAGTTCGTTGCCAATCCCGCGTTTCTCCTTCGTTAATCGAGGCATCTAGTGTGATCCGCCTTCAATCGGGAACGTCTTCCTCAATGCCTATATCGGAAACGATGCCAACGGCGACAACGTATTCAACGATCGCCCGCTTCTGGTTCCCGGTGTTGAGCTTCCACGTAACTACTTCCGAAATCGCCCGATCTATAACGTAGATGCTCGTGTACAGAAGGCGAGCTGATTTGGTGAGGTTCTGCAAGCTTACTTTATTTTTGAGTTCTTCAACGTGTTCAACTTGGCTAACATTCAATTTGCTTTCCCAGGTACAAACCAGACCTCAGGTGCTCTGGCACAGTACTGCTCCACAGGTTCGCAGTTATGCGGAACGCAGGGAGCTACGAATGTTAACTTCCTGCAGATCCGTCAGCAGAACCCGACGAGCCAGACCTTATCAGGACTAACTGATATATCATTCGGAAGCGGCGTTTTCCAGATGCAGCTTCTGGTACGCTTAACTTTAATCAATGCTCCTCATTTGATATCCGGCAATGCCTTCGCGGGGCGTGCTTTTTGTAAGCGTTCCGCCTGGCCATTCTTTCATTGTCACATTTGACCGATTTGGGAGATGTCACCGTCGAAAATCAACCGGTCGTGATCCTGCGGTGAAAGATTACCTGGCTAAAGCTACGGTAGGCTCCGAGTTTTACTTTGTTGATCTGACGCGTGAGCTGTCGACGGGGCCATGAGGTTTTTGTCGCGCCGTCCGAGCTGCGAGTGGTAGGATAGGCTAGCGTTCTGTCGCCGGGAGCGGTTTCTGCACAACATATCGATACGCAATTCATTTGGGATAATTCAGCGCCCGGACGCACCGCAAGTTTTGCCGAGAAGAATGGGATCGACATCATCCATGCCCGCGTCGCACGCGATTACATTAAGCCGCAAGTGTCGCGGCACGCCTCGGCGAAAACGCGGCTAGTATTGACGCGCCACGCTACAGCTTTCTTCGACAGAAATCATTTCATCTGTTTGCGCCAGAAATGTCGATGCCGCTATCGCGGTCTCGTCGTCGGTTCGCGATCAACTCGAACGCGTCTTTCCGCCCGGCAAAGTTCACGCGCGGTCAAACGGCGTCGACCTTGCCGCGACGAGGGAAGAAGAACGAAGAGCATTAAACATGTAATCTGCTACTCTCACTCGATCCCAATGGATTGCCCGGTTGTCTTGACGCTCGGCGAACTCAGGGTGGTGAAAGGACAACGTGATCTTGTCCTCGCAGCAAAATGAGGTGAACTGCCGACAGCCAAATTGCCGATTTGTCGGGGCGGGTAACGATAACACGATCGACAAAAAGCTTTCGACGCGAATTAGGGTCGCCCAATGGTTCTATAGTATGGAAGCCAACTTTATTCCGCTCCCCTCCCTGGATCAATTTATCACCCGGCCTCTTCTGGCTGCATCGGACATTTTTGTTTCGCCCTCACATTCAGAAAGTTTTGGGCCTGCGATACTCGACGCGATGATCGCCGGTTGTCCTGTCGTCGCGGCGATGACCGGCGGTGCGATCGAACCTTCATCCCCGACGCCAAGGCCTTAGTTCCCATCAAAGACCCGCTCAGCCTCGCAGACACCATTTCTTGGTATCCGAGCACCCCGACGACCGTCATGAACTCGCCCACGGACCTCCACGCCGCGCGACCGAAAGCAGGTCAAATTTCACGAGACGGTAGCTGATCTGACCGGAGAACCCATACGTAGATGCCGCTGAAAAAGAGGCGTTGCTGTTAAGCTAGCGTTCCTCGTCCCCGTTCGTCAAAGGTATTTTGGCACGAATGTTCGCCGCCTGCTGACAAAAAAAATTCATGGTTTGCCGATTCTGGTACTTTTATGCGGCTTTCGGCTCTTGTAGTCTTCGCGAACATCGCGTTTTCAATGAGCGTTTATTCACAGACACCGGAAAAATTTGCGGAGGTTTGTGACAAAGAACATGTCTCAAATATCTTCCTGTCCGACGCCCCGCCATACGGATGTGAAAAGGTATCTCGACGGCCTCAAAAAGCTCGGTACCATGTCGATCAGGTCGGTTTTTCAAACGCCAACCGTGGAGATCTATCAGGTTGAATGGGCCGCGTGGGCCGCTTAAGGTTTTTATGTGGTTCTTAGATGCACGGCGACGAGCCGACTGCCACATCCGCGCTGAGCGATATGTTTATCAGGGCGCAAAAGAACCATGCTTACTAGCTAAAAGATCGCTGAAACAGGACCATCCGTGCCGCTTCAAGTTTATCAGATCTGGCGTTCTGGTGCAGCAGTTGTTTACGTATTCGCGCTTTCGCCTCGTTGCCGGTGCCAGTACCAGCCACCGCTCAAAGATGTCAATGGCATCTACTACATCAATCACAGAACCTGCCGGCTCAAACAGTGCGTTTACGGGTGTCGATTCTCGGGGCAGATGGACCGGAACAAGCTCGAACAGGATCAACGCACGAATGTCAGAATGCGATCGTTCTTAAAAATCAGAACATCGGTAAGACGTGGAATCTGTCGTTCACCCTCGAAAGGCCGCTGCTGGCGCGGACTTGATGCGAAGAGCCTACGGCTACGGTGAAGCCAAAATACGGTTGATCTGGCTCGATGGCGTTCGGATCGTAGGCTAACAACCAGCACGCGGGCAACTAATACGCCGCAACGGGGGAAGCTACGGTGGTGCATCGCAAGGCCACCGTGTCTTTGGTACGTTCTCTTAGTAAGAGCTACTTTAACTTCGGCAGCACGACCGTTATCGATGTTCCTGGAGTCGAGGACTGGCGGCGGGAAGCTATATCTTTGGCTCCGACGCATCAATGGTGACGGTGGAGCCAATGATCTGATCTACATTCCGAATGGAGCATCTGAAATGAACTTCGGAAATATCACCAGTAGCTCGGGTACGGTGCGCTGTTCCTCCCGGCTCGAAAAGCAGGCCGCGGCTTGGGAGGCGTGCATTGTGCAGGACCCATACCTGTCGAAGGAGCAAGTGGCGAAGTATGCTGGGGCGCACCGGTGCTGCAACCCCACTTCCATTCGTTGAGGGGCTGATTTCAGCGTCGCTCAGGACCTGTTCTTCAAGGTGAAGAACACTACGCACTGAAAATTCAGTTCAGAGTTGATATTCTCCCTTTGGCAACCTTCTGAATAAGAATTGAAATTTGGTGCTCGGGCGTTCACATCGGTTCAGCCTTTACTCGCGACAAGCACGAGCAACACAGCTACCTGTGAATCTGCTGCTGCGACGACGGCGGTAAAGCTATTGCCTCTGAACAAATCGGCGGAAATCTACGGTCAACCTCGTACACCCGTACGGCAGAACACTGCAGACGTTTGCATCGTATTCGGTTAGGAATTCGTTACATCTTTAACAAATAGTAGCCTTTCGAGAAGCTAATTAAGCGGGCCATTTCGATTGAAATGGGCCGCTTTTATGCGAAATCCTCGCTCACGCCGATCTTGAGCCATTCGACTTTTGCAAGAGCCTTTGGTTGCCCTGCAGGATTTGTATAAAAACTCT
Organism: Acidobacteriota bacterium; assembly: GCA_016718135.1. Taxonomy (GTDB): domain Bacteria; phylum Acidobacteriota; class Blastocatellia; order Pyrinomonadales; family Pyrinomonadaceae; genus OLB17. Next base: position 345,016 of record JADKEF010000003.1, on the reverse strand, counting down.
GGTAGATGCGCATCTACATATCATCTGTAAAGCGGCGGCTCCGAAGCCATTTTGCTGATCTGACGCGTAAGTGTTGTGACGGGAACATGGGGTTTTTGTCACTTCGTCCGGGTTGCGCAGGTGGCGGGATAGGCTAGCGTTTGTGTCGCCGGAGCGGTTTCTGCACGTATCGATGCGGCAATTCATTTTGGGATGTTCAGTGCTCGACGCATCGCAAGTTTTGCCGAGAAGAATGGGATCGACATCATCCATGCTCATATCGCGCGATTATATTGCCGCAAGTGTCGCGGCACGCTCGTGCGAAAACGCGGATGAAGTGACGCGCCATGCTACATCGATGAAATCGTTCATCGGTTTGCGCTCAGAAGTGTCGATGCCGCTATCGCGGTCTCGTCGTCGGTTCGCGATCAACTCCGAACGCGTCTTTCCGCCCGGCAAAGTTCGCGTTATTTCAAACGGCGTCGACCTTGCCGCGACGAGTGAAAAGAACGAAAGAGTATTGGGCCGCGAATTCCGCGACTTCACTCGATCCCCAATGGATTGCCAAGTTGTCTCGACGCTCGGCGAACTCAGGGTGGTGAAAGGACAACGTGATCTTGTCCTCGCGGCAAATGAGGTGATCAACGACAGCCAAATTGCCATTGTCGACTGGCGGGTGTCGATAGCACGATCGACAAAGCTTTCGACGCGAATTGAAAGGCTCGCTCGTGTTCTGGGCATGGAAGCCGCTTCATCTGGCTCGACTGGCTCTCGAACACCCTGCCTCTTCTGGCTGCATCGGACATTTTTGTTTCGCCCTCACATTCAAGAAAGTTTTTGGGCTCGCGATACTCGACGCGATGATCGCCGAAATTGTCCTGTCGTCGCTACGATGACCGGCGGTGCGGTCGAACTCATCCCCGACGCCAGGCCTTAGTTCCCATCAAAGACCCGCTCGGCCTCGCAGACACCATTCTTTGGTATCTCGAAACGCACCCCGACGACCGTCATGAACTCACTTCCACGACCTCCACGCCGCCGCGACAGACCAGTTTGGCCTCACGAGAATGGTTGATTCGACCGAGAACCTATATGAGACGTTGCCGAAAAAATAGGCGTTGCTGTTAAGCTAGCGTTCCTCGTCCCCGTTCGTCAAAGGTATTTTGGCACGAACGTCTGCCGCCTTGCCGACAACTAAGTGTTCGGTTTATCTTATACTTATGCGGCTTTTTGTTCTTGTAGTCTTCGCGACCATCGCGTTTCAACTGACGTTTATTCACAGACACCGGAAAAATTTGCGGAGGTTTGGGACAAAGAACATGTCTCAAATATCTTCCCGTCCGACGCCCGCCATACGGATGTGAAAAGGTATCTCGACGGCCTCAAAAAGCTCGGCATCAAGGTCGATCAGGTCGGTTTCTCAAACGCCAACCGTGAGATCTATCAGGTCGAATGGGGGTCCGCAGGCCGCTTAAGGTTTTATGTGGTCTCAGATGCACGGCGACGAGCCGACTGCCACATCCGCTGATCGATATGTTTACTGTGCTCTGCAAAAGCACCGCGATGCTGATTGGGTTAAAAGATCGCTGAAACAATGACCATCCCGTGCCGTTCCGATGCTCAATCCCGACGGTGCTGAGCTCTATCAGCGGCGAAATCTGCAGGGGAATAGACATCAATCGTGACGCCCTCGATCTCCAAACCCCCCCGAGGGCCAGATTGCTCAAGCAGCTAAGAGACAACTGGAACCCGTCGATCGGTTTAATCTGCACAATCAACAGCTCTTACAACCGTTGGACGGACACAGCGGCAAACCGCTATATCGTTCCTCGTCGTTTTCGGAGATGAAGCCAAGACCACCAGCCCGGGGCACGAACGCAACGCCCGCATCGCGTCAGCGATGACGCTCGCTCTGCAAAAATTCATCCCGAATAACATCGCCCGTTACAGTGATGAATGGACGCCAACGGCGTTTGGTGACAATTTCTCTGCATGGGGCACGCCGACGATCTGATCGAGACCGGTGCCACTGCGTAGCAGGACGAGATGTATCTCGTCAGGATGCACTTCATCGCATTCCTTACCGCTCTGCAATCGATCGCGACCGGCAGCGAGGCATCGGTTTCCACCATCGATCTACGTGACTCTGCCGGAAAACACTTCGGGCGGCCTGGTAAGTTTGTCTTTCGTAGGGCCAATGTGGTTTCGGTGGACGGGTCTGCCGCCGATCCTCTTACGACGATCACTACCGCTGATATTTCTGCCGTCACGGAACGCCGCCGTGCGACTTCTCCACACCGGTCAAGATCCGCGGCATCGATGATCTGCCAAACGTGAAGGGCCTCGGCAGGTATGACGCGAGCGGCTTTAACGTTGTACAGCGTTTCGGCAGGACAAAAGTCGGCGAGCTTGCCGAATTCTTCTTTTACAAGAGGGACCGAACAGTCGAGTGGGCAGCGTTGGATCTGGAAAAACAATTCCCACCAGACGCGATATTCTCCGGCGGCAAATGGATCAAGGGCGAAAAGCTCTTTCCGCGTCGATGATAGTAAACTAAACTCGTGCTCACGCTGCTCAAAATAAAGAACATCGCCCTTATCGACGAACTCGCCATCGAGTTTGGCGATGGGCTCAATCTTTTGACAGGCGAGACCGGCTCGGGTAAATCGATCATCGTCGATAGCCTCGACGCGCTAACCGGCAACCGAGTCTCGGGTGATCTAATAAAACAAGGCGAAGATTCGGCACGGATCGAGGACTGTTTGGGTTGACGCAAACAAGGAGTTATTGAGTCTGCTTGACGAAAGCGGGATCGAAATAGAATCGTCGAAGCGGTCGAACTCATTATCCGCCGAGAGCTCTCGCTCTCCGGCAAGAACCGGTCTTCGTCAACAACCAACTCGTCACGCAAGGTTTCCTCAAAGGCCTCGGCCCGATGCTTGCCGACATCCACGGCCAGGGCGAACAGGCGTCGCTCTATGACATCGAGACGCACATCGAGATGCTCGACGACTTTGCGACCGTCGATAAAGAAGGCGAAGGTGGCGGTTGCTTTTAACGATTGGTCGACCTTAAAGTCGCAGCTTGCGACGCTTGAAAGGACGAGGTCCGAGAAATTGCAGCTTCTCGATATCCTGCGTTTTCAGGTCAACGAAATAAAAAGTGCCGCACTCACGCCCGGCGAGGACCGTCGCTCGAAGAAGAAAAGCGACGTTTGAATAACGCCAAAAGCTGTCCGCATTGTCGAGCGAAGCTCACTCTCTGGTATATGACGATGAACTGTCGACCCTAGCGACGCTCGACCGCTCGGCACCGATCATCGCCGAACTCGCCGACTACGACGCACGCTTTCGCGGCTTCGACGAAGGCCTAAACGCCGCGCGGGCCGTCATCGACGAGCTCGGCTCGACCGCCCGAGACTTCTCGTCAACCCTCGAATTCTCACCCGAGCGTCTCGACGAGATCGAAAATCGCCTCAACGAGATCGTTCGTCTGAAACGAAAGTACGGCGAAACGATCGAGGCGGTGCTCGAACATCTGCGCGTGTCGGATGAGCGTTTGCAAGGCATCGAAATGGCGGAGTTTCGTGAAGAAGAATTGAAGAAGCATCTCGATGTTGCTGCGGATGCGTATATGAAAGCGGCAAGTGTGCTGCACGATGCCCGAACGAAGGCCGCGTTGAAATTCTCGAAAGCCGTTGAACAAGACCTCCAGGCGGTCGCTCTCGAAAAGGCAAAGTTTGAAGTTCGCTTTACGGAAAGCGAGACATTCTCGGCAAACGGCACCGATATTGTCGAATTCTACTTCTCGGCAAACCCCGGCGAGCCGCCGCGGCCGCTAGCGAAAGTCGCCTCCGGCGGCGAGGCCTCGCGGCTGATGTTAATTCTCAAAACCGTTGCCAAGGGCGAACCGAATGGCAAGACCGCCGTCTTCGACGAGATCGACATCGGCATCGGCGGCCGCGTTGCAGAGGCAGTTGGCCGCAAATTAAAAGACCTTGCCGCCAGCCAGCAGGTCTTCTGCGTCACGCACCAACCCCAGATCGCGTCATTGGCAGATCGCCATTTTGTCGTTGAAAAAGACGCTTGCTGCAAATAAGACGCGCGTCACCGTCCGCGAACTCGACGCGTCGGCACGAGTAGACGAGATCGCCCGGATGCTCGCCGGCGAACAGATAACCGATGCGGCCCGCGAGAATGCGAGAACGATGCTCGCGGCGGCAGGAGCGAATTAACGCAAATTCGCAAAGGAGCAAAGACGCAAAGGTCAGAGGCAGGATGGAATCGTATTGAAAGTATATTTCCTCCCTTTGCGACTTTGCGTTGAAAATTTCTTATGTCCCAAGTACTAGCCAACGTCATTCGCGGCAACACGGTCGAGTCGGTGCATACCGGCCACATATATATTATCGACGGCGAGGGCCGCGAGGTGGCGTCCGTGGGGGATCCGTCGACGATCACGTATTTTCGCTCGGCGTGTAAGGCGTTTCAGTTGATACCGTGCATGACGAGCGGAGCCGCGGACGCGTTTGGGTTTGACGAAGAGGAGATCGCGTTGGCGGCCGCTTCGCACTCCGGCGAGCCGATGCATATCGAGATCGCCGCTCAAATGCTCGCAAAGGCCGGATTTACGGAGAGCGACCTGCGATGCGGTTCGCACCTGCCATTTAGCTCCGCCGCGACCGCCGAAATGCAGCGAGCCGGCGAGCAGCCGACCCAACTCTACAACAACTGCTCCGGCAAGCACGCCGCGATGCTCGCCTTTGCGAAGCACATCGGAGCCGACGTCGCGACCTATGATTCGCCCGACAATCGCATCCAAAAGCGCATCCTGCGATGCATCGCCGACTTTACCGAACTCCCCGAAGAAGAAATCGCCATCGGCATCGACGGCTGCTGCGTTCCAAATTTTGCGCTGCCGATCCGTTCGATGGCGAAGAGCTTCATCAACCTACTAGATCCAATAAACTTTCCCGAGCCAACCCAAGCCGCAGCCAAACGTATTGTCACGGCCATGATGAACCACCCCGAACTCATCGGCGGCTCCGAACGCCTCGACACCAAGATAATGCAAGCGGCGGAGGGCCGCCTCATCTCAAAAGTAGGAGCCGACGGCGTCTGGCTCTGCGGCGTCCTGCCGTGTGAAAAATGGCCAACCGGTCTGGGAATCGCCCTAAAGATCGCCGACGGCGACGACTACCTCTCGCGGCCAGTCGTTGCGGTCGAGATACTCCGCCAGTTGGGAGTACTGTCAGCAGATGACCTGCAAGATATGTCTCCAATGCCAATCAAGAATCGGCGGGGCGACGGAGTCGGACGGGTTAGTGCATCGTTCTCTCAAATTTAATGGGTTAAGAAAAATGATACATGTAGTCGAAAACGATTTGACAGGAGTCGTCGAAATCAACGGCCACCAGATCGACGGGTGGATAGACGATACTCCGTGTACAACCTGTGCCTCTCGGCGAATCTATCACACCGAGTTTGACGCATTCTTTTGTGCTGAATGTAACGTTTGGCTCGAGTCGAACTGCCCCGACCCCGGTTGTGAGTTTTGCAAAAACCGTCCGGACAAACCGTTGCAGCAAACTGGACCGAGCTAGAAGTCTTACTAATTATTTATCCTTCCCAACGCCCGATCCAGCCACAAATTCGTCAGCTTCTCCTGAATACTATTCGCCTTCAGCCGCTCATTAAGATTCTTGAAATCCACAAAATCAAGATGCTGGTCCTGGTTGAAGCATGAGAAGACGAAGAATTCTTCGCCCGTGTGGGGGTTGACGTGTCTCTGCAAACACTGGGCGCAGACTTCTTTCATCATGCATTGCATCGGGCTGTTGATGGAGCCGATGGCGACGTGGTTGTCCTTGAGATACGGCTTGAGTGAGGTGTGGCGGGCCTCGCGGACGCCGTTCATCATGCGGTCGGAGCCGATGGCGATGATGCGATCCACGCTGTTGGTCTCGACGGTCTTGGTGCCGAGTTTACCCTCGGCGTAGGCGATCATAGCTTGGACTATGTTGCCACGGAAATGGGCGTCCTGCGGCCTATCCGGGGCGATCTCGACGCCGTAGTCCGTTGCCCAGATAACCTGATCGGTCGCGTTCTCGATCTCTTCGCGTTTGAAAAGATCCGGCACCGTTCTTATACCCCGCAAAGTAAATGACCTTGTTATTCCTGGCTCGCAGTGCACGTGCGATCGAGAACAGCACGGCGTTGCCGAGCCCGCCGCCGGCGAGCAGGACGTTCTCATTCTCGGGAATCTCGGTCGGCGTGCCAGTCGGGCCCATGACAAGAACTTCCTCGCCTTCTTTGAGCAGAGAGCACAGCCGCGACGACGTTCCCATTTCGAGAACGATCATCGATAGCAAACCTTTTTCCTCATCAACCCACGCACCGGTAAGAGCTAAACCTTCCATCATCAGGCGTTTACCGTCGACGATCGGAGCCGTCGTTTCGAAATTTTGGAGGCGATAGAATTGGCCGGGTTCGAATTTGCGAGCCTGCAGCGGAGCTTTGACGATGACATCGACGATGGTCGGCGTCAGGCGGTCGACCTTGACGACGTAGGCTCGCAGCTCGGAATCGAGCTTTGATTCGAGAGCGTCAAAGATCGCATCTCGTTCCGCCTGCGGTAGTTCACCGCGAGTCGCCAGTTCATCCGCGAAGATCTCGACGACCTTTGGGTAACCGTGTTTGGCCGATGCCATCGCTTTGACGACGTTGCCGGCATAGGTCGGGTGGTTGTCGCCGTAGTACGAGATGAACTTGCCGTCGTGTTCGTAGCTGGTAAAGAATCCGGCCTCGCCCTTTGGGGTTTCGACGACGTGCAGCTTGCCGTCGCCGTTTCGTTCGACCTTGAAAGGCTGAAAGAACTGCCGCCACTCATCCATTTTAAACGTGCCCGGCTTCTCCTTTTCGTAAATGACGTTCGGTGAGGTTCCCGCCGCGACGCAGACCGTTTTCGCGGGGAACTCGTGCATCTCGCCGGTGTTCTCAAATTTGCCCGTTTCGGCAATGTATTCGAGGCGTTCGAAAATGAGGGCCTTAACCGCACTAAATTCGTCCGGCACGGCCTCGGTCGGGTTCATGCATTCGATGATGTTGATCCCTTCCTCGAGAGCTTTTTGGACCTCTTCGTGGTTTAGGCGGTATGCGGGGCTGTCTTGCAGGCGTTTGCGATAGATCAGCGAGACCCCGCCCCAGCCGCGAACGAGCGGTACGAAGTTTGGCTCCTCGCCTGCGGCCGCCGCCCGAGCGCGTTCCTCGCGGATCGCTCGTCCGTGTTCTAGGAACTCCGGCAGCACGGTCAGTTCTTCCGGGTCGAATGCCTTCATCACATGCTCTTCGCCAAAATCGGCGATGACCTGCTCATATTTGCCGAGCATCTTTTCCACCTGAACCGGATAATAAGCAAACAGCTCAGTCGCCGTATCGACTCCGGTCAATCCGCCGCCGATGACGACGGCGGGCAGGAGAACTTGCAGATTCGACAGCGTATCTTTCTTAAACGCACCAGTTAGCTGCAACGCCATGAGGAAATCGCTTGCCTGGCGGATGCCGCGGATGAGGTTGTTCTTCATCGGCACGATCGTCGGGCGGCCGGCACCAGTCGCGATCGCGATGTGGTCAAAGCCGAGATCCCACGCATCCTCGATCGTCAGTGTACCGCCAAAACGGATACCGCCGTACGGGCGAAAACGCTTACGGCGCGTCAGCATCAACTGGATCATCGTCAGGAAATTCTTATCCCAACGGACGGTGATGCCATATTCCGAAACGCCGCCGAAGCCGGAAAGAATGCGTTCGTCGAGATTTTCGGTGATCTCTTTGATGTCCTTGATCGGCTTAGGGCATGATTTGCCGTGGTTGCCTGTCCACTCGACCGGAAGCGGTTCTATCTTCAAGCCATCGATACCTATGACACCAAAGCCTTCGTTCAACAGATAGTGTGCGAGTGTGTAACCCGCCGGCCCGAGGCCGACGACCATTACGTTCTTGCCGTTGTAGGGAAGCGAATAAGGTCGTTTGGCATTCAGCGGATTCCAACGCGTGAGCAAACTGTAGATCTCAAAACCGTACGGCAGATTGAGCACGTCTGTCAGCGACGCGGTCTCGGCAAGCGGGATGTTGACCGGTTCCTGCTTCTGAAAGATGCAGCCCTTCATGCAGTCGTTGCAGATGCGGTGGCCAGTGCCGGCGCACATTGGGTTGTCGATCGTGATCAGAGCGAGCGAGCCGATCGCGTCGCCCTGCTTTTTGAGCATGTGCATCTCGGAGATTCGCTCATCGAGCGGACACCCTCGGTTTTGATGCCGAGCGGATTGCGATGCACTGTGCCGTCCTTTTCGTGAAGGCCTGTCCGACACGCATCCTTTCGCGCTCGTGGCAGATCATGCAGTAGTCGATCTCGTAGAGAGCGTCGCGCATCGTGCCGCGGTCATCAGTCAGCTTAAAGCCATCGCGCTTGCGCAGTATATCCTCCGAGCCGCGCATGATGTTGTGCAGCTCCGGCTCGGGGTGGATAAGATGTACGAGATTCTGATAATCGAGCCCGTGCGGGACCTTGAAACTGTGCCATTTCTTTGACTTGCTCGCGAAAGCGGCAGCGGACCACGCCTCGACGATCTTGAGAGCGGAGCGTATTGTGAGCAGATCACCGGTCTCGTCTTCGGTCAGGACAAATTCAGAGAACTGGGTGCCGAATTCGGAGTCTTTTAGCTTTTCGTAGGCGGCGGTGACCCTTGTGATTGTGTCGTGTGTCGCGGCATCGATCTCAATCGCCGGATCGCCAACATCCGCCTTGGCCAGCATTTCTTCCGCCTCCAGCAAACGGCAGGTCATTTCGGCGATCGACAGTTCTTCGTCGCGGACGAGCGTCTCGTCGAATGCTGTGTTGCGAAGCTGGGTCAAGGCAAGCCATAGTTTGCCTTCGTGCAGCTCAGCGAGTTGCTCGGGTTTGAATTTTTTGACAGCGCGGCGTTGAACAAAGAATTTGTATTTCCAGACCGGATTCTGAACTTTTATTGAGTTTTCGAGATCTCTGCCCTCGGCCGTGATGTGAAACAAGCGAGCGATAAAATCGGACAAGTAGGGTGCTGCATCGGTGAGTATTTTTGACTCGACACGCCGTTCAAAACCCTCGCCTCGGGCAGCGATGTATTTAGATAGAGCGTCGTGGAGCAGCGGTTCGTGTTTTTCGACATCGGCGTAAAAACGCTCGGCTAGTTCCCGCAGCTTTACCGCGTCAAAAAGGTCACTGTATCGAAAGCCCTCGATACCTAGTTCCATGTCGTGTGTCTCAGCAGATACTTGCATACAGTCCAGGCGGCCTGAAATCCCACAATAAGGCCAAACTATAAATATAACACTCGCAAAATGCCCGGCAAAATAACGGCTTTAGCGGCGATATCGGCGGCATGCAACATTGGCGGCGGAATGTCGTGTCAAACGGAGAATTTCGCGCTAGGCTCGAGGAGCGAGATCGTGGTCTCGCTTCTAATGTGACGGTCTGGAAATACTCTGAAAGCGTTGGATCGGGGAGTTTTTGTGCCGAGAGCCTAGTATTTACCTGTTTGGGTAATGAATGGAACGCTGGAACGATACACGAGCAGTTTGCAGAATTGAAGGCCTATAGCCCGCGATCCATTTTCGGGCACCTGTCCAGACTGAGGCAGATAGGAGGCATGTTTTTTCTGAAAAACGGCATCAGATATGGTATAAGAAAGGGTTGCATTAGGCATTTATTGCATTTATAAGGATAGGTTTTACGCAGTAGTATGGAAAACGATCAACGCCTCACGCCGCTCCCGGTAATGAGCGACCTACAGACGTCGAATGTGGATTATTCGAGTGGATATTCGGCGTCGTATGACAACGAGCTCGACGGCAAACGCTCGATCAGGCAGTACATAAACATCATTTACAAGCGCCTGCCGTTGATCATCGCTCTGACGATATTGGCGACTGCGGTGGCCGCGATATACATGTATCAGCAGCCGTCGCGGTACGCAGCCTCTACGACTATCACGATCGAACCGCGCAAGGCTCCCGCGACCAAGAAGGACTCGATCAACATCAATTTTGGCGACGATCAAAAATACTACAATACGCAGCTCAAGCTGATCCAGAATCAGGATCTGATGCGTCGTGTCGTGATCGCCCTCGGGTTGCACCGCGAACCCAATCTATTTAACGATCAGGGACGTGGATTGATGGCTGGTTTGAGATCGCTTTTCGGCGGAGGGCAAAAACCGAACGAGACGCAGAATCAGCTTCCGGTCATTTCCACGAATACCGAAGGCGGCGAAAAGCCAGCTGAGGTCCAACTTACCCCTGAGGAAGCAAAACGTGCCGACGCCTATTCCGGTCGTCTTTCCGTAAAGGTGGATCAGGTAAGTCAGACCAATATTGTTACCTTGACGGTAGACGAGACGATCCCGGAACTGACCGCAAAGGTGGCTGATAAGGTCGCGGAGCTTTTCATCGAAGAGGACCGGCTGCGTGAGACCGAGGGAGCTCGAAAGGCATACGAGGATCTCGGCAAATCGATCGACGATCTGCGGACCGCCATCTCTGTTCAGGAAAACGATCTGACGGCGGAGATGAAAGCGGGGAATTTGCCTCTTCAGGAGAAGGGGGGCGAACTGCGTGCCGATAATTTACAGGCTCTCCTCGCCCAGTGGCGAACGGCTCAGGACGAACTGAGTAAGTTTCAGGCTCAGTATTCGGCCGCTGTCGCGGCTAGCCAGAAGGGCGACATACTTGCGATCGTTAGCGAAAATAAGGCTCTTCAGGACGCCCGTAGCCAGAATCTCAAGCAAAGGGCTGACCTCGATAAGCGTATCGAGGACATCGACAAACGGATCGATGAAAAAGAGCAGCGACTGAAAGAACTCCAGGCCAAGTACACCGATGAGTATCGCGATGTTATCTCGGTCAAGGCCGAGATCACGGAGATGCGAGGCCAGAAGGCGCGGATCGAGAAAGAGGTAACCGAAAAGATCGGATCAGAAGGAAAGAAGTTGGTAAAGGATGCGGAACGCGAGGTGCTCGCAAGCCTTCAAGCACAACTAAGTGCGGCCCAACAGCGTGAGAGCCGTGCGGGCGCCAGCTTCGAGCGTGAAGCTGCAAAAGCCAACGTAGAGGGACAGGCCGAGCTTAAGTTGATCACCTTGAAGCGTGCCCTCGATTCAAATAGAGTTTTGCTCGACACCTATGTTCAAAGGCAGAAAGAGCAGGAGCTGGCTCTGCAGACGGAGCAGCCGCAGAATATCAAGATCCAAAATCGTGCTGTCACACCGAGTGCTCCGTACGGCCCGCCGCGTACGCGAAACATCATGGTCGCGATGCTGATCGCTTTTGCCGCCGGCATCGGTTTAGCATTTTTGCTGGATTATCTCGACGATTCGGTTCGAACGTCGGATGACATTAGTCGTCATCTCGGACTTCCGACGCTGGCTCTGATACCGCATTATTTGAACGATAGTAAGAGGAAATTGCTGCCGGGGCGTCCGGGTTCGACGCCGGCGCAGGCGAATGCTCTGGTCACGCTCGACGAACGCAATTCGCCGATCGCCGAGGCGTACAGGCATTTGCGTACGTCACTTCTGTTTTCGAGTGCGGGCAAGCCGCCGCAAACGATCCTCGTCACTTCGTCACAGCCATCTGAGGGCAAGACGACGACCGCGATCAACACGGCTATCACGCTTGCTCAGTCTGACGCTGACGTGGTGATTATCGACTGCGATCTGCGTCGCCCGCGGCTGCACGGGCATTTCAGATTGGACAATACGCATGGACTGACGAATTATCTCTCCGGCGATAGATCGACCGAGAATCTCATTCGCACTTATCCGGATCTGCCCAAGTTGAAGGTCATTACTAGTGGTCCGATCCCGCCGAATCCGGCTGAGCTTTTGAGTTCGAACGAGATGCGCAATTTGCTGACGTTCCTGAGCGGCAAATTCAAGCACGTTATTATCGATTCGCCGCCGGCGATCTCATTTACGGATGCGTCGATCTTGGCGACACTTGTGGATGGCGTTGTGCTCGTTGCGATGGCGAATAAGAGCTCGATCCATCTGATGCGGCAGTTCAAGCAACGCATCTCAAGCATCGGCGCACGCATCTACGGCGTTGTCCTTAACGGCATCAAGGCTGGCTCGACCGAATATTATTACTATGGTTCGGGGTATTACAATTACTACTCGAAGGGCCACGACGACTCGACTCCTTTGATGGGCGAAGAGCCGAAGGAAAAGAATAGGAAGAGTTCTTACCCGCGAATAACGCGAATAAAACGAATGAGAAAAGCAATCTCTCTTATTCGTTTGATTCGCGTTATTCGCGGGTAAATTCCTATTTTTCGAGCCTGCGCATCTGACGTAAGAGTGTGTCGGCGTAGTCTTTTGGAGAGTTGATGTCGTTCAAGACGACCTTCGTGCCGTCATCGCTAGCGTTGTCGATCATTACGTCACCGATCCCGAGGAGGCGTTGTGTGGCGGTCGCCACGACCGTAACGTCCTGGATTCTTCTCAGCGGAACGCTCCGTGTGCTTCGCGAAATAAAGCCCTCATCGATCTCAAGCTTAGTTTCGGTAAGCGTGTATCGCACGAGCTTTTTCTTAATGTGATAGAAAGCCGGGATCACGAAGATCAGCAGGCCGAGGATCACCGCTAACCAGATCGGCACGATCAGATAGGCGAATGCGCTTGCGATGGCTACTAAAAATAAGGCGGCGATCGCTGTGAGCACGTAGCCGATCTTTACAAACAAAAGGGTGGGCGTGATCGAGAATATCTGAGCTTCGTCCTCGCCTTGTTGATAAGGGGATGCGTCCACGCTTCGTCGATCGGGCGGCAGATCATCAGGTAGAGCTCTCGCCGCAACCTGAGTTTCGATCTCGACGCCAGTCGGTTCACCACATTTTCTGCAATAGACCGCCGTATCTTTATTGTCTTCGCCGCATTTGATGCAGAACATACTTTACTCTCCGGGACGATAGGTCCGCTTAGTCCGGCCCTTTAGTTGGGACGGATAAAAATATACATCGCGAAGGCTTCCGGTGCTATATCGCTCGGCTTGATCATTGAAATGAGGCGACTTCGGATCGCCGCTCTCACCGCCGGCGGTTATGGCTTTGGCCCGGACCGTCTTGCCAAATTCGACGACGGCGACAAAGCTGTTGCCGTAGGTGCCGTACCATTTTTTCGAGCCCCGATACGGCCTTGCACCAAATGATGCAAGCGAGCCGAGATTGCCCGACGTAAACCCGACCGGAATACTCGGAGCGGCATCGCTGAATGGATGAACGATATCATTCGTTAAACGCTGAAAACGATTGATCTCGCCCCAGGCGGTTTTCCAGGTGCCGAAATCTGCTTTGAGTTTGTTCGACGCTGCGGTGAGCGATTGGAGAAGCTGCTCGGGAGCTGCTTTGGTTGCGATGTATTCTTCGATCGACATCCCAGACTGTCTTGCCGATGGCCCGACACGTGGAACCAGATTGTCCGCCCAAAAAACTCCGAGCGAGGTAGGAACGGATGACACCGACCATCGCAGATCCCACTTCTTCAACTCAGCGACCTGCTCGGCAAGTGCCGATTTTGCTGGATCTGACAAAGGCAAACGTTCCCATGCCCTTAGGAGAGCAGGGATCGTCGTTTCGAACCACGGCATATAGCTGTCGTATGCCGCGGTGTTAAGAGACTCGAGCGTGAAATCCTTTTTGTCCTTCAAGACACGGATAGCGTGCAGGCCGCGAGCACTCTCGACGCCGTTATCGACGTATCGTGGAAAGTCCGATTGCTTCAGGCTACTCGGGCCGGCCGCCGACCACGGCCAGTTGTTGCTGTTATAGACCCAGCCGCTCTTCGGATTTTTGAGATTCGGCAGCTCGTCAAAGGAATGCAGGCCTTTCCAATCCGTCGCAGGATCACTGCCGTCCACAGGTTTGGTCCAATCGAATTTGGGGTCGCGTCGCGGTACAAAATTTGGGTGAATATACGCGGTGTTGCCATCGGCATCGGCGTACAACGTTGCGTTCGACGAGTTTGCCTGTAGCTCCATCACCTTTTTGAACTCATTGTAGTTCTTTGCTTTAGTTCGCCCGTATGACTGCATTAGTGCTTTTACGGGCTCATTCATGAGACCGACTGATACCCATTTTTCGCCCTCTTTGCGGACGATTGGGCCATGATGAGTGAAAAGGGGCGTAAAGTTTCTCACAGCCATATTTCCGGCGGCCGTCTTGTAGTTTATGCTGATCTCTTTGGCCGTGATCTTCTTCTCGCTTCCGCCATGACGGTAGTACCACGCGCCGTCCGTTTTCCTGACGACCGTTTCGAGCCATTCATCGATAGCATCGACGTCACTTGAGGTATGCATCCATCCGAGGCGTTCGTTGAAGCCCTGATAGATGAAGAACTGTCCCCACGTCGATGCGCCATAAGCATTTAGGCCTTCTGAGCTGGTCACCTGCAATTCGGAGCGGAAGAAGAACGAGGTGTGCGGATTGATAAGCAGCAGAGCCTTTTTGTTCTTCGTGTTCGATGGCGAGATCGAGATGCCGTTCGAGCCGAGCGGCTCTTTTGTGAAGTCCTCAGGTTCTTTGATAGCGACAAAGCCCTTGTCGTAGAGAGCTCTAAGCTGGCCGAGATCGATCGATTCGATGTCACCGCCGATGCTGCCTTCGCTGAACGTCAGAGGCATCCATGGTTCAAATTTTGTGATCACTCGCGGCTTTACGTTCGGATGCTTCGCAAGATAAAAATTCAGTCCGTCTGCCCAGGCGTTCATCAATTTGCGCAGCCATTCAGGGCTTTCGAGATACAGACGTTTCATCTCCTGTTCGTCGATAAAAAGCTTTTGTCGAAGATCGCTCCAGATGGCTCTTTCACCTTCAGCCTCGGCGAGGCGGCCGATGGAGTTCAGATAGTTGACCTCGATGCGGTTGAAATCATCCTCAGCCTGGGCGTAGATCATCCCGAAAACAGCATCGGCATCGGTCTTTCCTGTCACATGGGCGATCCCCCAATCGTCGCGGACTATCGAAACATTTAGCGCCTGCGACTCCCAGCGAGACAACTCGCTTTTGGGTTCCATGCCCAAACCAAAGACCGAAGAAACCACGAAGATGAACAGAGCGAAAGAGCTCCGCCTAGCTACACCGAGTAAACACAATGACATTTTTAGCCTCCAGTTAGTATGCAGATATTCTACGTTAGAAGTAGCCATAAGGCATCTCGATGGACTTACGTTTAGCTATAAAAGAGCCTTTTCAGTGGACTGAAATTGTGCTACTATCTGTAGCCGTAAATAGAATTACAGCGATATTGAAAGCCGAAAAAGATATTTCGGTATTTTATCAGGCAATTTTTGCCTAAACCGATTCGTCATGTCGAAGAATCGGTTGGGTATGTGGTTTTCGTGTTTGAACAAGGAGTAGTCATGGGAAAGCAGATAGAGTCGTTTTTTAATCGCAATTATCGAGTAGGTATCTTGGTTGCCGTGCTCATAGGCTTGATCGGTTTCGGCACCATCGCGTGGAACGCGAGTGCGAGCAGCCGTCAGAATTCCTCGGCGAAAGCGGTGACGGCGTCTACGCCGACAGCCCCGGCAAAACCTACCGGTGGCGACGAAGAAGGGGAGATCCCGTCTCCCATACCAACCGATCGCGTCGAAGGGCAAGACGACCTGCTGGACTACGACACGCGAGATTCTCCACCGGATACGAAACATTATATTCGCGAGCTTGAAACTGCCGATCGAATTCCCCTGCCCGAGGCACCCGAGGTTTTACAGTCGGTCGTTGTTGACGCGGTAGTCAGTAATACCGACCCGAACCTAACCAATACAGACACCGCCAATGATGGCGAAACAAATATTGCGATCAACCCGGCCAATCCGAATGAGATCGTAATGACGGCGTTTTCCGGCGGCTGGGGTGCGAATTCGCCGATCTGGCACTCGTTGAACGGTGGGGCAACATGGACAAAGCAGTTTACGGTCCCAGTTCCCACCGGTTTTGGTAATGGATGTCCGTGCGATATCTCCATCGACTACGGGCGTAATAACAGGCTTTCCGGAACATTCCTGAAAACCGATGTCTTCACGGGAACGACGAATAATCCGGCAGCGGCAGCATCGTGGAACTGGCTGGTAGCAGGAGGATTTGCGCAGGTCACAAATTCTACCGCGGTCGGCGATGGCAACGCGGATCAGCCTTGGCTGTTGACGAATCCCGATCCGGCCACACCGGCTCAGGACAATGTTTACGTTGCATACGATGATTTCAATGGTGGCCCGAATATGAGAGTCGCGGTTGCAGCCGGGTCAAACCCGCCTAATTTCACGATCGACAATCAATCTGGTATATCGACGGGCTCGGTCAATCCTGGTCACCGTCTCGCTGAGAATCCAACCAACGGAACCGTCTACAGTCTTTTTCAACGCCGGATCGCCGCGGGCGATGATGGTTCGCAGAACATTAATTACATGCTGAACCGTTCGACGGATGGCGGGCAGACCTGGACACTTAACGGAAATGCCAATGGCATTATCGTCGGAAATGGGGACAGCACGCAGCCGTATCCGAAATTTGGAACGGTAAACGCTTTGCTCGGTGGAGCCGATCATGCAGCAGTCGATCCGGCCACTGGTGATGTTTACTACGTTTACGGAAGCCGTGACGCCGCGACAAATAACAATAGATTGGCGATACGGCGGATCACTGGCGGTAACGGTGTCGTGACCGTAGGCCCCGAGGTATTTGTTAATGGCCAAGTGGAGTCAGCAATTCCATCTGTCGCGGTGAACAGTGACGGCGTTGTCGGAGTTTTCTACTACACGTATAACGGAATCGTAGGTGGCTTTCCTCAGTTTACGGCTCGTGTTACGTTCAGCCTGGATCAGGGAGCAACGTTTGTAAACGATACTGCTTTGCACACGTTTGCGTCCTCTGCTGTTGATGACGGCGGCGGTTCTACGACGAGACAGCGTGTTCTCGGCGACTACATGCAGATGAAGGCCGTTGGACGCGCATTTTTTGGCTCATACACGGGCAACGGAGCACAATTCGGACGTGCAGTTTCAAATCACGATCCTATCTTTTTTAAGATCGCCCTTGAGCAGTCAAATTCCACGAGCGACATAGTGTCGAGCGATTCGACCACAGTTTTTGGTGAGCCGGTGACCTTTACGGCGACGATCACGTCGACGGGCGGCATTCCAACGGGCACAGTCAATTTTCTCGACGGAGCAACGCCGATCGCGGGTTGCCAGAACGTAGCGCTTCTGGCCGGTGTCGCCCAGTGTCAGAACGTTACGTCGCTTCCGACCGGCGCTCGCACGATCAATGTGAATTACTCGGGTGACGTGGCGTTCAGTGCCAGTACAGACTCGGTTATTCAGACAGTAAGCAAATCTCCGTCGACCACGACTATCACGTCTGACGCTCCCGATCCGTCGGTCTTTGGGCAGACATTTCCCGTAACATTTACGGTCGTAGCTGCCCCTCCAGGCGCTGGAACTCCGACAGGTAACGTGATCGTGACAGCCTCCGGCGGGCCTGAGACGTGTACCGGAACGGTCGCTGCGGGCACATGCAATATCAAGCTAAGTGGCGTCGGCATACGGACATTGACGGCGACTTATCAGAGCGACGCAAATTTCCTTTCGAGTAGCGATACCGAAGCACATCAGGTCGATAAGGCAAACACGACGACGACCGTGACCGCCGTGCCAGCGAGCCCGAGTACTTTTGGACAGAGCGTCACGTTCACCGCGACCATTGCGATCCAAGCTCCGGGAGCGGGGCCGCCAAATCCGACCGGAACGGTGAGTTTCAATATTGACGGTAATCTCTACTGTGTGAATACCCCAATCAACGCGTCGTTGCAGGCAACTTGTACCCAGGCCGGCCTTCCCGCGTTGCCAGCGGGACTACGTGATGTAGTCGCCCTTTATAGCGGTGACGGAAATTACAATGGAAGTGTCGGCGACATCAATTACACGGTGAACAAGGCCAACACCACGACGTCGATAATCAGCGATCTGCCTGATCCGTCGTTGGTTGACCAGCCTTACACGGTGACTTGGACAGTGGTGCCTACACCTGTTCAGGTCAACTCTGGATTGCCTACCGGAACGGTGACCATTAACGGTGGCACGGGCGGTGGAAGTTGCTCTGCACCGGTAGCTAGTGGCAGTTGCCAATTAACGCCGACAACTGTTGGAGTGAAGACGATCCAGGCCACATATAGTGGCGATGCGAACTTTAACGGCAGCGTATCAACCACGACGACGCATACCGTCAACCTGCAGATAACCGGAACTGTTCGCCGTGGCCCGGCATTGACCCCCGTATTGGGAGAGCCCGTTTTCCTAGCCGGATGTGGGGCTCTCGCGACGTCCACAAACGCGGCGGGCGTGTACTCGTTCACTGGAGCCTTTACCGGTACATGCCGCGTGTTCCCGAACTCTCCGCTCAGCGAACCATACGAACGTGTCTATCCGGCAGTAACGACAAATATCACGAATGCTGACTTTGTCATCTACAGTTCGGCGGCAGACTTCCCGAGGAAGATCAGCTTCCCGACACAGTACGTGGCTCCGGGTGTTCAGGGAACTATGCCTGTGATCATGCAGAGCCTCGACAACGAATCGAGTGTCGCGTTCAGCTTCACTTATGACATCAATCCGTTCTCGCAGCCACCCGTCGTTGTCTGCGGAGCGAATGCGCCGGGTTGTACTATCACGAACGACACGAGCATCTTTGGCCGCGTCGGCTTTACCGTGACGCCTGCGGCCGGCGGATTCTCGCGTCCTGACGGTACACCTTTAGAAGGGCTTGAAGCCGCCGGGCCGAAGGAGATCGCGAAGATCAACTTCATTTCAGTCGGCACGAATCTGCCGAGTACTGACTTTGGTGTCCCGCAGAGTACTCCGACAGCATTCTCGATCGTCGAAAAGGTTACGAACAATCCACTGACTGCGGTCTTTATCACACCGGCGAGAGTTGTTTTCGCACAGGGTCTCGAGGGTGATGTTGCCGGCAGAAATGCTGGAAGCGGTGGCTTCGAGGCTGCGGATGTCGTGCAGATGCGGCGGTTCGTCTCCGGGCTCGACACACCCGCTGCTACTCACAATGAGTACCAGAGAGCAGATACAGCACCTGCTAACACAAAGGGTGACGGCAGTCTCAATGCCACTGATCTGGTTCAAGTCAGACGGTACGTTGCTGGACTTGACGCGTCAGTGCCTTCGGGTGGCGCCGGAGCACCGAATCCTGCTCCGATCGCTCCGCCTGCTATCGAGCGGCCGAATGGCGAGATCTCTGAGCTCACGGTCGGGAATGCGAACGCATTGAACAAGGCTAGTATCCGCGTCCCTGTTAGTTTCAGGGCGATCGGAGATGAGGCGGCGGTGAGCTTTACCATTCGCTACGACACTAGCAAATTCGTTGATCCGACGGTCGAACTTGCGGCTGGATTGCCTGACGGTGTCACCCTTACGGCGAATACGAAAGAGCCTGGCTCGATCCGTATCCTAGTCGATGCGACGACGGCGTTGGCTTTTGCTTCGAAAGACGCACAAGCTTTCATCAACCTTGGCTTCAGTGTGCGGGAATCCACTGCATCGGGCAGTACTTATTTCGAGGTCGAGGGACTGGTCATTTCCGATGCAGCCGCTAATGAGCTGTCGGGTAAAGTTGTCCGCGGTATGGTCTCGATCGTTGGGGGCGATCCCGAGGATTCAGGTGCAAGACTCGGAGGTGAGGTTCAAGTCGATCCGGGCGATCTTGTAGAGGAGTGGCTCGACGGCTCTCTCGTGATACTTCGGCCACGGCTCGAAGGCGAGATCTCGCTACCGATGACGCGCCCGAGCCGACCAAAGACACAAGAGTAACCGCACCGCCGCCATGTAATTCGATCGCGGGGTCATCTAAATAAAAGATCGACGGCTCTAGTGCCGTCGATCTTTTTTTATAAAAAACGCGGCCGGTCAACGCTGACCGGCCGCAAGTCTTTCGACTAAGTTGGAGAAGAGTGTCTACTCTCGGTGGGAACTTGTATTACGCGTCTAGCGCCCGCGTAAAAACTTTATTGACTGACAAGCCGCATGCGGCCATCGGGGGTTCTTATCGCAACGGCATTCGGTTCGTAAATGCTGAGCGGACGAACCTCTTTCTTTTCAAGCTTGGCTGCCTGAGCCGGCGTAACCTTGCGCGAGTTTTGAGCGAAGGTGCCGTCTGAGATCGAAGAATATCTGGCCGAAATACGACGGACGTACTCTCGCGTTTCGTTGTAGGGCGGTATCTGGTTACCGTATTTCATCACGGCACCCTCGCCTGCGTTGTAACCGGCGAGTGCGAGATTTACATCGCCCTTGAACATATCGAGCAGCATTCGCATATATTTAACGCCTCCCTCGATGTTCTGTTTTGGGTCGTAGATATTGGTTACGCCGAGGCGTCGGGCCGTTGCAGGCATTAGCTGCATCAACCCACTTGCCCCCTTGTTCGACAGGGCTTTTAGCTTAAAAGAAGACTCCTGATGCATCTGTGCATAAATTAGCAGCGGATCGATGTCGTACTTTCGGCTGGACTCGACAATGTACGAGTCGTACACCGGGCTTCCGGTCGTAAAACCTTTCATTCCCCCAATCGGGCCCATCATCGAAGGTCCGGATGATCTATTCACCGAATAGTTCGCGATCTCGCGATTTGCCAGACTGTCAGACATGTTCATCGGGTTGACCCGTGACGCGGTCTTGTTCGACGTTGTTTTTGCAGGAGCGGCTTTTGCCGAGGTGGCCATTCCTGTCGGCATCAGATAACGTTTGCCATTCAACATTTTGACGTTACCGGTCGGAGTCGCCGATGTTGTCTTTGAGACAACCGGTACGTAGGCTGGTTTGACAACCTGAACGCCCCGCGATGTATCAAAATTGTCGAAATATCGCGGACGGTCCTGAGAAAAGGCGGGAATCACTGTGAGTAGAGAGACGAGGACTGTGAGGTGTGATTTTTTCATTTTGGTGGATGGGGCAGGCACACGGGTATCCGTCGAACGTTGAGCCGGGTCGGCTCGTCCTTGTTACCTATTTAAGAAAATGCACAGTGCACAAGAGTTTCCACAAAACACAAACATTTTTAACAAAGTTGTTTCAGACTGACTGGTTTTTCGGTCAAAACCGATCAGCGGCAACTGACAAATGACCGCTTTCTGGTCTATCTTCTACCTATGCTCTATATTTCGCAGATCTTGAATCAGCCCGTTTTTGACGCCCGCAATGAGCGGATCGCGGTCATCAAGGACGTGCTCGTTCGGTATGGCGACGAAGAGTATCCGCCGGTAATTGGCCTGGTCGCACGTTATCGCCGCCGCAATTTCTTTATTCCGAGCCGCGATTTCACCGACCTTGGCCTTCACGGAGCGAAATTGACCTCAGCGATATTGGATCTGACACCGTTTATCCGCCGCGAGGGCGAAGTGTTGCTAGGCAAGGACGTGCTAGATAACCAGCTGATCGACGTCGATGGCAAACGGGTCGTGCGTGTGAATGATGTGCAACTGATCGTCACCGGAGAGGATTGGCGGGTTTCGGGTGCGGATGTTAGTTTGCAGGGATTTGTCCGCCGGCTGATGCCAAAGGGCTTTTATGGCAGCGATAGGGTCGTCGAAGTGATCGATTGGGCCGATGTGGGTTACCTCGCGACCGACACAGCGACGGTGACCGTGCAGCTAAAATCTTCCAAGGATAAGCTCTCTCGTCTTCATCCGGTTGAGATAGCCCAATTAGCTGAGTCGCTCTCACCGGTACATCGGACGGAGGTCGTCGAGAGTCTCGATGACGAGATCGCGGCGGACACGCTCGAAGAGATGTCGACAGAGGCACAGGCACGCATTCTCGAGGACATGGATGAGGAGCGAGCGGCGGATATTCTAGAGGAAATGTCGCCTGACGACGCGGTCGATGTGCTCGACGAGATGGACGATGAAAAGTCGGAGCAGCTTTTCAATTTGATGGAGGACGATGAGAAGGCGGATGTTGCCGAGCTCATGCACTTCGACAACGATACCGCAGGCGGACTAATGACGACAGAGTTCGTGGTTTTCCCTAGGGATCTTACCGTTGGCGAGGCGATCCGTAGTCTTCGAGAGATGGCCGAGACGCCGAACATGATCTATTACATGTACGTTGTCGAGGAACCCGATTCGTGGAAGATCTGTGGCCTGATAAGCTTACGGTCGTTGATCTTAGCCGATCCGACGAAAAAGCTTGAAGATGTTATGCGAAGCGAATTTCGCTCCGCCCACCCGTCCGAATCCGCCGAATCTGTCGCTCAGACGATCGCCGAATATAATCTTCTTGCATTACCGGTAATCGACGACGAGGGCGATATCGCAGGCATCGTAACGGTAGATGATGCTATGGAAATTCTCCTGCCCAAAAATCTTCAGAGACGGCTGCCAAGACTATTCGGTTAACCAAACTTCCCCATCATCTTTGACGGGTCATTTGTGATAAGTGCCCCGATCGAACGGCGTTGGCAACGGATAACCCATTTTGGGTCGTCAGTGGTCCAGATGGTGACGGGCATTTGGGCTTCGGCGGCGAGAGCGGTGAGCTTTGGTGTGGCGAGGGAAGAATGTAGCGAGATCTGATGAGCACCAAATTCGCGTGCCATCGCAATGATGTACCTGCGTTTGCGGAGGATCGTTATGATCGACGGCTCGAAGAGTGCCGCGGTTTGTACCTCAGGCAAGTGGTGCCTGACAGTCGGAATGGCCGCGAGCTTGAAACTTTTCACGATCATTCTCGGCAGCATTGGCGAGTTTCTGATCAATTCGCAGACCGCGGTCGCGAGCGGTTTGTAATTTGAATCGTCACATTTTAGTTCGATATAGATCGGCCCGGTCGTCGATTCGTAGAGTTTTAGGACTTGTTTGAGTGTGGGGACGGTTTCATGGGCATAGGCGGCAACAGCTCTGGCTGGGAACTTCGCATTGAACCACGAGCCGACGTCGATCTTCGCGAGTTGCTTTGAAGTGAGCTCGGTGACCCGCTCGGAGCGTCCGGCGGTGCGCTTTAGGTCGAAGTCATGGGCTACGACCGGAATGCCATCGCTGGCTAACTGTACATCGAATTCGACGCCATCAGCTCCGACATCGATCGCCCGCCGAAACGCCGCAAGCGTATTCTCCGGCGCGTTAAAGCTGTCGCCTCGATGGGCGATGATCAGCGGCAGTCTTTTTTTAGAGTGTTCCACCAGGTCCATGTGTTCCACCGTTCCACCCGCGAACATGGAACAAGTTATTTCTTCTCGAGCAAGAAGATCGTTTTTGACCACGCGATCGGCTCGGTTATCGGGAACTCGTGATTGCCGACGATGTTAAAATATCGCTCTGCCGCCTCGCGCACCTTTGCCACCGGGTGGATCTTGAAGTTATAGAGCAACTCCAACACCGAGCCGACGATGGACGGTTTCACAGGCAAAAATACGAGCGGAGCACCGTGCTTGAGCACGCGAGCCGCTTCGCGAAGACCGTCGTCGAGAGGCGTATATTCGAGAACGCCGCACATCAAGACCATGTCGAAGGTCTCATCGGCAAATGGCAGCGTGAGTACATTGCTTTGCACCACGTCGGTTCGCTGTGAAAGCCGTCTTCGCTGGCGAAACTCTGCCCGTGCCACCGATAGAGAACGGTGCGACAGGTCGACTGCTTCGATCCGATTTGGACGATATCCTGCTTCCTGAAAAGCTAGCGTCACCAGGCCAGTGCCGCAACCTGCGTCGAGCACGAGCGAATCTTCTTTGATATCGAGGTTTAGGGATCTTAGATATTTTGCGACCGACGAGCGATAACCATTGATCTTCATCGCCAGATTCTGGACATCGGCGATCCGGTCGTAGAGTCCTTGGGTTTTTACCTTGTCATTGCGGCCGTCTTTAGGCATCGGTTACTTTTCCGCGAGCAGTTTGATGATCATCGAACGAAGTTCGCTCAGCCGCGAGGAACTCGTTCCGGTTTCGATATATCTTACAATGCCTTTGCGATCGATGAGAACCGCCGTCGGTAGGGCGGTCGCGCCGAAAAGGTTCTGAATCGCCTGGCCTCTAGCGACGACAAAATCGTAAGGCAATCGCTCGCGATCGCGAAAGCCCTTGAGAAACAGGGCCTCATTTTGTTCGTCCGAGCTAAGGCCGTTTACCTCGCCGTAGTATCGTGTCACACCGAGTATCTCGAGGCCGTCGCCTTTGAAATCCTGATGCCATTCGATCAGGGATGGAAACGCCTCGAAACACGGCTGGCACCACGTCGCCCAAAAATCGAGCAGGATCACCTTGCCGCGCATATCTGAAAACGTTCGCGGCTTGCCCGGAAACCACTGATCAACAGCCGGCATCTCTGGGGCGGACAGCCCGAGAAGGGCATAGTGGCGTTCGCGTTTCTTGAGCCGGGTTTTGATCTCGTTCTGAACGGCCTTGTCAGAGAAATCGGTCGCGATTGCATTCATTACCGATTGGTAGAATGCCGTAGCTGCGGGTTTGCGCCCGGTATCGACCATGTATTTGAACTTGCGGTCGACGGCATAGTAGTAAAGGCTCACCGAACCGGTATCGATACCGGTTTGACGAAAATCGTCAAGGGCTGCCTCGGCCTTTGTCTGATCGCCGGCGTCCGAGTACGCCTCAAACACGAGCATGCCCGCGTCCATGATCTCGTCGAGCCCGCGCGCCCGTGACGTCGAGTCCTTAAGCAAGGCTTTGGCGGCCTCATATCCGGCTACGGCATGCGGGGCCATTTTGGCGAAGTTGCGCTCGATCTGATATGCCTTGGCGAGCTCGGTTCCCATACGGGCACGTTCAGTCGTTTTCGTTGGCTCTTTGGCGTTATACTCTGCGAGAGCCTTTTCCGCCTCGGCTAGTTTTTTCTGCTTTGCGAGTACAACGACGACGATGGAGCGCGCTGTTTGCGCACGCTCGATCGGAGCACCTTCGGCTGTAGCAAATTTTCCAAGATATTGAGTCGTGCCATCCAGATTCTCCGCGATCCAATGGAGCATGCCGACGTAATACAGATCGTCGGTCGAGAGTTCTTTCCGGCCACCAGTGAGCGTCGCGTACTTTGCCGCAAGCTGCCGCTGTTCGAGCTTGGTCTTGGCGAGTAGAGCGTCGGTGTAGGGGACCTTTTTCAGCTGGTACTCCGTAAACTTCGCCCGAGAGTAGCCGTTGACCTCATCGAACATTTGCTTGACAGTCATTTCGGCTATCGGTGCGATCTCGGCTGGCGTCGGGGCTGAGTTTGGGGCGACACGCCGAGACTGGGCGTGCACGGACACGCAGAGAGCGAGTAGAAGAATCGGTAAGAGTCTTTTCATACTAAACTAACTCATCGAACCAACTGCGAAGCGAAATCTATCGGGGCCAAATGCCGTAAATGCCGGGTGATCGCCGCCGCCGATCAGCCTGTCGGCAACGATCCGAGCGGTGAGTGGAGCCAGCAAAATGCCGTTGCGATAATGTGCAGTCGCAATAGTTAGCCCTTCGATACCGGCGATCGAGCCTAGTACGGGCAGGCCGTCCGCCGCAAACGGTCGCAAGCCCGACCAATTATCGGATATCGACAGGGCTCCAATGCTTGGTGCGATCTCACCCGCAATTTCTCGCAACAAGTCGGCCGCGGCCGCAGTCGTCGTTTTTTCAAATCCTACAAATTCTGTCGTCGAGCCCACCAAAAGTCGCCCGTCAGATCGCGGCACAATGTACCCCCGGCGGGTGTACACGACGTGTTTGAAAAACTGCTTCGCGGTGTGAAACGCGATGATTTGCCCCCGCACCGGCTCGACCTTGAACGGCATATCCGCAACGCCAACTTTGATGAGTGAAGTCCACGCACCGGTTGCAAGTACGGTCTGTTCGCCTCGGATCTCGCCGTTTGCTACCTCAACCCCGACAACCTGATTCCCTTCAACGATCAAACGCTCAACCGTGGTGTTCTTAATGATCTGGATACCATTGATCTCGGCATATTTACGCAACGCGGCAAGTAGCTTGCGATTATCTACCTGCCAGTCACCGCGAAAAAACAGTGCCTCCCGAACTGAGGGCGACGCAAAAGGTTCCGCCCGCCGGGCTTCGTCAGCAGTCAATAGTTCGACGGGAAAACCAGCCTTTTTCTGCCACTCATAGCGTTCTCGAAGAGCTCGAACATCTTCATCGGAGAAAGCGAAATAGAACGTTCCGGAGCGGTCAAGTCCGACGTCTATACCCGTCTCAGCCTCCAATTCCGCTGCGAAATCAGGGTAAAGATCCCGTGATGCGAGAGTCATGTCAAAAAAGGATCCGCCGGAGTCAGCCTCAGCCTGCGGCCCGAGCATCCCTGCCGCCGCCCACGAAGATTCTTCGCCACACACCCCTTTTTCAACGATCGTGATGCGTTTTGCACCCAGTTTGTGTAATTCGCGGGCGATAGAAAGACCGATCACGCCGCCGCCGATTATTAGTACTTCTGATGTCATTTCGAAACGGAATTTGGCCTTAACTCGATAGCCGTTGTAAATTTAAGTATAAGACAAACGTTATGAAACACACCATCACACTAATTCCAGGCGACGGTATCGGGCCGGAGATCACGGCGGCGACGGTTCGCGTTATTGAGGCGACGGGCGTCGATATTGAATGGGAAACGCAAATATTGGGGGCTCAGGCTCTCGAAAAGTACGGCGACACGTTGCCCGAGGCTTCGATCGAGGCGATGCGGCGAAACAAGGTCTCTCTCAAAGGCCCGATCATGACGCCGGTTGGTAAAGGATTTACTTCCGTAAACGTCGGGTTGAGGCGTGCTCTCGATCTGTACGCCAACGTCCGGCCGGTCAAGGCTTTGCCGAATATTCCGTGCCGATACCCGGAGCTCGATCTCGTCATCGTTCGTGAAAACACCGAGGGCCTCTACTCAGGCCTCGAACACGTCGTTGTGCCGGGAGTGGTCGAAAGCCTCAAGGTAATTACTGAAAAAGCCTCCACACGCATCGCAAAATACGCCTTTGACTACGCACGCGATAACAAGCGAAAAAAGGTGACGGCCGTTCACAAAGCGAACATCATGAAGCTCTCGGACGGTTTGTTCCTCGAGTGTTTTTACAAGGTCGCGAAAGATTTTCCTGAGATCGAAGCGGACGACAAGATCATCGATAATTGCTGTATGCAGCTCGTTATGCGCCCCGAACAGTTTGACGTCATGGTGATGGAAAATCTGTATGGCGATATTCTCTCGGATCTTTGCGCCGGCCTTATCGGTGGTCTCGGGCTGGCTCCGGGAGCGAATATCGGCGAACTCGGAGCGGTCTTTGAGGCCGTCCACGGCTCCGCTCCGGACATCGCGGGGCAGGGAATCGCCAATCCGACTGCACTAATGCTTTCGGCGATCCAGATGCTCCATTACATCGGCGAACGTGATGCTGCCCAGCGACTGGAGACGGCGTTGTTCGACGTATTCAAAGACGGTACTACGATAACTAAAGATCTGGGCGGAACTGCGAAGACAAATGAATTTGCACGTGCGATCGAGGAAAAGATCAAGGCATCGTAAAAGTATAACTCTTACGTTTTCCTGCAACCGTAATCATCTTCGACCGTTCTAATATTGTGGACGGTGGTAAGCTGTCACGCGAGGTGCGAATATGAAAAAACTGATCTTTGCTTTTGCTATCCTTTCGGTTATGACATTGGGCGTTTTCAGCAGGGGAACTCAAGAACTTCAGATGAAGCCCGGCGAACAAAAATCGGCGGATCGCGGGCGTATCACGGTCAAATTTGTCTCGGTTGTCGAAGACAGCCGTTGTCCGATGAATGCCCAGTGTATCTGGGCCGGCAATGCAAAGATCCAGATCGCCGTTTCAAAGGGAAAGGCGGCACCGAAATTCGTCGAATTAAACACGGGTTTAGATCCAAATTCCGTCAAGCTCTACGGCTACACGATCACCCTTGAAGGTCTGACACAGAACGATCCCGCTATGATGGGCCCATTTGACCGGCCTCTAGTCGTAACCCTTTCCGTAAAGAACTAGACCGAACAATTATTTAGTAGCCCAAAAGCGTGCCTTGTGCACGCTTTTGGTGCGTTTGTGTACAGACCGAAGTGTTTTTACGTTGTAGAGTGAGGATATACCGCCGTGGCACGCCGATTGAAAGTGAATAGCGGGGTTGATAAGTGCTGAAATATCAATCATTTACATAACTTTACACTACCCGGAATTCATACAGAGTGCGGGCAAGCAAAAGACAGGCACTAGGGAGCAATCATGATATTGAGCTTAAAAAAATTAGTAACAGCGTCGGCACTCGGTCTTGTGACCATTCTGGGAACGAGCGAGATCGCGAGTGCCCAGCGAAACCGTGACGATCGTCGCGACGATCAGAAGCAGCAGGAAAAGACCCGTAAGGAAGATGCGAAGCGAGAGCAGGAACAAGTCCGTGCCGAACAGCAGCGTCAGGCTGAATGGGCTAAGCAAAACCAACGCATGCAGGCTGAACAGCGTCGGCAGGACGATCGCAATAGAAATGATAGCCGATGGGGCAATGGCCGATGGGACGGAAACAACAACCAGAACTCGAACCGCTACCGCGTTTACCGCAATGGTTCGTACTACAACACCGACCGGCGTGGTGCAGAGCTACTCAGGCAGGCTGTGAACGCCGGTTATCAGCAGGGCTTTCAGGCTGCACGCAACGACCGCAATAATCGCCGTCGGGTGAATTATTCGAACTCGAATATCTACCAAACTGGTTCGTTCGGCTACCAGAGCTATGTGAATCGCAGTCAGTATCAGTACTACTTCCGACAGGGCTTTCAGCGTGGCTACCAGGACGGTTCGAACAGCCGATACCAGAATGACTACGACGGCCAGTACCAGTATGGATACAACAACAACGGCTCGATGAGCATTATTGGCACGATACTCAGTCAGATCTTGAACATTCAAACTTACTAATTGATCGTGTTTTGATGGATCAGAAAAGGCCCCGGATTCCACGTCCGGGGCCTTTTATTAGCTCTGATCCTAATCTAAGAAACTCTCGTATACGGGTTGGTCAGGTACATTAGCGCGGTGAGAAGAATGAAGTACGGCACTAAAACTGCGGCTCCTGGATAGTCCTTAGCGATACTCTGTCCAAAAAATAGGCCGACCACGGTCAATGCACCGAGGGTGGCGGCCCAGAAAATGACGGCCGTGGAGCCAGTCACTAGAAAATAGACGATTCCGACGGCGCTTGCTATACCGGTCGCAAGTTCGAGAACGGTCAACTTCGCAAGCATTATCCAGACAAAACCACTGAGGAACGACTTTGAAAAATGCCCTGTCAGCCATTCCATATTGCCCTTCCAATCAAAGACCTTGTCGAGGCCGGACTGGATGAAGAGGATCGCCACGAGTAGAGCGGCGAATAGGGCGGGGAGATTTTGTAGGATCAGTTCGGGTTGCATAATTTACCGAAAGCACGAGTAAGTTAACGCGTGCCCTTACTTCGTGCGGGCTTCTGCAACGCAGGCTTCTGCGATGGGGCCTTACGAGTTGCAGAACCCTGCATTATCGCCTCGATCTCGTCGATCTCTTTTGGCACTTTTGACGTCAAATTGTGATTGCCGTCTGCGGTCACCAAAATGTCGTCTTCGATACGAACTCCAATGCCGCGGTACTTCGACGGAGCCGATTTATCGTCGGGCGGGATATACAGGCCGGGCTCGACGGTGAGGACCATTCCAGGGGCAAACGGCCTCGATGCCGTCGCCTTCTGGTCGAGATAATATCGTCCGGCATCATGCACATCGAGCCCCAAAAAGTGGCCGACGCCGTGCATATAGTATTTTAGATACGATCTTTTCTTGATCAGTTCCTTG
Source organism: Acidobacteriota bacterium (assembly GCA_016718135.1). Classification (GTDB taxonomy): domain Bacteria; phylum Acidobacteriota; class Blastocatellia; order Pyrinomonadales; family Pyrinomonadaceae; genus OLB17. The sequence goes on along the minus strand of JADKEF010000003.1, from coordinate 315,129 downwards.
GTCTTACCTTTGAGCAAGCCGAGCTTCTTCATCCCTTCTGTAAGCAACTCGATGGAGAACTCTTGCCGCTTATGATATTCGTTTCCGGCGACGGTGAAATCTATACATTGTTTCTGAACATCTAAAACCACATCGTAGATCTCACGCTGTGCCTGCGTATACTTTCCGTTCACCGGAAATGTTCGGGTTATATCCGACGCATAGCCCTGATACTCGGCACCGGCGTCGATGAGTATGAGGTCGCCGTCATTTAGCGGCATGTTGTTCTCAACATAGTGCAGTATCGTAGCGTTGTCGCCGCCGCCGATGATGGAGTTGTAGGCAACGCCGCTAGCTCCCTTGTCCTTCATATAGGCTTCCATCAAAGACTCGACCTGGCCTTCGTTCATGCCCGGCTTTACCTTTTGCATTGCGAGAATGTGAGCTTCGGCCGCGATATCACCAGCCTTCTGCATATACTCGACCTCTTTCTTGTCCTTATGCAGACGCATGTGGCCGAGGATCGGCGTCGGGTCGATAATAGTGTGGGGCGGATATGCAGTCTTGATACGGCGAACGCGTTGCTCTGTAAAATAGCCCAGTATTTGCTGGTCAAGGTCTCTGTCCACAGCAAACCGGTAATAGAGCTTGTCGTGACCGTCGAGGAGTTTGCCGAGATCTGCCGGGAACTTCTCGATCGAAAAAGCGCGATCTGCTCCAAAATTCTTCACCGCACCCTCGACGCCCTGACGACGACCAAACCAAGTTTCCATTAAAGGGTCACGCGGTCGCACATATAGCGTGAACGGTTTCTTCGCCGACGGATCGATCACGGCGATCGCGTCCGGTTCGGTAAAGCCCGTCAAATACCAAAAATCAGAGTCCTGTCGAAACTTGAATTCGGTATCATAGCTTCGGGTCTGTTCGTGGGCCGCCGGGATTATCGCGACCGAGTTCTCATCCATCTGCTCGATAAACTTTTTTAGTTGTGAACGCATATGCAAAAGTTTAGCGTAAATCGTTCAAAAGCAAAATGCTGATATAATTCACGGAAATTCGCTAGACAGGAGAACCAGATATGAAACGAACGATCTTGCTTATTGCGATGTTGATCCTTGTGAACACTTTAGCGTTTGCAGACATCGCTCCGCCACCGGGGAAGTCGCCGAACCGCGTCAAAAAACCGCCTGTGGTAAACACCAACCTCGATATCACGCTTGACAGCAAAGCGACGGAGGCTCGCCTCATCATTCCGGCCTCGCAGCTAAAGCAATTGCGTGCCGAGCTCGATCTTCTCGACGGCGGTGATAGTAACACTGCCGCCGTATCGAGTGACGCGACTTTTACCAGGACGCAGACGATCATGAGCGGCATCTTTCTGAGCCTCGCGTTCGTTTTTGGCGGTTTCTTCTTTGTTCGAAGCGGCCGCAACGTTAGAACCGTAGGAGCGGTCGTCGCAGCAGCCGCTCTGAGTTCAGCGGCAACGGTGATTTACGCAAATGTTGGCCCACCTCTCGACGCCCGTACTATTTCGGGCAAGATGTTTTCGCAAGCTGTTCATAACTATGGTTTCGGGACTGGAAAAATAAAACTCGAGACCGGCGAGGGCGACAGGATCAAGTTGATCGTTCCGAACCCCGAAAAGACCGCATCTGGCGACGAGTAAATGCAGGAGGTCCGCACCGAACGATTTGAGATAACGAACGCGCAGGTCTTTGCAGCGGCGTTCATCTCGGCGTGCGCCGTCGGTGCGGCTGCGATCGGCTCGTTTCCGCTTGCGGCGTCCATCGCGACGATCTTCCTCTTTGCGGGCGTTCATAATGTGATGGAGTTTCGCTACTTTGTGGCGAGAATGCCGTTGTGTTGGGGACGCTCGCGGCTGTATTACTCAGTCGGTATCGGCGGTGTAATAGTTTTGGCGGCTGCGTACCTGACGCTGTATTTTGCCAGCGGCAACTGGCTTTGGAGCGAATATTCTTGGGCGACGTCTGCGGCAATTTGGAATACTGCATTTGTTCTTTGGATCGCAACCTTGTTCTATCTGCGAGGCAAACAGAGGCCCAAAAGCGATTGGGCCTGGGCGTTTCCCGTCGCGTTACTTGTCGCGGCTTTCATATGGCTCGCACCGCAGTATTGGAGCCTGGCACTCGTTTATATTCATCCGTTCGTCGCGATGTGGTTCCTCGAACGCCAGATCCGTCGAACGCGGCCTGACTGGCTCCGGGCATATCATTTATGCCTGGCATCGATTCCGGTATTTTTGATCTTGCTCTGGCTAGCATTGTCTGGCCAGCCAAATCTCTCGGAAGAAACGAATCTGTTCTGGCGAATAAATCAACATGCGGGTAGCCAGATCTTACCGGGCGTATCAAGCCATCTGCTTGTCGCCACGCATGTTTTCCTTGAATCGATCCACTATTTCGTCTGGATATTGATAATACCGCTAGTGGATCGGAAGGCGATTCCCTGGAAGCTTGGCGAGATCCCCTTGTTCGCAGGAAAGGGTGGCTTCCCAAGACTGGTTTTCGGAGCTATTCTCGTCGGAGTGATGTCGGTCACGGCTTTGTGGGCGGGATTTGCGATCGACTATACAATGACGCGTGACGTCTATTTCGCCTTTGCCATTGCTCATGTTCTGGCTGAGTTTCCGTTTCTGATAAAAATGTTGTGATGTTGCTTTTCGACGAAGTCGATTTTGTCCAGATCCAGAACCTGCCGATCTCGCAGCTCTGGTATTTCTTGCCGTTTGGCTATCTGGTGACGATCCTGATCGAGACTCCGATCTTGCTTCTTGGACTGTCGCCAAAGATCTCATTCAAACACAAGCTCTGGTGCGGCGTTTGGCTGACGGCCTGTACTTATCCGATCGTTATTCTCGTCTTACCCGCCATCTTTCTTGAGCACTCGCGGACGTTGTATCTTGCGGTTGCCGAGACGTTCGCTCCGGTTGGTGAATGTCTGCTGTTTTGGCTCGCATTCAAGGGAAAGGACGTTCTCGGATCGACGGACTGGATCCGATGCCTTGCCGCAATCGTCGTGGCGAATCTCGCTTCATTCGGGTTTGGTGAGATAATGAATTTGTTCGGCTGGTTTGGTTTTTTCTGATATGAGGAAGTTCGTCGTTACAATTCTATTTTTGATCGCAGCGGCCTCGACCGGATTCTCGCAATCGCGGTTCGTAACCTACAACAACGACCGTTTTCATTTCTCGATCGAGTATCCGTCAGATCTGCTGAAAATGCAGGCTCCACCGGAGAATAATGACGGCCGAACATTCCTGTCGAAAGACAAGACGGTCGAAATGCGGGCGTGGGGGCAGTTTAATGCTCTCGACCTAACCCTTGACGAAGCTTATCAGCGAGCACTCCGCGATCATTCGGGAGTAACGTATAAGACGCTCGGCGATCGGAACTTCGTTATTTCCGGTGTCAGCGACGGCAAGATCTATTACCAGAAGACCTTGATCCGCGGGAGCGGTGACACTGCGGTCTTCTATACTTTTACGATCGAGTATCCGAAGTCAAAAAAAGCAAAATTCGACCCTGTGGTTACTCGTGTCTCACGCTCGTTCAAGTTCGATCCCCATGCCGATATCTGACCGGACTCTCCGCATAACCGAGATATTCCTTTCGATCCAAGGCGAGTCTTCTCACGCCGGGCGGCCGTGTTCGTTTGTGCGGCTGACGGGCTGCCCGATGCGGTGTGTTTGGTGCGACAGCGAATACACATTCACCGGCGGCGAGCGGACATCCTTCGAAGATATCTTTGCGAAGCTCGACAAATTTGGTTGTAACCTCGTCGAGGTAACCGGCGGCGAGCCTCTAGCTCAGAAGAATGCCTTTCCATTCATCAGGGAGCTTTGCGATCGCAGCTACGAAGTTCTCATCGAGACCGGTGGTTTCGTCTCGACCGAAGACGTCGACCCGCGTGCCAAGATCATCCTCGACGTAAAATGCCCGGCATCCGGCGAAGCGGAACGCAATCACTGGCCTAATCTCGAACGGCTCCGAGCCGATATGGACGAGGTGAAATTCGTCGTCGCGGACATGACCGACTGGGAATTCGCGAAGGACGTGATCGCGAAATACGGGCTCGCGGACCGTACAAAAGAGACTCTTATCTCGCCCGTCCACGGGATCGATAACCTCGCCGAGATAGCCGAATCCGTTTCACGCAGCGGGTTGAAGGTCCGATTTAACCTCCAGTTGCACAAATATATCTGGGGAGCCGAAGTCCAGGGCGTCTGAGCGAAAAAAAGTAGCTAGCAGGTAGCTTCTAGCGGCTAGTAACGATTCGGTATTGTTTATGAAGATGGCCATAGTGTTAGTCTCCGGCGGGATGGACAGTTGCATAACGGCGGCGATGGCGAGGGCTGAGAATGACGAGCTCGCCTTTCTCCACATATCCTACGGCCAACGCACGGAGGCTCGTGAGCGGCGGGCATTTAACGACATCGCCGACCACTACGGCGTCGAGAAACGGCTCGATATCTCTATCGAACACCTCGCCAAGATCGGCGGCTCGTCGCTGACGGATGACAAAATCAAAGTCACCGAGGCCGATCTGGAATCGAAAGAGGTGCCGACCAGCTACGTGCCGTTTCGCAACGCAAATATGCTCGCGATCGCGGTGACCTGGGCTGAGGTGATCGGTGCCAACGCGATATACATCGGTGCGGTCGCCGAGGACTCAAGCGGCTATCCCGACTGCCGGCCCGAATTTTACGAGGCATTTCAACGTACGATCGACACCGGAACAAAGCCCGACACGCGGATCACAATTCGGACGCCGATCATCGAATTGTCCAAAGCGGAGATAGTAATGAAGGGGATCGAACTCGACGCTCCGCTACACCTGACCTGGTCGTGCTACCGCAGCGAAGAATTTGCGTGTGGAACATGTGACTCGTGTGCTCTGCGGCTAAAGGGCTTTACTCAGGCCGGCATCATGGATCCGATCCTCTATTCGACTTGACCAGCTGTCGCCTTTTGCTTTTCCAGCTCGGCGATTCGTTCGCGCAATCTTTCTATTTCCACATCGATCTCAGCAACTTTGTTATCGCTAACACTTAATTTGTGAAACACCGGTGTAATCACCGTGACCGATGCGATAAGGATCGACAGGATGCCGATCGTGCGAGAGACGATATCGCTAGTGCCCTCAGGTTCGACCCACATCAGAAACAAAAGGATCGCGTCCAGAGCCGCGATTAAGACAAATGCAGCGATGCGTGACCACGCAAAGCGGCGGTCTAATCTTGCCAAAGAAAGCAGCGAAAGGTGCGCGCACGAAAGGGCTAGTAAAGTTACGGTCGCGGTGCATTTGATAAAGACCTCGGATTCGTCCATGACGTTCCAAATGATCAAGAAGGTCATCAACGCCGCTGCGATCGCGAGAGAGATACCTGCGATCGGTAAGATCTTGTTCCTTCCTAGTTCAAAATAAGCTCCGCATGCAAGCCCCAGGATACTTGCGGCCGTCACGGTCAGCGTTGTCATGAGTACGCGAACCTCAAAATTGCCAAAATCGCCAAAGAGGATCACACCGATCCCGATCACCGCACTCAACGCAGTCGATGCGATTAGTGTGTATAGGAACAATCGCTTTAGGTTCATATTATTAGGCAGAAAAGATTTTAGCCACGAATATCACGAGTCATACGAATAATACAACTTCCTGATTCGTGAAAATCGTGTAATTCGTGGCTAAACTCTTAGATCATCTCGCGTGATCGCGTCGCCCTCGAGATCGCCGATCGCGGCAAAAGCTACATTTTCTGTGGTGAAAAATTCTCGAGCGATCGCGGCGATGTCGCGGGTTGCTACGGCGTCGATCTTGGCAAGCGTTTCTTCGACCGCGATCTGTCTGCCGTAAACCATTTCGGATTGGGCAAGTGCAGCGGCGCGGGAGGCGGAATCTTCGAGTGAGAGCAGGATCGATGCCCGGGATTGCTGTTTGGCGAGGTCGAGTTCGTCTTCCGTCACGCCATTGGCAACGACTGCTCGCATCTCGGCGATGCTGAGATCAACTATTTCGCGTGTCTGCTCGGGCGAGCTGCCCGCAAAGATCGAGAACACACCGCAGTCCTGATACATCGACGCCGACGCCCCGACGTTGTACGCCAGCCCGCGTTCCTCGCGCACCTTCTGCCACAACCGGCTCGACGTCCCGCCGCCAATGATATTCGCGAGCAGATCGGCCGCATAACGCCGGTCGTCGGTCGCGGAAATGAACGGAGTCGCGATCACCAAATGTGCCTGCTCGAGATCAGAGCGCTGCTTGATAACAATAGGAGCCAAAAACTGCGGAGGATCATTTAACGCAGAGGCCGCTGAGATCGCGGAGATTCCTGAAGTTTCTTTGCTCTGCGTTCTTTGCGTGCTCTGCGTTGAAAACATCCCCGCAAGTTCGACGATCTGAGAATGATCCACATTCCCCGCCGCCGCGATCACAAGATTCGTCGCATTAAATACCTTATCGTGATAATTTCGAGTAACCTCGCTACCAAAACTCCTAACTGTCTCGGGCGTCCCCGCTATTGAGATCCCAAGCGGGTGATCAGAACCAAAAAAGGCCTCGCTAAAGATCTCGCCCAAGTATTCCTCCGGCGAGTCCTCGATCATCTTCATCTCCTCGATGATCACGCGTTGTTCTGATTCCAGATCGCTCTCGTCAAACCGCGGATTTACGAGCATATCCGCGATCAGATCGAAAGCTCGCGGCAATTGGTCATCGATCACCTTGATCGCAAAACCGGTCTCCTCGTGAGTCGTAAAAGCATCGAGATTACCGCCGAGCCGGTCCTGCTCAATTGCAATGTCGAATGCACTTCGCTTGGCCGTCCCCTTAAAAACCGTATGCTCAATAAAATGTGAGATGCCGTTGAGTTCACGCGGCTCATGCCGTGAACCCACACGGAAAAAGAATCCGAGAGTAGCACTACGAACCCCGGGCATCCGGTCGGTGAGAATTGTCAGGCCATTGTCGAGGCGGGTCTCTTGTATGTCTTCCTTCATCTGCGAATCTTAGAATCTAACACGCGAGAAAGGAAAAGAGAATTATATGGCCGATGGCTGCGGTGATGGACAGGTTGATGCAATAGATGACCGCCAGTCCCTAAAAGCATGATGGCGTAGATGACTACCGACTCCAGTGCGGTTCGGAGTTTGTGCAAAGCGGTTCGGAGAAATGACGATCTACCGACCAAAACGACCATTTTGTTCGCCAAAAACCGTCGCCCGCCACATCATCAGTTTCGAACAAACTGAGATCAGTAGAGATCCTCCCTATCCATTTTATCCGCGTCCCATTCTTACTGACTTATCGCATTGAACAACAATGGAAATGTCGCCAGCGATTGGCCGCGATATTGCGGCCGAAAGCCGAATAGAATGATCTTGCCTTTGCCCATTCTGACTTCGACGAGAGCCGCCTTTCCGGCGATCTTTTCGGCTCCGAGAGCCCAACCGGAAAGGAGGATCTTTGATGGATCGTTCGGATACGTTGCGATGAAACGTAGCTGGAAAGTGCCAGGAGCGATCGGCTTTGTTTGAGTCTCGGCTGTGGAGGGTTCGCTTACCACTACCCGCGGTACCGAGTCAGTACGCGGGACATAGTCGAATACCGGACTATCCTCAAACCACGCGATCGATTCCTTCGGCATTCCCTTAGTTATCGGATGATCGTCCCTCAGTTCCGTTCGCAGGATCGAGCCGGGGATGTAGAAATCCTTTCGCGGCAGGCCTTTGGTCACGTTTTTGATCGGCAGGTTAAACTGCTCGATGGCGAAATTCGACGATTCGTTGAGAAAAACAAGCGTCCCGCCGTCCTCGACAAACTTCTTCAAATTCGCAACGCCTTCTTTTCCAACGCCGCCGGTTAGTTCGTCAGGCATCGAGCCTTTCGCGTAGCCGTTGAGGACCTGCGAGGCGCTCTGGTCGGGGAAGATTATTGCTTTGGTTCCGGTAAACGCAGCGGTACGTAGCTGATCATCCGATATAGATTGGTGAACATCTTCACAGCGATCCTTGTTAGGAATCATCCATGAATAATTCTCAAATATCCAGCGTGTCCATCCCTCGTCCATTGACGACGGCTTCGATCGATATGTTCTGTAGCGATAGTTGGCCGCCCGATTTACACACGGGCCACGATCCAGGCGCATCTCAGTCGCTTCTGTGAGAGGTGGCAAAGGACTCTTGGTTTTGTCGACCGGCGTATTCGTTAGGAGAGCCAAGCTGTGAGCTGTAACGTCGTAGGGAGTTATCGGTTCGCCTTTGTCATTTCGCAGGTCAGGGTACGATTGTCGTTCAAGAAGTGCTTTGGCGAAACCGAAATAGGGCTGTTGAGTAGAAATTACCGCACTGAAATCGGGAAACGTCTTACCGTCAATCGTGAACTTTCTTGCACGAAATATCTCGACGCCTCCTCGTTCCAATGCTGTCAGTAACATGCTACTTGCTCCTTGATCAAGGATATATGCAGTTTCTTCACCGGTTTTCCTCGGCCTCACCGCCTCTTTCCCAACCTCATAAAACCTCGATAACCACTTCTCACGATTATTCGCTGCGTGGTTTAGCAGGCTGAATGCGGCGCCGGTCATGTAGTCGGTGATGTTTCGCAGCTTCCATTCGCCGCCTTTCCAGAGGGGGCCGAAGTTTGGGGATTCTTTTTTGGCGTCGAGGCCGCCCGAGGCTCCGCGGAGGTCTTCGAATTTTATTGTGATCGGCGAAGCGATCCGTGCCGAGGCTGTTTCGGACAGGATCCGTACGCCGCCGTGGTAATGGGAATACGCACGTGCCGGTGTCCAGGCGTCGTAGGTCGTGTTGGTCGTTATCCCTTCAAAACCTTTCGAACGTAGGTCCGCGGCCATGGCGTTGCCGAGCTCGGTATAGCCTTCGACGATCTGTTTTGGCACGTTCGGCTCGACGGGTGCCATGTAGGGCGGCAGGAACAGACGCGCGCCGTTCGCACCCTGCTGATGGATGTCGTGCACGATCTGCGGGTGCCAGACGTTGTGGATCTTATCGACCGTGAGCTGAGTTTCGACCTGTGTAAAGGCATACCAGTCGCGATTGTTATCGTGGCCGACGTATTTGTGATAAAGCTCAGGCGGCGTCGTGCCTTCGTATGGCGTGCCGAGCGTTTTGTCGTACCAGTTTTTGACGATATCCACGCCGTCCGGATTAAGGCTCGGGACGAGAAGGACGATCGTATTTTTGAGGATGTTTTGGATCTCAGGCTCGTTGCTGCTTACCAATCTATGTGCGATCAGCATGCTCGATAGCGTCGATCCAACCTCGGTCGAGTGAATCCCGCAGGTTATCAGGACGATCGTTTTGCCTTGCTTTATCAATGCCTTCGCCGCTGCGTCGTTGCTCTTGATCTTTCGCGGATCAGCAAGCTTTGCGTTGATGTCTTCGTACTTCTTGATCGTCTTCAGATTCTCCGGCGAAGAGATCGTCGCGTAAACGAACGGCACGCCCATCGTCGTTTTACCGATCTCCTGAAACGTCATCCGGTCGGAGGCTTTGTCGAGCTTTTGGAAGTAATCGACAATACTCGCCCAACTCGCGAGCTTCCGATCGTCACCTGGCGTAAATCCGATAACGTCCTTCGGGGCAGGCACTTGGGCCGACGCAGCGGCGGTTAAAAAAAGAATGATTCCGCAAAGACGCAAAGCGGCAAAGAGCGGCAGTAGAGACTTGTTTTTCATAAGCGGCGTTCCTCAATATTGGATGACACAAATTTACCATAACCTTCCATCGAATCGCCTATCTTTCGGTGACCTCTATGCACTCTGCGGCTAAACACTTGCTTGAAAACCAAAATCGCTGTAAATTCCTAGCAGACCTTTCCCCAGATCAAAATCCGCCTTTCAAGGAGCTTGCTTCAAGATGAAGAATCCGTTTCTCGAGCATTTTAAGCCCTACATTCCAGACAAGACGACGCTGCGTGAGTTGACGCCGTTTCCGCTTATTGTCGGTACGCTACTCGGTATCATTTTTGGTGCCTCATCACTGTATCTCGTTTTGAAGACGGGTTTGACCGTTTCAGCGTCGATACCGGTCGCCGTTATCGCGATCACGCTGTTTCGACTGCTGTGAAAGATAGGCATGAGGGACGCGACGATTCTCGAGGCCAACGTCATGCAGACCGCAGGCTCCGCAGGCGAATCGATCGCCTTTGGCGTCGGCGTGACAATGCCGGCGATCATGATCCTGGGGTTCGATCTCGATATAACCCGCGTAATGATGGTCGCGATCATGGGCGGATTGCTCGGAATCCTGATGATGATTCCGCTGCGGCGCGCTCTCATCAGAGACCAGCACGGCTTTTTGAAATATCCCGAAGGCACGGCCTGTGCCGAGGTTTTGAAGGCCGGAGCTTCGAAAGAATCTCGTGAAGCCTCGACGGAGAGTCACCTTGCGGGCGACGACGACGCGGCGCTTCGCGGAGGCAAGATCATCTCGATCGGATTCGCGATGGGATTCCTTTTCAACGGTTTGATGAAGGTGCTGTTCTTTTGGAAAGAATCGCCTGGCTACAATTTTTCGGACAAGGCATTTAAGGGCGGTTCCGTAGGTTCGGACAACGATCCAACGTTGCTCGGTGTCGGCTATATCATCGGACCAAAGATCGCCGGATTGATGATGGGCGGAGGCGTACTTTCGTACCTCGTCATTATCCCGATGATCAAGTTTTTCGGTGACGCGGTGACCAGCCCTGTCGCTCCGGAGATAAGCAAGACCATCGCGGAGATGTCGCCGGGACAAGTCCGCGGAGCATATGTTCTCTACATCGGGGCCGGAGCGGTCGCGATGGCGGGAATGATCTCGCTCGTGCGTAGCCTGCCGACGATCTGGCATGGCCTCAAGGGCGGACTTGCTGACCTTCGCGGCGGTTCAAGCGAAGAAGCCAAAAACGTTCCGCGTACCGATCAGGATCTGTCGATGAAATGGGTCGTCGTCGGCGTCGTTATCCTCATCGCAGGTATCATGCTCTTCCCGCAACTCGGCCTGAGCGTATTTACAAGCCCGCTTACGTCGATCCTCGGTGCGATCCTCATCGTCATTCTGGGATTCTTGTTTGTAACAGTTTCGTCGCGGCTCACGGGTGAGGTCGGTTCGTCGTCAAATCCGATCTCGGGGATGACGGTAGCAACGCTACTGATAACGTGCCTTGCCTTTCTCGCACTCGGCTGGACGGCGGCTGATCCGTACTTTGTTACTGCGTTGTCGATCGGCGGTATTGTTTGTATCGCGGCTTCGAATGGCGGCACGACTTCGCAGGATCTCAAGACAGGATTCTGGGTCGGCGGCACACCGCGGAATCAGCAGATAGCAATTCTGATCGGTGCGACAGCGTCGGCTCTCGTGCTGGGTTCGCTGCTGATCATGCTGAACAATAACGAGACTTACTTTCAGAAGATCGACGCGGCAAATCCGGTTGCCGCGGTGACGATCACTGAGGACAAGCTCTTCAAACAAGGCGGCGAATATCAGACCGAAAAGGTCACCAACGGCAAATACAAAGATAGCGATACCAACACCTACCGCGTCTGGCAAAACACCGAGCCCAAAGACGGCCAGGTCGGTAAATACCTCATCGACACCGGCGGCAAGGTCGCCTATTTCGTCGATCCCGGCATTAACGGCATTCTCAAAAAAGACGATGACGGCAACGACCTGACGCGTTACGACGCTCCGAAAGCGACGCTGATGAGCTACATCATCAAGGGCGTGCTCGGGCAAAATCTGCCGTGGGGCTTGGTCATTCTCGGTGCGATGATCGCCGTCGTGCTAGAACTCGCCGGTGTGCCTTCGCTGGCATTTGCAGTGGGAATCTACCTGCCGCTCTCGACCTCGACACCGATCTTTATCGGCGGCATTGTTCGATATCTGGTCGATATTTACTTGAAGCGAAAACTCGCCGCCAAGAACCTTACGGACGACGAGATCGTTGCCGAAACAGACAAATCGAACGGCGTTCTACTCGCGTCCGGCTATATCGCCGGTGGAGCGATCGCCGGTATTCTGATCGCACTTTTCGCCGTGCAACCGACGCTCAAGGGTATTCAGGATGCCGCCGAACACTGGTCGAAGGAGAGCAATCCGTTCTTCAACTCGGATCTGCTCGGGTTCCTTCCGTTTCTGGTTCTTGCCGGCGTTCTCTACCTTGTCGGCCGTGAACTTTGGCTGGCTGGCAAGAAAGCGGCCTAGAAAAAAACTGTTTTAACTTTTTGTGCGACACGCTATACTTGTGATTAGCGTGTCGCTTTTTCTTCGTGGCCTTCCACATTTTTGATCAACTACTAGTGCAAATACCGATGATTGATCCGATCCGTCTTTTTATCCGAAGATCTTCGCTTGCGGTTTTGATGGCGAGTTTCGTCGTGTTTGGAGCGTGTTCGCCCGCGGCTTCGCAGAATGCCGCAAATGCGGAAATTAAGACCGCAGCGAATACAGCTCTGGTCGATCGAGTCGCCGAAACCGTAAAGGGAGCGACGATTGACATTACTGCCGGTGGACCTGCGGATACCGTCCGAGCATTTTACAGACATCTGCGTGAAAAGCGCTTTCGCGACGCTCTGTTTCTGACGAATCTGCGTCCGGCGATCGAGAGTTTGAACGACAACGAGCTTAAGGAATTTTCGCTCGATTTTGAGGCGATCGCTGGCCAGGTCCCCGCAGAGATCGAGATAAACGGTGAGATCATCACAGGCGAGACGGCTACCGTAACGGCAAATCTGCCAAATGACGACGGCGATAAGAAAGAACTCCAGACGATAAAGCTCAAGAAAGAAGGTGAATTCTGGATCATCCTGACCGCTGACGAAGAAACCGCGAAAACCATCAAAGCTGAGGGTAAGAACTACTTCTTTAACCTACGTATCCAGACTCACGAGCAGGAAGCAAAAAGGATGCTTGATCGCATCTTTAAGGCTCAACTGGCGCATAGCTTGCAGAACGGAGGACTGTACGCGGACATGCCGACGCTGATCTCGGGCGGCCTCCTGCCGGATGACATAAAGACAAGTGAATCAACGGGTTATAACTTCGCTATTGATCTGGCCGGAGATAAGAAAAAGTACTCCGCGACGGCTACACCGGCAGAATATAAGAAGAGCGGTGTGCAGTCATTTTTGATCGTTCTTGACGCTAAGGGGCGGCCTGCGATCTCAGCGAAAGACAACGGCGGAAAGGCGTTGCGACCTTAAATCCCTATTACGTAAGTGTTTATACCTAAAAGTTCCGAGTTGTAGGAAGGGGAGCCAATGATACGTGAGCTAATATCCAGATTCAGTCGCTCCTTTTCCGAGCGGACGGTGTCCAATCGTAGACACTTTGCGGCGCCGGTCAGGGTATGGTTCGACCCCGAGACAAATACCGAGCGTTCGAGAGACGCGGCCCGTTCGGCCTGTATTCTGGGCGAGACGATGGATATCAGCAGAAGCGGTATTGGCTTTATCGTCGGCTTCATCAGGCTCAAGGAAAAATACCTCGTCGGCCACGAACGTCCATTGAATATCGAGATCGATCTGCCAAATGGCAAGGTATTCCTGAGGGCGATCGGGCGCCGCTATGAAAAGGTCGGTGCGAACATCTCGGCCGAGAAATTTCTTATCGGGGCGACCATCTTGAGCCTTACGGGCACGGACAAAGAAATTTACGAGACATTTCTCAGAAACGGAACGAGGGGCTTGAAGATCGCTGCCCGTAATCTAGAGCTCGGTACCGATCAATAACGAAAATTTAAATTGATTTACGAGGCGTAGGGAGTAAACCCTACGCTTTTTTTGTTATTCTGCCGAGTACATGAAAGAAACGGTCGGCATCGGAATCATTGGGACGGGTTTTGCTAAGCGTGTGCAGATCCCGTCGTTTTTGCGTTGCGAAGGAGCCCGCGTGGTCTCAGTTGCGAGCGGAAGTATCGAAAATGCAAGGCTGACGGCGGACGAATTCGGCATCGGCCACGCCACCGGTGATTGGCGTGAAACGATCGAGCATCCCGATGTTGACCTTGTCTGCGTCACTACCCCGCCAAACCTGCATCGCGAAATGACGCTCGCTGTGATCGAGGCGGGCAAGCACATTCTCTGTGAAAAGCCGATGGCGATGAATGTTGCCGAGGCGAGTGAGATGTTGGCAGTGGCAGAGGTAGCGGCAGCCGCCGGCAGGCCGATGCTGGCTTTGATCGACCACGAATTGCGGTTTCAGCCCGGTCGCCTGACAGCCTACAAGATGCTTCGCGAAGGGGCGATCGGTAAGGTTCGTCACGCCAAGGCAACGTTTCAGGCACCGCATCGCGGCGATCCCAATATTCCCTGGAATTGGTGGTCGGATGAAGCAGTGGGCGGCGGAGCTTTAGGTGCGATCGGCTCGCACGTTATTGATTCGTTTCATTGGCTTTTGGATACGGAGGTGGCGAGTGTCTTTTGCCAATTGCAGACGCATATTCCTAAGAGAAAGGATGCGTCGGGAATCAGCCGGGAAGTTACGAGCGATGATGCTACGAGTCTGGTGCTACGATTCAACGACGGAATACTCACCGAGAATACGACGGGCGTTGCTACTGTTTCGATGACAGACGGCCCTGACTATCAGAATCTGATGGAATTTTTTGGCACCGACGGCTTCATGCGTATCGATCACCTCGGAGGGATCGCTATCGCAAACCCCGGCGAGTCCGAATGGACGCCCCTCGAGGTCGACCGCGGCACTTTGCTCCCCGGAATGCCTGACACTGGCTTCGCCCGAGCATTCGTCGAGATCGCTCCGCGAGTCGTAGATGCGATTCGCAATGGCGAGACCACGATCGAACACGCCGCGACCTTCGCCGACGGCGTCCGAGTCCAGAGTGTCCTCGATGCGGCCCGCAGATCTAATTCGACGGGGCGGCTTACCTATCCATAACCTCCGGGCAGTTACGTTTTTACGCCTAATATGGTAATAATAAGAAGTTCATTCACATAGTCTATTGCCCACGAGGTCTCGCGTTGTGATCTCTTTGGAAGACTGATCGGGGTCTTAAGCGTCCCTCCCGCTGCTGACTGGTTAAGGCGACCGCCCCATTTTCGTCTCGTCCCGCTTGGGAATGGGAGCTATCCCCGGCAGATTGCCGTTTACAAGGAGTTTTATGAAAAAGCTAGCTGTATTATTAGTGGTCCTCGGGCTTTCGATGGGCTTGGTTTTGGGTTGGGACACAGTGAGGCGCGTTGGTGCTGATCTGTTGAATCTCGATCATGACGATCCGGATATGCCACAGCATTTGAAGGCAGGCGTAAGCAAGGAAGAGTTCATGCGGATGCGGGCTGAGGGAACGGCAATGAAGCGCGGCCTGCATGAGGGCGAAGATGTCGATCCGCAGGCACGGCCCAAGGCGGTCGAACAGCTTGCTGAGCAGGAAACGGCTCGATTTGAACTGCCTGCTTCACGCGAAAAAACAGCGATGCTGGCAGCATGGACCCCCATCGGCCCGGCCCCGATCCCCAATGCTCAGGTGGGCACGGGACCATCTACTACGGCCAGCGGACGTGTGCTGTCTATCGCGGTCCATCCGACGAATCCGGACATTGTCTATGTTGGAACCGCTCAGGGTGGGCTATACCGTTCGACCAATGGTGGCACCACGTGGACGGCTCTGATGGACGGGGCTCTGTCACTCGCGGTCGGGGCCCTTGCACTGGCGCCGTCGAATCCGGAGATACTTTACGTCGGCACTGGCGAATCAGGATTTTGTGCTGATTGCTTCTTTGGCGTCGGCGTTTATCGCATAGACAATCCGAGCACGACCGCAACGGTCTCAGGCCCCTTCAATAAGGATGCCGGAAATGTGGACGTGTTTACCGGGCGTGGGATCGGTGAGGTTACAGTTCATCCGACCGATCCTAATACGATCTTTGTTGGTTCGACTTCAGGCCTGGGCGGTATTGGCGGCCAGTCTAATAACGTTCTGCCAAGCAGAGGGCTTTACCGGTCGACCAACGCAGCGGGTGCAAATCCGACGTTTGCCCGCATCACCGGACTTGCCGGGAATGGAAATCTGAGTGTTCGTGATGTCGCCATCGATCCGTCGAATCCGAACATCCTGATCGCAAATGTTATCGCGAACGGAGGCGGCATTTATCGAACCGCAAACGCTCTTGCGGCCGATGCGACGACCGTGACCTTTACGCAGCCCGAAGTTTTTTCGTCAACGTCTACGAGTGAGCTGACTGCGGAATTTGCGGCCATTCATCCAGCGGGTGACACCGACGCGACATTCTACGCGGCCGTGGGCAACCTCGGTGGACGCGTTCTTAGGTCGACGAACGGTGGTGTCAGTTTCACACAGATGATCGACAATAATTTTTGCACGCCGCAGTGTTTCTATGACATCGCTGTTGCGGTCGATCCAACAAACGCAAGTCGCTTATACTTGGGTGGTTCACCGACGCTTGCATTCGGTCGGTCCTCGGACAGCGGAGCGACGTTCACGACGAACGCAGCTTCGGCGCAGGGCTTGCATGTAGATTCTCACGCCATCGCTGTCGCACCATCCAATCCGTCGATCGTCTATTTCGGATCCGATGGCGGCATTTACCGCACAAATGATGCGAGTGCGGCAACTATCGCGTGGACATCACTCAATAACACGACCTTTAGTGCGACCCAGTTCATGAGCATCGCCGTGCATCCGACCGATCCAAACTTTACGATTGGCGGCACCCAGGATAACGGTACTAATATGTTCAACGCTGCTGGAACGTGGTTCCGTGTAGATGGCGGTGACGGCGGATTTACGCTTATAGATCAGAATGCGGTCGATACCACTGCCGTCCGTCAGTACCACAAGTACTTCTCCTCTGGCGGTTCTCAGATCGGCTATGCGACCCGAACCTCGACAGCTCAGGCGAGCGGTGGCTGGACGCTTCGCGGCTGCTTCAGCAGTACGCCGGCGAACGGGGTTACGTGCGATGCGACAACTCTATTCTACGCTCCAATGGAGCAAGGGCCGGGCAATCCAAATACGGTCTATTTTGGCTCGGATCGCCTGTATCGAAGCGCGGATCTGGGGGTGTCGCATACGCAGGTGAGTCAGGCGTTCGGTGTTGAAATAACTGCGATCGGTATCTCTCCGCAGAATGATAATATTCGTATTATTGGACACAGTCGGACCGCAGGACAAATTTCGGGCACGACGACCGGTTCTTCAACACTCACTGATTTCGACCCTCTCAATCAGGTTCCGAGCGGTTATGTCGCCCGGGCGGCGATCGATCCGAAGAATCCTGACCGTGCCTATGTCACGCTCGCGAACTTTGGCATTAACACCGTTTACAGAACAAACAATCTCTCGGCTCCGCAGCCGACATGGACATCCATATCCAATGGTCTGCCGCAGGTTCCTGCGTCAGCTTTTGTGATCGATCCGATCAATCCGCAGAATCTATACGTTGGAACCGATATCGGCGTGTATGCTACCTCCGACGGCGGTTCGAACTGGACGCCGCTCGGCACCGGGCTGCCGCGGGTTGCTGTTTTCGATATGGCGATCACAAATGTTGCACCGCGAAAACTGCGTATCGCTACACACGGCCGCGGAATGTTTGAGCATCCGCTCTCGACGCCTGTGTCGCGTGCCGACTTCGACGGCGACGGTCGGACAGACCTTTCGATCTTCCGCCCGGCAGACGGTACTTGGTGGATGAACCGCTCCGTTGCGGGCATTAAAGCTCAGAACTGGGGATTGAATGGTGACGTTCCGGTTCCCGGCGACTACGACGCTGACGGTAAGACGGATGTGGCTGTCTGGCGTCCAACTGACCCGAATGGCTCGACCTTCTACGTCTTTAACAGTGCCACAAACACCGTTTCGTATGGCCGTTGGGGCAATGCTACAGATATCCCGATCGTCGGAGATTTTAATGGCGATGGCCGAACCGATATGACGGTCTGGCGTCCTAGCGACCGTAACTGGTACACGCTTAATAGCGGCGGTGGGTTTACGGTCTCGTTCTTTGGACTATCGACGGATATTCCACTGGCTTTTGATCTTGAGGGTGACGGCCGGACAAATTTGGCCGTTTACCGGCCGAGCGAAGGCCGCTGGTACGTCGCAAACCACACCGGCGTTCCGGCACAGAATTTCGTCTCCGTCGGCTTTGGTATCGCCACCGATCTTCCGGTCGCGGGCGATTTCGACGGTGATAACAAAGACGATTTCGCAGTCTTTAGGGCGAGCGAGGGGAACTGGTACATTCTGCAAAGCGCATCGCAGACAACTCTCGTCCGCAACTGGGGATTGGCCGGGGATGTTCCAGTTCCGGGCGACTACGACGGCGACGGACGCGACGACATTGCGGTCTATCGTGCCGGTACGTGGTATTTGTCGCAGTCGACCTCCGGCCTCGGTATTCGCAACTTCGGGTTGGCCACCGATACGCCGATACCGAAGAAGTACATTCCGTAGCCCACGGCTTGGGAAGTGGAAGGCCGGGAGCTCTGTGCCCGGCCTTTTTTAGTTGAGATGTTTCAGCAGGAACGCACGTATATCATCCCGCATAAGCGGCGTCACGGTATGTGGCACGTCGGGATATAGTTTGAATTCAGCGTTGAGCCCGGCTTGTTTGTATAGAGACTCGGATATCGCCCACCGATCGATGGGCATTTTGCCAAAGAGCGGGTTGATCAATTCACGGTCTTCGTCGTCATACGAATCGCCGAAGGGGACGGAATCGTTGTCGTCCTTGTTGCCGAGGAAAATGAAGAGCGGAACCTTTCGCAGGGCTTTCATATCCAGGTCGTTGCCGGCGACTGTCTTAAGATCTCCGACCCCGACCGGATAGCGGAGAAGCTTATCCTTATATTTCGCCACCGGAGCGATCGGCCAACCGCCGGGCGAACCGATCGCTGCTGCCTTTACGCGGTCGGGATGAAGGAATGTGAATCTATTCGCAAACATACCTTGAGCCGAAAAGCCGTTAAGCAATACACGGCTATCAAATCTCAATCCATCTCTTGCAAGCCTCTTGATAGCGTCATCGATCATCGCAACCATCTGCAGATCAAGCCGGCGATATTCCTTCTTGTCCGTCACCATCGAGTCGCGGTCAAGAGCCTGCGTATAGATCTGCCAATTGCTGGCCGGACGCGGAAATACCGGCATCAACACCGCCACCTTGAGGAGCGACGCAACTTGCCCGCTCATTGACATCCGCCTTTTTACATCGGCCTCGTGAACAGCTACATCGTCATCCACTTTGCCAGTGTTATTTGGCAGCACGAGGATGGTATGCGTCTTCTTCGCGTTCGCTGTCACTTCCGGCGGAGTGTATAGGTAGTACGGATATGTGAATCCGGAAGTAGAGTCCGCTTCGATGCGAACATAATCCTTGTCCGTAAGTGGTGGCGTGGCCGAAGCCTGGGCTAGGGATAAAACACTCGTCGTTAGGCAAACTACTATTGTGAATATGAGTCGTTTCATGACTCATTTTTACGAGCGGTTCTCACAAAAGTTCCGCTCACTTTATGAGGAATGATCGACGACGATCCGCCAGCCTTCCTTCAATTTACGGAATAGAAGTGTAAATTTGCCCTGCGGAGCGTCCTTTTCGCGTTTGAGATGCCAGCTGCCGGTGACGAAGGCAGCGTCCTTCGAGAGTAACTCGATCTCCAGGTTGCTAAAGGTAAGCTTGCCCATCTTATCGGGCGTCCCGTATGTCTTTTTGTAATTGTCGAGCGTCTGTTGCCAACCGTACGTTATCTTGTCACCGGAGACGAATTTGAGTTTGTCCGACTTCCAATACCCGATCGACATAAATGCTTCGAGATCGCCGCGATTCCACGCAGCGTCCTGATCGTCCATAATTTTTCGAATGGCGGCAGTGTCCTTGTTCGACTGAGCGACGAGCGAGATCGCTGAGATGAGCAAGATCAGAGCGGTGAGCAATATATTTTTCATATTTTGATAATTCTACGCCGTCGCGAGTTTAGGGCTCGATGGGCGGAAATAGAGATTGGTCCAGACAAATGAAAAAAGCGAGACGGCGATGACCGCGAAAAACAAGGCCGACGGTTGATAGAGCTGGTCAAAGGCGACGATGGCCAAAAGAGTTGCTATGATTCGCAGATTTTCCGAGGCCCAAAGCCACGGTTTTGCTTCAAGAATGCCGCTCCAGTTTATTACATGCCACCAGAGCAACCCCGCTCCTAGCCAGCGTTGCGTGGTATTCCATGCCATCAGGTTTGAGATCACGCCCATCATCAGAAAGACGCCGACGGCGAGTTGGACGATCAAATAAATACGGGAATTATCGAACATCGGCGGTCGAAACTTTTTCTGATTCTCCGTCGTGATCTCGATCATCTCCTTCTCCGGCAAACCACGCGGCCGCCAACCGGCGGGCATGAACCACACGCGGATCTTGTCCCACCAAAACGGCGCCGCGACGGCGTACCGCCACAGGACGATGAAGAAATGAAAGTTGATGCGAACTGGATTCCAGCTGTTTGGATGGTCGTATATGCCGTAAACGACCTTTTCCCTTTCCTCGGCAAACGAGCCAAACATCTTGTCCCAAATGATAAGAAACTCGCCAAAATTCTTGTCTAGATATCTCAGATTAACGCCGTGATGAACGCGATGATGTGACGGCGTAGTGAAATATTTCTCAAACCAGCCGAGCTTTCCGATGAATTCCGTGTGGTGCAAAAACGCGATAAAAAGGTGAATGCCCGCCATCATATAAATATGCAGCGGCTGAAATCCTATCAACGCCAGCGGCCAGAAGAACAGGAATGAGCAAAACCGCTGCGTCACGCTCGCGCGCAGGGCGACCATGAAGTTCATTTCTTCAGCCGAGTGATGCGGCGAGTGCGCGGCCCACATGATATTGATCGAGTGCCCCCAGCGATGTACCCAATAGAAGATAAAATCCACGCCTAGCAGCAACAGAATAAAGGTCCACCAGTTCAACTCGATCGTCCAAATGCGGTAATTCTCCCAGAGATAGCCGTAAACAAAATAAACACCTGCGGCTACCAGCACGTTTACGGTCTGATTCGCCAGAGCCGTTCCAAAATTCGCCACCGCCTCGGGAAACGACATATAGTCACGCTTGTAGATCAATACAAGCCCGACCTCGATCAGAACAAAAAACAGCGCGATCGGCGTCAAGTACGTGTAGATGTTGGTGTCCTGCATGAAACGCGATAAATATAACTCGAATTGCGATGCTCAGCAAAAAGGCCGATGCAAAACGCACCGGCCTCGAACCAGTTCGATCTAAGGTCCTAATTCTTCTGGGTCTTTGCCGCATCATAGGCGGCCTGGGCGGCGACCTGTTCTTTCTGTTTCTCTGTCAAGGTAATACCCATTTTGTTGAGAGTCGCGGCATTAATACCGCCCGTGGCAGTCAGGCCGTTCGCTTCCTGATACTTCTTGATCGCATCTTTCAATGCATCACTCCGTTCGCCATCAGCGTTGCCGGTAAACAGCTTGGCATCTTTAAGTTTGGTTTGAAGCTCGATGATCTGATCCTTATTTGCTTGAAATGGTGCGGGACGTTTCGGGCCGGTGGTCGTCTTCGCGTCCGTTTTTGTGGCATCCGGCTTGTCAGTCGTTTTGCCCGACTTAGCGTCGTTAGTAGCCAGATGTTTCGGGTCCACTGGGATCTCGGATTGCTTTTCGGTGAGCTTGATCTCCATTTTCTCAAGAGTTGCCCGGTTGAGCGATCCGGTCTTCGCCAAGCCATTTTCGCCCTGATAAGTTTTGACCGACGCTTTCCATTCGGCGTTCGAGGTGCCGGTGGCCTCGCCATTGTAGAGCTTCTTTGCTTTCAGCAATGTTTGAGCCTCGATCACCTGGCTCTTGGTCGAGCGAAAAGTCGCGGGCTTTTTCGCCGGTGCCGGCGTAGCCTTAGGCGAGGCGGTTTCGGCAGTTGCCTGACCGAAGATAGCAGTAGCGAAAAGGAGAGAGATCGAAACTAGCAAAAGAAATTTTCTTAACATCGTATTCTCCAGTTTTGTGGGATGGCGTTTAGAAGAAAAATCCCCGAAAAGAGACGAATCTGCTCATTCCAAAGCGCACCCTTGAATTTTTTGTGAACGAAAAATTATTGTCTGAATTGATTCTGATGTCAAGGGAATTTCAACCCATTTCGATTAAGATATATGTCTTATTCGGACGCCTATGAAAGCAGCAATTTACGAACAATTCCGCGGGCCCATATCAATCGAACAAGTTGCCGATCCAACGCCCTCGCCGAACGGCGTCGTCATAAGGGTAGGAGCGTGCGGCATCTGCCGCAGCGATTGGCACGGATGGATGGGGAATGACCCGGATATCAAGCTGCCGCACGTTCCCGGACACGAGCTTGCGGGCGAGATCGTCGCGATCGGATCTGAAATTTCAAATTCGAGATCTCAAATTTCAGATCTTAAATTAGGCGACCGCGTCACGCTACCATTCGTATGCGGCTGCGGAACCTGTGAGCCTTGCCTAAACGGCGATCAGCAGGTCTGCGATCACCAATTCCAACCCGGCTTCACCGCGTGGGGCGGCTTTGCAGAGTTTGTCGCGATCGAATACGCCGCCGATAATCTGGTACATCTGCCCGACGAGATCAATTTTGTAACGGCCGCGTCGCTTGGGTGCCGCTTCGCAACTTCATATCGAGCAGTAGTCGATCAAGGCCGCGTGCAAAGTGAACAATGGGTAGCCGTCCACGGCTGCGGCGGAGTCGGCCTCTCGGCAATAATGATCGCAGCCGCATTCGGAGCACGCGTAATCGCGATCGACATCGCCGAAGACAAACTCGCCTTCGCCAAAGACATCGGAGCGGAGGTCGTCATCGATTCAACCTACGGCAACACGATCGAAGCCATCCTCAACATCACCGACGGCGGCGCCCACATCTCCATCGACGCCCTCGGCCATCCGGAGATCCTCGTAAATTCGATCTCGTCACTACGCAAACGCGGCAAACACATCCAGGTCGGCATCATGGAATCCGGTGGTCACCGCCCGGAAATTCCAATCGACAAGATCATCGCCCGCGAACTAGAACTCATCGGCAGCCACGGAATGCAAACGCACCGCTATCCGGAAATGCTCGAGATGATAAGGCAGGGAAGGCTAGAACCCGACAAATTGGCCGGTAAACGCGTTTCACTCGAAGAGTCGTCTGCCGCGTTGGTCGATATGAATAGTTTCTCGGCGACGGGCGTGACCGTTATCGACAGATTCTGAGATTCACGGTAGGCTGGAAAACTTGGTTCGAAAACTTGCTGAATGAACATTCATTCAGTTATAATTTCCACACTAAATCACCTTGAAATATTAACGTTCTGGATACGACTATGAATATCACAAAAGCCGCAGTTTTGGGTGCGGGGACAATGGGAGCGGGGATTGCCGCACATCTTTCTAATGCGGGCATTCCGACGTTGCTGCTCGATATCGCACCGTCGGAGTTGACCGAGGCCGAGGCGGCGAAAGGGTTGACCCTTGAATCGCGGCAGGTTCGCAATCGCATCGTTAATTTGCTGTTTGATGCGGCTAAGAAACTCAAGCCCGCGCCGTTCATGCTGGGCGATAATGCGAAGCTGATCACGACGGGAAATTTCACCGACGATCTGGCGAAGATCAAAGATTGCGATTTTGTTATCGAGGCCGTGGTTGAAAATCTCGAGATCAAGCACAAGCTATACGCTGAGGTCGATAAATATCGCAAGCCGGGTGCGGTGATCGCCTCGAACACCAGCGGCATACCGATCGACTCGATTGCGGAGCCGTTTTCGGATGATTTTAAGGCTCATTTTGTCGGCATTCACTTCTTTAATCCGCCGCGCTATATGAAGCTCGTCGAGGTTATCCCTGGCACGAAAACGAGCGGCGAGATCGCTTGTGCGGTCTCAGGATTTCTTGACCAACGGCTTGGCAAGGGCGTTGTGCCTGCGAAGGACCGGCCGAACTTCATCGCCAACCGCATCGGCGTTTTCGGGATGATGGCGACGATCCACGAGATGATCGCGGGCGGCTGGACGCCGACTGAGGTCGATCAGATGACGGGAAAGGCAATTGGTCATGCTTCGTCGGCGACGTTCAGGACGTCCGATCTTGTCGGTCTCGATGTGACGGCTCACGTTACGAATAATCTCTATCCCGCCGTGCCGGATGATGAGGATCGCGACGTTTTCGTTCTGCCTGAATTGATCCAGACCCTGCTAGACAAGAAATTGCTCGGTGATAAGACAAAGGGCGGTTTCTTTAAGAAATCGAAGGACGCTGAGGGCAAACGGGTCATTCTCGAACTCGATCTCAACACTTTCGAATACAAACCGCAGGTGAAAACAAAATTCCCGTCGATCGACGCTGCAAAGGCGATCGAGGACAACGCGAAACGCGTTAAGGCACTCGTCTGGGGCGACGATCGCGTTGGCGAATTCCTTTGGAAAACGACCTCGCGTGTCTCGCGTTACGCCGCGAACCGCATCCCCGAGATCGCCGACACGATCGTCGAGATCGACAACGCGATCAAGTGGGGCTTTGGCTGGGAGATCGGAGTTTTCGAGGCTTGGGACGCGATCGGCGTTGTCGAGTCGGTCGAGCGTATGCGTAGCGAAGGCCAGGCGATCCCGGCGAATGTCGAGAAGATGCTTGCGTCCGGAGCGACGACATTTTACAGATCGGAGGGCGGTAATCGTTCGTTTTACGACCTCGTCGAAGGTGAATACAAACCGATGCCCGCCCGTCCGGGCGTTATGATCCTCAAGGACATCAAGGAACGCACCGGCGTTATCAAATCGAATCCCGGAGCGTCGCTCATCGACATCGGCGACGGCGTGGCTTGTCTTGAATTTCACTCGAAGATGAATTCGATCGGTGGCGACACCGTTTCGATGATGAATTTTGCGATCGATGAGGTCGAGAAGAATTTCGCGGGACTCGTTGTCGGCAATCAGGGCGGGAATTTCTCGGCCGGTGCCAACATCATGATGATCCTGCTCGCCGCTCAGGAAGAAGAGTGGGACGACATCAACATGGCCGTCAACCAGTTGCAAAAAACGATCATGCGGCTGCGATATTCGGCAAAACCTGTTGTCACAGCCCCGTACGGCCTGACGCTTGGCGGCGGTTGTGAGATCGCGATGCATGGCGATAAGGTGCGTGCGGCTGGCGAGACTTACATCGGTTTGGTCGAGGTCGGCGTCGGCGTGATCCCGGCCGGCGGCGGAACCAAAGAAATGACGATGCGTGCGATGGACGCCGCGGCGAAAGCTCCGGGTGCAGATCCGCTGGCTTTCTTAAAAACGACATTTGAAACGATCGGAATGGGCAAGGTCGCGACGTCGGCACAGGAAGCGAAATCGTGGGGATTCTTCCGCGACAGCGATGCGATCTCGATGAATAGCGACCGTCTGATACAGGACGCAAAGCAGGAAGTCCTGAATCTCGCGGCCGCTGGCTACGTACAGCCGGTCGAGCGTACCGACATCACAGTCATGGGCGAGGCCGGCGAATCCGCAATGAAACTCGCCCTGCACATGATGAAACAAGGCGGCTTCGTATCTGATCACGACGTGCTGATCGGTACCAAGCTTGCCCACGTGATGGCGGGCGGCACGATCAATCACCAGACGAAGGTCAGCGAGCGATACCTCTTGGATCTTGAACGCGAAGCTTTCGTCTCACTTTGCGGCGAGCGAAAAACGCAGGACAGAATTGCGGCAATGCTCAAGACGGGCAAGCCGTTGAGGAACTAGAACTGTTTTCTTTGCGTCTCTGCGGGAAATAATCTTCCGAAAAGACGCAGAGTCGCAAAGAAGAGGAAAGGCGATATGGACGAGCGTATCAGAAGTATTCAGACGCAAATGACGGAAGCCGCGACCGATGCTGCGGCGGCATTTGGCGGGCTGACGGTTGAGCAGCTTAATTGGAAGCCGTCTGAAAAAGGCTGGAGCGTCGCTCAGTGTTTGGATCATATTATTAAGACCAATCACGAATTCGACGCGGAGTTTGCAAAACTCGCGAGTGGTATACGGAAGAATTCTTTCTGGGAGAATATCTCGCCCCTCACAGGTTGGGGAGGAAGATTTCTTGTAAGAGCGGTGTCCGAGGACTCGAAGAAGGTAAAGGCTCCGTCGAAACGGATAGTGCCGCCGAGCGATCTTGCGGGCGATATCGTACAGCAATTTGTCGAACATACCGGCGAGGTGAATAAACAGGTTGAGGCATGTGCCAGAGCCGATCGTGAAAAGACCGTTGTTACGTCGCCGTTCCTTTTTGTTTTTACGTACAAGCTCGACGACGCATTTACCGTGCTGGTCGAGCATACAAATCGGCATATTCGACAGGCGAAACGGGTGATGGAGGCCGATGGCTTTCCGGCTTAGTCGTATGGCCGAGAGTTTCAAAAGCCGCCGCTTTCGTTGGTTGTTCAATTTTTTTCCGGCATATCGCGGGACCGGCGGGCGGGTGGCTTATATCGCGGATGATTTTCGCGAGGTTCGGGTTCGATTGCCGTTGTCGTGGCGAACAAAGAATTACGTCGGCACGATCTATGGCGGCAGCATTTACGCCAGCGTCGATCCGATCTACATGTTGATGCTGATCCACATCCTTGGCCCGGAATATGTGATCTGGGATAAGGCGGCGAAGATCAGATTCAAACGGCCGGGCAAGGACACGCTCTATTGCGATTTTGTCTTGACGCAGGAAGAGATCGACGAGATCAAGCGATTGGCGGAGACGGAGAAGTCGATCGACCGGATCTACGAGTTAGAATTGAAGGACAAGGCGGGCGTGGTACACGCGTTGATCGAAAAGACGCTGTACATCTCGAAAAAACGTTGATGGTCGAATTTAATAGCAGGGCGTTCATTTTTGACATGGACGGAACGCTCGTTGACAACATGCACGTCCACACCGAGGCGTGGGCGAAGTTGCTCGAAGAGAACGGCGTCGAGATGGACGCTTATAAATTTCTAGTCGCGACCGCCGGTAAGACGAATCGCGAAATATTGCCGACAGTTTTTGGCGAGATTTCCGAGGATCGGATCACGGAACTGGCGAAGCGAAAGGAAATTCTCTATCGCGACGCCTATTTGCCGATCCGTAAACCGGTCGATGGTCTGGTTGAATTTTTGACCGAGGCTCAGAGTCTTGGGATCAAAATGGCGGTCGCGACCGCCGCGTCGAACCCGAATATGGAGTTCATCCTCGACGGCCTCGATCTGCGAAGGTTTTTCGGAGCGGTAACGACGGCGACCGATGTGAAGGTCGGTAAGCCCGACCCTGCGATGTTCTTGGTATCGGCCGCGAAACTCGGCGTCGAGCCGAAGAACTGCATCGTTTTCGAAGATGCAATCGGAGGATTCGAGGCGGCACATCGGGCCGGAATGGTCTCGATCGGTATCACGACAGTCAATTCGGCCGAAGATATTTTGAAACTGGACTCGGTCGTCGAAGCTCACGCGGATTTTACGCAGATGCGGCCGCAGGAATTGATAGAGAGGTATGTTTCTTAGTTTTGAAACGTACGTGAAGAGTGTATGAAACGCTGTACCTGGGCATCGAATGAGCTAAATATCCCGTACCACGACACCGAGTGGGGTGTTCCGGTCCATGATGACAGGACGTTTTTTGAGTTTCTGATCTTAGAAGGTGCGCAGGCCGGTTTGTCGTGGGACACGATATTGCGAAAACGCGAGGCATACCGGCTGGCATTTGATAATTTTGATGCGGCAAAGGTGGCGAAGTATAGTGAGGCACGGCAGGCTAAGCTATTGCTTAATGACGGAATCATCCGCAACCGCTTGAAAATAGCCTCGGCGGTCAGAAACGCGAAGGCCTTCTTGGCGGTTCAGAATGAGTTTGGCTCGTTTGATAAGTACATCTGGGGCTTTGTCGGCGGCAAACCGCTTGATAATAAACTGAAAAGCCACAGTGACGTTCCGGCTAAGACGGAGATCTCGGACGCGATATCGAAAGATCTCAAGAAACGCGGCTTCAACTTCGTCGGCTCGACCATTATGTACGCCTTCATGCAGGCGACCGGGATGGTGAACGACCATCTAACGTCATGTTTTCGGTACAAAGATGTTGCCCGCGAAACACGCGAAAAGACGCGAAAAGTCAATTGAGGTGGACGTGTTATTTCGTATGTTTCGCGTGTTTCGCGGGCAAATCTCTTATGGATCATCCGATCACACAGGCGGTTCGATATTTGAGAGACAAAAAAGTCGAGTTTGTGCCTCACCTGTACGATTATGTCGAAAAGGGCGGCACCGGCGAATCGGCTAAACAACTAGGCTTGGATGAGCACGCGGTCGTTAAGACTTTGATATTTGAAACGAACGAGAAAAAGCCAATCGTTGTGCTGATGCACGGCAACCTACAGGTTTCGGCAAAGAACCTTGCCCGCCATATCGGCGTCAAGAGCGTCGCGGCGGCAACGCCCGAGCGTGCATCTAAACACACAGGCTACCTCGTCGGCGGAACGTCGCCATTTGGCACTCGGACCGCGATGCCTGTTTATGTTGAATCGACGATATTTGAACTAGAGAAGATCCACATCAACGGCGGCAAGCGAGGCTTTTTGGTCGAGATCGAGCCAGAGGTTTTGAAGGTAGTTTTGGATATCGAGGAAGTTGAGGTTGGGATTGAGAATTAGGAGTTTAGCCACGAATAACACGAATAACACGAATGGGTTGTTAATTCGTGCAATTCGTGACATTCGTGGCAAAAAATCTGATGCTGATAGACGAATTCTTGGCCGAATACGGTTTTGAGGAAAAGCACTCGATAGCGATCCACGCTGATGCAGCGACGGTGATCGAAGCGGCTCAGACGGCGAATTTTGGCGAATCGTGGATAGTGCGGATGCTGCTCACGCTTCGAGGTATGTCGGCGGATGCTTTGACGCTTCGCAATTTGAGCTACTCCAAATTCCGCATCCTCGGCGAGCGGCCCGCAAGCGAACTGCTGATCGGCCTGGCGGGGAGATTCTGGACGCCGTGGGGCGATCTGCAGGATGTGAACGCGGACAATTTTAAGGCGTTCGACAAGAGCGGCTATGCAAAGGCGGTGTGGAACTTTTCGCTGGATCGAGACGGCGAAAACACCCGGCTAACAACCGAAACCCGCATCAAATGCCTCGACGAAAGCAGCCGCCGGAGCTTTGGATTTTACTGGACTTTTGTCCAGCCGTTTAGCGGTTTGATAAGAATGGAGATGTTGAGGGTAATAAAACGTCGGGCGGAACTGGGGGTTTGAAGAATATGAAAAAAGGAATCATCGCGGTTCTATTTGTGCTGATAGCAGTCGGCGTGTCGAATGCTCAGGTCACTGCAATACGGGCCGGCCGCATCGTTGACCCTGAGACGGGCACCGTTGCCTCGAACCAGATCATCTTGATCGAGGGTCAAGATATTAAAGCGATCGGTGCTAACGTCGCCATTCCTCCAGGAGCGACTGTCGTTGATCTGTCGAGAGAAACCGTCATACCGGGAATGATGGACGCGCACGCACACTTGTGTATGAATACACAGCACAAACGCGATGGCGGTCGATACTATTTCACGACACTGCTGGATTCGAATGCGAAACGCGCGATCCAGGGTGCGGTCAATGCGAAGTCGATGCTTGAGTATGGCTTCACCGCGGTGCGTGACATCGGCAACGAAGGCAATTATGCGTGCGTCGAAGTCCGCAAGATGATCAACAGCGGCGAGATCGACGGGCCGACTTTCATTACTGCTGGACGTATCATAGCTCCATACGGAGGGCAGTTTGCTCTTCAGCCCGACAAGCAGAATCTGGCCGAGCCGGAATATCTCTTCGCGGACACCCGCGATGAGATGAAGAAAGCGATCCGCCAGAATCTGCATTATGGTGCGACCGTTATAAAACTCGTTATCGACGATCAGCGATACATTTACTCGGTGGATGACATCAAGTTTGCGATCGAAGAGGCTCATGCGGCCGGGGCGAAACTGGCTGCTCACGCATGGACCGCAGCGGGTGCTCTCAACGCGGCAAAAGCCGGAGTGGATTCGATCGAGCACGCGGTCGCGATCACCGACGAAGCACTAGCTATCGCTAAGCAGAACAAAGTGGCGATCGTCCCGATCCCGTTCACTGAACGCGATGCGGTTTTGAGTGGTACGCCGGGTGGTAACAGGGAGACAAACGAGAGATGGTTTATTGATCCGGTGCGTCGTGCTCATAAGGCTGGTGTAATGATGGTTTGGGGGCCGGATGTGATCTACAACACGTTGGAATTTCCACGCGGCAAGGTCTCGATCGATACGGTCGACGAATGGAAGATGACCGGCATACCAAATCTCGTGATCCTGCAGACATTGACGACAAATGCGGCGCGGCTACTTGGCATTGAGCGAAACAGAGGTTGGCTGAAACCGGGCTATCGGGCAGATATCATAGCCGTCCGCGATAATCCGCTCGAAAAGATCGAAACTGTAAAAGACGTTGTATTCGTGATGCGAAACGGGAAAATTTATAAGCAGGGTAAATAAAATTATGAAAGAAGCAGTAATAGTTTCGGCCGTGCGTACGGCTGTGGGTAAGGCGCCGAAGGGCACGCTGCGTAATACGCGTTCGGACGAATTGGGTGCGACGGCGATCAAAGAGGCCGTTGCGCGTGCGGGCGTGGACGCATCACTGATCGATGACGTGATCATGGGATGTGCATTTCCCGAGGCCGAACAGGGAATGAATGTCGCTCGTACAGCATCGATCCTCGCTGGGCTGCCCGTCGAAGCGTCTGCAATGACCGTTAATAGGTATTGTTCGTCTGGTCTGCAGACGATCGCTCTCGCGGCGGAACGCATTATGGCGGGAGGATCCGATGCTATCGTTGCGGGTGGCCTCGAATCGATGACCGTGATCCCGATGGGCGGCAATACATTCCGGCCGAATCCGAGACTCGCAGATACATATCCCGACTACTACCTGAACATGGGCCTCACGGCTGAGAATCTCGCCCGGAAATATGAGATCACTCGCGAACAGGCTGACGAATTCTCATACAATTCGCACCGGAAAGCGCTTGCTGCTATCGCGGAAGGCAAATTTGCGGACGAGATCGTGCCGATGAATGTGTTTGTCGATGAGATCGACGAAAAGGGCCGCGTGCGACGCAAAGAGATCGTCTTCGCTCAGGACGAAGGTCCCCGTGCGGATACTTCGGTCGAAGGGCTAGCGAAGTTGCGTGCTGTGTTTCACGTCAATGGAACCGTTACGGCCGGAAACTCGTCACAGATGTCAGATGGTGCAGCCGCAGCAGTCGTCATGTCTGCTGGCAAAGCTGCCGAACTCGGCATTAAGCCGCTCGCCAGATTTATCTCGTTCGCCACCGCCGGATGTCTGCCCGAAGAAATGGGCATCGGTCCGGTCTATGCGATCCCGAAGGCTCTGAAAATGGCGGGCTTGACGCTTGATCAGATCGATGTGATCGAGCTAAACGAAGCCTTCGCCGCACAAGGTCTTTCGGTGATGAAGGTTCTCGAAATGGACCCGTCAAAGGTAAACGTCAACGGCGGAGCAGTCGCACTCGGCCATCCGCTGGGATGCACCGGAGCAAAATTGACCGCGACCGTACTTTCAGAACTAAAACGCACCGGCAAACGCTACGGCATGGTCACCATGTGCGTCGGCGGCGGCATGGGCGCGGCCGGGATATTTGAAAGATTGGACTAAGGATTTTAACGCGGAGATCGCAGAGAACGCGGAGGAAGTCAGTAAGAAAAAAAGGAGAGGTATTATCTCTGCGAACACCGCGGCCTCTGCGTTAAAAATGATTAGGAGCAGAATATGGAACCACAAATGGAAAAAGAATATGTAAAAGGCGGCGAGTTTTTGATCGCTGATTCGACGTCGGCTGAGGTTTTTACGCCGGAGGATTTTACTGACGAGCACAAGATGATCGGCGACACTTGTCGAGAGTACATCGACAACGAGGTCGTGCCGAGCCTGCCTGCTCTTGAGGAACACGATTACGAAGTCGGACGCGGCCTTTTGAGAAAGGCTGGCGAACTTGGGCTGCTCGGAGCTAACATTCCTGAGGAATACGGCGGCATGGCGCTAGATCAGACCTCAGGCTGCATCATTGCCGAGATGGTCGGTCGCGGTAGTGGTTTTGGTTCGACATACGGTGCTCAGACCTCGATCGGTTTGCTGCCGATTCTCTATTGGGGCTCGGAGGAGCTCAAACAAGCGTGGATACCAAAGATCATCTCGGGTGAGGCGGTCTCTGCGTACTGCCTGACGGAATCTAGTTCCGGCTCCGACGCTCTCGGGGCGAAATGCATAGCCAAGCTGAGCGAAGATGGTCAGACATGGCTGCTCAATGGTGAGAAGATGTGGATCACGAACGGCGGTTTTGCCGACGTGTATATCGTGTTTGCCAAGGTCGATGGCGAGAAGGAAAAATTCTCCTGCTTTCTAGTTCCCCGCAGCGACAACTGCCAGCCGGGAGCCGAAGAGCACAAGCTTGGTATCAAGGCTTCATCAACGACGGCGGTCATTCTGTCCGATGCAAAAATTCCGGTCGGTAACCTCATCGGCAATGTCGGCGACGGGGCAAAGATCGCCTTCAATGTTCTTAACGTCGGCCGCTTTAAGCTTGGTGCGTCGGTGACTGGCGGTGCTAAGCTCGCTATTCATGAAGCTGTGAGGTACGCCAACGAGCGGCATCAGTTCAACAAGCCGATCTCGTCGTTTGGCGCCATCAAGCACAAACTCGCCGAGATGGCGATCCGCACTTGGGTCGCCGAGTCGATCACGTATCGAACGGTCGGTATGATCGATTCGCTTATCGGTGACGGAGCGGACAATGCGACCAAGCTGCAGTCGATCGAGGAGTACGCCGTCGAATCGTCGATCAATAAGGTCGCTTGCAGCGAGGCACTCGATTACGTTGTCGACGAGATGGTCCAGATCTATGGCGGCTACGGCTATTCGGCGGACTATCCGGCGGAAAAGGCGTACCGCGATAGCCGCATCAACCGCATTTTTGAGGGCACGAACGAGATCAACCGAATGCTCATCCCCGGCCAATTGATGAAGCGTGCGATGAAAGGTAAGCTCGGTTTGCTGCAAGCCGCAAAGGCTCTGCAGGACGAGATCCTCAATCCGACGATGTCCTTTGACGAGGATACGTCGCTGCTCGCCGCTGAGACCAAACTTGCACAGAATGCCAAGAAGACTGCACTAATGGTCCTCGGCACCGCAGCTCAGAAATACATGATGGGCCTCAGCGAACAGCAAGAGGTACTGATCAATTGCGCCGACATCATTATGGACGCGTATCAGATGGAGACCGCGATTTTGCGTGCCAAAAAGTACGCTGACAAGAATGGCGAAGAAGCCGCCGGCCGCTACATCGACATGGCGTCGGTCTTCTGCAACGATGCGATCCAGCGTGTTGAGGCCAAAGCCAAAAACACCATCGCCGCCATAGCCGAAGGCGACGAGGGACGCACTTTGCTCGTTGCCCTGAAGCGATTTACGAAGAACAACGGTCCGGTGAATACGATTGCCGCTCGCCAGCGAATAGCCGACACGATGATTGCCGCAAACACATACGTTTTCTAAGAAGCCTGAAAACGTATTGACACGAGATAACTGGTTGTTATATCGTTTGGAGTAACAAAACTGTTGATAATGCGGACGAACACTCAAAATATAGGATCGATCACCACGGCGAGCCCTTCCGGCAAAGCTTTTGGATCGTTTATGTATTTTTTTAGCTATGCGGCTATCGGGTGGTGAGTGACGCTTTATCGCGGTAAACGCTCTGGGCCACCATCCGAAAACGAGATGGTGGCCTTTTCCTTTGGCGGTGAAAAGTATATGACTTCGACCCAAAACAAGATCGATGATCCACGCGGGCAGATCGATGCCATCGATGCCGAGCTATTGCGGCTGCTCAATGAACGTGCGGCGATCGCTCTGCGAGTAGGTGCGGCGAAGGCTGATGCCGAGGCGTCGCTCTGCGATCCGCGTCGGGAGCAAGAGGTCGTAGGACGTCTTGTTGAAGCCAATGCGGGACCACTTGATGACCAAGGCGTTGCAAATATCTTTGGGCGAATTATCGACGAATCACTTCATTTGCAACAGTCGGCGTACGCTCGCAAGCCGCATATAACTGAGGCTACAAGCACGATCGCTAGCCGATCGCGAGTCGCGATACTCGGCGAGCGGGGCACGTTTAGCGAAGAGGCGGCTCTGGGCGTTTTGGATGATGATTGTACAACTGTTTCTTGTCCGACCTTTGAGCAATTGTTTTCGGCGATCGATGATGGGAACGCTGATCTGATCCTGACGCCGCTTGAGAACAGCTTGATCGGCTCGGTTCATCGGTGCGTCGATCTGCTGCTGGCGAGCGATCTCAAGATCGTTGCCGAGATAGTGTTGCCTGTTTCGCACTATCTGATCGGTTGTGAAGCGGCGACACTTGACACGATCGAGTCCGTCGAGTCACATCCGGCGGCCCTCGGACAATGCACACGCTTCTTTGCTGCTCACCCCGCATTTAGGCGTGTTGCGGCTGATGACACCGCCGGCAGCGTTCGCCGCGCGGTCGAAAGCGACGATGCAACAAGAGCCGCGATCGGCAGCCGTCGAGCAGCCGAGATACACGGCGGTACCATCTTGCGAGAGCATATCGAAGATCACGCGGAGAACTACACACGCTTCGCTCTTTTGTCGAAGGAAGCGCGCAACGAACTCAACGGCGAAAAGATATCACTCGTCGTCAAACTCAAGCATCAACCTGGATCGTTGCACGCTGCACTTCGGCCGCTCGTCCGTCGCGGAGTGGATCTGCTCAAGATCGAGAGTTTGCCGATCAAGGATTCGCCCACGCAGTTCAATTTTTATCTCGATCTCGCCGTTCCTGCGATAGAGGCCGATCTCACCGGAGCGCTCGGTGAGATCGGTGAACAGGCCGACGAGGTCCGCTTTTTGGGCCGCTACTCTACTATTAAATTGTCAAAGAACTAACGCTCATGATCCTGATACTAAAACCACATGTCGACGCCGAGAGCCGAGAGTACAAACGGCTCGAGACGCATCTGACCAACTTGCCAAACATCGATTTTCGCGTCCATCGCGTGCAGGGAAGCGAGCAACTCCTGACCGAGATCTATCTGATCGGCAACACCGCCGCCCTGTCGCTTGACGAGATGAAAAGCTTTCCGGGCGTCGATCATGCCGTGCGCGTCTCCGAAGAATATCGTGTGCTCGGCCGTCACAAAGACGACAGCCGAACGTCCGAGTTTACTTACAACGGCGTGCGATTTGGCCAGGACAACCTCAATGTCTTTGCCGGCCTTTGTGCCGTCGACTCGCCGAGCAGCGTCGAGGCGATGATGAAGGCTCTTCAGGAGAACGGCCAGCTTTGCACTCGAATGGGTGCCTACAAACCACGAACGAGCGCTTACTCTTTCCAGGGGCATGGCAAGAATTGCCTGCCGTATGTTTTCGAACTCGCCGGTAAATACGGCATCAAGGTCATCGCGATGGAGGTGACGCATGAGTCGCATGTCGACGAGATCGTTGACGCTCTCAAACAGACCGGCGATCCGACCGGCGTGATGCTGCAGATCGGTACACGGAACACTCAAAATTTTGAGCTGCTAAAGATCGTCGGCCGTCAGCAGCAGTTTCCGGTATTGCTCAAACGCGGCTTTGGAATCACGCTCGACGAATCGCTTCACGCTGCCGAGTATCTGGCTAGCGAGGGTAATCAGATGGTGATCTTTGGCCTTCGTGGGATGAAGACCAACATCGGCGACCCGCATCGGAACATGGTCGATTTTGCACACATTCCGGTCGTCAAACGCCTGACGCGAATGCCGGTCTGCATCGACCCGTCACACTCGGTCGGGACGCGCTCGCGCTCCGCTGACAACATTCTGGATATCATGCATGTAACCGCTCAAGGCGTGATCGCAGGGGCCAACATGATCTTGGTCGACTTCCATCCGGAGCCAAACGTTGCTCTTGTCGATGGGCCGCAGGCATTGAGAATGGAAGAATTGCCGCGGTTCCTCGAAGATGTTGCCATTGTACGAGAGGCGTATGAGCGTCGCGTCGCCCTCTTCGCCAAGAAATGTGTGGGCGTCATGACGCCTTGAACAAGACGGCCGAGGCCGTCTGCTTGTGTCTAGACGCATTCGTGCAACCCTCGATCATTCAAAAACTCAGGGCACCAATATCTGGTGCCCTGAGCGGTCTCTCGTAAACCTTTCCGAAAAGATCAGTAATTACGCGGTCTGGTATAAACACGTCTTACGTAATTCTTCGGACGCTGCTTGTGTGTGAAGAGAGCACCGCCGCCCGCACCGGCCAATCCGCCGATCACAAGGCCTTTCTTGCCGCCGAGCATTCCGCCGACGAGAGCTCCAATACCGGTACCTATACCGATAGTGAACGCCTTACGATGGCGTCTGTAGACATTCGGCTTTTTGTACGTGGTCCTCGAACGATTCGAACTCGAGTAATAACGCGAGGTCTGTGCCGAAGCCGACTGTGCGAACACCGGGATCGCAACCCCAACTACCATTGCCATTAAAAATGTCGTGATGTATCTCTTAACTAACATAAATCTCCCCTTAAAATGAATTTTTCCGACATTGTTGTCGCAGTCGTAAGTGCAATCACCGTGCCAGAAAGCCGCAAAGCTATATTGTGCTTGGGGTTACGGTTTTTCGTCCGCAGGTTTTCCGTCCCACGGCACACGAAATCGGCCATTGATTGACGGTATGGTTAAGTTTTCAAAGATCATCGGCTACGTCGCCGTTCCGTGCGTTCCACTATTCCCCCACGCAGTAACGGCAGCCCTTCTTTGGGGCTTTGCCGTAAGGCACTGCGGTGGCGCGGTGCCTCGCAGTGCATTAGGGAAGAGCCGAGGAAGTTTGACCTACCGTAGCTGGGGCTCATAAATATTTTCGCTTCATATCAAAAATAATCCTGTACAAGAGCGCGCACGGATGTTAAACTCTTGCTTAACATCGCGTAAGCGCCAACAAACACAGTCGTTTATATACCAATACTTAACCTATATGCTGAAGAACCCAATACCTGAACTTGCGCTGTTCTTCGATATGGAGTGGGTTCCGGACGCGGCGGGAGCGAGGCGTTTGTTCGATCTTGAGGACGATGTGAGCGAGATCGATGCGATGCATAGGCTGTGGGAACACTCGCCGGCGTACGACGCGGAGAAGAATCCGAGGCCGTTTTTGAAGTATATGTTTTCGCGGGTGGTGTCGATCGCGTTTCTCTCGCGAAAGACGTTTTACAACCGCGATCGCGAGCTGACGATCGACTTTAAGCTCAATTCGCTGCCGTCTTTACCGTTTGTTGATACGACGGTCGATGAGGCGGAGATCATACACAAATTTCTGTATTTTGTCGGCGAGCGGCGACCGCAGTTGGTTGGCTTCAATTCGAGCAATTCGGACGTGCAGGTTCTGATACAGCGTGGGCTGATCAACGAGATCACGGCTCCGTCGTTTAATCAGCGGCCTAACAAGCCCTGGGAAGGCGACGATTATTTTGACGCCAAGAACAGTGAAGGCCATCTGGATCTGATCACGCGATTCTACGGCGGCAACGGGATGACGCCGCGGCTCGATGAGCTGGCGAAGATGTGCGGTTTCCCAGGCAAGATCGATGTGAAGGGCGACCAAGTGACCGAGCTATGGCTCAACCGCGACATCACCAAGATCATCGAGTACAACCAGATCGATGTGCTCAATACGTATCTCGTCTGGCTGCGGGTTGTTTATTTTACGGGAAAGCTGAGCGAGGAAGATTACGTCTCGGAGCAGGAGCAGTTTCGCGAGTTCCTCGAGACGGAATCGCAGAAGCCGGAGAAGGCGTTCATCTCCGCATTTCTCGATAAGTGGCCGCTTTAGAATATGTTGAGGCGAGTCGCGAGGTTTATTTCGGGTCGGCTGCTGCCGCGGCGGGCCTACACGGTCTTACGCGGGCCGATGAAAGGTTCGCGGTTCATTCTCGGTTCGCTCTCGGGCGAGGGCGGCGGAGCGAGCGTCTATCTGGGCGAAATGGAGCCCGAGCAGACAGCAACGATGGCCGAGGCGATGCGGCCGGGCAACGTTTTCTTTGATATCGGGGCCAATGTCGGGTACTACACGATACTGGCTTCGCGGCTGGTCGGCGAGGCGGGCAAGGTAGTCGCGTTTGAGCCCGTGCCCAGGAATATCGAATTCTTGCGGCAGCACATCGAGATAAATACGGCCGCGAATGTAATTTTGAGACCTCAAGCGGTGTCGGGAACGAAAGGCACGGTCCGTTTCTCGCTCGGCCCCGATAGTGCGATGGGGCATATCGGCGTCGCTGATGAGGGAGATGGCGAATTAGAGGTCGAGACGACGACTCTTGACGATGTCGTGAGCGAACTCGGTATTGCGCCTGACGTGATGAAGATCGACGTCGAGGGAGCGGAGAGGGAAGTCTTTCTCGGGGCCGCACGAATGTTTGAGACGGCGAGGCCGGTGATCTTTCTCTCGACGCATTCGGACGAATTGAGAGCTTGGTGTTTAGAGCATCTTCGAGGGCTGGGGTACGCGGTCAGGCCGTTGATCGCGGGCGAAGACGGGCATGAATTTGTAGCGACGCACGATTGATCCACTTTTTTAATCCACTATATGGAATTGAACCGCATCTATCACGAAAACTGCATCGATACCCTTGCTCGCATGGCCGACGACGCGATCGATATGACGATCACGAGTCCGCCTTACGACGATCTGCGCGAGTATAACGGTTATCATTTTCCGGTCGAGGAGATCGCGGCGGGTTTGTTTCAGAAGACAAAACCGGGCGGAGTTGTGATCTGGGTGGTTGGTGATCGGACGGTGAATGGCGGTGAGACGCTGACGAGCTTTCGGCATGCGATCGCGTTCAAGGACGCCGGATTTAATGTCCACGACACGATGATCTACGCCAAGAACAACCCGATCCCGTCGGATTGCGGCAAGCGTTACCGGCAGTGTTTCGAGTACATGTTCTGCTTTGCGAAGGGCAAGCCGGAGACGTTTAACCCGTTGACGGTCGCACTCAAGCAGGAAAAGGCCTTCAAATCGTTTCGAATCACAAAGGTTGGGCGAAACGATCTCGCACACGACCACGTCGCTCCAAAAGAGCGTAAGGTCAACAAGAGCTTCTTGTACAATGTCGGCACGTCGAGTTCGCGTGACAAGATCGCCTTTCAGCATCCGGCGATCTTTCCGGAAAAGCTTGTCGAGGACCAGATCACAACTTGGACCAACGAGGGCGATCTCGTTTACGACTGCTTTATGGGCAGCGGCACGACGGCCAAGGTCGCGCATCTGCTCGGGCGGAATTGGCTGGGGTCGGAAGTATCGGCGGAGTATGTCGATCTTGCCGAAAGGCGGCTAAGTTTGCATCTCGATGCGATCCCGGTTGCGGCGTAAATTTATCTTCGTAACAACCAAATCGCGACGACTTGCGTCTATAGGTTATCCGACAGATACTGTCCGCTGAAGGTTTTGTTATGAAAAAGTTTTCTTGCTATTACTCGTCGTATTCTCGCTTTCACTTGTCGTGACCGCTCAGCCGCGTCCGGTCGAGAAATCCAATACCGTCGATCCAAACACGCCGGATTCGTTTGAGGTCCGCTACGAAGGCGGCGTTTTTGGGATGAGCGGGAAGGAGAAGGGCACGCTGAAATTTGACGAGGCGAATGAACGCGTCGTCTTTTATCGGGCTGACAAGAAAGAAATGTTTGGTATTGCGTACGACTCGATGCTGACCATTTATCCCGATTCTAAGGAAAGCGTACCTCAGGCCGGAAAGGTCATCTCGGCTCTGCCGCTGCCCGGAGCGGGCCTCGCGAATCTGATGTCGAAGGACACAAAGTACGCGATCATGTCGTTCGAGGATACCGAGATCGGCCAGCGGCCGACGGTGAGTTTTAGGTTTGAGAATAAGAAGGAACTGCTCGCGTTCATCAACAAACTGGGCGTAAAGTCCAAGATGACGCAGCGCGGTGACGCATACTATCGGCCGAAGAAGGCTGTCTTTTAATTCACATCACCAAACCGGTGCTGCAGGATCGCTGTGAGAGCGATAGCCGCAGTTTCGGCACGCATTATTCTGCCGCCCAAGGTTACGATCGAGAGGTCGTTAGCTTGGGCGGTTTTTAGTTCGGTATCGTCCCACCCGCCTTTTGGGCCGATGACGGTGATGAGCTGTTTTGGGGCGTTCAGGTCGGGCAGTTTTGCTCCTTCACGTTCGGAGAAGAAGATCTTAGGGCAATCGTGTTTGCTTGTTTCTGCGAGAAAATCAGCTACATTTTGAGGTTCCTCGATCGACATCAGACGTGCGCGGCCGCATTGTTTTGACGCATCGAGAGCGATGCGGCGCCAGCGGACCAGTTTCTTGGGAAGGTCCTTTAGTTTCACTTCGGAACGCATCGAGGCGAGCGGAACGAACTTTGTAACGCCAAGCTCGACAGCCTTTTGCACGATCAGATCGTATTTATCGCCTGGAATAACGACCGAGGCGAGCGCGAGTTGGAGCGGTGATTCGGGAGCGGAAGGTTCGATCTTATTGATGATCGCCGCAGTGCTTTCTTTCTTGCCGACCGTTTCGATGCGGCAGAGAAACTCGCTTCCTTCGCCATCGAAAACGGCAATCTCGTCGCCGGTCTTTAGGCGCAGAACGTCGCGGAGATGGCGTGTTTCTCCAGCGTCGAGTGTGACGGACGTTTCGGTGAATGTTGTTGAATAGAATCTTCGCATCGATTGTTTTGAGGCTTTGCCTATACGCACTGCCGCGATGGCTGTGCCTCGCCGTAGATTGCCGTCTCCCATGCCCATTTTCGCACTTCGCCGCCTAGCGGCGAAGTGCGAAAATAGGAGGGTCTCATCCGACAATGCCGGCGAGGCATAGCCGTCGCCGCATTGCGATACGGCTATGCCGTAAAGCGGTCGTCCCTTTTAGTGACGTTTTAAAAGGTCACCAAATTTCTCACGGTAATCCGCACTTTGCCTTCGCAACTCAACCCAACTCTCAAATATCTCCGGCGTTTGCAGCCAGATGGTGAACCACTGGGCGATCTCGGCGTTCAGGTTCCGTTCCTCGGCGGTGACGCTTTCGCGGGCTGCGGTCTCGGCTGCGAGATTTTTGGCGGCGATCGAGATGTCTTTTACGTGTCGCAGGCCGTCTTTGTCGCCCTCGGACTTATATTTTCGCCGCAGATTTTCCAGGTTCCGAATAGAATTGCGAGTCGAGCGCAGGTCGGAAACGTCGATGATATTCCGTAATGCAGCGTCGTACGGCCGATCGGAAGCACGAGCGAGATACAGCTCCATTATCTCGGAATGGCGAAGTTCCGCTCCTTCGTCGGCGAGCAGACGAGCGATACGCATTGGCGATTCGACCGCACCAGCACCGTATTCTTCGCGGACTACGATCTCGATCGCCTCAAGCTCTGCCGCGCCAATGCTCTCGCAGTCGAGCTTTTCCCAAACCTCGATCATCAGGTCGGTTTTGTTGCGAGCATTCCACATCTTCTTGAGAAGAGGGGAAGGGGTGAAGAGGAGAAAAGGAGCGGAATTCCCTTAGTGCTCCGCCCGCTTTCACCTCTTCGCCTCTTCCCCTCTTCCCCTCTTCTCTATCAATTCCGTCGACGAATGATCCTTCGGGTCGCCGGTGATGACTACCTGGCCGCCGCATTCGCGGACGATGTCGCGTTCGGGGACGGAATCCGTGGTGTAATCGGTACCTTTGGCGTGAAAGTCAGGGCGGATCGTGCGGATCAACTGCTCGACCGTCGGTTCGTCAAAAATTGTAACGAGATCTACACATTTTAGAGCGGCTATGAGTTCGGCACGCTCCTGCTCAGGCATGAACGGGCGGCCGTCGCCTTTTAGTAAATGCGCCTGACGGTCAGAGTTGAGTCCCACTACCAAAGTTCCGCCGATCTCTTTGGCGGCGGTCAGATATCTGATGTGGCCGACGTGTAGCAGGTCAAAGCAGCCGTTGGCGAGAATGATCTTGCCGCCGCTTTCGCGACGGCGTTTCACCTCGGCGGCGAGATCTTCGCGGTTGAGTATCGGGGCGTTTAGCATCTTTAATGGGCGGCCACGGCGGCGTCGAGCGAGGTTAAAAGTTCGGCGGAGGTGACGGTCGCAGTTCGCTTCTTCATAACGACGATACCGCCGGCGTGATTGGCGATCGTGGCGGCGTCGGCGAAGTTCATGCCCGACGCCAGGCCGAGGGCAAAGGTCGCGATCACCGTGTCACCGGCACCCGTAACGTCGACCGGTTCGGGTGAGCCGACAGCGTCGATATGTCGCGGCTCAGCGTCGGAAGTGTAAAGCGACATTCCTTTGTTGCCGTTGGTGACGAGCAGAGCCTCGCAGCCGAGGCGTTCGCGAAGCGATGCACCATTGTTGTCATTAAAATTCTTGCCGACGATATTCTCCGCCTCTTCGCAATTTGGGGTTGCGGCCGTTGCTCCGACGAAAGACGAAAGACGATAGCGCGAATCGAGAACAAGTGGGATCGAACGTAGCTGTGCGATCGATCTTGCCTCGGCAAATATCTCATCGAAGACCGCCCCGTAGCCATAGTCGGAAACGATGATCGCGTCGAGAGTATCGGCGACGGCGGCGAGACTTAGGCTCAGTTTCTTGCGGGTTTCGAGAGACAGTTCCGGCCCGCCTTCGTAGTCGATGCGGATGACCTGTTGGCGTGCGGCGTAGTGCTGGCCGGCGAGGACTCGAACCTTCGTTGTCGTTGTCGCAGCCCGATCGGTCAATATTGTTGAGCAGTCAACCCCTGATCTCGTAAGGGCGTCAGTAAGCCTTGTACCATTATCGTCGCTTCCGACCACGCCGATCGGGATCGGCGTGCCGCCGAGCGAGGCAACATTTGCCGCTGCGTTCGCCGCTGCCCCGGGTAATGTAACGGTTTCATCATGCCGGAGGATAAATACCGGAGCCTCGCGTGAGACTCGCGAGATCGTTCCGCCGAGGAATTGATCAGCAACGAGATCACCAATAATGGCGATCCGTTTACCCGTAAAACCGTTGACTATTGCTTCGCGTAAAGTTGTCATTCGCTAGAGAAAAAGCTACTACAAACCGTATCCATAAACAAAAATGGTTGAAAGCATTTGCCCTCAACCATTTTTGAAAACTGCCTAGGCCGCAGACTAGTGCGTATCGTAGCTGGCAACCGGATAGTCATTTGCCGAGCCCCACTGGACGATGTTGATCACGCCATCGATGCTTCGACGGAAATAGAACTTGCTGTCCGTATCACGCCAGACGGCGATGTCGGTCTTGCCGTCACCGTCGTAGTCGGCCTGAGAATTAAGATCCGAGCCCGTGATGCCGAATGGCACGAACAGAACACCGCCATTGGACAGCAGAACATACCATTGGAGTGCTGCCGTAGGGGTCGAGCCTTCGCGAACTACAGCGTAATCGGTCTTGCCGTCCCCGTCATAATCGCCGGGAACACAGAGATCGTTCGTCAGTCCCCAAGTCGCGGTCTGCAAAGATTGATTTGAGCTGCGAAGCGTGTAAAACGTCGAGTTGGCGGACGCGCTTGCACCAGGGCGTTGGACGGACACGTCAAACTTGCCATCGCCATCATAGTCGCCCGGAGCTGTGTAGTCACCCGCGAGGCCCCATTGGACGACCGTGAATCCACGATCGCTGCTGCGGAATATCCACCAAACCAGATCTCCGGCGGTGCGGCGGGCGATAGCGTGGTCGGTCTTGCCATCGCCATCGTAGTCTCTGGCAACGGGTTCGTCACCCGGCGAGCCCCAATTTTCGATGACAACAGTGCCGTTTGAGCTGTTGAGACGGTACCAGGCTCCGGTCGAGTCACGCCAAACCGAGACATCACCCTTACCGTCACCATCATAATCGCCCGGTGTCATGAAATCCTGACTCGCAAGGCCCCAGTTGGTGATGCTGAAACCGCCACCCGATTTGAGTGTGTACCAAACGTTGTTCGACGGACGAAAAACGGTGAAATCCGCCTTGTCGTCGCCGTCCGTGTCGAGAGCATCACGGAGGCGGATGTTGCCCGTGCCAGGCCCGATCTGAGCAAAGATCGAGATGCTGGAGGCGAGCATCATTGCGGCTAAAAGGCCGAATACGGAAAACTTGCCGCAAAGGGCGTAAAACTTGTTCATTGAATTGTTTCCTTAAGGTCAGGTCTTATCAAGGTTGGGCCGTGCCACCTCGATCTGGTTTATCCTAAAAATATAACACTTTTCACGAGGCTCTTGCAATGAAAAGCACTTTGCTTTGGCCACAGCGTTTCGCCCAACAAATACGGGCACTTCAAAGTCTTAACTACTTAGACGCACGACCCGCCGGAAAGGTTGGAAAAACCACGATTCCGCCTTTCTCAACCGACACGAGACTGTCTGATCGAGATCGGTTGATTACCGATCACGACTATCCCGTTTCGTGAGATAGTCGAATTTACGCCGACGCGAAAGGTAACGGTCGAACTACCGCTGAACGTATCAGTATCAAGGACCTTGATCCACGATGCCTGGCTTTTCACCGTGAAGTCGCAATTTGGAGCAGTTGCAACCGAAACGGTGACCAAACCACCTTTGGTCGCCACATTCACAGTGAGCGCAGTGGGCGAAAACGTACACACGGTCTGATTTCGCAGTGCACGATCGACATTTAGCCGTCCGCCGGTCTTGTTGAAGCCCGTGAATGACGGTAGCTGATCGACATTATTCATCAGAGTCGCCTTGAGCGACGCGACGGACAGATTCGGGTTGAAGGCCGAAAGCAACGCGGCCGCCCCGGCAGCATGAGGAGTTGCCATCGACGTGCCGCTCATCGAACCGTAGCTGGAATTTGAGCCAAAGGTCGTACTAAAAATTCCCACTCCCGGAGCAGCAAGGTCAACGGTGACCGCACCATAGTTGAATCTCCTGGCGTCGCTCTCATCAGAACCGCCGACCGAGAGAA
Source organism: Acidobacteriota bacterium (assembly GCA_016718135.1). Lineage (GTDB taxonomy): Bacteria > Acidobacteriota > Blastocatellia > Pyrinomonadales > Pyrinomonadaceae > OLB17. The sequence continues at coordinate 270,133 of JADKEF010000003.1, read as the reverse complement.
TAGTTGGGCTCGTGTAGCTTGCGGGATAAAATGGCGTGATATCCGTGTTCACACTGCTATTTCCGGCAGCGAAGACATTTAGTATGCCGACATCACCCATTGCGTCGATCGCTTCTTTGGTCGCCTGGTCGTAACCGCAGGCTTCGTCGCAACCGCCGTAGGAATTATTCGTAACACGAATGTTCACGCCGCGTAGCTTCATCATGCGGATATAGTTGTACGCGTTGATGAGCATCGATGAGGTCGAGCCGTTGCCGGTGTTGTTGTAGATCTTGATCGGCATGAGCTTGACAGTCCAGTTCACGCCGGCAATGCCGAGTAGATTGTTCCCGTGAGCTCCGATCGTCCCGCCGGTGTGCGTGCCGTGGCCGTGTTCGTCAGCGGGGTTTGCATCGTTGAAGAAAAAGTCCCAGCCATTTAGGTCGTCTACGAAGCCATTGGCGTCATCGTCAACCCCGTTCCCCGCGATCTCGCCGGTATTTACCCAGATATTGCCCGCAAGATCCTCATGTGTCATTCGCATGCCGGTGTCGATATTTGCAACGACGACCGCCGAACTGCCCGTGCTCAGGTCCCATGCCGCCGGAGCCGCAATTTTTGTCAGGCCGTAGAGTCCGGGATTCGTGAACTGCGCGTCGTTCGGCGTGGCTTGAAGTCGGTAATAAAAATTTGGCTGAGCGATCTCGACACCGTCGATCTGGCTATAGCGAGCGACCGCATCCTTGACCGACATTCCGGCGGGAAGCGTGATCCGCTGCCAGCCGATAGATGCGAAGGTTTCGACAGTTTCGCCGCCGATCGCACGATTTGCCGACGCGATACGCTCTTCATTCACCGCAGACGAGAATTTAACCAGGATCTCGTTCGAGACAAAGTTCTCTTTCGCCGTCTTCTGCGACAATGCCGTTTCAAACAACAGGCACACGCCGACAACAGCAAAAAGCACGGTTCGCGTAAAAAAAAGCTTACGATCCATAGCTGCGGATATCCTTTAGGAAATATTCCAAAGAAAGTAGAAAGTATTCCAATTATAGAGCGGGGCGGACGCGAATACAATTTTTTTGCATTCGCAAACTTGGAGGGGAACAAAAGAAATGGGGCGGCTAGTGGGGCTCGAACCCACGACCTCCTGAACCACAATCAGGCGTTCTAACCAACTGAACTATAGCCGCCATATTGAGATTTGAAATTTCAAATTTGAAATTTCAAATTAGCGAAGCGTGTGGTACCCCCGGCAGGGCTCGAACCTGCGACCTACGGCTTAGAAGGCCGTCGCTCTATCCAGCTGAGCTACGGGAGCATATCAAAAATCAACTTTTAATGGTAATGGTCGGCGGCGTTCTAGTCAACCTCTACGTAATAGCGATTCGATTTTGCGAGTGTCTTGAAAGGCGATCTACGGCTTGGCCGCCCTCGCACTGCGGCGATGCCTTCGCCTCGCCGGGCCAGGGCCAATAACGATTCCCCTTTTCGCACTTCTTGCGAAAAGGGATTTCTTGGGGGCTGTCTGTTGTGGCGAGGCATAGCCATCGCCAAATTGGGAATAGGCGAAGCCTGACCAATTAGGTTGTCGGTGCAATTTTTGTAGGTGATTGCTCGGCGATCTTTGCCAGCATCGTCTCGAAAACTTCGCTGAGGTCGAGTTCGCTGGTGTCGATGACGACGGCGTCGTCGGCGATAGTGAGAGGCGAGTCTTCGCGGGAGACGTCGCGTTCGTCGCGTTCGTTGATCTCGGCGAGGGTGTTTTCGTAGGAAGAGATGCGGCCTTTGGATTGGTCCTCCATGTACCGGCGGCGGGCCCGTGCCTCGGGGGTGGCGGTAAGGAAGAATTTGATGTCGGCTTTCGGGAAAACAACGCTGCCGATATCGCGGCCTTCGAGGACGCAGCCGGTCGGCGACGATTCGCCGATCGCCCGCTGATGATCGACCATGATGCGGCGGACCTCGGAGATCGTCGACACTTGCGATGCTGCCTGAGCCGCATCGAGCGTTCGGATGTTGACTGAGACGTCGTCACCATCGAGCATAACCTTCATCGCATCCGGCTCACCGACTAAGTCGATCTTAGCCGTTTCCGCGATCACCGCGATGCGGTCAATGTCCCAGATCGGCACGCCTTCACGCGTTACGGCCAGAGCCACGGCGCGATACATCGCCCCGGTGTCGAGATAGAGCAGGTTCAGTTTTTTGGCAAGCATCTTGCCGAGCGTCGATTTGCCCGCTCCGCTGGGGCCGTCGATGGCGATTATCATTTCGCTCTATTTTACCGAAAATTTCCACAATGTCAGATTGAGCGGGCAAAGTCGAAAAAAATGCCCGCTCCGCTTTTACACGGTGCGGGCCAATTGGCTCATTGAGGAGGGGCCTATCTCTTAAAGACCTTTACGGCGCGATCCGGATAGTCAGTGATAATGCCGTCGAGGTCAAATGTTTTCATTCGTTCGAGATCCGCGACTCCGTTGACGGTCCACGGGATGATCTTGAGGCCTTTCTCTCGGCACGCGGCGACCAAGGCGGCGTTGACAAGCATGTAGTTCGGGCTGTATGTGTCGGGCACGAAGCCGAGACGCTCGAGATTTTTTTCGATGCCGTCCTTGTTACCGACGAGGAGAGCAAGCGGCAACTTGCTGTCGATCTTGCGAAGTTCCTGTAACACGCGTACGTCGAAGGATTGGACGATGACATGCTTGAGCATCTTACCGTCCTTGATCACGTCATAGACCATCCGTGTGAATGGCTCCATTTTAGGATGAAAAACGTCATCACCCGCGACGCCCTCGGTCTTAATCTCGACGTTGTAGCGAGGCGCGGCGAGCTTGTTGGCTTTGACGAATTTTGCGATCTCAGTGAAGACGTCCTTGAGCAGAGGCTTAGCGACCTTCATCTTTTCCTGCTGAGGAAAATCTTTGTGGCCGATGCTGCCTACGTCGAAGAGCTTCACCTCGTCGTAGGTCATTTTGTAGATATTGTTTTCACGCTGCTTGTCGGCGGGGATACGGTTACTGTCTTTGTCGAGCGAGATCAGCGATGAGAACCACGCCTCGTGCGAGACGACGACTTTGCCGTCTTTTGTGATGACGACATCGAGTTCCAGAGTATCGGCGCCTTGCTCGAGAGCTTTTTTGAACGACGGGATGGTGTTCTCAGGAACGTAACCACGAGCACCGCGATGGCCTTCGATGCTGAACGGGCGCGGAGTTTGAGCAAAGGAGCTCACGGTTAAGAGTATTAGTGAAAGAACTAGAAATGATTTCTTCATGATTTTGTTTTACTTCTTTCTCTGCGTCTTCAGCGGCCTCTGCGTTTAAGAGATCTTAACGTAGAGACCGCTGAGGACGTCGAGAGATCCTAGAACGAGAATTTTAACGCAAGCTGTATCTGCCGTGCAGGGAAGGCACTGCTTATCCTTCCGAAGTTGGCACTCGTAATGTCGGAATTCGCCGCACCGAAATTTGTCTTGTTAAAGACATTGAAGAATTCCGCACGGAAATCCAAACGCGTTTGCTCGGTGATCGGTAGCCGGAACTGTTTGTGAACGGCTAGGTCGAGGTTGAAGTAGCTGTTGCTACGGGCAATATTTCGCCCTGCCGACCCGAAGGGAGCCCAAACTGAAGGCCTTGTCAGGCAGGTGCCGACCGGCAGAAAGTAATTGGTGGTCGGATCGGGACGCGTGTCACGATTCGTCGGGTCGCAGGTAGCATTTGGCCTGAGGGCGACGCCGCCGAGGAATGACGGCAGGTTATTCGTCACCGGCGAAGGGCCGTAGCGAAAGTTGATCGGCTGCCCGCTGGTCATCGTGTTGATGCCGTTGAGTGTCCAGCCTCCGACGATCGCGTCGAGGACCGGATTCATATCCGAGCCCAGCCAACGTCCGCGTCCGAGGGGCAGTTCGTACACGAAGCTCGTCGTGTTATTGAACGGCTGATCGTACGCACCGATACCCTTGTCGGCCTTGAAGTTGTTCACGTCCTGCGGCGTTCCCGTGTTGCCATTAGGCTCCTCGAGCACCTGCGAACCGTTGTCGAGAGCCTTGGAGAAAGTGAACGAATTTAACAGATATAGCCCTTTGCTAAAGCGTCGTTCGAGTTTCACCTGCAATGCGTTGTAGGTCGAGAAACCCTCAGGCAGAACGGCTGAGATCGAGCCGAAGCCGACGATCGGTCGCCGTGCCTGAAGCGATGGCTGCTGAGCTGCCGGCAGGCCAGCCTCGGCTTGAGTGAGCGGACGTGCCTGGTTCAGATCCGCGAGGAGCACAGAATCTTTCACCTTGTTGCCAACGTAAGCGACATCCAGGACGGTGTTGCCCCAGAGTTCACGCTGGATCGAGACTTGCCAATTTTGGATGCTGGTCGTTGGTCGGTCTTTCGGCACGTAGAGCGTTACGTTGTTTGGCAGGCCGGTGGTCGGATAGCCCTGCTGAGTTGTTCTGAAACAGTTTCCGGCGTAGGTGTTACCGACGCAGAGTGGATTGAGTATCGGATCGGGAGCGGTCTGTGCGACGGCCGCCCGTGTGATGATCGGAAAATTGGTGCCGAGAATGTCTGCACTACCGAGACGGTTTAGAAAAACATATCCGACACCGTAGCCGCCGCGGATCACTGTTTTGTCAAAGACATTGTAGGCAAACCCGAGACGCGGGCCGAAGTTGTTATAGTCCGGATCGACGAGAGCACGTTCTGACAGCGAACCGTCCTTGGCAAGAACGATAGTGTTGCTGAAAGGGTCGTAATTCGACAGCCGATTGTTCTTTTCCCAATATGGCGTACCAAATTCGTATCGAAGGCCGAGGTTTAGCGTGAGCTTCTGGTTGACCTTGATATCGTCCTGAATGTAGCCGTAATGAAATCGCTGCTGCATCTCGGCGACCGTCAGATTTGCCAGTTCATACTGGCTGCGGAGGCCGAACATAAAGTCGGAGAGATTGTATAGATTGTTCGCGGTCGCACCTGTCGGACGGCTGTATTGTCCGGTGTAGGTGTCGATGCCCATCAGCGGATTGGTGTCCTGAACATCGGTGCCAACTCTCAGATATTCGTAACCAGTTTTGAGGCTGTGACGGCCGAGTAAGAATGTGTAGTTCAACCTCAGGTTGTAGTTTGTCGGATCCTGATACTGAGGATTGGTTGCCTGGCGGCCAAGCTGCGATAGGCCGCCGATGGTTTGAGTTGTCAATCCGCCAGTCACGGCCGGATCAGTGGGCAAACCGGTGATGCCATAAAGTTCAAACATGCTCGGGCCGCCGGTGAGGGGCGGACGTTTGCCGGCTTTGATATCTGACCATGAGAAACGAACGTCGAGCACAGAGGCATTCTTCAGAAGATAGGTGCCGCCGAGGGCGAGCTGTTTGTTGAGAATGTCGACAAATCCATTCTGATTGCTGCCCGATGGCCCCGGAATATTTGGCCCTTCGAACGCTTCGGATTTTCGATAGCTCCAACGGCCAAAGATGCTGGCGGCGTCGTTGAATTTGTGATCGATGCGGAAGTTGTACTTGTCGTTAAACTGTTTATTCTGAACCAGTTCCGAGTAGTTGTTCGATGTTGCCGCATTGATCGGGGCAGGTAGATCGGTGAGCACCTTTCTGGCGAACGCGGTCATCGGGATCGGCGTTCCGGCGGCGTAGGTCGTGCCGGTGTAGGGGTCGCGGACGGCCACGCTCAGGATGCCGTTCCGCTGTGCGATGGTCGGAATGGTCGAAAAGACTAAGTTCTTTTGGGTTTGGCGAAAGCCTTCGTAATCGCCGAAAAAGAACGTTCTATCTTTAATGATCGGGCCGCCGAATGTGAAGCCGAACTGATTGCGGATAAGCGGCGGCTTCACACCACCGGCTGGCTTGAAAAAGCCGACCGCGTTGAGCACTGTGTTGCGGTGAAATTCCCATAGCGAACCGCGAAACTGATTTGAACCGGTGCGATAGGTCGCATTGATCACCGCTCCGCCGGAGCGGCCAAATTCTGCACTGTAGGTATTCGTCTGAACCTTGAACTCGGCGATCGCGTCCGGGGAGACCTGTACGACCTGGCTCGAAAAGCTCTGGTTGCTTGTTCCGTAGGCGTTGTTGTCGACGCCGTCGAGCAGGAAGTTGTTGACCGTAGCGCGCAGACCGTTGACGTTGAACGCGGCTTCGCGTCCGCCGCCGCCGATCGAACTGTTCGTACTTGATTCGCGAACGCCGGGTGCGAGGAGGGCAAGGTTCGCATAACTGCGTCCGTTTAGCGGAAGAGCGACGATCTGCTGTCGCTGAATCACCTGTCCCTTATCGCTCGAATCGGATTCGAGCAGCTGGGCGGCTCCGGTGATCGTGACCGTTTCCGAGGCCGTGGCGACTTGCAGCGCCAGATCGACACGCTGTCTGGCATTGACGGAAAGGCCGATGTTCTCGGCTACGGTCCTGTTAAAGCCATTCGCCTCGACCGTGATCTTGTAAGTGCCGATCTTGAGATTGACGAACTGGTAGTCGCCATTTGCGTCGGTCATCGTCGTGGCCGCGATGCTGGTCGCGGTGTTCCTGATCTCGACCTTCGCCCCGACGACAGCCGCATCGTTAGCGTCTCTGATCGAGCCGAGTACGGTCGCGGTCTCGGATTGTGCCGAGGTGATATTGGTAAATATCGCGACTATCGCGATGACAAAAGTTAGGTAGATGAACTTATTAGTAGGTGTAGATCTTTGATTCATAAACTCCTTGGTCCGGTCTCACATCAGTACCGGAAACTTGGCACACAAAACCTGTCTCACCACGGGGACGACAGTGAATAAACAGTTGTAAATACACGGGGTTACAACCGAGGTATTAGAACGTGATGTGCAAAGAAAGGAGTTTATTGGAGCGTCGTGAACACCGTGTTACGGCGCAGTTTCGCGCGCCTTAACTTGCAGTTGCGTTGGTATTAAATCGTCTATCGGATCGCGTCGCGGACAGCTTTGGGCAGCTTGTCGTGGACGAGCTGGTATGACATTGAGATCAATTCTTTTAACTCGGCGGGCGTGACGGCCTTGAGGTCGTGAATGCGGACCCATTTGTAGCGGCCAACATATGCGGCAGGGTCGATGTTTTCGCGTTCGATCAGCTCGGCGAATTTTTCCGGCGTGCATTTGAGCGAAAGCCCGCCCGCGATCGAATCCGCTCCGGTGACGCAGAACATCTTCGCACCGACGCAAAAGCACAGATCGGCTCCCCACTTGATATCTTCGGTAGCACCGGGGAAGGATAGGCAGAATTTGCGGAGTTGCTCGAGATTCATTCTATTTGAAATCCAGATGCTAGATACTAGCAGCTAGCCGCTAGTATCTAGCTAATTTTCCACGATCGAGAACATTGCACTGATCGTAGACCCGATGTCCTCGGCTGAGATGTCGAGATGCGTGACCATGCGGATCAAATTACCAAAACCAATCGCGAAGATTCCGTTATCTTTCAGAGCAGCGACGATCTCGCCAGATGTTTTTCCGGTTGCGGAGATGTCGAAGATGACGATGTTTGTGGCGACTTTATCTACGTCGATCTTGATGCATTCGATCCCGGCAAGGCCGCGGGCTAGGGCTCTGGCGTTTTCGTGGTCCTGGTGAAGACGTGCGGGGCTTTCTTCCAGCGCGATCATGCCGGCGGCGGCGAGGATTCCGGCCTGGCGCATGCCGCCGCCGAGGCGTTTGCGCCAGATGCGGGCTTCTTTGATGAACTCATGAGACCCAACGAGAACTGAACCGACAGGAGCTCCGAGGCCTTTTGATAGGCAGAACTGGACAGAATCGCAGTGCCGCGTCAGATCGGCCACGGATTCACTTAGGGCAGTAGCCGCGTTAAATATTCGGGCTCCGTCCATGTGAACCGGCAGGTCGTGTGCGTGAGCATTCTCGCAGAGTTCGGCACAGTGAGCCGATGACATCACGCGTCCGCCGGCGAGATTGTGAGTGTTTTCGAGGCACAAAAGTCCGGTTTGCGTGTGATCGTAAATGCTGTCGGTGCTCAGGACCGCGGCGATCTCATCCCAAGTTAGAATCCCCGAACCGTCAACGCTTTTGACCGGCCTGATCGTCACACCGGCGAGTATCGCTGAAGCTCCAACCTCGTAATTCAGGATATGCCCGCGTTCCTCGATGACGATCTCCTGGCCCGGATCTGTATGCACCTTGACCGCGATCTGATTTCCCATCGTCCCGCTCGGTACGAACAACGCCGCTTCCTTCTCGAAGATCCCCGAGGCGCGTTCCTGCAAGCGGTTTATCGTAGGATCATCGCCATAAACGTCATCCCCAACCGCAGCCGTCGCCATAGCGGCGCGCATTTTGTCGGACGGTTTTGTAACTGTATCGCTGCGTAGATCGATCATTGGTTATCTTGAACCGTCCCTTTCGGTTGATGCAACTGTGACGACCTTCCACTTACGGTTGATCTTTTCCCAGACCTCTAACCATGCGTAAACCACGTTTTCTTCGACGACGTCACCCTTCTCATTTTTGTATGTGCCGCGAACTCTTTTTTGTACCGCTATCGTCGCCATCGAGCCATCCTTTGAGACACTGATCACAGGGGGCCTAATATTCTCCCATTCCTTAAACTTAAATGTTGCGAAATACGACTTGAATCGCATGCGGTTCTCGTCTTTAGTGCGGATAGATATCTCGCCGCGCTGCAGTTGGGTCAAATTCTCTGCAAACATCTCTACAAATAGGTCGGAATTGTGAGTGAGATGTGCCGTTTTTTGCTGTTCATGCAGCCGCAGCAGCTCTGCTTGATCAGCAACTCGCGGAGGCACATCCAACAATCTGCGATCAGCTGAGTTTAGTCGGATCGAGTGGAATCGGAGCGTCCACTCACCAGCATTGTCGATGGCCGTAACCATAGACGGTAGCGTTAAGCTTCCAACCTTATTCCACCCGGACAAAATATTCGTAACAGTATCGGTCGAATTGGGGATCAGCAATCGGTAGCCCGCGAGACGTTTTGTCAAAGTGTCGAAGTAGAGAAAAGCAGGAATATCCAGCTCGGTCTTGGCACCGATCTTGTGCGCAGGCCGACCAGCAAATTCATCCTCACCGACATATTCAAGCTCCTTGAAGAATTTTCGGGGTTCAAAAGCCATCTTCTGGTATTCGTGAAGACGGGCGACCATTCGCTGGAACGCATCCAGCAGGACAACCTTTCCGGTTTCTGGTTTTTGCCCCCAAACGGTATCTCTATTGATCGAAACACTTAACGGGTCTTTGTACGAATATGTTTGCTCAAAGAGCGTAAGATCTTCGCGAAACGATACGACTGTGGTTGAATATGCTCCTTTGGGTCCAACGCAAGCGGCCGTGGATGTAATGCTCCGGATCTTTGAAATTTCTTTAGCTGGCCCCACGGCCCGGGCTGCCGCGACAAGTATCTCGTCGACTCGACCTCGATCTGCGTACACCGATATTTGGATACCAGTGACCAATACAAATACAAAGGCGCTCGAGCCGAAGAACTTTATCATACCTGGCTATTTCTTGATCGAATCCCAGAACTGCTGAGTCTGCTCGACGTAGTTTGCGTTCTTTGCTTCCTTTGCCCATGCGTTGGCTTCGGCGACCACCGTGAGAGCCTCATCACGTTTTCCTGCTTTCGCGAGGATCTTCGCACGCAGCAAGCCGTAGCGAGAGTTCTTCGCACTCTTTTCCATCGCCGACCTGATCCATTCATAAGCTTTGTTTAGATCTTTGTTGTTGTGCAGATAGTATTCGGCGGCCAGGAACTGAGCCGAATGGGTCATTCCGGTTGGCGAAGCCGCCATTGCCGCGATCTGTTTGTCGACACCGGCGTCAACGTCAAAATCGATCTTGAACTTGACCTCGGTGTTTTCCCACGCGATCGCGACCTTGAGCGAATTCGTCATAATATCGCCAAACCCGATCGTGAAAGTCTCGACGTAATTCGATGTCTTGCCACTCGGAACCTTAAATCTGAAAGCGTCCTCAGCAGGTTTATAAACGTCACCCGCGATCGAGCGGTGGCGGGTGTTCGTGTGAATTATCACGGTCCACTCTTTGTCGCCGGGGATCGAGTAGAGAGCATATGTGCCCGCCTTGAGCGGATTTCCCTCGATCTTGACGTCTTCGGTAAAGGTCAGCTTGGTCGAGGCATTCGCACCGGTCCGCCAGACTTCGCCGAAAGGAACGAGGTCGCCAAAGACCTTACGGCCCTTCGCACTCGGGCGGGCGTAGCTCAACTTCACCTGCGACAACCCGACCTCTTGAGTGATCTCGCTAAGAGGGCTAAGAGTCGGGACTTTCAGCTCCTGGCCGAAAGCGGAGAGTGCAAACAAACTAACAATTACCACGCAAAGAAACGATCGCATAGATATCCTCCAAAAAGTTTCCTGTTTGATGCAGTCGAGTCGCGGATCAGTTCACAATTACTTTACGAGTCGCGAACGGAAATTCTCGACATCCCATTTAGCCAGCTTTGCACCCGCCTGATATGACCATTCGAGAAAGTCGAGCACATGTTGCTTCGCCTCGGGGCTATTTCTGATTTCGTCGTACATCAGCAATGCCATACCGCCGTCGGGTGTCCAGAATGCGGATTCGGGCTGCAAAGGTTCGTTCTCCAAGCCTTCAGGTTTTGGTGCCGTATATGAATAAAATGCCGGGGCCGCAACGCTGCCTTCCTTGTCGTCGCCGAACCAGAATCCGAAGCTGATGACTTCGTGCGAATACGCCTCGCGGGTGACCATATTTGCCTCGGGCATCGGCGGTGCGGCTTTGCCGGAGAATCGTGTCAGTGCGAGATCAAAGCTGTGCCAGAAAAGATGGACCGGCGTCGATTTGCCGCAGAAACGTCCGCGGAATTCCTTAAAGACGTCGTCCACGGCTACTAAGATCTTGTGAAATCGCTCGACGTAGTCTTTGTCGTAAGACTTGTTGTCATGGTCGTCAGCGAAAGGCGTGGTCGACGGAGCCTCATAAGGTAGAGCCGTGATCTTGGGATCGATCCCAAGCTTTGTCAGGTTCGCGAATACGCTCGCGTAAAAATCGGCCACCGTCAGCCCGTCGTAGATCGCAAAATCCTCGACGCGGCCATCGCTCATGCGAATCTTCAGTTCATGATCGTGAAAGTCGAACTCGATCTCAAAGCTGCCGCCCGAAAATGGTATCGCTCGCGTGGTCAATCCTCGCGGGCTCACGTAAAACGGTACGTGCCACCAGTGGTTCACGTGCGGATGCATCGCGAGACGGATCTTGCCCACGATCTGCAAATAAAGATGCAGCGTATTCTTGGTCGGCCGCCAGGCGTCGAGCGGCATTTCGGGAAAGTTGGTGATGGCCATAGTCCAATGGTGTATGAGGCAATCTTACCCTTGCACGCCGGCCAACTCAAATTTAATCGCTCTATCTGTTGGCAATCCTGGAATCGAATATTTTGACAGCGTTGCCGATCGGCAGGGCAAAGAGACGAGAGCCGTCAAGGCTGAAATGGACGCCGTACATCGATTCGGCGAAGGGCATCGCCAGGACGAGGTCGCCTGTCTTGGTATCCCAAAGTTTGATCGTCTGATCTGACGCGGCTGAGGCGAGGCGTCTTCCGTCGGGGCTAAACGAAATGCCGTAAACGCCTTCGTCATGACTCATTGTGAAAAGCTCTTTTCCCGATTTGAGGTCAAACATTCGAGTCGCTCTGCCCGACGCGGCGGCGAGGGATTTGCCATCGGGACTGAATGCAAGTGAAAGCACTCGGCCTGTTCCGGCAGAAAGTGTCGCTATCGATCGTCCCGAGTTTGTCTCCCAGAGTCGGATCGAGCCATCGGTGCCGCCTGTGGCTATTACTTTTCCGTCGCGGGAGAGGGCGATGTAGGTTGCTCCATTCTTGTGGTTGAGGGCCCGCACCAAATTGCCGGTCTCGGCATCCCAGATCTTGGCGGTGTCGGTGGAGGAAGTCGCGAGGACGTGTTTGCCATCGGGGCTAAAAACAACCGCAGTGAGCTGCTGGCCTTTTGCCTCTTCAAAGGTTCGCACTTCCTGATGGCTAACAGCATCCCACAGCTTCACTTTGTTGTCGTTGCCTACGCTAGCGAGTCGTTTTCCGTCGGGGGCTGAATGCAACGGCATTTGCCGACTGGACGTGGGCTTGCCAGACCGCGATCTGCTCGCCGGTTTCCATGTTCCACAAACGTAGTTTACCTAGCCACGCTGCCGTTGCGGCTGTTTTGCCGTCCGGGCTGACTGCGAAACCATATGAACTGCCGTCGTGTTTCCATGACTGCCGGCGGGCGTTTTCCGCCGAGAAAGTCCAGGTTTTCACGGTCGCGTCGCCTGAGCCGGTGTAGAAGGTCTTGCCGTCGGGGCCGATCGCTATAGCGTTGATACTTTTTGTGTGGCCGTGGAGCGTTGCGAGTTCTTGACCAGCCACGACATCCCAAACTTTTACGCTCTGATCCGTCGATGCTGAGATCAGACTACTTCCGTTGGGCGTGAATGCAATCCCGTTGACCCATTTTGCATGTCCAGTTCCTGCCCCGCCGAGCTTTTTGCTCATTTTGCCTGTGCTGGCATCCCAGATCCGGATCGCATTGTCCTTACCGCCCACGGCGAGGAACTTGCCGTCCGGGCTGAATGCGATCGCTTGGCCTGCCTTGTACTCTTCGTCACCTTCGGTTTGCATCACAGCCGGATTGCCCCATTTTTCCGTATCCCAGACCGCAGCGATCTTGTCGACCTCCCACGATGCGACGGCAAGCTGTTTGCCGTTTGGGCTGAACGCGATCGCGACGAGCGGCTTTTCTCCGTATTCGAGCTGCTTGACGGTTTCACCGGTCGCAGCATTCCATATTTCGACTATCCCCCACACGCCGCGCGGCTGCGAAACATTCCACGAGCAAGCCGCGATCAGAGCACCGTCAGGACTAAATGCAACGGCGGTAATCCCTTTACCCTGGCCATGAAACCGACGTATCTCGGATCTGCTAATTACGTCCCAGACTATGACCGTATGGCGTGAAAATGCCGCTGCCAGGCGTTTGCCATCAAGTGTAAAGGCAACGGATTGCGGGGCGAGCTTTTCATCCTTGAACGAAAGCACCTCGGCTCCGCTGGCGGCATCAGTAACTTTTATAGTGCGGTCCGACGATGCGCTCGCGAGGAGTTTTCCATCCGGGCTGGCGGCCACCGCGGTAACAGGGGCGGTGTGCAGAGTTCGCGAAGCAGAGAATTGACTGGTCTGAGCATTGAGGAATGACCATTCCCAGCCTCGATATTTGACCGGTGCCGCGTCGATCCAACGCCTCGCCTCGCCGGTTTCGTTTACGCGAAGAGCGTTGGACGCAGCGGCGATATGAGCAAGGTACGAACGATATTCGATGCTGCCATTTTGAGCGGATATGGCCACAGCGAAGAAAAAGTAGGTGAACGACGTGACTAGAAGACTTGTTGGCTTTAGATACATACAAATTGCAATGGTTTACTCGGCGGCGTTAGGGCCTTGAGTGATCTAGTGACACCGAAAATACGACTCCTTCAACAAGCCAACAAGCTCGTTATCAAACCGGCTCTCGTCCGTGGCAACAACCATATGCGAGATGCGCGGCATCGGGCCGGTTAGTTTGGCTTTTTCGACCTTTTCGTCGAACGGCCGGTCGCCGAGGTCGAGGCCGATGCGCAGCTCGGCTTTTTTGATATTCACGGCTCCGAATTCGCGATTTTCGAGCACCGAGACGTACGTCTTTTTCGGTAGGAATGTCGCGTTAGGAAAGCTTTTTGCGATGAAGGCGACAAACGCATCGTACAGCGGCCGCATGTCGGCGGCCCTGACGAACTGATCATCGAGCAGATTGTCAGTGCTTGCGTACACCGGCTTGCCGCCATTGGCGTGAATGCCGGCGAGCAGCGAGGCGTGCATGTGGTTGAACTTGTGTTCGTCCTTTAACCACGCGATGACCTCATTTCGCTTTTTGCTGTTGAAAGAGTCAAGTATCTTCAGCCATGTACCAAGGTCCTTTCCAGTCGAGCTGTCGAGCCCGTCCATAAATTCCTTTTCAAATTCACCAGATGTTTTTTGTGCCATATCTTTGTACGACAGACCGCCCAGCCTGTCGATCTCCTTCGGTTGTTGAGTCTAGCTTTTCTGCAAGCTATTGCATTAGGTTGATGTTGGGCGGCCCGATTCCAAGTACGAGGTCTATTGCTCAAGTACTTTGCCTTTCGAAATAACGACGGATAATTCCCTGAGAGCTCGGATATCTCTAAGAGGGTCCTTTTTCAAAAGAAGCAGGTCGGCGTATTTCCCAACGGTTACGGAGCCTCGAATTTTTGCCTCGGAAAAATAAAGAGCGGGATTTATGGTTGCGGTCCGTAAGACGTCGGCGTTCGACAGCCCAGCGGCGGCCAATAGTTCAAGCTCCTGATGTAAGCCAATTCCTGGATAGACATATGGCATCCCTGCAAAATCGCTTCCGGCCAGCAAGATCACACCCTTCTTATGTAAGAAACGGACAAGCTGTTTTTGTGACTCGAACTTCCCGTCAAGCGAATTCCAGTCGCCATTCTTTTCGTGCCTTGCGATGCGTTTTGCCCATACTTCCTTCCATTCTTTGGTCAACGATTGAGGAATATACTTTGCGTACTCATCGTTAATGATCGAATGGTCACGCACGGCGGCCTTGAGCTTGTAGGTGATCAGCGTCGGGCAAAGGAAAGCTCCCTTTGAAGCCATAGCGTTGCCGATTCGATCGATCCGCGATTTGTCAGCAGCCCAGATCTCCTCCAGTCTATTCAGATGCTCGACACTTCGTTGCCCCAAAGATATTGAGGTTTCCGGCTCAATATACTCGGATAGATGTCCAGCAAATGTCATGTCGTGCTTAACGCAGTATTCGGCGATCTCTTTCAGTTGCTGTTCACGAATGAGTGAGTACGTTTTGAAGAAATCGACGCCATTCGATCGCAGCCCGTTAAGCAATGTCGGGATATTGGTGTCGCTGCGTAGCGCTACCGAAAAATCGCGATACACCGGAGGGTCGCCATCCAACATAGGTCCTGCTCCAAAGATCTCCGGACCCTCAATCTCGCCGGACGCCAATGCAGCCTTAAATCGACGCATCACTCCAGCGTCACCGCCCATATCTCGAACGCCGGTAATGCCATTCCTGAGGAGTATCGGGTAAAGGAGCCTATCGTTATCACCAGCCCAACAAAGATGAAAATGCATGTCCCATAGTCCCGGAGCAAGGTACTTTCCGGAACCATCAATCGTCTTCGAATTCTCGGGAAACTCGTGGGGCGTCGACCTACCGACAAAAGAAATGACCGAGCCTTCGATGACTACGGTCTGGGATCGAACGATCTTGCCTTTCATAACGTCAACGACATTAACGTTCTTGATGCTCAATGAATCGCGAGTGCTAGCGAGCAACTCGCGAGAGAATCCCGCTATGCCCAGTGTGATCGCTATCAGTAGAAGCCCGCTCGTTCTGGTACATCCGAAAAGAAGGCTCAGTGAGATACTATACTTGGGTTTCATATGCGCCGAATCTTAAGAACCATCATTAGCTCGTTATTATTATCCGGAATCTTTTCGGCTTTTGCCTCGCCGATCCAAACTTTCCCGTCTTTTTCGGTAAGTTTCCAAACGCCGTCTGATTTGCCGATCTTTGTTGTTGTCCAGCCTGGGGCAGCTGACCAGGCTTTGTTGAGACTGATCATAAAGTCTTCGACCGACAGCGGAGTTCTAACGGTCCATTTGCTATCGTAAAAGGTTCTCTCGCTGGTAATGTCTATCGGTTCAATATCGCTTAGTACTGCATCGATCGTTTTGGGAAACTTCATGTCTGCAAGCGAAGCTCTGGCATAGTTCGATTCCGGCTGCCAGTTGTATTCGAGCCCGGCGGCGATCCGTTTTGCCCATCCGATGCCGTCAATTTTCTCAATCAAATGAAGCGATCCATCGATACCTGAGGAGAGTCCCGCGGTTGTAATGATCTTTCCATTATCCACAAAGCGTTTGTCATAAAAGACTTTGACGTTTTTGGCAAAATTCGGGAGGTCCTTGATCATGCCGTGAAATGTCGTAGCTTCGAGGCCGTCGAGCAATCCCGCCTGTGCCAGCAGGAACGCACCGTTGCAAACGGACATCACATGCTTCGCCTCTTTGGCGTTATCACGTATCCAACGAATTACCTTTTCGTTGACCATCTGTTTGGCAACACCGCGCCCGTTCGGGTCAGGCTTGCTGTATCCGCCACCCGGAATGACGATGATGTCCGGCTTTGGTTGATTTTCAAACGTATAATTCGGAATAACTTTCATTCCCATCGCAGTTGTAACGGTGTCCGCATTTTCTGCAACGGTATAAACTTTGCGTTTGCCGTGTGAACCGAGAACTTCATAAGGTCCCGTGTAATCAATGATCTGAACGCCATCAAAAATCAAAATGGCGACATTCATTTTTGGTTTTTCTGCCGTTTGCGTTTGAGCAGAACTGCTCACTGCAAACAAACATAAAACTAAAAATATAATTAGCTTTTTCATTGGTGTTTCCTCAAAGGACTTTCAAAATTATCCCAAATCTTTGCGCTCTCATCACCCGCCAATCAAAAGACGTTCTTTTCCGCTCTTGATCTCAAAAATGTATAGTCCCCATTTGCCGTCAACCTCTTTCGTGTATGCAAAATAGTTTTCATCGGGAGCTATGAACGGATTTGTCACGATCTTTCCGTCCGCGACTTTGCGAACGCGGCTTCCGTCCGCTTTCATCGCATAAACGCTCGATAAGCCGTCGCGTTTTGACATAAAGTAGATCGTCTTTCCGCTCACGGACCACTGCGGTGTCGAGTCTTCGACATCGTTATTGGTGAGGTTCTTAAGATTTGAACCGTCGCGATCCATCACAAAGATCTCTGTCGAGTTTTTCATTTGCCCCATTTCTTCTCTCGACAGATCGCGATAGTATTTTTTGGTCACCACGGCTCGCTCAAAGAGAATCTTCTTTCCGTCGGGCGACCATTTTGGGCTGGTATAACCGTGCTTTTCATCGGTCAAACGGGTTCTATTTGATCCGTCCGTACGGATCACGTAAATATCGTGAGTAATGCCCGGACGCTCCTTTCGAGACTGAAAAACAACCGAATCTCCTTTTGGCGAAAAATCGGGTAGATAAGCGAGGTCTTTTCCATCCGTCAGTTTGCGTTGATCCGAACCGTCCGCATTCATCACATATAACTGCAAATGCCCGTCTCTCTCTGAGTAAAAGACGATCCTACGGCCGTCACGCGACCAACGCGGCTGTCCGTCGGTTGATTTGCTGTCGGTTAGTCGGCGCACATCGGTGCCATCTACGGCGATTGTGTAAATGGCCGATTGGCCGTCTCTGGTTGATTCAAAGACGATCCTTTTTCCATCGGATGACCAATGTGGGTTGAAATAATAGGTAGGTGTTGGCTTGGTTTGAGCTTTGGCGTAGGCACCCATACCAAGGAAAATTAAAGTGATTAAGACCGCATGTTTTGACTTCATATTATTGTCTAAGGCTTTTATGCCCATTACGATTTGGTGCGTTTCTGCCATTACCTCCAGATCCCCAAAATAAATCCGATCACCGCAAAGTAAACCGTTATGTAGCCGCAGTTTATCAGCATGTGTTTGAGCGAACGCTGCTCGAACAGACTGATGATAACGTACATCGCGATCGCCCAGAATGCTGCGAGCAAACCTGCTGCGATGCCCCATTTCCAAGTTGTACTGCCGTCACCGAGAAAGAACGCCAGATTGTACGACGCAAGATATGCCAGCACAAACGTCAGGCCAAAGGTCTTGGCCGGATTCATCTGCTTTAATTGCTCGTCGCTCAAGCCCGTCTCACGCTGCCACGCTTTTGCAAACAGCAACGGTGACCACCAGAGTCCGCCGATGACGAGACTCATCACGGCGCAAACGAGGACGGCGATGTGATTGATGTAAAAGTTTTCCATGTCGCGAGATTACGCGACAGAGCGGGACGTGTATTGGAAAAAATTTACCTGGCTTCTGCAACGAAGTTTCTAACCGACCGGCACGTAATTCTGATAATTCGTCTGGAT
The DNA here is from genome assembly GCA_016718135.1 of Acidobacteriota bacterium. Lineage (GTDB taxonomy): Bacteria > Acidobacteriota > Blastocatellia > Pyrinomonadales > Pyrinomonadaceae > OLB17. The sequence continues at coordinate 252,101 of JADKEF010000003.1, read as the reverse complement.
CTTAGCGTACTGCTCGGGCGTGAAGCCGGCGAAGTGTTTGAAATCGTTTATGAAGTGCGACTGGTCGTAAAAACCGCATTCGAGCGAGATGTGGCCCCAGTCGATATCCGTCGCAATATCGATCGTCCGGACGGCTTTTTGGAAACGCATTATCTTCAAATACGATTTCGGGGTCACGCCGACCTGGCGGCGGAACATCTCGGTGAAATGCTTTTGCGAGTAGCCGATCTCGCCGTTCAATCGGGCGATGTTTACCGCGTCGGGCCTCTCCGTCATTTCGCCGATCGCGTAGGCGACACATGGATTGATCGCCATTTGGGATTGGAATTCGCAGATAAGAAAATCCTCGACGATCCGAAATCTTTCACTGATGTCCTTCGTCGCCAAGACCTGCTCGCGAAGAAAACTAAAATCTATGCTCCAAACCAAATCGGCATCAACGACGCTGTCGGCGATCTCGCTCATCGGGAACGGGAAAAACGGTGCTGCCATTCCTTTTTTGAACGAGATGACCATCATCTCCGACTTGTTGCCGGCGGGGATGGTGATCGGTTCAGTCCGCAAACCCGACGCCCAGATGCGATTGCAGGCCTGTATTTCTTTAAGGCTTGTGTTGTCGTATATAAACTGCGGAGTGTCGTGAAAATCGATCAGAATTTCGGTATCACCGTTGGGCAGGAACCGATCGAAGCCGTGCGGAAAGTTCACGTCGTCAAAATAGACGAACATCGCCACAAACTGATCCAGCGGAGATCTGGGAATGTGTGTGCGAAAGATCATGACGTTAACCGTGTTCTAGGTTTCTAACACATTTGCGAGCGACGCGCCAAGATGTTCGAGCAGGCCTTTTGTCTTTTCGTCGGTCATCTCGCCGCTGTCTCCGTCGAACTTTTCGCTGACAAATCCGACCGCGATCTCCATCGGCATCACGTGAACGCCCATGATCGTAAAGACGCCGCGAAGGTGTGCGAGGCAGCGAATACCGCCGAATTGCCCAGGCGAAGCAGTGATCAGAGCTGCCGTTTTACCCTTGACCGGCTCGTACATCTTGTATTTGTCGTTAGAGCGTGAAGTCCAATCGATCGCGTTCTTAAACCCGCCAGGAATGCCGCCGTTGTATTCGGGCGAGGCTATAAGAAAACCGTCGTGCTCGGCCATCACGTCCTGCAGACGCAAAGCGTCGTCATGAAAAGCACCGTCCGCTTGCAGGTCCTGATCGTAAATCGGCAACGCATAGTCGCGAAGATCGATCATGGTAACGTCGGCTCCAGCCGCCCGAGCACCATCTGCGGCGATCGCCACAACACGTTTGTTATAAGAATTTTCGCGATAGCTGCCCGCGATGGCTAGGATCTTTGGCATATTTATCAAAGGGCGTCTTTTTCAATTCCGGTTATCTTATCCACTCGATTTGCATGCCGCCCGCCTTCGAAATCGGCGGCGAACCAGGATTTTACGATGTCTGGAATTGTTCCCTCGGGAGACGTTCTGGCTCCGATGGCGAGGACGTTGGCGTTGTTGTGTTGGCGGGCGAGACTCGCGGTCTCAGCGTTCCAGGCGACGGCGGCGCGGATGCCTTTTACTTTATTAGCCGAGATCGCCATGCCGGTGCCTGAGCCGCAGACTAGCAAGCCTTGTTCAAATTCTCCGCGAGCGACTGCCTCGCCGACCTTGCGGGCGTAGTCGGGATAGTCGACTGAGTCGGGCGAATTCGTGCCCATGTCGGTGTACTCGACGCCGATCTCGTCGAGTGTGCTCTTGATCTTTTCTTTCTCTTCAAAACCAGCGTGGTCAGCGGCGATTGCGATCTTCATATTTCTGATATTAGCGGATTTTGATGCCGGCTCAAATTTGCGGCTCTTCTTTGCATCTTTGCGGCTCTGCGGGTGTCTTTGATCTCCCGCAAAGACGCAGAGACGCAAAGAAGACGCAAAAAATCTACAAGAAAGAACTTTCGCTTCGTTCAAATGGGTAAATCTTGGAGGAAAACTATATGAAGCTGAAGTATTCGTTGATCTTAATGACCATTCTTTTTATCTCTTCGACGCTGCGGGCGAGCAGTGTTGATGAACTGACCAGCAAAGCGATGTCCGAGGATGTTGCGACGGCGGTTCCGGCGATCCGTGAATTGCGGGCGATGGGAAGGACGGGGCTTGACGCGCTGTTTGTTAAGTATGCGGCTGATGTTGAGTCTTATTCTAAGACGGGCGAACGCACCGACAATTGGCAAAATATCGCAAATGCGATCGATACCGTCGCGATGCAAAAAGACGCCTATGCCTCGCATCTTTATTGGTACACCGATCTCGAAGAGGCAAAGCGAGTCGCAGCGAAACAGGGTAAACCGATCCTGACGCTACGTCTGCTCGGCAATCTCAACGAAGAATTCTCCTGTGCCAACAGCCGCCTTTTCCGTGCCCTTTTGTACTCGAACGACGAGGTCTCGACGTACCTTCGCGACAATTACATCCTCAATTGGAAATCCGTCCGCCCGGCTCCGCGGATCACGATCGACTTTGGTGATGGCCGAAAGATCGAACGGACGATCACTGGCAACAGTATTCATTACATCATCGCCGCTGATGGTCAGGTGATCGACGCGATCCCCGGCCTTTATAGCCCGGCGGCGTTCATGAAATATCTGGTTCAGGCCAACGAGATGAATGCAAAGCTCAAGGCTCTACCAAGAGATCAGCACGCGATCGCGTTGATGAAATATCGCAAGACAAGCTTTGACCAGATCATCAAAGATCGGACCAAGACGGTCGAGACGGCTGGTGTCGCGATGACAGAAACGGCGTCAGGAACGCTCGCGATACTCGCGGCTCCGATGGCGGTGGCGAAGATGGTTGTTGTTGATGAATATTCGATACTTCGCGTCTACGACGATTTCGCAAAATTTGAGGCGGGCATCAAGTTTGACGATTGGCACAAGCTGTCGAGTCTTTACACGCCGAACCCGACGCCGGATGCGAAGAGCATCGCCTTCATCCGCCGCCAGAACGCAAAGACCGGCCTCAGCGAGGATGAGTTCAAGGGACTTTTCGCCAAGCTTAATAAGTTCGTCGCTCTCGACACGACGCGTAACGATTTCCTGTTCCACACAAAGATCTACGAATGGCTCAACCGACCACGTGGGTTCAACAATCTCGAGGCTCTCAACTCGCAGGTCTATGACAAGATCTTCCAAACGCCGGAATACGACAAATGGCTCGGGCTGTATTCGAGCGATGTCTACACGGCATTGGATGGGAATGGGTTGATCGGGAAGTAAAAAATTTGGTTTGCCAACCGAAAGGGCATATAATTGCGTCTTATTCGGATGGTGGCCAATACTACTGCAAAGATCCTGCTTTTTTTCGCATTTTTCGCGTGTTTCGCGGGCGAATTAAACGCGCAGGATTTTTTGCCGGAGTTGGTCAAGCGGATCAAGCCGTCGGCGGTGGCGGTGGAGACTTTTGATTCGAAGGGCAACACGCTCGCTCGCGGGAGTGGGTTTTTTGTCGCTCCGGATCGCGTCATTACCAATCTCCACGTCATCGAGCGTTCTTCGAGGGTCGAGATACATCTGATGGACGGGAAGAAGTTTCCGGTGAAAGGCGTGCTCGCAGTCGATGGTGAAGGCGATCTGGCTCTGCTGCAGGTCGATGTGCCGCGTGGGTTGGCGGTGCCGCTACCCTTGGTCCGCTCGGCTCCGCAAGAGGGCGAATCGATCGTCGTTATCGGTAATCCTTACGGGCTCGAAGGTTCGGTCTCGAACGGCATTGTTTCCGCTGTCCGCGAGATCTCGGGCTATGGCAAGATAATTCAGATCACAGCATCCATCTCGCCGGGATCGTCAGGTTCGCCGGTCGTGAATATGGCCGGGCAGGTGATCGGCGTCGCGACCTTACAGGCGGCCGAGGGGCAGAATTTGAATTTTGCCGTGCCGGCCGAACGCATTTCGCAGCTGAAGGTCGCGGATGTGCAGAGCTTTGCGTCACTTGCTGCAGAGACTCAAAGGAATAAGCGTTCGGCGGCTGAACGGCTCTACGCACAGGGTTTGGCTCAGATGTCGAGGGATGATTACGCCCGAGCGGTCCCGTATTTTGAAAAGGCGGTCGAGACCGATCCGAACTATGCCGAGGCGTGGTATCAGGCGGGCTATTGCTACGGCGTTTTGAATAAGCACAGCGACGCTCTGCGTGCTTCGAAGCAAGCCGCAAGGCTTCGACCCGAATGGTCAGCAGCATACATTAATATTGGTGCATCGAGCTATGCACTCGGACAGTACAAAGAAGCGGTCGATGCCTACCGGCAGGCGATCAAGATCGATGACGATGCGGAAACGCAATATTCGCTCGGCCTCTCGTACAACAAACTTAACCGCACGGACGAGGAGATTCTTGCCTACCGCCGTGCCGTTACGATGAAGCCCGATCACGCCAACGCGATCGAAAAACTTGGGCTTGCGCTCTTCAAAAATCGCCGCTTCGCCGAGTCTGCCATTTATTTCGAGCAGCTAAAGATCTACAAGCCCGATGCCAATACCTACAATTACATCGGCGAGAGCTACTTCGAGATCAACAAGACCGACGAGAGTATCGAGGCTTTCAACAATGCCGTCAGCTACAACCCCGACCTCGAAAAAGCCCGCTACAACCTCGGCCGGGCCTACCTAAAGCAAGGCAACCGCGAAATGGCTCAGGTGCATTACGAGATCCTTAAGAATGCTCGGTCGGATTGGGCAGATCGGTTGTTTGTTTTGCTAAATCCATAGTTTGCCGATGAAATCATTGAACCAAGTTCTGGCATCCTTCGCTCTTGTCCTCTGTATCGCAGCCGGATCTGCTTTAGCGTGCGGGTGTGGAGGTATGCCCGGCGAGACTTTTGAGAGCATAGTCGCGGGAGCTATGAACACTTCGTCCATGGTCTTTCAAGGCGAGGTGGTCGGTTTCGAGTATAGAAAAGGCATTCGTGACGAATTCGATTCAGGGCGGATAGACTCAGCTGATAGACCACTTGGCTATGAGAAAATGGTCGTAAAATTTAAGGTTGAAAGTTGGTGGAAAGGCGACCTGGCATCTGCAATATTCCTTGTTACCGGACAGAACAGGTATTCCGATGGAACCAGATCGACAAACAGCTGCGAGTTTGATTTCCAGAAAGGTAAGACATATATAGTGTTTGCAGACTTGAATAAGGCTGCCGCAATGCCGCAAACAAATAACTGCAGTTCAACGCGCGAGGCAAAGGATGAATACGGACATGCCGACGCCATTCGTAAAGTTCTCGGTAAAGGAACGTTGCCTAACAAACAGATAGTTTCAAAGCTTAAGCGTTAGGGTTTAGCTGTTTCCTCCACAACCAAAGCACTCCAAAAACTTTCCTGAATCTGCTTCTCCAGAAAGAGGCTTGTGTGCAAACCGCAGGCGAAGAATGATGAGGCGAGCGGGATCTTGATCATTTCAGGGCCGCCTTTTGCTAGTTCGGTCTCGGATAGGAGCGAGCGTTTGGTGACGCGGCCGTCGCCGGGTGTGAACATCGCGGCTTTGACCTCGTCCTTTTTGATCTGTTTGCCGTCGGCGGTCTTGATGTCTTTGGCATCGACCAGCGTTGTCCAAGTGCCCTTCTTGTCATCGCGGATCAAGACCGCGGCGTCGAGCGTGGGAGCACAATTGCCTCCATAAGCGAAGAGTTGCACGGGAGCCGTTTTGCTCGTCGCATCCATCGCGAGGTGAAAACGTCGCGCACGGTCGAGTGTCGCGACGAAATAGGCTCGCACCTGAGCGTAGGTCGTGCGCGCCAATATTCGATCGTCTCCACTGGCATTTTTATTTAGCTTTGCTGGTTTGATCTCTTTGTTTGTCAGCTCGAGGCGACTGGCGTCTCTCAGTTTGCTCAGGAATTTTGGGTCGGCGATCGCTCCCCAACCGTATGTGATCCACGTATCGACATTGTAGATATCGACCGTTAGCGGCTGTAGATTCTCATCGAGAAACCGCGCTGAATTCTGATGCGGGATGAGCTGAAAGACCGACGGATTGGTCATCACGTCCTCGGGCCGCGGGTCGTCGACGAATGGAAGGTCGCGATTCGCTACAATCGGATAGCCGTTGAGCAACGTGTCAAAGGCGCTGAAAGCTCCCTCGTTCGGTGTGCCAAACATCATGAGCTTATCAATATGAGCTGCTCCCGCCCACGTGGGTACGGGCGAGCCGTTTCGAGACAGATCGGCCGATCCGTACATCGCGGCGTACCGAGCGACGAGGCCGCCCATGGAGTGGGCAAGGATGTCGAATTTCAGGTTCGGGGTGCGCAGACGCCGCTTTGCATCGGTCATTTTCTGCATAAGCAACTGAGCCGATTCGACGTTGTCGCGACGCCAGTCGTAGGCGAATACATAGAAAACATCGGTCGCCTTTGGGTTGTTCCAGGTGGCCTCGGTGTAGCCTCGTTCTTTCAGCGAGTCGATCAGCGTCTGATAGACCTCGACGTCGGGCAGCACCGGCAGTTCGACTTTGCGGATGATGTCTTGGGCCTGGAGGCTGTCGCGGTTTCTGCTCAAGATCGACGAAGTCATAGGCAGGCGCAGGTCGTCATCTTTATCGCGCTTGACGCTGAACCAGACTGCTTTATTAGTGGCCGGATTTACGAGCTGCGAACCGCTGATCCCAGGAATAATGATGATCGGGGGCTTGCCAGTCGCCTGAGCATTCGTACTAATGATAGCGGCAACCAGGACAACCGAGATCAGCGTAAGTCGTTTTGATATATGGATTAAGGATAATTTCATTTGATGACCTTTTAGTCTCTGTACGGAGCCTAACACGGTTCTGCCAAAACAACTGTTATTCTCCATACACTTGAGTTTGATGCATTTATTCCCCCAAAGCAGTAAAATTGATGAATATGGAACTAACCGTCGCAATTACCGGAGCATCCGGAACGATCTACGCACACCGCACGTTGCAGTTGCTCGCGGCCAGCGGCGTGGTCGAGACGGTAAATCTCATCATGTCCGGCACGGCGGCGGTCGTCGCGCAGGTCGAGATGGGCGTTAATCTCAAAGACGCAAACGCCGCGAAGATCAACGAATGGTTCGGCCTTGATGAGCATTCCAAACTTATTCGTTATTGGCGCCTGGATAATTTTGCTGCCAAGCCGTCGTCTGGTTCCTACAAGCAGTCCGGGATGATCATTGTGCCGTGTTCGATGGGAACGATCGGTTCGATAGCGAGCGGTGCCGGGACAAATCTGATACATCGAGCGGCGGACGTTTGTCTCAAGGAAGGCCGCAAACTTTTGCTCGTCCCGCGTGAGACGCCGTACAATGCTATTCATCTCGAGAACATGCTGCGGTTGACGCATGCCGGTGCCCGAATACTTCCGGCCTCACCGGGCTTTTATCATCGGCCAAAAACGATCGACGACCTGGTCGAGCATCTTTGTTTTCGCATATTGGATCAATTTGATATCCCGCATTCCAAGAAATCCCAATGGACCGGCGAAGAGGTGTCAGAACCGCCTGCGTAAGCGGGCGGCAGTCAACGGCGCAGGGGACAGACTATGGCAACAAGGATCTTATTTATCATTACGATTTTGGCACTGCTTGTTGGCTCGGCAATCAGTCAGGAAAAGTACGTAAAGCCCGTCGACGAAGCTGCTAAGGACGCATCGTTTCTCGCCTTTCGCACAAAGCTGATCGCGGCGGCCGAGCGGCGCGATGTTAACTACCTCCTTTCCATCATCGACCCAAAGATCAAGAACGGTTTTGGCGGCGAGGACGGCATTTCCAATTTCAAACGCGTCTGGAAGATCACCTCGAAGAAGAGCGGATTCTGGAAGGAGTTTCTTCCTGTCGTTAAGAATGGCGGTGCATTTGATAAGAGCGACAAGACATCGTTCATGGCCCCGTACACATTTAGCTCGTGGCCGGACGACGTTGATGGTTTCGACTACGAGGTCATCTTTGGCAATAACGTGAATCTGCGAAAAGAGCCGAATATGAACGCCGAGGTCGTCTCAAAGCTCTCGTACAACGTCGTCGAGGTCGAATACGAGACACTTGGGAAGAGTGATAAGTCGGTAGATCCCGAGTGGCTTCCCGTGACCACCAAAGGTGGGCTCAAGGGCTTTGTGAAGAGCGAATTCGTTCGCAGCCATATCGATTTTCGTGCTGGATTTACCAAGAAACGCGGCGTATGGAAGATGGACTTCTTTGTCGCAGGAGACTAAATGACTGATTCCGTAGATCGCTTTAACAACCGCGTAGCCAACTACGTTAAATACCGACCGCATTATCCGCGTGAGATCATCGGGTTTCTTGAGTCGGAGTGCGGGCTGACGCAGGAGACGGTGATCGCGGATGTTGGTTGCGGGACGGGCATTTCGACGGCTTTGTTCCTTGAGAATTGCAACAAAGTTTACGGCGTCGAGCCTAACGCGGCGATGCTCGGGGCGGCGGTCGAGTTTCTCAGAGAGTTCCCCGATTTCACTCCGATCGATGGCACATCCGAGGCGACGACTCTGCCTGACAAGTCCGTAGATATGATCCTTGCGGCTCAGGCGTTTCATTGGTTTGATGCTGAGGCGACGCGGCCAGAGTTCAAACGCATCGGACGCGACGGCGCGTACACCGTACTTATATGGAATGAACGCCAGCTCGACACGACGCCGTTTCACATCGAGTACGAGGCCTTGCTACTCAAGTATGCACGTGATTATGAAAGAGTTAGGCATGAGAATATCGCGGCCAGCGAGCTCGCTAGTTTCTTTCAACGCGAATATGGCTCAGCTAACTTCGCCAATTCGCAGACCTTCGATTTCGACGGCCTAAAGGGCCGAATGCTGTCGGCGTCGTATATGCCGAACGAAGATCACCCGATCTACGACGAGATGATCGCCGAACTGCAAGCCGTATTTGCCAAACACGCCGAAAACGGTAAAATTAAGGTTTTGTACGACACGAACGTGTACTACTCCTGCACTTAGTTTTATGCCTCAAACGACCGAACCAACTCCCGGAATACGCACCATTACCGTTGCTCACTCGCCCGACTCGGACGACGCGTTCATGTTCTACGGCCTCGCCACGAACAAGCTCGTGACCGAAGGCCTCAAGTTCGAGCACACCCTAAAAGACATCCAGTCGCTCAACGAAGATGCGAAGAACGGCGTTTTTGACGTGACGGCGATCTCGTTTCACGCTTACGCATATGTCGCAGACAAATACGCTCTGCTGCCGCATGGCGCAAGCATCGGCGACAAATACGGCCCGATCGTTGTGTCGAAAGAGCCGCGAAATGCCGCCGATATCGGTTCGATGAAGATCGCTGTTCCGGGCGAGATGACGAGCGCGTATCTTGCTCTGCGGCTGTATAACAAAGATTTTGAGCACGTCGTCATTCCGTTTGACGAGATCATCGACGAGGTAAAAAGCGGCCGCGTTGATGCGGGTCTGCTGATCCATGAAGGCCAGCTTTTCTACAACCAGATGGGCCTCGACAAGGTGCTCGACCTCGGTGAATGGTGGCACGAGAAAACGGGCCTTCCGCTGCCGATGGGCGGCAACGTCATTCGCCGCGATCTCGGCAAAGAGATGATGGAGAAGGTCTCAAAGCACCTTCACGCCTCGATCGTCTATTCGATGGACAATCGCGAAGACGCTCTCGCCTACGCCATGCAGTTCGCCCGCGATATGGAGCCGGCTCTGGCGGATCGCTTTGTCGCGATGTGGGTCAACGACCTCACGCTCGACTACGGCGACCGCGGCCGGGAAGCTGTCAAACGCCTCCTCGCCGAAGGCCATAAGGCTGGCATCATACCTCACAAGGTGAAAGTTGATTTTGTGGGATAATCGCCCGCAAATACTAAACGAGTCAAAGGCGGCCAGGCAAAGGCCGCCATTTTTTCGTGCAAAATAAACGCTATGTCAACTTTTCAGTCATCTGTTGCATCTATTTTCTAGTAGTTCGTGGATAATAGTGAAATAATGATGAAGCGTTTCATAACTCTCTCTTTAATACTGCTCGCCGTTTCGGCTGCCGTGTTTGCTCAAACCACCGCTCCGGTGAAAGGAAGCATGTCTCCTGCCGAGACCGCTCGCATCGTGAAGGCATTTACGACGAACGAAGGTGCCTTTCGCGAGGCCCTCACCTTATACGCGTTTAACCGCTCAGCCACGATCAACACTATTGGCCTTGGCGGTAATATTACGGGTACGTATCGGCGTGACTCGTACATGACGTTCACGCAGGCGGGCGAGCGGTTTGAGAAGATCGTCTTCTTCCCGATGCCTTCGACTGAACCGGGTTTGGTTACGGCCGAGGATCTCGAGGACATGGGCGGTGTCAATCCGTTTGCCCTCGAACCGTCGGCGGTCGATAAGTACAACTTTTCGTTTATTGGCAATGAGAAGATCGATGGCCTGAATCTCTACGTCTTTGAGGTGACGCCCAAGGTCATTCCGGACCCGAAAAAGTCGAAACTGCGATTGTTTACCGGTCGAGTGTGGGTCGATCAGGACGACTTGCTGATCGTTAAGTCAAAAGGCAAGGGCGTCCCAGAGACCAAGGTGAATAAATTCCCGATCTTTGAGACTTGGCGCGAGAATGTAGATGGAAAATACTGGTTTCCATCGTACTCGGCCTCGGATGACGAACTTGTGTTTGATAATGGAGCCGTGCTAAAGCTGAAGATTAGGATAAAGTTCACCAACTATCGAGTTGGACGGAGCGAGGTGCGAATTCTGGATGATGATCCTACTCCGACGCCAACAGTGAGTCCTACGCCGATCAAGCCGTAGCTAAATTTGAGAACATCGAGACGTCGGGACGTGGATCGGTTTCTGCGTCCCGTTTTTTATTGCTGCTTTCTCATCTCATCAGCGATGGCCGTGCGGGTGGCGAGCAGAAGTTCCATTACGTCGTCCGTGGACTTGCCCGCGGTTGGGATCGGGGCGAGCAGTTTCATTTTGACGACACCGGGATACGCGACGCCCGTTCGCTTGCCCATCATCCAGTCGGTATTGGTGATCGCCACGGGGACGATCGGGGCTTGCATCTGTACAGCTAAGTGGAAAGCTCCTTTCTTGAATGGTAGAAGCTCGCCGGGCATAGCTCTAGTTCCTTCGACGAAGAGTCCGAAGGAAAACCCTTTTTCCATCACCGCTCTCGCTTTGTTCATTGATGTCATGGCCCGCTCCGGATTGGAGCGGTCGATGGCGATGATATTCACAAAGCTCATACCCTGGCCGAAAACCGGGGCCTTCAACAGCTCTTTCTTCGCGACAAGTCCCATCTTTCGGCCAGCGAAGAAAAAGAGCGTTGCCGTGTCGAGATACGAGCGATGATTCGATGCGAAAACGTATGCTTTGCCAGGGTCTAGATCTTCGCCGCCCGTAACTTCGATGGTAGCTCCGCAGGCTTTCATCCATGTGCTTGCTCCCCATTTCGCGAGCGGATGCAGCCAACTTCTGCGGCCAAGCAATCCAAAAAATAACAACGCCGGAGTGGCTATAAAAAGCACCAGAGTTCCTGCAACCAGCCAGCCCCACCAGTATCTGAGTTTTCCGGCGAGCCGCGATTTGTTAGACTCCTTTACAGGAAACGTTAACAATTTATTTTCGGGAGATTCTGTGCCGCGGAGATGCGGAGACGCGGAGAAAGAACTAGTATGGCTATCCTTGGATTTGGTCGCGGACATGTGATTCGGGTTAACGGCAGTTCGAGCGTTGTTCATGCAACGCTGCGTCTGTGCGGTTTGATTCTACTGTTTTCGGCGGCAATTGTCGCCCAAGTACCGAGTCCAAAATCGGTTCTCGGTTTTTACCCGACTGATGACAAGACCATTGCTGATTGGCGGCAGATCCACGATTATTTCACCAAACTCGACAAAGCGAGCAACAAGGTTGCCGTTCGTGAGATCGGCAAGACGACAAATGGCAAGCCGCTGATCGTTGCTTTCATCTCGTCCGCAGATAACATTAAGAACCTCGATAAGTATCGTCAGATAAGCGCTAAATTGGCAGATCCGCGTGCGATCCGTGACGAAAAGGAACTCAATGATCTTGTAAAGAATGGAAAGACGATCGCCTCGATCGCGTGCTCGATCCATTCGACCGAGATCGTTGCGTCGCAGATGTCGATGAATCTCGCATATGATCTTGTAACGGCAACGGACGCCGAGACCAAGGAGATCCTGGAGAACACGATCCTATTGCTGCTGCCATCATCAAACCCTGACGGCGTCGATATCGTCGCTGATTGGTATCGCAAAACGCTCGGTACTAAAAGTGAAGGGACATCACCGCCGGAGCTATATCACCATTATGCCGGTCACGATAACAATCGTGATTGGTTCATGCTGAATCTGGTCGAGACCCAGGCGATCACAAAGCTGTTCTGGAAAGAGTGGTTCCCGCAACTCGTTTATGACGTGCACCAGCAAGGTGCAACGGCATCGCGATTTATTATTCCACCGTTCTTCGATCCGCCAAATCCAAGGGTTAATCCTTCGATATTGCGAGAGGTCGGATTGATCGGATACAAGATGGCCGCCGACCTGCAAGCAAAGAATGTGGAGGGCGTGGCGACGAATTCGACTTACGACACGTGGTGGCACGGGGGCTTCCGCTCCGCTCCGTATTATCACAATTCGATCGGAATACTGTCGGAAGCGGCTAGTGCGAACTTGATGTCGCCAGTAACGATCAGACGGGAACAACTCGCCGGGAATCGAAACACACGCGGCCTTTCAAACTTGCTCGAGATCGCAACGAATTATCCCGACACCTGGGAAGGCGGCGTTTGGCGGCCGGCGGATATCGCACAGATCGAGATGACAGCGTCGCGAAGTTTGCTGCAGATGGGGGCGAAATTTCGCGAGCGATATTTACGTAATTTCTACGAGCGGGGCCGCGAAAATCTTTCGCCGAAAACCGGTGAGCCACAGGCTTTCATCATCCCGGCGGGCCAGCCGAATGCGGAGACGGTGTCGCGATTTCTCGAGATCTTGATGGCGCAGGGAATGGAAGTCTTTGAGATGAAGCAGGAGCTCTATCTGAAGATGGAGCCGGCTCAGAGAGATTTTCACGAGATGCCGCTTGGGAGCTTTTTGGTATTCGTAAACCAGCCACAGAAGAACAACGTGTTGAGTCTATTCGAGAAACAGGTTTATCCAAGCCGTCTTTTGCCAAATGGCGATGCCGAGGCGCCGTACGATGTGGCCGGCTGGACGCTACCGATGCAGATGGGCGTTGAGGCGGAGGCCATTTATCAGATCAGGAATTTCGAAACCGACCGAGCCACTCTCAAAAAAGTCGAGAACATCAATCAGGTGAGATCCGTGGTTAATCTCTCACCTGTCAACACCGCATTTGCGAAGAAGCCGAATCCTTTGAAAACGAATCCGAAGATCGGCCTCTACAAGGGTGCCGGAGGTTCGATGGATGAGGGCTGGACGCGGCTGGTACTGGAGACTTTTCAGATACCTTTTCGCTCCGTCTCGAATGAAGATATGCGAAGCGGGAATCTCGATCTCGACGCGATCATTTTGCCAGCCGACAGTGAGAACACGATCGTCAACGGCCTGAGTGCGGAGCGGTATCCGACCGAGTTCGCTGGCGGCATCGGCACTGCTGGTGTCGATAATCTCAAGAAGTTTGTCGAGAACGGCGGAAAGCTGATCTGCTTCGACGACTCGTGCGAGATGGTGATGAAGCGATTTTCTTTACCACTGAGGAACGTGCTCGCCGGTGTGCGGCGAAACGAATTTTATAATCCCGGATCGGTCGTCAAACTCGATGTCGACACGAAGGATCCGTTAGCCAAGGGCTTGAGGCCGGAGACCGCGGCTTATTTCTCATCGAGCTCTGCGTTCGACATTGCCGCAGACGCTAGAGTTAAGATCATCGCCAAATATGCGGCAAAAGATGCATTGCTTTCAGGCTGGATGCTCGGCGAAAAATTACTTAACGGCAAGACTGCTCTGGCGGAGGTAACGGTCGGAAAAGGCAAGATCGTCCTATTCGCTTTTCGCCCTCAGCATCGCGGGCAGAGTTGGGGAACCTTTCCGTTCATCTTCAACGCTCTGGAGAAGTGACCGCGCACGCAAAGCGTGGTCAGTTAGGCGAGTTGCCGCTCGCACTTTTTCCAGAATGAGAAGAACGACGAATAATATCCGCGCACGTCGAACATCCAATCACGGCTCTCCTCGGTGCCGATGTAGTGTTTGCATAGCGGATGTTCTTTGTATCTGACATCTGCGATGCCGTGATCCCGGGTCAATTCTTCAAATTCGCCTGCAAAGATCTGAATACCGTCGATGTTCCGGGCGATCCCGACAATAAAGTCCATTACTCTTGAGGAAACCGGATATCGCAGAAAATGAGAAGGCTCCAGCCATAGAATGCGGTTTGCCAGCAAATCGATGTTCCAATGCGGATCGAGGTTGTAGCTGTTATAGATCAGCGTCGGCAGGCCGGGATCGATGTCGAGCCGTGCAGTCTCTGGTAGCTCGGTTATTAAGGCCGGGGAGATCGTTTCCAATAGAACCGGCGGAACTTTCATCGATTCGAAAGCGGCGTAATCAACATCGAGGAACGTATCAGTTTGATGGGTGTAGCAATAGCGGTTGATGTTTTCCTGATTCGCAAAGTATTTCTTGTTGCTGGCCGTTCCGGCGACCCATTGCCAACTAATTGCGTTGCTCGCCCAGTCGCCGTCCATCAGGTGATAGTACATCCAACGAGCCGGCGTGAGCCAATGGCTGCGGCCGATGTTGCAGGCGATCGCGGCGATATACATTCGAATATGATTGTGAATATAGCCGGTCTCGTAAAACGATTCGATCGTAGAATCAACCGCCTCGATCCCGGTTTTCGCACTCACTATCGAAGCAGCGATCTGTGAATTCGCGACGCCTTGCTGCGGATGCCTCAGGTCGCGGTCGATCATCTCTTCTTTCACCTGCCAGGTTCGCTGGTAAAACTCACGCCACGCGAGTTCTTGGATAAATTTCTCGATCTTTCTCGGCTCAAATCCGCGTGCAAGCGTTCGCTCCAGCACGTATTTCGTCGAGATCACTCCACGTGAAATGTACGGCGACAGATACGTTACGTCGCCATCGATAAAGTTTCTGGTGCGTGAATAGCGGATCGGGTCGATCCGCTCGACGCGTTCGAGTATTGTTGCAAGATCGGTCGTAAACTCAGGCTGGGATCCTTTCATAAGCGTGAAATATGCAGTTCGTTCGATGTTCTCAATGGGTTTCGGTGATGAAGCAAAAAGTTGTGCGGGCACAGAACCATTCATTTGATATTGGCAATTTTGGTATGATTGAAGGATGATCTTTCGACGCGGTATCACTGCACTTGTACTCGTGTTTTCAGTTGTTTGTGCCGGCTCGGCTGACACGATCGAGGTCGCCAGGCTTACGTCGGAGCCATTGATCAGGATCGGACTTTCGACAAACTCTAGCTCGGTATCGATCACAACGACCGATTCTTCACTCGTCGCCATCAGCCCGGATGAGCCTGCAAGATTCCTTGCGGCTTCGCGAGTGACCGTTTCTGCAAGAGCATACCGCGCGCCGGAGGTCGAGAATTACCGGATAGAATTTCAGAACCTTCCAACCCAGAACGACGCGAACAACCTCGCCAAGGACATCCGCGATGCTACGGGAGAATCCGCGATAGTTAGTCTCGACACAATATCAAACACCTGGAAAGTTTGGGTCGGTCCCGTTAAGGCTACAAGCGAAGAGGCCGAGGAGCTAAAGGCAAAGCTTGCCGAGAAAGATTTTGACGACTCCGTTACCGTTGTAGAGAAAAAGACGGTCGTGTCGGAGGATGCCGTCGCTCTGTCGCAGCAATTGAATACGCCAGGGAAGAGTGACGTTCGTAGTTTGATCAAGGCCACTGGTTCTACCGCTACAACGGTAACCGGATCTGTCAATCCAAATTTGCGGGAAGTGATCGTGAGCGGCCCTAGCGAACCCGCGAAATATTCGTCGTTGAAATCCGTTGCATTTGGTTCAGTAAACGAACGCAGCAATCCGGTCAGGCTCAACGGCAAGGCGTATCGGGGCAAGATCGAGGTGTTTGTAAATGCTCGCGGGTCGCTGACGGTGGTCAATGTCGTACCGCTCGAAGAATATCTGCTTGGCGTCGTCCCGGCAGAACTCGGATTGCCACAGCTTGAAGCTCAAAAGGCACAGGCCGTTGCTGCACGTACCTACGCGATCGCGAATATTGGTGGATACGGAGCCCAAGGCTTCGACATGGTGCCGACCGTTTGGTCGCAGGTTTACAAGGGCGTTTCGATAGAGAATAAGATGGGGACGCAGGCTGTGCAGCAGACCCGAGGCATCGTAGCGACGTATCAAGGCAAGCCGATAAATGCCTATTACACATCGACATGCGGCGGACGAACCGAGGACGGCGGGAACATTTTTGATAAGGGTGAGCCGTATCTCAAGGGTGTAGAATGCTCACTCGAGGGACGTCGCCACTTTGAGCCATTCCTGATCAAAACAAGCCGAACGCCTGCCAAATTGCGTGACGAAGGTAACCTTGAACTGGTCCGTTTGATGTCTCTGCTCGCTTCAAACAGCTTTCAATTATCTACCGGACAGATGACCGATGATTGGTTTGAAGAAGTTCCGACCGAGAGCGAGATGTCGAATTGGCTCAACAACCTGGCGGGAAAATTTGGTAAGACATATCCCAACGTGAATCGCGACACGACGAAGCCGGCTGAATTGGCACGCGTTATCGCGAATTTTGTCTACGCTCCGGGGTATGCGGACACGATGATGAGCGAGTCAGACATCAATTATCAGTTAGCATTTGATGATTCGGCCGAGATCCCGAAAGAACGCCGTGCGGATCTGGCGGTTTTGCTCCGCGACGGGTATTTTACATTGCATCCTGACCTCACACTGAAGCCGAATCGGCCGTTTACGCGTGCCCGAATGCTGCGGCTGATCCGGCAGATCTACGAGAAGAAAAGATGGATGCCAGAGGTTCTTACAGGCGAGGCCCAGCCGACCGCAGACGGTAAACTCATTCTCAAGAGCGGCAAGACCCAACGGCAATTGTCAGTCCGGCCTGATGTCTTTTTGTTCAGACAGTTTGGTGAAACGATGTATGCCGTTCGCGAGGCTGCGCTGATCGGTGGCGAGGGCGTTCGCTATCAACTCGACGCTCTCGGTGCTGTCAAGTACCTTGAGATCAAGCCAAGCGAAACGCCGACCACAGCCGAGAAGATGTCGCCGTGGGTCTATTGGAACAAACCGGTTGCGGCATCTGCAGTACAATCACGCCTTTCTCGATATGTGCGCGGTATCGGTACGCTTTATGACATCAACGTCAAAAAGGTTGGCTACTCCCGCCGTCCGATCGAACTTGAGATAATCGGTTCGAACGGCGTCAAAACATTGAAAGGCGGTAAGATCCGCTCTGCTCTCCGTCTGCCCGAACAGCTTTTTGTCATTAATAAGCGCTACTACGGGAATACCGTTTCAAGCTACATTTTCACCGGCCGCGGCTGGGGCCACGGCGTTGGAATGTGTCAATACGGCGCCTTTGGGTTGGCCAAAATGGGCGTTAAGTATGACGAGATCATCAGGCATTACTATACTGGAGTCGAACTGACCCAATCCTATTAGCGGCCACTCTTTTTTTTCAAAAGATTTCATTGACTAAGTAGCTGTAAACATTGTTTAATAGCTTTGGCGTTTCAGTTTTTCTTCCCGCCTTACATCGCCCATTTCCGACCGTTCGACCCCTCAGATGAAGTTCCTGTTTGGCATCTTATTACTGTGTCTCATTTTGAGCACAGCCGTTTTCGGCCAGTATCGTTTTGATAACTGGACGACCGATAATGGCTTGCCCCAGAATGGTGTGCGCCAGATCACGCAATCGCCTGAGGGGTATCTGTGGTTCACGACGTTTGATGGATTGGTACGTTTTGACGGCGTGAGGTTCACCACATTTAACAAAAGTAACACGAAGGGCATCCTCAATAACCGGTTTACCAACATTTACGCTGATAAAGACGGCACGATCTATGCGACTACGATGGAGGACGGTGTTCTTACCATCTATCGCGATGGGGCCTTTTCCACGATCCCGTCAAATGAAGTTCCCGGGCACTACATCGGAAAGATCGAGCGCGAGCCCAACGGCCGGTTGCGATTTCTCAGTGAGGATGATGACCGCAGGGCGAAGAGCTGGTATTACCTCGACAACGGAAAATTTGAGTTCATTGAGAAAGAGCCTCGTTTTGATGCGGATGTTACGATCACAGGAAAGCATGGGGCGAATTGGGTCGTAACGCGTTCCGGCGTTGCCGAGATCCGGGGAGAGGAGATTTTCTTCATTCCGCTCGACTTTAGCCGGCTCAATTTTCAGCCGAATATGTTCGAAGATCGCGATGGTTCGCTCTGGCTGGGCGAAAACTATGTTCATCGGATCCGGAACGGGGAAATAAGGACGTTTGACGAAAAAGACGGGCTGCCGCAGAACTCGATCTATCATTCGTTCTGGCAAGAGGCTGACGGCAGCATTTGGTTGTCGAGCGGAGGTGCTTCGACCGTCGGCGTCGGGCTGGTTCAGATCAAAAGTGACAACATTTCGCTGTGGGGCAAGAACGAAGGCCTTGGAAACACCTCGATCGCGTCGGTCTACAACGACCGTGAAGGCACGACGTGGCTCGCTACGACACGCGGCCTTAGCCGTCGACGAAAGCAGGTCATACAAGGCTTTAGTACGCAGAACGGATTGATACATTCTGAAGTTTATCCGATGTATCGCGATAGCAAGGACACGGTCTGGATCGGAACGAGCAAGGGCCTTAGCCTTTATCGCGACGGGGAATTTGAGCCGTTCGAACTCACCACACTTGATCCGACAGTCGCCCCGAAGTATCAATGGCGACCGGGCCTTATGTCGGTGCAATCGCTCTTCGAGGACGATAACGGCAAGATGTGGGTCGGCCTGAATGGCGGTATCTTTCTGGTCGAAGATGGTAAGGCCGAGATGCTTATCGAGGGCTACCATGTTCATGCCATCAGGAAAGACAGCAAGGGCAACATCTGGGCAGCCAGCAACAAGGGCATACTGCGGTACAACGACTACAAGGTCTCAGCCGAATATACGACCAAGGACGGATTGCTGAATGATTTCATGACGTTCATATTCGAAGACTCGAAAGGCGTCATGTGGTTCGGCGGCTCGGGTGGGCTCAGTAAATTTGAGAACGGTAAATTTACCAACTACACAACGAAAGAGGGATTGGTTGGGAACTACGTCCGAACGATCTACGAAGATGCGGACGGCACGTTCTGGATCGGCACGTACGACGAGGGAATGAGCCGCCTAAAGGACGGCAAATTTTTCAGCTACAAGGAAGAGAACGGCCTCTACAATAGCGGTGTTTTCGCGATAGAGGAAGACGCGGCGGGATTCTTCTGGATCAGTTCGAACCGTGGTATCTATCGGGTCAAAAAAAGCGAGCTTCACGACCTTGCAGACGGTAAAATCGCAAAGATCAACAGTGTCGGCTACGGAAAAGCCGACGGCATGCTCTCGAACGAATGCAACGGCGGTCGTCAGCCTGCGAGTCTTCGGGGTAAGGATGGCAAGATATGGTTCCAGACCCAAGAGGGAATATCGAT
Organism: Acidobacteriota bacterium; assembly: GCA_016718135.1. Classification (GTDB taxonomy): domain Bacteria; phylum Acidobacteriota; class Blastocatellia; order Pyrinomonadales; family Pyrinomonadaceae; genus OLB17. Next base: position 232,442 of record JADKEF010000003.1, on the reverse strand, counting down.
CGTCGACCCAGCCGCAGAGCTTCCAAATCCGATGCCTCCGCGGGTGGTCGTTGAAGAGATCCTATCTGAGCGGCAGCCGGTCGATTTCAGAGTCGGAGCAACGATCGGGCCGGGCAATCGGGATGTTGAGATCATCTATACAGGTATCAGTCTGATCAAGTCCGAGCAGATAAAATTTCAGTACATGCTCGAGGGGCACGATGATAAATGGATCGATGCCGGAACTCGACGTACCGCTCAATACTCATATTTGCCGCCGGGGAACTATACGTTTCATGTGCGAGCCGCAAATAGTGACGGTATCTGGAGCGCCAAAACGCTGTCGTTAAGCTGGAAATCCGGCCGTTTTTCTACCAGACAACACTCTTTGCCGCGATCTGTGGCGTTTGCGTTGCATTCCTGCTTTTTATCGCGTGGAAAGTCAGCGTTCGTCATCTTGAGGCGAGAGAGAAGAAGCTGTCGCGGCTGGTCGCAGAGCGCACGGCCGAGTTGGCGTGGGCAAATGAAAATCTGGAGGCATTGGCAAACTCGGACGGCTTGACCAAGATCGGTAACCGTAGACGTTTTGAGAGTTTCCTGACCGACGAATGGCATCGTGCCATCCGATTCAAGACCGAGATATCGCTGGTCATGATCGACATCGATCATTTCAAGCTCTACAACGACACTTACGGCCATCAGGCGGGCGACGATTGCCTGCAGCGTGTCGCAGAGGCTTTTGCCAGGGCGATCAAGCGTCCGACGGATCTCGTCGCTCGATTTGGCGGAGAAGAATTTGCGATCGTACTCGGCGGAACAGATGCTGCTGGTGCGATACAGATCGCCGAGGAAGCGATGTTGAACATTCGCGAACTTCGCATCCCGCATAGAGCTTCGGAAACTAGCGAGTATCTAACCGTTAGTGCGGGTATCGCGACCATGTTTGGCAAATTTGAGCTGAGTGAGATCGACCTCATCGAGGCCGCCGACCGGGCTCTCTACATCGCGAAAAAGAGCGGCCGTGATCGCATCCATACTTACGATCAAATGACCGGTGCCCATCACGATGCCAATCCGTTAGCCGCTCCAAATCAGACCGGACCGCCTCGCGTGTACCAATAGGCCCACAGTATCAATACGCCCTGCAGAGGCAATCGAAGCCAGAGCATCAGCGACGGTATCGTCGGAAAGAGTTCCGGGTTAGTTGCCATGTGGATGTTCGCGGGAAAGACGGCGATCAGCAAAAAGATCAATCCCCACGCGGCGTATTGGCTAGTTTGCGGAACCAAAAGCCCCACACCCAGCGCTACCTCTGCTACACCACTCAAGATCACAAGCGTATATGGCCACGGCAGGTACGGCGGCATCATCGAGAGATAAAACCTCGGATTGATGAAATGGTTGGCTCCGGCGGCAATAAAAACTAAGCCGAATATGACCTTTGTTATGAACTTAAATGTCTCCATAAGATCTGCTGTTAGTACCTGAGTATATCGTTCTTGCGGCCGAAGTGGTGTATAGTGTCGGGATGAAAAGGTTCGCCCTCACTGCTTTCTTGCTTACCCTGTTTTGTGCGGTTACCTGTGCACAAAAGGCCGAACCAGCGAAGATCGCCTTAGGCTCGAATACGGCAAAGAACGGTTTTAAGAATGAGGACGAGATCCGTGACAAGTTCAACAACTGGCGTGTCGACGAAGATGCTCGTGTCTGGCTTGCGGCGATGAACTACAAGGTGGGCGATATCGAAAGCGTCGTGGCGGCCAAACCGCACGGCGAAAAAGCCGATGTTGAGGTGCGAGTCAAAACTAAGGCGGGCGAAAAGCTCGAGGGAATTTCGATCAAACTCGTCAGCAGCCCGACCGGCTTTAACCAGATCGACAAACGCTGGCTAGCGACTTATGCGAAGATGTGGAAAATGCCGATCGAGGTCAGCTCGGCGCTTCGGTCTTTTGTTGGCGAGATTCCGCCATCAAAGCCTGGTCGAGATCCGAAGCGAATGTACTTGAATGAACTCGAGCCGACAATACAGAAAGCTGTCGTCGATTTCTTCGCGGCAAACAAAGACAAGATCGTCTCGGATCTTTTCGCCGGAGACGGCTCTCACGCCGCGGCCTGGGTGATGGTCGCGTTCAAGGCGACGGACAAGCCGCGTTGGGTGATACGCTCGTCCGCCGACACGATCAAGCACTTCAGCGAAGGGAAAGTCGAGATTACACGCACCGGCAACCTCAAGATCGGCCGCGTCACAATGCAGCGAAAAGGCGGCGACGGTGGGCGTGAGACAGCGAAGCAGCTACAATTCAAGATAAACCCCGTACAACTGTTCGACGCGAAATGAGAATGTCAAAAAGCCAGATAACCGGAGCTCTCGTCGTGCTCGCGATCATTCTGGCTTTTGTTTTGGTGCGGTTGTACGTGCTCTAGCTTTCTAGCTTGGCATCCATTGTGATCTCGGCCTTGAGCAGCTTTGAGATCGGACAGCCGGCCTTTGCGTTGTTTGCGGCGGTCATGAACGCTTCTTCGGTCGCTTGCGGGATCTTTGCGGTGACGTCGAGATGGACTTTCGTGATCGCGAAACCGTCTTCGAGTTTTTCTAAGCGAACCGACGCCGTCGTGTTGATGCTGTCGGCCGTCAAGCCTGCGGCTCCAAGCTGGCCGGACAATGCCATCGAGAAACAACCCGCGTGTGCGGCCGCGATCAACTCTTCGGGATTTGTCCCGATACCGTCCTCAAAACGTGTGCTGAACGAGTATTGAGTATCTTTCAATACGCCGCTGTCGGTCGTGATCTTGCCCCCGCCTTCCTTGATGCTGCCGTTCCATTCTGCCGATGCTTTTCTTAACATAATTTTCTCCTTTAATTCTGAACTGTTTTCTCAGTTTAACATGAGCCTCGGTGACTACGGATGCTTATCGCTCATTTCAAACACGAGCTTGCCGCCGGCAGTGATCTGGTCATAGATTATGAAACGTTCGTTGATCGGTTTGCCGTTCAGCGTAATGCTCTTTACATACACGTTCGTATCGCTTTGGTTGCGGGCTTCGATGGTGAGTTTGCGGCCGTTCTCTAGGTTGACGGTCGCGGTTTTGACGACCGGGCTGCCGAGCGAATATTGGCCAGAGCCGGGAGCGACTGGGTAAAGCCGAGCGCTGTGAATAGATACCACGCCGACATCTGGCCGCAATCGTCGTTGCCGCCGAGTCCGTCGGGCGTCGGTCGATACTGGTTTTTGAGGATCATGCGGACACGTTCCTGCGTCTTCCACGGACTGTCCGTCCAATTGTAGAGATAGGCGGCGTGATGAGCGGGCTCGTTGCCGTGGACGTAGTTGCCGATGATCCCTTCGCGGGTGATGTCTTCGGTCTCGGCGAAGAATTCGTCCGGCAGGTGCATTGTAAAAAGCTCGTCGAGATGCTCGGTAAACTTCTTTTGTCCGCCCCGAAGTTCGATCATGCCTGCAGGATCATGCGGTACGTAAAGGCTATAATTCCATGCATTTCCCTCGATAAAGCCCTGATCGTGAGTCGAAAGCACATCAAACTTCTCACGAAATCTACCATCACTCATTCGAGGCCGCATAAAGCCGCTCTTGGCATCGTAAACATTGCGCCAATTCTCGCTGCGTTTGATGAATTCGTTGTAGATCGCGGTCTTGCGGAGCTTTTTCGCCGCCTGGGCGATCGCCCAGTCATCGTAGGCGTATTCGAGAGTTTTTGAAACGGACGAGCCGTTTTTGTCCTCGGGCACGTAGCCGAGCTGCATGTAAAATTCGAGGCCGTCGTAGTATTTTGTTCGAGCGGTTTGGGCCGAGGCTTCGAGAGCTTTGATCGCCTCGGGACCGGTGAGGTTTCCGGTGACGATCGCGTCTGCGATGACCGAAACGCTGTGATAGCCTATCATGCACCAATTCTCGTTAGCATAATGCGACCAGACCGGCAGCATTTTGTGTACGCTTTGATCGTAATGGGCCTGCATCGAACGGACCATGTCGCGGTTGCGGGATGGTTGAATTAGATTGAGCAGCGGATGAAGAGCACGGTACGTGTCCCAAAGCGAAAAAGTCGTGTAGTTGGTCGTTCCGGCAGCCGCCTTGTGCACATTCTGATCCAGCCCTTTGTATTGCCCGTCTGTGTCCATATAAACGGTCGGCGTCAGCAGGGCGTGATACATCGCTGTATAAAAATTGGTCATCTCGCCTTGGTCAATTGTCGTGACGGCGATCTTTGACAGCTCTTTATTCCAGGCACCCTGAGCCTCACGCTTAACCCGTTCAAAATCCCAATGCGGAATTTCAGATCTCAAATTTGAAACAGCACCGTTTGTCGAAACCGGCGACAGCGCAAATTTGATCTTTATCTTCTCATTCGCAGTCGTCTTGAAATCGAAGTTTGCGCGTATCTGTTTACCAGCAGCCTCTGGAAAATTCTTTGACTGATCAAATTTTCGCCAGAATCCGCGATAGTCCTGTTTACCGAAATCCTTGAAGCCATACGACGCAAACGGCTTCGAGAATTCCATCGCGAAATAAACGGTGCGCGTACGAGCCCAGCCGTTGGTTTGCCGGTAGCCAACTATCGTGTGGTCGTTCTCGACGCGGACGAAAGTCCACACATTCTTGTCTTCGTAATTGTAAATCCCGTGCATGAGGTCGAGAATGATGTGGCTGTTGTCGGACGCCGGGAACGTGTACTGATGCATTCCGACGCGCGTAGTCGCGGTCATCTCGGCGAAAATATTGTCATCGTCGAGCTTTACTTTGTAGTATCCTGCCTCGGCAGTTTCATTCGCGTGCGAGTACGCCGAGCGAAAACCGCTCTTCGGATCGCCCTTCGTTCCGGGCTCCAACTGAAGCGGCCCGACCGTCGGCATCACGAGAAAATCACCCAGGTCGCTGTGCCCCGTCCCGCTAAAATGCGTGTGCGAAAATCCGACGATCTCGGTGTCGTCGTACTGATAGCCCGCACAGTATTTGTAGGTGTCCTTGTTATATTTGCCGCCGACGTTGTGCGGCTGCTGATCGGTGTCCGGCGACAACTGCACTGAACCGAATGGCACCGTTGCCCCGGGAAACGTGTGCCCCATCTTCTGCGTGCCGATGAGCGGATTGACGTGTTTGACGTAGTTCGTCGTCGTTTGGGCAAAAGGGGTCGCCTGGAGAGACAGCAGTATCGAAAGAGCAATTATTGTTCTCATGAGTTTACGTTGAAAAGGTAAAAGGACAGGTACCAGTTGTTAGTCTCCAGCTTCCAGTTAAGAGTCTGGTTTGAATATATCCTGAAACCGTTCGCCGGTCTATCATCTGTGTTAATCTGTTTTCATCTGTGGTTAAAACTGCTGTAAAGCCAATGATTTACGCTATTTCCGGGCCGACGTGCTCGGGTAAAACTGCGCTTGGCGTTGAGCTGGCTTTGCGGGTTGGAGGCGAGGTGATCAATTTCGACTCCGTGCAGATCTACAAGCAGATCGAGATCGCGACGGCGAAGCCTACAGAGGAAGAAATGCGTGGCGTGCCGCATCATTTGATAGGTTATGTAGATCCGAACATAAACTACAACGTCGCCGATTGGGCGAATGACGCGGTGGCGAAGATCGTCGAGATCGAATCGCGGGGAGCGGTGCCAATATTGGTCGGCGGGACGGGATTCTATCTCCGAACGCTACGAAAGCCATTGTTTGACAGTCCGAAAACTGACAGCCAGCTCCGCGAACGGGTTGGTGTGATCCATAGCAAACGCGGTGCCGGGCATCTTCATCGTATGCTCACCCGCGTAGATCCGGAGACTGCGGCGAAGCTGCCGGTTCGTGACTATGTTCGCGTGATTCGCTCTCTCGAGGTCTTTTTTCAAACGGGCGAGCGGATCAGCAAAAGACAGCCACTTCGGGCGGAGCCGCCGGAATTTGCTTCGCGGATCCGTCTTTTTGTGCTAAATCCGCCTCGTGACCTGCTCTACGAGAAGATCAACGCACGCACCGAAGCTCATTTCGCCAACGGCCTCGTTGATGAGGTGAAACAATTACTCGCCGCAGGCGTTAGTGATAGTAACAACGCTCTCGGTGCTCATGCGTATCGGCGGGTGTGCGAATACCTTCGCGGCGAACGCTATCTTCCGTCGGCGATAGAGAAGTCGAAACAGGATGTTCGCAACTATGCGAAGCGGCAATTGACGTGGTTTCGAGGTGAAGAAGGTGTGACGTGGCTGGACGGTTTTGGTGATGAAAAGGGTGTGAAAGACGAGCTTTTTCGGCTGATAGACGTTGGTTAAGACAAAATCCTTGTTAGCCTACGTATTTCTGATATACTTGGATTTTTACCCACTGTGTGTTATTGGAATCGAGGATTCGTTATGGAAAAGCAGGCTGCTCAGAATATTCAGGACGCATTTTTGAACTCGGCACGGCGCGAACGCGTCTCGGTAGTCATACATATGCTCCAGGGCTCGACCTTGTCGGGACGCATCAAGAGCTTTGATAAATTCTCGGTACTGCTCGACGTCGGCGGGCCCGACGTCCTCATATTCAAACACGCGATCTCATCGATATCTCAGGAGCGCCGCCCACCTGCGGAACAGCATTCTTGAAGGGAAAATTCATCACGTTCGAGGGAATAGACGGTAGCGGCAAATCGACCCAATTGCGGATGCTCGCTGACGCTTTGCGCGAACGCGGCGTTGATATTCTTATCACGCGCGAACCCGGCGGCACACCACTCGGCCGCCGTCTGCGCGAGGCATTTCTCGAAACAGAAGAAACGGTCGCGCCAATGGCCGAGCTACTCTCATTTGCTGCCGATCGCGCGCAGCACGTCGAATTCCTAATAAAACCATCGATAGCTGACGGCCGTGTTGTGATCTCGGACCGGTACGCGGACGCGACATTTGCATATCAGGGCGCTGGTCGCGGATTTACCGAGGAGCAGGTCAACAGCGTGATAACACTCGCCACAGGCGGGCTCAAGCCCGATCTCACGCTATTTTTTGATATCACCGTCGACGAGGCGATCCGTAGGATGAGTGTTCGCCCCGAAGCCCATGCGAAACGAAACCGGATGGACGAGGAGACGGCGGAATTTTACGGACGTGTTCGCGTATCGTATCTCGGCATCGCGGGCCGCGAGCCTGAAAGATTTAAGATCATCGAGGCCGGCCGGTCGGTCGAGGCGATCCATGCGGATGTTCTGGAAATGGTTACGGAGCTGATAGATGTTTAGCAAGCTGGTCGGGAACGAAGATGTTAAAGACATGCTGCGGCGTCTGATCGCAAATTCGCGTGTGCCAAATTCGCTCATTCTCGCGGGCGACGAAGGCGTCGGGAAACGGCAGTTTGCTATCGAGATCGCACGTTCATTTCTATGCAACGAAGCAAACGGCGGTGAGGCGTGCGGCAAGTGTGCGATCTGTTTGCGAATAGACACCTTCGAATTTCCGGCCCGCGAAGATAAGAACAAAGACGATTACAAAAAGGTTTTTTTCGGCGGCCATATTGATGTTGGAACGGTCGTTCACTACAAACGTACGATTCTTGTCGACGCTATCCGCGATCTCGAACGTCACGCTAATTTTCGCCCGTACGAAGCAAAAGCTCGTTTCTTCATCATCGACGACGCCGACAAGATGAACGACGAAGCCTCAAACGCTCTGCTCAAAACACTTGAAGAGCCGCCGCCGACATCGCATATTTTCCTGATCACATCTCGCCCCGACAGTCTCTTGCCGACGATCCGTTCGCGATGCCAGATGCTGCGGTTTGCTCCGGTCGAGACCGACAAGGTGGAGAAATATCTTGTCGAAGAGAGAAAATTTGAGAACGCGGAGGCAGGTTTAGCGGCTCGATTATCTCGCGGCAGCATTGGGCGTGCAGTTTCGATAAATGTTGTCGAATTCCGCACGGCTCGCGACCGAGTGCTGAACGTTATCAAAAGCGCGATCCAGACGCGCGATCTGGCAACGATGTTTCGCATAGCCGAGGAACTAAACGACGCCAAGAACAAGGACAAATTCGAAAGCAACCTCGACATCCTCGAATCGCTCATCCACGACGTCTGGTCGCTAAAAGTAAGCGGCGACACCTCTCGCGTCGTAAACACGGACGTAACCGACGATCTCAAGCGCCTTGCTGCCGATGCAGCCAGAGCGAATCTTCCGTCATGGCTCGCCGAGATCGAAACGATGCGGCAGAATTTGGCAGTAAATATCAACCGCAAGATCGCCGCGGATGCGCTTTTCGTTTCGATGGCCGGATAGGTAAACTTACTTGATGCAAGCCGAACAGGAAAGCACAGATCTCCGACAGACGTCGCTTATCGAGCGGATCGGAGCCGCGACGGCTGTGATCGCGATTGGCACCGGCGGTGTCTTGGGTTTTCTTTTTGATCCTGCCAAGTCCAGTTTGTTCCCGATCTGTCCACTCTATTCAATTACGGGTTTTGCGTGTCCCGGCTGCGGCCTGACGCGTGGAGCCCATGCTTTGTTTCACGGCGACGTGATCGCGGCGCTTGATTTTAATCTACTACTGCCGATCTGGTCGGTGATAATCGGATACGTTTTTTTGTCGCTGGTTTTACTCGCAGTACGCGGTCGCGGATTGCCGATGTGGCCAAGTTATCCGAAGTTTCTGTGGGGTTTTATGATCACTCTGGTCGCCTTCGGAGTGCTAAGAAACGTTCCCGTCTGGCCGTTGACGATCCTATTTCCATAAGAAGTTCTGCCCGCGAATAACGCGAATTAAGACGAATAAGAAACTTTATAATTTCTTCTATTTGTCTTAATTCGCGTTATTCGCGGGCAAAAACTTCTTACATGATCTGAACGAGAGGCTTCTCAACCAACAACGACTTAGCGGCCGTGCCTTCTTTTCTTAGGATCTCGACTTCTTTTACAAATTCTTCGACGATATCTTCACCACCGACGCGGCGCATTGGGACGCCGTTTTTGAAGATCATGCCGACATTTCTGCCGAAGGTGACGCCGAGTTCGGAATCATGAGCTTCACCGGGGCCGTTTACAGCGCAGCCCATTATCGAGAGATGGAGCGGCTCCTCGACGTGAGCGAGCCGGCGTTCGATCTCGGTGACGATCTCGACAAAGTTGTCGATATCGAGTCGGCCACACGTTGGACAGGCGACGACGGTTACGCCGCGTTTACGTAATTCGAGTGATTTTAGAATTTCCCAACCCACACGAACTTCTTCGTGCGGCTCCGCAGCCAGAGACACGCGAATGGTATCGCCGATGCCGTCGTGGAGCAACACTCCCAGGCCGATCGCCGACTTGATCGTCCCGCCAAACGGTGTTCCGGCCTCGGTCACGCCGAGGTGGAGCGGATAATCGACCTTTGTCGCCATCAGCCGATACGCCTCGACCATGCGGTTAACGTCGGAGGCTTTTAGCGAAATGATGGTGTTTGAAAAACCAAGATCTTCGAGAATACGAACGTGCCGCATGCCGCTCTCGACCATCGCCTCGGGCGTTGCGGAGCCGTACTTTTTCAACAGATCTTTCTCGAGCGAACCGCCATTGACGCCGATGCGGATCGGAACCTTTTGCACCTCGCCGCCACGCACGACCTCACGAACGCGATCGATTTGGCCGATGTTTCCCGGATTGAGACGAAGTTTGTCGATGCCGGCATCGAGGGCTTTGAGAGCGAGTTTGTAGTGAAAATGGATGTCCGCGACGATCGGCACGTTGGTGCGTTTGCGGATCTCATGCATCGCCGCCGCTGCGTCATCATCCGGCACGGCAATTCGAACGATCTCACAACCGGCCTCGACCATTTCTTCGATCTGACGAATAGTCGCATCGACATCGGTCGTGTCGGTCTTTGTCATCGACTGCACAACGACCGGTGCACCACCACCGATCTGCACATCGCGAACCATCACTGGTCTTGAAACTCGTGTCATAAAATCAAGTTCAGAGTGAAAGCTTTAGCTTGTGCCCGTCGAGCAGGAAACAAGCTGAAGCTTGCACTCTAAACAATTACATCCCGATCAATCTCGAAACGTCAAAGAAAATGACCGTGACCATTAGGAGCAGCACGATAGCAAGGCCGCTAAGTTGAATTCTTTCCTTAGCTGCCATCGACAGGGTCGCTCCGAACCACGACATCACTTTCTCGATACCAAGCACCATTATCTGGCCGCCGTCGAGCATTGGGATCGGCAGCAAGTTCATCACGCCGAGACTGAGCGAAATGTACATCAGCACGGACAGAAGGCCGAAGAAGCCGCTCGCGAAAACCGTCGTGATAATGACCTGTCCGATGCCGATCGGGCCTGAGACGGTGTCGCGGGCCGAGCGTTCGCCGGTGCCGACCTGGCCGAGGGCTGAGCCGGTCATACGTAGGATTCTGAGATTTTTATCGACCGCCTCAGCAGCCGCTCCGCCAACGCCTACGGGTTCCAGATTGGTCAACAGGGAAGTGTCAAAGCGAATGCCGATCAGCCAATCGTTGTTCTTTTGAACGGCGTTAGTCGTGATCTCCTTTCGCTCTTCGCCGCGTGAAACGGCGAGGACGATGGGTGCGCCTTTTGATTCGGCGACCATCATCTTCATTTCCTGCGTATTGCGGATCGGCTTGCCGTTGACGCTGGTGATCCAGTCGCCTTTTTGGAGGCCGGAGGTCGCGGCTGGAAGTTCGTTGTCGAAACTACCGACGACAACTGGCTCGGTTCCGGCGTCAGGTGACATTTCGAGAATGCCGCCGGACTGGCCGTTTTCGGTGATCTTGGTCGGCGTAAGAGTGAGAGGAACTCGTTGTCCAGCACGCTCGACGATCAAGGGAACTTGTTTCTCAGGAATGAGAAGCGCACCATCCTCGATGCGATTCCACGACGGATTTTCGACTCCATCAAAACTGACGATTCGGTCACCAACCTTAATGCCTGCCTTATCCGCCGCACCTTCAGCTTTAACAAAACCAACGATCGGCGCCGGATTTGCCGGAACTCCGTAAATCAATGCCAGTGTGAACGGAATCGACAGCGCGAGCACGATATTCATGAACGGCCCGCCGAGCATCACAAGGAACTTCTGCCAACGCGGCCTCAGTTCATACAGCTCAGATTCCGGTACCGACTCGGTCGAATCGTCTTTCGCTTCGAGCGGCCCGGCACCTTCGTCGCCGTAAAGTTTGACGTATGCCCCGAGCGGGATCGCCGAAATTCGATAATCCGTATGGCCATACTTAAAACCAAAAACACGCGGCCCGAGGCCGAAAAATGAGTACGCCTCGACACGCATTCCGAAGATCTTAGCCACGATAAAATGGCCAAACTCGTGGATATTGATCGCCACGCCGAGTACGAAGAGAACTGCTAAAATTGCTATTAAAAAATCAGGCATCGTTGATCCTATAAAGTCACTTGTCGTTAGAACATATAAACGCACAAGTAGTTGTCATAAAAAGTGTAAGCCGCACGCAACGCGCCGTCAACTAATTCGCTAACGCCGCCGAATTTGCCTTCACCGCGATCAGCTTTTCAGCCGCGTTTCGCGCCCATTGATCGACCCGCAAAACGGTCTCAAGATCGGCGACCGTTTCGGCAGAATGAGCTTGCATCACGCCTGCATTGAGCGGTGCGATCTCATGAAGTTTGATGCGGCCGTCGAGAAATGCCTTTACGGCAATCTCGTTTGCGGCGTTTAGAACCGCGGGCATCGTACCGCCGGCTTTCAATGCCGAGTAGGCGAGGCTGAGGCATGGGAATCGGTCTAGATCGGGTTCTTCAAAATCGAGCCGGCTAAGTTTTGACAGATCGAGCGGTGCGAGGCAATTTTCTCGCCGGTCGGGATAGGTCAGCGCGTATTGGATCGCGTGCTTCATATCGGTCACGCCCATCTGCGCGATGATCGATCCATCGACCATTTCAACCATCGAATGAACCACCGATTGCGGATGCACGACCACCGAGATCTGATCTGCCTCAAAGCCAAAAAGCCATTTAGCCTCAATGACTTCCAAGCCTTTGTTCATCAGTGTCGCCGAGTCGATCGTGATCTTCTCGCCCATTGTCCAGCTCGGATGCTTTAAAGCTTCTTCGCGGGTGGCGCTGGCGATCTGCTCTCTTGTTTTCTCGCGAAAAGGCCCGCCGGAGGCCGTGAGGATAAGTCTTTTGACCTCAGAATGCCTTTCGCCGCGAAGGCACTGATGGATCGCGTTGTGCTCGCTATCTACGGGCAAGATCTCTGCACCGGAGTTTTGAGCGGCCGCTGTCATCAATTCCCCCGCCATGACAAGGGTTTCTTTGTTAGCCAGGGCGACACGCTTGCCCGCCTCGATAGCACGCAGAGTCGGCACAAATCCGACCGCGCCGACCGTTGCCGATACGACAGTTTCAGCCTCAGCGTGAGTTGCGACCGCGATCAGGCCGCTTTCGCCGGTCTCGATGTTGGGCATCGCTGCCCTGAGAGCGTGTAACTCACGGCTCAGATCTTCTGCGCAATCCGCATCGCACGAGACGACCTCAGGCTTGTATTTCGCGATCTGCTCAGCAAATTTGACCACATTTCGCCCAGCCGCCATCGCGACGACACGCGTATCGCCTAGGTGATCGATAACTTGGAGGGTGTTGCAGCCGATCGAGCCGGTCGAGCCGAGGATGGAAATGGCCTTCATAAAAGCATCAATAGATTACCATAACCAGCTAATTTCGGTGGGGCGCACTTCTTTTTCAATCGCTTTGGCGAAATCGAGAGGGGCCTCAAATCTACTGCCCGTTACGTCGTCCGCCGTTCTCTTGTGACCAAGGAATTCGTTGAACGCCGCCGACTTATTTTTCGGGACGCTAAGGGTTTTCCACTTGGAAGACTTGAGATGTTTTGCTAGAAACACGATCTGGCCAATGTGATAACTGTAATGGGTAAGTTGGCGATTGATCGCCTCGACGACGGAGTGCGGTTCGCCTCGTATCGTGATCGTGCGTGAAAAGTCTTCAGCAGTCAGCGGCTCTATACTGTCGAACAGCGTTTGCCAGCCGGTTTCCCAGAATTCCATCAAACTCCCTCGCGACTCATCGACCATTTCGAATTCAGTATCGCGATCACGATCTTCTTTCTCACCATCGCTAGTCAAAAAGTCGCGCCAGCGGGAATGCAGATTCCCGGCGATGTGTTTTACGACAACTGCGATGGAATTCGCCTCGGCGTCGATGAGCGCGAAAAACTCTTCGTCAGATATCTGCTCGATCGCACGCTCAGCAAGCTTTTTGTAGTTGCGAAACGACTTTATGGCGTCGGCGTGGTAATTTTCTATAACTTCCTTCATCTTGTTTTATCAACTTCAATTGAGTCTAGGTAATCTTTTGCCACATCCAACGCGGCGATTATATCAGGCGCGAAATTCTTGCGGCCGACTTGATCGACAAAGCCGCCTTTTCGCATGACGCGATATACATTTCGGGAGACTGCGGAAAAGATAAGCAGCTGTCCGTTGTCTTTGGTCTCTTTAACGAGCTCTTCGAGGACGTGTATGCCGCTGGCGTCGATCGTCGGGACCTGACGCATACGGAGAATAAGCACTCGTGGTTTGGTTGCAACCACACGGATCGACTCTTTGAATTGCCGCACTGCACCAAAAAATAGAGACCCGTAGATCTCAAATACCTCGACGCCCGCAGGTATTTTGATGCCGGTCATGTCGCGGGTTTGAAATTCGTCGTCGTCCTTTAGGTTCTCGGTGATCACATCAACATGCGTTTCGGCCGACATTTTCTGCAGGAAAAGAAAAGCCGCGAGCAGGATGCCGACCTGTATTGCCACGGTCAGTTCGATAAAGACCGTCAGCAGAAAAGTAGCCAGCAGCACCGCAACATCGCCCCGTGGGCTTTTGAGCAGGTGCCCAAATTCACGCCATTCGCTCATATTGTAAGCGACGACGATCAGTATCGCGGCCAGCGTGGCCATCGGTATCATCGCCGCCCATTTGCCGATGAACAGCAATACGAGCAACAAAAATACGCAGTGAATGATCGCGGAAAATGGAGTCGTTCCGCCGCTCTTGATGTTGGTCGCCGTACGAGCGATCGCACCGGTAGCAGGTATTCCGCCGAACATCACTGAGACGATATTGCCGGTTCCCTGGGCGATCAATTCCATATTCGAACGGTGCCGAGTTCCCGTCATACCGTCGGCGACGACGGCTGCGAGCAGCGATTCGAGGCCGGCGAGTATCGCGATCGTGATCGCCGGCGAGAACATTTGTTGGACAAGCGGCCAGGTGACAACGGGAAACTGGGGCGAGGGTAAAGAACTCGGCACTTCGCCAAATCGCGAGGCGATCGTATCTACCGGTATCTGAAAATATTGGACGGCAAAGGTGACCGCAAGGATCGCGATCAGGGGCCCAGGGACCTTGCGAGTAATCTTCGGCCAGGCAACTATTATCAGCAGCGAAGCCGCACCAACGGCCAGCGTGGACGGGTCGAACGTCGCGGAATGTCGTGCGTATTCGATCCACTTTTCCGTGAAATCGGCCGGCACCTTTTCGAGCTTGAGGCCGAGAAAGTCACTGACCTGAGAAGAGAAGATGATAAGGGCAATGCCCGAAGTGAATCCGATGACCACGGGATACGGAACAAACTTGAGAAACGCACCCATTCGGGCGAGGCCCATAAGAATGAGCAGAATACCAGCGATTAGGGTCGCAACGACCAGTCCGTCGTACCCATATTTCTGTACGATACCGTAAACGATCACGATAAAAGCCCCGGTCGGACCGCTTATCTGTGCGCGTGAACCGCCCAGGACCGCGATCACAAACCCGGCAAAGATCGCTGTGTAGAGCCCTTGTTCAGGCTTTACTCCCGACGCTATTGCCAGTGCGATGGAGAGCGGCAGAGCCACCACACCGACCGTCAAACCGCCCAGCATGTCACCCCGAAACTGCTTTAGGGTGTAGCCTTCGCGAAGGACGGTAAGCAGTTTGGGTTCGAGTTTGCGGTGCATTTTTAGGGGTTGTGGATCGCTGTTCAGTGAACCTGGTTGCGGATGGCGTCGCCAATTTCCTCGATCGGCAGCTTTTGCTCATCGCCACTGGTCATATTCTTGAGCTTAACGTTCCCGCTCGCCCTTTCTTCGTCGCCTAAAACACAGACGAATGGTACATTGATCGAATCGGCGTACTTGAACTGCTTGCCGAGCTTGTCGGCCTCAGGATAGACCGTGACGCGAAGGCCTTGTTTTCTGAGATCCGAGGCGAGTTTCAGCGAGTCGGCGATCGACTCTTCATTCCAGATCGTAACCATCACATCAGCAGGCGTTGATTCAGCGATCTCAGCCGGGAACATTCCGCGTTCTTCCATAACAACGAGAATGCGTTCGAGGCCAAGCGAGAATCCGCAGGCCGGGATCTGCTCCTTGCCAAACATCCCGATCAGGCCGTCATAACGCCCGCCGCCGCCAATGCTTCCTTTAAAGTCACCTGCATCGAGTCCAACTTCGATTATTGTTCCCGTATAGTATGAAAGACCACGAGCCAAGCTTGGATGGAACGACAATCGATTATTCAAACGAAGCCCCAAAAGATCAAATAGTTCCGCAATTCCTTCTGCCCCTCGTAAGCCCGCAGGGGAACTCGTCAAAAGATCTCTAAATTTCTCAATCAAAAAAAGCTCATTGCCGTGTTCCTGAGTTCTTCGTCCTTCTTCGCTTTGCGGAACATCGCTGACGGGAAAGACCTGAATTCGTACATCCCTACGAACCAGATCAACGAAATTGTTTGCGTCATCCAGGTCAAAGACCTTTCGCGATATAAGTTCTTCAGCAACGCCCTTTGGCCCAATTTTATCGAGTTTGTCCAAAGCTACAAGAGCGTCGGCTTGCTTTTCTTCTGCAATCAAAGCGATGTCTAGGAGACCTTTGAGAATATCTCGATGATTGACAAGTATCGCGGCGTCTTGAAATCCAAGTCGGGATAGGATTTCGTCGACAGCTGAGATCAACTCAGCCTCGACAACCATCGAGCTCGACCCTATAGCATCCACATCACACTGATAAAATTCCCTAAACCTACCTCGTGCCGGACGATCTGCTCGCCAGACGGGCTGTATCTGATAGCGTTTGAAAAATTTGGGCAGCTCGTTTTTGTTATTCGCGACAACGCGGGCGAGCGGTACGGTCAAATCGTAGCGGAGAGCGAGGTCTGAGAGGTCGCTTTCTTTTGTGGCGTTTTCGAGATCGAGTTTTTCGCCGCGTTTGAGGATCTTGAAGACAAGCTGATTGCCCTCTTCACCATATTTGCCCAGGAGCGTCTCGATATTCTCGACGGCCGGGGTTTCGAGTGGTTCGAAGCCGTAGGATTCGTAGACCTCTTTGATGATGTTGATGACGTAATTACGCTTGCGGACGTCGGCGGGGAGGAAATCGCGCATTCCGCGGGCTGGGTTTGTGCTTGCCATAAAAACATTTTAGCCACGAATGTCACGAATAGCACGAATCAGAATTCTTATTCGAGGGATCCGGGTAAGTCGCGGCAAGCTCTTTTCATGATTCCATAAGCTCGACGATATTCCCGATGTCGAATGAGAACGCGAAGACGGATCGCCCGTCCGCTCCGTTAAGACGGCCGCCTTCACCTAAAATATCCAGTCCGGACGTGCGGGCCTCGACCACTATTCCGGGTTCAAACGGCGATTCGCAGGGCAACGCCGGGTCAACAAAAACCGGCTTCCGTCCCGTAAGGCGGAGAATTGCGCCGAGTTCACTGAGCGTGTCGATGTTGACTATATTGAGCAAATTACTGACGACGGTCTGGTTAATGTCGTGTTCCTGATTGAGGACCTCGTCTGTCTTAAGGAAAAGATCGGCAAGGGTGGTCGAAGCATTTTCCGGAACTCCAACCTCCTGCAATTCCGCCACAAAGCCTTTGATATTGAACTTACTGAAATTACGGATGGCGGCAAAGGTTTTCGGCTGGAGGGAATCCGGCACGCGGACCGTTTCGAGAATGCATGCCAAAACGTCGCTGTGGCCGAGATAGATCGCGAAATTTTTAATGCCCAACCGCTCAAGGACTTCGTTTACCGCGAGAATCGCATTTGCCTCGACAGACTTTTCGTCCGGGTTGATCTCCGTTTGGAATGATCCCGTTCCGAGCGGCTCGAAGCCGTAGGTTTCGTAAACCGACTTTATGATGCCGATCACGTCGTCTCGTTTTCTGTCGTCTATTGCCAGGGAATCGTGCATTGAGCGTGTTGGATGTGTGCTAACCATGAGGAATTTTAACAGGATGGACAGGATTATCAGGATAAGAAAAAATCCTGTTCATCCTGTATATCCTGTTGCAATTTAGCCAAAAATTCAAACGGTTCTGGGTTACGTGTAGTATTTTTTCAGTTCGACGTAGTTTCGCCAGGATTTGTCGAGATATGCGAGCTCGTCGTCGGTTAGCTCGCGTTTGACGCGGGCGGGGGAGCCGAGGACGAGAGAGCGTGGCGGAATTTGTGTACCTGGCGTCAGCAAACTTCCGGCCCCGACGAGCGAGTTTCGTCCGACGCGGACTCCATCCATCAATATCGCTCCGATGCCGATCAGACAGCCGCTTTCGACATGGCAACCGTGCAGCGTGACTCGGTGGCCGACGGTTATTTCTTCTTCGAGGATCGTCGCGTGAGTTTTCGAGCTGACGTGAATGATCGTGCCGTCCTGGATATTAGTTCGCGCTCCGATGCGTATGAAATTGACGTCACCCCGAATGATCGAGCCGTACCAGACGCTTGCATCCTCGCCGATCTCGACGTCACCGATGACGATCGCGTCGTCGGTGATGAAGGCGGTTTCATGGATCGTGGGTTCTATGTTCTTGAAAGCTTTTATCATCGGAATTTTTTAACGCAAAGTCGCAAAGAACGCAAAGAAAACGCAAAGAAGATCAGCTTCGGCGTAGCTTGGCTGAGAGGCTCTTGTACATAGTTTCAAGCTCGCCGATCCGCAAAAGTTTAGCGACTATCAGGAATGTGACGCCTGCGATGGCCATCGGTACGAAGGCTTCGACCAGTTGCACGCGGAGAGTTTTTGTTCCGAAATATCCGGCGAGAAGATAGTACGTCCCATACGCAGCGACGGACATAACGGCTGAAGCGATGACTATTCTGACAAGCGATGAGAGCACGTCGCGACCGTTGAGCCGATCGATCTTTCGCCGCATGAAAAAGGATAGTACGAGCAAATTTACCGTTGCGACGACCGAGGTCGCGAGGGCGACGCCGACGTGGCCGTAGCCGTTGGGGCGTTCGGGCGAGACGCCGACAGTTGACAAAAGCTGCATCATTCCAAAACTCGTCGGCACGTGGACGAGTATCGACGCGACGCTGATATACATTGGAGTTTTCGCGTCGTCGAGGGCGAAGAATGCGGGCGACACGACCTTGATGGCGGCGTATGCGGCGAGACCGATCGAATAAGCGGTCAATGCCCACGAGGTCATGTTTGTGTCAAAAGCGTCGAACTGACCGCGTTCGTAGACGAGGCTTACGATCGGAGTTCCGAGGGCGATCAGGCCGCAGGCGGATGGGACGGCAAGCAGTAAGACGAGTTTGGTCGCGTCCGAAAGCGTGTTGCGAAATTTGTCGAGCTTTCCTTCAGAGGCGAGCCGCGACAGAGTTGGGATCGCCGCGGTACCGATCGCTACACCAAAGACGCCAATAGGGAATTGCATGAGCCGAAATGCGTAATTCAGCCACGACGCTCCGCCGTCGATGCCGGATGCGACGATGGTATCGACCAGTACTTTTATCTGAATTGCACCAGTTCCGACGATTGCCGGGCCCATTAGACGCATTACGCGGCGGACCCCTTCATCGCGAAAACTAAGCTTCCAGGAGAAGCGAAAGCCAACCTTGAACAGCGAAGGTACCTGGATCAACAATTGCGCAGCTCCGCCCATCAGCGTGCCGATCGACATGCCGATAACCGCCCATTGCGACGCGTCGGACGGCACCGCGATCTTGTCGACAGCTTTTTCCCATGGACCTCCCGCGAGCCAATACGCCATGCCGAGGCCGAAGACGATGGAAACTAGATTAAACGCCGTTGACGCCGATGCGGGAATGCCGAAGCGCCCTTTTGTGTTCAACACGCCCATTGCCAACGCCGCTAGAGCGACGAGCAGAATGAAGGGGAACATGATCTGCATCAGCAAGGTCGCGAGTGCAGCTTTTTCAGGCGGATAGAAATGATTTGGGTCGCCTAAATAGTTGTAAGTAATGGCCTTAACGAAAAGTGGTGAGAGGAAAATTCCCGCAATGCAAATGACGCTGAGCACGACTGCGAGTCCATTAAAGATCAAACTAGCCAGCCGCCATGCCTCTTTTTCGTCGTTCTTGACCTGATAATCTGTAAAAACTTTGACGAAGGCGCTAGACAAAGCACCCTCGGCAAACAGGTCGCGGAGCAGATTAGGAATTCGAAATCCGACGATAAACGCGTCGTAAAGAAAGCCTGCTCCGAAATAGAAGGCAAAGAGAGTCTCACGTACTAAGCCCAAAAGTCGGGAAAACATCACCGCGATCGACACGATTCCCGCCGAGCGAGCGACGCTGGCTTGTTTAGGAAGCTCTTCGAGGACGGCCTCGTCGGATGACGGGTCTGCGAGCGATTCGGGTTCTTCTGTTTCGGGTTGGTTCTGCGGGTTTTCGCTCATCGCGTTAAGCCGAGATTATCTCACGAAGCGCAAAAAAGTAGAACAGACCGCCTGGTCTGTTCATATGTTTTGGGAAAAATGTAGTTGTGTGAAACCGCGACCTGATCGGCAGACGAGGCCGTCTGTCGTACTTTTACTCGCTGCCGTAACGGCCGTTCGGGTAGCTGACGCGTGTGCGTGCCATGCGTGTCTCGAGCGACATCGCGTCGTATTGCATCGGAGCGGCTCCGCCGAATTGGCCCTGGACCAAAGACACGAAGTAGTTCTGAAATGTTCGAAACCGTGCGACGCTGCCGCGCATGTTGAAGATGACAAATAGTAGACGACCGTTGCGCGTATTTACCTCACCAGCCAGAGCGCTTGCTCCGCCATCGGTATTGCCAAGCGTGCCGGTCTTGCCGACGAGACTGCCGCGCGAGAAGTCAGTATCAAACCGCCCTTCGAGCGTGCCTTTGTCGATACCGGCGACGGGCATAATGTCCGAGAAAGTCATCTTGGAGCGGGCGAGATCGGATCGAAGGGCTCGGAGCAATTTCATCATCGCGTTTGGCGTGACACGGTTGTAGCCGAGGCCGCTCGATGTGGCGAGTGAGAATTCTGCCGGTCCGACGCCGGCGTTCAATTGGACGATGCGGGCAACCGCGAACGGGCCGCCGAGCGTGTCGCCGAGCCTTTCCGAGAGGAAATTGTTCGAGTAACACAGCACTGCCTTGAGTATCTCGCGGACCGGCGTCGATTCGTGTGTAAAAAGCAGAGTCAGATTACTCGGAATGCCCTGTGCGAAGGACGAACCTCCAAATGTCACGCCAGGGACGCTCTGTACCGTGCCAAATTTCCCCGCATAGGAAAGATGATTCAGCCAGGTGCGGGTCGCGGCTGCATTTCGCTTGTTTGAGTCGATCGTCGACATCAGCGTTTGTCCGCTTACGGCCGCCGACATCGCAAAATTCATCGTGAAATTATCCGTCACGATCAGATCGCCGGTTACGTGGCGAACGCCCATCTTGTTCAGCTCGTGTGCGAGCGTAACGCCATGTTCGTATCCAAAGACAGGGTCCTTACCCGAGACGTAAAGATTGCCTTTGAGCGTGCCGGTGTTACGGTCGATCGATCCGTCGGTGTAGACGTTGGTCATGAACCGAAACTCGGGGCCGAAAGTTTTGAGCACAGCGTAGGCAGTCGCAACCTTTACGTTCGAAGCCGGATTGAATGTGAAGTTTGCATTGCTCTCGACCACGACGCTGCCGTCGAGATTCTCGACCAAAATACCCGAATACCCGGGAACAGCGACCTCGGCCAGAGCCGGAAACATTGTCCGAACGCTGCTCGTTGCCGCCGTCGGCATCGCGGCAGTCGAACTGCCAGTTTTCTGGATCAGCGGCGTCGACGAAGGCCTCGCCGAATACTCAGGCCTTTGGACCTGAATTTCCTGCACCAACGGCGGACGAGAGTCCTGTGCTGACACCTCAAATGCACCAAAAAGTATCGACGCGATTGCGATCAACGTTACTTGTAGGGGGGCTTTTGTCATTGAAATTGGACGGTTGGATTGATCTTCTGAGGGCCTCCTGAGCGATAGGAAGCATAACAAACACTAATATACCACATCTTTGGCGGGAAGTTTCAATATTTTCCCAATCTACGGTCCCTGCCAATCATTTTCGGCTGAGTTAGGATGAAGTTCGTCTCGGTCGCGATGCACGCAGCTTTGCGCGATGCAACCAAATCAGCCGTCACGCTCATCCTTTAGACTAGATCTAAAGCAAAACTTACAGGCAGGTATCCAACAAAATGAGAAAAAGCTTAGTCCTCGTAATGGTATTGGTGTGTTCAATTTCCAGTATCTCGCAAACTATTAGAAACAAACGTGTTACGGCGATTCAGCCGGTTGCGGGGGCGAACGCTCAGGCAAATACGCTCCCGATCCGCCGCGTCATCCTTTACTCAAACGGCGTCGCCTATATCGAACGCCGAGGCATCGTCACCGGCAATGCCGAGGTCAATCTGTCATTCAAACAATCACAGGTCGACGACGTCCTAAAATCAATGGTTGTCCTCGATCTGGGCCAGGGCAAGATCGGTGCTGTCAGCTATAATTCGTCAGCTCCAGCGTCGGCTCGGACTGCGGAGATACCATTCAGCGTCGATTCCGAGTCGCAGGATTCCGAGTCGGCGAGCGGCGGCATGGCGAGCGTCCTCGCACAATTGCAAGGAGCGAAGGTCGTTGTCAGTTCAACAAAAGGAACGGCGATCGGGGCGATCTTAACGATCGAGAAAAGAAAACCGACGCCGAAGAAGGACGGAGACGTTTCGCTGCCAGTTTCTTATGCTCTCGTTATTGCCTCGGAATCTGGCGAGATATCCAGCTTTGAGTTAGCGGATATTCGCAGCGTCAAACTGGTCGAGGACGCCACGCGAAATGACTTGAATGAATTCGCATCAGCTACGGCCTCGACCCGACGTCGCGATGCAAAAACGATCTCCGTGACTTCGCAAGGCTCTGGGCAACGAGAAATGGTCGTCAGCTACGTTATTGCCGCTCCGATCTGGAAGACGACCTACCGAGTTGTGCTCGACCCTGAAGGAAAGCCGTTCTTTCAGGGTTGGGCGATCGTCGACAATGTAAGTGACGACGATTGGCAGAACGTGCAAATGTCGCTCGTGTCGGGGTCGCCAGTCTCGTTCATTCAGAATCTACAGAAGCCGCTATATCGCTATCGTCCGATAATTCCGATACCAGATGACTTAAATCTCGATCCGCAGATTTACGATGCGGAGAGCGGTTCAGGCAGCGGATACGGTGACGGCGTGGCAAGCGGTAGCGGCAGTGGAAGCGGCCGGGGTACAGGCGATGGGAAGGTCGAACTTGCGGTCAACGGCCGCGACATGGTGCAGAGCAATTATATGTCGGTTCAAACGACGATAAGCGAAGCTTTGGCAAACGAGAAGAGTGGCGTTGAAACCGCCGCAACCGGCAACGAACTCGGCGACCTTTTTGAGTATCGCATATCAAACCCGGTGACGGTTACGCGGAACCGCTCCGCACTGATTCCGATCGTCCAGACGAAAATGGACGGGGAACGTGTCTCGATTTTTAATGAGGCGGCACGACCTGACCGTCCGATGGGCGGAATGATGCTGACCAATACTACACCGCTGACATTTGAGGGCGGCAGTCTAACCGTTCTTGATCGCGATGCTTATGCAGGAGAGGCTTTGATGGAACGGCTTAAGCCGAAGGAGCAACGGCTCATATCCTTCGCTCTCGACCTTGGTACAAGAGTTTCTTCCGAAACGAAGGGCGATTCGCGGCCGGCTCAACTCATTAAGGTGGTCAATGGCGTGTTTCAAGCCCATTATTTCAGAACCGAAAAGAAGACGTACACTCTCACAAATCAGACTGATCGTGAGAAGGTCATCTACGTCGAGCATCCCGTTCGAAAGGACTGGGGACTCGCGGATGAAACGGTCAAGCCGAATATCACAACTGACCGGTACTACCGATTTCGGGTTGTGCTGAAGCCGTTCGACAAGGTAGATCTGCCCGTCACCGAGCGGCAAGGCCTTATGGACTCCTACTCGTTATCGAGCCTTACAGGCGATCAGGTCAGGCTGTTTGTCTCGCGGAGATACATCGACGACGCTACCCGCGCGCGACTCGAACGTCTTATCGACCTGCGTTCTCAGATAGGAGCTATTGAAGGACAGTTGGCGGCCCTCGACGCTGAGGTCGAGCGGATCGAGGCTGACCAGAAACGATTCCGTGAGAACATCGAGGCTTTGTCGAAGACGCCGGAGGCGAAGGTTTTGATCGCGAGGTACATTGCAAAGGCAGGGGAGCAGGAATCACGGCTTGAAGAGATGGAGAAGCTGAGAAAGGGGTTGGCGGAGCAGAAAGAGCAACTGGCTCGCGAACAGGCAACAGAGATCAGGAATTTTGAGATCAAATAGGTCGGGGAAGAGGGACAGGATAGTCTAGTCTTCTTTTGTTTTCCTTTACGTTCTTAGCGGCTTTGCGTGAAACTCCTTTTTTTCACGCAAAGACGCGAAGAACGCATAGAGGAAAAGTTGACTTAGGCTACGGCGGCGAGCCGCTTTACCATTGTGATGCGTGTGCCGTCGTCGGTGTCTTCGATCTTAACGTCGTCCATGAGGCCGCGAATGAGTTTTAGGCCCCAGCCTCGGCGTTCGTTGCTGGCTGCATCGTCGGTGGCAACTGGTTGTTTGTCAGCTAGGCGAAGGCCGCGGTTTGAGATGGTGATGGTGATCTTGCCGGTCGCGACCGCGTATTTCTGCACGATCTTACGGTCGGGGCTGAGGCTGTGTTCGGCGGCGTTGATGCAAGCCTCGACTACTGCAGTCTTGATCTGATTGGTCGCCTTTTTAGGGAAAGCGTGGCGTTCGGCGATGTCGTCGATGGTTTGTGCGGCGAGCATTTCTGCCTCTTCGCCCATCGGTACGACGATCTCGTATTCGTCGATGGTCTCGTCCTCTGTAGGAGATTCGACGGCGGTGTCGAGAATGCCTTTGAGCAGCTCGACCTGTTGTCGGCTCGAGCCGTAGGCGTTGCGCTCATTCACCAGAGCCATCGCCTCGTCGTCAAAGCCCTCGGGTGCGATGAGCCAGATACGGTAGTTTGAGAGCTCGCTCGCCTCGGCGGCCATTTCGAGGCGGTCGCACCAGAATTCGGCCAAATCGCGTTTTGCTTCGAGTTTTGAGTCGATCTCGGTGGCGATCCAGGCGGTTTCGTCATGACGGGCGTCATCAGAGAAGCCGAGAGCTATCGCGCTGCGTTCGGTCTCGCAGACCTCGTTTAGCTGGGGATAGAATGCCGAGGTATGGGCCGTATACACCACATGGGGTATACGGACTGTCTTGTCATCAACCGCAAGATTTTCTCTGACCGTCTCGTCGTCCGCACCTTTCAATTCTGTCTTAAATCTCGCGTAGTCTATCACCGCCGACGAAACGCTTCGTCCATCAAAGGACTGCAGCAAATCTCGGAGATCGATCGCCGCCGTCTTGCGATATAGCCGGGCCATCAATTGCGGGGCACGCTTCACATTCTCGGCAAGCGCCAGTCCGACCGCCATCCCACGGGGTTGGCCGTCGATCTCCAGCCGATGGCGTGAACGAATGTAGTCGCAGACGACTGTGTCATTTATGTCGATGGCGACGTGATCGGTTGAGAGGTTGACGATCTCGTTCGCGTGAAGAGAAGCAAGGAGATGGTCGAGTGCGGCGGTAGAAAGGTCCGCATGGCGACGCCAATATGCGAGCGGAAGGCTCCCGCTTGGCGAATTCAACGTCTCGCCGAGTAACTTAAGGGTAGCGGGCGTCGAACCTACGAACTTAGAATCAAGATATCTCGAAGCTCGCCCGCCAAATATCCCATCAGTGTGAGCACTCTGGACGTATTCGAATTTTGTTAGGGCATTGCCGCTCGCCAAGATCGCGTTGATGAATTTCACACGGCCACCGGTTTGCGTGGCGATCAGGTCGCGGGTTTGGTCGTTGATGGCGACGGAGTATTTTGCGGCAAGCTTTTCGATGATACAGCCGGCAGTTTCGAGTGAAAAGGCTTCGAGTTCTAATACATCAAATGAACCACGACCATACATCTGTCGGCGCGGACCACAGAGAACGAAAGGCACATTCGAACGTCCCGCGATCTCCAGAATGTCATCGACCAATACCGCGCCGCCGTCTAGACTCGCGGCGGTGCCGAGCCCGTCGATCATCACTATTGCACGGGCACCATTCGCGGCGGCACGAACCGGAGCACTCAGGCAGTTGCGGATGAACGAGCGGTCGTCGTTGAGTTTGCTTTCGCTGTGACAGGTCTCGACGAGTCGGTCGATCCAATATCCGTCTTCCGGCACGGCGAGTTGTGCGATCTCGCAGATATCAGGCGACGAACCGATAATACCCGCATCACGTCGGCGAAAGGCAACCGTTTGCAAAAGAAACTCGCGAAGAAATCTCAACGCACATTCCCGAGCCGTCTTATCGCTCGCCGCAATCTCAAAATAGACCGGGATCACGCCACCCGCATCGAAGAGGCGATCGTAAGCTTGTAGCAAAAGCTCAGACGAGCCCGCCGCCGGCGTTGCGAGGACTGCGACGCTGCGGTTTCGCGGTTTCAGCAGAAACTCAAGCTCCGCATCACGGCCGACAAAATTTGACGACTCCTCGCGGGCGAATATTCTTTTTGAGAGTGTTTTCTTCATCGATCTATTGCCCACTTGCTGGGAACGCAGGCGTCCCGCCTGCCTGTTTCCACACCGGTCCAAGTTGAATATTGTCCACGCTTGCAGGCGGGACGCCTGCGTTTCCGGCGTTTGGGTCAGACATTTCTCCTGCCTCCGATCTCTTCAAACGAAAGCACGCGGTTTCGCCCGCGGCGTTTCGATTCGTAAAGTGCCTGATCCGCCGCCGAGACGAGATCGGCCGACACGCAAAGCTCGGCCGAACAGCTCGCGACGCCGATGCTTACCGTGACGAGACGATGCTGAAAATTAGCGTGTTCGATGTTATGCCGGATGCGCTCACCGATCGCAAGTGCCTCTTCGGCAGTTGTCTGCGGCAGAAGTATCGAAAATTCTTCGCCGCCAAAACGTGCGGCTACGTCTGCTCCACGCAGTGTGTCGCGAATCACAGCACCGACCAGTTTCAGGGCTTCGTCGCCCGCCGGATGCCCGAACTCGTCGTTGTACGACTTGAAATGATCGACATCGAGCATCATGAAGCTCATCGGAAATCCGTGTCGGTTCGACCGCTTGATCTCCTCAGCGAGACGGGCCTCGATGTACCGGCGATTGAGCAGGCCGGTAAGGGAATCGGTCACAGATATTTGAGCGAGTTCGCCAGCCTTGTGTTTGAAAGACGCACGGTCGATCGCGACTGCTAGTTGGGGCGCGATCGCCTGAAAGAGGTCGATCGAACTTCGGTTAAACGTCTCGCCGCCTGGTTTGTCAGTAAAATTCATCACGCCGATCGCACGGTCACCGATCGATATCGGACAGCTCATGAAAGATTTTGTCTTGTACTGACGCTCAGGATTTGCCGGTGGCAAGCCTGTTTTTGTAACGTCGGCGACCGCGACAGCTTTGTTCTTATCAAACACAAGCCGAGCAACGCGTCCGCCGATCTCGCCGTTGTTTTTGGTCCATTCTTTGACGCCGACGACGGCCTTGACATCGAGTTTCTCACTCCTGTCATTGTGAATTAACAGTGACGCACGCTCGCTGCGCATCATTTCGGCTGAACTTTGCAATAGCCGTAGCCAAAAATCGTCGGAATCGATCTTCTTCAGATTCTGTCCAAATCTTTTTACCGCGAGCGTCAGAGCCTCGCCTTCCTTTACCTCAAATCGCAGCCGTAAGATCTCGATCTGCGGAGCCAGCGAACGGCAAACCTTTACGATCTGTGTTTTTACAGCAAAGTCAAGCGTGTCGAGCACGGCGATCGCGGCCGATATCTCATCGCCGACGCCGATCGGAAAGAGATTCATCGTTCGCACGCCTTTGGTCGTTCCCGAGCGCTCGCCTAGTGATAATGGTATTTCACTTTCGGCAGCCTCGATCAACCTGTGGTCATCAGCGGCGATACCGAGGCGAATTTTTCTATTCTTCATGTCGCCGATCGCGACGGTATTCTCGAGGCGGTTATCATGGCGATCGAGCCAGACGAGCGACTTTAGGGCAAATCGGTCACCGACAAAATCAAGTATCGTCTCGCACGCCGTGCTGTAGTCGCTCTTGAGCAGTGAGCCAAAGAACGAACGCCACGCCTGTGTCTGCGGAGAACGCCTCTCCGCAACTGGAGCAGCCACAACAGGCGCTGGTGGGGCTTCCGGAATTGCCTCGACGACCTGCTCCACGCGTATCTGTTCAGGCTCGCCGGTGGGCGGTGTGTCACGTCGGATCTCGCGGTTGAAGCGTTCAACCACATTGGATATTTCCTTGGGCGTCGTTCGGATCGGAGCATCGGTCTTGACCGTTATCGCCTTCTTTTGCGATCTCGCGTTTGCGATCAACTCTTCGACCTGACGCGCGGTTCGGTCGAGTGTGGCCGGCGAAGCCGACATCAAGACGTTGTCAAAAAGCTCGGCGGGAGCCAGCTTTCTCCAGTCACCCTTCATTGAGCGTTGAGTTGCACGGCGGTAATTATCAGATCTCACAAAAGTCCTCCCCACGATCGCCACCAGCGGCGTATTTGGATTTTTGACCGGCACAGCACGGCATTCGAGCCCTGCGTGACATTCGAAAGCGACGGTGCCGCCCGACTGGGCGGTCATTTCGAGAGCCTTGCCGCAGTACTCGGCACAGGCGGGCGAAAATTTACCATCAGGATTGAGCGTGCGGCAGATCGAGTTGTTGTTCGAGACGTAAACTTCGCGCGGATGATTATCGACGACAGCGATCGCGAGACCGCTTTCCTCCGATAACATCTCGAAGGTCTTCCGATTCGAATTTTCGTCTCTCTCGTCCATTAAACAGCGGAAATACAGGTTGTCGCGGTCGCATGTAGCGATGCGTGCGATTTAAATAAAACTTAATTTAGGTTCCTAAACGACCAATTGGCATAGTTTTTCACGAAATCCGGCTTTATTTCGCTCTAACGAAATTTAATTGAATGTTCGATATCATACGGTCAATTCATCTCGCGACCGATATCCTCGTATTTGTCGGATGCTCCCACGTCCGAACTAAAAATACTCGCGATACTTACGGAGGCAATACTATGATCAACGATTACGAAGCAACCACACCGATCGTGCCAGAAGGCGATCTTAATACCAATACCACTCCGACGGCAGCGACGAATGATGAGGTCATCTCGACTCTCAACGGGCTTATCCAGACATTAAAGGACGGCCAGTTTGGTTTCAAGACGGCCAGCGAAGACATCGAACGGTCAGAGCTTAAGACGACGTTCTACGAATTTTCGCAGCAGCGTGCAGAGTTCACCGGTGTTCTGCAGGGCCTAGTTAGATCACTAGGCGGTGACCCGGAGGATTCGGGTTCGATCTCGGGGGCCGTTCACCGCGGTTGGATGGATTTGAAATCGGCAGTAACCGGCCGTACCGAAGAAGCCATTCTTAACGAGTGCGAACGCGGCGAAGACTACGCCAAGGAAGCCTACGCTGACGCCCAGCACAATAATCTGCCCGCAAACGTGGCAGACGTGATCAACCAGCAGGCACAGGCAATACAGGCGGCGCACAATCGCGTCAAGGCTCTACGTGACGCCGAACGCGGCGAAAGCGGCAAGGCGGCTACGCCCGGCGTTTTTTAAGGCGAAAGAGAGAGGATCGGAAATTCAGGGAGAGCGTTCGACGCTCTCCCTTTATTATTGGGTCAGAGCGCCAAGGCCGCTTGCGACGTTTTGTCCGATGTGCGGATGGCCGGGACTGATTCGAATGCACGCTGCGGTGTGGCCGGGTTTGATCTCAACAAGTCTCGGCTCGATCCGACTACATTCGTCGATCGCGAACGGACATCGCGTGTGAAAATGGCAGCCCGATGGCGGATCGAACGGAGAAGGAACATCGCCTCGGAGGATGATGCGTTCACGCTTTCGTTCGATGACAGGATCGGCTACAGGAATCGATGACATCAACGCACGCGTGTAGGGCATCAGCGGATCGCGATAGAGTTCTTTTGCATCGGCGAGTTCGACAATGCGGCCGAGATACATCACCGCGACGCGGTCCGCGATGTGCCGAACGGCCCGTAAGTCGTGTGAAATGAACAGATACGTCAGTCCGTTCTCTTTTTGCAGTCGCCTCATCAAATTTAGTATCTGTGCCTGTATCGATACATCTAGGGCGGAAATCGGTTCGTCGGCGACGATAAATTCGGGTTCGGCGGCGAGAGCACGCGCGATGCCGATGCGCTGACGTTGACCGCCGGAGAACTCGCGAGGACGGCGGTCGATGAACCTACGGTCGAGGCCGACAGTTTCCATTAACGTCTGAACACGGTCTTTGCTTGCGCCAAGGTCGAATGTTTTTAGTGGTTCACCGATTATCTGCCCGGTGGTCATTCGCGGATTCAGGCTCGAATACGGATCTTGAAAGATCATCTGAAGCTG
This sequence comes from Acidobacteriota bacterium, assembly GCA_016718135.1. Lineage (GTDB taxonomy): Bacteria > Acidobacteriota > Blastocatellia > Pyrinomonadales > Pyrinomonadaceae > OLB17. The sequence continues at coordinate 202,729 of JADKEF010000003.1, read as the reverse complement.
TCGCCGACGCCTTCGCATCTCTTCGGGCTGGAGCGAAGCAAGGTCGTCGCCGTCGTGCATTACGCGACCGCTCGTCGGTTCGGTGAGACGAAGAACGGCTCGACCAAGCGTCGATTTCCCGCAACCGGATTCTCCGACAAGCCCGAGAGTCTCGCCACGTTTTATTTCAAGCGAAACGCCATCCACCGCCCGCACCGATTGCCCGGAACCGAACAGCGACGGTCGGCTACTGTACTCAACGCGAACGTCTTCCAGCGAGATCAGATTTTCCGGAACGCTGTTCAATGTTTCGCCTCCGCATAGATCTCACTCGCAAAATGACATAGCGAAAAATGGCCTTCGCTCACGTCGACAAACGGTGGCGGTTGGTCGCGGCAGATGTCTGCGGCTCGTTCACATCGTTCGGCAAACGGGCAGCCGCGTGGAAGATTCGCCGCATCCGGCGGCATTCCAGGAATCTGGTAAAGGTCTCCGTCGGTGTCGTCAGCAATGCCCGGAGTGCTTTTTAGCAGGCCGAGCGTGTACGGATTTGCGCTTCGAGCGAATAATTCGACGGCAGATGCCTGCTCGAAAACGCGTCCGGCGTACATCACGATGACCTTGTCCGCCATCCCGGCCAGCACGCCGAGGTCGTGCGTAATGAGGATGACGCTGGTGTTCATCTTCGCGGTGAGATCGCCGATCAGTTCTAGGATCTGGGCTTGGATAGTGACGTCGAGGGCGGTCGTTGGCTCATCGGCGATCAGCAATTCGGGTTCGCAGCTCAACGCCATCGCGATCATCACACGCTGCCGCATACCGCCCGACATCTCATGCGGATGGCTGTCGAGACGCGAAGCGGCGTCGGGAATGCCGACGGTTTCGAGCATCTTGATGGCGTGCTCGCGGGCCTGCTTTTGGTCGAGGCCTAGATGCAGTTTTGTGATCTCCGCGAGCTGTGTCGAAACTTTTAAATACGGATTAAGCGACGACATCGGATCCTGAAAGATCATCGCCATGCGGCGTCCTCGAATCCGGCGAACGTCATTTTCCGACATCCTGTTAACATCCACACCGTCAAAAACGATCTCGCCTGTCGATTGCGGCACGAGCCTCATCAGCGACAAGCTTGTCACGGATTTGCCCGAGCCAGATTCGCCGACTATTCCGAGAGTCTCGCCGCGTTTGAGGTCGAACGAAACGTCATCGACCGCCTTCACGACGCCCTCGGCAGTCTGAAAATGCGTGGTCAATCCGCGAACTGACAAGATTGTCGCGTCACTGTTCATCTAAAAAAGGAAGGTTAAGGCGTCGGCGATTGTCCTGGCTGCCAACCGGTGTCGATGCTCACATTCTGGAGCAGCGGTGCATCGAGAACATTCGAATCGAACCCGCGAACGTATGGCTTGACCAACGAATAGGACGTCGGGAAGTAAAGTGGTATCCCTTTTAGCTCAAAGAGGACATCGGCCTCAGTCATGATCGTCGGGCCATCTGGCTTCACAACGACACTTGTCTCGCTGATCGGTTCGCCTGTTTCAGCAGGCCCGCGACGTGTTTGGATCTCCTCAGCCGAGAGCGGAATTTCGCTTTCGGCCGGCCGTACAAGCGGAACTTCGATCTTCTCGGCGGAGCCAAAGACCGATTCGAGACCGACCAATTCGTCAGCTGACGGCAGAACTACCCCGCGACGGATGAGGTCGTATTCACCGGCGAGCTTTGTGGCCTCGATCTCGCTGGATTCTTTGACAATAAGTTGCGTTTCGATGCCAAGGTTCTGTTTCCACATCCGTGCGACCGAACGGGCGACGCGTTGCTGCATGTCGTTGCGATTTACAACCAAACGAACCGCAGGGAAGTTATCGCCGTTCGGAAATCCTGCCTTGCTCAGCAGTTCCTTCGCCTTCGCAACGTCGAGCGACAATGTGCCGTCCTTCTTAGTGCTCGTCGGAAAGAACGTCGTCGCGGGCTGCATGATGCCTTCGAGGTCGCCCTCGGTCAGCTTGGTGCGGTCGATCGCGATCGCCAAAGCCTCGCGAACGCGTCGGTCCGAAAAGGGAGCCTTAGCCGTGTTGACCTCGTAATAATTCAACGCGCTATGCGTCGTCCGGCGAAAGTCGTCGTACGGCGTGAGCAATTTTAAAGCCAGCGGTTCAAACGCCGCGTTCGTGACAATATCAATCTCACCTCGTTTGTATGCATTCAGAGCACTTTCGGGGGATGCGGCCGCGACAAACTTCACGCTCTCAAGCGTCACCGATTTTCGATCCCAATGTGTCTCCGCGGGTTCCAACGTGATCCCATCGTTCGCGATCTTTACGATACGAAAGGCTCCATTAGTCACGGTCGTCGCATCTAGCTTTTCTTTGTCGAACGCCGTTCCGTCACCATAAATTGGGCGAAATATCGGGTTTGCGACGAGCTTTGGAAAATCTTTGTCGGGCAAGATAAGGTTTACACGCAAGGTGCTATCATCGGCCGCTTTGATCCCAAACTCCTTTTTTTCAATAAGTAGTACGTTGGGGCCCGAAGGTAAGAAAGACGTAGAATTCGAATTCGGTGATGATGCGGCCAATTGGCTTCGTGGATCCAAAGGATCGGGACTGCCCGCCGGACCAGGACCGATCTCGTGTTGTGGTTGGAGAAAATCGCCGGGAGATTCGAGATCTTCCTTCCGCTTGTCGTTCATGCCAACGATGTTCTGGAATAAAAAGCGGTTCGCCGCCTTGTCGCCGAGAGCGGCGAGGCGTTTCCACGAGCGGACAAAGTCGTTTGCAGTGATGCGTTCGCCGTTCGACCAGCGAGCGTCTTTGCGTAGCGTGAACGTCCAAACGCGGTCATTCTCCGAAGATTCCCAGTCTTCCGCAATCGCCGGAGTCGCCTTCAACGCCTTTCCGTCGAGCTCGGTCAGCCCGTCATAGACCGCTCTGACAATGTCAGTTTCAGGTGCGGCTGCGGCCCGTGCAGGGTCGAGGCTCTTCGGCATCTTTCCGTTGCTCCAGCGCAATTCCTGCTTCGGCGGCGGACCCGTGACGGCGATGAAGGGCTCGATCTTCGGTTGCTGCAACTCAGTACAGCCCGACATGATGAGCGCGGCGAAAAGCACCGCAAGGGCCTTTGTTTCTAGGAATTTGCTTGAGAATGAACGCATCGGTCAGGCCGAGTTTTTGAGCGTTTTGTAAAGCTCCTCGACAGATCTTCGTGTTGTGTCAAAGCCGTCGGATGTGTCGATCAGGTGATCGGCAAACTTCTTTTTCTCATCCTGCGGCATCTGAGCCGCGATCCTCGCCAGAGCGTCAGATTCGCTAAGCGAATCGCGTAACATCAACCGTTTCAATTGTATATCAGGTCTGCACCAGACAACAATCAATTTGTCGAACCGCCGGTAACCGCCCGACTCGATCATCAACGCGGCATCGATGATAGCGATGCCATCGGGGTCGTCAGCTGCCTGCTTCGCGATCCACACATTCTGAGATTCGATCACTCGTGGATGGATGATCGAGTTGAGCAGTTCGCGTTTTTCGGTATCTGCAAAGACGATCGAACCCATCTTTTTCCGGTCAAGCTCGCAGTTCTCCAGCAGAATATCTTCGCCAAAATGCCTTACGATCTCAGCCAATCCTGCAGTACCTTTCGCCACTACCTCACGCGACGTCTTATCCGCATCGAGCACATGACAACCAAGTTCGCAAAAACACTCGCAAACAAAAGATTTACCAACGGCAATTGAACCTGTGAGGCCGATCTTGAGCATCTATGCTGTCCGATTGTGCCGCTTCGCCAATTTATCGACGTTATAAGCCGCCACCTCGGCGAGTGTCAGGCCGAGTTCGTCGGCGCAGGCGGAGATGTACCAAAGGACGTCGCCAAGTTCGTCTTTGAGTTTCAGACGCGTCTCGTCCGTGATGACACCGTCGTGGTCGCGTTGAATTTTCTTGACGATATTCGCAACCTCACCCGCCTCGCCGGCTAGCCCGAGGGTCGGGTATTCGAGATTGGACATACGCCGCGGATAGAGAGCCGTCTGGCTTGCTTCGGACTGATATTCTTCAAAGTTCATATTGGTTTTTTTCAACGCAAAGATGCAAAGACGCAAAGGGAACAAAGTCGCCCGAGAATTACCATTGGTTTCTTCACCTTTGCGTCCTTGCTCCTTTGCGACTTTGCGTTAAACCCCTCTTCTGATTGTTGCGGCAACGACCGTGTTTTTCATCAGCATCGCGACGGTCAGCAGTCCGACGCCGCCGGGGACCGGGGTGAAGTTGGCGGATTTTTCCATCGCTTCTCGCGGATTTACGTCGCCGACGAGGGTGAATCCGCGATTTTCGATGGCGGTCAGTCTCTTTTCAATCTCTTCGTTTGAGAAGAGTTCACCTGCCCGTTCAACGTCCGAGACGTTGTTTATACCAACGTCAATAACGGTCGCACCCTCGCCGATGTGCTCGGAGCGGATAAATCCCGCACGGCCGATGGCGGCGACGAGGATGTCAGCTTGGCGTGTGATGGATGGAAGGTCTTTTGTTCGCGAATGGCAGATCGTGACGGTCGCACTCTCTTTTAGCAGGAGCATCGCCATCGGTTTGCCGACGATATTGCTGCGGCCGACGACAACGGCGTGTTTTCCGGCGATGTCTATATCGGAGCGTTTTAGGATCTCGATCACGCCTGCGGGTGTACACGGAACAAGGCCTTCGTATCCCTGCATCAGGCGGCCGGTGTTGATCGGGTGAAAGCCGTCAACGTCTTTTTCGGGGTCGATGAGTTCCAGAATTTCGCGTTCGTCGATGTGTTTGGGCAGGGGCAGTTGGACGAGAATTCCGTCAACATCGTGGCGTTCATTGAGCTCCGTGACGACCTCGACGATCTTTTCCTGCGACGTATCGGCGTCGAAATGCAGATGTTCCGAGACGATGCCGAGTTCCTCGGCGGTTCTCACTTTGCTGCCGACATAGACTGCCGACGCGGGGTCTTCGCCGACACGGACGACGACAAGACAAGGCGAAAATCCGTGAACTTCCTTCAGACCCGCGACCTCTGCCGCGACTTCAGATTTGATCGCCTCGGCAATTGTTTTACCACTCAAAATTCGTGCTGACATAATGATAAGGGATGATTTTACAGAAGTTCGCCTTGGTTTGCTAAAATCGCCTTAATGAAACGTGCGATAGGCACAATCTTACTAGTTGCCGCGTCGCTCCAAAACTCCGTGCCGCAGACCGTTGGAGAACTTCAAACCGCCCGCGACTATCCCGCGGCGATCATTCAACTCCAAACAGAACGCGATGGTGACCCGAAGAAATTCGAGGCCGCCGACCGTGATTATCTGCTCGCCCGTCTCGCCGAAAGCGACGGACGAATTGCCCAAGCGATGAGCACCTACGCGAACTTGACACGCCGCGAATCACTTTTACGCGGCTATGCCCTAGCTCGAATGTCCCGCATCGCCCGCTCGACCGGTAATCTATTGCTCGAACGCATCTATTTGCAGCAGTTAGAGGTGGAGAACGTTGAAAATCCGCTCTCCGCCGCCGCGATCGACCGTATCGTCAAGAATAGCATCGAGACTGGCAATTACGCTCTAGCTCTAAGCTTTCTGAAGACAGGTAGGACTGAAACGGCAACAACAAAACCGAGCGAGGCGGCTCAAAAAGCGTATTCGCGTGAACGCCAGGCGATGCTCGGACAAGCGTTTCTGGGGCTCGGCAATGTCGATAAGGCACGGCAAATATTTACAGATCTACTCAACACAACACCAAATCCTGCTCAGGCTGATGACCACGCCCAGGCTGCGGCAGCGGCGCTCGATAGGCTTGATGGCGGTGACACCGTGGCGGATCATGCTCCTAATCTGAGCGAGGCGGAGCATCTACGTCGCGCGGAAATTTATCAATTCAACCGTGATTTTCCGGCGGCGAGGCGGCATTACAACGCTGTGATCGCGAGATTCGCGGCGAATGCGGCGGACGCAATATTTCAGATAGGACGCGGATATTCTCAGTCTGGCAACCACGTCGAGGCCCTAAAATGGTACGAACGTGTCCTGGAACGCCACGCCGATAGCCCTACGGCGAAAGACGCTCTGCTCCAGGCCGCCGCCGCATACGGCCGCGTTGGTAAGCCGAAGGAAGCCATCAAGCGCTACCAGTCGTTCATTGATAAATATCCAACCGATGAAAAGCTCGACCGGGCTTATTTGAACATTGTAGACCTCCAACGCGATCAGGGAGTCGATCAGGATGCATTGAAATGGTGTGCGAGAACGGAAGAAGTCTTTCGCGGCGAGCCGGCTGAGGCTGTCGCCGTCTTTGCCGCCGCTCGTATTCACATTGCCCGCGAGGAATGGCCCCTTGCTCACGCGCAGCTTGAACGCCTAGCAAATTTCAATGACCTTGGCGGGACAACTATCCCGGGCGGCACTAGCGAAATCGAGGTAAATTTTCTAAAAGCATTCGTTCTCGAAAACCAAAAACGTTACGTCGAGGCGATCGACCAATATCTCGCGATCAACGATGGACGCGGCGAATACTACGGCTGGCGAGCGACGGAGCGTCTGCGTGCGATGGCGTTAATCGAGGAAGCAAAGCCGTTGATCTTGGGCAAGGCCGCGGCCTTGAAGAATGTCGCGACGGTGAAAAGTGCCGAGGCGAAATTTGCGAGTGCGAGATCGCTGTATCGAATTAGCGAGAACGCCGAAGTACGAGCACAAGCCCTGCAAACAATGCGATCGGCGGCAAGAACGCTGCCAAAGTACGCCGATCTGCCTGAAATAAAGCCAGCGGAGCAAACCTCGACGATCGATCGGACCGCCAAACGGTTGCTCGAACTCGGCCTTTTCGACGATGCGATCGACGAATTTAGCCCGACGCACGCTGAGTTATTTGTGCGTGCCGACCGTGCCGATCTCGGCCTGGCGATCATTGAACCGGCTTGGAAAAAGGTCGCCGCCGACTATCCGATAGAACTGATGCCGCGTGCTCAGTTGCGCCTCATGTATCCGGCAGTGTTTCAAGATGATCTGATCCGCGAGTCTGCCGAGCGCGGCGTCGATCCGCGTTTGATACTCGCGATAATGCGTCAGGAATCGCGTTTTCAGCCCGACGCAAAATCGTTTGCTGCGGCACGCGGACTGATGCAATTCATCTCGACTACTTCGACGCGCGTTGCCGGAGAACTCGAGATCAAGGGTTTCGCTCAGGACGATCTCTATTCTCCGTCTAATTCGATACTTTTCGGTTCGCATTACGTAAAAACACTCTTTGCCGCGTTCCCCGAGCAGCCCAACGCTGTCGTCGCGAGTTATAATGGCGGTGACGACAACATGAAACGCTGGCTCGCCCGTTCAAACTCGAGCCTGCCGGAAAGATATGTGCCGGAGATAATGTTTACCCAGACAAAGGATTACGTATACAAGGTGATGGCGAATTTCCGGATGTACACGTATTTATACGACAGAGAACTGCGGCCGGTTGAGGATATTGGTAAATGACGAGTTGGGATTTTTAGGAATTATGAGAGTAGTACTCACGCTTTTATTGTCGGGCTTTCTTTTTGTCTCTTGCAAACAGCCGAGCCCGAATGCGTCCGCGAACGCCGAGCGATACCCGCTGAAGGGCAAGATCATTTCGATCGACAAGGCAGCAAAGACAGCCAAGATCGATCATGAACCGGTCGAGGGCTATATGCCCGCGATGACGATGGATTTTCCGATCCATTCGGATTGGGTCTGGAGCGAACTCGCTATCGGAGCTGAGATCCGAGCCGAATTGGTGGTAGATAATACGGCGAAAGACCCATACTGGCTGGAGAATATAGGCATCATCGCCGCTGCGATGCCAGGACAAGAAACTCCGCCGGAGAACGACAAGTTTGTCCAGATCGGCAAGGAAGTGCCTGATTTCACGCTGACAAATCAGGATAAGAAACAGATCTCGATCGAGGACTTTCGCGGAAAAGCCCTCGCGATCACATTTATATATTCACGTTGTCCAATAGCGGACTATTGCATACGCATGTCGACAAATTTTAGCGATGTAGCTAACGAACTAAACCAAATAATGGGCCCGCGAAACCGTTTCGCCCTCTTGTCGATCTCGTTTGACCCAGAGAACGACACGCCGGAGAAGCTGAAGTCCTACGGCCTCGGGTACATGGGTAAAGGGGCGACGGACCTCGGTATATGGCAGCTAGCCGTGGGCACAGATGCTGAAGTACGAAAGATCGCAGATTTCTTTGGCCTTAGGTATGAGGTCGATGCGAACGACAAGACCCAGATCAACCATAGCCTCAGAACCGCCGTCATCGGCCCGGATGGCAAGGTGACCAAGATCTTTGCCGGAAATGAATGGACACCCGCAGAACTAAAGAGGGAGATGTTTGCGGCAGCCGACGCTAAGCAGCCCTAGCGAAGGTCCTTTCGATCAAAACCTCAGGTTCGCCAAGAAGATATATCGGCATAGAATCTCACCAAACTGAATGCTAAAAATACTCAATATTGCGGGTGCGAGACCCAATTTTATGAAGGTCGCTCCGATCTATGCCGAGATGAAGCGGCGGGCGGCGGAGTTTGAACCGATGATCGTGCATACGGGGCAGCATTATGATGCGGCGATGTCGGATGCTTTCTTTGACGATCTCGGAATGCCGAAGCCGGACATTTATCTGGGTGTCGGTTCGGGCTCGCACGCAGTACAGACGGCGAAGATCATGACCGAATTTGAGCCGGTCGTGCTGGAGCATAAGCCGGATTGGGTGTTGGTGGTCGGCGATGTGAATTCGACGATAGCGTGCGCGCTGGTGTGTGCGAAGCTTGGAATTAAGATCGCGCATGTTGAGGCGGGATTGCGTTCGTGGGATCGTGGAATGCCGGAGGAGATCAACCGCATCTTGACCGACTCGATCTCTGATCTGCTATTTACGACCTCGCAGGATGCGGATGAGAATTTGCGGCAGGAAGGCATTCCGGCGGAGCGCGTGCGGTTTGTCGGGAATGTGATGATCGACTCGCTGCTCGAGCATCTGAAGATCGCGGAGAACTCGAAAGTTCGGACCGATCTGGGGATCGTTGAAGGTGCGTACGCAGTAATGACGCTTCATCGGCCATCAAATGTAGATGAGCGAGATGTTTTCGGCGGTATTCTCGACGCGTTGCTGTCGGTTGCGGAACGTCTGCCGATCATCTTTCCGGTCCATCCGCGAACGCGTGCGAAGATCGAAGAATTTGGCTTCTTGGGCCGCATCGCTGCGTCGAACATCAAGCTGATCGAGCCGCTCGGTTATCTCGACTTCATGCGTTTGTATAGCGGTGCTCGCTTGGTCCTCACCGATTCGGGCGGCTTACAGGAAGAGACGACCGTGCTCGGAATTCCATGCCTCACGCTCCGCCACAATACGGAACGGCCGATAACGATAGAGATGGGAACGAATGTATTGGTCGGAACTGATCCGGACAAGATCAAGCAGGCCGCGAAAAATGTGCTCGAGAATCCTGTGGTAGCCGAAACGAAGATCCCGCCGCTCTGGGATGGGAAAGCGGCGGGACGAATTTGTGATGAATTGATTGGTTTCGCCTAACCGGCGAGAACCTTATTTGGTCGACTCACTGGGATAATTTGCTGCCTTCCAGCCCTGAAAACCGCCCTTTAGGGCGAACACATTCTTCAATCCTTTTTGGTTCATTTGGAATGCCAGCCTGGCACTCGAATTTTCCGCCGGTCAGGAACAATAGACGACGATCTTCTTGCCCTTAGGCAGAGCGTCGAATCGATCGTCCTTCGCACCTTCGATCTGTACCGCTCCCTTGATGCGGTCTTGGCGGTAAGCATCGGCCGCACGAGCATCGACGAAGACCACTGTGCCATCGTCAAAGCCTTTCATCGCTTCCTCGATCGTCATTCGCGGGACCTCGGCGTCGGTGGAAAACTTCTTGTAGCCGTCGGACTCGCTAAATGCGACCAAGGTCGAGAGCGAGATGATACATATTGCAAGTATTAGTTTCATAAGTACTCAATTCCTACTTGTTTTCTGAATTTTCAAACGGAAATCCGGCGGCCTTCCACGCGGCAGGGCCGCCTAGGAGGGCGTAGGTTCCGGGGATGTTTTTCTGATTCATTTGGAATGCCAGACCGGCACTCGTGTGTTCCGCCGCTCAGGAACAGTAGACGATTATCTTTTTGCCTTTGGGAAGTGTACTCAACTTCTCGTCCGTTGCTCCCATGGATATCTCAAGAGCTCCGGGCAAACGCTCGGCTTTCCAAGCCGCTTCGCCTCGGCTATCGACGAAAACTGCATTGCCCGCGTCGAATTCCTTTTTTGCATCGGCGGCGGAGATGCGTGGGATAGCGGCATCGCTCTCGTATTTTACGTACTCGATCGCGACCGGAGCTTTTTGACATGCCACAAAAAGAATTAGCGGTAATAATAAGGCCAGTTTTTTCATAGCTTATTCACCTTTTGTCATCGGATACCCGGCGGTTTTCCAACCCTGAAACCCCTCGACCATCGCGTATGTGTTCGGAAAGCCAGCTTGGTTCATTTGATACGCGAGATTGATGCTCGTGCCTTCGCCATTGCAGGCGCAATAGACGATAACCTTTTTGTCCTTGGGCACGGCGTCGTACTTCTCCTTTGGCGAACCATTGGGAACACTGATCGAACCGGTGATGTGTTCCATCTTGTAGACGATCTCGTTGCGGCTGTCGACGATCACCGCCGCTCCGGTGTCGACCTCTTTTTTAGCATCAGCGACCGAGATCTTGGGAACCTCATTCGCATCGGCGTACTTCTTGAACGGGGCACTCGACCCAGCCTGCTGACACGCTGCTGAAAAAGCAACGGCGAGCAGAATACATATGAAAAGGAGTCTACTTCTCACCGAACGCCTCCAGCACCTCATCAGCATGTTTAGCAACATCGACCTTTTCAAAGATCTTAACGATCTTGCCCTTTTCGTCGATCAGAAATGTCTTGCGAAACGTGCCCATGTACTTTTTACCGTACATCGATTTTTCGCCCCAAACGCCGTAATCTTCGACGATCTTTTTTTCCGTATCTGCGAGCAGATCGAAAGGCAATTGGAACTTCGAGATAAACTTCTGATGCGATTTCTCATTGTCGGTCGAGACGCCGAGAACATGGATTCCTTTGCTCTTATAAACCTCGTCCGCATCGCGGAATGAGCAAGCTTCTTTCGTGCATCCGGGCGTGTCATCCTTCGGATAAAAATAAAGCACTACGCGCTGACCCTTTAGGTCTTTGAGCTTTACCGTGTTGCCGTCCTGATCGTTCGCCTCGAAAGCCGGAGCCTTGTCACCTTCTTTTAACATATTCAGTCACCCCTTTTATGCTTAATAATGGATAACTTCATTCTCTGACATCGCATGCTGCGATGCAATTTTCGTGTCGCTATTTCTTCTTTCCAAAATTCCATTTTAGTCCGGTGGTCAAAAGAAAATCGTTCTTCTTCGCGCTGCCAAGCGGATCGTTATTATACCTGTTGCCTATCGCAAAATATACGCCGATCTTTGGCGTTACGTCAGCAGTGAAAGATGTATCGAAGAGCACGCGGTACTCGTTGCCATCAGTCACATTTTGAAAATAGGTAAACGCATTTTGTACGCGAAAGCGATGATTGATCTTCTGCTTGAAATTGAGTCCGACGAGTCCCTCGGGGGTGTCAGAGTCGGCACCCGCCTGCCATGTTCGATTCCAAGCAAGACCCGCGAGTAATTCCAGTTCGGTTCTATCGTTCTTAACAGTCCGATGGCCGAGACCGCCACCGACAACCGATCTAAAACTCAGGCGCCGTGGCTTATCGCGTTCGAAATCGTATGAGAGAAAGCCGAACATCTTCTTAGTTAGATTTCGGTCATAGCGTGCGCCGCCCCAAAATGCGTTCTGAGTCGTTACCACCGACGAGGCTCCATGGGTGTTGTTCCACAAACTGCGGAAGTAGATCAGCATGCCGCCTTCCGGATTTGGCTTAACGGCGCGAAGGCCGGTGGTCATCGTGATGTTGTTCGAATTGCCCGAGGTATAGCTAAATCCAATGTTCGCAGTGCCTTCCCAGCCGGTAGCAATACGTTTAATACGGCCGCCAAGCCCGGACGGACTCTGTTTTCCAACCAGCCCGGCAGGGGCGACATCAGCGGGTTTCTCGACCTTGGCCGCCGCGAGCGGCGGAACAGTTGGTTTAGCCGCAGCCTTCGCGTCCGAATTGACGACTCTTTCGATGTGCGACCTGGCTATCGTTACCTTGCCGGCATATTCAGTTTCGATCACGATCGCTTCGTCACTTTCATCGACGATCTTGCCGGTCAGTCGGTCACCATTTTTCAAGGTGATCTCGCCGGCAGCGACGTTGAATACAAACGAAAGAATGATCACGGTCACAAGGGGCCAAGATAGGTATCTCATCACAAATATAAAATAGCATTATGAAAAATGGATGTGAATCATATCCGGTAATAGCCTAATTTGACCAATGCGGGTCAAACACACGAAGATGTTCCAAGAAGATGAAGATGCTGTCGGAAAAACAGGCACTCGCGAGGCTGGCGACCATTCGCGATGGTGTGACCAAAACGATCCGCGACGAGTACGAGCAAAAGGCGGCTCCGTGCTCGAAGTGTCTGACGCCGGGAGCGTGTTGTCTCGACGCACATTTTGTGAATGTGCGCATCTCGCGGCTTGAAGCGGTCGCGATAAATACGGTGGTCGATTCGCTGCCGCTGGGGAGAGCGACCGAGATCCGGGAAAGGATCGATAGGACGATCACCGAATTTGATCTGCGGCCCGACGCGGAGGACGCCAACAAATTCGCGTGTCCGCTGTTCGAGAAAGGGATCGGTTGTTTAGTTCACGACCTCGCCAAACCGATCCCTTGCATCGTCCACGCCTGTTACGGATCAGCCGCCGATCTGCCGCCGTCCGCGATCACCGAGACCGCCGAACTCGCCATTGATCGCCTCAATACCCAAACCTACGGACGTCCGCAACCGCTGATGCCAATCCCGCTCGCCATAAGATCCAACAAGCTAGTTTGATCTTCGTATCCGGCCGCCAAGGATCGTCATCGGTATCAAGGCAAGTACGAATAATATGTGGTACCACGCCGGGGCGAGATTCCAGAACATATATTCGACCATAATGCCCACGACCAGCAGAATGATGCCGAGAGCCATCGTCGAGCGTTTGTATTCGCCGGCTACGAGAGCCGCCATGTATCCGCCGAGGATGGAGGTCACGAAACTCCTGATCAAATTAATGATCGCTATCCCGGCGTCGTTTGCCGACTCAAGCGGTATCCCTGCGGCGAGTGCTTTCTGAGCATCGAGCGAATGCTTGCCTAGCCAATCGGGCGAGAGCGACGCGAGCAGAGCCTCGCTGCCAACCCAGACGATCGACCAGACGATAAAGCCAACAATGACACCAAGTATTATTCGTACCATTCCTTTCACACCTTCCTTTGTTTCGGTGTGAAAACTTTATTCGCGGTCCGCGAGAATGTCAATCCACCGCAGTTATCTGCCCATATTCGCCCAACTGGTGACGACGGCACGATACTCGAGATCACCCGTGTTTTCGAGTCGAAGCTTCCAGACACCAGCAGTGACCGGTTTATCGAAGTACATGGATCGGAACCAGCCTCGCGACTCGGGCGATCCGGCGAGATTCTTCCCGACGATGGCTCCGCTCGCATCGATCAGCGTCACTGAGATCTTGGGATCCGCCATGAATGTGACCCCGAAATTGGCGGCAGACTCGACCGGAACGTCGATCTCGATCGATCGTTTCGCGTCCAGCGTCACGGATTTTGCGAACGGTGCCGTGACTGTCGCCGGGACGATCTCATCCGCTGCGAACGACGCCCCGTAGTTGCGGCTATGTGTGTAGATGCCTGTGTATTGGGACGCGTCGGGGGCTTCGGGCATATGATCACCCTTGGGGCCGATCGCGAGCCTTGGTTTAACAAATGACGAGAAGTCGGATGTGCCGGTCAGATCGGTGTGCAGGCTTTTCGATTCGGCATTATCCTTTATCTTCCACTTCGCAGATGCTACCGGCACTACGCCGTCGTTCCAGACAACTTCCTTGCACATAGTCGGCAGCGGATTGCCGGCGAGGGCGGAGAATTTTACGCCTTTGCGGGCGATGTTAACACGGTTAAAGTTCGCGACCTGATCCTGCCTTAGCTGCCTGACCGCTTCGACGTTCTCGCCCAGCATTTCAAAGGCGACGTTCATCACGTCGGCACAGGGTGAGCCCAAATTTGGCGTTCCCAACATAATGAGATGTGAAACTTTTGGCCGTGGATCTTCCGGCGTGTTCGGCACCATCTGTTGGGCGATGTGGTATCGCGAGATCAGCCCGCCCATGGAATGAGCAACCAGATCGACGTGCCAGGCGTTGCGATCTTCCTGCGCATATTTGATGTATTTGCCGAGCTCGTCGGCGTTCTGACCGATAGAATTCGTCGGCTGAGTTGAGAGGAATGAACCGCCGGTATTCATCAAACCCTTGTCCGGCTTTTCGCCTACGGGATACGCTTTCCAATCGTAGGAATGAGACGTGGTGAGAATGTTCTGCCAGCTTTCCCACGCTCGCCAACTGCTCCACAATCCGTGGACGAGAACGAGCGGCTTGGGTGCTACCTTAAGATTCTTGGTCATCTCGTCGATCTTCTTATTGTTTTCCTCGAGCTCCGCCTTCACTCGCTGGAGCAGCCGCGGCCGACCGTCGTCAAACCACGAGTATCCGCTCGAATCCCATAACAGCTCGACCGTCTGTTCCGAATTCGCGTCGACCCGCACGCCGACCTCCGCGTCTCTAAACTCGGCATCGGGCCGAGCACCGTCCCATTTATCGCCCTTGTAGGTTTCCTTAAATCTGACGTTCGCATATTTCGTTTCGCCGGATTCGTTTAGAACCTTTGCCTTGATCTTGACGAGATTACCGTCAACCGTACCTCTTTGCTCGGTGATCGCACGCCAGTCGTTCCAGTTTGGGAACTTCATGTCCTCAAACTGAAGGTCCGTGATCCGTAGCGGAGCTCCACACTTCTTCAGATTCCACGTGATCGTTTCCGTGAAGCCGGGCCCCGACGACGTATAACTGCCGCTCAATTGGTTCGGGTCTTGCGGATCGACGCGGTCACGGCCGTCGGAAGTGAGTGAATTGCCTTCAATGGTGGTCGGCGTCGAAGGCATTGTCTGCGTTTTGCCTTCTTTCGGTTTGCACTGGCCTGAGAACGACGCCTTTTCCTCGCCCTTCAACATTCCCTGTATCTGCGGGATGCCGACACTGACAGAGTATGTCCCGTCGCCGTTGACGCCGACGCTGACGTTAGCTTCTACGCCCGACGCCTGGCCGCGAACTTCGCTCTTTGATTCAAACTCGCCGAACATCACCCGCCAGGTCTTGCCCTGGTCGCACGAATTCTCTTCGCGTGCCTCGGTCTTGTCGCTGCTTACGAATGAATGGTCGATATTCGCCTTGCCGATATTTGTGCCGTCCCGCTCAGGCGATTCGAGCACTGCGACCGAAGCCTTGTAGTTGTAACGCATCTCCATCGTGCGTGTGTCCTTTCCCCGGTTGCTGACACGCTGGGTCGTTTTGGTCTCGTTCATCGACTGAGTCCGCGTGTACGTAATGTTGCCCGTCCACGCTCCCGAGCATTTCCCGGCTGCCCGTTTCTTCGCCGCAACCTGGCCGCTCTTTGGAGCCTGTGCAAACAAGGGCAGGTGCGCAAAGACGAGGCTCGTGAAAAACATTACACAGATGATGCGGCGGCCAATACTTCTTTTTCGATTCGTGTTCTCTCTCATGACGGAAGTCTCCTATAAGTTAAGGCGAGAACGACGGAGAAAGAGTATCAGGCTCGCGACGCGTCCAATCGTTTCATAGATATCCTCGAATCGGTCCGTTTGCCCACTGTCCCTAGTTTGCTCCGTAGAAACATCGGGTACTGAGCGTGGAAAAAAAGCGGCGTCGTTTATACAACGATCCGCCGCTAATGCCGATAATGTCACTATCCGCCGATAATTTATTTTTTGGATTTTGGGGCCGCCGCAGGCTTTACAGCAATGCAGTTCTTGGCGATCGCTATCGTCGTGATCGTGCGGAAGTATTTATCGTTAAAAGCACGGGCATTTGCCAGCGACATCTCGAAGTCCTTCTTCCCCATCTCGGTGAACATTCCTTCAATATTGCTACCCGGCAATGGAAGGCCGGCCATATATCCAAAACCTTTGCCCGTTATCTGGCGATAGATCACGCTTTGGAAGAGGTTGGGTTCCTCGAGTTGATTGACGACACGGACGGCTTCGGCTAGTTCGTCGAGGGCGAGTGAGTGGTTGACGCGCTCGTAGAAGCTGACGAGGCTGAAGAGAATTTGTGCTTTTGCCACCGAGTTCGGAGCGCTACGGGTTAGTTTTGAGACTCCATTTAGCGTGTCAAAACCAGTATTTGCATCGTTTGTGGAATCTAGCTGGATCTTCGCGATCTCAAAGAGCAAGATCGCACGATGGTCGAGCTCTGGAACTTTCGCTGCCATCTTTTCGGCCTCGGCGAGCGTTTTTCTTTAGTCGCGAGTTGTGCGTAGAAACCAGAAGTAGCTGTTCACGTCGGCGCGAAGCTTTTCATCTTTGATCTTTGCGATCCACGGCTCAAAGATCTTGAACTGCTCTTCCGTTTTTAGCCGTCCCGCAAATGTGAACTGAGCGATCATCGAATCGGTCAGTGTTCCTTTTCCGTCGGCTTCTTCGAGTTCCTTGATGCGTTCCTCAAACGTCCGGCCTCTTCCCGAGGCACCTTTTTCGAGGTTCTCAATATCTTTACGCATCTCGGCAGTGAGAGCGGCTTCCGCCTGTGCCCGGGCAGCGGTAAATCTGTCGAGCATGTCAGGGAACCGTTCGATGACGGTCGGCTCGATCTGCCGCAGAGCGGTGACCATGTTGATCACTTCGGGCTGAGCGTATTTTTCGGGAGGTTGATTCAGTTCCTCCGGGTTTGACGTGAACGAATTGACCCGGGCGAAGAAGGTGCTGAGAGAAGCTTCGCTCAAGTCCAGGATCGGAACGTATTTGGCTTTTCGTTGCGGTAATTTTGCAGGGCTCCCCCAACGTCACCCTGCCGGTCCTTTGCGACGGTGTTGAGCGAATAGAACCATGGTTGAGTGAATTTCGCATCAGACGCCGGAAGAGTTGGCGTGATAGATCGGGATTTGTCGCAGGAGGCAGGCCGAGGCGGCCTAGAAGGTCATCCTGCTCGCGAGTCTTATCCATCTCGTCGCGTCGGCCGCTTTTTCCGCCTCCAGACGCGGCCTGGTCACGTCACGAAGATCGCAGTGTAAGGTCGTGCTGGCCGCTCTTCAAATTGGCCTTTTCAAAGCCCTTCTCGGCAGTGCTCCTTGGCATTTGGAGAGCTTCGATGAAATTTCCGCGAGCAGTCGCTGGTCGAGCGGCCAGAGAAATCCTGCTTCGGAGGATCTTCGCTATTTCGGTGGCCGGCCCGATTTGCTCTCAGCGACCTGTTGCTCGACCAGCATCTGCGCCATTTTGGGATTACAGGCCTGAGTTCTGGCCCGGGCCCGGGCGAAAACCGATAAAGACGGCGTTGGACGTGGCGATGCGGGTAGTCATACAGATCACACCCCTTCAGGTAACTCGGACTCGTGAAAGAGTCAATAGGCACGTGAGGGAAAGTTTCCGCAAGTGCAACCTCTTGTTTGGTGGGTCGCGCGCTTAATGGCATCATCATCATGGTGTCGCCTTGGTTTATGCGTTCGAAGAGACCGACGTAGCGGAAGGCTCGACGGATGTCGGCGGGCATGGCTTCGATGATGGCGGCCTGGGCCTTTTGGTCGGCGGAGACTTGGGTCTCTTCGGCGCCGAAGTACTCTTCGAGGAACGGACGCGGGGCGGGGAAGACCACGCGGCGGACGTCTTTGTCGGCTGGTAGATTCGCGAGTTCCTTGGCGATATCGATCGCTTTTTCGAGGCCGCCGAATTCATCGATCAGGCCATTTGCTTTAGCCTGCGTGCCGGTCCAGACGCGGCCTTCGCCAAGAGCGTTGGCTTCCTCGTTGGTTTTGTTGCGGCCTTTGGCGACCTTTGGGATGAAGCTGTCGTAATAGACGCTGCCGATCTGGGCTTCCATCTTGGCTTTCTTCGGCGTCCCATTTCCGGCGGCCCGGAAGATGACCCGCGTTACCGCATCGTGTACTCGAGAGGCGCCGCCCATCCGAGAAGCCCTTGATATTTGGCTTCAAGACGAAGATGCCGATCGACCCGGTAATGGTGGGCCCCGCCCCCCCCCCCCTTTCGCCCCCCCCGGGCGGGCGGCGGGGGGGCCCCCCCCCGCCCCCCCCCCCCCCCCCCGGGGGCGGGCCCGGTTTTGGCCCGGGCCCCCGCGCGCGCCCCGGGGGGGCGGGGCCGGGGGCCGAACCGCCGCCGGAATCGACGCGCAGGACGATCGCCTTGACTGACGGATCCTTCGCCGCATCATTCACCGCTGCTACGATGGTGTCCGAACCGACCGTCTCACCGTTGAGCACACCGTTCGACGAGCGTCCGCTGGTGATCGCTCCTGAGGCGTAGATCACAGCGACCTTTTCGCCGTTATTGAGGCCCAACGAGTCCGACGGTATCTCACGATATTCCCCGCCGCGAACGACCCGCAGCTTGTCTGAGTCTTTATAGCCGAGCTTTGTTTTGAGTTCCGCGTCGACCTGTTCGCGATAAAAGGCTTCGTCGATGAGGCCGAGTTCCTTGGCCTGTTTGGCATTGTAGGGAGCTCCGTCGATCAGAGCTTTCACGTCCTCGACACTCTTTTTTCGAGATTCGGCGATGCCGCTTGTAAAGCGAGTAAAATACTCGTCAACCACCGCATTGATGACCTCGCGTTGGCCGTCGCCCATCGTGGTCTTCGTGTATTGGTCAGGCGCACTCTTGTATTTTGGGCCGATCTGGATCGCATCGACTTCGACGCCGAGCTTGTCGAGCGAGCCTTTGTAAAACATCGCTTCGGCGGCGAGGCCGTTAATATATATGTCTCCAGATGGCGGTAGAAATATCTTATCTGCGGCGGTCGCGATGTAGTATTCCTTGTTCATCCCGATCTCCATGTAGGCATAGACCGGTTTGCCGGATGTCCTGAGATCCTTGATGGCGTCGCGGAGTTCATCAGCCTTGCCCCAGCCGATGCCGGGAAGTTGATATCGAGGACCACAGCTCCGATGCGGTTATCGACCTTGGCTTTGCGAAGTTGCGTCAGTAAGCTAGTGAACGACTGCGGCTGCTTCACGCCGAAGGCCTTGGCGAGCGGTTCTTCGGCGACGTAATCGGGCAATTCGCCCGAGATATTGAGCACAAGAACGCTGTTGTTCGCGACGCTTGGCTTACCCATCGAGTCGGCGATAAGCACGAGTCCAACGAAACCGAAAAAAAGTAAGATCAGCGTGATGCCGCCGACGATAAGAAAGGTTTTTGCTGTTTTCGACATTGCCATAAATCAATTTTTGGCCGAAGCAGTGGCGCTATGAGCCAACACAATCATACGCCAACCTGCGGCGAAAGGTTTAGTCGAAATCTGCGGTCGGACGCCGCGGAACATTAACAATAGAGGATGCGTAACCTTGTCTGCAATACAATTTAGGCCGAATTTGACCGCATATGTCTGAAGCACAAGCCAGCCCTGTTTCCGTTAGTGATCGCATCGAGATCATCGATATTCTTCGAGGCCTAGCCGTCGGCGGGATCTTGATCGGTAACATGCAGTGGTTCTCGGGCTACGGGATGATGCCGCCGGCGATGGTCGAGAACTCGCAGACGATCGATAAGGTCGTCACGTTTTTCGTTCACTTCTTTATCGAAGGGAAGTTTTACTCGATCTTCTCGTTCCTGTTCGGATTTGGATTTGCCCTGCAGATCGCACGGGCGACGGAGCGAGGCGATACGAAGGCGACGTTGTTCAAACGACGTTTGTTCTGGCTATTGGTGATCGGATTAATTCACGCGTACGTGTTATGGCCGGGCGATATTTTGAGCATTTATGCGGTGATGGGCTTTATTTTGCTGTTGTTTAGGAACAAGAGCGATGCAAGTCTGCTCAAATGGGCGGTCGGTTTGATGATCGTGCCGATCGTCACCTATTTGCTGTTGTTCGGAGCGTTTCTCGCGTTCGCTCCGCCCGACGTCGGGGCGACCGTCGACGCCGGGCAGGCCGAGTTTTGGAATAGCAGCGTCGAGACGGTTGGAAACGGCAGCTTCTGGCAGATAATGTCGACGTACAACCCGGGTTACATCATCGGGCGCTACATGGGGCTGATCTTTCAGATGCGTTTGCCAAAGATATTGGCAATGTTTTTGCTTGGATTTTACGCTTACCGCATCGGCGTTTTTCAGAATTTGAAAGATAACGCTCCACTCGTAAAGCGTGTGCTTATCTACGGACTGATCCTTGGTGTGGTTGGGAATCTCATCATGACGGCCGCCGCCGGAAATGAAGGTTCCTTTCCGCCGTCGGCGATGGGCGTTGCGGGTGTGGTTGGTTATGCGTTCGGTGTTCCGGCCTTGGCTCTTGGCATCGTCGCACTGCTGACGACACTCTGGAAGACCGATCTGTGGAAACGTGTGCTTGGAATTTTCGCACCGGTCGGACGGATGGCATTGACCAACTATCTGACGCAGACGCTCGCTTGCGTGATGATATTTTATGGATACGGTCTTGGGAAGTTTGGGACGTTCACGGCGTCGCAGGCGACGCTAACGGCTCTTGCGATCTTTGCCGTTCAAACTGTGGTGAGCACGGTGTGGCTGAAGTTTTTCACCTTTGGGCCGATGGAATGGATCTGGCGGCAGTTGACTTATGGGAAGCGACTTCCGCTGCGGCTTAAGGCCTAGTTGACGTCACACACGATCAGATTTACGATGCCGAGCAACTTCTTTCTGACCTCAACGATCTTCAGTCCGGATGCGGCGGCTGTTTGGGCAGTTCTGCGGTTGAAGTGATCCTGAGCGATCGCCATCGACGCTACATTTATCAAATCAAATACCGGACCGAGAAGGTTGTCGGGGCGGACGTGTTCGAGTAGGACGATCCGGCCGCCGGGCTTGACCACGCGGCGGAGTTCGGCAAACGCCAATGCAGGATCCGGGATGGAGCAGAAAACCAACGTCGCAAATGCTGCATCGAAATGATCTGCGGGAAACGGCAACATCTCGGCATTGGTCTGAACAAGCCGGATCGTTGATGTCTTGCCAACTGCGACCTCGATCATCTTGATGGAGAACTCGCTGGCGACCGCCAGTTTACACGGCGGGTAATGAGCAAAGTTTGCGCCGGTTCCGGCACCGACCTCCAGGATCGTGCCATCGACGGGAAGCAATGCGAGCGTTTCGCGTCGAAGCCGTGTCAGGCCTAGGGCGTCGAGCGGTTTGAATGCGAGGTCGTAACCGGAAGCTAGATTGTCGTAGACAGCGGGCATACCGTGAGCGTAACTCATCTACGGTAAGGGTCAAAGACGTCGAGCCTACGAGGTCTCGTCTTTGAGCCTTTCGATCTTTACGTTAAACTCTGAAATTTATGGCTAAGAAAGGCTCGATCCTAATTTGTGATGACGAAGAGATCATGCGTGACGTGCTCGAGACGATACTCTCGGGTGCGGGGCACAAGGTCGAGCTTGCGAAAACTGGCGAAGAGGCGATCGAGGCTTATTCGCAAAAGGCTTTTGACGTCGTCCTGATGGACGTTTCGATGCCGGGCATCGGCGGCCTGACGGCTCTCGAAGAGCTGATAAAGATCGATCCCGAAGCTGTCATTCTTATGGTGACTGCGTACGCCACCTTTGATACCGCGATCTCGGCCTGGGAAAAAGGTGCGTCGGGAGTCATCCGAAAGCCGTTTCAAAATGAACAGATAACCGCCCTCGTTGCGAAAGGGATCCGGAAGCGTCGCAAGGAGGAAGAACGTCAGGTTCTACGTCAGGCGATGGTGCGTTCGGTAAATCGCGAAGGATTTATCGGCCGGTCCGAGGTGATGGAAGATGTTTTTCGCCTTGTCGAACGCGTTGCCCCGGCTCGTTCGACTGTGCTCATCACCGGCGAAAGCGGCACGGGTAAAGAGCTCGTTGCCAAAGCGATCCACGAATCAAGTCCGCGTAATAACGAGGCTTTCGTTGTCGTAAATTGCTCCAACATTCCGTCCGAGCTGCTCGAATCCGAATTATTCGGCCACACAAAGGGAGCCTTCACCGGGGCCGTTGCGGCGAAGAAAGGGCTGTTCGAGGTCGCCGATAACGGGTCGATATTTCTCGACGAGATCGGCGATCTGCGTCCAGAAACTCAGGTGCGCCTGCTGCGTGTCATTCAGGAAAGGGAATTCACGCCAGTCGGTGATACGACGCCGGTAAAGGTGGACGTTCGTATCATTGCGGCAACAAACGTAGATTTGAAAGAAGCGGTCAGAAACGGCCAGTTTCGCGAGGACCTGTATTTCCGGCTCTCCGTCGTCCCGCTCGAACTGCCGCCCCTTCGAGACCGTCGCGAAGACATTCTGCCGCTCGCCCAGCATTTCGTCAGGAAATACGCGGAGGAAAATGGACGGACAATGTCCGAGACATTCTCGCCCGAGGTGCTCGCTTTGCTCGAAAATTACAACTATCCCGGCAATGTCCGCGAACTCGAAAATGTCATTGAAAGAGCTGTGGTCATCGCTCCCAGCGATGAGGTAACTATTGACTGCCTGCGTCCCGAGGTTCGCGACCCTGAGCTCGCTCTCAAAATGATCGCCGAGACCGAAGGCGTCTCCAGCGATATCGACCTGGCTCGCGGCGTGAATTTTTACGACGAGGTCAAGCGTTTCGAGATCGACCTCATTCGCCGAGCTCTCGACCAAACCGGCGGACACCAATCCCGAGCCGCCCGCCTCCTCGGCCTCAACGCCACAACGCTCAACTCAAAGATCAAGTCGTACAATATTCAGCACAAACACTAGTCTAATTCAGACTGACTAGATAGTATGTGGATTCAGTTTTATGGATATTTATCCACAATATTGTAAACACTCTTGTCGCATCCACGTTGCATTTTCACCACTTGTCCACGCAGATAAAAAGTCTACAGAGAGCCCTATAGAATGCCCGGCACCCTAGTTGAGGCAAAAACGCTAGATCTCGCCGCTCGCTTGTTCCCGGACCCACGACGGTGGTTTGTTGCGAATTCTCACGGCACAAATATTGCGCTTTCGAACGTGAGAATCTACTAAACCAACATTAAGGGGATGTTTTAATGAAAAAAATTTCAATAACTCTTGTTCTGCTCTTGATAACTTCGGCAATGGCATTTGCCCAGGGAACTACAGGAAAGCTCTCTGGAACAGTGTCCGGACCCGATGGATTGCTCCCGGGAGCAAAGGTCGTCGTAAAGGACGATAGCACGAACAAAGAGATCACATTAACTACCGATGGCTCAGGATTTTATCAGGTCCCGCAGCTAGAATTCGGTACTTACACAATTCGAATTTCCGCTACCGGCTTCAAAACGCTGGTGGGCAGCGGCCAGAAGATCGATATCGGCCGCGCTGCTACATTTGACGCGACGCTCGAAGTCGGTGATGTATCGGCGGAAGTACTCGTCACGGCTGGAGCCGATGTCATCTCATCCGGCACGGCACAGGTAAGTAGCACGATCAGCCCACAGCAGATCATGACTCTGCCTTTGATCACCCGCAGCCCGCTGTCTCTGACGCTGCTGCAGGCGGGTACGTCTTCGAACGGCCTCACGACGATCAATGGTATGCGAACCTCGATGACCAATATCACGAGGGATGGTATTAACATTCAGGATACATTTATCCGATCCAACGCGACTGATTTTGCTCCGGGCCGTCCATCTGTGGACGATACTGCGGAGTTCACGATCACGACCACCAACCAGGAGGCAGACCAGGGCTCCGGATCCGCACAGATCCGACTGGTGACTCCGCGTGGTACTAAGGATTTTCACGGAGCTCTATTCGCTTACAATCGTAACAACGGTTTTGCTGCGAATAACTTCTTTAACAATCGAAGCACGACTGCTTCGATCGCCGAAAAGCCATCATTCCGTAACCGCTGGCAGTACGGTGGCAAGCTCAGCGGCCCGCTATGGTTGCCTGCGTTTGGCGAGGGCGGCCCAAAAGTCTGGAAAGACAAAGCCGTTTTCTTCTTCTCGTATGAAGGTATCAAAGACCCTGTAAGCGGGGCGGCCACACGCACGATCCTGACGCCTTCGGCTCAGGCTGGAGCTTTCACATATCAACGTACGAACAGCACTTCGGTCACACCGTTCTGCCCGTCTCAGACCATTGGAAGTATCTGCACGATCCCAAATGTTCTGGGCTTCGCGGTTTCGAATGGCCTTGCAGTTCCTGCGACGATCGACCCGATCATCCAAAATCGCATACTTTCGCGACTGCCTACGGCAAGCAACTTTACCGGTGGCGATGGTCTCAACACGGCGGGCTACCGCCTGCTTCGTCGTCAGGACCAGACGCGTGATCAGTATGCGTCGCGTTTTGATTTTGATATCAACGATGCCAACTCGCTTCTGTTCATCTATAACTACAACAAAGAGGTCAATCTTCGGCCTGACATCGACACAGGTGGTTTTTCGGCAGTTCCCGATGGAGAACAGTCGTCGGACAATAAACAGTACACTGCTGCTTACCGACGTGTGTTCTCATCGAACATCGTGAATGAATTTCGCGGTGGTTTGTTTAGATCTGAAGTGCCGTTTTACCGAGTTAGCCCTGCGAATGTGTATAACCTCACGGTTCCACTCGTAACTAATCCGGAGAATAACTTTGGTAATCAAGGCCGATCCACCAAGTCATGGAACCTCCAGTCGAACGGCGACTGGGTTGCAGGGAAGCATAGCTTCAAATTTGGCGGACAGCTTCAGTTCTACGACGTTGTTGCCTATAACGATTCGCCCAACGGAAGTATCATTCCGACCGTTGCTGTCGGGGTTGGCACAACCACTCCACAATTCGCCGCTACCCAGTTCTCTAACATAGGCGGGATCAGTACCGCACAGCTGGGTACTGCTAATGCAATGCTCGGATTGTTCGGCGGTATCGTGAACAATTCAAACCAGATGTTCAGCGTTCCGGACCTCAGCCAGGGCTTTCAGTCGAAGAGGGTCAACGAGCCGTTCAAGCATGGTTCGCACTCGCTCTATCTTGCAGACCGTTGGCAGGTCAGCTCACAGTTGACATTGTCTCTGGGCGTTCGCTGGGAATATTATCCACCTCTGACACTCGGAACAGGAGTCAGTCTCGAGCCCCTGATCGATGACATCGACAATCCGATCCCTTCGCTGCTCAGGCAGAACGGTTCGTATGTGCCGATCGGAACCAATGCGGGCCGCGAGAATGCTTATTACAGACCGCAGTATGACAACTTCGCTCCGAATCTAGGATTTGCATGGACCCCGTCGTTCGAGAGTGGACTGGGCAAATTCCTTTTCGGAAAACGCTCGGTTATCCGAGGAGGATACAGCCACGCTTTTGGTAATGACTCGATCATCACCTCTATCAGGAATGCGGCGGTTGGTAATCAGGGTCTTGCCGCTACCAACGTTTCGGTCCCGAATCAGAACGGAAGGCTTGCCGCTGGAACCTTCACACTGCCGACGACTCCGACATTCATAGCTCCGCCACGTAGCTATCTGCAGAACAACACGTCTGCTTTCAGCAACTTCGGAACGGTCTTCGCGATCGATCCTAACATCGAAGTCACTCGTGTAAAGCAGTACAGCTTTGGTATCCAGCGTGAATTTTGGGATAACACCGCGTTTGAAGTTCGTTACGTTGGAACCGACAGCAACAACATGGTTCGAAGCATCGACTATAACCAGATCGATATTCGAAGCAATGGATTTGCTGCGGATTTTAACCGGGCAGCAAACAATGACCGGTTATGCCAGGCAACTGCTGGTTGTACAACCGGCGCCGGGTTCAACCCAGCAATTCCAGGCAGCGTTGCTTTGCCTGTTTTCTCGCAAATGGGAGCAAACGCTCTTCTTACCAATGCGACCATTCTTGGCCAGATCCGAGCAGGAACCCCTGCAGATCTTGCTCTCGTGTACATCACCAACAACCTGAACAACCATCCTACGGTTGCTAACCCGAGCCTGGTCCCATTTGTCAAATTCCTGGCTAACCCGGCGTCGGGCGTGGTCAACCTGCTTGAGAATGGAGCGTATTACCAGTATCACTCGCTCCAGACCGAGGTCCGACGACGTTTCTCTCAGGGACTCTACTTCCAGGCGAACTACACGTTCTCGAAGAATATCGGGAACGCTGCGGCTTCGAATGGATCTCAGTCACTTGTAGAACCATTTTTGGACAACCAACAGCCTGAATTGGATCGAACACGCGTTGATTTTGACCAGACCCATGCGTTCAATTTCAATGGCGTTTACCAGTTGCCGTTCGGAAAGGGTAAAGCCTTTCTTAGCGGAGGCGGTTGGTCTGACAAGGTATTCGGCGGCTGGGAGTTCTCAGGTATCGTTCAGATCAATTCCGGTGTTCCGATCACATTCGTGGATCCCCGCGGAACTCTGAACCGTGCCGCACGATCGGGACGTCAGACGGCCAACACCAGCCTGACGACCTCACAGATCCGCGACTTGCTTGGTACCTTTGAGCAGAACGGCAGGATCTATTGGATCAACCCGTCGATCATCTGCTCAAACGGTGCTGCTACGGCCGGTGTCGGGCAGCCGGCATGTGCCGGACAGGTGTTCTTTAACGTCCCGGCAGGTCAAACCGGATCGATGGGACGTGCGATCATCAATGCTCCTACGTTTTTCAACGTCGACGCAGCATTGTTGAAGAATATCCGGTTCACCGAGGACACTCGATTGCAGTTCCGCGTCGAGGCGTTCAATGCGTTGAACAAGGTCAACTTCTTCCCTGGTGCTTCCATTCAGAACATTGGCAGCACGACGTTTGGTCAAATTACGAGTGCTGGTGCAGCTCGCCAGCTACAGTTAGCGGTTCGGTTTGAATTTTAAGCTGACTGATTCTTAACAACCACTCGGCCGCCGATCCCCGGATCGGCGGCCTTTTTACAAGGCTGAAAAAGTGTCCGGGCATGGTATAATCCCTTAATCCAATCTTAGGCCTCGCATAATTTCGTACGGGAGATTTCGAGCCGTTTCCATAGATGCTGTCAGGAGATCAAAAATGAAAAACGTCCTAATGTTGCTACTCGCATTTGTCATCCTCGTGCCCTCAGCTAGCGGTCAGAAACTGAAGGCTGAAGAGATAATCGCGAAACATTTGTCATCGATTGCCACGCCCGAAAAGCTATCGTCGGTCAAGTCCTTGATCGCCGTCGGCGAAGTGAAAGTAGATTTCATAACGCCGAAGAATCAACCTACCTCCGGCCGCATCGTCCTCACCTCACAAGCTGGTAAGTCATTTTTTGGGATGCAGTTGACCGCCATTGACTATCCACGTGAAATGATCATCTTTGACGGTAGCAAGACGGATGTTGCAATGGTCCGGGCGGGCACTCGCTCGTCGCTCGGTAACTTTATCCAATCTAATAGTGCTATCGTCTCGCAAGGCCTGATGGGTGGGACGCTTATGACCTCGTGGAATCTCTTGGCGGCTGCCCAGGGAGGAGCTAAGATAACAACGTCCGGTACCAGAAAGGTCAACGGAAAAGAAGCATACGTTCTCTCGATCGTACTAAAAGGCGGAAGTGATCTGGATATAACGATGTTCTTTGATCAGAAGAACTTTCAGCACCTTCGCACCGAGTATAAGCGCACATCATCCGCCGCTATGGGCCGGACGATCGATGAATCCGCTCGAAATAGTGAAACGCGGATCAAGGTCACCGAGGATTTTTCGGATCACCAGGATTATCAGGGGATCGTACTTCCCCGAAAATATAAACTCTATTATTCGATCTCAGGCCAGAACGGGACTACCGAGATCGCCTGGACCGGCGAATTTACGGAGTTCGCCCTAAACCCAACCCTCGATCCGGCGACTTTCGGGATCAAGCCATAGGAGATGCCGAGGATCGTTAGAAGCGATACTCGTTTGAACCGACAGTTGCCATCCGGCATCGGCGCTGGATGGCAATCCAATAAAATGTAGAAAATCCTCAAAATTGTATTGAGATCGCCTCATTTGCCGGTCAGGCCGCAGAAACCTCCATCGGTATGTCTGGCAAATGCCGCAGTTACGGCTTTTTCAGCAATATAGCCCCACTTGGCACAAAACTTGCATTTTGATATATTTCCTGAGTTCCAGTAACAACTAATTATTTTTCCAACAAGCGGGTTTCTCGTCGTTCGGCCTAAGTTAAAGGGGCAGATACAACATCGGATCAGTTCCTTAGGTGACTAATTTAGGCTGAAAGTCAGCTCTTTTGAGCTGCTGACATTGCACTTATTTAACGAGTGAATTCCTGATTTTTCTTGAGGAGGAAAGAATGAGAAAGTTTACCAAGCTTGTTATAGCCCTTGCCGCGATCATGATCGCTCAGGTGGCTATTAACGCACAAAACACCGGCTCGATCGCGGGTACCGTAATGGATCCGAACGGAGCCGTTGTGCCGGGAGCAAGTGTAAAAGCCAAGAACGACAGGGGACAAGAGTTTTCCACTACGACCAATGATAGTGGTGCTTATCGTATCCCGTCGCTTTCAAATGGTATTTACATTGTGACCGTCACGGGACAAGGCTTTAAGACCGCGACGGTATCCAATGTCAAAGTTGACATCGGAACACCGACGACAGTCGATGCCAAATTAGAGATCGGTAACGTCGGCGAGGTCGTCGAGATCGCCAGCGGTGGTGAAGTGCTACAGACTCAGACAGCTGCTGTCGGTACGAACATCACCGGCCGTCAGATCACCGAGACACCGATCGCATCGCGTGATGCTCTCGACCTGATCTTGTTGCTGCCTGGTACCGCAAACACGGGCCGGCCGCGTTCGTCGTCGATCAACGGACTTCCCAAAGGTGCATTGAGCATCACGCTTGACGGCGTTGACGCTCAGGATAATGCAAACCGTTCGACTGACGGCTTCTTTACATACATCCGTCCACGCGTCGATGCTATCGACGAAGTGACCGTCTCGACCGCTAATCCCGGTGCGGAAAGCGGCGGTGACGGTGCCGTGCAGATCCGTTTTGTGACCCGTCGCGGAACAAACGACTACACAGGCGGCGTTTTCTGGCAGCATCGCAACACGGCGCTCAACTCGAACTACTGGTATAACAACCGTGATGGGTTGCCCCGCCAGAAGATCATCCTTAACCAGTACGGCGGACGTATCGGCGGCCCGATCCCGTTCCTTGGTTTTGGCGAAGGCGTTGGTGCCTTCGACTCGGGTAAGAGCAAGAGATTCTTCTTCATCAGCCACGAAGAGTATCGCAACCCGGAATCGGTCACACGTACCCGTACGATCCTGACGCCTAATGCACAGGCGGGCATTTTCTCGTATATCGCGGGCGGCGTTACCAACACGGTAAACCTCTACACGCTTGCCGCAGCTAACGCTCAGCTTGCGACGCCGGATCCGACCGTTGCGGCCGCTCTCAACCGCATTCGTGCGGCAGTAGCAACGACCGGTACATCGGCTGCCATCACGAATAATCCGAACCGTAACACCTACAGCTTTACGCCATCGGGACTTAGCCAGCGTAACTTCACGGCGGTGCGTTTAGATTTCGTGCTGACCAAGAATCACAGCTTTGAATTTGTTTACAACCGTAACAACTTCAAACCCGGCAAAGATTTTCTCAACAGCCGTGACGAGATCTTCCCGGGCTTCCCGTTCCAGGGACAGAGCGGTATTCGTAAATCCTACACGGGAGCTCTTCGTTCTACTTTTGGAAATAATGTGGTCAACGAGGTTCGCTACGCTAATTCGGGTGGTACGACTGACTTCTTCAGTGAGTTAGATACATCGGTCTTTGGCTTCACTGGCGGCCGTTTTCTGGATATTGGCGGGGCGATGGCTATCACCAATCCTTATAACGGCAACTCGTCGCAGACACGTTCGACCCCGACGCATGACTTTACTGATTCCGTAACGTGGGTCAAAGGCAATCACGCCTTCAACTTCGGCGGCCAGTACAAGTTCATCCGAACCGAGCAGACCAACGTTAACCGTATCGTCCCGACCGTCAGCTTTGGCGTCAACTCAGCTGAGGGAACTGCGTTCACGATGTTCAACGCAACGACAATGCCTGGTTCGACAACAACTCAGCAGGCGGATGCCCGTGCCATTTACGCAGCCCTTATTGGACGCGTTTCAGGCTATGCGTCGAATGCCTATCTTGACGGCAGCGGCCGATATGTAGAGAACGGGCCATTGGCACAGGAATTTGGCCTCAAGACCTACGGCCTATTCGTACAGGACAGCTGGCGTATCCGGCCGAACTTCTCTATCAACTACGGTATCAGATGGCAGCCGCAGGAAGCTTTCTATGCGGCTACCGGTAACATCGGACGCCTCGAAGATTGGACGCAGGTCTACGGTATCTCAGGCCCCAACGGTGTTTTCCAGCCCGGAGCTTCGGGTGGTACCGCACCTCGTGCTGTTCTCTTCGGCATAGGCGAGAAAGCCTACGAAGATGATATGGACAACTTTGCACCGTCCGTCGGTGTTGTCTGGAGCCCCAAGTTCAAGGGATTCCTTGGCACGCTCTTCGGCGGCGAAGGCAAGAGCGTATTCCGCGGCGGCTTCTCGCGAGCGTTTGTTCGTGAAGGCTCTGCAACGCAGACGATCGTCACAAACAACACTCCTGGTGGCTCTATCCCGCTTACCCGAAACACAGGTGTTGCAGGCAGCTTTACCATCGGAACGAATCTTCGTGACCCGGGTAACACCAACCTGACAACCCCGACGTTTTCGGCGACCCCGGCATTCCCGCTGACGCTTACGACAGCCAGTCAGGCTATCGGCGTTTCACCGGATCTGAAGACGGGTACGGTCGATTCGTTCAGCTTTGGTTATCAGCGTGAAATTGACCGCAACACAGTGGTCGAATTTCGCTACGTTGGAAACCGTGGCAAAGGACTCCATCGTCTGAACTTTGTCAATGAAGTAAACACGATCGAGAACGGCTTCGGAGCTGAATTCCGTCTTGCGCAGGCTAACCTGTACGCGAACATCGCTGCCGGACGCGGAACGACCTTCGCTTACTTCGGAGCCGGAACGGGCACCTCGCCGCTTCCGATCATGTTGTCGTATTTCAATACGACGGCTAACTACGACCCATCGAATCCGGCACGTTACGCAGCAACAAACTTTGCAAACGCAACTCTGGTCTCGTTGCTGAACGTTAACAACCCATCGCCGATCAATTTCGTAGGCAGTGCATCGTTCGAGAACGACGCGACACGCCGCGCCAATGCGATCGCTAATGGACGTCCTTCTAACTTCTTCCGTGCCAATCCGGCAGTACCAGCAGGATCGTTCCTATTACAGAGCGATGCTAACAGCTGGTATGACTCGGGGGTAATTGAAGTTAGACGTCGTTTGTCGCAGGGCTTCCGTATGCAGGCAAGCTATGTGTTCTCCAAGGCTCAGTCGGATGCTTCGACATCGGCCGGCGGCGGACAGTCGAACTACACGCTTCGTCCGGGTGGTCTGGAACTCGCCAAGAATGTACAGCCATTCGACATCAGGCATCAGTTCAAGTTTGACGCGACCTATGACCTTCCGATGGGTACTGGACGCGCATTCTTTGGCAATGCAGGGCGTGCGGTCAATGCGATCATCGGCAATTGGACACTTCTGCCGACGGTTCGCTGGCAGAGCGGTTCGCCGTTCAGCTTCGGCAACGTTAACCTTGTTGGCATGACCAAGAAGGAGCTTCAGGAATCGATCTCAGTGCGTAAGAATGCGACAACGGTCACCTTCTTGCCGGACGACATCATTCTGAACACCCAGCGAGCCTTTGACCTTAACATCACCGGAGCCGGTGGATACGGTACGACCTACGGTGGAGCCCCGACAGGCCGCTATATCGCTCCTGCAGGTATCGGCAATTGCCAACAGCAGTATTCGGGACAGTGCGGATTCCAGAACCTAATCGTTTATGGACCGTCTTTCCGTAACTTTGATCTGGCTATCGCCAAGAAGATCACCATCAGCGAACGTCGCAATTTCGAGATCAGAACAACTCTTCTCGATGTGTTCAACTCGCCCTCATTCCGCGTAGGCGGTTGGGCAACTGACGTTGCTACCTCAGCTGTCGGTGGTACGACTTTTGGCCAGTTGGCAGCAGGTTCCGCATATCAGGATCTATCGACAACGAACAATCCTGGCGGACGCCTGATCGACCTTATGATCCGGTTCAACTTCTAAGGAAGTCAGACCTGATAACTATTGGGCGTTGCCGGTCTCTGTCGGCAACGCCCTTTTTTATACTTATTAGTTTCAAGATCGTCCGAGCTTTGCAGGATGTATATATGTTAAAGAGCAAGCTGCACTATTTTATCCTCGGTATCTCGCTATTCGCCTTTTCCGCCCCATTATTGGGACAGATCGGCGGCAGCCTGGGCACCAATACCGGCTGGGGTGGACAGAATTATATTGTGGGAACCGTGTATTGGCCGTCGGGAAAACGAGCGGACACTAAGATCGGAATTCGACTGATCTCGCTCAGTCGCAGCGAGATCTCAGTTATGACCGATGACCAAGGGCGATTCGGGTTCGGCCACGTCCCACCCGGAGAGTACACGGTGATCGTTGAGGGGGAAGATGAATTCGAGCCTGTTTCAGAACGTGTCGTGGTAGAAACCGGCGGATACAAATTGTCTTATGCGGTGAATATCCGGCTTCGGGAGAGGGCAGGTCGCAAGCCGAGTAACCCAAAACCTTCCGTTGTAAAAGCCGAGAACGCCGGCATTCCGCCGACGGCGTTGGTCCATTTTGACAAGGCTGTTTTGTTGTCGAGATCTGGTGACCATCGGGCGGCGATCAACGAACTTAACCAGGCGATCGCCGCGTATCCGGGCTTCGCCAATGGCTATAACGAGCTGGGCGTTCAATACATGAAGTTGAACGACCTCGACAAGGCGGATATCGCTTTGCAGTCGGCTTTGAAGATAAAGCCAGATTCCTTTGAGCCATTGCTCAATCGCGGCATCCTTCTGCTTCGGCAGAAACGGTACGCAGACAGCGAAGCTACGTTAAAATCGGCTCTCACGGCGAATGCGAGTTCGGCTGTAGCCCAATATTATCTCGGCCGCACGCTGACGGCCCTTGAGCGATTCGACGAGGCCGAGAAAGCTCTATTACTTTCGATCACGCTTTCCGGTGACACGCACCACGAAGCACATCGGATGTTAGCGAATCTGTACATCGCTGGCGGGAACGACGCTCGTGCTATCGAGGAACTCGAAAAATATCTCATCCTGGTACCGGGAGCATCGGATGCTGAGAATTTGAAAAAGATAATTGTTCAGCTCAAAACGCCGCCCGGCGGGAAGCCGAATTGATCGTGTGTGTTTACTGATGGGAAAGTAGCTCAGCGGCCTTCTCGGGCCGCTTCTTTTTTGTAAAACGTAATGACGTTATACTCTTTTTAGTTCAGTTTTTACCGATGCCGACGATCGCGGACACACCCACAGACAGAACGCTAACCCAGCTTGGAGCCGGCGACCTGATCGACCGTGCCGTGCGATTTTACCGGCGATTTTTCTCGACATTTATTCTGATCGCGGCGCCGCCGGTTATCATCGGCACGATCATTTCTGTCGGTTGGACCCTGCTCGGGCGGCAGATATTTTCGATAGGGAGCGATCAGCTTTCCGCCGAGAACACCTTCTACTATTTATTCCTGTGGTTCGGCACGGGCGTGATCTGGCTGACCGAGACCATCGCGACACTTGTCGTGATGGGCGGCGCGTCGCGAAATTTCGTTCGGCACCTGCTCTTTGACGAGCCGATCACCTTTGCAGAAACTTACCGCAATACATGGAAACGTCTCGGCGGCCTTGTCGTGGCGGCGACGTTGATCACGGTTTTGCTAGTGACGATCGGCGTGCCGATATTTTATCTCGGGCTGACGATCGGCGGTATATCAGTTCTAATAATTGGTTCTATCCTTGGTCCCGTGCCGATTCTCGCGTTTATCGTTGGCTTGGTCGTCGTACTTGGGGTCGCATTCGGTACGGTCTGGCTGTTCTTCCTCGCAGCGTCGCGACTGGCGTATGTGCCGCAGGTGATGCTCGTCGAGGGTCAAGGCGTGTTCGCAGCGATCTCGCGCAGTGCGAGCCTCGCGAGTGGTAATGTAATGCGTCTCGCCGCGTTGTTTCTATTTACTACGCTTGCGACGTACTCGGCATTGATGCTGCTTTATGTTCCGCTCGCGTGGTATGCATCGGCGAACGGCATCGAGTTGATGTCATTTGACGCCGACGTAATGCCAGCCTGGTATGAGATCGCGTACGGGCTGATCTGGCAGATAAGTTTTATACTGCTCTCGCCGGTGTGGATGGTCGGGCTGTGTCTCCTGTACGTCGATGAGCGCGTTCGAGGAGAAGGCTACGATATCGAACTGATGGCCGCACGTCGGCTCGGCGATATCCCGAACGTGCCTGATACGTATCTCAATCCTTTGCAGCCGGCATTGTCGACGGTTGTTCCTGCTCCGGCGGGCTCGGAGAAAGCGTCTTCGTCGTCAATGACTACTCTTGATCTCAAATGAGGAAGTTTCTCGCACGATGTTTAATACTGTTACTGCTTGCGGCTTTTGTCGCAGAGCAGGGCATTGCCGCGACGCTCGATGAATATCAGAGCCGCGTCGGGAGTGCGATCGCCGGATGCGAGGAGCTAATCGAGATTATCGCCGATGGCGACACCGATCTGGAACGCGAGTCCATCGTCGAGCTTCGCCGGCTCGTGCCAAAGTCGGAGCGGATCGACACTCCGGGCGGTACGGTCGAGACCGAAAATTCTTGGTTTCACAGAGATCTCGACAACTTCGCAAATGAGACCGACGAGGCAAAGCGAACCGAGATCATCAACTCGATCTCCGGACGCCTTAAAGCGATCGAGACCGGTATCAATGAGCTAACCGCAGCCGCATCTGCTGAGCAGTCCAAAGATCAGGACAAACCGAAGTTGGCTGAGATACTTCGTCGCCAGGAATATCAAAAGGCTGAGCCAAAGGGCGAAAGTTTGTTTCAGAAATGGTGGCGGCAATTTCAGGAATGGTTGGCAAAGCAGATGCCGGAACGGGCTGAGCCTTCGCCAACCGGGCCTAGTTTTGAAGGGCTCCGTGTAGTGCTACAAGTCGTGATCTTTGCCGCGGTCGCGGCGCTTATTGTATTTCTCGTCTGGCGATTCGTGCCGTTCTTTGCGAAGCGAAGACGCACGTCGAAGACAAAAGACGGCGACCGTGTGATCCTCGGCGAGCGTATCGGAGAGGACGAATCGGCGGCGGACATCTTTAGTGAAGCAGAGCGGCTGGCGGGAGCGGGAGATCATCGCGGGGCCATTCGCAAAGGCTACATCGCATTGCTAGTTGAGCTTGGCGACCGAAAGATCGTCCGAATCGCGCGACATAAGACAAATCGCGATTACCTGCGTGACGTGCGAAAACGCGACGAACTTTTCTCCGACATGTCGGGCCTAACTTCAAATTTTGAACGAAGCTGGTATGGCCTGCGTCTAGCGGGTGCGGAGGATTGGGCAGAATTTCGTGAACGCTGTCGCAGGGCGATATCGTCGGTGCAGGGAAAATAGTTGAAGCAGAAGATATTCATTCTCGGGTTTCTGATCTTGCTGGTCGCTGTGCTGGCGGGGCTAAACGCGGCTTCGTACACGCAGAAAGAAACCGTGCCCGACAGCGAGGTTTCGCCAAATCGTTCGACGTTTAATCCAGGTGCGACCGGCACGCAGGCGTATTTTTCACTGCTCAGCGAGACCGGGCGAAAGGCGACGCGCTGGCAGCAGGCTCCGGCGGCATTGCTGACGGCGTCGGCAAATGCACGGCCAGCGGTCTTTGTGATCACGGGCAATATTAAGCGTGCATTCAGCGAGCCGGACACTGTGCAACTTCTGCGATGGGTCTCCGAGGGCGGACGGCTTGTCGTCATTGACCGCGAGCCGCCCGATGGGCTTGCTGTCACGACATCGAGTTGGAAAGTGGAGTTTGAGAACGAGACAAGGTTCGATGTCTTTGATGTCGATCCGAGCGATCAGACGAGGATGACCGCCGACACACCCGCGATCAAGCCTGTCCAGCCCGGCATTTTTTCGAGTAGCGTCAACGCAGTTCAGCCCTCGCGGCTTGCCTCGACCGTCAATATCGAACCCATCTCTCCCGGAAAGGACGAACGAATTTCGAGCACGGTTGAATCACCGACCGATAGTGCTCCGCTGATCCATTTTGCGACAGCGGATAAGAATCTCGTCGTCGAGGCGCCTTTCGGTAGCGGCAAGATCGTGTTCGTCACAGATCCCTATATCGTTTCAAACGCGGGCATCGCGATCGCCGATAACGCTCAACTCGGGATCAATCTCGTTGCGACAAATGGCGGGATCGTGGCGTTTGATGAATATCATCAGGGCTACGGCATTGATAACAATAGGTTTATACAGTTCTTCGCTGGAACGCCGGTCGTCGCGATCTTTGTTCAGGCGGTAGTGTTGATCGGATTTATCTTCTATTCGCAGAGCCGCCGCTTCGCTCGGCCGGTCCCCGAGGCCGAGCCGGATCGGCTTTCTAAGCTCGAGTACGTTGCGGCGATGGCCGAGCTACAGAGTCGGACACGGGCGTATGATCTGGCGATCGAGAATATTTACAATGAATTTCGAAGGCGAGCGGCACGGCTTTTTGGGCTTGAGATACATCAGGCGACGAGTCGCGAACTTGCCATACGCATCGCCGAACGAGTTGGACTCGACCGTAGTCAGACTGAGACCACGCTCTTCAAATGCGAAGAGATAATTCGCGGCGAGCCGACCAACAAGAAGCAGGTCGTTGCACTGACCAGCGAACTTCGCGAGATCGAACGCAAGCTCGGCCTCACACGCACGCGGAGGGCGACGAAATAGTCGATGGCTCTGTACGCTCTCATTATTCTGGTCGCGGTGTTTTTCCTGACGAGCTTGATCGGCGTCGTCACGGGGAGCAACTCGCTAATCGCCGTGCCGGTGATGTTTCAACTCGGCATCGATCCGAAGGTTGCGGTCGCGACGAATATGTTCGGACTCGTATTTATGTCGATCGGAGGTACGATACCGTTCGTTCGGCAAAAGAAGATGGAGCACGACAAGCTGTCGCCGTTTGTGCTGATCACGGTCATTTCGTCAACGCTCGGAGCCTTGCTCGTCGGAGTCTTGTCGAGCGATTCGATAAAACTGATCGTCTCGGCGGCGATGATATTTGTTGCGTTGTTCACGCTTGTAAGGCACAAGACGGGCGTTTCGGATGAGGTGCAGCCCGGACGGTTCGCATTGCCCGTTACTTACGTTTTGACCTTTATACTTGGCATCTACGGCGGGCTGTTTAGCGGCGGCTATGTGACGATGCTGACCGCTGTTCTGGTCGGTATCTACGGCATGCGTTACGGCGAGGCGGTCGCGTCGACCAAGCTCATAAATGTGTTTTCGTCACTGATTGCGACCATCGTTTTTATGTGGCAAGGTTTAGTTGATTACAAACTCGGCCTGATCATCGGAGCGGCAATGTTCGCCGGAGCGTATGTCGGGGCACATTATGCGACGAAGCTGAATGATGTTTGGTTAAGACGAATATTTTTGACAACGGTCTTGCTGCTAGCCGCTAAGACGCTATACGATTTTATTTGAAATAAGAATTGGCTTGCGAAATACGTGAAATAGATACTCTGGCTCTTTTTTTTCGCGTTCTTTCGCGGATTTCGCGGTCGACAATTAGATGCTAAATCACACAACCACAACAGTTGCACACATCCTTAACGAACTCCGCAAGACGATCGTGGGCCAGGATGATGTTATTGAACAGATATTGGTCACCGTACTCGCTGAGGGCCATGCTTTGATCGAGGGCGTGCCGGGGACGGCGAAGACTTTGACGGTAAAGTCGCTTGCAAACATTATCGGAGCGCAGTTTTCGCGGATACAGTTCACGCCCGATCTGATGCCGTCGGACATTACGGGCACCAACGTGTTTAATATGCAGACGTCGCAGTTCAGCCTGCGGCACGGGCCGATCTTTACGGATATCTTGCTTGCCGATGAGATCAACCGACGCCGCCAAAAACGCAGGCTGCGTTGCTCGAAGCGATGGAGGAACGCCAGACGACGATCGACGGCGAACGCCTGCCGCTATCGCCGATGTTTACCGTGCTCGCGACTGAGAATCCGATCGAATACGAAGGCACATATCCGCTACCCGAGGCTCAGCTTGACCGTTTTCTGATGAAGATCCTGATCGATTATCCGGCTGAAAACGAAGAGGCGGAGATCGTTGCTCGTTGGGATGCCGGGTTTAACTCGCGGCGGCTCGAGCAGATACAGGTTCAGCCGCTCCAAGATCCGGCGGCGATCGCGAAGTGCCGGTTCGAGGTTCGCGAGATGAGGATGGAGTCGGGCGTGCAGAAATACATCGTCGATATCGTCCGCCGCACACGCAGCCATCCGACGATTCTCTATGGAGCCAGCCCGCGTGCGTCCGTCGCCTTGTTGCTATGCTCAAAAGCTCTCGCCGCCATTCGCGGCCGCGAATTCCCGACTCCGGACGATGTTCGAGATGTGTCGACGCCCGTCCTACGCCACCGCCTCGCCCTGCGGGCTGAGGCTGAACTAGACGGAGCAACCGCCGACGCTGTCATTTCTGACATCATTAAGACGGTCGAGGTTCCAAGGTAAACAGTTTTATAATTGCCGTTGGCTTTAGCCAACGGTGACGGAGGTTACAAGGAAATCGGGCTCTAGCCCAACGCATGTTCGTTGGGCTGAAGCCCGAGCATTTATTTCGGCCTTAACCGTTGCCTAAAGCCAACGGCAATTCTTAAGAGTAAGACAGACTTACAACAGTTCTTCGCCCGGTTTACCAGATTTTGGTTTAGTCGTGGCTGGCGTGGTCGATTTGCCCTTCGTAGTGTCTCCCTGCTTTGTTTTCGGCATCGGGGTCGCCATTGGCTTTGGCGTCGGCACGGTACTAGGTGGCTGAGCGGTATTCGCGGCCGGTTTCGTTGGTGCGGGCGTTGGATTACTCTCCGGATTGACTGGAACAGGCACGAGGATAACGCCGCTGTCCTGCGGCATGAACTGACTGCCGCCATTTACGCTCGGATCTACGGTCACGACCTGACCACCCTGTGGCACGTAGCCAAGCGGCGGAGCATTCTGATTTAAGGGCATACCCGTTTGCGGCACAGGCCCAAGGGGCGGTCCGCCGCCCGGAGGCATTCC
The DNA here is from genome assembly GCA_016718135.1 of Acidobacteriota bacterium. GTDB lineage: Bacteria > Acidobacteriota > Blastocatellia > Pyrinomonadales > Pyrinomonadaceae > OLB17. Next base: position 163,323 of record JADKEF010000003.1, on the reverse strand, counting down.
GCCATTTATCCACGGATTGTTTCCGTCACCGCCGGGCAATGTTCCAGGCGGAACGTCCATTGTGGACGCCATTATCTCTGCCTCAGTCATCGGTGCGAGGCGGACAAGAGATTCTTCCTGCATTCCGGTCGCGGGGCTGATCGGTTGAACCGGCAAACTTGCGAGTTCAGTCTGTAGTTGATCGGTCGGGTCGGTCTGGCGAACAGACGTTGCGTAGATCAGTGCGACGGCGAGAACGGCGATACCGGCGAATGCGATGCCCGCTGTCTTCCATACGCTTCGACTGCCGCCTGCTGCTGCTGCCGCAACTGCTTTCGCCGGGGCGACGCGGTTGGCGAGAAGTTCGAGGTCTTCGGCGAACGCGGCCATGGTTTGATAGCGGCGGTCGGCGTTGACGGCCATCGCGGTAAGGATGATAGGTTCGATCTCAGGATTCAGGTCTTTGCGAAATGCCGAGAGTGGTGGCGGCGGCTCGTTTGCGGCCTTTGCCTGCACCTCAGCGGCGGTCTTGCCTTCGTAGGGAAGCACACCGCTTAGCATTTCGTAGAGCGTGATGCCGAGCGAGTAGACGTCAGTACGATCGTCAGCGACGGGATATGCGGTCGATTGTTCGGGAGCGAGATATCGCGGGTCGGCGTCGCGTTCAACATTGAGCGGGTCGCCGCCGAATCCGTAAACCTTTACGTGATCCGTGCCGATCTCGTCAGTTTTGACGAAGATCGTCTGCGGGCTGATGCGTCCGTGTACCAGCTTTTTCGATTGAGCGGCCGTAACAGCCGCGGCGACTTGCTTGGCGATGCGAATTGCACGGCCTTCGTCGAGGCTTGAGGTCAGAAGTTCGGATAGTTGCTTGCCGTCGATAGGTTCGAATACAGCGTAGCAGATGCCTTTTATGTCGCTGCCGAAGTCGGTCAGGTTGAGAATGTTCTCGTGATTAACGGTCGCCGCAGCACGGGATTCGTCGATGAACCGTTTGGCCCAACGCATATCCATTGCCAACGCTTGAGGCAATATCTTTAACGTCACTGCCGTATCCGTGATCTCATTGCGCGCCGCAAAAAGGTCACCGGCATCGCCCTCGCCGATCAGACTCTCGATACGGTATTTCTCCGCAATTAATTTTCCAACAAGTTCGCTCATCTAATATTAGAACGCCTGAAAACCGCTCAGGTTGCAAGTAAAAGAATAAAACTTCGCGGCGCGTAGTGCAATGAAAATCGCGGATGAGACCAACGAAGGCCTCACCCGCGAAATATATGTCTGACGTTCTCGAATTAAAGCTTGACGAAAACGATAAGCAGAGCGAAGAGGACGAGTGACTCGATCAGTGCGAGGGCGATGATCATCATCGTTTGAACTGTACCGGCTGCACCCGGATTGCGGGCAGCACCCTCAGCAGCACGCGAACCAACGAGACCCTGTGCGATACCTGCCAAACCGGCTGCGAGGCCGAAACCGATACCGCCGCCGATCGCCTTGCTTGCGCTGACCGTAAATTCGTTGTCAGCCGCACCCTGTGCCATTGCCGACATCGCGAAAAGTGCGATAGCGAGCGTAGCGTAAACTACATATTTCATTTTACCCATTTTAGTTATCTCCTTTTTGTTAAATAAGAAGACCGTCTTTCAAACTCGCTCGCGTGGTATTATTTCGCCTCACTTCCGGTATTGCGTGGATTTTATACTCCGTGGAGTCCACGCCGCCTGCGTGCGGGCATATCTGCTATGAACGAACAAGTTTTCAATCAGTCTTCGTCGTTAGAGTGCAGGCTTTAGCCTGTTTCTCCAATCAGCAAATACAGGCTAAAGCCTGCACTCTGAACTTTTACGCGTGAGCCACGGCTGCTTCGCCGTGAGCTTCGTCGTGGTGCTCATCATGATCATGCGGGGCATGACTCACCTCGCCAATGTAGATCATCGAGAGCAGCGTGAATACAAATGCCTGAACTAATGCAACGAATACGCCCAATCCCGTCAGTACGAGCGGCACCAGAAAATGCGTGAACGGAGGAGCGAGATTGGTGATCTGCAAGAATACCTGCTCGTCCGAATACATGTTCGCAAACAGTCGAACGCCGAGCGTGAAAGGCCTGATCGAGCTACTGATAAGTTCGATCATGAATATCAGCCCGGTGATCGGAATCATCAATGCCGGCAGTTTCGGACCCGCGAAGTGCTTGATGTGGCCCCAAAGGCCGTTCTCCGAGATACCGACGTAGTTGTAATAAACGAACGACGATATGCCTAGTGCAAAGGTCACGTTGACCGACGCGGTCGGCGACATGAACAGCGGAAACTGCCCTAAAAGATTAGATACAAGGATCAGCACGCCGAAGGTCGCCACAACAGGGAAATGCCGGGCTCCGTGATCGCCGATGATGCTGCCGATCATGTCTTTGATGACGAGATAGCCTGCCTCGAGCGTAAGCTGTCCCGGCAACGGGTCGTCATCCGACAGCTTGCCTTTGAGCAGGCTGACGACGATCACCGTGATGATGCAGGCGATCACGAACATGATCGTGTACCAGGGAATCGCGTTTTCGACAGTGTATGGACCAAACGCCTTAGCAGCGGTCGTGCCGAACTTTGAAAATACGTACTGATTCCACAGAGGTTCGGTGTAGGTGATCTGAAATTGATGCACCGGTTTACCGAAATAGTGGTTAATGAACTCCACGATCAGTGGTGTGTGATGGCCGCCGCCACCTTCTGCAAATAAGAACATCTTAAAAACCTTCTAAATAGTATTAGAAATAATATTTTTCATCCCCTGAATGACTACTGCCAAAGCAAAAGCCGAGAGCCCGAGGATGACCGCCGCGATAGGCATTGCCCCGGTTAAAAAGACAAGAAGCAAAATGCCGCCGATCACGACGTACCGAAAAATGTACTTGACCGCTAAGATCCCCGACGTAGCGTGCGCGTCCGGAGCGAACATCGCTTTCGTCGTACGATCGAGCCAAATGTAATTGGCAAACGACAGAACACCGCCGAATATCACGCCAAACCCAAATCGTGTGCCGCCAAAAACGAACCCGCAAACGGAAGCGAGAGCGACGACCACGGCCATAATTATCAAAATGCCGCGATGCGAGATCACTGGAACTGCCGTTATAGGTTCAAGATCCTCGCCCATCGCGAAACTTAAATTATAAAAGGAAATGGTAGTTAATTCAAAGTCTAGGCGCCGATGTCTTCGTCATCGTGGCCGGTGAGGAACGGTTTGATCTCAGACTTTTTATTCGAAGGCTCGTAGATCTGCTTACTGATATAGAAAAACTGGACAAATCCGATCATCGAACCGATGACGATACCAGCCACGAGACCGAACGGCGACGAGCCGATTAGTAGATCAGCGAACCAGCCGAGCAGCATAAGAAAAGCCACGGAGACAAAGAAGACGATCCCGGCGGAATACGCGAGGCCGCTGCGGCGCGATGTTTCGTCCATATCGTCCGGAACATAGGTTTCCGGAACAAACTGAGCCTGAGCGCCAAATTGATCGGGTGGCCAAGCACGCGGCGGAAGCTGCGGATCCTCGACCGGATCGACGAAGTGGGCTGGCGGCGGCCACGACTGCTGCGGCATGTCCGGGATCGGGGGCTGTAACTCCACCGGAGCCTCGAACGGGTTTGAGACCGGCCGTGCTAGAGTTTGTGTTTCGACCTCAGCTTCCGCAGGCCAGAGGCCGGTGAAATTCGGATCGCCATCAGCCAAGTCAGAACCGGCATAGTAATCACTAGGCTCGTTTCGCAGTTCTTCGGGGACAAACTGAGGTGCTTGAGGCTGCTCAACCGTGGGACGCACGCCGCCAGGCCACGGTATCTCTCGGCGGGGTTCGTCGTCAAAGTTTGTCTCGTTCTCGGCCATCATCGACAAGAGGTCAATTGGAAATAATGACAGTTTCAGTTGGCGATTTCAATTCGTAGGTTATGCCCCGCCATTTGAGCCGCTGCGAAAATGCCGCCGCAAGCGAATTGTAGAGGAAGAGCGAAGGCGTTAAAAGCCAGAGTGTGATGTGCGGCCAGAATTGAAGTTTTAGCTCTGTCTCGTAGTCGGTAAGAGCGAGTTTCACGGCATATAGCCGAAGCCACGACTTGCCAATACTGAATGCGGAGACGAGAACAAGCGTCCCTATCGACACGCTTACGGCGATCACATCTTTGCCAAATATCGAGATCAAGAACGCCGCGATCATCACCGCGCTGAATACCGCCGAGCCGATCATCGACATCACCCAAAGCTTGGTCATACAGACACGCGTGATCTTCATCTGGCGAGTCGTGAATTCGAAGAGTTCTGCCCATGTGCAATTCTCGACCGAAGCCGTAAGTGCCTGAGGGACAAAGACAATTGGAAGTTTAGCCTCGTTCAGAATGCGAGTGACGGCGAAATCATCCGATAGCGTTCCCGCCCATTTTTCACGCATTTCGATGCGTTCAAAAACGTCACGCCTTATCGCTGTTGAGCCGCCCCAAGTGAAATTCGAACTTGAATTCGGACCGAGTGCGGAGGCGATCGAAGCATTCCAGACGGAGCGCATTTCGGAGGCGAGCGTTGGTGCTTTTGATATGAACCAACGATAGCCGGTCGCGGCTCCAATATTCTCATCGGCCAACGGAGCGACGAGTGCTCTGAGCCAATCAGGTGATGGACGCGCGTCGGAGTCTACGAAAACGAAGGCTTGTGATCTGTCGTCCGCGTGAAGAACGGCCTCGCGGAGATTGGCGATTTTCTGAGCACAGCCTTGAGCTTTTGGGGCGACGATGAGCTTGGTCGCGACATTAAAGAGCCGGTCGCTACCGTTCCCGGTACTGACACTCATGATCACTGGCACAGCCGGGTCGTTTTCGTCGTCAACAACGAAGATGACTTCGTGTTCAGGAAAGTCCTGTTTGAGCAAGGCCGCGAGGTTCTGATCGAGGCCTTCGTCGATGCCGCGGCATGGGGCGATTACTGTAATAAATGGTGTGAAGGTCGATCTCGGCTTCGCGAGTTCTTCGCGAAAAAAGCGAAGATACGCGATGCCGCCGCGAAAGGATTTGAAGCTGAGCCAGACGAGCAGGGTTGCGAAAAAATAGAAGACGTAAATCACAACTTTTCGCGGCCTCCGAAGAGCGGCGTGAGATATTCGACCGTCCGGCTGACCGCTCCGCGATTGGTTTCCATGACGGACAATGCGTGCGAGCCGAGCGACTGACGTCGTTTGCTGTCGATGAGGAGATCAGTAAATGCGTTGACGAGATCGGTAACGATAGCGTCGCCTTTGGACGCGGGAAGTTGGATGAGAGCTTCTTTCTCGAGAAATTCCTTGACCGCCGCATCAAAATTCGCTGTGTTCGCTCCGGTTACGATCGCTCGCCCGGCGGCCGCAGGTTCAAAAATACTCTGACCGCCGTGTGGAATTAAGCTGCCGCCGACGAAGACGATCTCGGCGAGCGGATACGCAGCTCGAAGCTCGCCGATACTATCAAGCAAGATCACCTCGGCCGCCTGGTCGCGGCTTGAAGGCGTTTCGCTACGCCTTGCCCAAGCGAATCCGGATGCTTTAACAAGCTCGGCGACCTCAGCAAAACGCTCAGGATGGCGTGGTACAAGCATGAGGCGAGGCAAATTTGTGCCGGACGCTTTCCAGACTTGCTTGAACGCATCGAGTATCCATTTTTCCTCGGGCGAATGCGTGCTTGCGGCGATTATGAGCGGTTCATCGGGCGAGATGGCAAAACGCCTGCGAAATTCGCTGGTCAACGAGCTATCAACCGATTCGATGTCGTGATCGAATTTGAGATTGCCCGTCACCTTGACCTTGCTTGCTCGTGCACCGAGAGCCATGATCCGCGTCGCGTCGGCCTTGTCCTGCATCAGAGCAAGCTGGACATAGCCGAAAATACGTTTCATGAAGCGTTTGATCTTGGTGTACCGCGTGAGCGAACGCTCCGACAGGCGGCCGTTGACGATGGCGATGTGAGCTTTGCTTTTGTATGCCTCGCGGATGAAGTTGAACCAGATCTCGGTCTCCATCAGCAGAACGACCGACGGCGTCAGACGTCGCAGCACGCGGCGAACTGTCCAACGCCAGTCGAAAGGGAAGTAGAAGACGAGATCCGCGGTACCGGCAAATGCCGTGCGAGCAAGTTCTTGTCCGGTTCGTGTGGTTGTCGAGACGATCAGACAAAGATGCGGAAAGTCACGTTTGATAGCTTCGGCAAGCGGCCGTGCGGCATTTGCCTCGCCGACGGATACGCAATGGAGCCACACGACCTTTCGTCCGCGAGCGTCAAATTTTGGCAGGAATCCCAGCCTCTGCGTAAATCCGGCAGCATATTTCCCCTTAAACAGCGCGTCAAAGGCAAACCTCGGCAAGAGCACGAGGAAACCTAGCGTGAGGACGATGCTGTAGAGGAAATACATTAAGTTACGAAGTTACGAAGTACCAGAGTACCAGAGTTAGATCTTCAACTCCGCAACTCTGGTACTTTGAAACTTCGGTAACTTATTTTACCCGTTCGAGATACTTGGCTTCGGTCGGGTTAACGCGGATCTTTTCACCTTCGAGGATGAAGGGCGGGACCGAGACTGTTACGCCATTCTCGAGCGTCGCAGGCTTGTTCGAGTTCGATGCGGTCGCGCCTTTTAGAGGCGGATCGGTGCGCGTGATCGTCAGATCCATCGTTGCCGGCAGTGTGACGCCGATCGGCGTGCCGTTGTAAAACTCGACCTCGATCGTGAGGTTCGGCATCAACCACTGAGCAGCGTCGCCGAGTTCATCCTCGGTCAACTGAACCTGCTCGTAGTTCTCATTATTCATGAAATGATGATGCGAGCCGTCGGAATAGAGGTATTCCATCTTCTGCTGATCCAGAACCACGCGATCGAGCGTGTCATTTGAACGAAACCTGAACTCGAACGAGTTACCAGTGATCAGATTTCTCAATCTCGCTTGAACCATCGCACGCAGGTTGCCAGGGGTGTGATGATGAAACTCCATCACGCGGACCGGTGCTCCCTCGTGAACAATGACCATGCCTTTTCTTATATCGTTTGCTGAAAGTGCCATAAAGCTTATGTTCGCTCCGGAGGTGGGAGCAAAACACTTAGTTTAATTATCTTTGCCGGTTTTTGTCTAGCGGACGCCGACGCGCAGACGAAAACGCCCACGCCATCGGTCTGCCTTTTTGCACTCCGTGACGGTGATAACGTAGTCGCCCGCAGCGGTTGGACGAACGCGATGTTCGTCGTTGCAGTTGGCTGCGAGGTCCGCTTCGTATCGAGCTCCACGTGGCGGTTTGATCGAGATGGTGATGTGATTTGCGCCGACCGAGTCCGTCGTTAAGGTTTGGCCGCGGCGAACTTCTATAACAAAAGTACGCTTGTCGTTATACCCGTTAAGCGTGCCCGTCACCACCGCGCTTGTTGCACCGCGCACAAATTCGATCCGCTTTTGAGAATACGCCGCGGACCCCGCGAGCATAACAAACGCTGCAGCGGCGAATGAGTACGTGATCCGCTTCATAAGCTACTTACCTTTCGTGAATGGTAACGGCGGCGGCTCTTCTCCCTCGGACGGATATGCTTTCTTGAGTCCGTCGTAGATCATAATTATCTTGTCGACCCATTCCTTCGCATCGGCATTTGAAGGGTCGAGCTTGATCGCACGTCGGTAATCACCGAGAGCTGAGGCATACTGGCGAGCATCGGTCAAAGCAACTGCACGGTCATAATAGGCGTCGGCAAGAACTTTCTGGGCCGCCGCATTGGTCGGCTTGCCGTCGAGAGCTTTCTTGGCGGCCGTGACCGCGTCGTCAAATTTAGCGGTGTCGATCGGGTCGCCACTCTGCGTCCATTTCGACTTTTCACCGTTGGCTGCCGGGGCTGCCGGAGGCGTCTGTTTTTCTGACGAATGAGCGATGGCAGTTTGCTGTTTCTCGTTGGACGGCTTAGCGGCTGTCGAGTTGGTTGGGACCGGGCTGTTGTTGTTACAACCAACAGTCAGAACGGCGAAGCCGGCGATCAAAAATAGTTTTTTCATATTATTTCTTGTCAATAAAGGGTCGTGACTGAACGACGTAGATCTTGCCGTTCATCAATCCCCATTCAATGTCCTGTTCCTTACTGCCGCCAAATACGCGGCGAATATCGATCGCGGCTTTGGCGAGACTGCGCGCCTGCAGATCGGTAAGCACGCGTTTCTTGGCTCCGGCGCATTTGTCAGCCGTCACTTTAAGATCGCCTTTCTCGTCGAAGGCAAGGGCATTCTCCTGCTGCGAGAGCGTCATCACGATCACCGAATTCGACTTCGGATTGAACAAGATCTGCTCAGGCAGGCCGACGTTGTCAACTACCTTAGAATTGTGACCGCAAACCGCGCTGATGTAAACCGCATTCTTGTTGCGGTCGTCGAAAGGATCCTTTGTGATCATCACGCCGCCCCTATCCATATCGACGCCAACCTGAATCAGAGCCGACATGTACACATCGGTCTGGCTGACGTAATTACGGACGCGAGCCTCGTACGCCTCAAATTTCCAAAGCGAGCCCCAAACTCTCTTGACTGCCTCGATCAGTTTGTTCTCTTCGATGACATTCGGGACACTCGAATAGAGTCCGGCCCCGCTGAAATTTGGAAGGTCTTCGCTGTTCGATGAGCTACGGACAAACACTGGTTTTCCGCCAAGCTGGGACCGCCAACGTGCGATGATCTCGGCTCGCAGCGTGTCATCAAACTTCCCGTTCTGGATCGCCGCCCTCAGGTCATCGAGCTTTTTGCGGCGAACGCGCGGGTTGTGGATGAAGTCGTTCTCGTCGAGATACTCCTCCAAGATGGCATCGAACTTGTTGTCCCGCATGAACTTCTCGTACCAATGAAATGGCACGGAGAATCCGTCGGGAATCGAAATGCCGGCAACCTTTCCGTTTATCATTTCGCCGAGATTAGCCGCCTTCGAGCCATATTTGATGCTGTCCTTTTTGCGCATCTCGCGGATTCCGGCGAGCGTCGTTGTCTTGAGATCAACTGGCGGTATCTGTTGATCCGGCGAAGTGAAACCTGTCCTTACGTCCTCCTGGGAAGCTCGTTTGAGCGTGTAGTCGGTCAGGCTCGCGTCGAGCTTGAAAACGTATGTATCGTATTCCCGAAACAGTTTGTCCGCGTCCTTGATATAGACGTTTGGAATGTTCCAGCCCTTTGCGAGGATGTTGATATGCGAGAGCGGCGACGATGGTTTCGCGATGATGATGCCGCGAACAGGCGGCAGATTTATCGGCAGCTCTTTTAGAACCAAGATCTCGTTATCTCCGATCTCGACCGTGTCGTCGAGCTTATCAATAATGTGGATACGGCCAACGGCTGAGCCGGTGTTTAGGGCGAGATATTCCTGATTTTTGTTCAGCTCGTCCTGCAATACGCGATCGATCGAGATTTCAGCGGTGACATCTTCCTGGCGGATCGAATTTGGTTTGTAAAAGACCTTTTGGAAGAAAGCTTTGTTGATCGTGTCGTTCGCGGCCTTGATCATCGCGGGCGGAGCGAGGTCGCCTTCCCAGAGTTCCCAGGTGAATTTATCGACAGTCTTTTGCCAAGCGATCGTGCCGACCATGAATCGACGGTCCTGTTCGATGTATATCGGTTTGAAAACGTCGGCTCCACGCGGGACGAGATAATTCGCCAATAGAAAGTCCTTGTGAAAGCGATACTTTTGCGAGTTGACGAAGTAGATCTTGTTTTTTGCTCGCCTGTCGATGACAAACATCGCATGCGGCATCGCGTAAGGCGTTCCTTGATGATAGGTGCGAGCGATCGCATCAAAATCTTCCTGCGAGGCGACCTTGCCAAGCGAGTTCTTTGACGAATCGGGCCGCTTGTCCATCGCACCTTTCGGCTCGCGTGTCGGCGATGGCTTTCGCGACATCTGCGCCGAGGCGAATGAGTACGACGTGACAACAAGGGCGACACAAGCAAAGGAGCGAATTATCTTGTTTGAACAGAACATACTTAGGCTACTTAGATGCGGCACCTGATTCGCGGCGTTCGTCGTGAAATAGGAGTTTATTTCGCAGATCTTTGAGGTCGTTCTCACCGCTGATCGAGATCTGAAGATCGCGTATGATGCCGTCCTTTAGGCCATATATCCACCCGTGGATGGACAGTTCTTGGCCGCGATCCCACGCGTCTAGGACGATCGTGGTCTCGCCAACGTTAACCACCTGCTCGGCGACGTTCAACTCGCAGAGTTTATTCAAACGCTCGGCCGGGTCTTCGATCGATTCGAGAAATGCCGCATGTAGATTCGCCGTGTCTCTGATGTGCCGTAGCCAATTATCGATCAAACCGTGCCGATCGTTGTCCACCGAAGCCGCCACGCCGCCGCAGCCGTAATGGCCGCAGACTACTATGTGCGACACCTTCAGCACCTCGACAGCGAACTGGATCACCGACAGGCAGTTCATGTCTGTATGATTGACGAGATTGGCGACGTTTCGGAGGACGAAGATCAGGCCGGGATCGAGATCGACGATGACATTTGCCGACACGCGGCTGTCGCTACAGCCTATCCAGAGATAGTCAGGATTTTGCTGGTCGACGAGATCAGCGAAGAATCGCGGATTTGCCTCGATAGACCTTTGCGACCAGCCCTTGTTGTTTTCAAGCAGTTGCTCGATGTTGGTCATAAATGACTATTTTAGCGATTCCGGCTATTTGCGCAAAACACCTTCGATCGCGTCGCAGGCGGCGGTAGTGCCCGGTTCGCTGTCAACGATCGCTTTTAGCTGTTGAGCATTGGTTCGATATTGATCGTCCGCCAATATCTTCTTAAGCGCCGACGCGGCCCGATCGGCATTGTACGAGTCGCGTGAGATGATCTCCGCAACTCCTGCCCTGCGGCAACGAGCTGCATTATCCGGCTGATCATGACTAAAAGGGATGATCAAATGCGGAACACCGGCGCGCAAAACTTGGCCCGTCGTGCCGACGCCAGCCTGGTGCACCACGCATGCGGCTTTCGGGAAGACCTGTGAATACGGGGCGAATTCGAAAGCGACGATATTTTCATTCAGACCGGTTGGCAATCGTTGATCGCGTCCATAAAGCAAAACAGCACGTCGGCCAAGCAGTTTTGCTGCCTTCGCACTCTCGTCGAAGAAATCACGCGAATCCATAACCGCCGCCGAACCAAGTGTGAAAAGGATAGGCGGTTCGCCGTTGTCGAGAAAGGCCGCGAGTTCCGGCTGCAAGGTTGTCGTCTCGCTCTCGTCGTAGAAGCAAAATCCGGTTTGGATGGTCGGCGTCGGCCAATCGGGCTGCGGTTTACCGATAGCCGCGGAGAACATTGCGAGATGCATCTGCGGTGAGAATTTGTCCGTAAAGATCGGATCGTGGTCCGGATCGAGGCCGAGGTCGCGGCGGAATGCCTTGTACGGTTCGAACCAATCTTTGATCGTCCAACGCATAAAGCGAAATAGCGTCTCGTGAAAGGCAACCGGCATTGGCCGCAGGGCCTCAAAGAGCCAACTCGCCTGCGGATATACGTTTGGGTCCTCGGACGAGAACATGCAGAGCGGCGACAGGCTCGTGGTTATCCATTTAATGCCCGTCGTTTGGGCGATCGAAGCGGCTGGGTAAACGATCTCGCCATTGAGAAACACGTCCGCACCCTCGACAGCGGCGAGCATGTCTTCGTACATATCGCTAACGGCGGGCAAAATTATCTCGCGAATGACCATCTCGGGGCCCTTCACAGAATCCATTGTTTTGCGGATGAGTTCGCCGTCGGTCGGATCGAGGTCAGGGCGAAGCGGTACGAATTCGAGGCCGTTATCAACTATCTTTTCACGATAGCCTTGCCACGTGTTGACTACGACGCTGTGGCCGCGACGGCGAAGCTCAAGGCCGAGAGCCATCATCGGATGCAGATCGCCGAGGCTTCCCATTGTCGAGAGTACGATTCGTGACATGCTGGTTTTGATTAGTCCTGAACGTCTTCCGCAGCCAATCGCTCGGCCTCACGAATTTTGAGCCGATCTTTGACCTGAAACCTTATGCTCAGGAAAAAGGAGACCGAGCCGGCAACAGCCGACAGGAAAAACCAGTCGTTGTTGCCGACCCAATATAAATAGGCAGCGACTCCGGCAAGGATCACCGCCAGGATCTGAAAGAGACGTTCCATAGATCTAACCGGCCTTGCGTGCGACCTCCTGAAAACTATCGCCCCGGAAAAATGCCGCGACAGCCATGAAGAGGCGTTTGATGGCACGAAACACCTTTGGGAAGAACCAGATGAAGATGATAATGAAAATGATCAGGACCGCAGCGATCACCATCGGGGCGAAAACGGCAAGTAAGACGCCGCCGAGGGCGATGCCGTCTTCGACAAATGAGAGTGCCCAGTTAGAGACAGGTTCGGGCGAGAAGTTTGCTCCGATACGGGCCGCAGCCTTTGTGCCGTGCGATGCGAAAGCAAACGTTCCGCCAAGCAACGTCGCCGGGATCGCGATGCTCGAATCAAGCTGATTCGTCGCGGCGTACGCGACAACAGCACCCGCAGGAACGCGGATAAACGTATGCACCACATCCCAAACGCTATCGACATACGGAATCTTGTCCGCAAAAAACTCGACCGCATACAGCCCGCCCGCAACGCCGATGATCCACCAATTATCGAGAGCGTCCAGCCCGCCCGGCAGCTTCGTCGCTCCAAACTTTTGCAACAGTCCAAGCACGGTCACCGTTGCATACAGGTTGATCCCGGAGGTCCAAGCGGAGCCGAGTGCGAGACTTAATGTTGAGAACCATTCCATGAGCGAAATTCGCCTCCAACCGAGATTTCAAACAGGATAGACATGATAAACAGGATTGTCTACGTTCCCATCCTGAATATCCCGTTCATCCTGTTGCAATTCTCCGATGATAATTACGATTCCTCGCTTTCATCGGTTCCGTTTGTTTCGTCCTTCTTGTAACCGAATTTCTCCAACCGATATTGCAACGTTCTAAAGGTCAGACCTAACAATTTAGCCGATTTAGTGATGTTGTTGTCCGTGCGGGCCATGGCCTGCATTATCAGGCTGCGTTCTACTTCTTCGAAATTGACGCCGTCGGGCGGGAGGGTGAAGAGGTCGCCGGATGCGGCCGTTGGCCGGCCGCCGGTTTGGGTCATTTCGGGCGGCAGGTCGTCAAGGGTTACTCTGTCCTCCTCGCACAAGAGGATCGCTCGTTCGAGGGCTGATTCGAGTTGGCGAACGTTGCCGGGATATGCGTAGTCTTCGAGCAGACGTCGGGCGTCCGGGGCGAAGGTGATCTTGCGATTTGTGCCTCGGGTGTGCTTTTTGACGAAGTACTCTATCAACACAGCGATGTCGGTGCGGCGTTCGCGAAGAGCGGGCAGCTCAATCGATAAAACGGCGAGACGGTAATAAAGGTCCTGTCGAAAACGGCCTTCATCGACCATGTGGAGCAGGTCACGGTTGGTCGCGGTGACGACGCGGACATCGACATTAAGCTCGCGAACACCACCGACGCGGCGGATCTGTTTTTCCTGCAAAGCTCGGAGAATTTTAGCTTGGAGAGCAATGTCGAGTTCGCCGATCTCGTCGAGAAAGAGTGTTCCGCCATCTGCGATCTCGAACAGGCCTTTTTTGTCCGAGACAGCTCCAGTAAACGAGCCTTTTTCGTGGCCGAAAAGCTCAGATTCGAGCAGATTCTCGTTGATCGCGGCACAGTTGACTGCCTGAAAGACTTCGTTTGAACGCAAGCTATTCTTGTGGATCGATCTTGCTATCAATTCCTTTCCGGTTCCGCTCTCGCCTCGGATCAGGACGGTCGAGCTCGATTTCGCGATCTTTAGAATGAGCTTTTTGACCTTATCCATCTCTGGAGAAACAGAGATGATCTCAGCGTCGAGCGTGGTCAGTTTCTTAAGCGCTCGCGAAACAGTTTCGAGCAGCTTTTCGCTGTCGTACGGCTTTTGAAGATACTCGAAGGCACCTAAACGCAAAGCATCGACAGCCGAATCGATGGTGCCGTGAGCGGTCAGCAGAATGACGATGATCGATTTATCGAAGTCGGTGAGCGATTTGAGCAATTCGAGTCCGCTCATGCCGGTCATCTTGAGATCGGTCAGCACGAGGTCAAAATGCCGGTCCGCGACGAACTTCATCGCGGCCTCGCCCGAGCTCGCCGTCGTCACATCATAACCCTCGCCCGAGAGGATCGTTTCTAGAATTTCCCGTTGATTTTTCTCGTCGTCAACGACGAGGATCGATTTTCTTGCCATAAATTCCTGTCAGAACCGCCTGCGTTAGCGGGCGGTATGAACATCGAATAGTTCAATTTGCTTTTTTATGTCAACGCGCGAGGCCACCCGCTTACGCAGGTGGTTCTGACTTGGGTAATTTTACCGTAAATTTCGTCCCTTCGCCCTCGATCGATTCAACCTCGATCGTGCCCTGATGAATATCAACTATCTTTTGGACGATCGCGAGACCCAGGCCCGTGCCGGTTTCCTTTGTTGAGAAATACGGCTCGAATATTTTTGAGAGGTTTTCGGGCGGGATGCCGTTGCCTGTGTCAGCGATCTCGAACATCACCATCCCGTTGTCGGGTGATATCTTGACGCTCAAATTGCCGCCCTCCGTGCCCATTGATTGCACAGAATTGATGAAAAGGTTGTTAAATACCGAACGCAAAAACTCAGGGTCACCCATTATTTGCGGCACATTTTCGTGTTCGACGACGCTGATCTTGATGTTGTTCTCGGCGGCCTGAGCCTCGACGATACGCAGTGAATCTTCCACGATCTGACGGGAATCGACGGGCCGCAAATTCGCGTTTGCTGGGCGCGAGTAGTTGAGAAAATCGGAGATCTGCGAATTGATCCGGGCCACCTCGTCTTTTAATTGAGAAGTAAGTTTTTCAAATGTCGCCCGCCGCTCCGGTTCGTCCGGGGAGTATTTCGAACGAAGATGGTCGAGCGTTAGATTTATATAATTCAGCGGATTACGGATCTCATGCGCGATGGCCGAGCCGAGCCTCCCAACGACAGCGCTCTTTTCGGCCTGTTGCAACTGAGCCTCGATGTCTCGTTTCCTCTCAAGCTGGGCCGCCATCTCGTTGAAATTCACAGCTAGCTGTCCCATCTCATCCCGACGCGATGCATCCGGGACTCGTACCCTAAGATCGCCCTCGGCGACCTGGCGTGCGGCTCGCGAAAGATTTGCAATGGGACGAGTAAACCGCTACACGAGAAGGAATGTGATCAAAGAGGATGCGAGAAGAATGCCAAGCGTAAATACTAGCGGGCGAGCGGCACGCCATACCGCGGCATTACGATCGCTTTTTAGAATGACGATCACGTACCATCGCCCCTGGCTCGTTTCGACGGGTATCGCATGAACTTCATCCTCGCCCTTAGAGTCGTTATGGATCTTGTTTGGAAACTGCTCCAGATCTCTTCCCAGACGCGCGGCTCCGCTCGGGGCCGGGAGATCGGTGAGGTCGCTCAAGAGCTTGTAATTAAGCTCATCTCCTTCCCCAGCCGTCGGAAGGTTATAGTCGGTAAGGCTATCCGATATCTGCCATTTGTCAGTAATGATGAGGATGTCCTTGATCCGTTGCGACGCCTCACTGTCGAAGAAGGTCTGGCCCGATGCGGACACAAGATCCTGGATGCGATCCTTCGTACTCGTCAGACCGCTGATCCCTATGGCGATCCCGGCGGCAATCGTCTGCTCCTGCTTCTCACGGATCTCGTTATTCTCGTTCTGCACGACGAGATTGAGATAATACTGAAAGCCAAGGGTCGCTATGAGAAGCAACGCCAGGATCAGCAGCAATTTGCCGCGAAATGTGTTTAGAAATGTCATTACGTTAAGCAAGTGTTAAAAAACCGCTTGCACCGTCATTGTTTGAATGTTATATTCACACTTAGTTTTTAAGCAAACGCCCGAGACGGCAGGGTAAATGCCGTTTCTACATCAATCTCCATCACAAATCTTCGGTTCTGAGGTAAAGCATGAAGTCTATGTTCCCCAAAATCTCTTTGTTTGGCGTGTCACTGTCGCTACTTGTCCTCGTTTTAGCATTTGCAGGCAGCGCATCGGCACAATCTAAAAAGGCGACCGCCACCAAGAAGCCCGTTGCTAAGAAGACCGCAACGCAGGCGAAGGATGCCAAGAAAGATCGCGATAAGGCTAAACAGTCGGCGAAGAGCTCAAAGGATAAGAAAAAAGAAAAGCAGACGGCTGCTAAGTCCGCTAAGTCCAAAGATAAGGCCAAAACGGCTGATTCGAAGAAAAACGACAAACAATCTAAGTCAGAACGTAACAAACAGGCCGCCGAACGTCGCCGTCAGGAGGCGGAACGCCGAGCAGCTATCGTCGCTGAGCAACGCCGCCGCGAACAAGCCCGCCGAGAGGCGATCGCTCGAGCCGTCGCGTTTCAACGCGGACTTCGCACAGAGACTGTTGCCAACATTTCAAAAGATGTGACCGAGGGCGAGGATATGAATATCCGAGCCGCAGCTGTAAACGCGTTGGGCGATCACGCCGGTTCGGTGGTGGTGATGGAGGCTCAGACTGGCAAGGTGTTGACCGTTGTCAATCAGGATTGGGCGTTGAGAAGCGGGATCAAGCCGTGTTCAACGATCAAATTGGTGACAGGCGTAGCAGGACTCAACGAAAAGGCTATCGACAAGACTGACGGTTCATTGACCACAAGTACGAATCGCCTTGGCCTTGACGATGCGTTGGCTCGCTCGGATAACGGCTACTTTCAGCGTGCCGGTTCGGCGATGGGCAATACCAAGGTGATCGAGTATGCAAAGCAGCTCGGCCTTGGCGAGCCAACCGGATACCCCATCGAGGGTGAATATGCCGGTAAACTTCCTTACAACAATAATAACGCCCGCATATATTCACACGGTGACGATTTTGAAGTGACAACGATGCAGCTTGCCGTGATGGTCTCGGCTATCACCAATGGCGGACATCGCGTATTGCCGCGTGTCCCCCGTAATGAGGTGGAGAAGGCGAAGTTTCAGACTTTTTACAAGGCGAATGTCGAAGTTCCTCGTGACAGTGTTCGTCGTGTCATTCCCGGCATGATGGGAGCCGCCGAATACGGCACGGCCCGACGCGGAATGGATCAGAGCTTGGGCGTAGCGGGCAAGACCGGTTCGTGCATCAGCAAAGGAACATGGGTTGGCCTGTTTGCCTCGGTCGCACCGATCGAACAGCCGAAATACTCGGTAGTTGTTATTACACGCGGTGCAAAAGAACGTGGACGGGCTGCAGCAGCGGTTGCCGCACAGATATACCGCACACTCGCTCCAAATATTGTTCGCACCGACCGAAATCTTGCGCAGACGGAGTTTAAGCTGGCACCGCGAAATACTCCGGTCATCAATACAGCGACCGCAGCTGCGGATGCGGATGATGAGGACGATGATGCGGACGCGGATGGAACAGCCAACATCGACGCAAACGGCCGCGAAGTAATTGTGGTTCCGAGTGCGACGGTTCAGCCGAAAAAGCTCGTTACCAAGACGGGCAGTTCGAAGCCACTATTTCCGCCAGTCGTCATCACTTACGACAAAGACGGCAAGGAGATAAAGAACGATCCAAAAAAACCAGAATAAATACGCTCATTACAAGTATTTATAGAGCATCGAAGATGTAACTCCATGCGGAGCCATCTTCGATGTCTTTTTTCTTAATCCATAAGGGTTTTCGGCTTGACAGCAGGGCGAATGTTGACAGATTATTTACGTTCAAAAGATTTCTTTTGAACAGGTAACAAGTGTCTATCGGAAATATCTATCGTGTTAAAGTGTTGCAACTTTTCTACGCGACGATTCATCTGATTTGACGCGAAACCGGGATGCCATTTTTGGCCAAACGGCTAGTAGACAGGAATTTTGTTTAGGGTTTAGCCCGGAGGAAGGATTCAAAATGAAAACGATTTTTAGATACACAAACCTCGGCCTGCTATTGGTCGTGATGATGGCTATGGGAACCGTCGCTGCCGTGGCGCAGGACCCGTGCGCTGACGCAGAGGGAATGACCTCTCTCGGCGACAAGGTCCGTGCTGACTTTGCAGTAAAGACCATAGAAGGTCGCAAAGCCTTTTTGGAAAGCGGAAAACAGTTTCAGGAAAAGTACGGCAAATGTGAACCGGGCAAGGAACTCGACGCCTGGTTGACGACCACGATGCCAAAGACAAAGGTAGCTCTTGATAAACAGATCGAGGACGAGGCCAAGAAAAAGTTGCTCACGCGTTTCGATACCGGACTCAAGGCAAAGAATTGGGATGAAGTCTATGCTTCAGGGAAAGAGGTCTTGGCAAAATATCCAGATGAATTTCGTGCAGTCGAACTGGTGCTGGGATCGATCGGCTATGACGAGATGTTTGCCGGCAATAATAAATTCTCGGACGAGACCTTGCGTTTTGCTAGCAGGCACTGGCGGGTCTGGAGTCCGGCAAAGCATTCAAAACGAATTTTGGAGTTCGCAAGACTTTATCTATAAGTCGAAGGAAGAAGCGACGGCGTGGATGAATCTGGCTATTGGTTATATTACTCAGGTTGGTCAGAAGAATAAGTCGGCGGCCGCATCCTATCTTTACAAGGCGACCTAGGCCGCCGACACCGCAAAGAATCCATTGCCCTATGAGCTGATCGGATATTTCTATTTCGATGAGTTGGACAAGCTGACGACGCAGATCAAGGGCGAAGTTGATTCTCAAAAGCCGGAGGACACGGAGGACGTGGCCCAGGAAAGTGGAAAAGATCAAGGGTCTGGTCGCTAAGTCAAACGGCACTTCGGAGCGTGCAATGGAAGCATTTGCTCAAGAGCTCACTCACTCAGCACCGCAAAGCCTTATAAAGACAAGATGCGTTTGAACATTGAGAACGCATACAAGCTTCGTTTTGCCAAGGGAACTGATGGCATGGACGCCTTTATTGCCGAAGCAGTGAAAAAGCCATTCCCGAATCCTATGACTCCGGTAACGCCGATCAGCGATCCTGAACCTGTCAAGACAGATGCGACCTCTTCTGCTCCGACGACTCCAGCGCCCGCAAAGCCGGCTGCACCGATCAAGCCTGCACAGGCGGCGAAGCCGGGAGATAAGCAGTAATTTCAACTTCAGTGATCTAAAAATCGGTCGGACGCCCATTCAAATGGGCGTCCGACTTTCATTTTCGCCTCAATCAAAATAAAATTACCCACAATGACGCCGCATCTCGCAACCTTTGAGAATCTCATCGGTCACAAATTTGGTGACCTTGCTCTGCTTGAGCGTGCTTTAACGCATCGCTCGTGGGCATTTGAGAATATGCCGGGGGAGTCGGATGAGAATGTTCGCGAGATCGAGAATGAGTCGATGGAGTTCGTCGGCGATTCTGTTCTAGGATTGGTCATTGCCGAACAGCTCTATAACGCCCATCCAAAAGACAACGAGGGGGCTCTGACCTTGATGAAGCATCACCTCGTCAGCACTGCAACGCTTGCACGCATCGCGGACAAGATGTCGCTCGGACAATATGTCCGCGTCGGACGCGGCGAAGAAAAGACAGGCGGACGCAAGAAGCAGGCATTGCTCGCAAATACATTAGAGGCGGTGATCGCAGCGGTCTTTCTTGATGGCGGTTACATATCCGCGAGAGTGTTTGTAGCTAGGATATTTGCGGAAGAACTGCGAAATGCGACACCGAAAAACTCGATAGATTACAAGACAATGCTTCAGGAGCTACTGCAATCTGAAAAGATGGCCGCGCCAAGCTACAATGTCATTAGTACGGAAGGCCCGCCACATGACCGCACATTTTCGGTCGAGGCGACGTGGGCAACCGGCAAGGCACATGGACGCGGAAATTCGATAAAGGCCGCCGAGATGATGGCGGCCGAAGAAGCCCTCGCGATGTTGAATGGCAACAAGACCGCGAAACGTGGCGCGAGCAATTAACGTATCAATATTTTATGAGTGACGAAGCAAAAGAAATGCCTGAGCAACCGAAGGTCACCGTTATGACGGGACCACCGAAATCGACAGTCCGCGAATATTTCGAGTCGTTTGTTGTGACGCTGATCATGGCGATATTCGGCATGACCTTTATTTTGCAGGCCGTAACGGTGCCGACCGGTTCGATGCAGAATACGATCCTGGTCGGTGATTATCTGCTGGTCAATAAATTCATCTTCACGCCGGGCGGCGGATCACTGCCATTTCTACCCCAACGAGAGATCGAACGCGGCGACATCGTTGTTTTCAAGTATCCGGGAAATAAACTCTATCCCGAGAAAGACCGTGCGCACGGGAACTCGGCGATACCATATCAGGTAAATTACGTTAAACGTGTCATCGGTTTGCCGGGTGAAACCGTTGAATTCAAGAACAATCAGGTATTTATCAATGGCCAGTTGCTAGCCGAAAATCGTGTGATCGGTGATGCTGACGACAACATCTCGGCACTCGAGGTAAAGGAATTTGAAGAGAAGCGGCCCGAGCCGAAATACACGGTCTTTTACCGACAGGACACGATGGATGCTGTAAAACGCGGTGACCCGCGTGTGATGCGTCCGGATTATGAGTTTGGCGTGGCGGGCAAGCCGATGGTTGTGCCTGAGAATAGCTTTTTCGTCATGGGCGATAGCCGCGATAACAGTGAAGATAGTCGCTATTGGGGCTTCGTCCCGCGTGGCCTGATCATTGGTCGTGCGATGTTCGTCTATTGGTCTTGCGATCGCGGAGCGTCAAACGGTAGTATGGCAGGATGTATCACTCATCCCAGGATCGACCGTATCGGGAAGTTTGTGAAATAGGCGTGTTCTACCTGTTCCACCCTGGAACGGTGGAACACATGGAATGGGTGGAACAATGTTTTGGTTTCATCGGCCGCTGTCAGCGGCCATTTCTATTTATGAAGATCAATTTAGCCCCGAAATAGATGAAGCATTTAAGAGCGGCAACGCCGGTCGTCGCTCTCGAATCGACCGTCATCGCCCACGGTCTGCCGTATCCGCAGAATATTGATACCGCGATGAAATGCGAGGCCGCCGTTCGCGAAGGCGGGGCCATTCCGGCGACGATCGCGGTATTTGGTGGGGAATTTTACGTCGGGCTCGGTCAAGATCAACTCGAACAACTCGCGACACGCAGAGATATCCGAAAGATCTCACGCCGCGACCTCGCCGTTGCGGTCGGAAACAAATTGGATTGTGCAACGACCGTCGCGACGACAGCGTTTATTGCTCATCGTGCGGGGATTAAGGTATTTGCGACTGGCGGCATCGGCGGTGTTCACCGCGGGTTTGAGGCCGATGTTTCGGCCGACCTACCGGAACTGGCCCAGACGCCGATCACCGTTGTGTGCTCGGGGGCAAAGATCGTCCTTGACCTGCCCAGAACGCGAGAATGGCTTGAAACAAATGGCATTACCGTCCTTGGCTGGCAATGCGACGGAATGCCCGCCTTTTACAGCCACTCGAGCGGTTTGGAGATCGACGAGCGTGTCGAAAATGGGAGTGAAGCAGTTGCGATCATACGGGCCGGGATGACCTCGGTATAAAAGCTCGATCTTGGTTACCGTTCCCGTTCCATCCGAATTTGAGATCGAGTCGGGAAGGGAACTCGAAGTCGATCCTTGCCGATGCCTTATCACTTGCGGACGAACTGAAGATCTCAGGCAAAGCGATCACACCCTTTCTACTATCCCAAATGAGCGAGCGAAGTTGCGGCCGGACGCTGGCGGCAAATATAGCTCTGCTTGAGAATAACGCCCGTGTGGCGGCTGAGGTCGCCGTTGCAGAAGCCCGCACGAAGTAAGGGCATTCTCAGAAATCGTGACTCTTGTGACATCGAGTGACATTTTGGCGTCTTTTCCATTTTCTGCTTGAGCGAGTCGAGGCGTTTTGGGGCCTCGACGGCTTCGGGTGGAAAATTGCGTTCTTGGCATGATCTCCTTCCAACTCCAGCCATCGTAATGAAACTGACGCGTCGCTGAATTAAAGAGAAATATCACGCCGAGCTTGCGATAGCGGTCGAGCATGTTGAAATTAAGATAATAGCTGTGTAGCGGAGCGGCGGACGCGGCCATTTCTTTGCGGCTTAGGCGTGATGTCGCGTCTTTTGAAAGTTTGGCTGCAGCTTCTTCGAGCAGGTCGCCGAAGAGCAGGAGGATCGCGGGACGAAATCTCGAACTGGGATAGAGAGCGAAAAATTCGTTGGCCATCTCCAGCTGTTCAAAGCCATTTGCCGCCTGGACCAGTCGAGCGAGACGTTCCTCGTCATTTGGGCGAAACTTGCCGAACACAGCGTCTGATTGAACCCAGCCGAAGTTCTTTGGTGGTGCCGTCACCTTGTAAAACTTCACCCCGTCGGCCTCGGTGACACCTAGGATCTGCACCTTTCGGCCTCGCTGCATTCGGTGGACCGAATCTGGAGAAGAGGCTCGGGTTCTTTCGCAGGACTGAGATGGTCTCATCGATCACGACCGCATTTTGGCCGATCTCGGCCGATCTCGTAGAGGTCGTCTTTGTTTTACAGGTGCGGCGGGTTTCTTGGTCTGAGCGCTGATCGACGACATGGCCGAGGGCCGTCAATATAAAGAAGTGTGGCGAGAAGAGGGAGTTGCATTAGGTTCCCTGTGGCCGATACACTACTTCGGCGATAATTTCTTTAGTCGTTCCGCGACGCCCGCGTGGTGAAAATGACAGATAGCGATCGCTAGTGCGTCGGCTGCGTCATGCGGAGTTGGTACTTTCTTCATTCCCAGAAGAATTCGAACCATCTCGCCCACCTGATGCTTCTCGGCATTGCCGTAGCCGACAACTGTTTGCTTGACTAGCCTTGGGGCATATTCCGCGATCTCCAGGCTTCCGCCGCTCGGCGAGCAGCAACATCAGCCCGCGAACCTGGCCCAGCTTCAACGCGACGCCCACGTTTACGGCATAAAACGTATCCTCGACCGACAGAACATCCGGCGAATGCGTTGCCATAACCTCAGCCACGCCTTCGTACATATTTAGCAAACGCTTAGAGAACGCCTGCTTCGTACTCGATTTTACCGTGCCAAAATCGACGAGCACGTACTTAGAACCCTTTCCGTCGACCACGCCCCAACCGAGCGTTTCGCTGCCGGGATCGATTCCTAAAACGCGCATTTAATTACCAATAACTGCCTGAGTAAAGACAAGATACTCCAATTTTTTGTCTGAGTGCAAGCGAGAGAGAGATTTTTAATGCAAAGTCGCAAAGGAGCAAAAGACCCAAAGTAAAGAACCGCCAAAATTGGGTCGGATCCGAAGCATAAATGCTCTTCCTTTGCGTCTTTGTCTCTTTGCGTCTTTGCGTTAAAACTTCATATTGATATTCTTACAACTCAGATGGATACTCAGCCCCGGGAAGCCATTGTTAAGGACTCGGTACGTGCGTTGCTCGCTGGTGCGATCGACTATGCCGGCCTGTTTCCGCCGTCACAGCTTGCGATGAGCGAGGCTGTGCTCAATTACGCGACGTATCGCAACAGCAACTACGCATGGATGCTTGGACGGTTTGTCGTTACGGCGGCACGGCTCGATGAGTTTTACGAGAGTGCGGCCGATTTTATTGAGAGGGATGCAGGTGATCGTTGGCATATAGCCGTTGTGGCGGGCGAGGATATCGTTGAGACGCTGAAGCAGGTGGAGCTTTTCAATCTTCGGCATGGCGAACAGGCTCTGTGCGACGTGCTCGAGGTGCGGGCAAATTCCGTCTCCAAGATCGAGAACACGGTAAACGGATTGCGTCCCGGAACAACTGCATATTTCGAGATCCCGACCAGCGAATTAATGCCAGACCTCGTCGCCGCACTCGCGGAACGTGGCCAGCGAGCCAAGATCCGCACCGGCGGCATCACACCGGAAGCTTTTCCGACGCCGGCGGAGATAGTGCGATTTGTACGTACGTGCCTGGCAGCAAACGTTCCGTTCAAAGCGACCGCCGGGCTGCATCATCCGCTCAGGTGCTTTCGCCCACTGACCTACGAAGAAGAATCTGTAATGGGCAGGATGCATGGTTTTCTGAATTTGTTCCTGATGACCGGCTTCGCCCGAGAAGGCTTTCGAAGCAATGTGCTTGAGGACGTAATGGAAGAGGAGTTCGACGAAGTTTTCCGCTTTGAGCCGCAGTCGGTCCACTCGGAATTTTGTAAGAGTTTTGCCCGCGAAACACGCGAAACATACGAAATAAAGGAAAGAGAATTACCGCCATTACCGTGTCCGCGTGAATATGGGATAATAGTGCGAAATTGCCTTTCATATTTCGCGTCCTTTCGCGTATTTCGCGGGCAAAAGTTCTTATGATCTACGAAATCAACGAAACACACGACCCTTCCTTAAAGAGCTGGGTTGAATCCGCAAACGATCCAAACACCGATTTTCCGATACAGAATCTGCCCTTCTGCATGTTCTGGCCCGGGCAGCAGAGCGAGTCGCCGCGGCTCGGGATGGCTATTGGTGATCAGATATTTGATCTTTACACAGCGATATCGTCTGGGTTGTTTGGCGCGGATTTTGATGAGATAGCTCAGGAGATGGAGCTTTGTGATCTGTCGTTTTTGACGGAAGTTTACGGGCCTGAGGTGCTGGCGGATATCAGGCGAGCGGCGTTTGATGTTTTACGCGAAGGTGCTCCTGATGATCTGGTCCGCGATGCGAAAAAGTGTCTCGTCGCTGCGAAGGGAATCGATCCCGAGCTCCCATTCGAGATCGGCGACTATACCGACTTCTACTGTTCGATCTACCATGCCACGAATGTCGGGTCGATGTTCCGTCCCGATGATCCGCTGTTGCCAAATTATAAATACGTCCCGATCGGCTATCACGGCAGGGCTTCGAGCATTTTGGTTTCGGGAACGGACATTAAACGTCCGCACGGGCAGAATCGCAGCGACGCCGAGGCTCCGCCGGTGTTTATTCCGTGCAAAAATCTCGATTATGAGATGGAGGTTGGCTTTTTTGTCGGCGGCGGGAACGAACAGGGCACGGCGATCCCGATCGAGGAAGCCGAGCAGCATATCTTCGGGCTTTGCCTCGTAAACGACTGGTCCGCCCGCGACGTACAGGCTTGGGAGTACCAGCCGCTTGGGCCTTTTCTTGCAAAGAATTTCGCGACAACGATCTCGCCGTTTGTTGTCACGATGGAAGCGCTTGCTCCTTTTCGCACGCAGGCGTTCGAACGCGACGCCGGCGATCCCGAACCGCTCGAATATCTCGCTGACGAGGAGAACGAAAAGCTCGGCGGGATCGACATCAATCTTGAGGTCTTTATCCAAACGCAGAAGATGCGTGACGAAAATATCGCGCCGCACCTGCTAAGCAAGTCCAACATGAAAGATCTCTATTGGACGATCGCCCAGATGCTCACGCATCATGCGTCGAATGGCTGCAATCTTCAGACAGGCGACCTCATCGCGACCGGCACGATCTCAGGGAAGCATAAGGGCGAACGCGGCTCGATGCTCGAACTCTCGTGGCGAGGCACCGAACCCATAGAGTTACCCAACGGCGAAACCCGCCGCTTTCTCGAAGACGGCGACGAGATCATCATGAAAGGCTACTGCGAACGCGAAGGCTTTCGCAGAATCGGATTTGGTGAATGCCGTGGGCGTATCCTCCCTGCCGATTAGGAATTTTCAACGCAGAGAACGCATCGGGGAGAGAAGGTTAACGGATTTCTTATTCTGGGTTCTTTGCGGTCTCTGCGTTTAATTTCCTCCGTCTGTTAAAATTTCGACATGGCATCAACGAGCGGCGTGATGACGGCGGAGATTCGGCGAGTTCATTCTGGAGAGAATGAAGATGTCTCCGACGACATGCTGGCTGTCGAGGAGCCGCTTGAGATCCGCGTCAAACCTTCGGGCAAGCCGCATCGGGCGGTTTCGATCACGATGCGGACGCCGGGGAATGACGGTGAGCTTGCAGCGGGATTTCTTTTTACCGAGGGCATTCTCACGTCGCCGGATCAGATCGAACAGATCCGCCATTGCGGGCTAAAGATCGGAAAGGGAACGGGTGCCCTCGATCGAGCGGCCGCACTCAATTCGAATACGATCAGAGTCGACCTGCGAGATGGCATCGACATCGACCTAAGATCTCTCGAACGCAATTTCTACACTACCTCCAGCTGCGGCGTTTGTGGCAAAGCTTCGATCGAAGCCCTTAGGACGGGCATCAAACCACTGTCGCCAAATATTCTCAAAGTCCGTCGCGAACTGATCCACAGCTTGCCTGGCTTGCTTCGCGAATCCCAATCAACATTTGACCAAACAGGCGGGCTTCATGCATCGGCCTTGTTCGATAAAAACGGCAAACTCGACATACTTCGGGAGGATGTGGGGCGGCACAACGCTCTCGACAAGGTGATCGGGGCGAAATTCCTCGATGGAAAATTACCGCTCTCGGCCAGCGTACTTCTGGTCAGCGGCAGAGCGAGTTTTGAGCTTGTGCAAAAGGCTCTGATGGCAGGAGTTCCGATCTTCGCCGCCGTCGGGGCGCCGTCGAGCCTTGCCGTTGAACTCGCGGTTGAGTATGGCATGACGCTTGTGGGTTTTGTGCGTGATGGGCGGTTCAACCTTTATTGCGGTGACCGAATAGACAACTTGAACAACTAAAGCCAAAAACTAAAAACCATTCTCAAAGATCCGGAATAGATGAGTGAAGACAAGCCAAAAGTAAGTTCGCCTCCCGACATCGCGGCCGGTCTTGCAGCCGTAACCAATGCGTTGAAGCATGTTTTTGTGAAGATGGGTGTCGTTCGCGGCACGCGAGGGCTTTTGAATCTCAATCAGAAGGAAGGTATCGATTGTCAGTCATGCGCGTGGCCCGATCCGGACTCGCGGACGATAAATGAGTTTTGCGAGAATGGGGCCAAGGCATTGGCTGATGAAGGTACGACCAAGCGGATCGGCGGAGAGTTCTTCGCCGAGCATTCCGTCAACGAGCTTTCGGTCCGGAGCGATCATTGGCTCAACGATCAAGGCCGTCTGACCGAGCCGCTAGTTTTGCGTGAGGGAAGTGAGCATTACGTTCCCATTTCGTGGGCAGAAGCGTTTAAGTTGATAGCCGACAAACTAAATTCCCTCACCGCGCCGGACGAAGCAGTTTTCTATACATCGGGCCGAACCTCCAACGAGGCGGCATTTCTCTATCAGCTTTTTGTTCGCCAATTTGGCACGAACAATCTTCCCGATTGTTCGAATATGTGCCACGAATCCACGAGCGTAGCTCTCGCCGAATCAATTGGTCTTGGCAAGGCGACGATACGACTCGAGGATTTTGAGAAGACCGATCTGGTCATTGTGATCGGCCAAAATCCCGGGACGAACGCACCGCGAATGCTTTCGTCGCTCCGTTCGGCAAAGCTAGCTGGAGCAAGAGTGATCGCGATCAACCCGCTCAAGGAAGCCGGACTCACGAGTTTCGTTGATCCGAATCCGCAGCATTACGGGAATCCGTTTTCCGGGCCTTTGACGCTTCTGCGCGGCAAGGCAACCACGCTCGCTGACCTGCATCTTCCTGTACGCATCGGTGGCGACATGGCGGTGATAAAGGGTCTGATGAAGGTGCTGCTCGAACGCGAGCGGGTCGAACCGGAAACGGTTTTCGATCACGATTTTATATCCGCAAAGACCGATGGTTGCAGCGATCTAATTGAATCGATCGATGTGACGATATGGGAGGACATTCTCGAATCGAGTGGCCTTATCCGCGAGCAGATCAACGAGGCTGCGGAGATGCTCTTGAACGCGCGTTCATTTATCACGTGCTGGGCAATGGGCGTGACGCAGCATACGGACGCGGTCGCGACGATACAGGATATTGTTAATTTGCATCTCCTAGGCGGAGCGATCGGCAGACCCGGGGCGGGGCTGTGTCCGGTTCGCGGCCATTCGAATGTGCAGGGAGACCGGTCGATGGGCATCTGGGAGAAAATGACTCCCCTCTTCCGCGAGAATCTTGAACGGGAATTTCGTTTTTCGGCACCTGAACACGATGGCCTGAATACGGTCGAATCGATCGCGGCGATGGCGGATGGCCGCGTGAAAGTTTTCTTCGCGATGGGCGGAAATTTTGCGGCTGCATCGCCCGATTCAGGTGCCGTGACGGCGGCTCTGCAAAAATGTGATCTGAGTGTTCAAGTCATAACCAAGCTAAACCGCACGGCACTTACTCCCGGTAAAACATCTCTGATCCTACCTTGCCTCGGACGCACTGAGATCGACCGGAACGCGGACACTCTTTTCCGCATGGGTGACGCTCGCCACCGAAGATGCAGGCCGGAGGCGAGCAGTTTATCTCGACCGAGAGTACGATGCTAAATGTTCAGATGTCGCGTGGCATTTTCGAGCCGGCGTCGGAGCATCTCCGCAGTGAGACGTGGATCGTATGCGAGCTTGCAAAGGCGACGCTTGGTGAGCGGACGACGGTCGATTGGGGGGCTATGGCGACGGACTATGACCGCATTCGCGACGCTATCTCGCGGGTTGTTCCCGGATGTGAGAACTACAACGAACGCATCCGCGAGGACGGCGGATTTTACATGCCAAATCCGCCGAGTGAAGGACGGTTCACCACGCCGACGGGCAAGGCGTTATTTAGATCAAGTAAGTTATCGAAGATCGATCTACCGCCCGGGCGGCTGTTCCTGACGACGATTCGATCGCACGACCAATTTAACACCACGATCTATGCTCTGAATGACAGATATCGCGGCATCAGCGGCGGACGGCGCGTCATTTTTATGAACGAGCAGAATATTGCTGATCTCGGCCTGACAGCTGGAGAGATGGTCGATATCACTAGCCATTTTGACGACGGCGAACGTCACGTCAATGGCTTTGCGGTCGTGCCATACGAAATTCCCATGGATTGTGCCGCAGCGTATTTCCCCGAGGCTAATCCGCTCATCCCGCTCGGCAGCTTTGCAAAACGCAGCGGCACGCCGACGTCGAAGTGCATTGTTGTTTCGGTCACCAAGAAAGGGGGGTAGCCACGAGTTACACGGATCTCACAAATCGTGAGTTTTTATTCGTGATATTCGCGTAATTCGTGGCTAACTTCTTTTTGTGGCAAAATAAAGACCAATGGAGATAGCTCTCGACAAACTCAAAGAAGAATGCGGGATCTTCGGCATTTTTGGTCATGAGGAGGCTGCTCCTCTGACTCAATTGGGCTTGTTTGCCTTGCAGCATCGCGGGCAGGAAGCGTGCGGGATCGTCTCATGCGACAAGGGTGAACTTAACCAGTATCGCGAGATCGGCCTCGTGGCCGACGTGCTAAATGTCGACGTTCTCAAGAAACTAACCGGGTCCAGTGCAATCGGGCATACGCGCTACTCGACAGCGGGAAAGAATACGCTCGACGAAGTTCAGCCATTTTCGGTCACATGTCAGCATGGACAGATCGCAGTTTGTCATAATGGCAATCTGCCGTTCGCAGAGGCCCGCCGCCGCGAGCTCGAACGTGATGGTGCCATTTTTTCCTCCACATCCGACACGGAAACAATTCTCCACGGCATCGCCCGGACGCCGGCAAAAGATGCGGTCGAGGCGATAACCAAAGTTCTCAAAGAAACGGAAGGGGCGTTTTCGCTATTGTTCTTGACGCCGACGGCGTTGATCGCGGTACGGGATCCGCGCGGATTTCGTCCGTTGGTTTTGGGCAAATACAAAGACGCCTGGTGCGTCGCGTCCGAGACGTGTGCTTTCGATCTGATGGATGCCGAGTACATTCGCGAGGTTGAGCCGGGCGAGATGATAATCGTCGATGCGGATGGGATGCGTTCGTCGATGCCATTTGAGAAGAAGGCGGTTTCGGTCTGCACATTTGAACACGTATATTTTTCGCGGCCGGATTCGATCATTTACGGCCGCTCGGTGAATGAATCACGTCACAAGATGGGCAAGCGGCTTGCTGAGGAACACCCGGTCGAGGCTGACCTCGTCGTTCCAGTGCCGGATTCCGGTGTGGCAGCCGCGATCGGATATGCGCGGTGGTCCGGGATCAATTTTCGGCAGGCGATCATTCGTAATCATTACGTCGGGCGAACATTTATCGAGCCTTCGCAGTCGATCCGATCCTTCGGCGTGCGACTCAAACTCAATCCGATCAAAGACCTGATAAACGGAAACCGCATCATCCTCGTGGACGACTCGATCGTGCGCGGCACGACGTCGAAGAAGATCGTCGAAATGATCCGTCACGCGGGTGCGCGCGAGGTCCACATGCGCATCTCGTGCCCACCGACCGCCCACTCGTGCTATTACGGCGTTGACACCCCGCACCGCCAGGACCTAATAGCATCACGCATGACCGTCGAGGAGATCCGCGAATACATCGGCGTCGATACGCTCGGCTATCTTTCCCTTGAAGGGATGCTCGACGCGATCGGCTTGGACACCTCAAAAACATGCTCGGCGTGCTGGACTGGGAAGTATCCGACCCTTATCGCAAACGGCCAGTCAGCGTAAATAAGAATATGAGTTTAAGAGAACAGATAGTTTCCGACCTGACCGCAGCAATGAAGGCCAAGGATGCCGATCGACTTGGTGTCTTGCGGATGGTTAAGGCCAATTTGATGAACCGGCAGATCGACAAGGGCGGGGACTTGATCGACGACGAGGTGTTGAAGGCATTGCAGACCTTGGTGAAGCAGCGGCGTGATTCGATCGAGCAATATGAGAATGCGGGACGCTCCGATCTTGCCGCAAAAGAGGCGGCGGAGATCGGTTTTATTGAAGTCTATTTGCCTCAAGCCGCTACCGCTGAAGAGATCGCTGCCGCTGTCGAAGCCGCTGCCGCCGAGACCGGAGCGACGTCCATGAAGGACATGGGCACGCTGATGAAAGCCGCAATGGCTCATCTCGCGGGCAAGAATGCAGACGGCAAAATGGTCAGCGAAGCGGTGAAGGCCAAATTGCAATAGACAATGCCGACTTCGCTCAAAGCTGAGCAATGGTTGTACCTGTTGTTTGTGGTGACGTTGCCGTTTGCCACGCTTCCCGAACTAGCAGGCTATGCGGGCAATGTTCAGATCGCAGACGTAGTGCTTTTGGTGACGGGCGTGGTTTGGTTGGTGCTATGGCTCGCACGAAAGCGAAGGATCGTCTGGAGCCCGGCGTACATATTTCTCGCCGCCTACGCCGTCGCGGTAACGCTCTCCGCAATTTTCTCTATCCGGCCCGAACAGAGTGCGGTCAAACTGGTCGGCAAATTCTACCTTTTTGCGATCGTCTTTCTGACGATCAACATCGTAACATCTCTCGACATTCTCAAAAGCGTGCTGCGAGCTTGGTTCATCGGCTCTGGCATATTAATCCTGCTGAGCCTCGCAGGAATTGCGGCGTTCTATCTCGGGCTTAATGATCCAAACCAAAATCTGGTGCTCCATCCGATCTTTGGCAGCCTGCCGCCGGGCCGGTATCCGCGTATCGAAGGCTTCTTCAGCTATCCGTCGCTGCTCTGCAATTACCTTTCGCTAACCGCTACGTTTCTTGTTCTTTCTGTTTCGATGGAATGGCTGTCGAAGCGTAGCGCGATCGCATTTGGGATCTGCCTGCTCGTCGTCGACGCCTTTACTTTAACGCCGGGGCTCGGCGGGGTGTTCCTCGCGGCCGGAATCTTTGTTTGGACAAAAAGCGAACGTAGGATCGTTGGCCGCCTCGCCCTTTCCGCCGGAATATTGGTCGCGGCACTAGCGTTCTTCGCGGCGTCGGTCACGCTGTTTTCGCATACGGCAGAAGGCAACAGCGTGCCGCTGGCGGCCGGCGAGATATCGCGTTCGCACCGTGCCGAGGCATGGCGAACCTCGTTCCAGAGTTTCCTCCAAAGCCCGATCCTCGGCCGCGGTATAGATGTTCCGGTCGCTGACTCGCGTTTCATTGACCCATCAGGGAATCACCAGCTGCTCACCGATGCTCATAACACATATTTGAGCGTTCTGGCCGAAACCGGAGCGGTTGGGTTTGTCGCGTTTGCCGCACTGATCGTCCTTATTTTCGCCGGGTTAAGCCGAAAAGTGCTCCTAAATCATCTTTCATGTGCGGCCGCTGTGATTCTCCTGATCGCCCTGATCGATGCGTGTCTATACCAGGGTTTGACGGGCTCCTATGAGGATACCCGTCACCTTTGGGTACTATTTGGGGTCGCGCTTGCAATGATAAAAATTACTGATACGAGCCTCACTGAAAATGACATAAATATTGTAAACGTGTGACATAAACTGTTGACACTCGTCCAATTTACGAATATACTTCGGTCAATCTCGGTTCTGCATTTTAGAATTTAACAGCTCGCTGGCACGGTGCCAGTAAGCCAAAGTTCCATAAACTACCAAACTATGTCGTTTGGTAGGGTGTGAGAGCCATTGTATTCATTTGGGAGAAATATCAGAGGAGTGTTGAAATCATCATGAGAAAGTCCGTTGGTTCACAAAAATTACAGTCCGGAACAGGCACACGTCTTGGCGTTCTGGCTTGCCTGCTTGTTTTAGGTATAATCACCGCCGTTATTGCAAGCCCGTACTTGTTTAGCTCAAGTGCCGCTGGCGGCGCAGGCGGTCGAGGAAGCGATGACACGACCGGCGGCGTTGAAAGGACGAGCAGCCATGACCCGAGGTTCCCGAATTATGATATCCGAACCGGAAAAGAGGAAGGTACCGCGGAGTTTTTTGTAAACAAACGCGCTCGTGCCTCAAAGTCAGCTTCGGACGTCGCGGATATGCGTGACGAATTTGTCCGTGGTGAGAATGAACTAAAAGCACGCATTCCTCATGCAAAGGTTGAATACAATGATGATATTCGCATCCCTGAGGTGATCACCCCCGATGTGATGAGGTCGAGAATTGAGTTTCTTACGCCTCCATCCACTGGAAAACGCTCTGAGATCCTGCGGGACTTCCTTAAAGATAACTCGACGCTGATCGGGATGCGCTCATCTCAGCTCGACGCACTCAAGGTGACAGCTGATTACAAGAACCCGGACGGTAACATCTCATACTCACATCTCGAGCAACGCATTAACAATATTCCGGTGTTTCGCGGTGAGGTTAAGGCTGGTTTTACTCGTGACGGCCGGATCATCCGTGTGATCAATAATTTGGCTCCTGGTTTGGAAAATGCTACCGTGTCGCAAAATTTCGGCGACGCGGGCGATGCGGTTAGATCAGCTGCGACAAATATTGACCACGCCCTGAAAGGAAACCTCGTAGTTAATGAGGCCGCTTCCTCGGCGGACAGGGTCGTATTTGGTGACGGCGATTGGGCAACGACGGCGGAAAAGATGTATTTCCCGCTAGAGCCCGGAGTTGCAGTTCCGTCGTGGCGGGTACTCATCTGGCAGCCCGTTAATGCGTACTATGTGATCGTTGATGCAGAGTCGGGCACGGTGCTTTGGCGTAAGAACATCACTCAGGATCAGGCACAATCGGCAACATATCAGGTCTACAATTCAAATGGCTATGTGAACGTCGCCGATAGCCCTGCACCGCTCTCACCCGGACCGCTGGATCCGACATTGGGAACCCAGGGAGTTCTCGGGACAAGGACTAACGTAACAACGGTAAAGGGTACCGGTACCTCATTTAACGACAACGGCTGGATAACCGACGGAGGTAATACTACCGACGGTAACGCTGTTGAGGCAGGTATAGACCGAGACGGTATTAACGGAAGTTGATGCCCGATAACTGGTTCTCCAAATCGAGTTTTTTCATCTACCTGGAATCCTCCTCCGGGCTCTCCGGCTCCTGGTGACGCACCACTGACCGTTGAGGCACAGCGGGGTGCGGTCATCCAGATGTTTTATGCTGTCAATCGTTACCATGATGAGCTTTATCTTCGCGGATTTACCGAGGCGGCCTTAAACTTTCAGGCGAATAATTTTGGCCGTGGTGGAACCGGCAATGACCGGGTCAGTGCAGAGGGGCAGGATAGCTCGGGCACCAATAACGCTAATTTCTCAACACCGGCCGACGGTGGTCGCGGACGCATGCAGATGTTTATTTGGACGGGGCCGACTCCGGATTACGATGGAACAGCCGATGCCGAAGTTGTCTATCACGAATTGACCCACGGAACCTCGAATCGCCTACACGGCAACTCGTCTGGCCTCTCGACCAACATGGCCGGTGGTATGGGTGAGGGATGGAGTGATTTCTATGCCGAAGCAATGCTGTCGGAGCCGACCGACCCTGTAAACGCCGTCTATACGACAGGCGGATACGCAACCTACCTTGCCCAACCGGGTTTCACTGGAAATTATTACTACGGTATTCGCCGCTTTCCCCGTGCTCCGATCACATTTCTCGGAACCAACGGCAGGCCGCATAATCCGTTCACTTTTCGCTATGTCAACGTCGGCTGTGCAAGCCTACTCGACGGCTCAACGAGTGCGTTTCCTCGGGGACCTTTTGGGGTGGCTCAGTGCGATGCGGTACACAATCTCGGCGAAGTATGGAGCAGCATGCTCTGGGAAGTGCGCAATAGAATGGTTACCCGCTTGGGCCACGGGCCAGGAACGACCCGCGTTCTACAGGTTGTGACGGACGGCATGAAGCTTTCCCCGCTCAACCCAAACATGTTGCAGAGCCGTGATGCGATCATTGCTGCAGCCGCTGCCCTGGCACTTACCGAGGCGCCGGAAGCAGTTGCGGATGTGAGTGATGTTCGTGAGGGTTTCCGAGTGCGTGGTATGGGAGCATCCGCAAGTATTCAGTCAATTAGTCCTGCGGCCGTGACTGAGGGTTTCGACGTGCCAAACGTCGTCTTTACTACCCCGATCACAGTCAGCGACTCAAGCGGCGACAACGACGGATTCCCCGAACCGGGCGAAAATCTTCTGATCACGGTGCCGATCGTAAATAACACGGGCGGCGGTACTGTAACCAATGTCAACGGTAGCATCACAGGTGGTGGCACTGCGAGTTACGGAAATATCGCAGACGGAGCGACGGTAACTCGCCAGATCACGTACACAGTTCCGGGAGGGGCCGTGTGCGGTAGCCAGCATACGGTAAATATCACGGGTACATCTGACCTAGGTGCAATGAATCCGACTTCAGTTACGTTCTCTCTCGGAGTGCCGACGGGACTCGTTGCGGAGAACTTTGATGGTGTTGTTGCTCCTGCACTTCCTGCCGGTTGGACGACGGCTAATGCCGGCGCAGGCCCACCGGCTCTGTGGGTGACCACCGCCACCACGCCGGATACGGCACCTAACTCAGCGTTTACAAACAATCCGGCTACCATTGGCGAGTCCAGCATTGTGACACCGGTTATCCCGATCACCTCGGCTGCCGCAAGTGCCAACTTTAGGCTTAGATACAATACCGAGAGTACATTTGACGGTGCGGTTCTTGAGATCAAGATCGGTGCCGGTGCGTTTACTGACATTGTTACAGCTGGCGGCTCATTCGGGGCTAATGGCTATAATGGGACACTCAGTAATTCTTTCTCCAATCCGCTTGGCGGACGATCCGCCTGGACAGGTAATTCGGGGGCATATTTGCCCGTAAGCGTAAATCTGCCAGCAGCGGCCAATGGTCAGAATATCCAATTAAGATGGAGAATGGGAAGCGATAGTTCCGTCTCTGCGACAGGTGTAAATCTTGACTCGTTTACCTTGGTGAGCGGCTATACGTGCTCGCTGGGCGGAACGCCGACGCCGACGGGAACTCCAACGGCAACGCCAACAAGTACACCGACCTCAACCCCAACTGCGACGCCGACGGGAACGCCTGCGTGTACACCCGCTGTTCCGGTGTCGGTCGCTGGTACGGGTACGGGTGCGATACCTGATGGATTGACGGGAACGCCGCCTCAATTTGGTACGCCACAGGTCATCAGCTTTAATGTGGCTGGAGTGACGGCACCGTTGACGAACATAACCAACAGCATTACCTTAACCCATACTTGGTCCGGGGATGTCGATATGGTTCTTACATCGCCGGGTGGTGTTGCGAGTCTTGTGACGGTAAGCCGGATCGGTGTTATCACCGCGACCGGCTTCGGCGACAGCTCGAACTACTCAGGTGCCTATGTATTCAGCGATGCGGCGGCCAGTACGAATATTTGGACGCTGGCGACCGCGGGTGGCTGTGGTGACCTATGTAATATTGCGGCCGATACCTACCGCACGACCGGAGCAGGCCAGACTGGCCAGACAAATCCGCCACCTGTGACCAGCCTCATGACCGCATTTAGCGGTTTGAGCACTGCTCAGCTGAATGGAACCTGGACATTGACGATCCGAGATGCAGCTATTGTGGACACCGGAACGACTACCGCTGCCAACCTAACACTGACTGGCACGGCTGCATGCGGTACGCCGACGCCGACGTCAACGCCAACGGCTGCGCCGACAGCGACTCCAGCGTGTACGCCGACGCAGCTTTATACTAATGGCCCATTGGTCACGCATCCAGGCGGCGGTTTTGGTGGAGCTGATGCCAGTGCATTGCAGGATGGTGCTCCGATCTCAAACACAATCTTCGGTTTCGGACACGCAGCCTCGACAGGATTCCGCGTCGCCGATAACTTTACCGTACCTGCCGGCGGGTGGACCATCAATACGGCCACCTTCTATGCCTACCAGACAGGATCTACGACCACCTCGACGATCAACGCGGTGAACGTGAGAATTTGGGACGGAGTTCCCGGAGCTGTGGGAAGTAATATCGTGTTTGGTGATACGACAACCAACCGACTTGCATCGTCAACGTTCGCCAATGATTACCGCGTTCTGTTGTCGGCGGGCCTTCTGGGGACAACGCGTCCAATTATGGCAAATGTGGTAAATATCGGTACCACCCTGCCTGCCGGAACGTATTGGTTTGACTGGCAGACCGGCGGCACACTTGGCTCAGGTCCATGGGCTCCGGCTGTGACGATTCTCGGTCAGCAGGGCAAGCCAGGAGCAGATGGACGTCAAATGGACGCAAGTATGGTCTGGTCTGCAGCCCTCGACGTCGTCCCTCAAGACTTCCCATTCCTGATCACCGGAATCGGAACCTGCGCAACACCTACACCTAGCTCAACGCCGACGCCACTCGCCGATCTAGCGATCGTTAAGACAGATAACGTGAGTGTGGTGACGACGCCGGGAACGACGACGTACACGTTGACGGTGACTAACGCTGGCCCGGCACCGGCGGTGAATGCAATTGTGACGGACAACTTCCCTGCGGGAGTTATCGTAGACAACTGGACATGCCTGCCGCAGAACGAGGCATTGTGTACGCGGGACGGAGCGGGGAATATCAACGAGGCGGTGTACATACCGGTCGGAGGTATCCTGACGTATACGGCCAACGTGAGCATTGCAGCGGGTCAGACGGGAACCCTGGTCAACACGGCGACGGTGACGGCACCGCCGACAGTGATCGATCCGAACCTGACGAACAACACATCGACCGATACCGACACCTACGGAATGTCGATCTCGGGCAATGTACAGCAGTTCGTAGCGGGCGGTCCGAACACGAATCTGGCGGGAGTGCTGATCACGGCACAACCGGGCGGAGCAACGGCGACGACCAATGCCTCTGGCAACTTCACGATCGCGGGAGTTCCCGGAACGACGTACACACTGACACCGACGATGGCCGGCAAGGTCTTTGACCCTGTGAGCCGCGTGGTGACATCGACAGCAAATGTAACTGGCGTTAACTTCATCGCCTACAACTCGCCTGGCGGCATACCGCGAAACATCTTCGTGGTGAACAGCCATGCGACCCCGGGCAATCCTGTAACGGTACCGATCAGAATGACGTCTCAGGGAACTGAGAAGGTAATGACATTCTCGATCGACTATCCGCTCGAGAAGCTGTTCTCACCAGTGGTGACATGCGGAGCGAGTACAGCAGGCTGTGCGGTGGCCTCGGTAAACGTTACACCTGGCAAACTGGGTATCAGCATCACAGCGGCGGGAGCCGGAGTGGCAGCGGGCCTCAGAGAGATAGCCAATGTGACGTTCCAGACGAACATCGGATTTGCACCGCCAAATGCGGCTCTGACGTTCAGCACAACTCCGACGGCACAGAGCGTCAGGGATGCTGCTAACAACGAACTGCAGAAGACATTCACGAATGGCTTCGTAGTGTTCGTTGACGGCGTCGAGAGCGACGTTGCCGGCCGCAATACGGGTAACGGTACCGTGGCCTCGACAGACGTGGTACAGGTCAGACGCTTTGTCGCAAATCTGGATCAGGTCGATCCTGCATTCAACGAGTTCCAGAGAGCAGACGCGGCACCGCTGGGAACACGCGGTGACGGAGCCCTGTTGCCGGGAGACGTTGTACAGGCGAGACGCTACGCAGCCAGCCTGGACGGAGCACAGGCAGCGGCCGGACCGGCCGGGCCACCGCTTCCAGCACTTGGCACGGGTACAGAGCCGGTCGAGGAGCGTCCAGAGGTGGTAACGGATCGCGAATTCCGCTTAACGACGGAGAGAGCAGATCGGGGCCAGAACATAGGACTCGGTGTCGAATACTCACCGAAGGGTGACGAAGCGGCAGTGAGCTTTACGATCGAGTACAACGCG
This sequence comes from Acidobacteriota bacterium, assembly GCA_016718135.1. Taxonomy (GTDB): domain Bacteria; phylum Acidobacteriota; class Blastocatellia; order Pyrinomonadales; family Pyrinomonadaceae; genus OLB17. The sequence continues at coordinate 124,756 of JADKEF010000003.1, read as the reverse complement.
GCACGCCTGACCAATCCGAAGATCAACCTCGGAGAGGGCATGCCTGAGGGAACGGTCCTGACGATCAATGAGAACGATGCAGCCAATGGCCGTATCGGTATCCTGATCGACTCGACGACGCCACTCGGCATAGGCTCGAACATCAAACGCCTGATCACGATCACGTTCGATGTCGCAGCAGGTGCAGCGGGCGGCGAGACGAGAGTGAGACTGACCGATTCGCTCGCACCGAAGGGTGTGTCGGATACGATGGGCAACACACTCGAAGCGAAGTACGCTGACGGTGCAGTGCTGATCTCGGGGCCGGAGGCAACAGGTACGGAACTCTCAGGCAGAGTGACGACCGCCGACGGCCGCGGAGTGCGCGGAGCACAGGTGACGATACTCGACGCAACGGGAAGAGCACGAACGGTGACCACGGGAACCTTCGGCTACTACCGTTTCGACGATGTGGCACCGGGCGAGACGTACACGGTAGGCGTCAACAGCCGCCGGGCACAGTTCACTACACGAACGGTGACCACCGACTCAAACCTCGCGGAGGTCGACTTCATCGCCCAGGACTAACCTCCAAAGGCGACGAACGAACTTCCGTTCAACCCCAAACCAAAAGGCGGCCTACAAGGCCGCCTTTTAATTTGTCCTTTCAATGATCCGATCATGTTCTATGGCTTATCGTCGCCAACCTTTGAATCCTTTACCTCGGTCTCAAAGCGGCGATAATCACCATACTTAATCAGGTTGTTGATATTGATACCCGCGAAAAGGATCTTGATCTGCAGATTGATATCAGCCTGTGATGGCAGCCAGATCTCGTTGTTTACAAGTTCGTTTTCGATAGAGAATGAAGCTCCCCGTTTTGCCTTTGCCAGGAAATTGCCCGCACTTTGAGTCAGGACAGCGTCGAGCCGTACGACTTGTTTTGTTACGCTGTCGACCCAGACAGCGCCGTTGCAAAGGGCGAAAAGCTTTTCATTTCGTGTCTTCGGCTTATATGCAGGATTGGGCTCGTAATCAAAGACAATAACGTCACGGCCCTTAAAGCGTTCGCGTCTGGGATTGACGAGCAGCGAGCCCTTAAGTGAGTCAGCAATGGTGATACGCTGGCCTTCGCCATTCGGAGCACCGCCGGTGCCGCTGCCAACGTCCCTCTTTACCTGTTCCTTTCGGGCCTTTTCAGCGATCCGCTTCTCGATCTCGGCCACCTGCTTTTCCGCCTCCTTGTCTTCCTTTGCCTGGTCGGACGGAGACAACGGTTTACCGTTCTTCTCGATAGTCCGAGTAATGCGGTAGCCCTTGTAAAAGGTCAGGGATCGCTTCTCGGATTCCTTTACGATAAGGTCGCCATTCTTGTTAATGTCGCGCTCGATCCGGGTCTCGGTATAGCTGTAATTCTCAAGGATCGCGTCGATCTTATCCGCATTCGCCCGGATCTCATCTAGAAGAGTAGGAATGTTGGGCAGTGGCTCGTTGGAGATGACCGGGAAATCGAACGACGACCTCGCAACCGCGACGTTATATTTCACATCCTGGAGCCTGATCTCGTAAGTCTCATCGTCGTTTATCGACTTAATAATAAACGGCGTCTGGATGCCACTAACGGGGCGGTAATCACTGTACTCAAACGACTTCACGCTACTACCCTGCGGGATATCTTCGCGAATAAGCATGCCGGTTGCCACGTCGAAGTAAAGCTTCAACCGAACGGCTTTGGCCGTCGTCATTAGGATGACATTAGCTTGCTTTCCACCAACCAATGCGGTTCCGCCTGAGGTGAGCTTTGCCTTTTCATCTTTTGCCTTGAGCCATCGTGTATTTCTGTATTGAGCCTCCGCCTGAAGGTCGCGGCCCGCTTCGCCCGTAATGGTGCGGAGCCCGTTCCGCGAATCCCTGGCCCAGCCCGATTTGCCGTTGTATCCGAAAGCGATCTCAAAGCCGTTGAGGTCATATCGGCTGCCGTAAAACGAGCCGCCGGACGCGAAGGCCGAGTACGATCCGGTCGTGTTGTCGGAGAGTCGGGTGATCTTACCGGTTTGAACCGTCGAGCTGATCGCTTTCAACGCTTTTTCGCCGCCGAGAGCCTTATTAGCCTGAGAGACGATCTTGGATGGCGACTGCGCCGAAGCGGCGGCAACCGCAAATACACTTATGGTAAAGAGTAGTTTTAGCTTCATACGTAAAATCAAGAAAGATTCTTTAGATGCAAAAAGTGAGGGGTAAGACAGAAAATTCAATCGTATCAAAGAGATCTAAGGTGCGATCTTGCGATAATCGCCATGGAAATATAACAGGGGTTTGTCATCGAGTACTTCGGAATAGACGATCTTGCCGATCAGAATGGTGTGGTCGCCACCGTCGTAGGTATTCACCATTTCGCACTCGAGAGTTACGAGCGAACCTTCGATAACGGGCAGTCCATCGCTTGAGTCGAGAGGGGGAATGCCATCGAACTTGTCATCCGTCGGTAAGGCAAATTGCTCGGAAACATGGCGTTGATGCTCGGCGAGGATGTGCACGACAAAGGCTTGTCGCTCGAGAAATGCGTAGTGGCTGCCCGTGTCCTTATGAATGCAGGCGAGAATGAGCGGCGGTTCGGCTGAGAGCGAACAAAATGCACTGACCGTGATGCCGTGCGCCGCTCCATTTGCGTCACGCGTCGTGATTACTGTGACGCCGCTAGCAAAGCGGCTCATAGCGGCGCGAAATTGTTCGTTCGAGATCGTCATTCGAGACTAGCTGAAAATATTTCTTACTTTATCGATAAAAGACTCGTCTGAGAAATCAGCATCCTCGATCTCGGCAAGCTGTTCGAGAAGCTTGCGTTGTTCTTTTGTAAGTGTTTTCGGAGTTACGAGCGAGACGGCGACGAAGAGGTCGCCCTTGCCACGTCCACCTAGATTAGGCATTCCGTGGCCTTTGACGCGGAAGATGGTTCCGGTCTGCGTACCCGCCGGCACCTTCAATTCTTCCTCGCCATCTAGGGTCTTAACTGTAATATCAGCACCGAGTGCGGCTTGTGCAAACGTGATCGGGGCGACGGAATACAGATTCTCGCCTTGCCGCTCGAAACTATCGTGTTCTTTGACGTGGAGGACGATAAAAAGGTCTCCCGACGGCCCGCCGTTGACACCCGCTTCGCCTTCGCCGGTTACACGCAGACGCGAGCCGGTCTCGACGCCGGCCGGGATCTTGATCTCGATGGTCTTTTCTTTCTCGACGCGACCCGCACCCCGGCAGGTCTTACAGGGCGTGCGAATGATCTGGCCCTTACCCTGGCAATTGCCACAGGTGCGCATCACGCTAAAAAAGCCCTGCTGATAACGCGTTTGGCCGCTGCCCTGACAGGTTACGCAGGACTCGGCCGTTGTACCTTTTTCGGCACCGACGCCGTCGCACTCGACACACGTTTCCAGACGCGGGATTCGAAGCTTTTCGTCCTTGCCGGTCGCAGCATTTTCGAGCGTGATCTCGAGATCGTAACGCAGATCCGAGCCGCGTTGAACTGTCGTCCGACGTCCCGTACGCCCTCCAAACATATCGCCAAATCCGAACATATCGAATATGTCGTCCATATTCGAAAAACCCGCATCAAAGCCGGCTCCGCCCGCTCCGGCACCTACGCCCTGATGTCCAAAGCGGTCGTAAGCTGCACGTTTCTGCGAATCGGAAAGCACCGAGTACGCCTCGGCGGCCTCTTTGAATTTCTCCTCAGCCGCAGCATCGCCGGGATTCTTGTCCGGGTGAAATTGTACCGCAAGCGAACGATAGGCCTTCTTGATGTCGGCATCGCCAGCAGTTTTTGAAACCCCTAGTACTTCGTAATAATCTCGTTTGCTCATCTCGTTCAAACTCCAGAATCCGCGTCTGGAATCTCAAAAGCGCCAGCCCAAACTAGTTGAACTGACGCTCTTATATTTTGCAACACCGTGGGTGTTTTCTCAAGTAGAACCGCCTGCGATGACATCGACAGACCGGGCGGTCTGCCGTACGTCTTATGCCATCGACAGCATCGCGGCTGTTATCTTGTTCGCCGCACTTTCGACTTTGCCGAGCTGGCTTTTGATCTCATCGAGGTTCGATGTGCCAAGGGTTTCCTCAGCGTCGTTGAGGACGCCGTTTATCTCTTGTTGATCGTTTAGGTCGAAGGATTTGCCAACCTCGGCCATTGCGCGTCGGGCGTTACGAATGAGTGTGTCGAGGCGGTTTCGCTCGACGATCAGTTCTTTTTCATCGCGATCGCGGTCGATCGACGTCTCGGCTTCGATGATGAGGCGTTCGATCTCGTCAGGAGCGAGACCCGACGAAGGGGTAATTTGCAGAGCCTGCTCGAGGCCTGTCATCTTGTCCTTTGCCGAAACGCTAACAATGCCGTTTGCGTCGATCTCGAATGAAACATCGACCTGCGGCACGCCGCGTGGAGCCGGTGGAATGCCGACGAGTTCGAATTTTGCAAGTGAGCGGTTGGCGGATGCGATCTCGCGTTCGCCCTGCAGAATGTGGATCTCGACCGACTGCTGATTATCAACGACGGTCGTGAACGTCATCGTATTCTTGAGCGGAATGGTCGAGTTACGCGAAATAAGTTTCACGTACAGGCCGCCACGCGTTTCCAATCCAAGCGAAAGCGGAAGTACGTCGAGCAGTACAATGTCTTTAACATCGCCGGTCAACACACCGCCTTGAATTGCGGCCCCCATCGCGACGACCTCATCCGGATTGATCTCCGACGAAGGCTCTTTACCGAAAACTTCGGTAACCGTACGAGCGATGATCGGCGACCGCGTCTGGCCGCCCACGAGGATGACCTTGTCGACATCCGACGGCTGCAGTTTCGCGTCCCAGAGAGCTTTCTGGCACGGCTCGACCGAAGCTTCGACGAGATCCTGAACGATCTCTTCAAACTTCTCACGAGTCAGTGTGACGTTAATGTGTTTCGGGCCGGACGGGTCTGCAGCAATAAACGGCAAGCTGATGTTCGTCTCGGCAACGCTTGAAAGCTCGCATTTCGCACGCTCTGCGGCCTCTTTGAGACGTTGCAGAGCGAGACGATCGTTTTTAAGATCGATGTTGTTCTCGGTCTGAAATCCCTCGACCATCCACTCGATAATGCGTTGGTCAAAATCTTCACCGCCGAGGAAGGTATTGCCCGATGTCGACAGCACTTCAAACACGCCGTCGTTGATCTCGAGGATCGAGATATCGAATGTACCGCCGCCGAGATCGTACACCGCAACTTTCTCGGTCTTGCTCTTACCAAAACCATAGGCAAGGGCAGCCGCGGTTGGTTCGTTGATGATGCGTTCGACCTCCAGACCCGCGATCTTACCCGCATCGCGGGTCGCCTGGCGCTGCATGTCGTCGAAGTAGGCCGGAACCGTGATGATCGCCTCGGTGATCTTATCGCCGAGGAATTCCTCCGCTGCTAACTTCAACCGCTGCAGCACGATAGCCGAGATCTCCGGCGGGCTGTAAATACGATCGAGAACACGGATATGAGCGTCGCCATTCGGCGCTTTCACGATCTCAAAGGGGACATTCTCACGCATCTTTGCGACCTCGGGCGCGTCAAATTTGCGGCCAATAAGGCGTTTGACGGCGTAGAGCGTGTTTGCCGCGTTGGTGACAGCCTGGCGCTTGGCGATCTGACCCACGAGACGTTCGTCTTTGTCCGTGAAGCCGACTACGGATGGTGTGGTGCGGCCGCCCTCTTTATTCGAAATGATCTGGACCGTGCCGCCCTCGAGAACGGAGACGCAGCAGTTTGTCGTGCCTAGATCGATGCCTATTACTTTGCCCATAGTGTTGGTTTTCCTTAGCGGATAGTTAGGTAGGTTGTTTTCTTACACTTCGGGGGAGGAAGTTTCGCCGTCTGCGTTAGCCAGATCGGCAAGTTCAATAGCGGGCGGGAGTTCGTCGGCCGTCGAGGGACGGTCGAATCTGGAAGGTTTCGGTTGCGAAGTGACCTTTACCATAGAGTGGCGTATGACACGGTTACCAATGCGATAGCCGCGAAGCATCTCCTCGGTTACTGTGTTGTTCGGCATGTCCTCGTTCTCCTCGACGGCGACTGCCTCGTGGAAGTTCGGGTCAAACGTTTCGCCGACGGTCGCGATCGGCGTCACGCCCATGCCGGCAAATACCTCATTGACCTGCTGATTGACGAGTACGATGCCGTCATAAAATTGCTGAAATTCAGGACCTTTTTCACCTGTCAATCGGTCGGCGGCGTTGAGTGCCCGATCAAGATTGTCGAGCACCGGCAGCATCTGCGAGGCGAGGTTGCTGATCTGATCGATAAACGAACCGCGTCGTTCGCGATCCATGCGGTACTTATAATTCTCAAAATCCTTCAGGCGTCGGTCGCTTTTTTCCTGAATCTCGAGCCGGTCAGAGCGTAGCCCGGAAATGCGTTCGTTGAGTTTGACGATCTCTTGCTCGAGTTCGTAGATCCTCGTTTTGGCACCCTGAGAATTCGCAGGACTCATCTGAGGGCGGGGCGAAGCAAGAGCCGGTGTAGCCTCAGCGGCAAGCTCGCTTTCGACAAAATCCTGTAGCGACGGCATGCCAAAATCAGACTCCTCGATCTCGATCGTCATATCCGATGTGATATGCAGATCTTTCTCCTTGGCCTCTAATTCCTTGATAAAATCGTCAACCGACGACATGGCATCCATGTCGATCTCGTCAAACGATTCATCGGGTCTTGGGATCTGTTCTTTTTGGTTCATCTGGAAGCAGTTGGCGGGAAGTGAACAACCGCGCTATCGGACCTAGTTTTTTGTGGTGTCGGAGGACATCACTTTTTCGAGAGTTCGTGCTACGTAGCTGACGATCGAGATCATTCTCGCGTATTCGATCCGTGTCGGGCCGAGGACGCTCAATGTGCCGACTGCGCTGCTGTTGCCAATCCGGTATGGGGCCGAGATCAACGTACAGTTCTGCAAGCTAGGTGTACGATTTTCGCTGCCGATGACGACCTGGACGTCGCCCTTTGCGGCTGCGTCGCTTTCGATGCACTCAGAAATGATCTGCATCAGTCGCGACTTTTCGCCTATCGTGTGTATCAGCTCACGAAGGCGTTCGAGGTCGGCAAAATCGCTTTTCGTCAAGATATTTGACGTGCCGTCCACGAATACTTCATTCGGCGAATCCTCATCCTCGATACTCTGAGAGCAAAGAATTACGGCCGTCTGAAGCAACTTGTCAAACAAGGCCTTTTCCTCGTGCATCAACTTAATGATCTCAGCACGTATCTCGGCCAGGCTCTTTCCGACGAACTCCGCGTTCAGATAGTTCGCGGTCGCCTCCAACTCCTCCTTCGTAAACGCGACTTTGAGCCGAATTATCTTGTTATGCACAATATTCGGCGCCGAGACGAGCACGACGAGGATCCGGTTGTCAGAAAGATTGACAAACTCGATATGCTGCAGGCGATCACTCGCCAAACTTGGCGATACCACGATGCCCACATTATTAGAAAGAGCAGAGAGCAAGTGAGAGGTACGTTCCATCAATCGGTCCGGCGTTTCGTGTGTATTCAGCCCGTATTCATCGCCTATCAGGCGAAGATCGTCGTTCGAGATACTCAGGACGCCAAGCAGATTGTCAACGTAAAACCGGTAGCCAAGATCGGTCGGAACGCGTCCGGCGGAAGTGTGTGGCTGCTCGAGCATGCCCATCTCTTCCAGTTCACCCATCACGTTCCTGATCGTCGCCGAGCTCATTCCGGTCGCATTAGCAAACCGCTCGGCTAAGACCTTTGAACCCACAGGCTCGCCCGTGACGAAGTGTTCATTGATAATGGCTGTTAGGATGATCTGGCCGCGTGAATCGGGAAAACCGGCTCTTTTATCGCCGCCTGAGGACATCCTGTTTGGGTGAGTTTGATGCATACTGCCCTGCGGCTGTATGCTGTTCCCATATAAAGAAATAGCATTTAGACAGCCGAAGTGTCAACAACAATGTTTAATCCAGTTGTTTTTGTTTAATTAACAATGATCTCGAATGGGACATATGAGTCCTATGGGTCGCATACGATTGATAGCTTTGATCGACGATATTACAACCTACTACGCCGAAGCTTTTCGCTGGTACGACGCAAAACGCGCCGTGCCGCCGATCCATGTTTCATTTTACCCGTATATTGGCATAAATCACACGATACGCATACGCGGCGGCGAAATTTTTGTCCGCGTCGGCAAGATCTGCGACGAAATGCCGCTGCAATGCCACCGCGGCCTCGCGTATATTTTGGTCGGCAAACTTCTCCAAAAACGCATCCCGCCCGGAGCCCGCGAAGTGTATGCCGCCTACATTAAATCAGACTACATCCGCGAAAAAGCTCGCGACAACAAGCGAGAAAAAGGCCGAAAGGTGATGACGACGAGCAAGGGCAAGGTTTACGATCTCGACGAGATATTTGCCTCGCTCAACACCACATACTTCCGTGATCAAATACCGACGCCATCGCTAACGTGGTCAGCCAAAAAGACTTACCGCATCCTCGGCCACCACGACGCGACGCACAACCATATCACGATCAGCACCTCGCTCGACTCGACCGACGTGCCGCGATACGTCGTCGAGTACGTCGTCTTCCACGAAATGCTCCACATCGCCCACCCGACCCGCCACGTCAACGGCCGCCGCTACAACCACACCCCCGCATTCAAAGCCGACGAAAGAAAATTCGCCCACTACAACGCGGCCGAGACATGGATCGAACGAAACGTGCGCAAACTCAAGAAAGAAGCGAAGAGACATTAACGCAAAGTCGCGAAGGAGCAAAGACGCGTAGAAGACGAAGGCGTAATCCTATTCTTCCACTAATCACTAATCACTAATCACTGTTCACTATTCACTGTTCAACGGCGATAGCGGCGGATAGTGACGTTTTCGGCATTTTGCTACATTATCGGCGAAATGCGACGTTATCGGCGGATCGTTATATATTTCTCGGCAAACCCGTGATAGCGTCAAAAGTGGCAAAGGCTTGGGGAAGCCAATGCCGTGGGGAAGAGAAGAGGTCATCAAATAGATCGTCCGACGGGACGAAGATCTGGGTATTTGAAAAATGAAGAGGCGAATTTCGACGATCGATCTTCTTTGCGGTCTTTTTGGCGTCCTTTGCGAGCTTTGCGTGAAATTTGGGGAGGTTTCACGCAAAGACCGCGAAGATCGCGAAGAAAGAACGCCAAGAAGATCTGGGACGTGAATTTCTGGGACGCTCATAGCCGTCGTAGACGGCGACAGCATAGAGCCACGGGCGTGAGCCCGTGGAACGGATGAAACAATAGCCGAGCTGTCGTAGACAGCGACAGCGGACGACCTGCGAAAATTTTGGGACGGGTCGAGAGCCTCCAATCTCAGGGACGTGAAACGATTGACCGCTGTCACCCGCATACGCGGGCTTGGGCAATAATGTCCGACACTTCCTCGGGCTTACACCCGAGGCTTTATGCTTTCGTCCGCTACGCGGACTGACGACAAATATCTCTGGGACGTGCCCGATCACTCCGCCGCGAGCTCGGCCATCATCCAGCCGATAAACCCAAGATCCGAAACCGTCCGACGCTCCATGCCGGTTTTGGTGAAGCGGGTTTCGGTGAGGTAGGTCGAAACGACCTGAGTGTCGCCGTGGCCTTCGCGGGCTAGGAGTGAGATCAATCGCAGGCCAGCGTCGTTGTCCAGTCCGAATGTGTTGAGCGGGGAGCGGTTAGCTTTAAGGCTTCGCGAAAGACGGTCAGTTGCTGAATGTTTCGGACGGTCTGGTAGAGTCAGGTTGTAGAGGCTGTTTCCGATTAGCAGTTTCCCATTGGTCAGTACGCCAAAGGAAAACGGCTCGTCGTCCTTTGGATTAGTTCCATAGAACTGATCACCATTCGGCGAGAGGCCAATCGCAGGGGTTAGCCGGCCCGTATCGAAACCTCCTGGGTAGCCGCCTTTTTCCTTCAATGTCGTAATTATCACTGACTTCTCATCTTGTTCGTCCCTTCGTGCCGTAACGATTCCCGGGCCGATCGAACTCAGAAACTCCTCGGAGTCTCTAATTCCATAGGGTTCAAATAGCAATCCCGACAATTCGCCAAGCACACGACCAATTAACGGATCAACTTTTTTCTGGGATGTAAGGACGACACTTCGCCAGGCGACCTGCGGATTCTTGAAATTATAGGCGGTTACGCTCGTAGCATTCTCAGGGACGTAATCGAGAAGGCCAGTGTCGAAATCATCCGCAGGCGACATCGTCTCGGCGAAAACATCGGCGACATCCGCAGGCATCCTAACCGACCATTTGTCCTCGATACCTTCGCTCGTCTGGGACGTGCTCCAGCTAACATCGGTTACTGTTCCGCGAATTAGCTGCGGGAGGATCCCCGCGACGGCGCTTTGGACTTCTTCTTCGTCGCTGGCCTGGGACGCGAAGTGGAGGCCGGCGAGGGCGGCGATCTGGGCGACGCCGTCGGTGGAGACGTAGCCGCTGGCGAGATTTCCTGGGACGTGCTGTGGGAGTTTGCCGGTTTTGGCGATGCTGTCGGCCTGGCCGCCGCGAACCGAGAGGGCTTTGTCGATCGCCGACTCGTCGTTGCCGAAGTAGATGAGGCTATCGATGACGAGAGCAAACGCCTTGCGCCCATCCTGGGACGTCCACGTAAAATACTTACCGCCTTTTGCATCGAGTTTTTCAAGCTTTGGCTCCGAATCATAGATCTCGGTGACAAAGCTGCCTAGTTTCTTCTCGGCAAAAGCGACCGCCTGATAATTCCACGCGTGTGTGTCAGCGACAGCGACGAATCGCGGTTGGACCTTGCCGACACTTTGCTCGTCGGTTACGGCGACTTCGGACGTTTCAAATCCGGTAACAGCGACCGCGACCTGCACGCCTTTCAGGGCAGAGAAGTCTGGTTTCTTTGTCACGACGGAGCTAAACGGCTTGCTATCTACGATCGGCTGCAAAGCGGCGGCGAGGTCGTTGGTCTCGAGATAGACAAGAGTCTCAGCCGGGACGAGCGTGCGAAGATCGGACGGCTTGGTGGTGCAGGAAGAGAAGAGAATTATCCACAGATAAACACAGATGGACACAGATAGGAAAAACAGACTTCTGGGACGTGTCCGGCTCACAGCAACTTTCTTACATCTGAGTTTATCCGTATTCATCTGTGGTTAATTTCCTATGCTAAAATCCATTCAACCAATATGACTCAAGTATTCAATAAAGACATCTTACAGGGCAAGGTTGCGTTCGTCACAGGTGGCGGGACGGGGATCACGGGCGGCGTGGCGAGGGCGTTTGCGGAGCATGGGGCTAAGCTGGCGATCGTGAGCCGCAAGGAAGAGAATCTCGCGGCGATGAAGGCCGAGGTCGAGGCGTTCGGCGGCGAGTGTTTTACGGTCGCGGCGGACGTTCGCGAGTACGAAGCTGTTGAGGCGGCGATCGCCAAGACGGCCGAACATTACGGCAAGATCGATATTGTTGTGAACGGTGCGGCAGGTAATTTCCTGTGTGCGGCCGACCAACTCTCGCCGAACGGTTTTGGGACGGTGGTTGATATCGACACGAAAGGAACATTCAACGTCTGCCGGGCCGCCTTCGACGAACTCAAAAAATCGAAAGGCCAGATCCTGAATATTTCGGCGACACTGCATTATCTAGCGACACCGATGCAGATCCACGTCTCAGCCGCCAAGGCCGGCGTTGACGCGATCACACGAAATCTCTCCGTCGAATGGGGCCGCCACGGCATCCGCGTCAACGGCATCGCCCCGGGCCCGATCGAGGACACCGAGGGAATGAAACGCCTGCTGATGCCTGAGCTAAAAGACAAACTAGTGCGAAAAATTCCCGTGGGACGCTTCGGACGGATCGTCGACATCGAGAATGCGGCGTTGTTCTTGGCGTCGGACGCGGCGAGTTACGTCAATGGCGTAACGTTGGTGGTTGACGGTGGTTCGTGGCTATTGGGGACGAGTTTAATGTAGATCTAAGGTTTTGTCGCCAACGGCGACGCATCTTAAGGCCTTGCCTGATCGCAGTGCGGCGATGGCTACGCCTCGCCGATGATGGCTACACCAAGAATCCCAGCCTTTTCGCACTCCGTGCGAAAAGGCTGGGAAAACTATGACAGGCAGTTGACCGGCGAGGCATAGCCCTCGCCGCAGTGCGAAAGACTCTCAAGAATTCGCTCAGGGACGTTCCGGCAGTACGGGCATCGGCGCCAGAAGGGCGTCGTCCTCACGGTCAAAACCATCCGACGGTTTTTTGTTCTTAAGATTCTTGTCGAGCACCGCACGCAGGATCAACATCTTGGCGAGGACGCGGACCTCGACGCGATCGAAACTGTTGGTCAGGGCTTTGGTCTTAACGAAATCCGCTTTGGCGAGCGAGATCAAGGTTGTGTTCGCGATGCCGAGTTCCTGGGTCATCCCACGGATCATCGAGCCGCCGAACATTCCGACTTGGACCTCGCCATCATCGATCATTTCTTCGTTTACATCGATAAACTCGGCGACCTTTACAAAGGCTGAGATCGTCTCATTTGCCCGCAGGATCGCGTCTTCGAGCATCGGAAAAGCCTTGTCCGGATTGGCCTCGGCGTAACCGCTCGCGACGAGCCACGTGAAGAGGAAATCGCGATAATTCTTCGGCTGTGGATTGATCAGACGCTCGGCGTCACGCATTATCTCGTCGGCGAGTTCCTTGTCACCGGCCTTTGCGACCTGAGCGGCGAGCAGGCTGAGAGCGGTGATCTTCTTATCCTTGCCGGGGGTTGTGGAGATGATCTTGCGGGCCTTGGCTGTGATCTTGTCCCGTTCTTCTTTTGGGACGGATTTGTTCAGAGCCATCACGTCCTTCATCATCGCTTCCTCGGCCTGGCGTTTTTGTTCAGCCTCGGTGTTGCCGGTGTTGGTGTTTGCACCATTTGCCATACCGGCGACCCGAACTGCATTGGCCGCGGTATTTGCCGAACCATAACCGACACCGGTTCCGATTCCTGTCGAAGTGCCGGATTCTTTGCGAAACTTTGCCTTTATCTGAGCCGCCCGCCCCGGCGCAAATTTTCCGATCTGCTCCGCAAAGCCAATGCCCGAATAGCTAGCCTCCTCATCGTCGCCGTCTAAGATCACTTGGGCAAAAGCCTCAGCGATGTCACGAAGATCGCTCTGTGAATAGATAGCTTTTTTACCCTTAGGTTTTTTCGAAGCCTCCAGAATATCTGCACCGTAATTGAGCAGCGACGAAAAAACATAAAGTCCTTTCACCGAATTTTTCCCGGATTTGACCTTGCTGAGTATGGCTGCCCCAAACTCGATTCCCTTATCGGCATCCTTTGCGTAGATCTTTTTCAGTAGCTCGACATGGTTACCATCGATCCCGTCCTTTATAGAATTTGCACCGAATTTAGCCGCCATCGTGGCGTTGGTCTCGGCTATCTGTTTTATGAGTTGTAGTTCAAAGTACTTGTCAGCTTGCTCGGTATCCTTGCGAAACTTGGCATTTGTGATGAGAGAGGCTGTATCGTAAAAGAAGGCGTACGCGGTTTCAGGATCGTGCTCGGCAAGGCTCAGGGCGATCTGCTGGCGAACGGCCATCGCTATGCGCAACTTTCGTTCGACAGGCGTACGGCCGCCTCCGCCGAAGAGAAAGCCCATGCCGCCGCCGCCGTCTTCGTCCGCGGGGACGTCCAAGGTATTCATCTGGCCATCGAGCTGGCCGAGCAGCTGTTTGAAATCAGTGATCGTCGTCGCGTACATCGCCCTCGCTTCTTTCTCGTTGTGAAACCACATCAGCGATGCCATCTCGGCGCTAAAGCTGATGCGGTTCTCGACCGAACGCATCCGAGCGAGATCCTGCGACGTCTCGCGGAGGAATTCGACAGCGTTTTCGGTGAGCTTTTCTGGCTCAGGCGTTTTCTTTGGATCGCTCGGATTCTGGCCGAGGGCGCAAATTGTGGAGAAGAGAATTAGTGAGAGTAAAAGTATTCGCGGCATGAGTTCGGCCTCCGAGTTGTAGCGTTTATGATAGATTTAAAGCGTTCGATAGTAAACAAAGAACGCATTTCGGTCATTTTCTTTGCAAAACAAATCTGATGCTGTTGGTAATCGATAATTACGACTCTTTTACATACAATCTCGTTCAGTATCTGGGCGAGCTCGGGGCGGAAATGCGTGTTGTTCGCAACGACGAGGTCACGCTCGACAAGGTCGAGGCGATGCAGCCCGAACGGGTTTTGATCTCGCCCGGCCCAGGAACTCCGGACACCGCGGGTATTTCTCTCGGGGTTATTGAACGCTTTGCCGCGAGGTTACCGATCCTCGGAGTTTGCCTCGGTCATCAGGCGATCGGGCAGTATTTTGGCGGAAAGGTAGTGCGTGCTCCCGAGCCGGTTCACGGTAAACCAGTTGAAATAATTCACGATGGGCGAACGATCTTTGGCGATATCCCAAATAATTTTGAAGCCGGGCGATATCATTCGCTGATCGTGGAGCGAGATGGTTTTCCGGACGAACTCGAAATATCGGCCGAATCGCCAGACGGTTTGGTGATGGGGCTTCGTCACCGCGAGCTGCCGATCGAGGGTGTGCAGTTCCATCCGGAATCGATTCTGACCGAGCATGGCAAAAAGTTATTACAGAATTTCCTCGAACTCTAGCGGCTTACGACTTTAGTTAAATATGTCCGCATCAAAAACATCCTGGCTCCAATCTGCCCCGCTCACCGCGACCAACGCAAAGGCGGAGACGGTGCTATTCCCGTATCTAGCCCGCCTCATGCGTGGGGAAGATCTCTCGTTTAACGATGCCGTCGGATTCTTCAATGCGATGACAGGCGGCCAGGTCGGATCGATCCAAATCGCAGCCGCATTGACTGCGTTGACTGCCAAAGGCGAGACACACGAAGAACTAGCGGGCATGGCGAGTGTCATACGCAAGGCTGCGATAAAGGTCAGGTCGCCTAAGAATGCGGTCGATATCGCGGGAACCGGCTCTTCGCTGGCCAAGACATTCAATGTTTCGACCGCCGCTGCGCTCGTCGCAGCGGGAGCCGGGCAGGTAGTTGCAAAGCAATGTAATCGAGGCATTTCGACCAAGAGCGGCAGTGCGGATGTTCTCGGTGAACTTGGCATAAAGGCAGCGAATGAACCAGAGATCGCGCAGGCAAGCCTTAGCGGAGCCGGACTCGGTTTTATATTCGCTCCTAAATTTCACCCGACGCTAACACGTCTCGCTGACACTCGCGGCCGACTCGGCATTCGCACGTGTCTCAATATTTTGGGCCTGCTCGCAAACCCGGCAGCTCCGACGCGACAGGTTATAGGTGTTTGGCACAAATCGTTGATCGAGCCGGTCGGACGGGCTCTTTCGCTGCTGAAACCAGATCTCGCATGGGTCGTTTATGGCGAAGACGGCCTCGACGAGATCACGTTGGAAGGCAAGACATTTGTCGCGGAGGTCCGTGGCAATGCGGTTCGTCCTTTTACCATAACTCCGGCTGATTTTGGTTTGAAACCGGGAAAGATCGCGCATTTGAGAACCAATTCCGCCAAGGAAAGTGCTTCGGTCATCCGCGAAGTCCTATCAAGCAAACGCCGCGACGAGGCACGCTCGCTCGTCGTCCTAAACGCCGCCGCCGCCCTCTTCGTCGGCGGAATGGCCAAAGACCCAATGCACGCCGCCCGTCTCGCCGAACAATCCATCGACAGCGGAATGGCGCAGAATAAGCTCGAAAGGCTTGTTCAGGTCACGAGTAAGAAATAACTATCCACTTAAAACTAACAATTACCCACTGAATGATCGAATCTTCTTCGGGTAAGATTCGTCCACTTCAGTGAATTACTAACAAGTGGCTAGTGGATAGTTTTTGGCGGCAATATAGCTGATAATTAGGCGATGCTTTCCCTCCTTAGCTCAATTTATGGCAAGGCGATGGACGTCCGGAACGGCCTTTATGACAAGGGCGTTTTTCAGACGCATGATCTCGGTGCGCGGACTATAAGTGTTGGAAATATCACGACGGGCGGGACGGGCAAGACGCCGCTGGTAGCTTATGTTGCAGAGAAACTTGCAGAGCGTGGCGAAACTGTTTGTATATTGACGCGTGGTTACGGCCGAAAGGACAGTAAGAAACGCGTGCTTGTTTCTGATGGGTCGACGATCCTCTCCGATCCCGCAAATTCCGGCGATGAACCATTTGAACTTGCACAGAAGCTTCTTGGAAAAGCCATTGTTATTGCTGACGCTGATCGGGTCGCAGCAGCCGAATGGGCAAAGCGAAAATTTGGCGTGACGGCGTTTGTTTTGGACGATGGCTTTCAGCATCGGCGGGTTAAACGTGATCTGGATATTGTTTGTATCGATGCGACGAATCCTGGCGGCAACACGCAGGCTGGCAGCCTGCGGTCCGGCGGCATGCTTCCTGCCGGACGCTTGCGTGAACCGCTGCATAATCTCGGGCGTGCTGACATCGTTGTTATTACGCGGGCTGATCTGGTGGATGATATCTCAAATTTGAGATCTGAAATTTCAGATCTGAATTCTGCGGCGGCGGTTTTTACGGCGATGACAAATATCGTGAATGCGGACGAGTTTCGAGGAAAGCGTGCTTTTGCGTTTTGCGGACTTGGAAATCCTGAGGGTTTTTATGAACAGCTCCGACGTGAGGGCATGGACGTCATAGGAATGAGGACGTTTGTTGATCATCACCAATACGCTCAAAAGGACATTGATGCGATCGAATCGGAAGCTCGGGCGTGCGGGGCGGAAGCATTGCTGACTACCCCGAAAGATGACGTTAAATTATCAGATCTGAAATTTGAGATGCCGCGACACGTTGTCGGGATCGAGATCGAGATTGATGACGCGGCAGTATTCGCGGCGTTACTCTAGCGTTTTTTTGTTGGTGGCTCTTTCTTATCGCCCCAGTAGAAATTTCGTACTACGAGCACATAGACCAGAATGCTGACAAACAGCAAGATGAAGAAGAAGGCGATGAGCCAGGCTAGTGATGACATATTAGACTGCCTCCTGAGAGTCTCTATCGGCATCCTCGATGATGCCTGAGACGAGACTGCGAGTGCCGCGATGTTCGAGGATGTGACGATAGACGACGGTGCCGATGGCAATTAGCGGTATCGACAGAAAAACGCCCGGAATGCCCGCGATCTGCTCGCCGGCGAGTACTGACAGAATGATGGCAAGCGGATGTAAATGGATACCGCCGCGAACGATACGCGGATAGGTGACGTAATCGTGAATAATTCTCAGTACAATGAGAAAAATAGCTGCATAGAGAGCCTTCCACGGATCATCCGACGCTGCCGCGGTAAGGATGACAACAATGCCAATTGTCAACGGCCCTAGCAACGGTACGAACTCGAAGATGCCAGCCAAAATGCCCAGCAGCAGTGCGTACTTCAACCCGAAGATATAGAAGCCGATGGTGCAGATCGTCGCGATCAGGAAGCACGATATTAACTGTGCGCGAGTATATGCGGCGAGCGTCGTATTGACGTCTGCCATAACGACCTCTGCCCGATATCGTAGCGGGCCGACAGGAAACATCCTTAGGATCGCCAATCGAAACTGGTTGACGTCCTTAAGAAAAAAGAACGCGAGTATCGGCACTAGTATGAGCCATGGCAGGTAATAGAACAGACTCAAGACGAACCCGCCGACCGATGTTGTAATGCTGGTGCCTAGATCGGCGACCTTCTTGTTGATCTCGCCCTGCACCTCGTCCGGGATTCGGAGCCGGTCAAAACGGCGGTTGAGGTCATTCGAGCGTTCGCGAATGGCCTGGCCGTACGCGGGCAGGTTGGTGCCAAACTCTTTGGCTTGATCTACCACCCTCGGAGCAATGTTTGCGATAGTTATGCCGAGTACCGTAAAGACGATAATGTACGCAAGCGGTATCGCCAGCGAACGCGGCATCCAGCGGTCGATGCTCCGCTCTTTAAATGGACGCCGGATCAGTTTAACTATCGGATCGATCAGATATGCGAAAAACACGGAGAGGACGATCAGAAAGAACAGATACGAGAGAGCGGTAATTATCGACTGCAGATATCCCGCGACCAGCAGCAAAAGCAGCGTGACGACAACCACCCGCACGATCGACCGGATCGGCGGCGTCGCAGCGTCAAAGTGCACGCTACGAGCCCTGCGTTTCTTTACGTCAGGCGGCGTCTCGATCAGATCGTTCTGATTGTCAGGGGGCATCGGGGCAGACATCTCAATAAATATACACCCTATTTGTTCGCGTTTGAATTCGCATCGACGGCGGGCACCGGCAGCGAATGATTCTCAACCGCAAATCGGTCAAGAATGGTCATCATATTCTTCGAAGGCAACTGATAATTGCTACCGATTATCACGGCTTTATCCTCGTCGGCGGTTATGCGGCGGTTCATGTCCGCAGTTTGTAGCCGAATGACGCCGCGATCCTCAGCGTCAAGCTTCTGCCCGTCCTTACGCCGTAGGACGTAAACAAACGTAAATCCCGCCGACTTAATTTCATCGAGCTCTTTCTCAAACGTCGGCTTTGACGCTTCGACATTCGACGGAGCAGGCGTTTCCTTGCCCGATTTGAGAATGCGGTCGTCAGGGCCACAAGCTGAAGCCAGAATGCAGGTTATCGCGATCAACAGGCCTTTTATCATCCGTTCGGCTCCTCTTCCGGGTCAGGGGCGTTGGTGTTCTTTTCTTGCTCATCGAGAAGCTTCTTCTCCTCGTCGGTCTCCGGAGGATCGTCTTTGGCTTCGTCCGGGGCATCGCCTTTGACGTCGCGGATCTTGAGTAGGCGGGCTTCGTCGTCTTCGTAGATGGTCTCAACCCAGCCGCTTTCCAAGGCCTTGGCAATCATATCCGTATTTTCTTTGGCATCTGCGAAGATATATCTCGCCCCAAATTTCTCGCGGATCATCGGTGCCGGATCGTCG
The DNA here is from genome assembly GCA_016718135.1 of Acidobacteriota bacterium. GTDB lineage: Bacteria > Acidobacteriota > Blastocatellia > Pyrinomonadales > Pyrinomonadaceae > OLB17. The sequence goes on along the minus strand of JADKEF010000003.1, from coordinate 105,821 downwards.
ATCTTGCCTTCGGTCAGGTCTTTGAGAAGTTTGTATAGCTCAGGGTTTTCCGAGTACAGATAATTCGGATCGAGGCCGTAAACGTAACGGTGCTTTGTGTTGTAGAAAAATAGTTTGGGGAAATCATCCCACGTGCAGTTAAAGATCAACTCGCCTTTCGGGATGTTATCGGCACCGCTTTCGTCGAGTCCCGTTGCCCATTGCATCGCACGGCGATATTTGTCACCCGGCTCATTCGAGGTGATATTGTCGATCATCCCCGACTCATCAAAGCCCCAGCGATGAATGCCGACAAGATTGTAGAACCAGAAGATGACAAGGAATATGCCGACCACCCACGGAGCGGCACGTTTGGCAGCGTCTATCCATGATTCACGCTCGGTCGTAACAGGAGCGTCGAGATACGGGTCGATCTCGCGTTTGAATTCATCGGGCAATTCAACGATCTTTGGAGCAAAGAATGCCTGCCACGCGAATGCCGCGAACAATATAGCAAACGGCGGAAAATACTCGGCGAACCGCTTTGAACGAAACTGGGCTGCGAGCAGTATCGAAACAAAAGCGAGAAAGAACGCGGCCCGTTCAGGAAGTTTGCCGCCGCGAGGTACGAATAAGATGTAGCCGATGAGCATCGCCAGCATCGCGATGGGGAAGTTCATCAGCAGTTCCATTCCGGTGTAGGGATACCACTCGCCGCCGACCGCGACCGCGAAATCAGCGCCGACTTTGAATTTCGTTGCAAAATGCTCGAAGAAAAGCCCAAGATTCTGCGGAAAATACGGATTGATGATGTTCCCCGCGATCATGCCGCCTGTGGTGTATGCAAACGGCCGCCATTCGAATCGGCGCTCGTTCCACGCGATGATAGCCGTCCAGATGATCGCCGCAAACCACAGTAGCGGAAACAAACTGTACGTCCAAACAAACGCAAACATCAGCGGCAGCAGCCATACGTATTTTCGCTGGAATAGCAGATGAATACCGAGCACCGTGATGATGATCGTCAGCGGCGGGGCCTTGCCCATATTCATGCGATAGTAGAACGCATTCGAACATACCAGTATCGCCGCGAGCCATATCAATTGATGCTTCACCGTATAACGGAAGATCAGCCAGTAAACCGAAAAGATCGCGAGTGTTGCCCAAAAGATCGTTGAGATCTTGGCCGCAGTCACAGGTTCCCAGAACCAGAGAAAAGGTATCTGTAGCAAGTGAAACAGGAAGTGATGATCAGCGTAATCAGCCGGATTCAGTACTGTCAGCGGCAGCCATTCAAAGGTCGGCAGCCATTTGCCCTGGCTGAAATTCTGCCACAAAAGCTGCGACCATTTGATGTGATAATAGCCATCCCAATCGCCGCAGCAGATCGCATCGGTCCGCGTCTGCAAAAACGTCATGACCATCGCGATCGCGATCAGGCCAAAGATCAGATAAATGACGCGCACGGCGGCCTCAGTTTCTAGAAACTGTGCCCAGGTCAGCGTTTTTGGCGTTTCCGGCTCAGGTGCGGCGGCCGGTTGGTTTTCGGTCTCTTCCATGTGTTATGAAAATCAAGTCAAGAGAAAAACTATCACGAAATCGTGGTAAATTGCCATTTGGAGAGCTTGTTCCACCTGTCCCGTGCATTCCAGCGTTCCACCCTCAAACATGGAACACGCTAATGTTGCGATTCGCACCTCGGGCATCTAGAATCGATATTTCGCAATGTACCCAAAAGGCAATCTCACAATTCCAGCTTCGCACGGTCAGCTTGAGGCTATTTTGAAGGAGCCGTCGGGCGAACGCCGAGGCATCGGCCTCGTCTGCCATCCGCATCCGCTGGGCGGCGGGACGATGCATAATAAGGTAGTATTTCGTGCGGCCGCTGGTTTGATCGATGCTGGATTGACGACGCTCAGATTTAATTTCCGAGGCGTTGGCAGCTCGACCGGTGAGCACAACGAGATCGAAGGCGGCGTCGAGGACGTTCGTGACGCACTCGACTATATGGCGGGCGAATATCCGGGCGAGGACATTACGCTCGCGGGCTTTTCATTCGGTTCGCGAACGGGGATGGCCATTGGCGTTGATGATGACCGAGTAAAACGGCTCATCTCGATCGGGACGCCGGTTGAGAAATATCGTGACTACGATTTTCTGTCAGCGGCTGAGAAGCCAATATTATTCGTCCATGGCGACCAAGACGAATTTTGCTCAGTCGAGAGCCTTCGTTCGCTGACGGATCGAATTCCTCATGCCGAAGTTGTCATCTTCGAGAACTGCGGACACTTTTTTGACGAGCATTTGAACCAATTGCGGGATACGATAGGCGATTGGGTAAAGAGGTTTATTTAACGCAAAGACGCAAAGGATATCAGGAATGGTTTGCGTCCGGCCAATTCTTCCTTTGCGTCTTTGCCCCTTAGCGTCTTTGCGTTGAAAATCAAACTATGAGCGATCAACCAATAAGAGATGCAGCGATACGCTTGACGATGATGCCACGGGATACTAATGCCCACGGCACCGTCTTTGGCGGCGTTATTTTGAGCTACATCGACGTCGCGGGCGGTGTCGAGGCCGTTCGGCATACCAAGCACGAGCGTTTTGTGACCGTTGCGATGAAAGAGGTCATCTTTCACGAACCGGTATTTATTGGCGATCTCGTCAGCTTTTATGCGACGACGGTCAAGGTTGGGAATACGTCGATCACCGTGCACGTCGAGGTCGAGGCTGAGCGGTTTGGGAACAAAGGACAGGTTGTGCGGGTTACTTCTGCCGATCTGATCTTTGTCGCGATCAACGAAAAACGTGAAAAAGTACAGATAGGAAGCAATGATTAGCCGCGAGGCGAGAGAACATTTAGAATATAGACAAGGGAGATAATTGATGCCACATATTATTGCTGAAACGGCGACGGGGACAATTTCGTTCGAAGCCGAGACTGGTAAAAAGCTTGTTCTCGCACTTGAGGACAATGGTGTAGACATTTTGCATCGCTGCGGCGGAAACGCTCGCTGTACGACGTGCCGTGTCGAGGTCATCGTTGGCGAGGCTGGCGAAATGGGCCCGGACGAAGAGGCGATCCTCTCGACCAAGGGTGACCTTGCACCGGGAACTCGTCTGTCTTGCCAAATACGGTGCGAGAACGATATGGAAGTTAAAGTTATAAATCAGGCAAGCGTTGCCGGCATCGATGCAGGAACGCGGCCTGCGGACTAAATAGAACAGGAGAGCGATAATGGGAACAAGTACTACATATACTGCTAAGACTTTTGATCTGAGCGATCTTACAGGCATTTCGAACGAGACGTTGGCGATGCACTTCAAGCTCTACGAGGGCTATGTGACCAACACCAACGTCCTCAATCAGCGTATCGCCGACCTGATCGGCACCGGAACGCTCGACCCGACGCAATCGGCTGCATTTAGTGAACTGAAACGCAGGTTTGGTTTCGAATACAACGGCATGGTTCTGCACGAATATTATTTCGAGAACATGCAGAAGCACGGCACGGGCGATCCTTCGACGGGCGATCAATTTGTGAATGCTGCGACTGAGAGCTTTGGGGATTACGACGTTTGGAAAGCCGATTTCATGAACACCGGTAAGATGCGCGGCGTGGGTTGGGCTGCGGTCTATCAGGATCCATCAAATGGAGCGATCTCAAATCACTGGATCAACCTCCACGAGACCGGAAATGTCGCGGGCTACAAGCCGATCCTGATCATGGATGTTTGGGAGCACGCATTTATCAAAGATTACGCTCCAGCAGATCGTCCTAAGTACATCGAAGCGTTTTTCGCAAACATCAATTGGGATGTTGTGAATTCGCGACTTGGTTAAGATGGGTTTGCACCAAAACGGCGCAAAGTAAGCAAAATAAGGAGGTTTGCCATTGGCTTACCTCCTTTTGTGTCTTTTGTGCATTTTTGCGGCTATAATTTCTTCAGGCTTTATTTTATGATCGAAGAAAAGGTTTTAGTTCAAAATTTTCTCAACCGAAAGGGCCGCGAGCGGCTCAAGAAGCCGGATTGGCTCAAGATCAAGCTCGGCGACCCGAAGAATCAGAACGCCGTTCTCGAACTCATCGACGGCCTCAATCTGCACACCGTTTGTCAGGAAGCCAAGTGCCCCAATATTTTCGAATGCTGGACTGATAAGACCGCGACATTCATGCTCGGCGGTGACACTTGCACGCGGCACTGCGGGTTCTGCGCGGTCAATAAAGGCAAGCCGATGGATCTTGATCCGATGGAACCAACGCACGTTGCCGAGGCCGTCAAACATCTCGATCTGAAGCATGCCGTTATCACTTCCGTAAACCGCGACGACCTGCCCGATGGCGGTTCGATGCACTGGGCGAACACGATCTTGAAAGTGCGAGAGATGAGTCCCGATTGTAAGGTCGAGGTGCTGATCCCCGATTTCAACGGCGACGAGATCGCACTCAACAACGTGCTCGATGCACGCCCCGATGTCCTAAACCACAACACCGAGACCATCGCCCGCCTATACCGCAGAGTTCGCCCTGATGCGATCTACGAGCAGTCGATGGAACTGCTCACACGTGCCGCGTATTTTCGTGACACTCAAATGCCCTCGATGAAAACAAAGAGTGGCATTATGGCCGGGCTCGGTGAGACTTTCGAAGAGGTTGTCGACCTCATGAAGGACCTTCGCAAAGCCTCATGCGACATCATGACCATCGGGCAGTACCTGCAACCTTACGAAAAACGTTTGCCCGTGGAACGCTATGTGACGCCCGAAGAATTCGCAGAGTGGAAAGCGATCGGCTTGGCAATGGGCTTCAAACATGTGGAATCATCGCCGCTGACGCGTTCGTCGTATCACGCCAGGGAACAGGCGGTATAATTTTTGGGGCAAATTTATGGATCAAAACGAAAAACAAAACGCGATCGAGGTCTTGAATAAGATCCTGGAACTGGAATTGGCCGGCGTGGTACGTTATACGCATTATGCTTTGATGGTATTTGGGTATAACCGGATACCAATCGTTTCGTGGCTGCAGAGCAATGGGGACGAGTCGTTGATGCATGCGCGGAAGGCGGGTGAGTTTGTGACGATGCTCGGTGGGCATCCGTCGTTGAAGATCGGGCCTCTGCTTGAGACTGAGAAGCACGACATCGGTGACATTCTGCGTGAGAGTCTGGAGCAGGAAAGCACGACGCTCGCGGCATATTATGAATTGATGCACGTCGCTGAAGGTAAGTCGGTCGCACTTGAGGAGTACGCCCGCGAGATGATCCTGCTCGAAGAAATGCATCTCGATGAGGTCAACAAGATGCTACGAAAGCCGGGCGAGCTTGAGCCGTTTCGAGATTAACTGAAGCAGGGGAGATGTTAGTAATTTGCGGCTGTCGTACAGCGATAGCCGCATTCTTATTACTTGATGAAGATCATTACCCAAACCGAACGCCTCACGCTACGTGAACTTACCGTCAACGACTCTGATTTCATCAACACGCTCCTCAATACCCCAAAATTCCTACAATACATCGGCGATCGGCAAGTGCGAACCGCAGCGCAAGCCGCCGAATTTATCGAGACTCGTTATCGCCAGAGCTACATCGATCACGGATTTGGGCTGTATGCTGTCGAACTAAAAGACGGGACGCCAATCGGGATGTGCGGCTACGTTCGCCGCGAATCGCTCGACGGACCTGACATTGGCTTCGCATTCTTACCTGAACACGAGCGGCGCAGCTGCAGGTTCGAATCGGCATCCGCTATGCTCAAATACGGTCAAGAAACGCTTGGCTTTAAGACTATCCGGGCGATAACCTCACTCGACAACGATGCGTCGGGCAGTTTACTCGTGAAGCTGGGTTTTCATTTTGACGAGGAGATTCACAATAACGGTGAAACCCTAAAACTCTTCGTGCACGCCCCATCCAATCCGGTATAGCTTTTCCAAACCAAACGCTAGTCCGACATAGAAATATCCAAAAATTAGAACGAAGGCTCCGTACAGACAGAGGCCGACCACGTACTCATTCAGGGATGGATGCCTCTCGAAAAGGACAATATACATTCCCAGACAAACAGCGAAAATCGGGAGCATCAACAGTGGCGAAAGTAGCAAAGCTCTCTTGATGGCCGCGAGGTCTTTGTCACGCATCCAGAGGAGAAGCGTTGCTGCGAGAATCAAGTATGGGAGACCGCCGACAATTCCTGAAAAACCGATGATCATGAAAATCAAGGCAGAGGTTTCGTTGATCGACTCCCGAACAAACCACAGAGGTAATACCAAAAACGGTGGTATTAGCGGCAAAGCCAAAGAATATTGAAATAGCCGCTTACTAGTCATCAACTAATAGATTAGTTTAGCGTCACTGTCCATTCAATAGCTCTCGCACAGCACGATCAAGTTGAGAATCTTTGCCTATCAACGTCTCGCCTATCGGCCGCGTCACGGGCACGTCAGGCGTGCGTGGATTTAGCTCCATATTCTTGCCGTCGGTTCCACGGATCAGTTGTCGCGGTAGGCGGAATGTCGTGCCGTCGAATAGGGTCGTGTTCCATGTGAAGATGATCCAGCCCGACGTTGGTTCGCCGACTACCTTGCCGAGTTTCAGCGATTTGTAGCCTTCGGTCAGGTCTTCGGCGTCGGATAGAGAATGCTGATTTACTACTAAGACAGTTGGCCGTTCGAGAGCTCGCTGGCCGAGAGCTGAGCGGGCCGGGACTTCCCATAGGCCGCGTTCCTGCATTGTCAGATAACCACGTCTTGCGAGCACATCGATGACATACGGATTGATAAATCCGCCGTTGTTGTTGCGAATGTCGATCACCACGCCCTGCTTTGCCTGATTCTCGACGTCGAGGTCGATGTAGAGCTGATTCAGCGAGCCCTGGCCCATATCCGGCAGGTGAACGTAGCCGAGCTTTCCGCCGCTGACCCGTTCGACGTATGCCCGATTGCTCTCGACCCATTGACGATAGAGCAAATTCTTCTCGGCACCCGTCGAGATCGGTTTCAGAATAATTTCGCCTGTTCGACCCATCGGGTGAGGACGAGAATTCGAGTTCGACACGTTTAGCGACGCGGCCTTCGAGTAGTTCGTCGATGTTCACGCCAGCCGCGATCTTTGTTCCCTCTATACTAAACAGATAATCGCCGACGGTGATGCCTTTCGTCACGGCGGCGGGGCTGAGAGTTATCACTTCAGTGATCTTGAGTCGGCCGTTCGATTCGTATTCGTTGCGGTCGAAACGCAGACCAAGCTTGCCTACCGTAGTCGCGGTAAAGGCTGACGGTCCGCCGACGCCGAGATGCGAGGCGTTTAGTTCGCCGACCATCATATTCATCAGGCGGCGAACTTCGTCCATCGTTCGCGAGGCTTTGATCAGCGGCTCGTATGTTGTCTTCACCGCGTTCCAATCAACGCCGTGGAATTTGTCGTCGTAAAAATTGTCACGCATGTACCGCCAGCCCTGTTTGAAGATCTCCATCTTCTCCTGTGCAAAATTGACGTTAATGTCCAGGTTGACCGCAAGCGGCTTAACGTCGCGGCGGTCGAGGCTGACGATGTTGATACGGCCATTCTCAACGTAATAGACCTCTTTGCTGTCGGGCGAAAATTGAGCCTGCCCTTTGAAACCCGGCGTAGAGGTCAACTGCCGGGCTGATTGATCGTTCGAAAGCTCGTCGAGCGTCATCGTGTACATATTGAACTGACCCTCAGCCGCCGCCAGAATGAGCAGCGTCTTGCCGTCCGGGCTGATGATGACGCCGTTGTTGTTGACGCCAGTGTTGATAAAGCTCAGCCGCTTGCGAATATCCTCGAAGACGATCTCGGTCGTTTTCGATTCATCTTTCTTCTCAGCGGCTGGTGAGGCTGCTGGCGAAGGCTGTGGTGACGCCGGCGGGCCCGTTGGCTTATCACGCGGATTCTCTTGTTTGAAGAGATCGCGGAACTGGTCCTCGCGGAATTTAGGCGTTCGGAGTTTAAGATCGATGCGGGCGATCACGCCGTCCTCGGTTCGTTGGCTCGAGCCGTAGAGAATGTAAGAACCGTCCGCACTCCACGCGATCGAACCAGCGTTAGAATTTGAAAGAAAGCTGATCTGCTTCGCCTCGCCTCCGCTTGCAGGCACGACGCTGACATTCGAATACGAGCGTGCTGTTGGCGAACCCGTGAGGAATGCGATCCACTTTCCGTCGGGTGACCATTTGAAAGATTCGCCTCCGAGCGGAGCTGGATCGGTGAATGTTTTACACAGCTCTTTCTCAGCCTTCGTCTCGACGTTGTAGGTATAGATCGCTCGTGCATTTCGCACAAATGCGATCGTCTTGCCATCGGGCGAGAAGGTTGGCGAGATGTCATCGTTCGTGCCACGCGTCAATTGCGTTTCCGTTTCGGTCGCGAAGTCGTATTGAAATATCTCGCTCGTTCCGCTTCGTTCCGAAGTGTAAACAAGCTTCTTGCTGTCCGGCGACCACGCGACGGAGGATTCCGGTGCGACAGTGTTCGTCACGCGAACCGCTTCACCACCGTCTTTGGACGACGCCGCGAAGATCTCGCCATGCGAAATGACCGCGACCTTTTTGCCATCGGGTGAGAGAGCGAGTTCGCCGACCTGAGTCGAAAGGCTGAGACGCTCGATCATCGGACTCGACGCGGCTCCGCGGAGTGTGATCGCGAGTTCCGCTGGCTTGCCACCGTCAGCCTTCATTTTCCAGATGCGGAAATTTCGTTCGAAAACGATCTCCTGTCCGTCGTGCGACAAACTCGCCCACAGCACGCGGCCATCGGTGAAGTTTGTTACTTGTTTAGCCTGCCCACCTTTTGGCATCGACCAGATGTTCTGCGGTCCGGTGCGGTCGGAGACGAAGTAGATCTTCGAGCCATCCGCCGTCGCCATCGGCCACATTTGCTTGGCACCGCGTTGGGTAAGTTGTGTGTATGTATCACCTGTCTTCTGCCACAATTCGCTCTCGTCTAGATGGCTGCGGCCGCGACGCCACCATTGGCCGGCGGAGTTTCCACGAGCAGCAAAAATGATCGAGCCGTCCGCGAGCGGCGTCGATTGAAACTCAGTCGTGAACCGATCCGAGCTGACCTGCATGGCCGTCCCGCCGCTCGCCGGAATGCGATAGATATCATTCATTCCCGCTATATCGCGGCTGTTCGAGAAGAAATAGATCCATTTCCCATCACGCGACCACGCATCGATCTGCTCGTTGGCGTCGTCAAACGTCAGTCGTCGAAGGCTGCCGGTCTCGATCTCAAGAATGTAGATGTCACCATTCCCCGTGCGATTCGTTCCAAACGCCAGCCAGCGTCCATCAGGCGAATACATCGGCCGGGATTCGTTTGCCGGATGCGAAACTAGCAGTCTCGCCGCCCCGCCTTCGGTACCGACGGTCCAGATATCTCCGCCTGACACGAACGCGATCTCCTTTCGATCCGGTGAGAGTGATGGTTCGGTGAGATAGTTCGTTTGCCCAATGGCAAATGTGACAAAAAAGAAGACGAGGACGATCGGGGAAAATTTGATTCTCATAGCGTTATTGATGAACTTACTACGCAAAGATTCAGAAATTGTTTGGGTTCGATCACTCGAATTGTACGGTTGCTCGTGACGGGAATCAACCGCATAGCGTTTACAAACAAACAGTGCGGCGGCGATAATCGAAATGACACTATGCAATATGGCCTGATCGCCGGGAACGGCAGATTTCCTTTTCTTGTGATCGACGGCGCCCGGCGTGCGGGCGTTGAGCTTGCTGTCGTCGCCATTAAGGAGGAGACCGATCCGGAGATCGAGAAAATTGCGAAGAAAATCACCTGGGTCGGCATTGGGCAGCTTGGGAAGATGATATCTTTCTTCAAGAATAACGGTGTCGAGCAAGCTATCATGGCCGGACAGGTCAAGCATGTGCAGATCTTCTCTGGAGCTCTGCCGGATCTGCGAATGGTCAAGATGCTTTGGAATTTGCCGCGTCGGAATACCGATGCTCTTATCGGGGGAGTTGCGGATGAGATGGCGAAAGAGGGAATTGAGCTTATTGATTCTACGCATTTTGTAAAAGATCATCTTGCTCATTCTGGAGTGCTGACAAAACGAAAACCTACTGACCTCGAGCTTGGGAATATCGAATACGGCCTGCACATCGCGGGTGAGATCGCTCGGCTTGACCTCGGACAAACGATCGTTGTCCGCGGCAAGGCGTGTGTTGCGATCGAGGCCATGGAAGGGACAGATGCAACGATCCGTCGTGCAGGTGAGCTGGCAAACGGGAAGTTGACCGTCGTTAAGGTCGCGAAACCGGATCAGGATATGCGTTTTGACGTGCCGGTTGTCGGAGTTCCAACGATTCAGACGATGATAGAAGCCGGAGCCACTTGCCTTTCGGTGACTGCAGGAAAGACGCTGATCTTTGAACGCAGCGAGATGCTTGCTTTGGCAGAGAAACATAAGATATCGATAGTTGGCTCGTAAAGTTTCAAGCGAAACTATTTTTGCCGGCAAACCGTAATAAACATTTGCTATTTTGATCAAATGGATCATCCAAACCCCGGAGAGTTATTGAGTTTATGAAGAAAACATTTTTTGCATTATTGATGGCGGTAGCACTTCTGCTGCCCACAGCCGCACTCGGCCAGACGGTCAAGATCAGCTCTGATGAGCGAAAGATGGCCGAGGAGATCACGGCCGGACAGTTAAGTAACTACCTCTATTTCGTTGCATCCGATGCGATGGGCGGCCGCGATACGCCTTCGTATGGGCTTGACGTAACTGCCGAGTTTTTGAAGATGAATCTTCAAAAATGGGGTTTCAAAGGCGCCGGGGACAACGGAACGTTCTTCCAAAAGATCGGCCTGCGTCGTGACGCGATCGATCCGGCGGCAACTTCCGTCAAGATCGGCGGCGAGTCTTTTGCCTACGGTGAAGATATTGCACGGGCATCTGGTTCGGGCAACATCTCGGCTCCGATCGTATTCGCTGGTAACGGCTGGATGATCAAGTCGAAGAACATGAATCCGTACGCCAACATCGATATCAAAGGCAAGGTCGTCGCGGTTATCGGCGAAGGCCCGATCGGCGGTCGCGGGCTTGTTCCAATGCCCGCTGGCGTGACCCAGGCTGACCTTCCAGCTGCCGGTCGCGGTACCGAGTGGGCTGATGCTGCTACTTATGCACGTAATAACGGAGCTGCCGGATTGCTTATACTTCCTTCGAAGTTCCTTCAAGAGAATTGGGGAGCAGTTACAGCAAACTTTGGCCGTAGCCGCATGGTCGTCGATAAGCTTGCCCCTGCCGGTGGAGCTCCGCAGGGTGGGCAGCCGCCAATGACAGTCTTGTTCGCTTCTGTGAAGGCCGCCAATGCGATCTTTAAGGGTGAAGCCGGCAATCCGCTGAATGGCTATGCCGAATCGTTTGCCGTGAATCCGAGCAAGAATTTTGACTTCACTATCGCAACTAAGACCGAGATGCAGTGGACGCAGAACGTCGTTGCTCTCTGGGAAGGCAGCGATCCGGTGCTCAAGAATGAGATGGTTGCCCTCGGTGCTCACTATGATCACGTTGGTACGAATCCGAATGCTCCCGGAGATGACAAGATCTGGAACGGAGCTGATGACGATGGTTCGGGAACTGTCTCGGTCCTTTCGATCGCCGAGGCTTTGGCGAAGGGCAAGGTTCGTCCGAAGCGTTCGATCTTGCTCGTCTGGCATGCCGGTGAAGAGAAAGGATTGTGGGGAGCTGAATATTTCAATAAATTCCCAACGGTCAACATCAAAAATGTCATTGCCCAGCTCAATATTGACATGATCGGCCGTAGCCGTAAGGCAGGCGATACGAATCCGAAAAACAAGGACCTGAGCGATGAGAATGGCGTCTATGTCATCGGTGCGGAAATGATGAGCTCGACACTCGGTGCGATCACTAAGGGCACCAATGATGCGTATCTCAAGATCGGATATGACTATAAATACGATGACCCGAAGGATACGAATCGCTTTTTCTTCCGCTCTGATCATTTTCAATATGCCTTGAATGGTATACCGATCGCGTTCTGGTTCACCGGTGTCCATGAGGATTACCACCAGGCCACTGACCATCCGGATAAGATCGATTACAACAAGATGGAAAAGATCGCTCGAACCATCTTCCTCACAATGTGGGAATTGTCAGATCTGAAGGAAAGGCCGAAGATCGATAAGCAGTTGCCGCCAGAGCTTACTCAGCGTTAAGTTAGACGAATAAGGAGTCGATATCGGCTCCTTATTTTTTTGTCTGGAGCATCCGGTAGGCATCTGATTTGCTCATTCCAAGTGCTTTGGCAGCTTTCTTTAGTGCAGTTTTATGCTCGATGCCCTGGGCTTCGAATTCCGCTACCAAGCCGGCTAGATCTGTGGCTGAACTGGAAGTTTGTTGAGCATCCTTTTCACCACGTTCGATAACCAGAACGAACTCACCTTTTGCAGGCTGCGTCGCGAATCGAGTTACCAGCTCACTGAGCGTGCCGCGGGCAAATTCTTCGTGCAGCTTTGTAAGCTCGCGTGCTACAGCCGCTCGTCGGTCGCCTAGAACGTCGAGACAATCGGCTAGAGACTTCGCAAGACGGTGAGGAGATTCGTACAACACCAACGTCGCCGGGACCATGGCTATCTCTTCGAGCCGCTTTCGACGGTCGCCTTTCTTTGATGGCAGAAAGCCGCCGAAGAATATCGAGTCCGTCGCGAGTCCTGATGCAGCTGCAGCATTTACAAAAGCTACTGCTCCTGGGATCGGAACAACCGCCGCTCCAACCTCGATCGCCCTCTGCACGATCCTAAAACCCGGATCGCAAATGCCTGGTGTGCCTGCGTCTGAAACTATCGCGATCGAATCACCGCAAACTAGTCGATCAGTCAATTCCTCGGAGCGTTCCTGTTCGTTGTGTTCGTGATAGCTGATGAGCGAATTTGAGATGCGATAGTGATTGAGCAACTTTAGCGTGTGGCGTGTGTCTTCGCAGGCGATGAGATCGACGGTGCGCAGTGTGTCGAGGGCACGTTGCGAGATGTCCTGAAGATTGCCGATGGGCGTTGCGACTAGGTAGAGGGTTCCTGCCATTGCAATCAATTATGAATTAGCAATTACGAATTACAAATGTAAGAGAGGCCGCCCTTGCGGACAGCCTCTTTATCGGTCACAAATTCTGACTCGATCTTAGAAGGGCCACCAACTTGGCAATCCGTTACGGCTACCGCCGCTGCGTCCGTTGCCCCATCCGCCGTTGTTGCGGCCGTTGCCTCGGGTGTTAGGATTGACACCGTTCACGCGGCTCAGGACCTGCAGGTCATTGCGAATGCTCGACCAGATGTTCTGGCTCTGATAGCTGACCCCCGAGCGGCTGATCGTTCGCTCGATCTGGCCCGCGGCGTCGAATACACGTCGCAGTTCACGATCAGCGTTGTTGTTGTAGCGGCTATTGTTGTATCCGTTGTTGTCCAGATCGTTGACCGCATCCTTGAAACGATCGGCCAACTCATTCATCTGATCCTCACGCCGTGTGCCGTTTAGTCTGCTGCGGTCGAGGTCGCGATCGAGCTGGCGTTGAAAATCACGTGCGCGATTCTTCAGATTGCGTACGGTCGAACGCATGTCGCCGTAATTGCCATACTGGCCATTGCCGTAACCGCCGTTATTGTAGCCTCCGTTTCGACCGTAAGGATCGTTGGGGTACTGGTTGCCGTTTGGGTAATATTGAGCCGAAGCGATGGCCGGTAGGAGCAACACCATCGTGGAAAATGCCGCTATCGAAATAATTTTGCTGAGTCTGTTCATTGTTTTCTCCCTTTTCGTATTACTTGGGCAATGATTTGGCCATTGCTCGATTTGGTAATTGCAAAGGGTATGCCAGAACGGGAACAGGCTTTGTTTTCAATAGGTTAGAGATTTCGTGTCGCTTGGCGTAAGGCGGTGAACCAACCAAGTGGTTCACCGAATATTCCAAAACGTCGCGCATTAGTGAGTGTGGCTTTTGACGATGTTTCCAAGCGCATTTGCGGCGCAGATGCGGCTGCCGGTCTCTACTTTACCTTCGAGTTGGCTGAGGTTGTCAGCCGAGCCGAGAAGCCGTGCACGGAAATTTTTCATTGAGATCTGCGGGTCGCTTGCGATGATCAGTGCGGCAACGCCGGAGACGTAAGGTGTCGCCATCGACGTCCCAGAAGCTTCGCGGTATTGGCCGTTGAGCCACGTGGAGAGAATGTCTTTGCCCGGTGCGGCAACGTGGACCGTTTTCACGCCGTAATTTGAGAAACTCGCCAGTTGGTCGTTGCGATCGAGTGCGGCGACGCTGATAATATTTGGCGAATTGTAATTCGACGGATAGTGGGGCCGTTTGTCGTTGTCGGAACCGTCGTTACCGGCGGCAGCTACGAAAAGAATGCCCGCCTCAGCGGCTGCTTTGATCGTGTCTTCGAGAGCTTTTGATTTAGATGTCGAGCCCCAGCTTGCGCTGATGACGCGGACGTTCACGCCGTTGAGTTTGCGGTCGATGGCGTAATTGATCGCCTCGATCGCGTCGTTCGTAGAACCAAAACCACCACGTCCCAGGAATTTGAGCGGCATGATCTGAACTTTCTGGTTGATGCCGGTCACCCCGATCCCGTTGTTGCCCTCGGCGCCGATGATGCCCGCGCAATGCGTGCCGTGTCCGTTGTCGTCCATCGGATCTTTGATAGCGTCGGTTCCGTTATAGCCGTTCAGGTCATTTATCTCGCCGAGCTCTGCGTCGTTGTACGCGGCCAGATTCGCCGGACGCGTCCACATGTTGTTCTTTAGATCTTCGTGGTTGAAATCGACGCCGCTGTCGAGTACTGCGACGACAACTTCTTCGCTGCCAACAGTCGATTGCCATGCCGTCAGAGCGTCAATGTCGGCTCGCTCCTTGCCACCCTCGGCACCCGAATTATTGAGTGCCCATTGATCGCCAAACATCGGATCATTTGGGGCGAGCCGCGGAAGGTTCGAGACCAACGGCTTCCTTTCGCGGTGCAGCAGATCCTGATATCCGGCTTTGGTGTCCTGGTCGATCCTTATCTCAAAATTTGGTTCGGCGTACTCGACATACTCGCTCATTGCCGAATACTCTTCCGCGACCGTCTTGGCATCCGCATTATCGAGGTCATCGATCACGGTCAGACCGCGAACCGATTCGATCCGGTCGGAGAGCGAATCATGATTGACCGACGCGATCGAGCGGATCTTGTCGAGCGAAACGTTCGGCTTAAATCGCACTAAAACCTCGGGAGACGAATTCTTCTTTAAGGCAGGAGCCGTGCCGCCGCCGACACGAACGCTGCCCGACGTATCATTCTTATGCGAAGAAAGTGCCGTCCGCCAACGGTTCATCTGCCCGAGCACAGCCGCAAATGCGACCAAAACAACTGCCAAAGTGATGTGTATCCAGAGATTATTGCGATTCATGGTACTGCTCCTAATGTACGACAGACCGCCTGGTCTGTCGGGTCGCTTGTTGTCACTCAACTTGGGTGATACCTGAGTTGATGAACAGGCTAGGCAGCCTGTTCTACGATGTAATTCTCACCCTCAAAATCATACAGCCGTAGCTGATATTTATCTGCTCGATATTCGTAAACATTGCCGGTTGCCCCGAGCATGATCTGCCAGCCGCTGGCGATCATTTGTGCCGACATCTCGTCCGCGACCGGTGCCCCGAGCGACATGTCGGGGAAATCTTTATCGACAACGCCCTTTTCGATGATCTCGTCCGCGTTAATACCTAAACGCTCGGCGAGGTCGTTTTTTGCATTTTCTGTCGCTGTTTCTCGGGTAAAGCTCATTTTATTAATCTTGCTCTTCTTACGATATTTAGTCAACGAAAGTTCGCGCGGAGCGGATGTGTCGGTGTGTACGTCCCAGGATCTATCAGTTCTAAGTGACCGGCTATGCCTCGATGCATTGCGGCGAGGCTGTGCCTCGACGTAAGGTTCAACAAGAGGTTCCTCGAGGCTATGCCTCCGTCGCTCGCTTTCGCGAGCTCCGGGAAATCATTTAGCCCGACATTTGGAGAGGCATAGCCTCTCCGCAATGCGATACGGCAAAGCCGAAGGAATCAAGAAGGCACGTCCCAGAAAATGTCGGTGAGCCGCGGGCGAGAACGGGCGGTTGGAGGAGATGCGAACTCGCGGGATCGAGAGGAATTGCCGTTAGCTTCAGCCAACGGTTGAGTGCCGCCACAATTTCCCGGGCTTTAGCCCAAACGGTCTTTGGGCTAAAGCCCCGTCGTTCTATTCCCCAGGAACCGTTGGGTAAACCCAACGGCAATTCAAGGTGAGCATCAATCTCAGCAGCGGAAAGCAATCTCACATTCGCGAACATCTGCGAGTGGCCTGTCGTCACAGGTCGCTCGCCGAGACGCGTGTACGGGTTGTCATTGCCGTAGCGACTATCGATCAGCACCCCGAGGATGTGTTCCACGAACTCGAGTTTTTCGCCGGGACGCCTCGTAGGGCTAAGATCGGTCAGCGGAATGCCAAGATCAAACGATTTCACGTCCGTGCTACATGTGCAACAAGTATTCATATGGCGAACATAACACGGAAATACAGATGCGTATATACCAATCCGCCGCTAATGCCGATAACGTCACTATTCGCCGATAATGTAGCGATCCGCCGATAAACGATGTTGGACGTTCAACTGCCGTCCGCGGTCCGGCGGCGATGGGTAAGATTTCGCGTGATCTCGACGATCGCGGGTACGATAAATGTCGCACAGGCGATGCCGAGGATAAGGCCGGTGATGAAGCGGGAAGCGTGGTTGTTCTCCCAGATGCCAAACATAGTGAGCGACCAGTCGATGGCGATCGGGATGAGTGAGAGAAATAGCCAGAACCTCGGGATCGGCTCTATCTCGTCGATGTTTCGCCAGAGCGGATAGATCGCAAATCCCGCGAACAGGCCAAAATAGACGCCGAAGCAGCGTGAGCAGACGCCGAATTGTTCGTGGGCGATGTGAAACGAACGTTCGGATATCTGGTGGCACATGTAGCTGAAAAAGGCGTAGAGCGGCGAAGAAATTGACGTCAGGCCGTTCAGTTTCGTGATGGGAGCGAGGACTATTGCGAATGCCCACAGAAAAACTACCGCGAGGCCGATCGCCCACGCTTTCCACGCCTGACGGCGGAAACGGGCCGCAAGATCGATGGTGGTGTAGCTGTTAGCAGGGATACTCACAACGATTCGTATGGCTGAAAGCGACAAATAAAAAGGCCTAGGGTGCGGCCGATCCGGCGGAACCCTAGGCAATGCATTGCGGATCGTCGCTCCGCGAGGGGCGAGCAACATGCACGCGTTAGGAAACTAGAATCGAATAACTGCGTCCGGCCCGCCCTCGACGTGGACGGTGTCGACAAAACGGATACTCTTGGAATCTGTCGTCATGACGACCGAATGCGTTCGTTTGCCGGCCCCGAAGAATCTGACGCCTTTCAAAAGTGCACCGTCGGTGACGCCGGTCGCCGCAAAAATTATCTTTTTGCCGGGAGCGAGGTCGTTGGTGTCGTAGACCTTGTTCGCATCGGTGATGCCCATTTCCTGTAAACGTTTCATTACGACAGACTCCTCGGGAACTTTTGATTTGTCGACGCCGAGACGGTTTGGATCCCAAACCAGCTTTGCCTGGATCTCGCCATTGAGGCACTTCATTGCGGCGGCAGTGATGACGCCTTCGGGAGCGCCGCCGATTCCCATAAGAGCGTGAATGTTGGTTCCCGCAACGGCGGCTGAAATTCCCGCGGAAAGGTCACCATCGGAGATCAGGCGAATTCTTGCACCGGCAGCACGGACGGAATCGACGAGTTCCTTGTGACGAGCACGGTCGAGACACATTACCGTAAGGTCTTCGACGTCGCGGCCGAGACGGCGGGCGATGTTTTTCAGATTCTCCTCGACCGGAGCATCGATATCGACCGCACCGCGACACGAAGGGCCGACGACGATCTTGTCCATGTACAGGTCAGGAGCATTGAGCAGGCCACCGCGTTCAGCAGCGGCTAGCACGGCGATGGCGTTGTTGGCTCCGAGAGCACAGAGATTTGTTCCTTCGAGCGGATCGACAGCGATGTCGACCTCGGGAAACTCAGCCCGAGCTTCCTCGGAGAAGATGCCGCCACCGACTTCCTCGCCGATGTAGAGCATCGGTGCCTCGTCGCGTTCGCCCTCGCCGATGACGATACGGCCGCGCATCGGGACGGTGTCCATCACCTCGCGCATTGCCTCGACGGCGACGTGGTCGCTGTATTTGCGGTCGCCCTGGCCCATGGTCTTGGCGGACTCAATGGCCGCCGCCTCGGTTACACGGAGAAAATCGAGCGACAGTTCGCGTTCAGCTTTGATGTTTTTCATCTGTTTTCCCTTGAAAGAAGATCGGTTTAACTACTGCAATTTAAGGCATTTTATCACTTGTCTCATATGATTTGACAAGTTATCCTCGGAATATTACGGTTTTAGTTTGGTTCTCGCCATATACGAGAGGAGAAATTCGAGATAAATGACCTATATTGTCACCGAGCCGTGCATTGATTGTAAGTACACCGACTGCGCCGCAGTCTGTCCCGTCGAGGCATTTCACGAAACGCCCGATCGCCTTTTGATCAACCCCGACACCTGTATCGACTGCGACGCGTGCCTCCCCGAGTGCCCGGTCGAAGCGATCTATTCGGACATGTCCTATCCGCCGGAATATGCGGAATGGATGGAAAAAAACGCCGAGGCAGAGAATTTTCCTATCATCAGCACGAAGATACCAGCTTTGATGGGCCCGGGCTGCTCGGGACCGCCGGAGTAAGCTAGTTGTAGTAGCTCGCACGAAATAAGGGCTTTTTTATGAAGGCGGCACTCAATGCCGCCTTTTTTATTGCCAGCGAATGCCAATCCGTAAGTTGGTTGGACTTGAAACGGTTCGTATCGGTGTCTTTCCGATCGAATAACTCGAACTAAAAACGTTCTCAACCGCCGCATAAACCTTTATTCCTTCCTTAATTTCCCGCGAAACATACAGATCGATCTGTGCGTACGGCTCTAATCTGAAGAGATTCTGGTCATCGTCGAATTGGCTGCTTGAGGCACGGCCTTGGATGGCGACGGTCCATTTTGAGCGGGTATAGGTTGTTTGGAAGGTGAACTGGTGCCGGGGGACTTGTGGGATATTGAGTTTGCCGGAGGTTGAGGTGGAACCGACGAGGATTGCTCCCGGAAGATCGCTTTTTAGGATCGCGTCGACATAAAGGTAGCCCGCTGAGACTGAAAAATACCGGAAGCTCGTCTCGCCTTCGATCTCGATGCCTGCGGAGCGGCTTGTTCCGGCGGAGTTCTGGCGTTGGCGGGTTATCAGGGTCGGCGTTGTGTTTAATGTGACGTTGGAGATCGGGGCGTCGATCTCCGTCCAGAAAACGTCGGCACGGACGAATGTTCGTTCCTCGCCGAAGCTGATGCCGCCTTCGACGTTCTTGGCTCGTTCGGCGCGCAGGTTTTCGTTTGCGAGTGTCAGGACATTGCCTACGCGAAAACTCCGATACAGCTCATTGAGAGTCGGCGAGCGAAAGCTGCGTGAGGCGTTGGCGTAGAGTGAGAATCGGTCGTTTAGATGGAACAATGCCGAGATCTTTGGGCTAAATGAGCTTTCTTCCCGATCGGGGAACGACGTGACCGTCGTTATTCCGGTCGAAAGGACGCGGGTTGCGTTCAATGCGTCGTAGTTGCTCCAGTTATCGGTTCGGAGCGAACCGGCGATGACGAGTTTCGAGCCTATCCTTACGAAATCCTGAATCAATGCTCCGACGGTTGTTTGCCGGCCGCCGGGGCCAACTAGCGACGTAGGAATCCCGTTTGTGTAGGCGATCTCATCGCTGGATCCGCGGACGTATTTTAGGTCGATGCCGCCGATCAGTTGGTGATCGGCGAAGACCTTTGAGACGGACATTGAAAGGCCTGTGTTTTGAACGGGCACTCGTTGGACGCGCGTTGGCAATTCCGATGTTCGCGTCGCGTTTACACTCGAAAACACCTGATCAAAAACCTGCGTGCCACCGTACGCTCGCCAGCGGAAGGCCACGCCTTTACTCAAATCGCCGCCGAAAACCAATTGGCGAATGTGTGTTCGGTTCGTTTGCAAACCTGTTCCGTTGGATCGCACTTCACCGAAATATGCTGGCGAAACGAATATCGAACCAAGCCCGCCGAGATCTCGACCGAAGCGGCCGCGAAAATTGCTGCTCCTCACGCCTGCGTACGAATCGACCGGGCCGCGTGCTGATTCTTCGACCGGTTTGTAGCCGCGTGTTTGGAAACTTGTGGCGGAAAGTGAGAATAGCCAATCTTTTACTTCCGAAGCAAAAAAGCCGGAGCCTGAGAGTGTTTTCTGTGTTCCGCCGAACGCGTTGATGCCGTAGACGAGATCACCTTCTTTGCGTGGCAGCATATTTACGGCTCCGCTCAATCCGCCATCGCCGTACAGGCTCGAAGCACCGCCTCGTAGAACTTCAATGCTTTCGAGTTCGATCGGCGAGACGCGATTCCATTGGATCCAGCTTCCGAAAGGGTCGTTTAGCGGAACGCCGTCAAACAAAATTAACGAGCGACTTGCCCCGCTGGAGCCAACGCCGCGGAGTGAGACGCCCTGCGTCGTCGGATTCGCATTGCGGCTCGATGAGCGTCGAAAGATCGAGAAACCTACCGTTTGTCTCAGCATATCGTCGATCGTCGGGGCGGCCGAAGTCTCGATCTCGCGTTTTGAGAGTGTGACGATGCTTGCGGGGGTATCGCCGATACGGGTTTCCGAGCGGCTGGCCGTGACGACGACTTGCTCGCGTATCGGCTCAGGAGTTTCCGTTGTTTGTTGAGCAAGAACGGGCCCGAGAGTCGCTAGAAAAATGAATATTCCGTAACAGCCGCGCATAAAAATACCGAGAAAACAGGAACACAACACTGTTTAAAAGTATATTAACACGGGGAATTTGCCCTCCCCATTTTGGTTGAAAAAGTCATATGTTCGATGCTGTGAGTGCCATATCACAAAAACAAGTCAGTAGTTCGCCCGACGAGCGTTTGAAGGTTCTCGTCCTTTTTGGGACGCGGCCCGAGGCCATTAAGCTCGCGCCCGTTATTCACGAGCTCCGCAGACGTTCGTTCCGGACGATCGTCGTTTCATCCAGCCAGCACAAGAGTTTGCTGACGCCATTCCTCGCGCAACTCGATATCGATGTCGATTTTGACCTCGGCGTGATGAAGCGTAATCAGTCGCCGAACGATGTTTGCTCGCGGGTGATGGCGAAAGTCGACAAGATCCTCGTGGCCGAAGAGCCCGATCTGATCTTAGTTCAGGGTGATACGACGACCACGCTTGCCGGTGCGCTTGCCGGATTTAATCGAAAGATACCGGTCGGCCACGTCGAGGCAGGGCTTCGCAGCGGAAATCTCATGAGTCCTTTCCCGGAAGAGATGAATCGCCGCGTTGTCTCGCAGATGGCGACGTTCCATTTTGCGTCGACCGAGCAGAATCGACAGGCCCTGCTTGCCGAGGATGTGCCAAGCGAGAAGATATTCGTCACGGGAAATCCGGTGGTCGATTCGCTCAAGCAGATGCTCAGGGATATAAAGCCGTCGGAGAAGATCGCCGGACTTATCGAGAAAACCGCGGGCAAAAAGCGAGTTTTGCTGACGACGCATCGCCGCGAGAGCTTTGGCGAGGCGATGGGCGGCAATTTGACGGTTCTGCGAGACTTTGCCGACCGCCACGCAGACGTCGCGGTTTTCTTTCCCGTTCACCCAAATCCTAACGTTCGCGGCATTGCCAAAGAGATACTCGGCGGCCGCGATAACGTTTTCCTTCTGGAGCCGCTCGACTATTCGGACTTTTTATTCATTATGAAAGCCGCCTGGCTGATCGTTTCGGATTCAGGCGGTGTTCAGGAAGAAGCGCCGAGTTTGGGCAAACCACTTTTAGTAATACGCGAAAATACAGAACGGCCCGAGGCGATAACAGCCGGTGTGGCCAGGCTCGTAGGCAACAGCCCGGGAGCTCTCGAGCAGATGCTTGAGGAGAATTACGCAGTAGATACGTGGATCAGATCGGTCAAGAAGATCGCAAATCCATTCGGTGACGGCCGCTCGGCGGAACGCATCGTTAGAGTGCTCAAAGACAAAATGCCGGCAAGGGCGAAAGCGAGAGCTTCGTAAGGTAAACCTTTTCTTAATTCCGACAAATGAAGAAAGATACCCAAAAAAATCTGCTGACGGTCCTTGTGGAAGATTACTTCCATGTCGGGGCGTTTGAGAATCTCATTCACCAGCGAAACTGGCAGAATTTTGAGCCGCGGGTTGAGCAGAATACGATCAAGGCTCTCGACCTGCTCGACCGGTATGATGCTAAGGCAACATTTTTCGTGCTCGGCTGGATCGCAGAACTAAATCCGGGCCTGATGCGCGAGATCGTTGCACGCGGACACGAAGTCGGAAGCCGGGGATTTTATCACCGCAGCCCAAAGAATCTGACGCCTGAGGAATTTCGCGAGGACCTTCGCCGAACAAACGATGCTATCGAAAAAGCGTCGGGCCAGCGTGTCGTCGGTTATCGTGCGGCGGAAAAGCTGACGTTCGAACAAAGCGAATGGATCCTCGAGATCCTTGCTGACGAAGGCTTCGCATACGACGCGTCGTTCCTGCCGACAAAGAACAGTGAAAAGAGCAAACGCGTTGCTCATCAGGTCCATCGCGACGGTAAGGCGATATGGGAATTCCCGTACGCAACGGCCGATCTTGGCGTTGGCCTTTTGCCGATCTCGGGCGGCAATTATTATCGGCAGATGCCGTACACGCTGATGCGTCATGCTGTGAAAAAATGGCACGAGCGTAGCGAAGACCCTTTCGTCTTCTATTTTCATACGTGGGAACTCGACCCCGAGCAACCTCGTATCTCGGCGGCGTCAAAACTGAACCGCATTCGCCATTACCGCAAGCTCGATAAGATGGAGTGGATACTCCATGAGAATCTTGCTCTTTACCGCTGCACCAGCGTTGCCGATCATCTCGGAATGGCCGACGACTTGGTCTCGGAAAAGGTCCAGGAGATAGTCGTCGATACGCCGAAGAAAGTAAAAGCCAAGGCGGCCGACCTTACCCCGGTCTCGATCGTCGTTCCGTGCTACAACGAAACAGAATCACTACCCTATCTAGCCAAGACACTTAGAAGCGTCGAGAGCCAACTGAACGACATCGGTTATTCGTCGAAGATCATCTTTGTCGATGATTGCAGCACGGATAACACGATTGGAACGATCGAAGAGTTGTTTGGCGGACGCGATGATGTTCGCATCGTCAGGCACGAGGTTAACAAAGGCGTCGCGGGCGGTATCATCACCGGCATTCGGGCGGCAGACACAGAGATCGTTTGTTCTATCGATTGCGACTGCACATTTGACCCGCACGAGCTGGTCAATATGATCCCGATGCTCACCGATGGTGTCGATCTGGTACAGGCCTCGCCGTATCACAAGGATGGCGGTGTTCAGAATGTGCCCGGCTGGCGGCTGATGCTCTCGAAAGGTGCTTCGGTGCTGTTTCGACTAATTCTCAGAACAAAGATCGCTTCCTACACAGCCTGCTTCCGCGTCTTCCGCCGCAGTGCGATGGTCGATATTGAGCCTCAGGAATCGGGCTTTCACGGCGTCCCTGAAATGCTCGGACTGCTCGATCTCAAGGGCGGCAAGATCGTCGAATACCCTACCGTTTTGGCCGTTCGCCTCTTTGGCGTCCAAGATGAAAACGATCAAGACCATCGGCGGAACAGTCCATTTGCTCTCACGTCTGGCAAAAATGAGACTGTTTGGGAATTCTAACACGATTAAATCTTCTTTAACCTCGAAGGGGCTGGAAACGGCTCCGAAGAACATACCGAGTTAAGCTCAAAAGCAATAAGGAACGCGTAGTGCACGTTTCGCTTCGAGCAAAAATCGGAGCGGAAGGCGCGAAGCACATTGCCCGCCCTCGCTTATCGCTAAATATGAAAGAGAATATAGCAATCGTCGGTTCGGGGTTCCTAGGTATGACGCTGGCCATGCGTCTGGCCGATGCCGGTGCGAACGTCACACTCTTCGAATCCGCACCCGAGATCGGCGGCCTCGCCTCGGTCTGGGAGATCAACGACATCATCTGGGACAAGCATTACCACGTCGTCCTCGCCTCCGACCGCAACACACGCAACGTATTTGAAGAGATCGGCCTCGCGGATGAATTTCGCTGGGTCGAGACGAAAACCGGTTTCTACACCGACGGCGAACTGCTGTCGATGTCGAACACGATGGAGTTTCTCACCTTCAAACCGCTTGATATCATCAGCAAGCTTCGACTCGGTGCAACGATCTTTTACGCGTCAAAGGTAAAAGATTGGCGTCGCCTCGAAAAGCTTGATGTCGAGAAATGGCTGACGCGTTGGTCGGGTAAGAAGACATTCGAGAAAATGTGGAAACCGCTGCTCAAGGCAAAGCTCGGCGACGCCTATAAGCAGACCGCAGCGTCATTCATCTGGGCAACCATCCAGCGAATGTACTCGGCGCGAAACTCCGGGATGAAGAAGGAGATGTTCGGCTATATCCGGGGCGGTTACGGCCGCGTACTCGAACGGTTTGGCGAAACGCTCGTCGAGAAAGGTGTTGAGATCAGGCTTAACGCACGCGTCAAAGAGATCAAGAATCTCGAAAATGGCAAGATCCGCGTCTCGATGGCAGACGCGCGTCGTCATAAGGATACAAAGCCGCAAGTGGTCACCCAGCGAACGAAGTACGCGCAGTTTCAAGCAGCTGCGGCTGTCGCTCCCGGCTTCTCAGGTGCGTTCTTATCCGAGCCGCAACTGACGAAGGAAAGCGTTGTTGATTTTCCACGAGCGAAGGCCAACGAGGTCTTTGACAAGGTAATTCTCACCTGTCCGTCAAATGTCGCGGCTAAGATGATGCCGCAGTTAACCAACGCGGAGAAACAGGATCTGAACGCCATCCAATATCAAGGTATCGTTTGTGCTTCAGTGATGTTGCGATGTTCGCTGTCGAACTACTACGTCACAAATATCACCGACGAAACGCCTTTCACCGGCGTCATCGAGATGTCGGCGATCGTCGACAAACGCGAATTCAACGGCAATGCCCTCGTTTATCTGCCGCGATACATCGCCCCGGACGACGAGCTTTTTGACAAGACGGATGATGAGATCCAGGAGATCTATCTTCGCGGACTCGAAAGAATGTATCCGCATTTTCGCCGTGCGGACGTTGTGGCATTTAAGATCTCGAAAGTGCGTCAGGTGTTTCCGGTTCCGGTTGTGAATTATTCACAGGGGTTATCGGATATGAAGACATCCGTTGATGGCGTTTACGTGGTTAACTCTTCACACATCGTTAACGGAACGCTAAACATTAACGAAACAGTCGGCCTCGCAGAAAGATTCTTCGCTGACTACAACGCCGGACGCGTATGAAAAAGCTAGCGAGCGTTTCACTCGACCTCGACAATCAATGGTCGTACATGAAGACCAACGGCGACGCCGGCTGGGAAGATCTCCCGAGCTATCTCGACCTTGCAGTGCCTCGGATATTGTCGTTTCTCAAAGAGCGAGACATGAAGGTTACGTTCTTCGTCATCGGACAGGATGCGGCGCTTGAGAAGAATCGTGACGCGATTCGCTCCATCGCCGATGCGGGCCATGAGATCGCCAACCACTCTTTTAACCACGAACCATGGCTTCATCTTTATTCCAAAGAGGAACTTGTAAGCGAGTTTGAACGAACCGAGAATGCTCTTGAGAGCATTACCGGAAAGCGTCCGGTCGGATTTCGCGGTCCCGGCTATAGCCTGAGTCCGGCAGTTCTTGAGACGCTGGGCGAGCGTGGTTATGAATATGATTGCTCGCTATTGCCGACGTACATTGCTCCGCTGGCACGTGCGTTCTTTTTCTTAAATTCGTCCAAGATGAGCGACGAAGAAAAGGCGAAGCGGAAGAAGCTTTTTGGTAAGTTCTCGGACGGCTTTCAGTCGCTGAAACCGCATTTTGTTCGAAGCTGCAGGTAAACAGATGGTCGAAATTCCGGTGACGACGTTCCCATTGGTCAAAACGCCGATCCACGCGAGCTATCTTTTGTACCTATCGACATTTTCGGCGGCAGTAGCGAAGACGTATTGGCGTTCGGCGGTCGCGGCTTGTTCGGTCTCCGGTGTCGAGCCGTCGTTCTTGCTGCATCCGCTCGATTTTCTCGGTGGCGAGGATGTGCCGGCGATGAAGTTCTTCCCAGGGATGACGAACACCTCGCAGCGGAAGATCGAGTTTCTCGGTGAGACCATTGCGGCGTTGACTAACAAATTTGGCGTTGTCTCGATGCGAGAACACGCCGATCATTTTCGCCAACAGTCCAGCGTCGGCAGCGTCTCGACCGCCGCGACTTTGACCTAAACTCCATTTCAAAACATAATTCCACCGAGAATGCATGAACTGACATCAGAGCCCTCATACGAGCAGCGTTCGTCGCCGCCGTGGCTGCTGATGCTCGTCAGTCTCGTGATCGCGACACCTCTCGCGTACCTGCTCAACATTCGTTTCGATGAGGCGTACACGCTCAACACGACTGCGAATGGTGTGGTCGATGCGTTTCGTCAGGCGATCGGTTTTGGGCAGCAAGCACCTCTTTATTTTTCATTGATCGCAGTGTGGAGGTCGGTTGATGAATCGGTGTTTTTCGCAAGGCTATTCTCGGTAATTTGCCTGCCGCTATTCGTTTGGGTCGCCTATGCGGTCTCGAAACGATACCTCAAAAACGTCAATCCGCTCTTTATCGCCGCGATCGCGGTCGTGCATCAGCAAACTGTCTGGAACGCACTTGATATCAGACTCTACGCCTTGATGACGTTGTTTTCGGGCTTGTTACTGCTGTTGTTTTATGACGGATACCTGTCTGAAAAACCTAGCAGCAAAGCTCGGATATTCTACGTCATCGTCGCGGTGCTTTCGCTTTACACTCAATATTATCTGGGCTTTCAACTCGTCGCCGGTGCCGCCGTTTTGCTTGTGTTGGGGCGTTGGAAAGTGTTGCTCAGATACGTCGGCGATATGGCGATCGCCGGCGTGATCTTTATCCCGATGCTGCTGATCTTGAGCGGGCAGTTGAGCGAATTTTCGGGTTCGATCGAGTTGCCGCTGTCCGCGACCGATATGCTGCGCGAGATGTGGCAGCGGATCGTCGCGCTCGTCCTCGCCGTGGCATGGATGCCGTGGGAGGGTGAACGAAAGTGGGCGATGCGGTTTATTCTGTTCATCGTCGTAGCCCTGTTTTTGCTGAAGATCGCTCGCGAGAAACAGGCTGAGGACATCGCTCTCGGCGTTTACACGGTAGTTCTGATCGGATTCTTCATGTTCGCGATGAAATTTGCCGGATGGACGCTGACGCAGAATCGGCACATGTCGTCGTTGATCCTGCCGCTTACGTTGATACCGTTTGCGGCGTTTTCAGTCTTCAAGAGCAAGACACTTGTGACGATGTGGTTCGTTCTCGTCACGCTGCTCTGCGTTTGGTCGCTCGCGATGGTCTATTCGCCGCTGGCTAAGCCCGGCGACTTCGAACGCGTCGCACAGCACCTTATGCAGTCCGAGCGGCCGAATGAACCGATCCTTGTTTTCCACGCCGACGCAGTATGGCCTTTGCGACAGTATTATCACGGGCAAAATCAGCTTGTCGCATTGCCGCAGGAAAACGCTCTCGAAAAATGGGATCCGCGAAACAACGTCATCAAAAACGAGGCTCAGCTCGTCGAACGCATCAATTCCGCCGCCGGATCGGCTGGGCAGGTGTGGCTCGTGTATGACGGCTGGTGTGGCCAGGGCTCGTTGAAATTCAAATGCGATCTGCTCGAAGATGTCATCAATAAGTACTTCACCGTCGAGCAGACGCGTCGATTCTTCGAACCGACGACCGTACGGCTCTTGAAGCGGCGTGAAGCTCCGGTTGGCAAACCCGCGGATGCGAACTAAACTATTCTCATTCAACTGAGAAACATCATGATCGAAACCATTGACCCGAAAACCACCGAAAAACCCACCGCTCGCTGCGGAGAATGCGACCGCGAAGTCGAACACTACAACACGTTCCTTTCGTCAGTAAATGAAGAACGGATCGTCTGTTGGGAGTGTTTGTCGCGCGAAGAAAAGGGCTTTAATGCGAACCGAAATTTCAGCCGCCAGTCACGCCGTGGCGTCATTCCGAGATAGTCATGGCTCTTCGAAAGATAACCGAATATCCCGAGGAAGTCCTCGGCAAGGTCGGCCAGCCTGTGACAAAGTTCGACGCGGAACTGGCGGAGCTGTGCGCCGATATGTTCGAGACGATGTACGATGCCGAAGGCGTCGGGCTCGCGGCACCGCAGATCGGGCTGAACCTACGTCTTTTCGTAATGGATTGCGAAGGCGTAAAGCTTATCGCCGCCAATCCCGAGATCATTGCTACCGAGGGCGAGCAGTCGAGTCAGGAAGGCTGTCTGTCGGTCGGCAAAGTGCCTGCAGTCGTTGTGAGGGCTCAAAAGGCTAAGCTTCGGGCACAGGACGAGAACGGCGAGTGGTTCGAGGCCGAAGCTGAGGGCTACGCGGCTCGAGCTTTTTTGCACGAGACCGATCATTGCGACGGCACGCTGTTTATCGATCGCCTGCCAAAGCTGCGGCGCGACATGGTCGTCAAACGATTTAAGAAGGAAAAGCGTTGGGATTAGGCGTGCGAATCTATACATCGTAATACCAAACATCAACATCTCAAGCGGCGCACGACATTTATGCGTGCATTTGTGCGGCGACAGCCACGGAGGATCAGCATGAAAAAATTTATCCTGTTTACGTTTCTGGTCGTAACGACCATGTTTGGAGCGAGCTCAGTTTCTGCCCAGTGTGATCCGAGTTTATCGCAGATCAAGTGCAGTTATTACAACGAAGGCTATCAGGATGGTACGAACGATTTCCGTGAAGGCCGCTCGAATGACTACAAACGCTACCGAGACAAGTACGAGCGAAAATACGAGGCTGATTTCCGCGATGGTTATCGTGCCGGCTATAGCGGCGGCTCGATAGTTGGTGGTTCGATCCCGGCCAACAGTGAGTATCTTGCGTACGATCGTGGATATTGGCTCGGCGGCAGCGATGTCCGCACGAATCAGAAACGCGACTACAAGAAGTACTCGGCCCAGTACGATCGTAGATTTGAAAAACAGTTCCGCAGTGGATACGACGACGGATACTACAACCGCCCACGTCAGTATGAAACGGCACCGGTTCCGATCTATCCACCGACGCCGACGTATCCGCCCACGTATCCACCGACATACCCACCAACGTATCCGCCAATAGTTCCACCGGTTTATCCGGGGCCGGGCGGGGACACATCGGGGAGTGCGACCTGGAGCGGCCGTGTCGATGACAAAGTAAATCTGGTCATCCGCGGCGGTTCGATAACGCCGGAGTTGGTTGCCGGTAATACGATGCAGACGAGATATTCGAACATGAACGGGACGCTGCCGCGACGCGCATCTACCGTTTCGGCACGAAAGTCAGACGGACGCGGCAATGTTGATGTCATTCAGCAGCCAAATCGCGCGAATAATTTTACTGCCATCATTCAGGTGTCAGATCCGCGTGGCGGTTCGGGTGATTACAAGGTCGATATCAATTGGTCGTCAACCGGCGGAAACGTCGAGGAGCCATATCGTTCAGGCCGCGTCGTATGGCGCGGACGTGTCGATCAAACGGTGAATATCACCGTCGCCGGAAGCAGCGTCGAAGCGGAAGACGTCGCCGGTACGGGACTTTCCAACACAAATTTCTCCATCGACGGATATCTCGCAAACCGGCCCGGCTCGGTGAATGTGCGTCGGGTCCGCGGCCGCGGTACGGTCAAGGTACTCGAACAGCCGTCGTGGAACAACGGTTTCGTAGCCGTCATCCAGATCTTCGACCCGAACAACGGTTCGGACAATTATGAGGTCGAGATAAGCTGGTAATTACCTTTTGACGAAAATCGTGCGGTAGACGGGCAGGGTTTTGTCCTCTACCGCTTTTTCGCGCTCGGTTTTGATGGGAAAGGGATTTTGTGACGTTGGGTTTTCGATCAGCACCGGTGCCAACCGAAAAAGTTCGAACATCTCGTCGGCGAGAAACTCGATATCAGTTTGAACGAATATCCTTCCTCCAGTCGCAAGCTTTTTGACAACCGCCTC
This sequence comes from Acidobacteriota bacterium, assembly GCA_016718135.1. Lineage (GTDB taxonomy): Bacteria > Acidobacteriota > Blastocatellia > Pyrinomonadales > Pyrinomonadaceae > OLB17. Next base: position 75,566 of record JADKEF010000003.1, on the reverse strand, counting down.
GACGAGTTCCGCGTTTACCATTCGCCGCTTGGCGTGTCTGTTTTTGAACCACGGGTCGGGGAACTGAATCGTCACCATTTGCAGACGCCCTTCGGGAATGTCGGCGAGCAGGCGTTCGAGCCAGAGCATGGCGTTGCAAAAAGAATAATGCAGATTGTTGAGGCCATGGTCGTCCCGGATCAGGTTAGCCTCATCTACGAGCGGCTCGCGTATTTCGACGCCGAGATAGTTACTTTCCGGTAAGGTTTGAGCCATACCGAGCAAAAACCTCCCGCGAGCCGAACCAATATCCAGATGAAGCGAACGATCAGGATCGGCAAAGACCTTTGCCAGATCGATCGGTTTCGGTTCCTGGCGGTAGTAGGGCGAGAGTGGATTGACGTGTTGATGAACGCGGACGCGGGCCATAGATCAAACAATACGGAGCATTAGCAGAATACTAAAAACGCAGGTGGCAAGATAGATGCCCAGGGCTCCGATCCCGGCGAATTCGACGAGGCTGCTCGCGTTTCTCGGATCGGTGTGTTCGTCGGTCGGGATCTGCAAAAATGCGTAGATCGCACCAACGATGAGGCCGCCGATGTGGCCGAAATTGTCAATTTGCTGATAAAGCACGAGGCCGAAGATCAGAATGAAACCGATGTTCATCAACAGGCTCTTACGAAACTCTGCTGAGATAAACTGCCTGCGTCTAAAAGCATAGACCGCGAGATAGCTCACCAGTCCGAGGATGCCGCCGGACGCACCGACCGAGATACCGTCTGGAACAAAGATCAAACTCAAGACACCGCCGCCGATCGCCGCGAGCAGGAAAACGATCGCCAGATGCGCTCGATTTGAGAGCATCTCGAAGATCTTGCCAAAGCTGTAGAAAGCGTAACAGTTCATGAAAACATGAAGCGGCCCGCCGTGAAGAGCGGCGCCCGTCAAGATACGCCAATACTCATGTGCAACTCGAAATGCCAGCTTGTCAAAGGCTGCAGCGGCAATGGAATTGTCCAGCCCTGAGACCAGTTGCGCGACAAATACCGCAGCGATCCCAACGATCAGTACGACGGTGTAGAGCGGGAACGGCGGACGTGCAACGTATTCGACAGGCTCGTCCGCCAGTTGTTCGTCTTGTTCAGTTTGGTATTGCAGCGACATTTACATTGCCAGGCCGCCGTCGGGCTGGATCACCTGGCCGGTAATGTATGCGGCCGATGGCGAGAGAAGAAAGCATGCGATCTCGGCGACTTCATGAACGTTGCCGAGGCGGCCGAGCGGGATTTGAGCAAGTATCTTTTCGCGATACTCGGCATTCATCTCCGCTGCCATTTCGGTCTCGATCAGGCCGAGGGCGAGAGCATTGACGGTGATACTGCGGCTGGCGACTTCCTTAGCGAGAGATTTTGTCAGGCCGATCATTCCGGCTTTCGAGGCTGAATAATTTGATTGGCCCAGCATACCGACGACGCCCGAGATCGACGATATATTCAATATCGAACCGCCATTCTCGTTACGCATCATCGGTCGAACCGCCGCTTTTGAAAAATTCCATGAACCCTTGAGATTAGTATCGATCACGGAGTCCCAATCTTCTTCTTTCATGCGAAGAATTAGTTGGTCGCGAGTAATTCCAGCGTTATTCACAAGATAATCCACGGTGCCAAAAGCTTCTTTCACCTGCCCGACGAACTCCGCTGCAGCCTCGGTGCTGGCAACATCGCATTGCGCCGCCAACGCCTTAACTCCAAGTGTCTCGACCTCGCTTTTCAGCGTTTCCGCTTCGTCGGCACTCTTGGAATAGTTAAACGCGACATTCGCACCGCGACGGGCAAGTTCCAAAACGATCGCCTTTCCGATACCGCGCGTTCCGCCGGTGACGATGGCGGATCTTCCTTCAAATTGTTTTTCGCTCAATGATCTAGTCTCCTGTTCTGCACTTGATTCTAGTTTTGGGAATGGATTGAGTCAAAAGCGTTGGACTGTGACGGCGATTTCTCTTATCATCGGCTCAACATGAAATATACGTCATTGGCCCTAGCCCTCATTCTGCTAACCAGCGTGCTAACACCCGCTCAAGCAAGATCGATATTGTTCCAAAACGCCTCTGTTATTGATGGAACCGGCAAGCCGGCCTTTCGCGGCGATGTCCGGATCAAGGACGGCAAGATCGCGAAGATCGGTAAGGTCAAGGCGTCGAAGGACGATGAGGTTATCGACGCTTCGGGCCTCGTGCTCGCTCCGGGGTTCATCGATATTCATAACCATTCGGAAACCGGATTATTGCGCGAAGGAACGGCGGGGAATCAGGTTTCGCAGGGAATAACGACATTATTGGTCGGGCCTGACGGCGGAAGCCCTTGGCCGCTTGCAGAATATTTTGGAAAGCTTGACGGAAAGATCGCGGTCAATGTCGGCGCATTCATCGGCCACGCCGAAGTTCGCAGCCAGATCCTGAAAGAGGATTACAAACGCGTCGCAACTCCCGAAGAGATCGCCGCGATGGCGAAACTTGTCGAGCAGGCAATGAATGAAGGAGCGTTTGGCCTCTCATCCGGTCTCGAATACGACGTTGGCTTTATGGCGACTATCGAAGAGATGATCGAGCTTGCCAAGGTTGCCGCAAAATACAAAGGCATCTACATGAGCCACATTCGCGATGAGGAAGAAGGCTTTCGTGCGGCGATGGAGGAGGCGATCAGGATCGGGAAAGACGCGAAGCTTCCCGTGCAGATCTCGCACATCAAGATGGGGAACCGTAATGTTTGGGGTAAATCAGCCGAAGCCATCGCGTTGATCGAAGCGGCTAAGAAGGCCGGCCAGGACGTCACTGCCGACGCTTATCCATACACGGCTTGGGCCTCGACGATCACGGTTTTGGTGCCGAGCCGCAAGCACGAAGATCGCGGCGAGGTCGAGAAAGGACTGGCGAATGTCGGCGGCCCTGACAAGGTCCTTATCACGAGTCACGCGGCAAACCGCTCGTACGAAATGAAGAACATGGCCGAGATCGCGGCGTCGAAAAACATTTCTCCTGTCGATCTTTATATCGAGATCGTCAAAAATGGCGGTGCCGGCGTTGTTTGTAACTCGATGAGCGAAGACGACGTAAAAGCTTTTTACCAACGCCCCTGGATAATGGTCTCGAGCGACGGCGGGATCGGAAGCCGTCATCCGCGTGGGACCGGAACTTTTACCCGCGTTCTCGGCAAATTCGTTCGTGAAAACAAATGGCTCAGGCTCGAAGAAGCAATTCGCAAAATGACGGCGATGCCCGCGGCTCGTTTGGGAATAAAAGACCGCGGCATGATCAAAAAAGGCATGATCGCGGATCTTGTTCTATTCGACGCAAACACGGTCATAGACCGCGCAACCTTCGCCGAGCCTCAGAATGTCTCGACCGGCATTCGAGCGACATTTGTCAATGGTCGAAGGGTCTGGAATGGTCAGTCAATAACAGGCGAGACACCCGGCATGGTTTTGAGGAAGAAATAGCCGCGGGTTGGTATCCAGTAGTTGAAATGTCCTTATCCGACAAAGTTGCGAGAATAAAGGTAGATATTTCGAAAACCATCGGAACGGTTTGTCGTGAACGATTCTGGATCGACTGCTACGGAGCTTACGACATACATCCGCGGCATCTAGTCTATTGGATATGCGTTGACTCCGATCGGGAGAAAACGAAGTTGGCTGGCAACGTAGAATTGATGAACTCTCTCAGGAACATCCTTGCGGTTCACGAGTATCCGATAGAGGGAAGGCCATTCGTGCACATCGGATTCGAATCAGAAGAGACGGTTGCTCGCGAATCCGGAGGGAATTGGTATTATCATTTCAAATAGTGAACACTATCCTGCCAAGGCATTCCGCTGGATCTCAAACAGCTTGTTAATTCCTGTATCGGCAAGGATCAGCATCGCGTCCATTTGTTCGCGTGAGAAAGGTTCGCGTTCGGCGGTGCCTTGGAGTTCGATGAATTTGCCGGTTCCGGTGCAGACGACGTTCATGTCGACGTCGGCGTTGGAATCTTCGGTGTAGGCGAGATCGAGGATCGGCGTGGCTTCGATTATTCCGACGCTGACGGCGGCGACTTCGCTGATGATGGGATTTGTTCTAATTACGCCGGTCTTGACGAGCTTTCGGCACGCGAGAGCGAGCGCAACGTACGCACCGGTGATCGAAGCGCAACGCGTGCCGCCATCGGCCTGGATGACGTCGCAATCGATGCTGATCTGGCGCTCGCCGAGCAGTTTCGTATCGACTATCGCACGCAAGCTGCGGCCGATCAGCCGTTGAATTTCCTGCGTTCTGCCCGACGGGCCGTTTTTAGTTTCGCGTTGAGTACGAGTATTCGTCGCACGCGGCAGCATCGCATATTCCGCCGTAACCCAACCGAGGCCCTTGTTTCGCATAAACATCGGCACGCGATCCTCAACCGAAGCCGTACAAATAACCTTCGTCCCGCCGACTTCAATTAACGCCGAGCCTTCGGCGTACGGCGAGATATTCGGCGTGATCTTTGTGTTGCGGATCTGGTCGTGGGTGCGTTTATCTACTCTTTCGTAATTCATTTATTGTATGGATACTGTTTAGCTATTTTCCGGCAAGTTCATCGATACCAAAGACCTCAATTGCCTCAAGTTTCGACGGTTTCGTCCCTAAAAACCGCTCGGCGACGCGTGAGAATCTGTCTGCGGCGTCAGTAACGTAAAAATGGTCGAGGTCATCGCATAGACGGCGTCGGCCGGTGGCTGTTTTGGGGTTTTCGAGCACTTTTTCTGCCAAAAGCACGGCGACTTCGTCTGCCGTCGCCTCGCCGGAATCAACAAGGATAACATTCTCGCCGATGGTCTGCTGAATTACGTCTCTGAGGATCGGGTAATGCGTGCACCCGAGGACGAGAGCGTCGGGTGCGAAGATCTTCATATCCATCAGATACCGCTCCGCGATCGAACGCGTCTCGGGCTCCTCTGTCCAACCCTCTTCAGCAAGCGGCACAAACAGTGGACAGCCGGCCTGAAAGACCCGTGTGGTCTCAGAAACGCGTTTTACGGCGTCGAGATAGGCTCGGCTCTGGACTGTAGCTTCGGTCGCGATGACGCCGACCTTTGGTTTGGCCAGATGTCGGGTAAGTTCGACAGCTTTTCGCCCGCCCGGGCCGATCACGCCGACCACATCGATACCGATACGCTCGCGGATCTTCGGCAAAGCGAGTGCGGACGCCGTGTTGCAGGCGACGACCAGCATCTTGATACCGCGCGATGCGAGAAACTCGGAATTCTCTATCGCGTAACGCTCGACGGTCGCGAGAGATTTTGTCCCGTACGGCACGCGGGCCGTGTCGCCGAGATAAATGAAGTGTTCATTCGGCAGTTTGTTGTGTAAAGCGCGATAGACCGTCAGGCCGCCAACGCCTGAGTCGAAAATACCGATCGGTAAAGTGTTCATCAATAGCTTTCCCCGCTCTCAAAACCGCAAACTGAAACTATATCTCATTTGCCCCGTTTCCAACGAAATGCGAGGAAGAGTGCGAGAGCTATGAAAAGGACGGCAAGTATCCTGACCGTCAAGCTTTCGCTGAGTTCGACGATCTTCGTGTAAATTCCGCTTTCATTGTTGTGGTCAGCAGTTTTCTGTGTTGCGGGAGCCTTTGCCTCCAGACGCATCTTGGAGTTTTGCAGCAACTCCTCGGCTTTCTGCAACGCTTCGCGTTCGACCACCGCGTGGGCCATCCTGCTCAACGCACCGCCGAGCGAGTCCGACCGCGACGTACTGGTAAATAGCAAATATTCCTCCGCTGACTCGCCCGAACCGAACCGAAGAAGCGATGTGAACGCCATCGAAGCGTCGATGTAATGGCTCGCATAGATCTGTTTCGTTGCGATCGTGAGAAACAGATCGTCTTGTAATTGCCGGGAGTAACCGACACTGTGCGTAAGCGTGATGATCGGTTTTAATCCGGAGTCAACTTTCGACCAGTCGACGCGGCTTTCGGCGCCGGGAAGTTCTGCTGTGGGGAATTTTTTCAAGTAATCCAGTAATTCCGGAGCCAAACCGCGGACAAGCACAGATCCTTCCGTGATCGCCCGATACTCGTCGGCCAGTCGCACGGGCTTCCTCTTATCCGCATACTCGATCAGAGCTCGATCCCCGCGTTTCAAATAATCCCGGACGTAGTCTATGAGGAGCGTCTTAAAAAGCTCAGTGGCCCGGACCTTATGCTCGGTAGCGTTCCAATCGATCTCTGTGGCAAAACGCCGGATAATCGACGCGGAGAGCTTGAGATCGCAATCGCCGACGGAGCAGGTCTTGAGTTTTTCGACGTCCCGATCATCGAGCGTAAGTTCCGCGAGATCCTGCAAACTAGGCTCCGGTGACAGGATGCCGCCGCCCAGCACGGCTTTGTTGTTCTTCTGACTCAACCCGGAACGAAATCTTGCAAGATCGATGTCCTGAACGTCACGCAATTTCACTGCCCCCAGGACCGAGACTTCTCGTTTATCACGTGACGGCAGCACTTTGACGAGGATATTTCCATTCCGAAGGGCCGTGAGCTCTGCCTCGCTGGCGGTCGCGGCCATTTGTTTTAGGAATTCATTCTTTGTGAGCTGTCCCAAGCTGCCCGAGGTGAAGGCAATGAGCAACAATAGAACCGGGCATATGCCGAAATTCAGATTTCGAATGAATCGCATAGACGGCTCCTTACAATTCAATTATCACCTAAGTCTGCAAATAACAAAACGGATCTGACGTATCAGATCCGTTTATCGAAATGGTGGAGGCGGCGGGAATCGAACCCGCATCCAAAGGTTGCGACCAGTAAAATCTACACGTTTAGTCTATTCACTTAATTTTCGCCTTTCAGAAGCAGATGAACAGACAAGACCTTCTGATAGGCTAACCTGACTAACTTTGAAGCGTGTTCGCAGGTGGTGAACGCGCTCGAGCCTGAACTGAGTTATGCCTTAGTCGGTCGCATCAGGCGGACTTCCGGTAAGACATTGCTGGAGCTAAAGTTAATTAGGCAGCAAGGGCTAATTCTTGATTAGCATTTGTGTTTTGCAGAGTTTTTTTAACGAGCTAACCTTGCAAGCCCGACGTGCATTCAAAGATCTATACAAGCCCCTGTCGAAGCCTGTCGCCCCCATAGAGGAAAGCCAGTCTACCTTATTGAGATGAAAATTGGAAGATATGCGATGCACGCGGAAATTCGGCAAAAAAAGGGTGCGGCCAACCGTGGCCGCACCTAGAGGAGGATCGTTGTCGATCGGCGTGAGAAACTTTAGAATCCGGTGTTGGCGATCATCACCGTCTGCGTGACCGAAACGCCGTCAGCGATGGCACGTGCCTGAGCCTTTGAGCGGGCGATCTCGTTCTTGGTGGTCTGTCCCTTGACTACGATGGCTGACAGGTAGTTCGTGCCGCCGATCGTCTCGAAAACGAGCTGCGTATTCTCAGCAGCCGCATTTGAGCGGTCAATGATCGTATCGAAGATCATCGTCTCGCCTTCGCCGCGAAGGATAAGAACCGACGGCGAATCCGCCGTGCTTGGCGTGCGCTCGATCGAGTAAACGCCCGCTTCAAATGTCTTATCGCGTAGGACGAAAGGGCTGGATACTGCGACGTTGATCGTCGAGCCGTCTACCAACTGTGCATTAGCGCCCGAAACGCCACCGATGAAAAGAACCGCTGCTGCCAACATGAATTTTGCTTTAAGATTGAACATTATTATTTCTCCGTTTTTCTATTAAAAATTTATGTCGCGGACTCTATCCCTTGCTATCGGCAACGCCGATCTTATTAAAAATTTCCAGCGAATTATTCTCGCCCTCGTTCCGCGTACATATAGTATTACGCGTCTCCGGGCCATTTGGATGTCAAGAAACTGAGCAGTTATGTAAAGTTATGTAAAAAAGACGCTGAACGGCAATTGTGCTAATCTGTCCATTCGTTTTATGAAGCTTCAATGGCGTTTCGGAATAATTGCGGGGTTATTTCTCGCTATCTTCTCGCTCTATCCGCAGATGAAGATGCTTTATCTTCGCGGGGCGGAGTGGAATGGGCATTATGCGTATAACGACGTTGACGAGGTCGCGTACGGCTCGTACTTAAAGGCATTGATCGACGGGCGGCCGCGTAAGAATGATCCTTATACCGGGCGGGACGATTCGGTCGAGTCGCCGCAGCCGGAATCTCTTTTCTCCATACAATTTGCAGGGCCGATGACGGTTGCAATACCGGCACGTATTCTCGGTATCGGCGCGCCGTGGGCGATGACGATCTCGGGGGCTTTGGCTGCGTTTCTGACGGCGCTAGCGATCTTTTGGCTGTTGGGGATGATCACAGGCGATTCGATCTTCGCAATGGCCGGAAGCCTCGTCGTCCTGGCCGGAGGTGCGCTTTGGGCGGGCGAAGGGGCGATAGGCGAGATCTTGGGGACGAGTTATTCGTATCCGTACTTTCCGGGATTCCGGCGGTACATCCCGGCGATGGCGTTCCCGGCGTTCTTTTTGTTGATCGGGTTGGTGTGGAAGATCATTGACCGCGAAACACCCAAAACTGAAGACCAAAAACTACAACCTCAAAACCAACTTCTTATTGCTCTTGCCATCCTTGCATTCGCGTATACCGTCTTCTCGTACTTTTACGTCTGGACGGCGGCGGCGGCTTGGCTTGGATGTCTTGGGCTTCTATTCGTTATCGTCAGGCCACCGGGCGTATGGGACGATGTGAAGAGGTTTGCCTTCCTTGGCGTCGGATGCCTATTGGCTCTAGTTCCCTATGCGTACTTGCTGTCTAAGCGGTCGCATACGATGGATGATATTCAGCTTCTTGTTCGAACTCGATCTCTCGACCTGACACGTACGCCCGAGTTAGTAGGGTTTGTGGTGTTGGTGGTGTTAGTGATCGGCATCTTTTTGAAAATGTTCGCTCTGCGTGACCGGGCAACCCTGTTTGCGATCTCGCTAGCGTTGACACCGATGATCGTTTTTAACCAGCAGTTGATCACTGGCCAGTCACTGCAGCCGATACATTATCAGGTATTTATTGGGAATTACGTGGCCGGGTTGGCTGTGGTCGTTACATTCGGGCTTATTTGGCGAACGGCGGACGGTAGAGAGCGAATTGGCGGGAAACTGGCGATGGCGGCACTTGCTCTGATCGCAGCGGGCTGGGGCTTTGTAGAGTGCCATTACACGGTACGTGTCCTCGACGACGTGAACGTAATGCGTGACGAGGCTTATCCTGTCGGCAAACGCCTGACCGAACTCGCCGCAAACGACCCTAACAAATACAAACAAGTGGTATTGCATCTCGGCATCGCCGAGGGCGATGATCTGCCTACGATTGCGCCGCAATCTGTCCTATGGGCGAGGCATCAGCACGTTTTCCCGGGGCTCGATTGGCAGGAAAGCAAAGAGCGATATTACCAGCAGCTTCTATACCAAGGGGTTGAGGAGCGTCAACTTTCTAACGGAATGAAAAAGGGCGAGGATTTCGTCTCGATGATCGCCCTGTTCGGTTGGGGACGGCACACTGACCGCCTGAACTCCGAATACAAGCCGCTCACCTTTGGCGAGATCGATGAGGAAGGCCGCAAATACGCAGAGTACTCGCGCAATTTCAATGCTCGTGGACAGGGAATTCCACGACTCGATTATCTCGTCACCCCGATCGAGCTCGAACAGTATCTCGACAACGTAGACAAATGGTACGAGCGTACTGATCGTGAGCAGTTTGGCAAATACGTTTTATATCGTCTGGCTCTTAAGTCAGAACCATCAGTGGTAGCGGGTGGTTAAATAATTAGCACTGAACGCCAAGGGTGGAATGACACTCGCGTTAAACCACCCGCTACCGCAGATAGTTCTGACAAAAAAAGACCGTCCCAAAAAGGACGGTCCGAGCTTGTATTACTAATAAAATATTAAAACTAAGCGGCCAATAGGTCGTTTGAGGTTTCGGCAAAAACTCGTCTGCCGTTCAGTGCATCGTCTATGATCTCGCGAACGGCCGATGCATCGGGATTGACGTCCATGCGGGCACAAGCCCGTAGGTGTCTGATGATGCCTTCTGCCGCGATCTCTACACAATCGCCGGTCAATTTTGAGAACCGACGAGCCTGAATATGGTCGATTTGCAACACTCTGTCTTGCAATGTCATTGGTCTAGCTGCTGCCACTTTACTATTCTCCTTTGTTTCAAATTATTAATGGTGCATTACCTTTGAGTAGCACCCGCGAATGAACACGAAACACAATGTCAACCCGCAATAATATGTTGAAGTTCCCCGCAAAATTGCTGCCGGGAAAAGCGGTTAGAAACGCCCTCGATCAACTGTAAGAGAATGTTAACAGAAAAAGTTTAAAATGTGAACACTTTTTTTTTCGAAGCCAGTAGACGGACAAAACCGGCAAACCACAAGATTTGCCGGTTTTGTTAAACATGCTAACAGTATGCTGTTGCTTAGGCGACTGCGTCTTTCATCGCTTTGCCGATCGAGAACTTGACGGTGGTCTTGGCCGGGATCTTGATCACGGCGCCGGTCGCAGGGTTACGGCCGTCACGAGCCTTACGATGGGTCTTTTTGAGTTTGCCAAATCCGGGAACGGTGAATTCGCCATTTTTCTGCACTTCGCTTGTAGCGAGAGCGGCAAGTGCGTCGAACATTGCCTTAACATCCGTCTTCTTGCAACCGGTCGAATCGGCCAAGCTGCCAATGATTTCCGTCTGTGTCATACGAGCCATAATTTGAGTAACCTCCAGTTTTTTGGTTGTAATAATAAAATCTTCCCGAGTGAATGATGCCGCGACCGACTACAGCGACAAAAAGGGAAATTACCTATCAGGTAATAAAGATTGGTCGGGGCGGCAGGATTCGAACTTGCGGCCTCTCGCTCCCAAAGCGAGCGCACTACCAGGCTGTGCTACGCCCCGTCTGTTTCAATAAAGAAACGATTCCAAGAAACGAATTCTAATTGCGGAAAGCGCCTAGGTCAAGTCAAACAGCGATAAAATCCCGTAAAAACGGCATTATTTGTGCAAAGGCATGCGAGCGATGACTGATATTTCGCTTAATTTCGCCGGGTAGCTCGCCAAATGTCTGTTCATAACCGTCGGGCACAAAGATCGGGTCGTAGCCGAAACCGCCACTCCCAATTGGACTTAGCGCAATTTGCCCGCGACAAATGCCTTTCGATTCGAACAAAATACCGCCTTTTTCATCTGAAATTGCTATCGCACAAGAAAATTGGCCACTTCGGTCCGAAAAATCTACATTTGCGATCTCTGAGAGCAGCATCTTCATCTTGTTTTCAAAGCTGGTGCTCTCGCCGCCATACCTTGCCGACAACACTCCGGGACGTCCGCCGAGGGCATCGACCTCAAGTCCTGAGTCATCCGCGAGCGATGTCAGGCCGGTTTGCAGCGCGTAACCGATCGCCTTGAGCCGTGCATTTTCGGCAAAAGTCGAACCAGTTTCTTTAACTTCCACGACGCCCGGGAAATCGCCGAGGCCGCAGATATCTACCGGCAGTCCGGAGAGCATCGCCCGCAGCTCTGCGAGTTTGCCCGTATTGTTGGTTGCTAATAGGATCTTTTTTGTCATCTCTACAGCCATATTTTAGCGTGTTCCTGAGATTTTTCTATTGCCAAACCGTGCTTAAACGCGGTATAAATAAATAGCGGCAGATCACCCGCATCTTTCCCGGTCGCTAGATCTACATTTTCCCCCGAGGACGAATCAAACAAATTGGCAGCCATGTTTTTACAAGAGCAGGTGAGTGTCCGCGCAACGACTGACGCGTCTCTAGGTACGCGCGACCGAACGATGACAGCTGCCGCCACCGACGAAGCGATCATTACTGATCTGGGCATTTGGCTCTCCGGCCTGGAGAGTTTTCTTGCCACCGGCCATCAGTCCTTTGCGGCTGAGGCACGTGTAATGCCCGATGCGTCGCGAGAATTTCGTCTGGTTCATGCCGCGATCCAAAGATGCTCTATGCTCACGGCCCGGCTGATGAGCGCCCAGGGCGGCATGGCATCTGCCCAGACGGCCGTGGCGTGGGAAATCAAGTTTGGCGAGATCGCCAATTTCTCCGCTGCTCTTCGTGACGCAAACCTTTTGGGCGACGGGCTGATCCGCTCAAATAGCCTTGGCACGGGCGAATGGCGTGCATGGCGAAATATGCTTGCCCACCGGCTCGCCGGTCAGCGTGCTTTTGCCAAACTGATCCGCCGCGCGGAACTCGAAGGCGACAAGTTTCTACCAGCACAACTTCGCGATCTTTCGGTGGTCGATGGATTCCTCAGCCCCGAGCACGCAGAGCTTGCTCTCGTGTTGCCCCGTTTTGGACGGGTGCTGCTCTGGCTCAGCGTTATCGGCAAGATGCTTGAATCCGACGAACCGCTCAAGCCTGCTTTGCTCGTTTTCGCTCGGGTCAACGAACAGATATTCGAGCTGACCAACTACATCAACAATCGCCTCGAACGTTTTCCCGACGAGGAAGCCGAGATGTTTGCTTCGCTCGATGCCGCGTCCTACACGGCGTCGATCGAGCTCAAAAAGGTGTATTCACAAGAGCTCTCCGGCCTCGCCGACATGCGGCAGGCACCATCGGTCTACGCCCGCATCGAGACTGCACATTCATTGCTTAACGAAGGCTTTCAGCAAATACTCGCCGGATTCGCTAGGCTGATCGATCCGAATACGGACGTATTCAAGCTCTTCCCCAATTTTGCCGTCAAGCTCGAACATTCGATCACCCTAAGAAAAGATCTTTGGGCCGTCACCCAGCTTGTTCAAAAAGCCGAGGCGAAGCCGGAAAAGGCTGAGATCGAAGCAATGCAAACGGCGCTGCGCGACCTAATGAAAGGCAGCGTCAGCTATCTATTCTACAAGGACACCGAAACCGTCGAACGCTTCGTCGAAGAGATCCTCGTCACCAAAGAAAACAAAGACCTAGTCCCCATCCTCCACCGCTTCGGAGCGTTCCTCGAGACGCTGTTTGGCCAGGTCAATCTCCGAGCTGTTCTCGAAAAATCCCCCTTCGATCCGAACGTCGACATGTAACAATCGTCTCACATCCCTGCTGAAGTAAGACGGGTTAATTGATTGTAAACACGATTGCTTACACGAGAGGATTCTCTCACTTGCAAAAAAAGCCTATCGTTCGAAGTCCGTCTTGGCATGATTTTCTGACCCCTTTTCTATAAATTCTGATCGTTAGCCTGTCAGAAATGACAGTATGCAAACCGATTTCTATTTGTGTACGATTTCCTCTGTGACGGTCGTACCGTCAATTTTTATTTACAAGGAGTAAACATTTTATGAAAAAACTAGTATTTTTTGCCGCGATCATGGCCGTTTCGGTATCGGCTGTAGTCGCACAGTCGTCGGACTATAAGAAGTGGGAATTCTTCGGCGGTTACTCGACGATGGGCTTTGACAACCTCGGCGGAGACATCAGCAACAACACGGCGCTGAACGAAATATTGAAGGACAAGCAGAATCTCCGCGGTTTTGACACCTCGATCACTGCTAACTTTCATCGATACGTTGGTGTTAAAGGCTCGTGGTCGCTGCACCTTCGTGAGGATAACTTCACCCGTCCGCAGGGAAGCGGAACGATCGACACGACCGTTCAGAATTTCCTAGGCGGTATTCAGATCAAGGACAATGCAACGGATAGCCGGTTCAAGCCGTTCGCGCACGCAATGATCGGTGTTGCCAACCAGAAAATCGACATCGACAGCCCGCAGATGCAAGCCGTTTTTGGTGTTAACGACATCTCGGTCAACGAAACGAGCTTTGCTCAATCGTACGGCGGCGGCATCGACATCCGAGCAAGCGACCGGATCGATATTCGTGTTATCCAGTTTGATTACAATGTGATCAATCGCGGTGAGCAGCGGTTCACTGGGCCGACGATCAATCCTCCTCCTCCAGGAACCCCGATCGTTGTGCCTGGAACCCGCCAGGATAATTTCAAGTTCAGCTTCGGTATCGTTATTCACTAAGCTTGACGATGATTTGACTTGAATAAACTGTTATTTGGCCCTTTAGGGATCCGGTTCGCGGGCTTCTGTTTTGAAGCACACTTAGCCGGATCCCCTTTTTGTCTTGTCTTCGCTTCCAAGCAAAACGAGGCCACCCATATCTTCCGATATTCATGCCTGTGAGTAACAGGGTCTAATAGCAGTAAGTAACTCGAAAAGTATAGAGTTCCGAGCAGGCATCTTGCCTAGCCGTCTCTACCAGACCGTGTTTACTGCGAACGCAGTGTGGCTAAGGGCTTGCGGAACAGTACGTCAAAGCTTGCGAGTGATCCGACTACCATGACCAGCAATGTCGTGATCACAACACCAGCGGCCGTTACGACCGGGTCGAATTGCCACTCGATATTCATCAGATATTTCGCGACGATGTATGAGAGCGTAACGGAAAAGCCGGTTGCGATGATTCCGGCAAGCAATCCCAGCAAACCATATTCGGCGATGAGGATGGTGGCGAGTGTTCGTCGATTTGCACCGAGAGTTTTTAGGATCGCGTTTTCGTAGATGCGTTGCGATTTTGTCAGGGCGACCGATCCGATTAGGATCAGAATTCCGCTGAGCAGGACAAAGCTACCGACGAACGAGATCGCGATCACGAAATTATTGACCAGTTTATTGACAGCCGCGATGATATCGGCGACATCGAAGATCTGCACGTTGGGGAACTGATCGAGGACCTCACGCTGCAGACGCTGGCGTTCGGTCGCCGGAATGTGATTTAGCACGGTTGCAGCAAAGCTCTGCGGAGCTTTCTCCAAATATCCCGGTCGAAAAACGAATACGAACGCAGTCCGGGCATTTCGGACGTCGATCTTGCGCAAACTGGCGATGCGGGCAGTTAGCTTGCGTCCCGATATATCGAAGGTGATCGAATCGCCGGGCGTGACCTTCAGCGTCGTGGCCATACGCTCGTCGACCGAGACCTCGGGCGTTTCGTCGGTTTGCGGCTGCCACCATTGGCCGTCGATGACAGTTTCATTTAAGTCCAGCTTTTCGCGGTATGTGATGGCAAACTCACGGCCGATCTGGCCCTGATTCTGGCGGATCTCGGTTTGCTGATAGTCGATCGATTCGCCATTGACGGCGGCGATACGAGCACGAACGGTAGGCACTTCCTCGGGCCGTTCGCCGGCCCGAGCCTCGATCATACTCGAGATGTCGGCGATCTGGCTTTTCTGAATGTCGACAAAGATCATGCTCGGCAGATTGCGGTTGCGGGTGAAATCGAATTCCCGCACGAGATTGGTCTGCATGATCTGCACCGTAATTACGACGAAGGCTCCGAGCCCGACCGCGAGTAAGATTATTCGCGTCTGATTACCGGGGCGATAAAGCGAATTGACTGCCTGACGGACCGAGAACGAACTCAGATTCTTGACCTTCTTTAAAATCCAGGTCAGAACCGCCGCCGAGAGATATAGCACAAGGCCGGTCGCGGCAAGGCCGCCGAGGAACATCAGTCCGACCTTCAAAGAACCCGCCTGCCAAACAGCCAGCCCTAGCAACGCAGCCAGACTGACTGCTCCAAATAAAAACTTGGTCCAGTCGAGCCGTGAAAGATTTACATTATTCTCATCGCGAAGAAGCAGTTTTGGCTTGATCGAACGGATCTGAAGCAGCGGCAATGCCGAGAATAGCAGCGAGATCAGCACGCCGAGGATGATGCCTTGCCACGCGGTGTTGAAGTTGACCGCGTAGCTCATCTTGGCGGGCAAAGCGTCGTTGAACTGCGACTTCGCGGCCCACAGGCCGAGCTGCGCGAGCAAAACGCCAAAGAAACTGCCGACGAGGCCGAGCACGAGAATTTGGAGCATGTACACGCTTATGATGCGTGTGCCGCTGGCACCGAGGCATTTTAGGACAGCGACCGTTTTTCGTTTTTGATCGACAAATGCCCGCGCGACATTCCAAACGCCCACGCCGCCGAGGACGAGGATCAACAAGCCAGTGAGCGAGAGATAATTCTCGGTGCGTTCGAATTGCTCGCTGAGATTCTCCTGCTGTTCACGATACGAACCGACCTGAATGCTTGTGCCTTTGAGGGCTTCCCTGAGCTGCTTTACTAACTCGGTCGGGTTGTCCGATGTGCGATACAGAATGCGGCGGCGGACGCGGCTGGTGTTTCGAGAGATGCCGGCTTCGTCAAAGGCTTTCTTCTCAACAAACACACGCGAACCCAAACGAAAGCCGCTCGAACCGCCGGGTTCCTCATCAAATGTCGCCCGTATCTGAAATTCGCCTTCGCCGATCTTGATCTTGTCGCCGACCTTGAGATTCATTTCCTCGAGAATGATCCGTGCGACAACGGCACCTTTGTTTTCGAGAAGTTTGAAGTCGAACGGCTTGCCATCGGACAGAACGAAATTGCCAACCAGCGGAAACGGAGGCTCGATGCCGCGGAGCTCGACGAACTCAACCGTGAGATTAGTCGGATCGCTCGGACGTGCCATTGACGCCGTGGAGATCGTTTCATTCCGGTCTTCGACGATCGGAAATCGTGCGACGACCTCTTCGATCTTTGCCACGTCGGTCGGCGAGAAATCGTTCGTCGAACCAATATCAACATCCGCCGTCATCAACGCCCGGGCATCGTTACCGACGACCTTTGTAATGTTCTGTATCAATGACCTTAAGGCAACAACCGACCCGACGCCGAGAGCGATGCACAAGAAGAAAAACAACAAACGCCGCCATGAAGAGCGGATCTCGCGTCGGGTCAGGTTGAGGATAAACTTCATGATTCGTGAGTCGTTAAGAGCAATTCAAACAGGATAAACAGGATAAATTGCCTCTATCTATCGGGTTTGTTTTATCTTGTCTATCCTATGCATCCTTTAGAAATTGATCGCTCCTTTGATTCAATTCGTCCTGAATCACGCTCCCGTCCGCTAGAATGATCTGTCGTTGGGCCTGGGCGGCAAGGTTCGCATCGTGAGTGACCAACACCAACGTCACGTTGTTCTGCGCGTGCAGGTTTTTCATTAGGTCGAAGATATGTTGGCCGTTTTTCGAATCAAGATTGCCGGTCGGCTCGTCGGCTAGGAGGAACTTTGGGCGGTTCGCAAAGGCTCTGGCGATAGCGATGCGTTGCTGTTCGCCGCCGGAGAGTTCGGCCGGGTAGTGGTGGCCGCGATTCTGCAGGTCAACTGCATCGAGCAGGCGGTCGGCGCGTTCGCGGACATTGTCGAGACCGAGGATCTCCATCGGGATCATGATATTTTCGTACGCCGTGAGGCTCGGGATGAGGTGAAACGACTGAAAGATAAAGCCGATCTTTTCGCTTCGAAGCCGAGCCAGAGCGTCCTCGCTCATGGCCGTTACCTCGTCACCATCGACAAATATCTGCCCCGACGAAGGAGCATCGAGTCCGGCGATCAAACCAAGTAGCGTCGATTTGCCGCTGCCAGAAGCCCCAGTCACAGCCACGAACTGCCCATCGCTGATCTCGAACGACACATCGTTCAAAATAGTCAGGTCATCGGTGCCTGAGGTGACGGTTTTGATGACGTTCTTGAGTTGTATCATAGGGTCGGGATTTTTAACGCAAAGTCGCAAAGGGACAAAGACGCAGAGTAAGACAATGAAGCAGACCGTCAAAGGTATTATTTCTTCCCATTGCGTCTTTGCAACTTTGCGACTTTGCGTTGAAATCCATCTTCCCAATCTTAGCTTGCTAAAATGCCGCTAACAAGTTCCAATATTTTTGCATCAAAATCCCGACGGCTTCGTACCAAGACCGTAGGTATGCGAGAGATAATGCGTATTTCAGCGATCATAAGTTTCATTTTTCTGACGGTATTGTTGTCGTCGTGTGCGGCATCACGGCCTGTGTCGAATGCGTCGTCGCGTCCATTGGCGACACCGCAGGTGCGGGCCGACCGTCCGAAGATCATTGCACTTGGCGATAGTCTGACCGCCGGGTTTGGTTTGGCTGAGAAGGAATCGTATCCGTACCTGCTACAGGAAAAGCTGAATGCCGACGGCCACGATTACGAGGTAGTTAATGCGGGTGTCTCCGGCGATACGAGCCTTGGCGGTCTAGAGCGAGCCGATTGGGTGCTCGAACAGGACAACGCGAAAATTCTCATCCTTGAACTCGGTGCTAACGACCTGCTTCGCGGAGTTCCCGTCGCCAAGATGAAAGCGAATCTTGACCAGATAATCCGAAAGGCAAAGGCAAAGAACCTCAAAATTCTCCTTTGCGGAATGCTCGCCCCGCCGACGATGGGCAGCGATTATCAGCAGCAATTCACCGTTGCTTTCCCGGATCTCGCCAGCGAACACAAAGTCGAGTTCCTGCCGTTTCTCCTGGAAAACGTCGCTTTGAATAAAGACCTCAACCAAGCAGACGGCATTCACCCGAATGCTGTGGGGGCTAAGATCATGACAGAGAATATATACAAAGCTCTCAAACCGATGCTCCGAAATTGAATCCGCAATTTGTATCCTATCGAAATACAGCCGTATGAAAATGCTATTCATGGTGCTACTTAGCACAGCCATCTTAAACGTTGTGGCCTTTGGACAGTCGGTGCCGCCGGCATCTTCCTCGTCTTCAACTACCTATGTTCGGCCGAATGCCGAAAAGCGTTTTAAGCGATACGTCAGTGACACTGTCGGTCCGCAAGCGTGGATCGGAATAGTGTCGGGAGCGGCGTTCTCTACTGCATTTAACACCCCGGAGGAATGGGGCAGGTCCGGCGAGGGTTTTGCCAAACGTGTCGCATCAAATTTGGGAAGGAACGTTGTCAGGAATACCGTCATGTACGGCCTCGATGAGGCACTAAAGCTCGATAGTAGCTATTACCGCAGTCCCAACCGCGACGTAGGTTCGCGGATACGCAATGCTCTGATCTCGCCCGTGACAGCTCGCAAAGCAAACGGCAAACGTACCGTCGGCATACCGCGGATCGTCGGGACGTACACGGCTGACGTGGTTGCCAGACAGTTTTGGTATCCTGCGCGTTATGATTGGAAAGACGGCATGAAACGCGGCGGCATCTCGCTCGGCGTTAACGCGGCGTTCAATCTCGTCAGGGAATTCATCTTTAAGAAATAAAGGGGCGATTTCTTTCGATCCTTACGCTGTGTAATTCAACTTGCTCTCGTTCGGGGTTAAGATGAAGGCATCTCCGAATCTGCATTTCGTTGATCCCGGTGCAGTGACTTTCTGCGTTGTTTGCGGTCGTACCGATTTGTGATCGTGTGATCGTGTGATCGTGGTTTACACTGTGCAACTGACTCTAACCGCCAGACTGAACCTATTTCGCGAGTCGATGTCTCTGGCATGGGACTCGGTCCGCGTCAATAGTACCCGTTCGGCGCTGACGGTCCTCGGTGTTGTTGTTGGCGTAGCGGTGGTCGTTATCGTCGCCGCTCTCCTACAAGGAGCTCAGACGTTCGTAGTCAATTCGACTGCTGGTTTTGCTCCGGACGTCTTGCGGGTCGAAAAGGCATCGTTTCAGGATTTCGGTGCCGACGGGCAGGCGTTCGTCGAGGCTCAGGCAAAGCGGCCCGACATCTTTGCCGATGATCTGGAGGACTTGGAAGGGCGGTTGGGCGAGGAGATCGAATTTGGTGCTCAAGGCGATGCCGTTTTACCTGTTCGCCTCGGAGCCAAAACACTGGTTGGAGTCTCTATTCAGGGAGTCACGCCCAATATCACTGACCTTTCAAACTTAAAGATCGCATATGGCCGCGGCTTAGCGAATACGGACGAAACATACCGTCGAAACGTCTGCATCATCGGCCAGGACATAGTCGATGAACTCTTCCCGACAACGGGCCCCATCGGCCAGGATATCCAACTCGGGCAGGTACGCTACCAGGTGGTTGGTGTTGCTGAATCGCGCGGCTCGACATTTGGTGCATCACAGGACGGGTTTGTGCAGATACCGCTCTCGACCTTTCTGCGTGTATTTGGTTCTCGCTCGCGTTCGCTTGCGATACTCGCAAAGGCAAAAAATAGCACAGATCTCTCACTCGACGACGTTCAAGAAAAGGTTCGGGTAGCGATCCGGATAAAACGCAAACTCGTCGGTACCGACAAGGAGGACGATTTCAGTTTTGTCACTGCAAAGAGCGTCCAGGCGTTTTCAGCTTCACTGACCGGCATCGTCGGCACGATCGTATATCCCTTGACGGCCATCTCGCTTTTCGTTGGCGGCATCGTTGTGATGAATATGATGCTGTCTTCGGTGACCGAGCGAACCCGCGAGATCGGCATTCGTATGGCGATCGGAGCCCGTCGGCGTGACATACTCATCCAGTTTCTGATCGAAAGTACCACACTCACGGTGATCGGCGGACTTTTTGGACTAATGATCGCGGCAGTATTTATCTGGATATTGGCATGGGCAACGCAGTTGCCTCTGTCTCTCCCATTGTGGGCAGTGGCCGCGGCGATCGGGGTTTCTGGTATTGTCGGTATCTTCTTCGGAGTCGTGCCGGCCAGACAAGCGGCGAAATTAGACCCGATCGAGGCTTTGCGGTCGGAGTAGAGAACTGTGGATCTTCAACGTATAAAAGATACATGGGCGTCAGTGGCCGATTCGATCCAAAGCAATAAGCTGCGGTCGGCCCTGACTCTAACGGGTGTCATAATCGGTACGGCTGTCGTTGCGTTGGTCGGAGCAGTTCTCACGGGCCTTTCGCAGCGGGTTCAGGAAGTTTCGGATAAGAGTGCACCTAACGTCATCTACTTCACCAAACAGGCCCGTATCGGCCCTTCTTTGGAACAGCCGACGGCTGAGGAGCGTCAGCGAAAGGATTTTAGTTTGGCTGATGCGATAGCTGTTGCCGAACTTCAGTCACCGCAGGCAGTCTCCCCACAAAAGGTTCGCGGCAGTTACGGGCCCTCGGCTAATGTGCCGAAAGTTACTGCACGCTCTCGCGAGGGCATAAATCCTCTCATCTTGGGGGTGTGGGAAAATTATCCTCAGGTGATCAATGTTCCGCTCGACAAGGGACGATTCTTCACCGAAACTGAACGGCGAGCGCGAGCGTCGGTCGCGGTGATAGGATTTGGTATTTCAAAACAGATATTTGAGGACCTCGATCCGTTGGGAGAAGACGTTAAGATCGATGGCAAGCTGTTTCGAGTGATCGGAGTGCTTGGCCAGTCAACGGGCGAGGGCGTTATCGGAAGCGATGCTCTTGACGAACGGACGATCTACATTCCCTTCGAGACCTCTGAGAAATTCTATCCTGAGATCGAAGAAACGCTGATCGCGGTAAGAGCCCCAAATGGCAGGGTCGATGAAGTCACTGACGAAGTTAGCTATCTACTTCGCACGCGTCGGGGTGTTGGATCTACGGAGCCAAACGATTTCGGCGTAAATCGTTCGGAGCAAGTTTTCGAGCTGGTCAATGATGTTATCAACGGCCTTGGCGTTATCGTCGTGCCGATCGCCCTTGCAAGCCTTTTCGTCGGTGGCGTAGGTGTGATGAACGTAATGCTTGTGTCGGTCAAGGAACGGACAGCTGAGATAGGAATCAAGCGGGCGCTCGGTGCGAGGCGAAGGGTGATCCTGACACAGTTTCTGCTCGAGGCGATCACACTTACCGGGATCGGGGGATTGATCGGGATCGCCGTCGGGCTTTTGCTCGCGTTCGCGGTTCGGACTATCATCAGCTTTCCGGCGGCCGTTCCATTCTGGGCGATCGCAGCGGGATTTGGAGCTTCCGTTTTAGTTGGTTTGGTAGCTGGATTCTATCCGGCGTTACAAGCATCGCGGCTCGACCCGGTCGAGGCGATGCGTAGAACATAGAGCGAAAATATGAACGTCACACATCTGGAATGTGCCCTATGCGGGCTACGGCATGAGGCGAATGTGCTTCAGAATCTTTGCATCACCTGCGGCAAGCCGCTGCTTGTTCGCTATGATCTCGACAAGGCGGCCGAAACGTTGACTCGTGGATCGATGGCGACGCGGGAATCGTCGTTGTGGCGATATCGCGAGGTTTTGCCGGTCGTTGATGAGGCAAATATTGTTAGCCTGGGCGAGGGTTGGACGCCGTTGTTCAAAACCGATAGGCTCGCCGCCACGTTGGCGGTCGATCTCGACCTATACATTAAGGACGAAGGCCAGAATCCGACGCAGTCATTCAAAGCTCGCGGGATGACCGCTGCAATATCGATGGCAAAGGAACTCGGCGTCAAGAAACTCGCCGTCCCATCCGCCGGTAACGCCGCCGGAGCGATGGCCGCGTACGCCGCGATGGCCGGGATGGAAGCCAACATCTTCATGCCGGCCGACACGCCGCGAGCGAACATCGTCGAATGCGAGCAGACGGGAGCGAATGTGACTCTAGTCGATGGCCTGATCACCGATTGTGGCGCGATCGTCGCGAAGCGAAAAGAAGCGGAAGGCTGGTTCGACGTCTCCACGCTAAAAGAACCCTACCGCGTCGAAGGCAAGAAGACGATGGGCTATGAATTGGCGGAGCAGTTTGCGTGGACACTGCCCGACTTGATCATGTACCCGACCGGCGGCGGCACCGGCCTGATCGGTATGTGGAAAGCCTTCGACGAGATGCAGCAGATAGGCTGGATCGGCTCGAAGCGGCCGCGAATGGTCAGCGTACAGTCCGAGACGTGCGCCCGATCGTGCGAGCATTCCACGCCGGCGAACGTTTCGCAGACGAATTCGAAAATGCTGCGACCGTCGCCTCCGGCCTTCGTGTTCCAAAGGCGATCGGCGATTTCCTCATCCTCGACGCCATCCGAGCATCGGGTGGAACCGCTATTTCTGTTACCGACGCCGAGCTTGTGGCAGCCGTAAAAGAGATCGGCTCCGCGACGGGTATTTTCGTCGCTCCCGAAGGTGCTGCGTGCCTGCCGGCTTTGAGAAAACTGATCGCCGACGGATCGGTGAGCGAGGGCGAATCAGTCGTGATCTTCAACACCGGCTCGGGCGTGAAGTATCTTGAGTGCTTTAGCTGAATCCTTAACCTCAATTCAAGCGAAAGAAAACCTTCGATTCTAATTCGGGGGTTTTCTTGTATGGATCTGGAAGGAAAAACTTGTCTCGTTATTGGTGCCGGACGCGGGATCGGCCGCAGAGTGGCTGAATTGTTCTCTAAAGCAGGAGCAAACATTGTGATCAGTTCGCGTACCGAGAGCGATCTGCTTGAGCTTGAATACCAGCTCAATTCTGAGGGCAATTCCAATGTTCTCGTGGCGGTCGCTGACGCGGCGAATGAGGGTGATGCCAGACAGATCGTCTCGAGAGCGGCTGAGCGGTTTGGTTCTGTGGACTATCTTATTCACGCCGCCGGGCTCGGCGTTCTGAAACCTTTTAGCGAACTTAACAATTCCGATCTGGACGCGATGCTCAATGCAAACGTGCGGTCCGCATTCAATATATTTCAGGCCGTTCTGCCGCTGATGTCAGAGCGGAAATTTGGCCGCGTTGTTGCGTTTCCCGGCATTCTTGGCAAGGCTCCGATGATGCAGGCGTCTGGCTATTGTGCTGCGAAATACGCACTTACAGGGATGGTGAAGTGCCTCGCCCAGGAATACAAGCGGTTCGGTATCCGGTTTAGCCTGATGCATCTTGGGGGCGTTGATTCGAGCTTTTGGGATGACATCACGATGCGTGTCGACCGGACGAAAATGCTCAGTGTCGATGCGGCAGCTCAAGCCGCGTTCTTTGCGGCGACTCAGGAAGGCGAAGGCGTCATGGCCGAAGTTGTCCTGATGCCAGAATCGCACCAGCTCGTCTGAGCATCAAAATTCTTGGCTCATTTTCCCGAATTTGATAAAATCCTGACCAAGATTTTGCTAATGATCGAAGCGAGGGATCGGTATGTTCAGCGATAATTTCAGGCGTGGAGAGGGTACGACGAAGGGAATGGCCGGGTCGAAGGTGGTGTCAAAGGCTGCCGATCTCGGGTGGAAAGCATTTCAGGCAGTAAACAAGGCAATTCCGGAAGGGCAGTCGATCCAGCCTGAATGGGCGGCAGAGCCTTTGCTGAAATCGTATGAGCGAACCGCTCCGCCGCTCGGGTTTCCGCGTGAGACCGATTCGCTTTGCCCGGCGTGTGTTAAGTCGGTTCGCAACGGCGTGATCTCGGGCGACATTCCGCTAAACATCCTGATGGACTCCCATCCCGGCGAGATCAAGGCCGAGATCCTCGAAGAGAACGGCCGGGTAATCATGCGCAAGACGTGTCCGACGCACGGCGTTTATGAAGACGTGCTGGCGACAGACGCGAAGTTTTTAGAAAGGATCGAGAAGTTATTCTTCGGACGTGACTTTAAAGCGGCGGAGGACAAGCACGTTCATCATCACGGCACGAGCGACATCAAATTTGGCCGCGGAGCCGTGCTCACTGTGGATCTCACTAACCGCTGCAACATGATGTGCAATCCGTGCTTCATGGATGCGAATCAGGTCGGTTATGTGCATGAACCGACATTTGAGGATACGAAAGCGATCCTTGACCGCGCGGTTTCGTTCAAACCAAAACGCCAGATAATCATTCTATTCTCGGGCGGCGAGCCGACGTTGTCGCCATACTTTTTGGACGCCGTCGCGTACGCCAGGAAGATCGGATTCTATCGTATTCTTGCCGCCACAAACGGCATTCGCTACGCGGAGGACATCGAATTTTGTAAAGCCGCGAAAGCGGCCGGACAGCACGGCGTTTACCTGCAGTTTGACGGTACGAATGAAGAAGACAACAAACATCGCGGCGTCGGAAATCTGTTTGATGTAAAGCTCAAAGCCATCGAGAATCTCGCATCGGTCGGCATCAAGGTCACCCTCGTCACGACGATCGTCAATTCATGGAACAATAACGGCATTGGCAGCATTGTAAGATTTGCCGCCGAGAATATCGATAAGGTACAGACGATCGCATTCCAGCCGGTTAGCTTTACCGGCCGCGATGAGGACATTTCCGACAAGGATCGCATCGCACAGCGGTATACGCTTGCGGGGATGACCCACGATCTTAAAGATCAGCTCGGCGGCGTGCTCGAGCCGATGCGCGACTGGTTCCCGCTGAGTTCATATTCGGCGTTCACCTCGGTGATGGACATGCTGCAAGGTGCTGACGCTCCGTGGGGCTGGTCTTCATGCAATTGCCATCCGAACTGCGGCATCTTCACGCTGATCGTTGTCAATAACAAGACGAACGAGATGCGTTCGCTGTTCGAGTTTTTCAATTACGAGCAGTTCATGAAAGATGTCGCGACGATCACCGACACCGCTCGCGGCAAAAAACTCACGATGGCTCAGCTCGCGATGGCGATCATGCGAAACTACGACGCTTCGCGTGCACCCGAGGGCTTCCCGATCTCGCAGATCGTCAATCTGTTCAAACCGTCGTCAGCAACCTCGAATTCCGACCGCAATGACCGGATGCAGGCCGAGCGCAAAGAGGACGACGTTTGGCGAGTGCTCTGCGTCGAGGGAATGTGGTTTCAGGACTTGTTCAACTACGATTTCCGCCGAACTGAAATGTGCGTGATACCGTACGGCACGCAGGAAGGCGAGATCTCGTTCTGCGCATACAACACCGGCGTCGGCTGGCGTCAGATCATCGAAGAAATGCACAAGACCGCCTCGCTGTCCGAATGGTACAAGGAGCACGGCCGCCACGCCGTCTATGCTAAAGGCCATGATGTCCCAAACATTGGCAAGACGCGTTCGCTTAGTCTCCCGGTGATCGCGAAGATCGTTTCAGAGGACCTAGATGACGTAAAAGTCTCGCCTTATCTTGTCGAAGAGGAAAGCGACGTTGTGCGGGTTTAGTTAAAAGTGCAAGTGTAGCTTGTTTTATGTTCAGAGTGGATACAAGCTAAAGCTTGCACTCTGAACTTTTTATTGATGAATAGTCTTGTATTTTCAAACATCTTACACCGTCCGGCGCGGACATTTGTTAGCGTTCTGGGCATCGGTGTCGGCATTCTGCTTATTGTTTTTACGATCGGGCTGGCGAACGGCAGTCTTCGTGAGCGGGCTCAGCGGGAATCGAACATCGGAGCCGAGATCATGTTTCGTGCCTCGGGCAGTATAGGGCTGAGCGGGTCTGATTCGCTGCGTTTGCCTGTCTCGATGGTTCCTGAGGTGCTGAAGGTGGATGGTGTCGCGAGCGTTATTCCGATCGCTCAAAACAGTGTTCCCGCGAGCGACGGTATTACGGGCAGCCGTTTTGTTGATGGAGTCCCGTACGAGCAGTATGCGGCAGTAGCTGGCCTTCAGGTGATGCAAGGGCGTGTGATGGCGGACGGCAAGGACGAGATGATGTCTGACGTCGCGTGGCTCGAACGCCGGAAGATGAAGATCGGTGATAAGTTTGAGATCTATGATCGCGACTTCACCGTGGTCGGCACGTACGAACCAAGTGCCGGTGCTCGGATCAAGATCCCGCTCTCAACGATGCAAGAGCAGCTCGGGGCAGACGGCAAAGCATCAGCTTTTCTGATCAAGCTAAGAGAGGGATTTACCCCTCAAATGGTTGGCGACAGTCTCAATGCGAGGTTTCCCGAGAGTCAGATAATTTTGACTAGCGAACTGGAAGAGCTTTATATGCAGGGACTTCCGGCACTGAATGTATTTCTCGACGTTGTCGTCGGCGTAGCGGGTGCGATAAGCGCCCTGATAATTTTGTTGACCATGTACACGACCGTGACCGAGCGTACGCGACAGATCGGCGTCTTGAAATCTCTCGGTATGTCCAAGCTGAACATTGGCTGGACGATCGTGCAGGAAGCTTTGTTGATCAGTCTCGGCGGAGTCATCTTTGGCGTGCTGGCGACTTTTATTTTGAAGTTTGCTCTCGGGAAATGGACCACGCTAACGGTCTCGGTCGATCCGCAACTGATCGGAGCGATAATTCTTATTGGTATGGTTAGCGGGGTTATTGGAGCACTCTATCCAGGCATTAGAGCCGCTCGGCTCGATGCGGTCGAGGCCTTGAACTACGACTGACTTTTCTCACCTGGCCGCGATGGCTCGCAGCGCGTCAGCCGTCGATTGGTCGAGGGCGTAAATTCGAGCCGAGACTGTTTCTCCGGCTTTTACCTCGATAGGTTTTGGACCGCTCGTACTCAAGAGTTCAATATACGCAGTGTTGCTCTTGTACCGTCGGCCGCCGGCAACAACGACGAAATCCCCGGCTGCCAATCCGGTCACGCTATCCTTATCAGAGAGGGAAACGATCTTAACGTCGGCCCGACCGGCCTTTTGAGCATAGTGCTCGAAGAGTGCCGGTGTCTCGCACGCTATCAATGCATTTGGTCGCTGATCTTACGATTTCAGCAACTATCTCTTTGGTTGAAAGGTCGTAGAATTCATCGTGAGGAAAATACGTTCCCGCCGCTGAAATGCCCCCGCCGATAGTATTTGTAAACAGTCGAAAATGTGGCCCGGCGGAGAGTGAGTTTGACAATGGGACCGCTATTAGCCCCACGAACAATAAAATCTGTATAGCCGCGGATACCATCTTATTCGACGTGAATCCCGACAGCCATTTCGCAAGAAAATAGAAACCTACCGCCGCTCCGATGAATATCAGAGGAGCCGCATTCGTGAAATAGCGGGTGAACTTTCCTCCGATAAAGGTGAACATTATCAGCCAAAGAACGCCCCACAGAAAGACAAAGAACCTGCCGTCGCCGAGCTTTCGTTTCCAGATCAACGGAAGGCCGATCGCAAAGAGAATGAGCGTAGAGAGTGATGTCTTTACTGCACCAAAAACAAAATAGAAGGTCCACGGCACACCATTGAGGAATGCCGACATCTGATTACGATAGAGTTCTCCGAGAAACTCATAGCTATCATGGCCGATGCGCTTTTCGCTGGAGAAATTGAGCATCTCACGCCACGTTTCGGGCAGCAAGATCGTTGGATTTAAGATCACGAAGGACACGGCCATTATCGTGAGAAATTTGATCCACGGCACGCCTTTCATGTCCCAATAGCGATTCGGGACGTTGCGGTAAATGATGTAATACGCACCTGTGACCGCGAGAAAGAACGGATAGTATTTGGACGCCATTAGGGCGCCGAAACTGGCCGCGGCGAGCCACGCGTAGCGGCGCCATTTTTCGTTTTTGACCTCTGCTTCGGTCTGGCTCCGTATCCAGAAAAGGTTGGTGAGAAGGAAAAAGAACAGGACGAGGCTGTCTTCCTTTGCGACGCGGTCAAAGCCGATCGCCATCGGTTCAACCGCCCATAGTGCCGCTGAAATAAGGCCGATGCTTCGCCCAAAAAACTCAGAAACAAGCAGAAAGATCAACAGAACTGAGAAGCTTCCGAACAGAACGATCGGGAATCTGATGGCGGCTTCATCGGAGATCGGCGAGTCGGCCGGAAGTACAGAGGTGTTGAGCCTCTCAGCGGCGACAATGCTCACTGTTTGAAGCCCCTTCATCAGAAACGGATGCTCGCCGTTCTTGCCCGAAATGCCGTTTGTCCTATATTCCTCGACTGTTTGGAGTTTGTTCAGCTCGTCTTCCCCGAGACTTTCCGAGCCGAGGTTTGTGACCCTCAACCCAAACGCAAGAGCGAGGAGAATAGCAAGGACCACCCACGCATAACGGCGGTCTGCCGCGAAAACGAGGTCATCGTTGAATTTCTCTGGATGGATACCCGCCGTGGTTGGCGGCAGTATTTGGGCTGCCAATTTCTTTACCTTCTCCCTGCATAATGCCCGGTTATGATGTCATTGACCGACAAAAGTTTTTAAGTAGAAGAGTAGCCGATGGCTGTTTGGCCTGTCAAAATAATGAATTTTGAGAGCCCTCGTGGTAACATTTGGGTCGAGGGATTTTTGTAACCTTCTAGTAATGATCGTATGTTGCGGCTGGTCTCGGGGGTATTACTTGGTACATGGCTCGTCTTGGTTCTCCTGGGCAAGGGTGGGTTCGTACACCTTCTATTACTAAATTTTCTCGGAATTGCCGTGACCGAATTTGTCGCTGAATACCGTTCACGATTAAAAGCCTAGTGATATTGGGGTAAACCATTTGGATGGTTATACCATCAGAATTTCAATAATCAAATAAATTTTGGCAAACGTGTGGCGTTTCAGAATAAGATCGCATCGATACTTTCTCGTAGGAAGATGAACGAAATTAGAGGAAAAGGACAGTTCAGCAGCTTGCTAGCTCGCCAGATGTGCGTAGCTCTGATCCTGTTTTCCGTGATCGCTTTGCCGATCCCGAGCCGCGGACAAGATCCGGCGGCAAACCTCAATGTCGAATCGGAGCTCGATACAGGTTTTCGTGTCGAGACTGTTTCCGTTAGCGGAGGCTCCGAGATCGTGACCATCTTTGCGACGCCTCGGCCCGATCAAGCCAGATCGGGGCCGGTTGCAGATCTGCCACTCGTCAGCGTCCTGCGCGATACCTTGGGTGATGATAAGCCTGAGAATGACCGGCTTCGCTACCTTTGGATGCTTACTTATACCGAGCCATCCTTTCGGCAAAAGCTAGCAGGTTATGTCCCGTTCGTCTACTCGCGTACCCGAAACAAAACGAAGGTCGGTACCGATCCGCCGCCATCGGTGATCGACCTGACGTCAGCGGATTCGACCATATGGAACAGTGTTTTCTGGATGATCTTTAAGAAAATCACTATGAGTGATCTTGGTGTAGGCGTCCGGGCGTTCTCGCTACAATACAGCCAGAATGCCAACGACTATCGCCGCTCTGCAATTGCGGCCGCGGTCACCGTACTTGGGCTCTATCAGGATTCTACAGGTGAGAAAGTCCTCAGCGAACGCGAGATGAAGGACATTCAGGCACGCCTTCTGCTCCGCGACAAGACATTTGGCTGGTACATGCAGAGTGAGAATCTCGGGCGTGTCTTCGTCAAAGAGGTCGCGAAAGCTCGGGATTACCGCGGTCACAACTGGGAACTCCTCAGACAATACACTGAAGCTCAAGGATTATATTTTGATCCGATCGAGATGTCTGACGGCTCGGCGAGACACGCTATTGTATGGGCATCGGCATCGGATATCCAGGCGAATAAAGGCAAAAAGTTCGATAAACGGTTCCTCAATATTCGAAGCCCATGGGGTGATGAAAAGCTGCTTAATTGGAAAGGCCATTCGGAAGTGCGCTGGTACGATAGCGAAGATCGAGAAGTGCCAAGTGAGACTGCCGGAGCCCAAGCTCGGACGCTCATTCCACTTGCGATCTATGGCCTCGACCATCCGAAGGTGCCGATGATCCTCGTAGATTTTCGCGACAATGGCAATCCAAAGTTTCGCGAGATCTCCAAGCGCGTATTGAACGACCTTACCGGGAACGTACTCTCGCTATCACAGTTTGGCGGGATGCCTTTCTTAATCGGGCGATTTATTTACGATTTTGTTACCGACCGGCGAGGCATGGATCTTAATCAGGCATCTCGCCTACGAGCATATTCTCAGCTTAAATTACTGCTGGCTCTCGATAGTTCTCTCGACCCGGAGTTTCGCGGCGAGATAGCTAGGCGTGTCGAATCGTCAACGCTCAACCCGATGCAGAACGACGCCGACATTGAAATGGAGATCGCTCGAACTCAGTATAAGAATCTCATGGCCTGGGCAAAACGCGATGACGGATTGTCTCGACGCATCGCAAACGACCGTCGTGAGGAGATGTCGCGTATCAAGCACGGGAAGGCGAAGCGGACATTTTTTGCGCTCGGCAGTTTTTTCACATTTGGCCGCTACCGCCATCGGGAGAATGCTACACCCGAGTTGATGGCTCAACTAGACACGCGGCGCCAACTGGACTATCACGAGCGTTTCTTGCGCGAATTAGCATTTACGTCGGCCGATCCCAAGGTCGACAGTGATGCAGAAGAAGTCAGGCGGTCACTGATCTTTGTTTCGCAATATGGAGCAGACGCCGGGGACAAGACAACGCGAGCATTGGCAAAGATATTCTCTATCTCTAGTGAAAGTGATATTCAGACTCTCTGTCTTGCTGGGCTATATCGAATAAATAGCTCTGCCGCCAAAAAAGAAATGCTGGCAATTTATGAGAACGACAAGGTTGATGAGCGGTGGCGGGATACGACGGCAAGGTATCTCAAGCTCGCACTCGCCGAGGGCCAGCGAATTTCAAAGAGCGATGCTCAGGTAATATCATCCATCGCGGCAAATTAGACCATAATTCCATTCGGTAAATGACCTTTCGACACGCAAGTATTCGACTGTTTCTCGTTACGTTTCTCGTGACGATGTGCTGCCTTGCGTCCTCCGCTCAGGGCGTCAAACGCGTTGTTATTGTCAAGATAGACGGCCTCCCGGGCCACTACGTAGACCGCTTTGTGAAGCAGGTTGATCCCAAGACCGGCAAGTCGATCCTGCCCTGGTTTGAGGAGGTCTTTTACAGAAATGGCACTCGAGTCCCGAATTTTTACACCCGCGGAATGAGTCTTTCAGGCCCTTCCTGGGGACAGCTCGATACCGGGCAGAGGCTTCAGATCAAAGGAAATGTCGAGTACGACCGATACACAGGTCTTCCTTACGACTATCTCAATTTTATTCCGTTCTATTTGGAATACGGCCTTTCAAACCGGAGAGCCGACATGCCTGCCGCCGAGGTAATGGATCAATTAAAGATACCGTTGCTTTCGGATGCTTTTGAATATCGGAATCGCTACACCAGCCAGCAACTCTATCAACGCGGCAATAACTGGGAAGTCCTCGGGAGTGGGTTCGTCAATATGTTTCCCAGAAATGCAAGGGAGTTTATTGATGAGTGGACGATGGGGTTTGAGTTTCGCAAGGTCACTATCGGCCAGGCTGAACGCGACATTCTCGGTAAGTTGGTCAAGCGGCCTGACATAGATTATTTCGACTATTACGACGTGTCGTTCGACCACATGTCGCATCATAACAACGACACGGCATCGAGGGTCTCGACACTAAAGGAACTGGATGGGTTGATCGGTCGAATTTGGATGGCGATCCAAAACTCTTCGCGTGCACAGGAGACAGCACTGATCCTGGTCTCGGATCATGGATTTAACTCCGACCCGAAAGCCTACAGCCAAGGATTTAACCTCGTGAAGGTGCTTGGGAGTGCTGCCGGTGGCGGGCATCACACAGTTACGAAAAGGCGGCTGATGCTCGACTACTCAGTCAAGGGCCTCTATCCCTTGGTCCCGTTGATCAAGACCAACGCTCAAGAATCATTCTATCTACGTGATCAATCCAGCAAGTATCCGACCGCGTTGTTAGACTTTGACGGCAATGAGAGATCCTCGATACATTTGCGAAACAGCGACCTTAATCTGCTACATATCCTGCTGCAACAATTAAAAGGCAAAGGCCTCAATGCGGCAATGCGGGCAGCGGCAACGGACGCATTCTTCGATATCATCGAGCGTCACCGGGGTAAATGGAGCCGGACGAGTAGCGAGATAACCGAAGAGATCGAGGCCCTCCGACGATGGATAAGCCTCCAGGAGAAGATTGTGGCCGCCCTGCCTAAAAAGTTTACCCCGGAAGAGATGGAAAATGGGCTCGACAAGGAAGCGAGACGCTCCGCCGGGCATCTGGACACAGCTATCGGCGACGAGAGGGAGTACCGGAAATACGTCGGAATGCTCAACAACCTTCTTAGTCTTAGGCGCGAGAACTTTGATGCACGCAAGGTAAATATCGAAGAGGTGATCCTTCCCGGTTCAATGGGCGATCCGAATACGGTCTATCAGTTGCAGAATTACATTGTCGGGATCTCGCAAACCGGGCTCATACTCAACACCGATAAAGATCTCGATCTTGACCGCAGCTTTGTTCGAGTTAACTATTTTGATCTTCTGCGTTCCCAAAGAGTGCGGAATAACGTTCAGGCCGGAGTGAGTAATCGGCCCGTCGATTTTGTTGCCGTACGCTTGCCGGGAGAACCATTTCGGTCGTCGAATGCCCAGCCGGACGAAAACCCGATCTGGGTTTACGGGGACAATGATAAACAGGTGATCATTCATTCCCGCACGGACGATAGTGGATCGATCAGCTATCGATATCAGAGCGTAAGTGGTCTTCGGCAGAATGCAGACGGTACCGTCGTCTTTAAGGAAGAGCCGGTCGGCCCCGGATTCCCGTTGGGTTATTTTGAGGACCCGGACTTTGCGATACCGGCTGACGAACGCGCAGCTTGGCTTTCAACCTGGCACACCGAGACCGAGTGGATGGCTGCGGTTCATAAGACCAAGTACTCCAATGCCCTGATCGGCCTTAATGAGCAGCTCGATCGGCATCCCGTATTTGCGAGCGGCGAAACAGACGTGTCGGCGGACGAAGGCCTTTTGCGTAGGTTCCGACAGCGCCAGCGTGAAGTAACCGAGGCGGATCTACTTATCCTTGCCAATGATCGCTGGAATTTCGACGTACGCGGATTTAATCCGGGGGGGAATCACGGTTCGTTTTTCCGCATATCTACCAACTCGACCTTCATGATCGCGGGTGGCCGCGATACGGGAATACCGCGCGGATTAGCGGTCGAACAGCCGTATGACAGCCTCAGTTTTGTACCTACAGTGCTGCGTTTGATGGGAAAGATAGACGAGAATAATCTGCCTTCCGAAGGGTTAGCTGGCCAGGGGTTTCGCAGATTTCCGGGCCGAGTGATCACAGAGGTCATTGGCTCGGGGCGTCAGGAAGAGAAGCGTTAAGACCCCTCATCCGCAAGGTGTTTTGCTCCCCGGGCGGCACCTCGCCAGAGCAAAATCACCAGCCCAACAAAGGTCGAAAACAAGATCGCCCCTCGCCGAACGAGGGCGAGAGCAACTCCAACAGCGGTTGTGTATCCGAGAGTCTTGAGGATAAGCCCGTTGCCACCCTCGTACACACCTATCGTTCCCGGAATGAAACTGAAAACCGCATTGATGACTTTCGTCAGGCTTTCGATAATAAAAGCGTTTGCAACTGTCGATTCATTTCCAAGAAGTTTGAGAGCGGCAAATACTTCGGCGACGCTGATCGCGTGAACGCCCGAGCTGATACCAAAGACTATAAAAAAATCAGCACGCCGGTCGTGATAAAACTGAAATACATTCCTCTCGACATCAGTCAGCCCTTTTCTCTGTTTCAGAACAAACCCCGGTGCGATCCCGCGTTTTTCGAGAAAGTCGATTATCCGGGTCAGCGGCTTCACCTGCTTAGCCATGGCGAAGATCAGGGCCGTAAATAGTAACAGTGCAACAATGACAATTGCCAACAACACGTTAGACATTGTCGAGCCGTTACTGCCATAACCAGCTAGCAGGACAGCGACACCGGCGAGCACCATCAGTATGACTGTGACGTAATACAGGATGTTGTCAATGATCACAGCCGATGCACCCTCAGCGAGGGGCATGTTCCTTTTTAGAAGGACAGCTCGTGTTGCATCGCCGAGAAATGGCCCCGCGAAGCTAAAGAAATTAACTGCCTCGCCACCAAATCTTGCTGCGACGGCATGACGATACTTGAACTTGCGGTGATCAGGAGCAACTGCCCGATAAAGGCTTGCCGCCCGTAGGAAGTGTCTGGCCACGTTCAAACCAAGGATTATTGCGAATCCCCAACCGATAGTCGCCAGGGAATCAAGCAGACTCTGATAGCCGATCCGATATATGACAAACACAAGCAGGGCGAGGCCAAGCAGAAATGTCACTGCATGCACGAGTATCAGGATGTGAGTCTTTCGTGACATTTTGGTTGCCGGCACAGCGGTTGGTTGGAGGTCCGGCTCGAAGTAATTCTCGCTCTGCATGATTCGATAAAGGCCCTGAAGCCACTAATTTTCTAGTATATCTGCTCTATTAACATAAACATAACCCGCCGAATTCTACGTCAGGTGGGTGACAAAGGTGGAAAAGAGCCTCGTTTTTCCGTTTATTAGCCGTGTACTTTGTTCAACGCTCAACAATGATGGTTTTGATGCTCCTAGAAAAGGTTAAGTTTGCGGTTACATTGCTGCTTGTTATGGCAGTTCTGGTACCGGTATGCTCGGCGCAAAAGCGATTCTACATCGCACCGGATGACCACACCGATTATTTTTGGATCGCCGACGAGGCGACCTATCGCACTGCCTTTCTCAACATGATCGACTACTACCTCAATAAGATGGACCAGACGGCAGGGAATCCGTCCGATCAGCAGATGAGGTGGAGTTGCGACGGCAGTCTGTGGATGTGGGAATACGAGAAGAACCGCACGCCGCAACAGTTCGAGCGATTCCTATCCCGCATACGCGATGGCCACATGAGTGTGCCAAAGAACGCACTCGTCCTTGCTCAGGGCGGTTCGCCGGCTGAGGCGGTGATCCGCGGTATGTACTACTCCGGCTTGATGGAGCGGCGGCATAATGTTGAGTTTCCGATGGCGATCGCGATGGAGAATCAAACCTTGCCCTATGGCCTGCCATCGCTGTGGGCCGGTGCCGGAGCGAAATGGAGTTGGAAGGGCGTGTGTAACTGTGCGACCTTCATCAACGGCCTGCAGAACCGCGACCGCGAGATATATTATTGCGGCGGGCGTGACGGAAGCAAGGTGCTGATGAAGTGGAACTCGATGTTTACGACGAATCAAAGCTTCGGCGGATACGCCGAGGCTTTCAACCCGATGGCTTCCATCAATTTTGCTGAGACGAACGCTGCCTTTCAGACAAAATACCCCTATCCATCGATCGGTATCTTCGGGATAGGATGGGATGACGTCGCTTACATGAGCGACGAGGCCGTGACGATCGCTCAGCAGAATACAACGCCGAATCGCCGCATAATCGTTTCAAATCAGGAAGATTTCTTTCGCGACTTCGAGCCTAATTTTGGAGCTGGACTTGAGACTCATGCCGCCGCGTATGGTAACGAGTGGGACGCGTATATCGCTTCGCTCGCCGAGGTCTCGTCCCGTGTGAAACGCAGCGTCGAGAAGCTGCGTGCCGCCGAGGCGATGGCAACTCTGGTCTCGATGAACTCGCCCTCATTCATGGCCTCTCGCACGGCCGCCCGCGACAAGGCAATGCTCAACATGGGCCTTTACTTCGAGCACAACTGGACTGCGGACGGTGGCATCCCGCGTAATGTGCGGGCCGCTTGGAGTCGTACGATCGAACGTGAGTTGACCGAGTATGTTGAGACGCTTCACGAAGACGCACGCCTCGCTCTCGCGGGCCAAATATCGCGTACCGGTACCGAAGATCGATTCTTCGTCTTCAATCCGCTCAGCTGGACACGCACCGATTTTGCAGACATTCCGCTAAAACTTTATAACCGAAAGGTCAGCGTCTTTGACGTTACGACGGGCGAGGAGGTTCCGTCGCAGGTAATGCGATCCGGCACCAAAACCGTACTTCGCGTGATGGCTGCAAATGTGCCGTCTCTGGGGTACAAGGTCTTTGAAATACGACCCGGAACCGCTCAGACTTTCACTCCCGCCGCCACATCGACTGCCTCGACGATCGAAAATTCGTTCTACCGCGTGACCGTTGCTCCGGATGGTGCGATCACCAGTTTGATAGACAAGGCACGCGGCAATCGCGAGACCGTTCGCAACATCGGCGGCAAGGTTCTCAATGATATTGGCGGCAATCGAACAGGTGCATTGACCGTCGAAAATGCCGGGCCGGTGAGCGTGACTCTTCGAGCGATCTCGACGAGCCCGCTTGCACACACGACTCGCGTAACGCTTTTCCGCGACAGCGATCGGATCGATGTGGTCAACGAGATCACGCAGAATTTCAGCAACGTGCGGCACTGGAGCTATTCATTCGACCTCGCTTCGCCGGACCTTTGGCACGAGGAGGTTGGTGCGGTCATTCGCGGCAAGCTCACGACGAACGGCGGCCATTATTACCCGAAACACGCGCGTTACGACGCACTCTCGATGAATCATTTCGCCACGATGACGAACGGCACCGGCAGTTTCGGCGTGACCTTGTCGAACTGGGACAACCAGTTCATGCTGCTCGGCGAGAACAACCGCGACATACTCGACAGCACAACGCCGCAGATCAACGTCCTCGCCGGTGGACAGGTCGACGGCCCGACGCTCGGCATCCGAGATCAGGGCGGCGACAGCTATTTTCTGCAAAGGTTCGCACTCGGGACGCACGGAGCGTTTGACCAGACCGCGTCGATGAAATTCTCTTTGCAGCATCAGAATCCATTCGTCACCGGCATGATCGAGGGAACTGGCACCCAAACGCGTCCATATCCCGCGTCCACCTTCTCGTTCCTCACGATCTCAGATCCAAACGTCCTCCTCTGGGCGCTAAAACCCGCCGAAGATGGCATCAGCCGGGGAATCGTCGCCCGCGTCTGGAATCAGGGCAACGCCGCAGCTTACAACATAGCCTTAAGCCGGCCGATCACATCCGCCGAACGCCTGACCCACGTCGAAACGACCATCGCCCCGGCGACGGTCGCCTCCGGCCAACTAAGTGCCAACATCAACCAACAGCAGCTACAGACGCACTTGCTGAAAACGGGCCAATAGCGGCTAACGTGGATCGAAGGCATTATCTTTTCTTGGGCAACGCTGGACTCGTTTGCGGCGGAGCTTTTAGGTTCGTTTCGAACAGCTTAAAGATCCGCTTATACTGATCTGCCCAACTGGTTGGCTGTACGTAGCCGTGGTCTTCGACAGGATATGAGGCGAGCTCCCAGTTTTCCTTTCTTAGCTCGATCAATCTCTGAGCGAGCCGAACGCTGTCCTGGTAATGGACGTTGACGTCGACCATCCCGTGACTGATCAGAAGTGCACCTTTTAGCCCGGCGGCGTGATAGATCGGCGAACTCTTACGATAGGCCTCCTGATCGCTCTGCGGCAGATTGAGAATGTTTGACGTGTAGCCGTGATTGTAATGAGCCCAATCGGTCACCGGGCGAAGAGCCGCTCCGGCCGCGAAAACATCGGGTGTCGTGAACAACGCCATCAGCGTGATAAACCCACCGTACGAACCGCCATAAATACCGATCCGCTTGGCATCGACGCCGTGTTCGGAAACGAGATACTGCGCTCCGTCGACATGGTCCGTCAGATCCTTGCCGCCCATGAAACGATAGATGCCTGTGCGCCAATCGCGTCCGTAACCAGCCGATCCGCGATAGTCGATATCGAGAACCGCGTAGCCTTTTTCCATCAGTAAATGATGGAACATGTATTCGCGGTAGTAGGTGCTCCACCAGTTATGGACGTTCTGCAGATAGCCCGCACCGTGAACAAACACAACCGCCGGGCCGCCTTTTTTGAAATTGGCAGGCTTGTACAGGCGAGCATACACGGTCGCTCCATCACGTGCTTTAAAATTGACGATCGGCGGGGTGATCCAGTTGTACGACTTCCATTCGTCGGTCGGTGAATTGGTTATTTGCTTGATCTCGCCTTCGGTCGCTCCCACTTTGTTTGGAGCGATGTAAAGCTCGGTCGGCTTGTTTGCGAAGGAACGCAGAATTGCGAGTTTGGTCTGATCGGGCGATACGGTCGCCTGATTGTTGCCCGGCATCGACGTATGCTTTGTCCTGGTCCCGCCGTCGAATGACATCGAGTAAAGATTGCGTTCAAAAAAGCTGCCTTCGCTCGAGGTGAAATAGAATTTTGTCTTGTCTTCGGACAAACGAACATCCGAAACCTCAAACGTTCCGGAAGTCAGTTGAATAGGTGCTCCTCCGTCGATCGAAACTGTATAAAGATGCGAAAACCCGTCGCGTTCCCACTGGAAGTAGACGCGCTTGTTATCCGGCAGCCAGCCGAGCGAAAATCCGCCGGGGCCGCCGACCCATGCCTCGTCGCGGATCGATGCGAGAATTTTAGTTTTTCCCGTCGCCGCGTCGAGCTGCATTATCCAACGGTCTTTGTTATCGGCAGAGCGTCCCTGCATGACGGCATTCTTGCCGTCGTCCGACCATTGCGGCGGCGACAATTGTACTTCGCGATCACGTGGCTGGGCAGGAGATCCTTGTCCACGGCCCTGTCCAGTCGTACGTTCCGTAGGAGTTTCGCCGGTCGTATTTCCTTCGGTCTTTTGGGTTGGCGGAGCGGCGGCCAAGCGTTGTCCGTGGTCGACCCACGTTACCTCGCCGGTCTCGACGCTAACGATCGCAACTCGGCTGCGTCCCTGAGTATCACCAACCTTTGACCTGCTCGGAATATCTTCTGTATAGCCCGACTCGGTGACGTAATTCGGAACGATCGTGTTCTTCGAGCCCGTGGCAGTTTCGTTTACGGTGACGATGACGGATTTTCCGTCAGGAGAAAGTGCCATGTTTCCGGCGTTCTGGCCTGCTGTAAGCTGAAACGGCTTTCGACGGCCCTTTTCACGCTCCTGCCGCTTCTTCTCATCCTCTTCGCGCTTTTCGGCACGTTCACGGACAACATCGAGTAGGGCACGTTCTTCTTTCTTGAGTGCTTCCTGGCTTTCTGTTCCCTTGCGTGTGGGGTCCGCGGTCGCTCCACCGGGACCGCCCGGGCCGCCGGCGCCACCGGCAGGGCGAATGTCGGTCAACTGCTCTAGGAATCCAGTATCGATCGATAAGGAGTAGAGATTGTTCTGCCGTGTGAACGAGATGTGACGCTGGTTCCCGATAAAGCGTGGGTTTGCTTCAACGTCAGTCGTCTTAGTCAGCTGCCGCCGTTCGCCGGTTTGGTTGTTGTAAAGGAAGATATCGCCGCTATCCGCATAGACAACTGTCTTTTTGTCGTCCGACAGATCGCCTCCTGCGGGCGGTGCCTGTCGTGTTTCTTCCTCGGAAAGTCTTCGTAGTCCTGTGCCATCGGCGTTGACGACGTAGGTCGAGGTTTCGGCAAGGCGCGTTTCGTCGGCACGCTTCCAGGTGAAGTAGATCTTTTTACTGTCGGCCGACCAGCGAACGCCGCTCGGTTCATAACCGACCAAGGCTGGCCCGCGCATAATGTTGTCGATCGTCAGATCAAACTGTTTGGCAGGCACCGCCTGCTGGGCAGATGCTGCGACGGGATTAAGACAAAATGCAGCAATAAAAATGAACGAAAGGATCGATCTCATTGGTTTCCTTCTTTATTTGATTTAGTGAGCTTTGGTCGAATCTTCACAAGTATAATCGTGTTTTGACTCTTAAGTATATACTCGAATAATAGAAACTTAGTTTCCACAAAGTGAAAACGCCCTAAGCTTTAGATATGACCCAACCGCCGAGATCAAAAGAGAAAACTGAGCCGGAATTTCGTGATCTGGAAAAGGAAGATTCCTGGGAAGAAGATCAGGAAGAGCGGAGCTACTACTACGATGACGCTCACGGGTATGAAGTGTATGTTCCGGAGGATGAAGACGATTCCGAAACCGCTAGTGAGGAAGGGCGTTGACTCTCAAATTGAGTGTCAACGCCCTTACGGTCTCGATTCTAAAGCTTTTGCTACTTCTTCGGCCGCTCGTTGGCTTTCAACACTCTCTTACGCAGCCTGATAGCTTTCGGCGTGACCTCGATCAATTCGTCGTCGGCGATGAATTCGAGGGCACGTTCCAGCGACATTTCGCGTTGCGGGACGAGGCGCATGGCTTCGTCGGCCGACGTTGTACGCATGTTTGAGAGCTTTTTCTCTTTGATCGGGTTTACGTCGAGGTCGACCGCTCGGGCGTTTTCGCCGACGATCATTCCTTCGTATACCTTGACCTGCGGTTTGACGAAGAGAATGCCGCGTTCCTGTAGGTTATATAGAGCGTAGGTGTTGGTCTCGCCCATACGGTCGCTGACGAGCGATCCCGTCTGGCGATTTTTCATATCGCCCTGATGTTTGTCGAAACGCAAGAAGAGCGTGTTGAGCAGGCCCGTTCCTTTAGTTTCGGTCAAGAACTCACCACGGAATCCGATCAGCCCACGAGAGGGAACTTCAAATTCGAGACGCACACGACCACTGCCATTGTTGATCATCTTCGTCATCTGGCCCTTGCGGCGTCCCATGGCTTCGGTGACGACGCCGATGAATTCTTCGGGGACGTCAATGACGACGAGTTCGATCGGTTCTAAAGTCTCGCCGGTTTTTTCGTCTTTCTTGGTGATTACCTGCGGTTTTGAAACCTGGAGTTCATAGCCCTCGCGGCGCATCATTTCGATGAGGATCGCGAGCTGGAGTTCGCCTCGCCCTGAGACTTTGAACTGCTCAGCGGCTTCGGTCTGTTCGACTCGGAGAGCAACGTTACCAAGCAACTCTCGGTCGAGACGTTCCTTGATCTGACGCGACGTAACGAATTTTCCGTCGATGCCAGAGAATGGCGAGGTGTTAACACCGAAGATCATTGCGATCGTTGGTTCGTCGACGTTGATGAGCGGCAGAGCCTTTGGATTCTCAATCGTCGTGATCGTTTCGCCGATCTCGATCTCGTCAAAGCCGGCGAGTGCGACGATCTCACCGGTTCCGGCTTCGGCGACTGTCGTACGTTCGAGGCCTTCGAAAACGAAGAGTTCTTTAACGCGGGTTTTGCCGATGGTGCCGTCACGCTTGGCGACCGCTACTTCCTGATTCTTTGCGATCGCTCCGGAGAAAATACGGCCGATCGCGAGACGTCCGACGAATGGGTTGTAATCGATATTCGCGACAAGCAGCTGAAGTGAATCGTCACGCAACGCATGCGGAGCCGGGATGCTCTCGATGATCTGGTCGAATAGCGGGATCAGATTTTTCGACTCGTCCGTGAGGTTCTTTTTAGCTACACCGTCACGCGAGATCGAGTAAAGGACAGGGAATTCGATCTGCTGATCGTTTGCTCCGAGATCGATAAAGAGGTCGTAGATCTCGTCGAGAACCTCTTCGGGACGCGAATCCTGGCGGTCGATCTTATTTACCAGAGCGATGCAGGGAAGTTTGAGTTCGAGAGCCTTTCGCAAAACAAATCGCGTCTGCGGTAAACATCCTTCAGCGGCGTCAACGAGCAGAACAATTCCATCGACCATCTTCAAAACACGCTCGACCTCGCCGCCAAAATCGGCGTGGCCCGGTGTGTCCAGAATGTTAATTTTATAGTCGCCATAGCGAACTGACGTATTCTTCGCCATGATCGTGATACCGCGCTCACGCTCGAGATCCATCGAGTCCATGACGCGGTCGACGACCGTTTCATTGTCGCGGTGAGTGCCGGACTGAGCGAGCATAGCGTCCACAAGCGTTGTCTTACCGTGGTCAACGTGAGCGATAATAGCGATATTGCGTATCTTTTCCGAAGTGATCATAGTCGTAATTCCGTGCCTCAGGGCAAACGGTAATAATGACCTATTAGAGGGCGAAAGGCAATTTGCAAACAGAAAAGGCCGGACAGTTAGTCCGGCCTTCCGTCACAAGAGTGCTCTCATTTCATTCCAGTCCGACAAAATCGACATCTGAGAGATTATCGATTACTTGGAGTAGTCGTGGAGTAAACCTAAAGCGTCGGGATGAGACACTGACCACGTAGTTCGATCCGGCCGCTACATCCTCGAACTTGTAGTAACCGAATGAACTTGTCGTTGCCATCCGGACGACACCATTCATGTCCGTCATCGACACCGTCGCGTTTCGCAAGCCACGCCCGTCCGGTGCGAGAATGCGGCCAGACACCTCGACGCCGGCTGCGGTCGTCGGAAGCAATTCGAGTCCCCAGCCACCTGCGATCTGGCCGCCCGAACCGGCCAATCCGCCGTCGTCGCGAACATAAAGGCTCCATGTTCCATTTCCGATGATGCCGGCAAAAGCAGACGATAGTAGCGGCCCGCCAGCAACGGTTCCCGGCTCAACATACGGTCCCGGCGGGGCTGGCGCGGCGAAGTTCGACACCGGAGTTTCCCAGTTGACCGGGCGGAAACTGCCTGATGTGAAGACCGTTGAATCAGGAAGCGGGGCTGCCGCCAAATCGGAGAATGTAACAGTCACCGGCGAATTCGCACTGATCGGGCTGGCACCGCCAGCATCTGCCATCAAGATATATTTTGCACCGTTCGGGCCGACTAGCAGCACATCAAGATTGTCCGGCCGACTATGCGACAGGCCAAAAAGGGTGACGCGAACTCTGCCTACCGGGCCCGACGAATTGCTCACCACAATATTCGACGGATACGGCGTCGCCAGAAGTTCATCGAGGCCGTCACCCCGATTACCCGGTTCAATAATTATCGGCTGATTGTTCCGATTTTGGTCGGCGATGTCGTTAATAACGACATCGGCAAACTGAAGCCCAAGGGCTGTGCCTACAGGCCGTGTCAACGTTAGTTTCACCCTCTGTCGTCCTTCATCGCGACGATCCTGACACGTTTGGAGGAGAAGTACCCCTGTGTCGTCCCCCGGGCCGAAATTCATTACGAATTCATACACGGATACGTAGTCGACCGAATTCTGCGAACAGGACGTCCCGCCAACGGCGCGACCGTCTTGCACCGTGCTCAACCTCACACTCGCAGCCTGCGATAGGTCGCCCGTCCGAGTCAGACGGATCGGCACGACCCCGCCCTCATCGATAGGAAATTCAGCAGATTCGAACTGGATCGTGTTGCTCGGCGGTTGCTCGGTACAGTTGAGTTTATAAACGTCATCCGTACCGACAAATGAGAAGGGTGCACCGGAGCCGCCAATGGAGTAGAAACTATCGGTCAATCGGGCTCCGGCCGCTCGTGTGCGAGCGGCAGGCATATCCGGTAGCGATGTCCAAGTGTCGCTCTGCGGATCCCAAAAGACCGTCGTCGAGGTAATAACGCTCCCGGACGGCGTCACCCGGTTACCGCCGGCCATGACCACGCCCCCGCGATATACATCGACAGCTGCCCCGAACCGAGGTTCCGGCAAGTCGGCGATAGTTTCATCATCCCAAAATCCGCCGACGCCCCGTGAATAGGTCTTTCTCGACACATCGCCAAAGACATCGATCCCTCCGGCAAGGTACAAATTGCCGCCACGTTCAAATGCCACCGGCCACGCGGTAGGAACCGGTAAGGGCGTCTCCTGGAACCACATGTTCAAACCCGGAATATAGGAGTAAACATTGCTGATCGGGAACAGGCCTCCGCCCGAGTCTCGGTATCCGCCGATCAGGTAAATGCGTCCCTGAAAATAGATCGCCGTACTGGCAAACGTCGCGAGCGGAGGGTCCGCAAGTCGGACGTAGGTATCAGTCGCCGGGTTATACCGAAACATCTTCTGCCCGAAACCGCTACCGAAATTACCATTGATAAGATAAATAAAGAGCCCGTCAGTTGCCATCGAAGGCAACTCCCATCCATCTAGTGGAGGCGTGATCGCCAGTGAGCTCCAATTGTTGCCATTGAAACTGTTGGCCCTTCGTTCCTCAAGCGGGCTAGAGTATCCCCCGAATGCGTAGATGCGCGAATCCAGGTTTACCGCGCCGACGTCAATGATCGGATATGGATAGTCTGTATCGTTCGTCCAGGCACAATCCATTATCGGAGGTGTCGGTCCCGGCGTCGGGGTGGCCGTCGGAGTCGATGTTGCGGTAGCCGATGGAGTAGGCGTT
This sequence comes from Acidobacteriota bacterium, assembly GCA_016718135.1. Classification (GTDB taxonomy): domain Bacteria; phylum Acidobacteriota; class Blastocatellia; order Pyrinomonadales; family Pyrinomonadaceae; genus OLB17. The sequence goes on along the minus strand of JADKEF010000003.1, from coordinate 31,114 downwards.
GCCGTAGGCGTGTTAGTCGGCGTGGGCGTAGGCGTTGCCGTTGGTGTGTTTGTCGGAGTAGCCGTCGGTGTGTTCGTCGGTGTTGCAGTTGGCGTTGGCGTCAAACTCGGCGTCGGCGTTGGCGACGGTGTTAGCAATCCTGTACATGTCAACTTCTGGTGCGACGTCGTGCCCGTGAGGCCGCCAATTGCGGATCGGCCCCCAATTACGTGGAAACTCCCGGGTAGTACGGCTCCGGTCGTTCGTCCGCGGCCGAATGGCATATCCGGAAATTCAAACCATAGGTTTGTAACCGAGTTCCAACCGATAGCTGTGTTGGTGATGTTTGTATCGACATTTCCAAATAGCGTTCCGCCGGCTACTATTCCAAGGTTTCCAATGTATCCGCTCGCGGCTCCCCACCGCGGCTGCGCGAGGTTTGCGATCGCAGCATCGTTCCAGCTGTCTGTTACGGGATCATACCGAAACGTAAATTGCGACGCAATTGAACCCGAGATACCGCCGACACCATAGACGTACTGGCCGTCTGTAAAGGTAGAGATAAATCCAAGGGGAATCGGGTAGTCGGCCCCGAAAGACCAAGTGTCGGTCAGAATGTCGTAGATCTGAACTTTGTTGGTCGGCTCCGAATCGCCCATCACATCTTCAAACCCGCCGATGACATAGATCTTACCGTCAACGTACTCGCCGGCGGACGCCCATGTCGGCACCAGAGATGGGGCGAGCGATGTGTACGTATCGGTAAACGGGTTGTATCGGCGAACCGAATTTCGAAAAGCTCCGGATCCATCGGCTCCGTTAATGATGTAGACAAACAGGTTGCCGGCAACCACGGTCGGTTTTACCAATGCGACCGACATCGCCGAAAGTGTGAACCATTGATCCGGCGTGTAACGGTAGCCGTCGTTGGTAATGGCGGAATTGGAATTCCCGCCAAAACTGAAGATAGACGGCCCGACGACGGCGGTTCCATTGTCCTGAATGTTGATCGGATATGGTGGTTCGAGCGTCCACTGACAGACGGGGCCCGGAGTTGGCGTGGGCGTAACCGTCGGTGTTGCAGTAGGCGTGCCCGTCGGCGTATTCGTTGGCGTGCTCGTAGGCGTCACGGTCGGCGTAGGCGTCACCGTCGGGGTTGCGGTTGGTGTATTTGTTGGCGTCGCCGTCGGAGTATTGGTCGGCGTTGCGGTTGGTGTATTTGTTGGCGTCGCCGTCGGAGTATTGGTCGGCGTCGTGGTTGGCGTATTTGTTGGGGTCGGTGTTGGGGTGCCGCACTCGCCGACGTAGTCATACGTTACAATTGGGCCGGAGGACGTACCACCACGGACGACGATGTTCGCGGTTCCCGGTAGGCTGGAAAACGTAGAATAGCTGGCAAGGTCGCCAAAGATCGGATTCGATATACCTACCATCATCGGGCTGGCAAGATCGACGATCTCGTCCTGCCCCCAGCCTTCAAAGATACCTGTTCCGCCAAACGGCATAGGAAAGCTCCCCGCTCCGTTCCTGATCGCCATTTGGATCCAGAGGATGCCACCGCCGTTCACATAATCCTGCAAATTGCTGATCGCCGCAGTGTACGGCGTGTTGAATTCGCTTATTTCATGATCGTCGAAGTTAAGCACGATAACCCGATACTGGCTAAAGTTGAATCCGCTAAGCTGCGAAGGAGTGAACTCTGTGAATGTGTGGCTCGCTCCTGTGATCGCATTCTTGATCAGCGAAGCTCCAAATGGGTCGCGAACCTGAAATATTGCATAATCATTTGGCCGTGGTGTACTGCGAGAATAAGTGTATGCGACCGTGTTGTCTCTGATAGGTTCAAAACCGAAGCTTTGTCCAAGAGCAAGCCCCGAACCGATCATCAGGCCGCACGGCACCGCCGGGGCATCGGTTCTGTAGGTCGGGGTTTCGACCACTACGGCCTTCCCCGGATTCGTCGCACTTCTTTGCTCTGATCCGACCAGGCTCTTTGCATATGCAAGAACCGGATGGCCCGACGGACCGCTCCCGGCGAGGGCGATCGCCGCAAAAACTAAACCTATGATAGATGCGACCGCATGCTTACGCGGTCTTCATAACATCGCTCAAAAAATTCTCAAAGAAATTCTCAAAGCGATTAAGGCCACTATTTACTGCATTTAACTTCTTTGCGGTGCCGTGATCGTGGCCGAAGCGACCGGGCGAAAACGCGAAAAAGCCGGACACAGGTCCGGCTTCCTCTATCAGTTTTTCAGAAACCTCATGCAACCCTTCGGCCGACCACAAGGTTGTTTGTCACTTTAAAGGCTCCAGAAACGCCGTTAGCGAGGATATTTAACATATTTCTGTCCCCGTCGCTATGAACGTAGCCCTCGAGCGTGATCTGGCCATTCTCGACAATAATTCGCACATCCGGATTGAGGTCGGGGAAATACTGTCCGGGGCCGCGAGAGACGAACGTACGATAAGCTTCACGCCGGATCCTATCGTCAAATGGCGACGGTGGCAGTTCGTCGATGTTATTAACGACCTCAGTCACGTCGGGAATGTCCTTGACTGCGTTTGCGGCCGCGCTTTTTGTGCCGAGTGTGATTACCTTACCGCCAAGGATAACGGTGCTTCCTTGTACATCGATCGTGATGTTATCGAAGACACCATACCGCGGCAATCCGCGAAGAGAGCTATGTGCCTTTTGCGCGATCGTCTTCGACGACTGAAGCGAAGCGGATGTCCCACCCTGAGCACTGACACCGACCACCGAAATTCCAACAAATACGAAAACTACAAATACCAATGATCCTATCTTTCTCATAATATCTAGTTTCTCCCAATCGAAGTTACCTAGCATTTAGACGAGAAATCACCACTGGGAGGTGCCCAGAAAAAACAGAGTGGTAAATGCAGAGATTTGTTATCGTGTCTGCCTGATGGCTTCGTACAGGACAATGCCGACGCTTGTCGCAAGATTAAGGCTGCGAACATTTGGATTTGCCATTGGAATTGTGAGGCATCGATCGGAATGTTCGTTTAGCATCGACTCAGGAAGACCTCTCGTTTCGGGGCCGAAGACGAGACAGTCATTCTCATTAAATGTCCATTCCGTATATGGAACTTCCGTTTTTGTAGTTAGATACACCATGCGAGAGCCGGGCAGAGCCTTTGCCAGATCAGAAAATTCGACGTGGCGGTGCAAAGTGACGTGTTCCCAATAATCGAGGCCTGAGCGCCTCAGCGTACGATCGTCCATTCGAAAGCCGGTCACCCCCACGATATGCAATTCGGTATTCGTCGCGGCACATAGACGGGCTATGTTTCCGGTATTGGGTGGTATTTCGGGTTCGAAAAGTGCGACGTGCATAGAAAGAGCCTAAACAGTGTCCGGGAGTGAGTCAATATAAGGTCTCCACTCTGACAAGCATCTTTTGCCCGCCAAATGTCATCAATTCCAAGTGTGAAGCAATGCCGACGGGCTTTGTTTTGTGTTACAATCCGACATCGTTCTAGCTGCGTGTTTCTGAAGGAGAAGTAAGAGTGATTTTGCGTTTACGGTTTACATTTTCAGTTTGTTTGGTCATCGGAGTCTTTTCGATAGCGGTGCTTGCTCAGGCAACGCCGGCGCCGACGCCCGCTCCGGTTCCTAGCCCAAAAGAAACGCCCGCTCCAAAGGCTCAAAAGATGGACCCAGCCAATCTTACCGCCGAGCAGGTCGTTGAGGCGACGATCGGGTTCTACGGTCTGCCGTTCGGCCGCCAACTTCTCGACCAGATCAGAAAGACAACACTCGAACGTGGTACCGCAAATATCACGAACCCCGAGGGCAAGGTTGATCGCGTACCATACCAGCGATTCATTATTCGAGGCTCAAATCTGGCGAAAGAGAAGATCAGACTTGATCAGGAGTTTCCGGCGGCCAGATACTCTCTGGTCTTTTCTGAAGAGAAGATCTTCGGTGTCTATAACAACACTATATTCACGCCCCGCGAAGATGCCATCAAGGTCTTTGAGAATCAGATCGTCCGAGGCCTGGAGGCTTTGCTTCGATATAAAGAGAACGAATCCAAGATCGAACTCGTGACCCGCGAAAAGGTGATGGGCGTCGATTTTCATGTCATCGACGTGACCGACAAGCAGGGAAGGCAGACCCGGTTTTTCATCAGTGCCCAACGATTTCGTGTAATGATGCTCACGTATGAAGACGCCGGCATCAAGTACAAGCGAAAATTCTACGACTACAATTACGCCCAGGGTACGCTCGTGCCGTACCGCACCGTCCTGTGGGCCGGTGACAAGATCATCGAGGAAACGGAAGTCGGTACGATCACGTTTGGCCAAAAGGTCGATGAAGGCCTGTTTATGGCGGGTTAGTTTTATTCAATAAACGATCTCTGAAGATCGGGGAAATTAGTTTTTGCAACTTCCGCTGCGGCGTAAAGTGCAAGAGCATAACTTTCCCCGATCTTTGTTTTAGGAGAACTACAGAATGAAACACCCCAAATTTAACAACCTCATAATGTCCATTTGTCTTGTTGCACTTGCCGCCATCGGTGCGATCGCCCAACAGGCCGAGTCGAGCTACGACCTCACATTGCACCTCGTAGTCGGCTCGAACGAGGCAGGAGCGAAGGCCGAAATGCCGTCGGGCCTTGAACAGGTTACGCAGGACATCAAGAGCCGATTTGGTTTTTCCAACTACCGGCTGGCCACGACGCTCCAGAGCCGCATCCTCGATGGCGGCGGAGCCGAGTACAAGAGCCCGGTGAACATCTTCGGCGAGACAACGGATCCGATGCAGCCATCGTTCATGGAGATGAGCGTGATAGACCTGCGCAATCTGTCGCAGCAGAAAGGTGCCGGATCTTTCCAGGGAAAGATGTTCCGATTTGGAGCCAAAGTCCCGGTCGCCACCGGCGGATCGTTCAAAGACGAGACCGGCAAATCGCGTCCGATCACCGCCTACGAACACATCGGCCTAACCCTCACCAAATTCAACGTCCCAGAAGGCCAACCAACCCTCGTCGGCACCCTCAACCTGCCGGGAACCACCGGCACGATATTTTTGGTAATGACGATCAAGTCGGTCTGATCGCCGAATCCACTAAAACCGAGGCTGCCCGGCATAACGTCCGAGCAGCCTTTTGTCTGTCAAACGACCTGCAACAATCGCCGCACCATGTGGCTCCCCTTCAGGGAGCAAAACATCTGTGCAATCTGTTCGTAGGGTTCAACTCTACGCTATTGCATTCGTCCCTTTCAGGGACAAGAAATTGCCGTCGGGTTCTCGGCTGAAAGACAGGCCGAGTACTAACGCCGTAGCTGACGGTTGAGGATGCGAATTGAAATCGGCCTTTAGCCCAACCTTCTTACCGCACCTTGGGAAGAAGTTTGGGCTAAAGCCCGGAAATGTTTGTGGACACAAGACCCTTGACTAGAGCTAACGGCAATTCTATAGATCCGAGCAGGCAGCCTGCGGAGATCATCTATCTAGCTCTCAGCACATTGCAAACAGTATTTTGATCAATTATCTAATTTCAAAGTTTATTGTGTAATCGCCAAAAGTTGCACCTGGGTCAAGATTTACGCTAATTATCCACTTGCCGTCTTTATTAAGTTGTATTTGTTCTCTGGGTGATACTATACCATTCACTCTACCTACCCCATCTGGTGCCGTAACATCATAATTTGCATCAGTCGATTTAAAGGTGATGGTAAGATCCTGTCCGGCTTCTGCTTGAAGTGTGTATCTATGCTTGGTATTTCCGTTATTGGTTGCCAGTTCACATTTGAAAGTTTGGGCAGATGCTCCGGCTTTGAACCTTACTGGGTTGGTAAGATTACAACCATTGCTTCCTGCCGTTTTCTTTTCAGTCGGTTCGGCTTCTTTCTCCGGCGTGGCAGTAGGCTTATCGTTGGCTTTTTGCTTTTTGTCGTCCAGCTCTTTTTCTTTTGCTTTCATGTCCAACTCTTTTTCTTTAAGAGCAAGTTCTTTCTGTTTTAATTCCAATTCTTTACTGGAATCTTGACAGGCGGTTTGAGCAAATACGAGAAATGCAAGAACGGTGATTAATAGTGATTTCATTTGGTTTTTCTCCCTGAGGGCGCGTATTGAATTTGTAGCAGAGTGTAGTCCTTACCTTTTAAGTCTCATCAATAAATAGTTCTAAGACCCACCCCTTCTGACCATTTTCCAACTGGACGTTTTTCATGGTGTACGTCTCTTGTTTCCAAACTACGGTGTTGTCGGATACTCCGATGACATAAACTTTTTGACCTTTTCCGAGTGAGGCGACTTTCTTGGCGGTGAGACTCGGTTGAGCACGCACGACGACATCACTCGCATTGATGCTGGCGACGGTCGCACCGGTCGGTGGTTCGACCTTTTTCAGAGACTTCGTCGTTTCAGTTTTTTCCGATTTTTCTGTTTTATCGGAATCATCTGCTTTCGGATTTTTATTGGTTAATTCCAGCTCTTTTTCTTTAAGAGCCAGCTCCTTTTCCTTCAGCTCCAGTTCCTTTGCTTTGTCAGCTCCCAAACCGCCGCAACCTGCCAAAGCAAGTAAAGACAGGAGTATAAATATCGTCAGTTTTGGTCTCATTTGTTTTCCTTATAATTCCCTGGTATTTATTCATCTTCGGACCGATGTCCTACACGCATCTGATCCGGGATGTTCGTCCGAATAACTTTGCGGTCGTTGTGGACAACTTTTCACACCATTTCATAAAACAGCTCAAATCACCTGATTGACACCGTTAGCGTGAAATTTGTTGCTTTTTTGCCACTGTTCACAATGACAAGTTCGTTATCGCCATTTTCCGCAACATACTGAAATGATGTTACTCCTCCTCCGTCTCCACTGTAGTCACTAAAACTAACACTTCCGTTGCCCGAACTAATCTTTGCATTTAGCTTTTGACCGCTTCTTGCTGTCAGAACAAAATATCGCACCTTGCCGGGAACGAGGTTGCCGGAAACACTCGCTGACGTGCTGCCACGACGAAAGCTAATGCGTGTTTGGGCAAATAGATCGGAACCGCATAGCAATAAAATCATTGCCAACGCCAAAACTTGTGGCATCATTTTTTTTGACATTTTTCTCTGCTGAATTTTAATTTTTTCTAAGACTTACAATCTAAAACCGCCGATAACGAAGTCAGGCAAATCATTACTGCACCCTCTTCAATTTCGGTAAAATGAATTGCCTCTGTTTCGACGACCTGGAAAATTCGACTTTGTTTGATGCCCAACAAAACGGCGGCCTGGGCGATCGCCAACATCGCTTCTCCGCATTCCGCACAAGTCATTTGCTTGACAGCGGGCGTTTGGCGAATGACGAATCGCCGTTTGGTGATAGTCAGTTCTTCAAAATTCCTTTTGATTTCCATTTAATTTCGCCTTAAGTTATCGTTGAAACGTAAATTTAACCCGAACAATTGAGAATGTCTGGATTTATTCTGGATTTATTCTGGATTTATTATGGATGACGCTAAACACGTGGAAATACCTGCATCATATCGTTTCGGTACATTTGTCTTGGACGTACCGGAGCGCCGTTTATGGCGTGAGGATGAGGCTGTACAACTTGTTCCAAAGCAGTTTGATCTCTTACTTTATTTTGTCGCGAATGCGGGTCGAGTAACGAAAAAACAAGAGATCCTCGACGCCGTCTGGCCCAATACATTTGTCGAAGAGACGACGCTCGCACGAAATGTTTCCTTGCTCAGAAAACTGCTCGAGCCAGACGGCAGCCGCAAGGAACTCATCGAAACCGTTCCGAAGATCGGCTATCGCTTCACGCCCGAGGTCACGGAAGTCGACGAAGACAATCTACTGATCGTCGAGGAGCAAACCGTTCATTATTTCCGGGGCGAAGAGACCATTTCCCAGACATCATCGCCAACTCGTCGCCTCTCACCGGCTTTTGCGTTGGCCGTGACCGCTGTTCTCTTCATTGTGATTGCCGTCAGCGGCTATAACGTTTACCAAAGTGTGTCCGCGGAAAATGGGCCGGGTCCCGACGCTCGTGCCGCAAAGCAGCGAGCATTAATCGCCGCGACATCTGATCGAAACGTCATCAAGATCGGCTCGGTCGTGAATTTACAAAATCGATACCCGAACGATGGCTCGTACCTCGATGCGTGGGGGCAGGTCTGGAGCAAACCGGAATTCAAAAAAGTCCCGACCGAGACGATGTTCGTTTCAACACACCGCAATCCCGACCGCGATAACGGTTCTGGCAGTTGGGAGGTCGTCTCTGCCAGCGGGAAAAACAAAGGCGAACCGCTAGCTGTCGGCGACCGGGTTCACCTCGGGAATATGAACCCGAATGCCGGTTACCTCGACGTCTGCGGATGGACTGAACATTTGCCTGTTTTTGAAAAATTTCTCGATCAAACAGGAGCGGTCTTTACCACCAGATCACCGAACCGTGACAATGGAACCGGCACTTGGATAATCAGATCTGCAAACGGGGAAGACGGAACTCCGATTTTAGAAGGCGATAGTATTGCAATTGAAAGCAGCTATTTTATTAATGATGCGGGGAAAAATCGTGTATCCGGCTTCTTGATCGTTGCGGGTAAAGTAAAAGACATACCTGCATTTAACGATCATGAGGGTTCAAAGTTAGTATTCACCCAAAACGTTTCATTCAAGCAAACCGTCCCTGACATCTGGACTATTACCATCAGCAAAGCGGTCTCCGAATAAAAGACTCGGGGCATCTCTGCCCTTGGTTAGGAATCAGACGGTCAAGGCCTTCGTGGGCTTTACTCTTTTATTCTCGCTAACGCATCCGCCTACCAGCCGGACCGTTTTTTTTCATACTCCACTGTTAAATACCGTCCTTTACGACTTTTGCAACTAACTCATAATGAGCGCGTGTCAGAGTACGGCGGATTCGATTTGTTGATTAGACGGTAGTTTGGTCTAAACTGTTATGAATGTATGGCGTTCGACATGGCAGGGAGTTCTGGTACGGAGGCAAAGCGCTCAGCTATGCCTGACCAAAAGCTGTCCGATCACCAACTTATCGAAGCCACAAAGGCCGGCGACGAGGCTGCCTTTGGGGAGATAATGAACCGTTATCGCTCGCCGATAACGAATTATCTCTACAGATTTTTGAATGATTACGAAGAGGCGGTCGATCTGGCGCAGGAGACGTTTGTGCGTGTCTATTTTGCGATCGACAGGTACCACACGGGCTTTGCCTTTTCGACATATATCTACCGCATTGCGACGAACCTTGCGATAAGCGAGATACGGAGGCGAAAGCGGCGAAAGCTGCTGTCGTTAACCGGGCTGTTTCAGTCGGAGGACGACACGCAGGTCGAATTTCAACCGGCGGACACGCGGCCGATAGCGGATGCGGAGCTGGTTGACGACGAGCGGAGCAAGATGATCGGCAAGGCGATCGCGGCTTTGCCTGAGAAATATCGGATCCCCGTCGTGCTAAGAGACATCGACGGCCGGACCTACGAAGAGATCGCCGAGATCATGCAGCTCGGGCTCGGTACGACAAAGTCGCGGATAAGCCGCGGACGCGGGCTTCTCAAGGAGAAGCTTCAGCACTACTTATAGATAAAGATGCTTAGAGAAGAGAAACGGTTACAAGATTTTGCAGACGCAGGCGAAGAAAAGGTCGCGGCGATGCTCGGCTCGCTAAAACGCGTGGATGCACCGGCGGATTTTGACTTTCGTGTCCGGGCACGCATTGCTCAGGGGCGTCCGGCGGAAAAACGTGTGTCTTGGTTCCCGACCTTCGCACGCGTCGCCGCTCCGGCAGTTATGCTGGCGGCGGTCGGCGGATATTTTGGTTACAACGCGCTTTACGACACGGGAACCGTCAACGTGCCAGTGGTCGCTGATTCGGGGCCGGTTGCTCCTGCTCCGTTAGTGGTTCCAACATCGAATGAAGTTGCTCCGGCACCGGTTCCTACGACTGAGGTCGCGGCTGCTAAGCCGCCGGTCAATACGGAAGAGACCGTCGCCGGGACCCCGAAGAAAGAACCGACGACCGTGGCTAAGAAGCCCGAAACTCCTGAAGGTGGGTCGGTCGATATGGCTCTTCGCGAAGCGAATCGTCCGGGAAATGTTGTGAGCACAGGCAATTCGAGTCCCGTAATCCCGACTTCCACGCTGTCGGTTCGCGAGGCTTTTAGTGCGATGGGAATTCGAGCGAGTCTTTCGGCGAGTGGTTGGAGAGTAAGCTCAGCCAGCGGCCGTGCGGCGGCGGCAGGGCTCAAAACCGGCGACATCATCGAGACTGTCAACGGCAAAGCGGTCGGAGCTAATACAGTTTTCGACGAGAAGTTCTCCGGCAGCACCCTTCGCGTAAAGCGTGACGGTGTGGCGATCCAGATCTCGCTTTAGGTCAGTCTCGCGAAGCCGATCTCGGTAGCAGGTACAATCCAAGTAGAAACAGCGCCAAAGTAAAGAACTGAATATAGCCCGTTCCGGCTGAGTATCGCGGGATGTCGAGGAGCCACGTGAATGCTTCTTGCGTTGGGTTCTGCAGGATTCGCTCGATCCAGCTACCTGACGTTTCGGGCGTGAGATTGGCGAGGAAAAGCCATCTGACGGCGAATGCCATTGCAAAGAGTGCGGCCATGCTGCGGAGCAGACGTTTCGGGTCGAACTCGGCGAACAGGTTGTTCCACAGCGTCCAGAAAAAGCAGAATCCTACGATCCAAAACGGCAAGCCTTGTTCGGGTAGAAGGCTGTTGTAAAGCTGAACCAACGCCGTAAAGAGCGTCAGCAAAACAGCGGCGTTCGCTGCGTTTCGCAAGCCTGAGTTCTCACTCGCCAGCCATCCATCCACCGCGACCATCCCCGACCTCACAAATAAGACCATCGTGACTGCCGCAAACACCAGACAGGTCAGAGCGGGTTTCAGAAAGATAAACGCATTGTCCGCCACCCCGAGCCTAAGCCCGCCGAGCAACGTGACGGCGAGAAGTATTGCAGGTAGAACGAGATAAATGACCGACGCGGAAGGGCCGACGCGCGGTTCGACTAAGGCGATATCGGTTACTATCTCGGGTTTTTCTAATGCTTCGTCCATCGAGGTGTCAAAGAATCCGTTATTTGCGTTCCTTGGTCAGTTTCAAAGGATTAAAGTCTGAGGCGGTTAATTTCAGGCCTTCTTCAAGTTCGAACTTTAGTTCTGCTGCGGTCTTCATTTGCAGATTCGCGTCAACCGAGCGGAAATTCGGATCTATTCGACCCATGGTCTCAAGGCCGGACTTGAACAGGGCGTCGTCATTCGACACGCGTCCCCAGCCCTGGCGGTAGTAGCTGTATGCAGTGTAAAACTGCGTAGCGGCATCGCGTTTTTCCGGATCGGCTCGCTCGAATGCGGAGCGGGCGGCGACGAATTGATCTTGCCGGAAAGCGGCTAAACCAGCGTCAAATTCTGTTTTATTTACTTCGTACGTCCCGATCGCCACAGAACCTTTCGTCGCGACCTCGGCGAGTGTCCGCGGCTGCGACCAATATAGGAAAGCAATAAATGTCAGCCCGACAGCCACGACCGCGATGCCTAGTATCTGGAAATGCTTTTCTTTCATTGCTATAATTGCCGGACACTTAAGAATACACCGTTTTTGTCAGATGCCCCGAATATGAAAAAGATCGCTCTATTTATCACGCTGGCCGCAATTTGCCTGAATTCGTCGATCGTCACCTTAGCTCAGAATGGTGCCGCCGATCTGGTTATTACTAATGCGAACATCCGCACCATGGACGCCAAACGCACGGTTGTACGAGCGATGGCTGTGATCGGGCGAAAGATCCACGCAGTTGGTTCGGACGCAGAAATCCAACCGTGGATCGGTCCGAAGACGAAGGTGATCGATGCCGGCGGAAAGACCATTATTCCCGGTTTTAATGATGCTCATGTGCATTTTATGGAGACGGGTGCTCAGCTCGCCTCCGTCGATCTGCGCGATGCGAAATCGCCGCAGGAATTCGTCGAGCGGATCAAGGTCTTTGCCGCAAAATTACCAAAGGGCCGTTGGATCACAGGTGGGCAATGGGACCACGAGAACTGGACGCCGAATAATCTGCCGACCGCCGCATTGATCGATGCGGCGACGCCGGATAATCCGGTGTTCATTAATCGGCTCGACGGCCACATGGCACTTGCGAACAGTCTTGCGATGCGTCTCGCGAAGGTCGATAAGTCAGTGAAGGATGTTGCCGGGGGCGAGATCGTTCGTGATGCTTCGGGCAATCCGACGGGCATCTTTAAGGACGCTGCGGCGTCTTACATCGATAGTGCCATCCCGGCGGCTTCATTCGAGCAGCGGCTCGAGGCTGCGCAGGCGGCGACTGATCATGCGGCTTCGCTGGGCGTGACGAGCGTTCAGGATATGTCTGCGAATGGCACTGAGATCGGCGTTTATCAGGAATTGCTGCGACGCGGGACGCTGAAAACGCGAGTCTATAATTGCTCGCCGCTCGGTGATTACAAACGTTGGTCGAATACAGGTGCACGGCGGGCTTTTGGCGATCCGATGCTACGGGTTGGGTGTTTGAAGGGGTATGCGGATGGCAGTCTGGGCTCGACCACGGCTTGGTTCTTTGACCCGTATCTGGACGCTCCCAATTCGACCGGACTCTCGATGGCTGACGTTACGACGACGATGCGTCAGGACATAATGAACGCCGACAAAGCGGGGCTGCAGATTCGCATCCATGCGATCGGCGATAAAGCGAACGCAACGATCCTCGACCATTACCAAGCAGTTGAAAAGGCAAACGGTGCGAACGACCGTCGGTTCACTATCGAACACGCTCAGCATATGCGGCTTGAAGACCTAAAGCGATTCGCCTCGCAGAAGGTGGTTGCCTCAATGCAGCCATTTCACATCATCGACGACGGGCGCTGGGCGTGGAAGCGCCTCGACGCACCACGTTTGAAGGGAACTTATGCGTTCCGCACGATCCTCGATAGCGGCGGCGTACTCGCATTCGGTTCGGATTCGCCAGTCGCTCCGCTAAATCCGATCCTAGGCGTTTATGGAGCCGTTACCCGACGGACACTCGATGACAAGAACCCGAATGGTTGGATCCCCGAGCAGAAGATAACTGTCGATGAGACCGTCAGAGCATTCACATGGGGCTCTGCGTATGCTGAATTTCAGGACAGCGAAAAGGGCACGCTGGCACCGGGAATGCTCGCAGACTTTGTTGTCCTATCGGAAGATATTTTCACGATCGATCCGACGAAAATACGAGATGTTACCGTATTGAAAACCGTCGTCAACGGCAAGTTAGTTTTCGAGCGAAAATAGCGCCAGATCGCCCTGCCGTAGTATAATTGGCTTATATTGAGATGGAGTTCTCTATAAATATTATGAAGAAACTATTAGTTATTTTGTCGTCAATTTTTGTATTCACGGCGGTGTCGTTCGCTCAGAACAATGACTCAGCTAGTCAAGAGTTGAACAGTAAGGGACAGCCGGTTGTAAAGAGCACGGAAAATGCTCCGGTCGATCTAAAGCCGGGCGAATCGATCACACGCGGTGACGCGTTGGTCGCAGGTACCAAGAAGCTTTCGGTCGAAAAGGCCTTGAAAGAACCGATGAAATACTCGGAGAAGACCGTTCTTGTCGAAGGCGTGATCGTACGTTCATGCAAGAAAGAAGGCTGCTGGATGGAGATGGCGGATAAGATGGATGGAAAGTCAGTCCGCGTTACCTTCGGCGACCATAAATTCCTTATTCCTCTCAATTCGGCAGGGATGAAGGTCAAAGCTCAGGGCGTTTTCAAGACGAAGGTTCTTCCGAAAGATCATGTTGATCACCTCATAAATGACGACGGTGCGAAATTCCCGAACCGCAACGCTGATGGTACGGTAACGGAAGTTTCATTTGACGCTTCGGGATTGGTTTTGACCAAACAGTAGTAGGGCCGAAGAGTCCTCAGATGTAGGCCTATGATCTCGAAAATAATTCTTGCTATCGGTATCTTGGGCGTTCTGTTAGGTCTCGCGATCGCTTTGATCTCGGCCGCACTCGTTCCATTGACCGATGGGCGAACAAGTTGGAATGAAGCAATGCTCGGGATCATCCCGGGCATTGTCATTCTTGTCATCTCGTTCCTGATCGCTCTGATCGGAGTGATCATGGTCATCATGGGCCGGAAAAAATCCCAAAACTGATAGTGAAGCCTTTTAAGATACGCGACATCTCGATCGATCCGCCTCTCATCCTGTCTCCAATGGCGGGCGTGACTGCATACACCTTCCCTCTATTGATCAAGCGTCGCGGCGGGGTGGGGCTCGTAGTGTCGGAGTTTATCTCGGTCGAGGGATTGACGCGGCATAATCCTAAGTCGAAACGGCAGATGCGTTTTGATGAAGAAGAGCGGCCGTACGCGGTGCAGATCTTTGGCGGCAAGGCCGATCGAATGGCGATGGGCGCCGAGATGGCTCAGGAGATCGGGGCTGATATTCTCGATGTGAATTGCGGTTGCCCGGCACCCAAGGTCGTCAAGAACGGGGGCGGCAGCGGATTGCTCAGAACTCCTGAATTGCTCGAAACCATCCTCAAAGAGATCAAGAAGACGATCACGATACCGCTTACTTTGAAATTGCGGACTGGCTACAGCGATGCATCTATAAATGTTGTTGACATAGCCAAGATGGCCGAGCAATGCGGCGTAGAACACATTCAGGTTCACGGCCGCACACGTGATCAGGGCTATAAAGGGCTCGCCAATTGGGACCTGATCAGGCAAGTAAAAGAGGCAGTGACGATTCCCGTGTCGGGCAACGGCGATATAACGACGATCGAATACGGGATGAACAAATGGCGTGAGACCGGCGTTGACGGCATCCTGATCGGCCGCGGTGCGATGCAGAATCCGTGGATCTTTCGCCAGTTCGCCGATGTTCTCGCCGGTAACGAGCCATACCAGCCTGACCTCACCGAGAAGAAGGACGTTTTGCTCGAGTTCTTTTCTATGTGCCGCGAAGAAATGGCCGAGATAGTCGCTTTGGGCAAGATGAAGCAGCTTGCCGGCCAGTTTACCAAGGGGTTGGTCGGCGGCGCACAATTTCGCCAAACGTTGTATCATTCTCATTCAGCCGATGAGATCCTCGACAATATTACGACCTATTTTGAAACGCTGGAGAGTCGTGAGACCTTTGGCGACGGCGTGATCGAAGCGGACAGTGACCTTGAATTTACAACATGTGAACCGCCCGTGCCCATCGAGGTGTTGCAAAGAGAAATGGCCGTTACGAACTAGGATCGGAGAAGTACTATGCGATATATTCTGAGCATTTTCGTTGTCATCGCCGCCTTCGCGGCATCGGTTACCGCACAGGATCTGAAGCCGGACGAGATCATTGCAAAGCACCTTGATTCGATCGGCAAAAAGGAAGCCCGCGAATCTCTCAAGACATTGATGGCTGTCGGCACGAGCGAGTTTGAGTCTCGAATACCGCTGGTCAAAGGCGGGGGCAAGGCGATCGTAGTGTCCGATCCCGGCAACCTCTTTTTCATCATCAGCCTCAATTCCAAGGAGTATCCGTTCGAAAAGATCGGCCACTTCAACGGCAAAACAAGCCTTCCTTTTATTTCGGCGGGGAACAGGTCATTGCTCGGCACCTTTCTCAAGGAGCACGATAAGATCCTAAGCAGTGGGTTGTTCACGGGGAGCATGTCGTTGCGTTGGTTTCTCGCTGATGCCGATCGCCACGGGGCAAGACTGAAATCTGCGGGAATGAAGACGGTCGATGGAAAAAAACTACACGCACTCGACTGCTTTCTCTCCGGTAGTGGCTCGGATGATTTTAAAGTACGACTCTACTTTGACGATACGTTTCGGCATGTGCGAACAGAGTACAAGCGCGAGGTCGTACGTGGGCAGGGTACCTTTGGCCAGGCAAATCAACAGGCGAATGCCCGAGTTGAGCTGACAGAGGTTTTCTCGGATTTCAAAACCGTCGCCGACCTCACGCTGCCTTATACATACCGCGTCACTTTTTCATCCAATAGCAACTCGACGACCAACGAGAATATGTGGGGCGTTAACGTCACTGAGTATTATCTCAACCAGAAGTTGCAACCTGACTTTTTTACGTTTGATTCCAAGTAGTTTGCTCACCATGAGATGTTTGTTCCGACTTCTAACTATCGCGGCGATATTCGCGTTTCCCGCTGTGGCTTTCAGTCAGTCAAATGAGGCCGGGCCGATACGTTCGTCAGCGGCGTACGCTGAGGTACTGTTGCGTAAGACCGAATTGCTCGCTGATCTGGAGAGCTTTCTCGAGAGTTATACCGAGGCGAATCCGCGTGTCATCGACACTCGCTTCGAACTCGGCTCGCTTGAGCGGTCGCTCGAAAAGGTCTTTGCCGTAAAGGCGACAGAGACCGGCAAACTCACACTCGCCCTCGGCAAACTTATCGTGAAACGAGCTGCTCTCGAAACCGAAACCAACCGCCTTACCCGTACATACAGCACCGACCACCCTGAACTAAAACGAGCCAAACGCCGCGTCGAGATCTTCGCCAATGCGATCAAAGAAGTGCTGCGGTGAGGATCAAACAGATCCTTGAGGCCACATTGGTTTCGTGTTTATTGCCTCCGGGCCTGTGCAACCGAACTAGGGTATTTCTGCGGTCGCGATGCTATTCTATCTCTTAATGGGGCTGAGTATGGCGATCTCATGGTTCGGTCGAGACATGTGCGAAGGTCCCTCAATTACCTGACCAAGAGACTATAAATTTTGGCAACGAACGGCAGATTTTCATTCGGCGTTACTCTTACACTCGCTGTAAGGATACTGATGGCGGCAAACAGTGTGATCGCCGGTATTCTGGTCGCTCGCCTGCTTGGACCTGAGAGCTTCGGTATCCTCATAGTACTCAATGTGACAGTTTCTACCGCGATCCAGTTGAGTAGCATGGGACTGCCGACCGCCAATACTTACTTCACAGCGGGCAATCGAGAACTGCTTGCTCCGGCCGCCGTCAACGGCCTTCTTTTCGCTCTCATTGGAAGTTCGGTCTTCACGCTGGCGATCTGGGTAGGTTCGTCGTATTTTCTCCCCGGTGTACCGCTTTCTGTCGCGGCGATCGGGCTTTTCAGTATCCCATTTCAACTCACGACGTTGATAGTTTCTAACCTTTTTCTGGCGCAGGGTGAGATCAAGCGTTCAAACTATATCGACCTGTTGAATCAGTCCTTTGTGGTTATAAATCCGGTCATCGCATTGGTGATCTTTGGCGGCGGACTCGTATTGCTCTTGTCGATGAATTTGGTTGCCGCGGCAGGGGTCAGTCTTGCCACGTCCGTGTTGCTTTACAGATATATTGCGGCGGAGGATCTTGGAGCGCGTTGGCGAGGCGATCTCGGGCTACTCAAGAAAATGCTCGTTTACGCCCTCAAGGGGCATGTCTTTTGGGCTGCTACGATGGTCATGCTTCGTATCGATGTGGTCATACTTAACAGCTTTCGCGGCCCCGTCGAAGCCGCAGTTTATGGCGTCGCCACCCAATACACTTTGTTCCTGATGTTGCTGCCGAATGTGGTTGCTAATCTCATGCTCCAGCGCGTTGCTTCGTCACCGGAGAAAGCGGGAGAATTTTCTTCGATGGCGGCCCGGCATGTCGCACTTTCGCTCTTTATCGCTTGTTTACTGAGCATTCCCGGGGCCTATTTGCTGCCGTTAGCATACGGTCCCGAATTTATCGGGGCACCAGCTCTTGTCTGGATATTGTTGCCGGGTGTTTTCTTTTGGGGAGTGCAGCTAACGATGGTGCAGTACTTTGTCGGGACCGGCTTACCAATCGTGATCCCAGCTCTTTGGGTCGCGACGCTTGCGATCAATATCCTTCTCAATCTCGCATTTATTCCTCGTTTCGGTGCTGAAGCGTCGGCAGCGGCTTCCACCGTTTGTTATTTTTTGATCTTTGTCGCAATTTTCATTTATTTTCGAAAAGATACGGGAAGCAGTCTTCGTGACATTCTTATTTGTGACGCAGATGACCTCCGCAATTTACGCGGCATCTTGAGAATTGGTAAAGTATCTTGACCGCGGACGTTGCCCAATGAGCCGAAAGATACTCAGAAAAGCCATCGACAAAGCCTACGGGGCGAGGCGTCTCCTCGCTTCGAAGGAGCTCAAGGCGATCAGCGCGTACTCGATGGGGTCATTCTTGACACTCGAGAACTTGAATGCTCTCGCCGTTGACGTTCTGGAGCGTGATATCCAAGGTGATTTTGTAGAATGCGGTGTGTTCAATGGCGGTTCTGCCGCCGCCGCAGCGTGTGCGATCCGTTCGTCGGATCGAAAGATATGGCTTTATGATTCATTTGAAGGCATGCCGGAAATAACCGCTGCGGACGGTCCGGCAGCAGCGGATTTTGTGGGTGAATGTGTGGGCGATGAAGCCAAGGTCCACGCTGCAATGAGGCTCGCTAGGTTTCCCGAAGACAGATATGTTATTCGCAAGGGGTGGTTTCAGGACACGTTTACGGCAGGGCCGATGTCAGGGTCGATCGCGTTTCTGCATATCGACGCTGATTGGTACGACAGTGTTCAACTTGCTCTCGAGACCTTCTATGACCGGGTCTCGACCGGCGGAGTGATAATACTTGATGACTTTGGCCACTGGGAAGGATGTCGGGAGGCGTTCTATGACTTTGCTGCCGACCGAGGTATCAAGCCCCTGCTCGAACGCTTTGGCCACACACAGGCATATTGGATAAAAGACCGAACCCACAATCGGATCTAAGCCACCCTCATGATCACAGAACCTTTATATAGACAGGATGAGATCGTCCGGATGTGCACGGGCAAGTCGGTTCTTCACCTCGGATTTATCTTGCATGACCAGTGGCGCGAGCGGTTGGCCGAAGGTAATTGGCTTCATTCACAGATATTGGCGGTCGCGAAATCTGTCGTGGGAATCGACTATCTCGAGAGTGAGGTCGAGGCGATCAGGGCGACAGTTGGCTGCGAATGTCATACAGGCGATGTAATGCGGCTCGGCGACATTGGGCTAAATGACAAATTTGACGTGATCGTTTGCGGCGAACTGATCGAACATGTCGAAAGCGCCCGTGACCTGCTCGACGGGATCAAGTGGCTTTGTCATGAACGGACAGACGTTATTATTACTACGCCGAACCCGTGGGACCGTAAATGGGCGGCCTATATGAAAGCGGGCAAACTCGAGACGGAGTGGGCAAACCCGGAACATGTCGCTTGGTACTCGATGATGACGCTGACGAAACTTCTCGAACGCTGCGGTTACAAGATCGTCAGAGCTGAGCATTATTTTGAAAATAGTCAGGAATTAGATGCGAGCCTTACCGGCATCGGCCGTCGGTATTGGCTTCTGAAGAGGCTCGCTCGACGAATCGTGACCAGGCCGCAATGCCAGCCGGGCTTGTTTTTTGTCACGCGTCCAAAGGCCTCCGATCCCCAAGTCGAAATATGACCAAAGCGGAAAGATTCAATCGCCGCCAAAAGAAAGGGCGTGATGCCGAATGGGAGGCATTTGTGCCGTTTCTCGCCGAACGAGCTCCGGGAACATTTTTGGACGTGGGCTGCGGGACGGGCTATGCAATGGTGCAGGGGAAGAAACTGGGGTTTGAAGTTTTCGGTGTCGACCCTGAACTCTCAAAATTTGGAGTTCACGACGCTTCTGTGAAAGTAGTTTCGGATCGCATGGTGACGGCAGCAGCCGAAGACCTTCCCTTCGAAAATGATTGCTTCGACCTGATCTATTCTTCCCACGCTATCGAACACTTCGCGGACCCGAAAGCCGGTGTTGCCGAAATGGCACGGGTGCTCAAGCCAGGTGGACGTGCGGTTCTGATGGTGCCAACAGGAACAATGGCAGCGATCCTCGTTGTTTCGAGGTGGTTGTTCTACACCCACCGAGCGGTCGCCAAGTTCGTCGTGCGGACACGCTCACTTAAAGGTTTCCTGCACATATTTCTTGGTGAGCCGCACGGAACCGAAGCGTCGTTTGCGATCGGCGAGATAAAGAAATTCAGCATTTCACGCTGGCAATCTTTGGTCGCAGACAGTTTTGAGGTGGAACAGGTGTTGCTGCCCTGCCTGTATCCGTGGCCCGACTATCCGCCGCTATTTCCGATGATGCGACTAAAGCGGTTTTCGACCTCGGTCGTGTTCATTTGTTCGAAAAAGACAGAGCCGCAGATCGATTGATTATTGTCGAATATGGCCATCAAAGCTCTCTACATTCTTGATTCGTTGAATCGCGGCGGGGCGGAGACGTTGGTGCTCGACCTTTGTCGAAATGCGTCGTCCAACGGCCTCGATGTCATGTTCGCGGCAACCGGCGGTGGCGATCTCGAAAGGGAATTTGAAGAGTGCGGCGTGCCTTATCACCGGCTCCAGCGACGGTTTCCGATCGACCCCTTTTTGATCCGAAGCCTTCGACGGATGATTATCGACAATGGAATTACGGTCGTCCATACGCAACAGGCGGTCGAGGCCATCCATGCCTACTTTGCGACACGTGGAACTGATGCAAAGTGTCTAATGAGCCTGCAAAATTACATTCTCGACGAAAAGAACCGCATCGCGACCAAGTGGATAGTCCCACGAATGGATGCCGTGTGTCCCGTAAGTAATGCTATGCAGGAGTGGTTTCGAACCGCCGAGGGATTTCCCATTACCGAACGCTATTTTGTACTGCATAACGGTGTCGATCCGTCGAGGCTGAAGCCGGTTCGCACAGCCGGTTCCAATACGCTGCGCGAAGAACTTGGCATTTCACCCGAAGCTCCGCTCGTCGGGATGGTCGGTAACTTTTATCCCGACCGGCGAAAGGATCAACTGACGGTTTGCCGTGCTCTCGAAAGAGTATTCGCGGCCAACCCAAACGCTCACTTTGTATTTGTCGGGTCCGTGCATCGTGGGGCCGAAGACTATTTGGCGGAATGCAAAGAAATTTGCCGCCGAAATGCGATCGACGACCGGGTTCACTTTGTTGGGAGGCGAAGCGACATTCCCGATATCCTTGGCGAACTGAGCCTATTTGTGTTTTCCTCGGTACAGGAAGGCCTGCCGGTTGCGGCGGTTGAGGCCTTGATAATGGGGGTGCCGATGATCGTCTCTGACATACCGCCGCTGCTCGAGGTCATTGGTGCCGACCAACCGAAAGGCCCGTGCGCCGAGATCTTTGTTACCGGCGATGAAAATGACCTGGCGGCAAAGATCACCGCTCTACTAATCGACAACCCCCGCCGCGTCGAACTTGGCCGAACTGCGAGTTCAACAACTCTGCGACGTTTCGGTATCGACTCCCATATCAAGCGAGTAATTGAAATATATGAGAGCTTAGCAAATGGAAGCTAAGAGATGAATGAGGCCTAATAGGAAGTACGGCTGCGGGTTTCGGGAAACTCGCAGCCGTGTTTGTTTAACCAGATGGGCATTGCTGTAGGCCTTGCGGAGGTGTAGGCAAAAGGCGGATTTTCAAAGGGCAGGGTGTGTGCCTGACGGACCAACTACTCCGCATTGTCAGTTCGCCGGCACGGGAACTTGTTTTAATAGTGAACAGGGAATAGTGAACAGTGAATAGTCACTGGCACTCCGGGTCACTCTAGATTTTCAAAATAAGTAGTTGCGGACAGTATTCGCTGACAACTGACAACTGACTACTGACTACTGACTTCCGATCGGAGATTTATCCCGATCTTTTTCGCTTCGCGCTGGATGATCTCGGGATTCGTCTTCAACGCGTGAATTTCTTCCTGAAGGGCGAGATTTTCGTCCGTCAGGCTCTGGATCTGTGTTGCGAGGCGTGTGTTCTGGCTCGCCTCTTCTCTCATTTCCGTGAACGCACGGAAATTGATCGAGATAATGAGCATCACAAATATCGAGGTCACGATCAGGCTCGACAGCCACCACGGGGCGGTGCGGCGGCGAGTACGCGTGACCGGGCCGCGGCCTTTCGCGGTGCGTCTCACAGTGGTGCTTCGTGACTGTGAGTTATCCCAGTAGATATTTGCGGCCTTGCTCAAGTAGTTCCTCCAGATCGTTCGTCGATTCGCTCTCGGCGTAAATTCTGACCATCGGCTCGGTGCCCGAGGGTCTCATCAGCATCCAAGCGTCGTTTCCAAATAGGAATTTGACGCCGTCGGTGCGATTTATAGTTTCAATCTTGCGGCCGCCGATCTCGATCGGCTCCTGCGCCAGCTTATCTTTTAATTTTGCCGCAACTTCGGGCGTCAACTTTACCCCGATGCGGCCCGATTCGAGCTTGCCGTCCCGTTTGAAGAGGTGGTCAAGCTGCTCTGTCAAACTCGCCCCGCGTACGGCGACCGCCTCGGCCGCTAAAAGGCAGGCCAAGATGCCGTCCTTTTCGGGGTAATGTCCGCGGATCGAGAGACCGGCTGATTCTTCGCCGCCAAGTATGATCTCGTCCCGATTTATCAATTCGCCGATGAATTTGAAACCTACCGGCGTCTCGTAAAGCTTTATGCTCCTCGCGTTTGCGACGCGATCGACCTGATGCGATGTCGCCACGCTACGTGCCACTCCTCGCGGGTCTTCGCGAGTCTCGCATAGGTAATCTGTCAACACCGCGATCAGGCGGTTCGGCGTAATGAACGCCCCGTTGCTGTCAATGACCCCGAATCTGTCGCCGTCTCCGTCGGTCGCGAGACCGAGCGTGAGATTTTTGCTTTTTACGGCATCTCGTAACTCGTCGAGATGGTCTTCACCCGGCTCAGGCGAGCGGCCCCCGAACAGCACGTCCCGCGTGTCATGTATCGTCTCAACCTTGAGGCCGTGATCTCGGAATGCCTTGTCAAGGTATCCGCGTCCCGTTCCCCAGATCGCATCGTATGCGTACCGTCCTTTGACTTGGGCGATCGCCGCGAAGTTGATCTTGAGTTTCAAATCGTCGAGATACGCCGGTCGCGGGTCGAAATCTTCTAGGGTTCCACCTGCTGCATCGTCAGCCTTTGCTTTCAACTCGATGTTAGCCTCGATCTGCTTCGTGACCTCCGGCAACGCCGGTGCACCATCCGCTGTCGAGAACTTTATCCCCTGATACTCCGGCGGATTGTGCGACGCCGTAAAATTGATCCCGCCAACCGCTCCATTGCTGCGAATCGCATGGCTGATCGTCGGTGTCGGCGTCAGGCCAGTGCATCGCAGCACGCGAAATCCCTTACTAGCCGCAATTTCAGCCGCGACATTCGTGAACGTCTCGCCCATAAATCGCGAGTCATGCCCAACGACCAACGGCTTTCCCGTGATGTCCGATTCGGTTTTCAAATATCTACAGATCGCCTCGGTAACGAGTCTGACGTTCTCAAACGTGAATTCGTCTCCAATGATCGCCCGCCAACCTGATGTGCCAAAGCATATCGACATAAATCGAAATTCAAGGATCTTTTCGTCCGTGTACTGCTCTGACTTTGGTTGTTAGGCCAATTTCCCTTGAAGTGTTGAAAAAGATATCACAGGTGCTTAAAGATGTAAAGCGCAAATGTTGATTATTTTTATAGGGCTATAACCCCTTATTGTACAGTGAGATATAGGCAGCTAACTAATGCGCTTTGTCATTCCGGCGCTTACGTTTATGGCCCCCACTTAAACAAGTGTGCGCAAGTTCGGCAAAGAGAATAGGTTCTCGCGAGTGATAGGCGGTTTGCGATATTGGCTGTATCAATGTGGCGCACATTAGACATCTCCGTTGGCTGTGTATCATAACGGGACACCATGAGGGTGGATTAATTACCCAGTAAGTGTTGAGAATACGGGGCTTAGGCGATCCATGTTGCCAACCCGCGGTTGGCACAGGCCTTGCCAATGAACCCTTGAGTACATCTATGCCTAGTTGGAGTAAACAAATTGTCCGATATAAGTTGGAGATAACTGAACATGAGACCTGTAAAGCATTTTGAGAAAGGATTGACATATGTCGCGAAGGGAGCGTTCAACGCCATCCGCTCGGTCAACCAATTCAAGCCAAATCCGTCATTCACGCCGAAGTGGGCTGACAAGCCCATCCTGAAATCGTGGCAAAAGACCAAGCCGACGCTTGGCTTTCCTCGTACGACCGACTCACTCTGTCCGCAGTGTGTGATCGAGGCGAGAGAGCAGATCCTCTCCGGCGAGCGTGATGTCATCGACGTTGGTCAATGAGAATGTCGGTGAGATCAAGGCGCAGATCATTGAGCGTGACGGGCAGGTTTGGATGATCAAAGAGTGTCCGACGCACGGCAAGATCGAGGACATGATGGCGATCGACTCGAAGTTCCTCCAGCATATCGAATCGCTCTTCCCGGGCCGCGACATGGAGTCGCACAACGACGAGAAGCTGCACAATCACGGCACGTCGACGATCAAATACGGCCGCGGAGCGGTGTTGACGGTCGATCTGACCAACCGCTGTAACATGATGTGCGATCCGTGCTTCATGGACGCAAACCAGGTCGGTTTCGTCCACGAGCTCTCGATGGAAGACGTTACCGAGATCCTCGACAACGCCATTCAGATCAAGCCGCGTCGTCAGATGTCGGTGCAGTATTCGGGCGGTGAGCCAACGCTCAGCCCGTACTTCCTCGACGCAGTGCGTTACGCACGTAAAGTCGGTTACAACTCGGTCCAGGCCGCGACCAACGGAATCGAGTTCGCAAAATCGAAAGAATTCTGTCGCGAAGCAGCCGAGGCTGGCCTTCGTTTCGTCTATCTCCAGTTCGACGGCATCGGTAACGACGCCAACTCGCACCGCCAGATCGGCAACCTCTTCGACGTCAAACTCCGTGCGATCAACAACCTCCACGAAGCGGGCGTCGACATCATCCTCGTCACAACGCTGGTCAATGGTATTAATAATGACCAGGTCGGCACGATCATCCGCTTTGCACTCGAGAATCCTAAAAAGATCTCGTTCATCGCGTTCCAGCCGGTCAGCTTCACGGGCCGCGACGAACACATCACGCCTGAGCGTCGTTTGCAGCAGCGTTACACGCTGGCTCACCTCGCCCACGACGTGCACGATCAGGTGGGCATCACCGAACCGACGCGTGACTGGTTCCCGCTCTCGCTTATGGGTGCATTCGCGGATTTCGCGGACGTCGTCCACGGGCCTGAAAATGATTGGGGACAAGTTTCATGCGGCTGCCACCCAAATTGCGGTGTCGGCACGGCCGTGATGGTCAACAAAGAGACAAAGGAAATGGCACCGGTGCCGCAGTTCCTGAACATTCAGGGCCTCGTCACCGACATGCAGCACATCACCGATACGAACCGCGGCAAGTGGTTCTCGAATATCATGATGGGCCTCGCACTGCTCAAAAACTACAACCCGTACGGTGCACCGAAGTCCCTGACGCTCGGCGGCATCCTCGCAAAGTTCGACAAGTCGTTTGGCCTGTCGGGCAAAGATTACGGCAAGGTCGACGGCACACGCACGATCGAGGATATCGAAAAGCGTCGTAAAGACCCTTGGAACTTCCTCTTCATCGCCGGTATGTGGTTCCAGGATCTCTTCAACTACGATTTCCGCCGCACCGAGATGTGCATCATCCCCTACGGCACACAGGAAGGCGAGATCAGCTTCTGTGCATATAACACGGGAATCGGCTGGAGAAACATCATCGAGCACATGCACCAAAATGCAACCGTCGCTCAGTGGTACAAGGATCAGGGCCGCCACGAGGTCTTCGCCCGCGGCAAAAATGTCGATATGGAAGACAGCTCGCACAGCCTCATCCTCAACGAGGTCGACCTTTCCCGTCCAAACAAACCGGAAATGGAAGGCCCCAAAACCGCCGCAGAGGAAATGCAGATGATGCGTAAACTCTACAACCAAATGGTCATGGAAAAAGCCCAGATCAAAGCAGAACCAATGATCCAGATCGGCGGTCTCAAGAAGAAAGATAAGGAAATGGCAGTGGCTGAATAAGCTGTTGGCTAGTTAGAAATAGAAAGCCTCGTCGAGAAATCGGCGAGGCTTTTCTCATTAACGACGTTTTTCCCCAGTGACGGCAAGCCTCCACTATTTTTTTTTTTTTTTTTTTTTTAGGCACTCAGCCCGCTGGAGTTTACGCACTATGAGACGGGCCTTCCTGACGATTGGATCATTGAATACAAATGGCTGGTTGTAGTAAGCGGGCTCGAACTGCTCTTGCAGTATGTTCGCGATGCGAATCATTGCCGGCAAATCATTTTCGTTTTGCGCTTTAATTAGATTTTCGGCCAGTTCCTTCATATGGTATGCAAGTATGCGCCATCTTCATTATTACTAAATGACTAATATGTAGAAAATCGGTTTTTGTCGAGCGCTGGGCGGGATGAAATAGGATCAATCAATAACCGTCCGTCAGTTAGAAACAAAAAAGCCTCGTCGAGTGATCGGCGAGGCTTTTTTGGGTCGATAGATGGATCGGCCAGATTACTATTTCCATTTCTTGGCATTTCTTCCCGAAAAATGCGCGTTGCGTTACTGCCTCCGCGTACGTATGCCTGGCTGTGAGCCTTACGGCATACCGTACAATATGAATTGTTGAGCCGCTTACCGTAATGGAATTCTTCGAGCCCAAAACTAACGCCGCAAATAGCACACGATTTTGTGAGACGCTTTGAACCTTGGAGACCCTTGGCCGAGAAGGCCGGATTGCGTCCTCCGCACCGACCCTTTTAAGAATCGACGCAACGTCCTCTGACGGTCTCAAATGGGAGAAGCGAATTACGCGGTCGCGACCATTTTTTCAA
The DNA here is from genome assembly GCA_016718135.1 of Acidobacteriota bacterium. Classification (GTDB taxonomy): domain Bacteria; phylum Acidobacteriota; class Blastocatellia; order Pyrinomonadales; family Pyrinomonadaceae; genus OLB17. The sequence goes on along the minus strand of JADKEF010000003.1, from coordinate 4,412 downwards.
CATACCCGACCGCTGACGCCTCCCCATTGTAGATGATCTCGTAGCCAGGTTTCGTAGAGTAGACCAAAATGCACAGCAACACGTCAGGCAGCGACTGCTCCTTTAGTCGGAAATAGGTGAACTGACGATATTTTTTTACTCGTCCTTCGGACCACGCTTTGACCTGCACAGTGTGATCGCGACCGTCCTTGAACCAAGTTCCGTCAATATCTCTACTACCCCGTGCGGCCTTGGTCATACCAAATTCGACTTCAGCGATTACCTCTGCGGCCATACCAATGACGTTGGAGTCGTATTCGCCGAGTTCAGCGGCTTGCACGACGAGATTCAAAGCTCTGTCAATACGATTCATATATATCCTTGCTGATTTAATTTGGGAGGCTCGGAGGTGGAATCGACGTAAAGTGAGGCCCACTCTACCGATTTTACAGATTAGCAGACTTGATTTCAACAAGATTTAACATTGCTAGTCCTTGAGTCGAGTATCCACGAGCAATCTCGGGGCTTTTCATTTCTTGAATATTCACTATCCCGAATCGACAGCATGAACGTGACTTATAGTCCGTTGTCTTAAAGTCGTCACTTAACCATACTTGTCCAGTGCCAATCACTACTAAACTCGGCGAACGAACTGAAGAATTGCGATCCCGCCGAGGAATTGGCCAGGAGGCTCTAGCTCTTCTAGCGGAACTTGACCGAAGCTACAATAGCAGCCTCTAAAACGAAAAAAGAAATATCGATAAATTGGAGGTCAAATGAAGATAGATTTTTACTTAATAACGGTCGTTCATTGCAAAAATGGCTTTACAAAGCATGTTGCAAATCTAATATTGGAACAAACATGCTTCTTTGAAAAAATGATGGGTATTGGGGACTCGTTGCACATTTTTACCGATTCGAATCTTGAACTTCTTGAGGACGACAAGATCCTTCTTACGGAAATAATATTAGGAATAGAGGAAGTAGTGAATCATAGACATTTGAAGACCACCAGATATACTAGGAAATATGCTTAGGTATCAATTTTTTCCAAGGTCGATTGCTGTAACTCAAAACATAGCAGAGATAATTCAGTGTTTTCAGAGAAATTTTGAAAGAATAAACTCGGAAGAAAACAACTATTCTAGTAATGAAGTGCTGGAGATTCTCAGAACCGATTTATCTGACACAAACTTCACAGTTGAAACCGGTAAAAAGGATGAAAATAAGATAAAGGTCCCGGTTCTGTTCGGCTTAAATAACAAAATAGATAAATCTTTTAATGCAGATGCTCTTTCCGCTGACGGTAAAATTGTAATTGAAGTAGAGGCAGGAAGAGCCGTCGATAACAACCAGTTCCTGAAGGACATATTTCAAGCCTCAATGATGTTTGGTGTCGAGTATTTAGTCATTGCGGTCAGAAATGATTACCGCGGCGGCGATGACTTTCAAAAGATCTATACATTTCTTGAAACAATGTACATAAGCAACCGAATAACTCTTCCATTAAATGGCATTCTACTTATCGGCTACTAATACAGTATCGATCGCTTTTCAGCCCCAGCGTCGCCGGAAGCCCGGGAAAGCAAAGGAGACCAAACTATGATCGACGCGAGTAATCCGAATTATTTGGAAACATTAAATCAAATCGACGAATTACGATTGTTAATGAAAAAACTAGATAAGTCCTTTTCGTTGCAGATTCCGCAGGGCTTACAGACAAAGTTCGATTCATCAAAAGACTCCCTATTGCATTGGATTGAGGATATTGAATTTACACTACAAGATTTTAATCAATCGAAATGATTATTGCGGGGAAGGTGCGTTCCGAAATGCGGAAGCCCGCACGAAGTAAGGGCGTTCTTGGTCATCAATCAACAAGGTCGAATGGGAGATCACTCTGGCAGTAGAGTACATAATCTATCGCCCCATTAACATGTCTCGGTTTCCATAAATATCTACGACTACGCCCGCGTGACCACACTTTGTATCCGGAGATATCAGCAATTCCTCTCGTAGCATTTTCGTTGCGTTTGCCTTCAATGCGTCTGCTATTCGTTCGGGCTTCATCTGAGCAGAGATGACCACATGAGCGTGATTTGTTCTTACATTCACTGCTGACAAACCGTAACCTCGACGTTGGCAGATTTCTCTAAAAGCCAATTCAACAACTTGACGCATGGGTCTTGTCAGAATGAAAGGAGGTTGCTTCATTTCCTCCCTCATCGCCGATTCTAATTCGGGTTTCGGCTGAATTCTCGGTTCACCGTAATTATTTCTTCCGTCCCGACCTATCGATTCACGTTCGTCACCGTGTAACCATGTGCCAAAAGTGCGGAACGTCAAAAGGTAGGCGAGCGGAAACTCGTTTCCTTCGAAAATCTCGAATTCGTAATCATCCAGCATGTACGTTTTTGCCAATTATGCAACATCAGGCTTTAGTCGCAAAGTTTCCAAGTACATCGCGCTCGGCGAGGCTAAGAACGCCCTTACTTCGTGCGGGCTTCCGCACTCGGATTCGAATTGACTGGGTCTCGCCTTAGGTCCCCGACAAACCGGACATTGTTATGAATCGATATAAACTCGTCATCTTTATTGATGGCGAGTTTGGCATGGCTTCGAATGGGAAAAGAAGAAAACCCGAATTAAGGCGAATCGGGAATACTGGATTCCTAAGATCGAAAGAACAATCGCGAGAGATAAGGCGAATAACGATAAGCTTCGTGAACTCGGCTTTGTCGTTATCCGTTTTGGGCGGGCGAAATAAAAAAAGACGTTGCGTCCTGCGTCAAGCAAATCACTGATCACTGTGTGCCGTATCGGTGAGGATCGATACAACTCTCTTTTTCTTGACCTCCTGTTATAACTCTCGTTACAATCACCAACTATGGTGACTAAGCTAAAAATCACGACGGTGGGGAATTCGGTGGGGGTTGTTTTGCCGCGGGAGAGCTGGTAGGCAGAAGGCGGTAGTCAGTTGTCGGTAGTCAGTAGGAAAGCCCGCGAACGTTCGCGGCTTTTTTGTTTGGCGGGTGACAAATAATCTATGATTTGATGCAGATATGACTTAATATCGAATCATGAAGGATTCGGTCGTATCAATTTCAAAAGAGGTCATGGGCGGAACGCCCGTATTCGCCGGAACACGCGTGCCTATCCAGACGTTGATAGATTTTCTCACCGCGGGCGACACTATCGACGATTTCATCGACGGCTTCCCAACCGTCAGCCGCGAGCAGGTGGTCGAGTACCTCGAACAAGCCGAAACTCAAATGGAGAAAGTCGCGGCGTGAAGATCCTCCTCGACGGACGACGAGGCTTTTTCCTATTTAATATATTTCGGGTTAGTGGTAATATTCCAAAAGTATGCCAAGCGTGGAGACAATCTATCAAGAATCCGTAATGCCGTTGCCTGTCAGCGATCAGGTGCGGTTAGCTGAGATGATCATGGAGCGGGCTCCGAAAGGGACGTCTCCTAAACGACGATCTGCACTGGAGATCATCGAGGCGGCTCGCGCCGTAACGCCTCGTCGCACCGCCGCTGAGATCGACGAGTACATCAGGACGGAGCGGGACTCGTGGGACGACTAGATTTTGCTAGCGGCAGGCGACTCTATCTTGATACCGCTCTCACGTATCTACGCTATCGAAGAACACGACGTCTATTGGCTTCACCTCCAGCCGATCTGGACAGCTTTCACGGCGGGCGAAGTTCAGATCGTTACTAGCGAGATAACGCTGCTCGAAACCTAGTTCGCCCTTTGCGAGATCGTGATTCGAAGCTTGCGGACACCTACAACGAACTTCTAACCGGAAGCGAGGTTTTCTAATTCCCTATCTCGACCGATATCCTACGGGCCGCCGCTGAACTCCGAGCGAAACATAACCTAAAAACACCCGACGCCATCCATGCCGCGACCGCTATCACTTCGGGCTGTCAGCATCTCATCGCAAACGATAATGGATTCAGGCGAATAACTACTATCGACGTGATCATACTCGACGACCTGATCTGACCACAAAAATTACGAGTTCAGATACCTTCCGTAACTTCCGTCCATAAAACCTTCGACGATCGCTTCTTTTGCGCTGAGGCGGGCGATCTTTTTTATTTCGCGGTGGTGGGCGCGGTCTTGTTCGTAGGCTTCGCGTTTGTAATCGCGGAGGTGGTCGGATTCTTGGGACGGACCGAGGAAGGTGAAGGAGAATGGAATTGTGAATGGTAAATGGTGAATTTTCAGAACTATTTTCTATTCCTCAATTTTCCATTTTCAATTGCCGCGAGGCTGTACGTAAGTACGTCGGCGTCGGGGGCGATCGGGGTGGAGCGGGAGGCTAGGTGTTTTATGTAGCGGAATTCGGGGCCGAAGGTGCTGGTGTTTATTGCAAATACCGTGTCGGCGATCTCGGTGATGGAGCGGTGGGCGGAGATA
>JADKEF010000002.1 GCA_016718135.1 Acidobacteriota bacterium | reverse complement strand
GATGTCGCACCCGGAGGCGGCCGGCGATGTCGGATCCAGTTGCTCAGACTTACTGCTGTGAAGGGGTGCTGATCCCTTTGGTAACGGACTCTCTCGTGCGATGGATCGACGGTTGTATCACATTTCGTCTATCAATATGACACGCTGACCTTCCAAAAAGGCGGCGGGTTAGACCGCAATTTAACAATATCACTCACTACTTACGCGAAAGCGGCTCGCGGTCGTTTCCGTCATCTCTATCATTCTGCTCACGGCATTGGCTTCGGGCGACGTCGGCCGGGCATCGGGGATCGATTCGATATTCACCTCGACGGCTCCGCAGACTTATTTCGGGCCTTTGTTTACTCGGGCTGACGGATCTGCCCTCGATCCTGCGACCAAAGTCTCTCGGATGCTGTTCGCGAAGACACAAGCAAGGGCAAGAAGGCTGAGGTGGTGATATTGCTCGCCGATCAGGCAGATGTGAGTGCGGCCTACGATATCAAGGACGAGGATGAACGCGGGTGGTTTGTGTATAACACTCTGACGACGCACGCGGCTGTGACGCAGGCGGATCTACAGTCTTTCTCACTGACTGGCCGAGGACGTGAAGTTTCGATGATCGTTTTTGGGTGGCGAACATGCTGGTTGCGAGCAGTCGATGCCTCGCTCGTAGATCGGCTTGCGGAAAGGTCGGATGTGGCACGGGTCATTCAGACCGGCGACGCGCTGGATCGAGGCACCTGAACTCGCGGACGAAAAAGACGCTACGCAGTTCCGATGCCTCCTGCGGCGATCGAATGGGGCGTGACTAACGTTGAAGCCCCGATGTTTGGGCAACGGATTCAACGGGCGGGGATCGTCATTGGCGACTGAGCACCGGTGTTACTGGTCTCACATCGTCTTCGAAGACCGAAGTATCGTGGCTGGAACGGTACGACTGCCGATCACAATTTTAACTGGTGGGATTCTGTTCCACGGGCGACGGCACCTGCGGTTAACACTCAGGCCCTTGCGACGATGACGCCACGGTACGCATACGCAGGACAACGCCGGGCGACGACAGCTCCGGAAATCAGGTTGGCGTTGCACCGGGGGCAAAAAAATGGGATTCGGCTGCCGCAATATGAATGTTGGCAAGCGGAACGCCTGCGAAAGGCCTACACCGAGTGTTTTTCAATTCGTGATCGCTCAGACCGATCTGGCCGGAAACAATGCGAATCCCGTCATTACGTCCCGTTCTCAATAACTCGTGGGGCTGTCCGCCGAGTCAGAAGGCTGCACGACTCGTGGGGAGTGGAGACGATCATCAATAACGTTCAAGCCGCCGGTATTTTCGTTGTAGTATCGGCAGGAATTCGGGCCCGGTTGCTCTACCGTTGCCGATCCTCCATCTCTACACCGCTGCATTTTTCGGTCCGGGGCATACAACGAGTAAGCAATGCCTTGCGAGTTTCAGTAGCCGCGGCCCACTCGACTTTATACTCTAACGTCCTAAAGCCGAATATTTCTGCTCGGGTGTCGGTGTGCGTTCGGCGACGCGAAATAGCGACTTTGCCTATTCCACTTTACAGGGCACATCGATGGCAGGCCCGCACGTCGCGGGTGTCGTGGCGATTGCTCTGGTCTGGACGCCCGGCACTTAACCGTGACATCGCAGCAACAAACGCTGCTCCAGAATACGGCCAAATCCGCTATCACGCTAACTACCGCTCAAACATGCGGCGGCATACCGCATACGCAGATCGAATGACTCGGCCTTCGGCTACGGACGCATCGACGCTCTCGCCGCTACAATGCGGCAGACGACGCGACTCGACGCCGACAAATACCTCGACAGCGACTTTTAGACAAATGCACCGACGGCGACACCGACAAATACGCCGACGGCGACACCAGCAGCGAATACCCCAACGGCGACACCGACCAACACCCGACGGCGACACCTGCGAATACGCCGACGGCCACTCAACGAACACACCGACGGCGACACCGACGAGTACGCCAACCAGGACTCCTGCGGCAACTCCGACACCGGGAGGCCAGGGTCTGAGGCGACCTTACTCCGCGGCCAATGGTGATGGAGCTGTGAATTCGACTGACGTGATCCAGATCCGAAGGTTCGCGACGGGGCTCGACACGCCGACTATTGGTACTAACGAAGGTCAGCGTGCCGACTGTGCCCCATTGTCGACGCACGGCGATGGGATTATCAATTCGGGAGATGTGATCCAAAGCCGTCGATTCGCTGCCGGTCTCTCGACCGTTAGCTGGAGCGGAAGGCCTTATTGTGGTGCCGAATGGAGGCGACATTGACGGTCTGATCGGCGGCAGCGTTTTTGGTAAAGAAATACGCTCCGGCAACGGGTTGAACATTGTAAGTTCGGCGTCGGGAACGAGGTCCATTGAGCTTATGGCCGACCGGGACATTGCGGCAGTGGCATTCGGTCATTTATGATGCGAGTTTGGCCGTCCGGTCGTTACCCTCCCGATCGGCATTTCTGCGGATGCTGTACTGACTGTCAATGATGTTGTCGAGGGCGAACTCAGGATATTGATCGATAGTAGTACTGCGATCGCGAGAAAAGGACGAACGGCACGCATTGCAGAGATAACTTTCGACAATGGAGCGAAGGCTGTCCGTCCGGCGATGGCGATCCAGGCCGATGCGAGTTTCGCCGACGCATTCGGTAATTAGTAGCGTATGAAATTCGATGCCGGAGACATTGTCATCGCAGTCCTGCATAGCCCGCGTGAAAAGCTGCTTGGTGTGCTCGATTCTATCGAGGCGGCGGGGGTGACGATGCGTTCGATCGATCTTGGGTATTTTGACGACTGGTGCAATTCGATCGTCGCGGGCGAGGCTCATTTGGAGATGAATGACAATTTTTATCCGATGTGGCGTGTCGGAAGCGTATTTCCAGGGACGAGAGCACGGATGATCTGCCTTCGATGGCGGATCAGTTTGAGGCACGGACGGGCAGACGACTGGGATAAAGAGGGAAGAGGAAGAGGGAAAAGGGAGAAGAGGAGCAGTATGTTCTTGTCACCTCCTCTCCTTTTCTCCTCTTCCCCTTTTCTCTCCTTCTAGTTTTTCTTGATCCCGATACTGCCGTTATTCGCCGACAGCCTGAGGGTGGCGTCGCCGCCGGTGCCCATTTTGCCGACGACTTTTTTGATCGAGCCGGGAGCGACGTTTTCGGTCTCTATTTTTACCGGTATTTCGGTGACGAAGTTGCCCGAGCCGTAGATCGCAGATATTTGACAGGCGGTTGTGCTGGGGCGTCAGACGGATCGAACCGTTTGTCGTGCTCATATTGTAAGAACCGCCGCTACGTATCTCGCCATTGAACGAAACCGAACCTGAAATCGTCGTGACCTCGGTCTGCCGATGTCCGACGGCTTGGAGTAGGATAGAGCCGCTATTTGTCTTTGCCTTAAATCGGTCGCCGATCTCAGCGGGCGAGATCTGAAATGCGGTAATGTTGCCTGACGTCGTCTCAAGATTGATCGCACCGGTCGAGCCTTCGACAGTTACATCGCCCTCGTAGGTGAGCGGTCACGCCGTTTGGCGTTGCGAACGGTTATGTCCCCGCTGATATTCTTGAAATAAACCTTTCGGATATCGTCTATCGTCGCTTCGGTTTCCGGTGCCCTTGATCTCGATCGAAGCGGACATCGGCATGTCGATCTCGACATAACTGCCCCAGATACAATCCGGATAAGTTTTGTTCGAATGCTTTTGGTCGAAGGGGACCGGCGAGACCCAGTTGGGCTTGCCGTCACGTTCGCATTTTTCGCGGACATTAAATTTCAGGTTCCCGCCATCTTTCACGTAGACGCGGACCTCGTTTCGGCTCCAACCGTTTATTCGCAAATCGCCCTGAGCGACGCACAGTGTGAGATTTACGTTCGGTGACACTGCGATCGAACGTTCGTAGGTGTCGCCGCTGTACATCTTGCGCGGGGGCAGAGGGGGCACATGATCAGGGCGTTGGTATCTTACGGCGGGCTTTGCGGGCGGCTCAACGGGATTTTGACGAGCCGTCGGGGCCGGACTTGGTGCGGGTGTGGCTCCGTCCTGGGCGAATGCCCCGACGGATACACTCATCGCGGTGGCTGTGGCTAGACAGCCGATTATAATTTTTGTGATACCTGATTTCATTGAGATTCGGATAGACAACTACTACCTGATGCTTGCCATCAACTCCTCTTTCTGCGCAACCGAATTCAAAGGTCTATCTTATTCTGATACGACGAATACAGTACCTGTCGAGCAGTTTCGTTCTTTGGGTTCCGCTTGACCTCTTTTCTCATCTTGGCGATCGAGTCATCGACCATCGCCATATCGCGTTCAAATGCTACACGCTGCGAAGGCCGCAGGACGCCGTCTTTCTTGTCTTCGACCGTCTTCGAGAGATTCGATATCGTGCTTACGTAGCTCGATTCGCCCGCGAGCGGATCGGCAAAGCTTGTTGAGCCCGATCTGACAACTGCCGGAGCGACTGTCGCACGTCGAGGCTCGGCCTTGAAACGCGGCTCGTTGGATGCGTGGAGTATCAGACGAGACGACGGTGTCCGGCACATCGCTGACCATGATGTTGTTGTCCACTGGAGGTGGTGCAGTTGTCGTTGCGTTCGGCTTACTCGTTGCGATCTGATTTGATGGGACAGGCGAATTGACCGGAGCACGATTCATCCAGACCGCCGCGAATACACCAACAACGATAACCAAACTTGCCGCCACCGCTATCGAAGGATTCATCAAGCCAACTGAAACAAGCGCCCAAGCTTTGTGCCACCACGGCATCTGAGCTTTCTCTTCAGCGATCGAATCGTTGATCTTGTTCCATAGACGATGGGTCGGGACCAGAGTGTCTAGTTCGCGATCGAGTGCGGAGAAAACGAACGTCGCTTCGCTTTCAGCTTCGGCCAGGGCAATAGCGCACGTGTCGCACAGAGCCATGTGGCTCGAGACCCGCTGAGGTCTCGTCGTGCGACAGCTCTCCATCGAGGAAAGCCTGAATAATACCGATGTCTAAACACTTGTCCATATCAAATCACTTCCCGACCTTGCCATAAACTCTGGCAAATTCTGCTCTGGCACGTGCGACGAACGTGCCGATGCTCGATTCGTTCAACTCCAAACTCGCGGCGATCTCTTTGTATGAGAGGCCTTGCTGTTTTAATATCAGGCAACTCCTGAGCGGCTCTTTTACCTGCGAGAGAGCCTTGTAAATATCGTTAACGCCCGCGTATTCCTCATAGTCGATCTCGACCGACGCGACTTGCGTTTCGCCTGTCTCTTTGACGTAAATCTCATCCCGCGTGTTCGCTCTAATGTTTCCGCGAAGAGTATTCTTTGCAACATTTATCGCGACACGTATGAGCCACGGACGTAGCATTTCGCTATCGGTGATCGAGTCCTGATGCTTGTAGAGCCTGAGGAAAGTTTCCTGCGTGACATCCTCAGCGAGGCCGGCGTCGTGCACGACCGAGCGGGCCGCGCGAAAGACGGTTCTATGGTGGAGCGAAAACGCCTCCTCAAACCCGATCCTCTCTGTCGCTGCGGTCGTCGCTGTTGTTTCGGACATTATGTCCACAAGAATGTCGGTACTCTCGTTCATTTTCAGCATCAAAAAATGCCCATCGACAGTAATACACCGCGACGCTAAGGAATATGACAAGAATTAGACCTTAAACCCCAATTATTTTCAATCTTTGAAGGGCCTCGGCCGACAAGCCGCGGCCGCCATTTGCCGTGACAAAAAAGCGGTGGCTGTCGTCCGATTCATTGAGAATACGTTCGATATCGGGATCTGGTTCCGGCGGAGCGGTTTTCGAAGGGAATCGGGGCTCGGTGAGGGCTAGTCGGCGGAGCGAATCATATAGATGCGGCCGTCCGGTGCCGAATTCGCCGGCATCACCGTCGATGATGAGACGGAATTCGGCATTTTCCAGCGAAAAGTGCGACAAAAGTGATGCGGCGAGGCTGGCGATGCGTTCGTATTGTTCGGATGCGACGACCGAGACGCCGCTTTGTTCGTTGGCGAGGCGTTCGCGAACGGACGTTTTCTCGACGGCTTTCTCGCCCATATCTGTATCGAGAATGATGCTGACACGTTTTTCGTCCTCGGCGGCGAATTCCCGGACGGTGAGCTGTTGCGTACGTGCGGTCGCTTTCCAATCGATATGCCGAGGCTCGTCCTGCGGCTGATATCCGCGAAGGGAAAGCAGATCGCGGCCCATTCCACGTTTAGACGATGCGACCGAGCCGAGGTCGAGCGGTATTGAGGCGTCGCCTGGATCAAGAGCGAGTTAATTTTCGGGAATACGACAAGTTCGGCCTCACGTGCAGGTAATCGGCGGCGATGGCGGAAGAAACCGAACGGGAACTTGGTCGAGAGTTCAAAATCACGGATCATCAGTCGTCCGCGATTCGGAAATATGTGATTATTCTTTCCCTCGGCAGTTTGGCGTACTCCAACATGTACAAAATGATTTAGAATTCGCCGCACGAGAGGCGGACGTCCGAGACGGGAGGCGATCCAGCCGGGCAGCATCGCGTCGAGTTCGTGGGCGACCACTGAACGTTCACGCTCTTTGCCGCGAACCTCGGCGACGACAGAGAAAGCAGGGAAGAGGCTTTTTCGATTGATCAGCGTGACGATGATCGGCGTCGGTTCGCCGGCAAAGATCGTCTCGGGGAAGCGCATTGTCACATCGAGTTTTTTTAGACAAATGCTGCCAGCAAAAAATCCAACGATCATCGCAGCGATGAGGAAAGCGAGTACGAGGAAAAGCAGATTGTTCCCAGTGTTCCAAGCCGAAAACCCAACGATCAGCATCAGCACGATCATCACCGCACCGCCGGTCGTAAACTCGAACGGCAAATTCATCTGCGACGCCTCACGACCGGCATTCCGAGCCAGCGGCGGTACCACAAATACGAGGATCAACAAGACAAAAACAAGCGAGATCCCCGCCGAGATCCCCGCTAGCCTAATATTCCCACTCTGATGCGCGTACAGAGTCAAACCCGAGAGGCCCAGCCCGCCAAAGAGCACGATCCCGCCGAGAGCCGCGTTACGCAGATCGCGGATGCTGAACAGTTCGGTAAATGCTCGGAAACCCATAGGAATTGATTTGCCCGCGAAATACGCGAAAAGACGCGAAATTAGATCCATTTTTTCGCGTCTTTTCGCGTATTTCGCGGGCAAACTTCTTAGATCGGAACACTGACTTTCTGCAATATCTCGTGCAAGATCCTCTCCGCTTCACGCATTCGGTTTCGGACGACGGCGGAGCGGGCGTTTAGGATGACGCGATGGGCGAAGCAGGGCATGACGAGGCGTTTAATGTCGTCGGCGATGCAGTAATCGCGCCCTTCGATGAGTGCGAGAGCCTTTGCTGAGCGGAAAAGTGCGAGCGTGCCGCGAGGGCTAATGCCGAGTTCCAGTTGGTCGGAGACGCGGGTTAGGTTGACGATCTCGAGCAGATAGTCGATCAACGCATCGTCCACACGAACTTCATTCACCATTGCCTGCAGGTCAACGACATCAGATTGCGACATCACCGACTCGACAGCCGCGAGCGGATCGCCCGAACGCCGATCGCGAAGTATCTGCCTTTCGTCGTTCATGTCCGGGTAGCCGATATGCAGCCGCAGCATAAAACGGTCTAGCTGCGATTCCGGCAGCGGATATGTGCCGTGATGCTCAGACGGATTCTGCGTGGCGATGACGATAAACGGCGTGGGAAGACGCATCGAGCGTCCCTCGACCGTAACCTGTTCCTCTGCCATTGCTTCTAGTAAGGCAGACTGCGTCTTCGGCGTGGCCCGGTTAATTTCATCAGCGAGCACGATATTGGAGAATATTGGGCCCGATTTCCATTCGAATTCACCTGTCTTCTGATTGAATATCGACAAGCCAAGTACATCGGACGGCAATAGATCTGAAGTGAATTGGATACGTTGGAATGACAGCTCTAGGGCACGAGCAAGAGCATTTGCCAGCGTCGTCTTGCCGATCCCCGGAACGTCCTCGATCAGCAGGTGTCCGCGTGCGAGCAACGCGATCAGAGCGAACTTGACCGTCTCGGATTTACCACGGATCACGCCTTCGATCGCTGCCTGCAGTTCGGCGACCTTCGCCGCGGGATCAAAGCCCGCAACCGCCCCGCCGCCCGCCGTTTGTGTCTCGCTGACTATCCAATCTCTCATCTGGTAATTCTGCGGCGATATGCCCGCTGAACAATATTCTACCCGATTAGAAACTCGCAGGGCATCAAAAAGTTGCAAAAGTCAGAACCACGCATTTGAGAGATCAGAGCTTTCGTTGGCTGGAAGGATACAGAACGCGGATCAGGCGGATCGAACGGATCGGCACAGATCTGATCAAACGAATCCGTGTAAATCCGTTCCATCCGTTTGATCCGTGTTCTATTCCTTGTTCCACCATCGGACGCCGCCCAGACTGTCGGATTGAATTTCCGCCTGAAACAATCTAAACTTTTGAAACTAAACACTAGCGTTTTCGTGATGATGTGCGGAGCGTGAATTGAGATTTATGAGCAATTTGAGAAATAGACTGAAAGACCAACGCGGCTTTAACCTCATCGAGCTGATGATCGTTATCGCCATCATCGGCCTGCTGATCGGCGTCGGCAGCCTCGCATGGCAGGCCGTCATCCGCAGCGGCAACGAGACGACCGCCGCCCAGACCCTGAACCAGCTTCGCACCTATCAGGCACAGTACGCCGGGCGAAATAAGGGAAATTTTGCCACATTTGAAGATCTCGTCACCAAGATGGGACTCGATGAAGGCTTTCGCGGCGAGGCTCCGGTCAAGAATGGTTATACATTCAAAATGACGGTCGAGCCTTCATCGGGAAGTAAGCCGGCATTCTATTCAGTGAGCGCGGATCCTGTAAGTGCGGAAGGCGTAACCGCTTCGGGAACGCGGCATTTCTACACAGATTCCTCGTTGAGCACGATCAAGGGAACTGATGAAAACCGCCCGGCCAAGGCCGACGATCCGTCGATCTAGTGAGGAACAGTGAACAGGGAATAGTGAACAGTGAGATCAAGAGTTTTATTCTAATCCTATTCACTATTCACTATTCACTATTCACTGTTCACTGCATTCCGCCGTCTTAGCTCAGTGGTAGAGCACTCGCTTCACACGCGATAGGTCACAAGTTCAAATCTTGTAGACGGCACCATTTTTTTCAATCAGTTAGGGGCATCCTGGAATGCCCCTTTTTTAATTTCCACCCGAATTCCCGCCAAATATTCTTGAAAGTGAGCGAGTTCGCGCCGCAAATACACGGCTGTAGCTCACGTCCATGCCTTCCAATTTTTAGCTTGACTTTGCCTGTTATGTGCCTATAATTACAGGAAATCTAGATTTTGCAACAATTTAACGGTGTAAAGCCGGGGCGTCGTGTCAGCGTTTACTGAGACGATACATTCCACGACCGAATACTTTACTGCCTTCCGTTATCGCTTCAAGCGGAGAGCAATAATTTTATGCGCATGTCCCCCCGTCGTTCGTCTCGCTATTCGTCTGTCCTAGCGCTCGTCATCCTAACCGCAATCACCGGCATCGCGATTACGGCAACCTCCGCCGGAGCCGCCGGAGTGCGCTTTGGGTTTGTGGAATCAGTAGCGAGCTGGTTCGGCGGCGGTGCAACGGTGAATGTCGTCGCGGAACCGATGCCGACACCGTCGGGGGAGGCACCGCTGGCCATTGCGACTGTTTTCTCGGATGACTTCAGCTCGAATACCATAACCCGCCTTGTTGTTGCGACAACCGGATCGGACACGGGGAACTGCGTTTCGGCGGCTTGTGCGACAATCGCGTATGCCATCGGGCAGGCGGCTACGGGCGAAACGATCAGCATCGCGGCGGGGACCTATACGCAATGGGGCATCACCGTAGATAAGAATCTGACCATAACAGGTGCAGGGGCACCGACGACGATCGTTCAGGCAAATGCCGCGCCAAATGCGGCGGGGGACCGCGTGTTTTACGTCAACAGCGGCGTGACCGCGTCGATCAGCGGCCTCACGGTCCGGCATGGCCGTTTATCTGCCCCAATTATCTCCAATCCACCCAGGCCGCAAATCGAAGGCGGCACGGGAACGGATGGCCGTTTATCTGCCCCAATTATCTCGGGAGATGCGCCGCAAGTCGCAAACGACGGCTTCGGCGCCGGTATCTTTAACGAAGGTACGCTGACAATTAGTGACTCGACCATCTCCGCCAACTCTACAAACGGAAGCGGCGGCGGAGTAGGCGGCGGTATCTATAATGCGAGCAACGGCACGGTCACGATCACGAACTCGACGATCTCCGGCAACTTTGCACGCGACTCCGGCGGCGGCATTGGCAACACTGGCACGTTGAATGTCACCAACTCGACAATCTCCGGAAACTCTACAAACATCAGCGCCGGCCAAGGCGGCGGTATCGCTAACAGCGGCACGCTAACCGTAACCAATTCGACGATCTCCGGCAACTCCAGTTCGGGCGGCGGCGGCATAAACAACAGTTCGTCCGGCGCGGTAACGGTTACCAACTCGACGATCACATCCAATACGGCGGGGCTCTTCTGCGGCGGCGGTATTTACAACAGTGCCACTAGTACTGTGAATTCCCGCAGTTCCATCATCGCCAATAACATCTGCAGCGGAGCTGGTTTCGACATTGTAGGCACCTTAACTTCGCAGGGCTATAACCTGATCGGGGTCGCAGGCGCCATCAGCGGCGGTTCGAACGATATTGTCATCGAGTACGACGATGCGATGCTCGGCCCATTGGCAAACAATGGCGGCCCAACAGAGACGCACGCCGTGCTCCCCGGCAGCCCGGCGCTCGATAAGGGCATAAATGCGCTTGTTCCTTTGACCGCCGATCAGCGCGGAGCCGGGTTCGCACGAACGGTGGATAATTCACCAACTAATGCAGCCGACGGTACAGATATCGGAGCTTACGAGGCTCCCTTGTCGGGACCGACGGTCACCGCCGTCAATCCGACATCCGGGTCGGTCATAGGCGGTAACAGTGTCACGATCACGGGTACCGGGTTTACGGGAGTGACAGGTGTGACGTTTGACGGCAACGCCTGTACATCGGTGAATTTCGTTTCGGACACCGAGATCAACTGCACGGCACCGGCGCACTCAGCGGGATCGGTTAGCGTCTTGGTCAGCACGCCCGGTGGAACTAATGGGCCGAATCTGCTCTACACGTACGTAGCTGCGCCGACCGTCACGGCTGTCAATCCGACATCCGGCCCGACTGCGGGCGGCACCGTTGTCACGCTCACTGGAACGAACTTTACCGGTACGATCGCAGTCACGTTCGGTACAACGGCCGCAACAACATTCACGGTCGACAGCCCGACGCAGATCACCGCGACATCTCCGGCCCGCACTGCTGGGATCATCAACGTTAGAGTGACGACTGCGGGCGGTACAAGCGCTATCGCGGTAGCGAACAGATTCACCTACGTCGCTCCTCCAACCGTAACGCTTCTAAATCCGACATCGGGTTCCGCCCTGGGCGGCAATGCAGTTGCGATAGGCGGTACGAACTTTACCGGCGCGACATCGGTTATGTTTGGGGCGACGAGCGCCGCCTTTACGTTCAACAACGCGTCCTCTATAACGGCGACCGCACCGGCTGGCTCTGCGGGCACGGTGAATGTGACCGTGACGACGCCCGGCGGCACCAGTGCGACCGCGGCCGCGAATCAATATACATATCTGACTCCGCTCAACGGCACATATACCGTCGGCGTCGGCGGCGATTTTGCGACGTTGACCGCGGCCGCCGCGGCATACAATACGCGGGGCGTGAGCGGGCCGGTGACGTTCAGCCTTATTGACAGCTCGTACAATAGCGAAACGTATCCGATATCGATCTCGGCCGCTCTCGGCTCGAGCACGACCAATACGCTGACGATCAAACCAGCTGCCGGCCAGACGCCCGCATTCTCCGGGTCGTTTGCGAACCCGTTTCTCTTTATGGGGAATACCGCGTCGAACATCATTATCGATGGTTCAAATCAGGTCGGCGGTACTTCACGAGATCTCTCGTTCGCAAACTCGGACGGCTCTTTTAGCGGGAATGGGCTCTATATCCTGGGCAGCAACATAACGGTTAAGAATGTCGCGATCAGCGCCACCGGGGTTGGAACCGCACTTCGCCTCGATGACATTGGGACTAATGTTGTCGTGGACAACTGTGCCTTCGCTCCCGTCACCGGCTCGCTGCGGTGGGCGATCGCGGCGGGTGCAACGGTTCCGAATATTCCCGGACCGACCGTTACGAATAACCAGTTTACGCAGGCGTTGGGCACGGCGATCGAAATTTACAACATGTCCGGTTCGGTCATTCGCGGCAACACGATGGATCAGTCGGACGGCACAGGGATAGATCTACAATCGGGCGTCGAAACGTTCGGAGCGACCGTCATCGACCGCAATCTGATCCGCGGCGCGGCCACTGGTATTAATCTAATTGCGGGGCAGCCAACGGACTTGTTGACGGTGTCGAACAACATGATCTCCCGCACATCCTCTCCAGGTGACAGCATTGACCCTGTAGGGATCTGGGCTAATGTTGCTGCCGGGACGGTAAATGTATATCACAACTCGGTCGGACTGTTTGGCTCGAGCGACGGAGTTCAATCGATAGCCTTCCTCGCCCTGGGCGGAAACTCCCCCGGCAGCTTCGATATCAGAAACAACATTTTTGTCAATTCAACATTGCATGCAGGAGGCCCGAACTCTGGCGTTGTTCTCGATTCGACCTCGGGCACCGCGATGAATTACAACGATATCTACGTGACGGGTGCCGGGGCCGTTTTTGGCAGCCCGGACGCCGGTGCAACCCAATTAACGAGCCTTGCCCAGTGGCAGTCCGCGACTGGACTGGATACGAATTCGATCTCGAGTGACCCGCTCTTCGTATCGGCCACCGACCTCCACGTATCGCCTTCCTCGCCTGTCAGCAACATAGGAACCCCCATCGCCGCTGTCACGACTGACTTCGATGACGAAGCACGCAGCGTAACTACGCCTGACATCGGCGCAGATGAGTTCGCGACGGTGCTGGAGACCACAGTAACGGTCAGCGGTGGAAATTTGCTGATCGAGGACACGAACGGCGGCACCTCTAACGACGACATCACGATCGCCTGCAGCGGCTCTGACATTACGATCACAGATCCCGGTACGGGTTTGAATCAGACGATCCCGACCTCGTCGGTCACGGGCTCGATCACGGTCAACACGTACGGCGGGAACGACACGCTGACGGTCGATCTCTCGGGTTGCGACTTTATCACTGCACCTAGCGGCGGCGAAGGCGTTATTGCCGTTGGCGGATTATTCTTTAACGGCGGTGCGGGCGGCGATGACGCCCTCAACATCACCGGTTACTCGGGCGGCACGACAACGTACAACTACTTCAACGCAAACGATGGCGACATCGTTATGGTCGGCGGCACTCGCACAGGCACGATCACCTACACCGGCCTCGAACCGATCGTTAACAGCGGCACGGCGGCGGATGTGATCTTTAACCTTCCGGCGGGGCCTGCAAATATCGTTCACCTTACCGATGCCGGCAGCGGGAGTTCGACTTTGACGGCGGTGACCGCAACATTTGAAACGACGACGTTCGCCAATCCAACAGGATCCATCACAGTCAATCGCGGTAATGCGACCGACACGTTGAACGCATTCACGCTCGCGGCGAATTATCCGGGCTTGACGATCGGTTCGCCAGGATTTGAGTTTCTCGATGTATCTTTTGAGGGCACAATAGGCTTCGGGACGAACAAGAACGTCTCGACCTTTGTATCCCAAACCCAATATTTGCAAAATGCGGCTAGCGACCTCACGATGAGCGGCACGGGTTCGATTTCGCTGACGGCGGGCCGAAACATCTTCATGGGCAGCGGCTCAAGTATCAGCGTGGTCAACGGAAACGCGACGTTGAATGCGAATCAGCAGGCAATACCAAATCCGGGATACTCGGTCGGTATTGAGATGTTTGACGCCGTCATTGAGACGACCGGTACCGGCAGCATTGTCATGAACGGAAAGGGCGGAAGCGGTACAACCGCACAGACCAATGCGTTTGCTTCGTCTATGGGTATTGCTTTAAGTGGGACGAGCTGTTTTGTCCGCTCAACGAGTGCTTCCGCGGGTGCGGGTACGATCACAATAGATGGTAGAGCCACATCTACGGGTGATGCTCCTAATATAGGTGTTTTCCTCAACGGCGGCGGATCGATTACATCCGTTGTCGGGAACATCGGCATTACTGCGAGAGGCGGCGATTCGACCGGCGGAGCGAACGTATTCTCGTATGCCTTGGACATCCGTGTGCCTTCGGTTATCAGCTCGACAGGAACGGGGGCTGGCGCAGCGTCGATCACGATCGATGCACTAGGCGGCAATATAACTCCGGGTGCGGGATCATCTAGAGGTGTGATCATTAACACAGCTACGACAGGCATTTCGTCCGTCGATGGGCCTGTCAATATCACGGCCACTGGTGGAAGCTCGAGCGCGGGATCCTCATACGGATTTTCTACCTTCGGCCCGCTTTCCGTTGCGAATGCGGATCTTACGCTTATCGGCGTAGGGGGCTCCGGTAATGTGGGGGCAGGTTTCATCGGTTCAGCTGGCATACTTGCCTCGGCCGGATCGTCGATATCTGCCGGTGGCTCAGGCACTGCAATTCTGACTGGCACCAGCGGACCGAGCGGAGCTGGGGGCTCACAAGGCTATCGGCAGGACGGAACGGTCTCGACGACCGGTTCAAACCTGATCATCAGCGGAACATCCGGTGGCGGAGCTAGCTTCAATTTTGGTGTGTCGATCCGCAACAACATCACGGCGATGGGCGCTGCGAATATCACCATCACCGGCACAGGCGGCAGTGGCGCAGGAGGCACGAACCAGGGCGTCCAGGTCCGCGGCGGTTCAAATGTCTCGGTTGTGACGGGTGCGATCAGCATGACCGGAACAGGCGGCTCGGGCGGAACGGATAATGCCGGTATCAACATCGCCCCAGCCGGAGCCGGAACGCTCACCGCAAGCGGTGTTGGCAGCACTGTCACCCTGATCTCTGACAGCATGGCGATCAACACCACGAACGGTGCGATCAATGCCGCGGGCAACGTCGTATCGCTGCGGCAAAAGACCAACAACCTGACCATCGACCTCGGCTCCACGGTCGATACGACGCCATCGACGTTAGAACTCTCCGACGCCGAGCTTGATCGAATAACGGCAGGGACGCTGAATATCGGCAACGCGAATACCGGAAATATAAATGTTGTCGGCGCGATCTCACAGACGAAGACGACGAATCTCAGCACTCCCGTCGCAACACTCGTTTTTGGATCGGGCGACCTCGGTATTTTTGGAACGGTGAACAATCCGCTCTCCGTTAATCCCGGAGGAACTCTGCGGCCCGGAGCGAGTCCCGGTATCATTAACGTCGCGACTCTGTTGTCGCTAGGCGCCGGATCAAATTTCGCGATCGAGATCGGCGGAGCGACGCCGGGCAACGGTCCGGGCTTCCACGACCAGATGAACGTCACCGGAACTGTCGATGTTACTGACGCAAATCTGTCCATCGCTCAGTTAGGCGGGTTCGTTCCTACTGCCGGACAACAGTACGTGATCATCAACAACGACGGTGCGGATCCAGTCGGCGGTACGTTTGCGGGCCTCGCCGAGGGAGCGACGATCACGAACTTCCTCGGCTCGGGCCTCAACGCCAAGATCAGCTATGTGGGCGGCGATAATAACGACGTTGTCCTGACGGCCGTTGTTCCGCCGACGGTCACGAGTGTCAATCCGTCGACCGGTTCAACAGCCGGAGGAACTGCAGTAACTATCACCGGAACTAACCTGACTGGAGCAACCACCGTTACATTCGCCGGCAACCCTGCGACGAGCGTCGTGGTCGTCAACAGTACGACCATCACAGCCGTAACGCCCGCTGGTTCCACAGGCACGGCAAGTGTTGTGGTAACAACACCTAACGGAACAAATGCCCCGAATACGCTCTATACTTACGTCCTCCCGCCGACGCTGGGTGTGTATCCGGCGACATCGGTTGGTTTGAGCGACAATGTGACGATCACGCCGGGTGCGGTTCCGACGGGGACGACGAGTATCAGCGTTTCAGCACCAACGAGCTTTATTGGCGGGTTGACAGCCGATCCGGTGACTGGCGTGGTGCGTGTGACGAATGCGGCTCTGGCGAATATTCCTCCGGGCGTATATCCGGTCACGGTTTGGGCATTTGGCCCCGGCGGTACGTCGACGACTACATTTAACCTGACGGTGAATAATGCACCTGTCTGTGCCGGACTCAATTTTACGCCGGCGGTGAATTTTGCGGTCGACCCGATTCCCTATTCTGTCGCAGTAGGTGATTTTAACGGTGACGGCAATCAGGACATCGCGACGGCTAACCGCTTTTTAAGCAACGTGTCGATCCTCGCCGGCAACGGAGCAGGGTCGTTTGCACCGGCCGTAAATTTTGGAGTCGGCACAAATCCCTATTCTGTCGCAGTCGGTGATTTTAACGGCGACGGCAATCAGGACATCGCAGCCGCAAACCGCGGTTCAAACAACGTCTCGATCCTGACCGGCAATGGAGCGGGATCGTTTGCTGCGGCGGTAAATTTTGGAGTCGGCACAACGCCCTATTCAATCGCAGTCGGTGATTTTAACGGCGACGGCAATCAGGACATCGCTGCAGCAAATTTCAATTCAAACAACGTCTCGATCCTCGCCGGCAACGGAGCAGGGTCGTTTGCACCCGCCGTAAATTTTGGAGTCGGCACAAATCCCTATTTTGTCGCAGTCGGTGATTTTAACGGCGACGGCGATCAGGATATCGCGGCGGCAAACTCCAATTCAGACAACGTGTCGATCCTGACCGGCAACGGAGCAGGGTCATTTGCACCGGCCGTAAATTTTGGAGTCGGCACAACTCCCGTATCGGTCGCGGTCGGCGATTTTAACGGCGACGGCAATCAGGACATCGCTACGGCAAATTTCAATCCAAACAACGTGTCGATCCTCGTCGGCAACGGAGCAGGGTCATTTGCACCGGCCGTAAGTTTTGGAGTCGGCACAAATCCCATTTCTGTCGCAGTCGGTGATTTTAACGGCGACGGCGATCAGGACATCGCAGCGGCAAATATCAATTCAAACAACGTGTCGATCCTCGTCGGCAACGGAGCAGGGTCATTTGCACCGGCCGTAAGTTTTGGAGTCGGCACAAATCCCATTTCTGTCGCAGTCGGTGATTTTAACGGCGACGGCGATCAGGACATCGCAGCGGGTAACTCCTCTTCACACAACGTCTCGATCCTCACACGAACCTGCAACACGCCGCCGACGATCAGCAGTGACACGATCTCTGCTCCTGAGGGCAGTCCGGTGGGGAACTTTACGATCGCTACGGCGGCTGATACTGAACAGGCTCCGAATACGCTTGGCATAACGGTAAATAACGGTGCGAGTGCTACGGTGAACGGCGTGACGGTCAGCGGGCTCTCGATCGCAGCTGGCGGTGCGGTGACGGCGAATGTTGTCGCAGCCTGCGGCGCGACGACGGCGACATTCAGCCTCGTTGTGACCGACGCTCAAGGAGCGACGGGTACAGGGACTTTGACGGTCAACATTACTCCAAACACGCCGCCAACACTCACGTACACCAATCCCGCGGCCATTACTTATGCAACAGGCACGGTGGTCAATCCTGCCACAGGTCCATCCGATAATGGTAACGTCGCCTCGGTCGTGGTCCAGAATACCGGAACCTACACGGGAGGCATTTCAGTCAGTCCTGCGGGTGTGGTCACATTCACAAACGCGGCCCCGTTCGGTACGCACACGATAACGATCCGTGCCGCCGACAACTGCGGTGCGACCACCGACGCGACATTCCAACTAACAGTCAACAAGGCCGTGCTGAACGTCAATGCGGTTGCGGCTACCAAGGTCTATGGCGACGCCGATCCGGCATTCACAGCGACATACTCCGGCTTCTTGTTATCAGATAATTCGGGTAACTCCGGCATTACAGGTTCGCCGAGCTGTACACGGACTGCGGGTGAGACGGTTGCGGGTTCGCCGTACACGATCACTTGTGCTCCCGGATCGCTTGCCGCACCGAACTATGACTTTGTCACCGGAACAACGGCTAACTTTACGATCACGGCTCGCCCAGTGACAGTGACGGCAGATGCCAAGACCAAGCCTTATGGCGATGCCGATCCGCCGCTCACATATACGACTACAAGCCTCGGAACTGGGGCGGCGATAGCCGGTGCTTTGACCCGCACAGCGGGCGAAACGGTTGCCGGGAGCCCTTACGCGATCTTGCAGGGCACGGTTACCAACGCCGATAATCCGAACTATTCGATAACGTATGTCGGGGCTAATTTAACTATCACGGCCCGTCCGGTCACCGTTACGGCGGACGCCAAGACCAAGGTCTATGGCGATGCCGATCCGGCATTGACTTTTACAACATCGAGCCTCGGAACGGGTGTTGCTATAGTTGGTTCGTTGACCCGGACCGCCGGCGAAACGGTCACCGGCAGCCCGTATGCAATTCTGCAAGGTACGGTCACGAACGCTAACAATCCGAACTACGCCATAACCTACGTCGGAGCCAACCTTACGATCACAACTCGTCCGGTTACGGTGACGGCGGACGCTAAGACCAAGGTCTATGGCGACGCCGATCCGGCATTGACGTTTACAACATCGAGTCTTGGAACTGGTGTGCCGATCACTGGTGCACTTTCGCGGGTCGCAGGGGAGACTGTAGCCGGAAGTCCGTACGCGATAACGCAGGGCACGGTTACCAACGCCAACAATCCTAACTATTCGATCACCTACGTAGGTGCGAACCTGACCATTACGGTGAGGCCGGTAACGGTGACCGCAGATGCCAAGACAAAGGTATTTGGAGCGGTAGATCCGCCGTTGACATTCACGACGACGAGTCTTGGAGCCGGAGTGCCTATCGCCGGAGCACTTACACGTGTTCCCGGTGAGACGGTTGCGGGCAGCCCGTACGCGATCTTGCAGGGCACGGTCACTAATGCAAACAATCCGAACTACTCGATCACCTACGTCGGTGCGAACCTGACGATCACGCCTGCTTCGACGACAACGACGGTCACAGCCGTACCGGTGAGCCCGAGCGTCTTCGGACAAAGCGTTACATTCACGGCCACGGTAGCGGTCGTTGCTCCCGGAACGGGAACGCCGACGGGCACGGTCAGCTTTAACATTGATGGCAACATTTACTGTGCGAACACGCCGCTGTCGGCTGGTTTGACGGCAAGCTGTACGCAGGCGGGACTACCGGCCTTGCCGGCTGGTTTGAGAGACGTGGTAGCGATCTATTCGGGCAATGCTAATTTCAATGGCAGCACGGGCGATCTCAACTACACTGTCAATAAGGCCAACACGGCAACGACTATAACGTCTGACAGTCCTGATCCGTCACTAGTCAATCAGCCATACACGGTCTCGTGGACGGTCGTTCCGGCTCCTGTCCAGGTCAATTCAGGAAATCCGACGGGAACGGTGACGGTCAACGGCGGCACGGGCGGCGGTACGTGTACTGCACCTGTTGCGGCGGGAAGCTGTCAGCTGACACCAACGACTACCGGAGTGAAGACGATCTCTCGGACCCATAACGGGGACAACAACTTCAATACCTCGACATCGCCGACAACGACTCACACGGTCAACGTCGCGATCTCGGGAACTGTCAGACAGGCTCCGGGAATGACACCGATCGCGGGATTGACGATGACATTGTCGGGCTGTGCGAGTGCAACAGCGACGACGAATGCTAGCGGTGTTTACACGATCATATTCGGCGGTCCGCTGGGCAGCGTATGTACGATCACGCCGCCGGCGGGAATCTTCGATCCGCTGAGCCGTACTTACACGGTCAACGACAACATAACGGGAGCCGACTTCACACGGTACAATTCGGCGAACGATATTCCGCGTACACCTCGCCGAACACGCAGTTCGTTGTGCCGGGGGCGTCGGGTTCGATGCCGGTCGTGCTCGACAGCCAGGGTAATGAGGCGAGCGTTTCGTTCACGGTCCAGTATCCGTTCAATACGATGGCGACCGCACCGACATTCGTCTGCGGCCCGCAGGCGCCGGGATGTACGATCACGACCGATACGAGTACGCTCGGACGCGTCGGTGTGACGATCGTTCCGGCCGGCGGCGTGTTCTCGCTGATCGAAGCGGCTGAGGGCGAAGAGCCGACGGCTCAGAAACAGATCGCGACGATGAACTTCACGACCGTCACCAACAACCTTCCAAATGCGGCGATCACGTTCGTCAATTCACCGGTCGATCTCGTAACGCGTGATGCGGCGAGCAATCCGCTGCTCACACGTTATGTCGATGGCCTGATCGTATTTGCTCAGGGCCTCGAGGGCGATCTCGCTGGCCGAAATGCGGGCAGTGGCACTTTCGAGGCGGCTGACGTTGTACAGGTACGACGCTTTGTTGCCGGGCTCGATACGCCTGTGTTAACGCACAATGAATTCCAACGAGCGGATTCGGCACCAGCCAGTGTCGGCGGCGATGGTTTCCTCAGTGCGACAGACGTTGTGCAAACCCGCCGTTATGTTGCGGGACTCGACCCGTCGAGGTCGGCGGGCGGGCCTGGAGCGGCGAATTCCGGACCGATCGCACCGCCTGAGGCACTGCGTGAAGCAGGTTCGAGAGAGATCCGGATCGGCTCATCCAATGCATCGACCGGCAGCCGTGTCATCGTTCCGATCGAGATGCGGTCGAATGGCGACGAAATGGCCGTCAGCTTTGTACTCCGATACGATGCGGCGAAACTCGGCAACGCGATCGTCGAACTTGCCGATCCGTCGAGCGGAGCTATGTTGACGGCAAACGTCGATGAACCGGGCGTGATACGTGTCCTGAACCGCCTTCGTCAACGTGTCGTTCGACGTCAACGCGAAGGCTCCGACGGGTGACACGGGTATCCTGATCGAAGATCTATCGGTTTCGGATGACCGTGCGAATTCGCTCTCGGTCAAACCAACCAATGGTAAGATCTCGATCGCCGGGCCAAACGCCCTTTCGGTCGAGATCTCAGGCCGGGTCCTGATCCCCGGCGGAGCGGGACTTCGCAACGCAACGGTGACGCTAACGGACGCAAGCGGCGTTAGCCGTTCTGCTACAACCGGCACTTTTGGCTATTACCGCATCGACGGCATCGCTCCAGGCCAAAGCTACACCCTTGCAGTTGCGTCGCGGCGTTATCTTTTCGCCCCAAGGCAGATAACTCCGAGCGAGAGTCTGACCGGCTTGGATCTGATCGCACCGGAATAGGCCGGGTTCCTCGTATCAAAGCAAAAGGACGGTCCTCGCGGACCGTCCTTTTTGCTTTGCCTGACCTTTCTGGCTATTCTTGGCTCGTCTTATAAGGGGTCACGTTACAGGAATCGAGGTTTACGTTTGTTTTTGTAGCTTCTTTGCCACTTTCTGAACATCATCCAGAACCCGCAAAAGATTTCCGCTCCATAGCTTTGCGATCTGCTTTTCTGTGTAACCGCGGCGAACCAGTTCGAGCGTTACGTTGAACGTCTCGGCGGCATTATCCCATCCCTCGACACCACCGCCGCCATCGAAATCGGAGCTGATGCCCACGTGGTCTATGCCGATCTTTTTCACCAAATAGTCGATGTGGTTGACGAAATCTTTGACGTTAACGTCGGGTGCAACTTCCTTTAGGCGCTCGCGGACGATCGGATTTGACTTGGTACGGAAGGCGGCCAGTTTCGAGCCGTATTCGGCTCGCTCAGCTTCGGGCAGACGCATCATCTCGGCACGCGGAAGGATAGTAAAATTCTCGGCCTTTGCGAGTTCGGCATTTATCTCAGTGGTTTTGGCTGCACGGAGAGCACTTTTCTCTTTGCTGACATAGCTGCGAAATGCGACCGCTTGGACAACACCGCGATTCTTTTTGATCGCTGCAAGCTGTTCGTCATCAAGATTGCGGCTGTGATCGCAGAGTGCACGGGCACCGGAATGTGAAGCAATGACTGGAGCTTTGCTGAGTCGAATAGCCTGTAGATTTGCCTGCTTCGACGGGTGCGAGAGATCGACCATGATGCCCCATTTGTTCATCTCTGCGATGGCCTGTTTGCCGAGTTCGCTAAGGCCGTTGTGCATCCATTTCCCATCAGCTTCGCCGGTGTTCGAATCGGCAAGCTGGCTGTGCCCGTTGTGTGCAAGCGACATATAACGTGCTCCGCGGTCGGCAAATTCCTTGACGCGGCTGATGTCGGTGCCGAGCGGGTAGGCATTCTCGACGCCAATCATCGCGACGAGCTTACCGGCCTTTGCGATCCGGCGAACATCCTGGCTGGTGAGGGCGAGTTCGATATCATTCGGTGCGAGCTGTTTGGTGAGGCGATGGATCGCGTCAAACTTGTCGATCGCACTCTTGTAGGCACGGTCGTAGGCGGCATCGTTGAGTTCGCCCTGGCCCGTGTAAACGATCAGCCACGAAACGTCGAGTCCACCCTTGCGCATCTTTGGGATGTTGACCTGATTTGGCAGGTCCTGGGTGTAATTTACCTTTTCGGTGAAATTCGCGACGTTAATGTCGTTGTGCGTGTCCAGCGTAATAACCTTTTCGTGTATCTTGCGAGCCTTCGCTATAAGAGCGGCTTCGTCCGATGAAGCTTGCGCGAGCAGAGTCGTCGGACCTAACGTGAGCGATGCCAATACAAGGGCGGTAAATAATCGAGTCATCATATTCTCCAAAGTTTATTGTGAACTTAATTCCTTCCAGCCAGCCTGAGCTTTTGCGAGTGCGGTCTGCAGGTCACGAGCGGCGGCGACGGCCTGTGTGCTCGGGGCGACATCGGCATCCTGCAGCAGATCAAGTAACTGAGTAAACGCTCCCGCCAGGCGGCTGAGCGGCATGTCCGCGACGGCAACAGGTGTCCCGGGTCGAGCGGAGCCGTCGAGGATCTGTTTGAGCTTGGCGATCGAGGCGTTTGTCGGTTGCGATCTTTCGAGCTCGGCGATCCGTTTTCTTACCGCGGCCGTCATTTCGCGGGTAACTCTTATGCCTTCGTAAGCCTGTAACGATAGATCGAATTGCTGCTTTAATCCAGACGCCGAGGTCGTGATCCGCGGATCGATCCGAACGTTTAGTTTTTGTATAAAGATCTTGGAGTCAACCGTTAACTTCAACGTGTACGTTCCCGGCAACACGGCCAAACCTTGCGGCGTCCACGGCGTGTCTTTGTAGATAGCCGAGATCGGCAAGTCGTAATTGTCGGCCGGTGGCTCGGGATATAGCAGATCCCACGTGAAACGCTGCATTCCGGCCTCGTTCTTTAGCGGCTGAAACGGGCGGATCCAATACGGCGGGGGATTGATGCGATTCGGGTCGGCGGCGAGCGGTTTGTCATCGCTCGCGAACCGGCGGACGAGTTTGCCGGCGGCATCCGTGATCTCGAGCACGATCGGCGATCTGGCCGGGGCTTTCAGATAATAATTAATGATCGCGCCGTCCGGCGGATTCTGCCCTGCAGGTTCCTCGGGCGGAATTGGGGTGTCGGTGTGGAGGCTCCTTTTGATACGCGTCGCCCGCTGTGGGTCAAAAAGAAACGCGTCGGCAGCCTTTGTTTGAGCACCAATTTGTCTGAGCGGCGTAATGTCGTCGAGTATCCAGAACGAACGGCCGTGGGTGCCAACGACGATGTCGTCATCTTTGACGACCAGATCGCGGATCGAGGTCGCGGGCATGTTGAGCCTGAGCGGCTGCCAATTCTCGCCATCGTCGAGCGAGAAATAAACTGCTTGCTCAGTGCCACAATATATCAGGCCTTTTCGGACAGGATCTTCGCGAACGGCATTAACAATCCCGCCGTTCGGGATGCCTTTGACGATCTCTTTCCACGACTTACCGCCGTCATGTGTGCGGAAAATATGCGGCCGGAGGTCGTCGAGACGGAAGGTGTTTATCGCCGCGTACGCAGTATTCGCGTCGAAGCGTCCGGCATCGATGAGCGAGACCTTTGCCCACGAGTTCAACTCGGGCGGCGTGACGTTCGACCAATTCTTGCCGCCATCTTTTGTGATGTGGATCAGACCATCATCGGTCCCGGCCCAGATCGTATTGATGTCTTTGTAGGACGGAGCGACCGTGTAAACAACACCGCGACGCGGCATCGTTTCCATGTCTTTTGTCTTGTAAATGCCGACGTTATCGGGCACATCCCATTTCTCACGCGAAAGGTCGGGGCTGATAACTTCCCAGCTCTGGCCGCCGGTCATTGTCTTGAAGATCACATTTCCGGCGTAAAAAAGACTCTTATTGTCGACCGGAGAAAAGATCACCGGAGCGGTTCTGAGAAATCGGTATTTGCCGGTGCGAACGGCCTCAGGTGCGATGTTCTGAACGTGTCGGGTTCGGCGATCAAATCTAGTCACCTTGCCACCATAAACAATATCCGGATCGAGCGGGTCGGGTGCGACGTAGCCGTATTCCTCAACGCCGACGGTTTCCCAATCCCACGCGGCGATCGCCCCGGTTCGGCCTCGCGAATTGACGCACGCCGAGCCGCTTTCCTGCTGTCCGCCGCAGACGCGATATGGAAATGAGTTGTCGGCGATTACGTGATAGAACTGAGCAGTCGGCTGGTTGTACCAGCTCGACCAGCTTTCGCCGCCGTTTACCGTGATCGTCGCTCCCTGATCCGTCGCAAAGAGCATCACGTCGGGATGCTCAGGATTTATCCATATCCGATGATAGTCGTCGCCACCGGGAGCACCTTTGAACCCGGCCCAAGTCTTACCGCCGTCGGTGGATTTGAACGAGGCGACGTTCGCCACAAATACCGTATTCGGGTCTTTTGGGTGAACACGCAACTCCGCAAAATCACTGCCGCGTCCCCACAAACGGGGGTCACCGCTCAATTTTGTCCAGCTCTCACCGGCGTCGTCCGAGGTGTAAATTCCGGCAACTGCGGCCTGTGCGTCGACAGTTGCGTACAGCTTACTCGGCTTCGAACGCGATATCGTAAAACCGATTCTTCCCAGGCCCTGCTCGATTGTCGGCAGACCTTTCGTCAGCTTGTTCCAAGTATTTCCGCCGTCGGTAGATTTGAAAAGGCCGCTTTCCTTGCCCTGCCACGCCCCGTTTTCCCACGGGCCTTGGCGACCGGCCCAGAGGTCGGCGTATATGATATTCGAATTCGTCGGGTCGAACTCGACCTGCATCGCTCCGGTATTTTCGTCTTTGTAGAGCACACGGTCGAAAGTCTGGCCGCCGTTGGTCGAGCGATAGATGCCGCGTTCAGTGTTTGGGCCGTAAGGATGGCCAAGCACAGCGACAAGCAACCGGTTTTCATCCTTCGGATCGACCGCGATCGAGGCGATCTGCTGGCCGTCGCGAAGCCCGAGATGCGTCCATGTCTTGCCGCCATCGCTCGAACGGTACATTCCATCACCCGTCGCCAGATCCGGCCGCTGCAGGCCTTCGCCGCAACCGACGTAGATGACGTTAGGGTTTGAAGGGGCAATGGCGATGTCTCCGATCGAGCCGGTTGGCTGATCGTCGAATATCGGTTTCCACGTCCGTCCGGCGTCGTCGTTTTCCAAACACCGCCGTTATTGACGCCGATGTAGAAGACATTCGGCTGTGACGCGATACCGACGGCGCCGACGGTTCGCCCCGCACGAAACGGGCCGATCATTCGCCATTTCATGCTCTGATATAGCGATGCATCAACCGGCTGTGCAGCGGCGAATGTTGGAAGGAGCAACAGCGCGAAAAATACTGCGAGAACTAAGTCCCGACCGACGATTGCGACCCGATTTGGCATAGATTATCTCCTGAAATTATAGACGGAAGATTATCAGAAAACGCACCGCTTCGTCAGTGCGTACACCAAATAAAACAGCCCACCGAAATGAGCTGTTCCAAATGTTGAAAAAAAGTAGTTAGACAGTTGCCGTTTCGTCCTGTTTCCAAACTGCGACTTCGGAGCCTGGCTTTTTAGGCTTGTCTTCCTTCGGCTTGTCACCGGGCTTTATGACCGGCGGTGGCGGCTTTGGCGGAGTTTTCTTGTCATCCTTTTGTCCAAAGGCAACAGCCGAAAGGCCGAGGGCAAGGGCACAGATCAAAATTGTTTGCTTTATGGTATTCATCGCTTTATCTTCCTCTCTCCTAAATTCACGCCTCGGGGAAAGAGGGGAAAGTGCGTTCCGCATATCTAGTAGCAATCTCAGTGCCACCGACGCACTTATGACGCATTCACTGGGTTTTTAGTTGGAAAAGAAAAAAACACTGATCGTCGCGGTTTACAAAACTTTACGTTTTCCGTTATTTTCATACGAAATCGTGAATTTGACTAGTCTACCAGCGCAAGATTGCGGGTCAAAATGCCATAATTACGCTATGACAGCTACTTCAAGCGACAAAATGCGGGCCGCTCTCGTTTTGGTTGCGACCCTTGCCACGATCGCGTTTAACGGCCTCGCCTCGACCGGAAAGCTTAACGGCGTGATGACGGACGAAGTTTCAAATCGGTATCCGACCGTCATAACACCCGCCGGGTTCACATTCTCGATCTGGGCCGCGATCTATCTGGGTTTGCTTGGATTTAGCATCTACCAGTTGCTGCCATCTAAAAATGAACTGTTCCGCCCGGTTCGAACCTTATACATCGCGACGTGCGTCTTAAATTGTGCATGGCTGTGGTTTTGGCATCAGTATCAGATCGGCGTTTGTGTCGTGATCATCATCGCTCTCGCGCTTGTACTCCTTCTAATGAATCTGCGGTTTAAGCGTGCCGCGATGATGAGCGATGCGATATTTGGCAAAGGCGTCTTTGGCTTATATTTTGGCTGGGTCACGGCGGCTGCGCTCGTGAATATTATGATCTTTCTGATCTACGCAGGCGTGGAAATGACGGCAACTGCGTGGAAGATCAGTGGGATATCTGCCTTGGTGCTCGCTGCCGCCTTTGCAGTCATCGTCCGATTCAGACTAAGTAACTATCTGTATCCGCTCGCCATCGCCTGGGCGGCAACCGGTATTGGTGTCCAGCAAAGCGGTAATACGGCGATCACGGTTGCTACCGCATTTTGCGTGATCGTCGGTCTAGTCATGGCCGTGAGTTTTGTGATGGATCAGAAGAGTACAACGACATGAATAACGGCAAGATCTGCGTCTCTGTCTGTGCTGAGACGGCGGATAAGACGATCGAGAATATAAAACGAGCGGAGGAATTCGCGGATGTCGTGGAGGTGCGCTTTGATTGCCTTCGGGGTGAGGAACTTACAAAGTTTCAATTTCAAATTGCAGATCTGAAATTTAAGAAGCCGCTGCTCGTCACATTTCGTTCGCCGGAGCAGGGTGGACAAGGTTCTGCGACTTTGACCGAGAGGCGAGAGTTTTGGAGCATGATCGGTAACAGCTTCTGGGCGGCGGACGTTGAGGAAGAGGTGCTTGATTCATCTCCGAATACGGCTGAAACGGTAATTTCACATCATGACTTCGAACGAGTTCCGGATGATCTTGATGCGATCTTTCAACGGCTATCCGCGTCAAAGGCAGGTGTTCTAAAGCTGGCAGTGAAAGCCCACGATATCGTCGACTCAATAGCTCTTTGGAAACTGATCGAGAAAGCAAAAGACGCCGGCAAGCAGATCATCCCGATCGCGATGGGCGATGCGGGGAAGTGGACGCGGATCCTCGGGCTTGCTCATGGGGCATTTCTGACCTATGCATCACTCGACTCGGGCAAAGAGACAGCGGATGGGCAGATCACGGGCAAGGACATGCGTGATGTTTATCGCGTAAAGAAACTGGACAAAAATACCAAGGTCTATGGTGTTGTAGGCGATCCTGTTTCAGCTTCTGTATCACCATACATGCACAATCCAGCCTTTGCCGCAGCGAGCGTGAATGCGGTCTTTGTGCCTTTGCATGTCAAGGACCTAGACGAATTTGTGAGGCGGATGGTGAAGAGCGAGTCCCGCGAAGTCGAGCTAAAGTTCGGCGGATTCTCGGTCACAATGCCCCACAAACAAGGGATTTTAAAGCACCTCGACGCGATCGATCCCGTCGCGGAAAGGATCGGAGCGGTCAATACGGTCAGGATCGAAGATGGGAAACTCACCGGTTTTAATACGGACGCACACGGATTTATTACTCCATTGAACACAAGTTTTGGAGATCTTCGCGGCACACGTGTAGCTGTATTCGGAGCAGGCGGTGCGGCGAGAGCCGTCGTATATGCACTTAAAGAGGAAGGTGCGGATGTCAGCGTGTTTGTTCGTGACCCCGCAAAGGCGGCAGATTTTGCGAAAGATCTGGAGGTTAATCTAGAACAGATGCCGATCGCGAACCGCCGACCGCCGACCGGCACCGAGATAGTCGTCAATGCCACGCCGCTCGGGATGAA
Source organism: Acidobacteriota bacterium (assembly GCA_016718135.1). Lineage (GTDB taxonomy): Bacteria > Acidobacteriota > Blastocatellia > Pyrinomonadales > Pyrinomonadaceae > OLB17. Next base: position 46,673 of record JADKEF010000002.1, on the reverse strand, counting down.
AGGTGTTTTGGAGAGGGAAGCTCTGTTTTCCGCTGACGAACTTATGGGTGTAAAATTTGTCTATGACCTTGTAACCAAGTCCACCGATACGCCGCTCGTCGCTGAGGCGAAGAAAGCGGGAGTACCGGCGGTTGGTGGCATCGAGATGTTAATCGCTCAGGGAGCTATGCAGTTTGAGATATGGACGGGTCGCGAAGCACCGGTCGAACTGATGCGGTCTGCGCTACTCGCGAAGATGAACAGGTGATCCAATGAGTGTCGAAGCATTGAATTGTCCAAATTGTGGTGCGGCAGTCGAGAGCGACCGCACGCAGTGTGAGTTTTGTAAGTGTCGACTCAAGACCGTCGGCTGCCCGAAATGTCTTGGATTGATGTTTGTCGGGAGCAAATTCTGCGGGCATTGCGGTGCGATCGCCGCACCCGTTGAGATCAGCCTCGACGCAGCGGCGGGTGATTGCCCTCGTTGCCGCAGCGGCCTTGAAGAGATCAGTGTCGAGGAGACGCGTCTTCGAGCATGTACAAAATGCGACGGCATGTGGATCGGCGTCAAAACATTCGAAACCGTTTGTGCTGACAGTGAGCGGCAGTCGGCGGTTCTGGGCTTTATCGATTCTCGAACACAACGCGGCACTCCGTTGACCAAGGTAAACTACGTTCCATGCCCCGATTGTGGCGAACTGATGAACCGCAGTAATTTTGCCAAAGCCTCGGGGGTGATCGTCGATCTATGCAAACAGCACGGCGTGTGGTTCGATGCCGATGAACTGCCCGCGATCATCGAATTTATCAAAAAAGGCGGCATGGAACTCGCCCGCCAACGCGAACGCAACGAGCTCGAGCAGGAACGCTCAAGGCTCAATGACCTACATTTGATGCAAACAATGCGGGACGGGAGAACTGGAAATTCTAACTTATTTGGCGAAAACGAAGCGTCGGGAATACGCGGCTTTGTGCAGAAGCTGTTTGACTAGATGAACGAGCGTTACTCCCGCCAAATTTTGTTCCGCGAGATCGGCCGCGAGGGCCAGGAAAGGCTACTTACTTCCCGCGTCCTACTTGTCGGCTGCGGTGCTCTTGGTGCGTCGCACGCTGAAATGCTTGCACGTGCCGGAGTCGGGAAATTGCGAATCGTTGACCGTGATTTTGTCGAATTTACCAACCTTCAGCGACAAACATTATTCAAAGAATCGGACGCTACGGAGCGGCTGCCGAAGGCCGTGGCCGCAAAGTCGCGCATAGCTGAGATCAATTCCGAGATCGACGTTGAGGCGATCGTTGCGGACGTCAATAATTCGAATATCGAATCGCTTATTCGCGACTGCGATCTCGTCATCGACGGCACCGATAATTTTCAGGTCCGATATCTGGTCAATGACGCGTGCGTAAAAAATGGCGTGACATGGATCTACGGAGCGGCGGTGTCAAGCTATGGAACGACGATGACGATACGCCCGGGCGTGACGCCGTGTTTGCGGTGCATTTTTGACGAAATGCCGGATGCCGGTTCGTCGCCGACATGTGATACGTCGGGCGTGATAATGCCGATAATTGCGACCGTCTCGGCGACGCAGGTGGCCGAGGCTTTGAAACTGCTGGTCGGTGACATCGATTCGCTGCACGGGTCGCTGATGCAGTTCGATGTGTGGGCAAACGACCGGCAGCGAATAAAGCTCGGCCCGCCGAATACTGACTGTAAATGCTGCGGCCTTAGACAATTTGAGTTCCTAGATGCTGAAATGGGCGAATTCTCCGCCGTCCTATGCGGCCGCAACGCAGTTCAGATCGCACCGCCACGACCGACTGAGCTCGATCTCGAACAATTAGCGACAAGACTGCGGTCGGTTTCCGAGGTTAAGCAGAACGAATATTTGGTCAGGTTTTTTTCGGGTGAGAATGAGGTCACCGTCTTCGCTGATGGACGGGCGATCATAAAGGGAACTGACGATGTTACTGTAGCCAGGTCGTTGTACGCGAAATTTATTGGAAATTAGAACGTGAGCCGCATGCTTACGGATTTTCGCCTTACTTATGGAGGCGATATTATGACCAACAAACCAAAAGTAGTAATAATCGGCGGCGGCTTTGGCGGACTCTGGGCGGCGGAGGCTCTGGGGAACGAGCCGGTCGAGGTGACTTTGATCGACCGGAAGAACCATCACGTCTTTCAGCCGCTGCTTTATCAGGTGGCGACGGCGGTGCTTTCTCCAGGCGAGATCGCTCAGCCGATACGGCGGATACTTGGTAAATACAAGAATATTGAGGTGATACTCGGTGAGGCGGTAGCATTCGAGAAGGAGTCGAATGAGGTCGTCCTTATGGACGGAGCCCGCGTCAAATATGACTATCTGATCGTGGCAGGTGGTGCACGGCATTCCTATTTTGGCCATGACGATTGGGAGACTTCGGCTCCGGGACTTAAGACCCTTGAGGATGCGGTCGAGATACGCCGTCGCGTACTGCTCGCGTTCGAACTCGCCGAGCGACGCCTATCTCACCGGCGAACAGCGGCTGCTGAACTTCGTCGTAGTAGGCGGCGGCCCGACCGGCGTTGAGCTTGCTGGTGCTATCGCGGACATCGCCCGTCAGGCGCTTGCCAAAGATTTCAAAGCGATCGACACGCGAGACACGCATGTCACATTATTCGAAGGCTCGGATCGTGTGCTCAATACTTTCGCCGAAGAATTGTCTATCAGTGCCAAACGCCAGCTTGAACAGATCGGCGTCGAGGTTCGCCTCAACAGCTTTGTGACTGAGATCAAGCCCGGCCGCGTGAAGGTCGGCGACGAATGGATGGAATGTGATGTCGTGCTATGGGCAACAGGCGTTGCTGCCTCGCCGATGGGCAAAGCCTTGGGCGTTGAGATCGATAAGGCAGGACGTGTTTTTGTCGAAAAAGACCTGTCGCTAAAGGGCTTTCCAAATCTATTCGTCATCGGCGACATGGCATCGCTCCTGCAAGGGAACGGCGAGCCCGTTCCGGGCGTGAGCCCGGCGGCGATGCAAATGGGCACGGCGACGGCGAAGAATATTCTTGCCGATCTTAACGGCAAACCGCGGAAGAACTTCACCTACTGGGATAAAGGAACAATGGCGACGATCGGCCGTAAGAAGGCGATCGCAGAGGCGGCCGGCATGAAGTTCAAGGGCTTTGTCGCGTGGTTAATGTGGCTGTTCCTCCACGTGTTCTTTCTCATCGGATTTCGCAACCGCGTGGCAGTGATGTTGTCGTGGTTCTGGGCCTATCTCACACGAGAACGCAGTGCCCGCCTCATCACCGGCGACGCCGAAGAGATGCGCGAGGCTGAAGATTTTATTCAGGCGTCGCGTAGGAAGGGCAAAATCGCAAAGTCAGCCTGAGCCTACTGATCTTTCTCTTGCTCCGCCAGTTTAGCGGCCCATTCGCTCGTCGCGTAGCGTTTCTTGAGCAACGCGACGAGTTCATTGCGAAGGTCTTCGTTGTTTCCGCAGCCGTATTTCGTCCAGCCATTTGCTTCTATCATGATGTAAAGAGCCTCGGGAACACGCCGGTCGGCAGGTGCTTTTTTAGCCCAGTCGAGGACTTTTGCGGTAAGAAATTTCGGTGCGTCGCCCGACTCTCGCAAACGCTTTCGCTCGGATTGAGCCAATTTGCTCTGGGCAGCCGTCAGGAACGCCGGCCGCTGCGGAAGTTTGCGCGGAATAGACGCATTCTCTAGGTCGCTATACTCCTCATCGTAAGGCTCGCACCACCAGTCGTTCGAATCGAACTGCTCCTGCACATTGTCCGTCTTGCCCATTCCGTCCTCAATGTACGGACTAAAAAGCGGGTTCTTCAAAATAAAGTAGAGCAATGCACGATCTTGAGCGGGCAGCGTTTTCGCCGTCATCAGCGGCTCGAGCTGCGTTGCCATCTCGGGATGGTATTTGATCAGCTCGGGCGTCATACGAAGAACTGTTGCTAGATCGTCGAGAAGAAAGGCTCGTGTCCAGATGGCAACGATGAAGCGTTCGCGATGGTACTCGGGCAAAGCGGGTGACTTGGCGACCTCGATCAATTGCTGCGTCGGGAAATACTGATTGAATACTTCAATGATCGCGGAATCGAACATCAGCCGATCCTGCCAGAGCTTCTGCGTGGTAAATCGCTCCTCGACCTCGCGGTCAAAAGCCTCGCGGCCTTCCTTGTTGTATTCCGGGGTCGTAGTATGTCTTTTGCTCGGCGATGATCTCATCGACAGTGCTTACATCGCCTGAGTAATCGAATGCATAGGGCCGCTGCAGCGAGTCTTTCAGAAAATCTTCCAGGGTCGCCGCAAGCTTGAGCCGCAGCGTCATGAAGGAATTCTGTGCGGAGATCGGCAAACGGTCGCCCTGCGCGAGCATTTCGTCGATGAGCTTACGAGCCTCGGCGTTTTTGCCAGTTTCGATCAGGATGCGAGCCGTGTGATACGCGATCGTCGTATAGCCGGGAGCCGAGCGGCTGGCACGATCCGCAGCCTCAAGAAGGCGGGGAAGTTCGGAGGAGCTTTTGTCCGCCTTTGACAGGGCGGTCATTAGCCACAGATCCGACGCCGTCGCCTTAAATCGTTCAAATGAATAGAGATACGCTGCCGAACCGGGCATCTGATAGGTGTAAAGCCAATCAGTTAAGTCGTCTTGTTTCAAAAATGCAGGCAAGAGAGATGGTGTCAGAGTTTCATCGCCATAATAACCGCCTTCGTAGCCGCTCTTTTGCTCCGTAAAACGACTAGAGTAAGCAGTCTGCCGGAGGCTGCGAACCTGATCTTTCTGCTCTTTGGTTAACGCCTTGCCAACGGCCTTCTCGGCGGCGGCGATAGCGACATTGTCGTCGGCATCAACAGGGACGAAGACCGTTATCGAGCCTGAGTCAAAGTAGATCGAAAGTTCGAGATCGTCCTCGTTCTTCTTGGTCGGCTTGTTCGCTGCCCTGGTCTCGGGCTCGACTTCAGTGTTTGCTGTCGCGTTAACGACCGGATCGTTCTTGGTCCGCTCGGCTTCCTTGCGTTTTTCCTCGTTGGCGAGTACTTCGGTCTCGAACTTGTCGAGTAGCCACGTGTAGTCGATCAGATCCTGGCGGAAATTCTCATTGGCCGGAAATGCGAGCTTTTTGGCGAGTTCGCTGACGCGCTCTTTTGGACGGCGGCGATAGGCGATGAGGCCGGCGAGCCGTTCGGCGGAGGCTGTAAATTTGCCCGAGCGTGAGACGAATTTTGCGAGACGTGCGTCAGCTTCGTCGTAGAATGCACCGGACTTCGCTGCATCTTTCGAAAGGCTCGCCTGTCGAATAAGCGTACGAGCTACGAGATAATCGGCTGTCTCGGCCCATGGCGATTCGGTATCCTGAGCGATCTCGGCAAAGTGCTTTTTGGCGGATTCAAAATCGAGTGAATAGAACTCGGCTGCAGCCCGTTGATAAGCACGATCTTTCTGCAGCCATTGCGGCGAACCGGGATTCGCTTCGTCCGGCGTTCGTTTGCCGCTCGCACAGTTCTCAAAGACCTGGTCCTGAGCCGTGACCCAATTGATGACACCTGCATCACTTGGCCCGTGCGAGCTCACCCGATCTGACAGCGTCTCAGCCGCGGTCTCAAACGCATTTTTAGTACAATTCGGAAAGAAATCGTAACCTCCGTAGGATCGTTCGGTATAGATCTCGGGCGGCTTTTCCTCCTTCATCTCAACCTTTTTTCGTTGAGCCACCCACAGTTTTACTGCTTCATCTACGGTGTCGTCAGGAAAATCTTTATTGTCGATCTCGGCCTTCCAAATACTGACGATCGCCTGCTGTTCCGGCGTGTTCATCCCGTTTCCTGCGATATGCCGATAAGCCGCGTAGAGCACCGAGCGATGAAACTTGGCTTAACGATCCCAATCCCCCGCCGCAAAGTCTGTGTACGGATTTTCCGGAGCGGAAGTCGTATCAAACAACGGCGAGACGTAGCCCGGCCCGCACGGTAATGCGTTCGACAAGAGCATCGCGACGAGAAACACGGTGACGAAGAAGCGAGAGGCTGATCTCATAAGTTTGGATAACGGCTGGTTCAAATATACTCCAAACGCGAAATGATAAGAAGCAGTTTATTGGCATTAACGGCGATATCGGCGGAATGCTACATTATCGGCGAATAGTGACGTTATCGGCATTAGCGGCGGATGGTACGCCGTTCGATTGGTTGTCGCGGAATGAACCGCCGTCACACGCAAAACCACTTCAAACTCCTGTTGGGAGCAACCGACTAGCCTTGTCGACGTGCGGACGGATGGAGCCGTGGTGGGGACGAGACGCCAATCCCGTTCGGCTGACGAGCCGGGGCTATCTCGGACTACTGGAAGAAGACAGCATGGAGAGCGGCGACGTCGGGTGAAAGGGAGAACCGCGTGTGGCCATATCAGGGCTGATCAGCGGGACGACGTCCATGGGACGTGATGGGCCGACGCTGAGACCACCCGCTTACGCAGGTGGTTCTCCCTTTGCACGCGGCTCACCGACATTTCTGGGACGTTCCACTTCGCGTCCATTGCGACCTGAGCGAGCTTTGCGTGAAAATTCCGGACTCTCACGCAAAGTCCGCAAAGAACGCAAAGAAGCCGCAAAACAATTCCTGGGACGTGGAGAAATCCGACATCCATAACTAGCAAAAGTGGTAGCCATAAGTTAATCTAACTCCTTTATGTCGATCGCACCTTCGCATAGAACTGCTAATTTTCGCTACGCAATACGCAATGTCGTGGCGGCTGCCGACGCTCTGAAACGCTCGGGACGTGAGGTCATTTCGCTGAACATCGGCGACCCGCAGGCATTTGGATTCCGCCCCCCGGCGTATGTGACCGAGCCTGTGGTGAAAGCTCTCAGGGACGGATTTACGGGATACGCTTCGTCGGCCGGGCTTTATGAGGCTAGGGAAGCCGTGTGTGAATATGCCCTGGCGACAGGTGTTGAGACTGCGGTTGAGGAAGTTGTGATGACGTCCGGCGCGTCGGAAGGGGCCGATCTGGTGTTGACCGCTCTGCTAGATCCGGGCGACGAAGTACTGCTCCCTGCTCCCGGTTATCCGCTCTACGATGCGATCATGCATAAGCTCGGAGCGACGCCGGTCTATTACCGACTCGATGATAAGAAGGATTGGCAGCCCGACACCGAAGAGATCCGATCATTGGTAACGCCGCGAACCCGTGCGATCGTTCTGATCAATCCTAGCAATCCGACCGGTGCTGTCATCGCGGACGAGATTACTACCAAAATGCTCGAGATCGCAGCGGCCAGCAATCTTGTGGTCATTACCGACGAAGTCTATCGCGACCTTTGCTTTGGGACGGCCCCCAAACCGGCTTCGCTTTTAGCTTTGGGAAGCGACGTTCCGGTCATCACCCTCGAAAGCCTTTCAAAAACGCACATGCTCTCAGGCTGGCGGATCGGCTGGATGAGATTTACCAACGCCGCATCAATGCCAAGACTGATCGAGGCCATCGGCAAACTCGCAAGCGGCCGACTCTGCTCACCGACACCGGCTCAATACGCAGTAAAACCGGCGCTCACATGTGACGACGGTTTCGTCGCAAATTTCATGAACGACATCCAGACCCGCCGAGACCTCGCCGTCCGACGCGTTAGTGAGATCGACGGACTTTCATGTACGATCCCGGCCGCTGCCTTCTACCTCATGGTCAAGGTCAACGACCTAAACGGCGGAACCGACGAACACTTCGCCCTAAATCTCCTACAGGAAACCGGAGTGTTAGTTGTTCACGGATCAGGTTTTGGGACGAAAGCGGATGAGGGATATTTCAGGCTGGTCTATCTTGCAGACGAGACGATCTTGAATCAGGCATTCGATGGGATCGCATCGGTCGTAAAAAAGCGGACGTTTTCCGCTTTGCCGGAAACCGCCCGCTTAGAAAGCATCACAAGGCTCTAAACACTCATTATTTCAGCTTCTTTGTTCTTGCTTAGCTCATCGACCTTTGCGATGTGAGCATTGGTGAGCTTTTGGACCTCTTCGAGGCTGCCGCGTTCTTCGTCTTCGGATATCTCCTTGTCCTTGAGCATTTTCTTGAGCAGATCGTTTGAGTGGTGGCGGACGTTACGGATGGCGATGCGATGTTCTTCGGCGATCTCGTGAGCCTGCTTGGCAAACTGACGACGACGCTCTTCGGTAGGAGCCGGGACGCTTAGACGAATGACCTTGCCGTCATTCGAAGGCGTCATGCCGAGATTAGCGGCGATAATAGCCTTCTCAATAGCTCCCATTTGCGTGGTATCCCACGGCTGAATGGTAAGCATTGCAGGCTCAGGCACTGCGACCGAAGCCATCTGACTCAAGGGCGTTGGGACGCCGTAGTAATCGACCAAAACGGCATCAAGCATCCCAACCGTCGCTCGTCCGGTGCGGATATTCGCAAGCTTCCGCTTAAAATCCTCAATGACCGCATCCATCTTCGGTCCAGTTTCTTTTATGACATCCTGTGCACTCATATGATTAGTGGACAGTGAATAGTGAATAGTGAATAGTGATGAGCCTCATACAGTTATTTCCGTACTTCCTAGACTGTTCACTGATCACTGATCACTATTCACTAGTTAGTTACCAATGTGCCGATCGACATGTCGCCGCACACTGCTTTTGCAATATTTCCGTTTTCCCGCATGTTAAAAACCATGATCGGGAGGTCGTTGTCCCGGCAAAGCGATATCGCCGAGGCGTCCATTACGTTCAGGCGTTTTTCGAGAACTTCCTGGAACGTGATCTTTTCAAAACGCGTTGCCGACGGATCTTTGACCGGATCGGCAGTATAAATTCCGTCGACCTTTGTGCCCTTGAGGATAACGTCTGCTTGTATCTCAAGTGCTCTGAGGGCCGCAGCCGAATCAGTAGTAAAATACGGATTTCCGGTTCCGGCTGCAAATATGACGACACGTTTTTTTTCAAGATGCCGCACCGCACGCCGGCGAATGAATGGCTCGGCAAGCTGCGGAATATCGATCGCCGACATCACGCGTGTGTAGACATTTTGCTGTTCAAGGGCATCCTGGAGAACTACGGCATTCATCACCGTCGCGAGCATACCGATATAGTCGGCCGCTGCGCGGTCCATGTTTCCCGCGGACTCCGAAACACCGCGAAAGATGTTTCCGCCGCCGACCACGATCGCGATCTCGATACCGAGTTCGTGAACCGCCTTCAGTTCCTTCGCCGCCGCCTCAGCAACCTTTGTATCAATGCCATAGCTCTGCGAACCCATGAGAGCTTCGCCGGAAAGCTTAAGAAGAATTCGGTTGAATTTTGGCGTTGCCATAAGTTTATTGAGTTATAGAGTTCATTGAGTTCATTGAGACAATACTCTCAAAGAACTCAATAAACTCTATGAACTGATCTTAACCGACCATCGATGCGACCTCGGCCGCGAAATCGTCAGCTTTTTTCTCGATGCCCTCGCCCATCTTGAAGCGGGAGAAGCGGCGGATCGAGATGTTCTCTTTGATCGAGGCGATCTTTTCGCCAACGAGGTCCCCGACTGTTTTCGATGGATCTTTGACGAACGGTTGATCGGCGAGAACGTTGTCCTCGTAGAATTTGTTCAGACGGCCGACGATGATCTTTTCGAGAACTTCTTCAGGCTTGCCTGCGTTCTTAGGATCGTTCTTGAGCTGCTCCATCAGGATCTCACGCTCTTTTGCGAGATCGCCCTCAGGGACGTCAGTACGATTGGTATAACGCGGATCTGCCGCTGCGATGTGCATCGCGACATCTTTGACGAGCTGTTGAAACTCTTCGCCACGCGAGACGAAATCGCTTTCGCAATTGATCTCGACGAGAACGCCGACCTTGCCGCCCATGTGGATGTATGATCCAACAGCACCCTCGGCCGTCACGCGTCCGGCTTTCTTGCCGGCCTGTGCCATGCCTTTCTTGCGAAGAAGGTCCATCGCCGCCGTCTCATCACCATTTGCTTCGACAAGTGCGTTCTTGCAATCGATCATGCCCGCACCCGATTTTTCACGCAGTGATTTCACTGCCGCTGCTGTAACTTCTGCCATAACTTAAACTCCAATAATTGCTTATAAAAAAGCGTAGCCAATTGCCGAACACCGGAAAAAAGCTACGCTTGATAATTCAAAAACTAGGTTAGCTTGCTGTTGCTTCCGTGCTTTCTTCCGTTGTTGCCCCGGCTGTTTCCGTGGCTGTCTCGGCAGGGAACCTCAGCCGGTGCTTCGGCGGCAGGCCCAGCATCCGCTGTCAGTTCCATATCGGCAGAGACGACGTCGTCTTCTTCCTCATCAGGAACTTCGGCCGATTCCATCTCGGCACGCTCGTCTTCGCTAAGGTATTCCTTAGGGATCGACGAAAGAGCGATCTCGACCTTCGCGGCCTCGGCTGCGGCTTCCTCCTCAGTAGGCTCAGTAACGGCAATTCCGCCTTCGGTCCCGATCTGCTTGCCTTCGATGATCGCATCAGCGATACGCGAGGCAAAAAGACGGATAGCACGAAGGGCATCGTCGTTACCGGGAATGACAAGGTCAATACCATCGGGAGAACAGTTAGTGTCAACCACAGCAACGATCGGGATGCCAAGATTGTTGGCTTCCTTGATCGCGATATCTTCTTTGCGGACATCGATGACGAACATGAGATCGGGCATTCCGTTCATGTCCTTGATGCCGGCCAAATTCTTCATCAATTTCTCGTGAGCACGAGTAAGCTGCAAACGCTCTTTCTTGGTGAGCATTTCAAAGCGGCCATCCTCTTGCATCGTTTCGATCTCTTTAAGCTTGTTGATCGATTTTTTGACGGTTTCGTAGTTCGTCAAGAGGCCGCCGAGCCAGCGGTTATTGATGTAAAACTGTCCGCAGCGTTCCGCTTCTTCCTTGATCGCCTCCTGAGCCTGACGCTTGGTGCCGACGAAGAGAACCTTCTGATTCGGACGAGCACTCAAGGATTCGGTGACCCAATTGAGCGAGTCGCGGAACAATTTCTGCGTTTTCTGCAGATCTATAATGTAAATGCCGTTGCGCTCTCCAAAGATGTATTCCTTCATCTTCGGATTCCAACGGCGAACCTGGTGACCAAAATGAACTCCTGCTTCGAGGAGCTCTTTCATCGTAACTGTAGCCAAAACTTTATTCTCCTGGTTTATGTACTTGGCGGGATCGGTCAATTTTAACCAAATGTCTCGCCAATGGTTTTGGGCTTTCGGCTTTGGGTTTTCGCAAAAGCTAAAAACCCAAAACCAAAAACCATCTTCTTAACGCTTCGAGAACTGGAATCTCGCACGAGCACCTTTCTGCCCGTATTTCTTACGTTCTTTCTGACGCGGGTCGCGTGTGACGAAGCCTGCTTTCTTAAGAGCAGGACGAAGGTCAGCGTTGAATTCCATCAACGCACGCGTGATGCCGTGACGAACCGCACCGGCCTGTCCGGTCGTGCCTCCGCCATCGACGTTGACGAGAATGTCAAATTTCTCGGTCGTCTCCGTCAAGCGAAGCGGCTGACGAATGATCATCTGCAACGCTTCGTTAGGGAAGTAGGTGTCAAAATCACGCTTGTTCACCACGATCTTGCCCGAACCCGGACGGAGGTAAACACGTGCTGTCGAAGTCTTTCTGCGGCCAGTGCCGTAATACTGAATGTCTGCCATATCTTTTAGTGAATAGTGAGTGGTGAATAGTGAATAACGGTGAGCAGATCTTGACTGTTCACTATTCACATTCGCTGTTCACTAGATTTCTCTCGCCTCCGGTTTCTGCGCGATGTGACGGTGTTCCGCGTCGGCGTAAACCTTTAATTTCTTTGCCATTGCCTTGCCGAGCTTTGTTTTCGGCAGCATTCCTTTTACCGCGAGTTCGATGACCTTTTCAGGTTTTTTCTCGAACATCTCTTTGACGGTCGTCTCACGCAAACCGCCCGGATACAGCGTGTGGCGGTAATAGATCTTCTGGTCATTTTTGGCACCGGTGAAGACCGCATGACGAGCATTGATGACAACACAGTGATCGCCCATATCGAGAAACGGCGTCCAAGCCGGGTTGTTCTTGCCCGACAGAATGCGAGCGACCTCAGTCGCCAAACGGCCAACCGTCTTGCCCTTGGCATCCACGACCAACCATTTACGATTTTCAGCCAATCCCTTTCCGCTAGGAAAATAAGTAGTACTCATATTCACACACACACTAATAGAAATATCCGCAAAAATGCGAACGCATAGGATATCGAAGTCCCGGGGCGAGGTCAAGCTGGGAATGCAGGGAAGCTCAAAAAAACAAATGCCTAAAACTAAATTACATTCGTTTAAAGCACTTGGTTAATACGGGGTGTTTAAAACAGCACAAGCATTTAAAGCATTTGCATGTTTAAAGCGGGCGTTTAAAGCCCATGGCCATATCGTGCACCAGCAATCGTCAGCCCAACAATAGTCTTCGCGTCCTCGATCTCCCCACTTCGGATCATTTCAAACGCCCGCTCGAAACTTATGCGTTCGATCTCAACGATCTCATCATCATCGAGCGATTGGCTCGTTTCCTTAAGCCCGGATGCGAGGAATACAAACATTTTCTCAGTCAGAAATCCCGGCGAGACGTAGAATGCGGCGATCTGTTCGAAATTTTCTGCGGTCACGCCGATCTCTTCTTCGAGCTCGCGCCGGGCACCTGTTTCGGGCGATTCGCCTTCGTCGAGCGAACCGGCGGGGATCTCAAGCAAAGATTTTCCAGCAGCGTGACGGTACTGGCGAACTAGAGCAACGGTGCCGTCTTCGTAGACGGGCACGATCACGCCGCTGCCCGGATGGGCGATGATATCGCGTTCGTACTCGAGCTCACCCTCGCGAACGGTGTCCACGCGAATGTCGAAAATACTGCCTTTGTAGATGTGTTTGCTTGAGATGGTCTCGGGCATAAGGGGCGATTATCGCGTATCGTTCGCGATTTCTGAAATCTTCGGCTTCTGGCGAACTCCCTTGTATTTTTTGTGAATAAGGTTCTTAATGCAGATATCCTGGGACGCAAAACATAGTGAATCCAAATTGAGCTCTTCGGCGAACAAGGATTCTTGAACGACTAACCCTATGGCTGACTGGCAGGACAGGCAATTTCTCGCAGAAGGCGTGGCTCAGTGTAAAGCGATCACGAATCGTTACGGCACGAGTTATTACTTCGCAACGCAGTTCTTTCCGCGGGAGGTTCGCTACGCGATCTATTGTATTTATGCTTTTGCACGTATTCCGGACGAGATAGTTGATGATCCGGCGAAAGGTACGACGGAGGATACTCTTGCGAAACTCGACGAGTGGCGGCAAAACTGGCTCAACGCAATGAATGCGGGCGGCAGCGACGATGCGGTGATGAACGCGATAGTTCATACCTTCCACAAATTCTCGATCCCGGTCGAGGACGGCGAGGCTTTTCTGAAGTCGATGTTCATGGACGAGGAGAAATTCTCGTACCAGACCTACGCCGAGCTTGAAGAATACATGTACGGCTCGGCCGGAGTGATCGGGCTGATGGTCACGAGGATCGTCGGATATTCGAGCGATGCGGCGTTCAAACACGCGGTGCAGCTCGGTTATGCGTTTCAGTTGACCAATTTCCTGCGTGACATTCGCGAGGACTACGAAGAACTAGGCCGCGTTTATATGCCGCAGGAGGAATTGCGGCGGTTTGGTTTATCGTCTGATGATATTTCGGATCGCGTTCACGACGAGCGGTTTGTGCGGTTCATGAAATTTCAAATAGAACGAAACCGCCAGATCTACCGTGAAGCTCTAATCGGCATTCCAATGCTTTCCTTGCGAGGCCGCCTCGCAGTCCGCATCGCCTACGTTCTTTACAAGGCGATCTTAGCCGAAGTGGAGCGAGCAAACTATAATGTTTATAAGGGCCGCGTTCGAACGAACTTTAAGCAGAAGATGTGGCTTTCAGCGAAGGCGTTGGTTGGTGTGTACGAATAATGGTAGGTAAGAAACTCGTAATTATCGGAGCTGGAATCGGCGGTCTCGGGGCCGCCGGTCTTTTTGCGCGGAAGGGTTACGATGTGACCGTCGTGGAAAAAAACGCGAACCTCGGCGGCCGCGCGAACATTTTCTGGAGCATGACGGATTTAAGTTCGACATGGGGCCGTCGTGGTATCTGGCACCGGACATCTTCGAGCATTACTTTAATCTCGTAGGCGAAAAGGTCGAGGATCATCTTGACCTCGTAAACTCGGCCCTTCGTATCGCATCTTTTTTCGCAACAACGGCGATCCGCTGGATATCAACTCAAATATCGACATCGACACCGCAACCTTCGACGCGATCGAGCCGGGAGCGGGTGATAAGCTGCGGGCTTATTTGAAACAATCCGAATATCAATATGAAGTCGCGACGCAGCACTTCATGTTTAAGAATTACGATACGATCTTCGATTTTTTCAACAAACGCGTGATGACCGAGGGGCAAAAGCTTTCGGTTTTCTCGACGATGCATAAGTTTGTGTCGAAGTTCTTCACGTCGAAAAAGCTGCAGCAGGTGATGGAATACACTATGGTCTTCCTCGGCACCTCGCCCTACGAAGCCCCGGCGCTGTACAACCTGATGTCGCACATGGACTTTAACCAGGGAGTGTTTTATCCGCAGGGCGGTTTTTACGAGCTGATCAGGGCTTTGTCGAACATCGCGGAGAAGAATGGAGCGGTTTTACGGACCAATTCACCGGTCGAGAAGATCATCGTTCGCGACGGAAAGGCGGTTGGAGTGCGACTCGAAGGCGGCGAAGTGATCGACGCAGATCTTGTCATCTCGAACGCCGATATGTGGTTCACCGAGACGCAGCTGCTCGACATTCCACAGCAAACGCACAAAGAGAAGTACTGGCAAAAACGCACGATGGCCCCGTCGGCGTTCATCATGTATCTCGGCGTCAGCGAAAAGCTGCCTTCGTTGATACATCACAATCTGTTGTTCAGTGAAGACTGGCGAAAGAATTTTGATGACATATACAAAGACCCGCGTCTGCCCGACGAGCCGTCGCTATATGTCTGTGCCCCGAGCGTGACCGATCCGTCGGTTGCTCCGGAGGGGAAGGAGAATTTGTTTGTTCTGGTGCCGATCGCTTCGGGACTGGAGATCTCCGATGCTGAGAAGGACGCGTATGCCGATCGCGTTTTGGCGTTGATGGAAACGGAAATGAACCTGCCGGGTCTTCGCGAAAAGATCGAATATAAACGTATTTACACGGTCGCGGATTTTGGAATTGACTACAATGCGTTCAAAGGCTCTGCACTCGGTCTCGCTCATACGCTAAGGCAGACCGCGATATTTCGGCCTAAGAATAAGTCGAAGAAGGTCGAGAATCTGTTTTATGTCGGTGCGGGAACGAATCCGGGCATCGGGACGCAGATATGTCTGATCAGCGCGGAACTCGCTTACAAACGTGTGCATGGGATTACGTCCGCAGAGCCGATGACCTCATTGTAAGGAGTTTACAAAGGGAGCAGTTTTGACAATGCTACGTTCCAGAAAATCACGAAACCGGCGGCGATGTTGATGAGCGGAAAAGCACGGTAGAGTTTGAAAAGACGGCCGGATCGATACGAAGCCACCGAGGCGAGCATCAACAGTATATATGCCCCGCCGAGCGTGAAGCTTGCGATGCCGAGGTGTTCGGCCGAGAGAATCGCGGACGCGGCGTAGAGAATGGCACAAGCGGCAAGCGTTCCATACGGGCCGAGGACGGTAGCAATGGTCTTCAATCCGGCAGCCTTGTCCGCCTCAATATCCGGGATCGCCGAATACGCATGCATCGCCGCAGTCCAGCATCCGGCGGCTATCATTAGACCGATTGGTGGGAAAGTGCTGGAAACCATCTGATAGGCGAACGCTCCGGGAAAGACGTACAAGATGTTGAATGCTGAATCGAGAAAGGGCTTTGTCTTCGCTCTAATGGGTTGTGCGGAGTAGAAGATAGAAAAAAACAGAAAGCCCACGAGCGAAGGTAAAGCTGCGGAAGCGAAAATGATCGAGGCGATTATGAACGGTATATTCGTTGTGAGTATTGCAATCGTCAACGACTTTCGACGATCGGGGACGACGAGAGTTTCGTAAGCGTTCTTCTTCTCGTTTAGCTTGTCTGTCTCATAGTCGAAAATATCGTTGACGCCGTAGATCAGAAGGTTTGCCGGCAGCAGAAAATAGAGCCCAAACAGAGCGAACCGCCAATCGAGCAAGTCTCCTCGCGTCTCGGCCGCCGCGACCAGGCCGACAAGATACGGCCCGAAAATATAGAACCAAAATCGCGGGCGGCTGACTTTGAGGAGGAAATGCATCGAGGAGAGTATAGCGAACCTACGGCCGGGAACGCAGCCGCCCTCGACTGCAAAAGCGTTCCGCTTCGGGACGCTGGTGCGCGTGGTGAACGCTTCAACGTGAGAATTGATAGTACCTCCACGCCGGAGGAACCGGCGTTTGCAGCCGAGGGCGGCTGCGTTCCCGGCGAAATGGCGAATGTCGTCATTCCGCCCTCGCTTGCCTGGGTGTCCGGCATCAACGTCATCCTGTTTGCGGCACCGACATTTTGGGCGACGCGATGGTGGCTTGGTTGGCGTGACGCTTTTCTGCTGTGGGGAGCGTTGGGTGTTTTGGCTTTGGTGATCGAGACGAGCGCTATCATCACAGGTTTTCCGTACGGGCATTTTGGGTATTCTGGTCTGCTCGGTTTTCGGTTGTTTGGGTTGACGCCGTGGACGGTTTTTCTGGCTTGGACTCCTTTAGTTTTAGCGGCCTATGCGATCGCCCGGCGGTTGTTCGAAGCAAAGCCGTTAGCTGTTAGCTATCAGCTAGTAGCCAGCATTCTTCGGATCGTGTTGACGGCAGTGCTGCTTGTTGTCTTCGATCTCGTTCTAGACCCCGGAGCGGTGAAGATCGGGTTTTGGCGGTACGAGGGCGGCGGAGTTTTTTATGGCGTTCCGGTTTCGAATTTTGTCGGCTGGCTGTTTTCGGGGGCCATTGCCGGCGTCGTGCTTGAGACCTTTACTCTGATCAAAAAACCTTTGCTGCCCGCCCCGGCGCAAATGATCTCAAGCACGTTTTTTATTGTCGCGTTCTGGACGTTCATCGCGTTTTTCTCAGGGATGTACTGGCCTCTAGCGATTGGTATCGTTGTGATCGCTTTGCTTGCGGCGTTTTACAGCAAGTATCACTACGCCTTTGACGACATGATCGTTTATTGCGACGAATCGGGCGTGCCGACCGGAACGAGCCGCAAGCTCGCCGCTCATGACGGAGACACCAAGCGCCATCTCGCGTTCTCTATCTTCCTCTTCAACGACAAAGGCGAATTGCTGCTACAGCAGCGAGCCCTCACCAAGAAAACCTGGCCCGGCGTCTGGTCAAACTCGTGCTGCGGCCACGTCATGCTCCACGAATCCACCGAATCCGCCGCCCGCCGCCGCCTCAAATACGAACTCGGAATGCGAGTAGAAAAACTCCACCTCATCCTCCCCGATTTCCGCTACCGAGCCGAAAAAGACGGCGTGGTTGAGAATGAGATCTGTCCGGTGTTTGTGGGGTTTGCGTCCGCTTTGCCGCGTCCAAATCCGGCAGAGGTCAATGATGTGAAATGGGTTGACTGGGAGCAGTTCGTGGTCGAGGTCGCCGATCCAGCGAATGGGTATTCGCCCTGGGCTAGGGAAGAGGTTGAACTGCTCGTAAAAGGCGGTTCTCTGGATCGGTCACGGATCCGGTCCTTGGGATCGTTATAGATGCGAAGCTTCACCACTTTGCCGATTTCACCAAACGGCCTTTCTCGAAGGTGCCCCAGACGACCTGGCCGTCTTTCTGGCGGTACGTGCCCTCGCCGTGGATCTGTCCATCGAGGAAATCGCCTTCGTACTCTTCGCCTTTATTGGGCCCGCTCACATAAACCAGTTTGCCTTTGCCAGTCATTTTAGTGAGGTTGAAGTCGCCGGTGTAGACCCATTCCATCGCGTCGTAGCGGCCCCTTGCCGTGGAAATTGGTCTTGTAAAACTCGCCCTCATACTTCCGGCCGTTCGTATATTTGTACACGCCGTAGCCCGTCATCTGACCGTCAAAGAATGATCCCTCGTAGATGTTGCCGTTTTGGCCTTGATACCGCCCTTTGCCATGAGGACGGTCCGCCGCATTCACCTGGCCCACGTAGATACCGCCGTCGGGCAGGATAACGAGCTTAGGTTCTTTGCTGCCCTCGGCGGCTCCGATCTTCACGACGTCCTGCATCATCTTTGTGTGGGCCTTTTCTTTTGCCTCGCGTATGTAACCGTCAACGAACGGGTCCTTTGGAGCGACAGCCTTTTGCTTTACGAAGAATTCCTCGGCTCGTTTGTACTGACCGTCCTTTGACAGCATGATCCCGGCGTCCTTTGCAAGATCGGCGGCGCAGGTATCGCCGCGCCGATCGGTATGTGAACGGAGCGAAAGTTCGACCGCATCCGCGTATTCCTTGAGGTTCTTCCAGGGACGAAGGGATTTGATGCTCCAGTCGACGCAGATATTGTTGGGATGACCCTTCGACACCCTGTCGAGAAACGGTTGGATCGCGGGCAGGCCGGTCCGTCCAGCCCTGCGTTCCTTCTCGAGGTCATAAAGCGCTAGGCGGTGGTTTGTATAGGCTCTCTGATTCCACGGATCCGCGGCGATCTCGCGTTCGCCCGCTTCGATTGCCGCAATATGTTGCTGCGGCGATTTGAAACCCGTTTGAGCTACTGAGGCAATCGCGACGAAAATTACCGTAAAAAATACAACGGGGAAATTACCAAGTTTCATTTTTCTGTATTCTATAATTTGGTACTAAGGTATGATCGAGCAGCTACGTTTCAAGAATATCAGAATCCGAATTTTCCCTGCAACTATATGAGTGATCAGAAATAGACATCGCCGGAATGCTTCGCACGCTGGTCAGGTCTACGGATCTCACGAAACTTAGCGGTTAGTAAAGCAAGATTGCAACAAATCGGCTTATAATCAATCAGTCGGAGTAGTATGACTTTCAACATCGGATTAGGTGTCACAGGCGGTATTGCGGCTTATAAGGCGGTCGAGGTTTTGCGGCTGTTGCAGAAGGCCGGGTGCGATGTCACGGTTGCGATGACGCGGCATGCGACGGAGTTTGTGCAGCCGTTGACGTTCAGGGCGCTGACCGACCGGCATGTCATTGTGGATGACTACGATCCGGCGAATCCTGACCCGATCGCGCATATCAATTTTTCGCAAAACATCGACCTGCTCCTGATCGTTCCGGCGACGGCGAATATTATCGCCAAATTCGCCAACGGCGTGGCGGACGATTTTCTATCTTCGACGTATCTGGCGACCACCGCCCCGGTGATTATCGCTCCAGCGATGAACGTGACAATGTGGGAACAGCCCGCCACTCAGCGGAATGTCGAGCAGCTTCGTGCGGACGGCGTCCATTTTGTCGATCCGGTCGCGGGGGAACTAGCGTGCAAGACGGTCGGGACGGGGAAGCTGGAAGATGTGGAGAATATTGTTTCGCAGGCGTTAAGACTTCTTAACGCAAAGACGCAAAGGGGCAAAGACGCAAAGGCGGATTTGGCTGGAGAGAAATTACTGATAACCGTCGGCGGTACGCGTGAGGCGATCGATCCAGTTAGATTTATCTCTAATCATTCGTCCGGCAAGATGGGATTTGCGTTGGCGGCGGCGGCGGCGGATCGTGCGGCATCGGTCACTGTTGTCGCAGGTGTAACTACCGTTGAGCCCCCGTCGAATGTGAATGTGATCCGCGCCGTTTCAGCGGAACAGATGCATGAGGCGGTGATGAAGGAACTGCCATCGGCGACCATATTTGTCGGGGCCGCGGCGGTTGCGGATTATGCGCCGGCGAATGCAGCTGATGCAAAGATCAAGAAAGAAGGCCGCGATACGATGACGTTGGAACTCAAGAAGACGCCGGATATTCTGGCGGACGTTTCGCGGAATCGGCATGACGGCTTGATGGTCGTCGGGTTTGCTGCCGAGACGAATGACGTCGTCGGCTACGCCCGCTCGAAGATGGAGAAAAAGGGCCTGGATATCGTTGTCGCGAACGACATTACAAAAGAAGGTGCGGGGTTTAACACAGATACGAACATCGCGACGATCATCACACACACCACCGAAACTGAATTGCCGCTAATTTCGAAAAGGGAGTTGGGCGACCGTATTTTGGACGAAGTCATTCGACTGCGACAGGGGCAATCAATTACGAATTAGGAATTACGAATTACGAAATTAAGAGGATGGGGAACGAGATCAGCGAACTTATTGCGGATGTACGCGAGCAAGTGCTTTATATGCAGGAGCTTGGGGTGAGGACGTTGGACGCGGAAATAGCTCTGCCTACGGCGGCTCCGACCCGCGAGACTTTGCGGGGTGTTCCCGCGTCGCCCGAGATCTCCAATTTGGGATCTGAAATTTTAAATAAACAGCCCGAAGTCACGAAACCGGTTGATCGTCCCGCGGCGGGTTCACGGTTGGCGTCGCTGCCGTCTTTGTCGAGCAGGCCGAAGAATGCGTTTTTTGATAAATATAACCCGCAGGAATCGGTGGCGAAGGAAACTTTGGACGATGCGCTAGTTGCGGCTCCAATCGTTGATCAGAAGCCGATAGTTGGGGTTCCGAGCATCGAGCTTTTCGACACCGTGCCGGCAATGCCGGAACCAACTGAGACGATCGAGGCGATTCGGGCGGAAATCGGCTCTGAATGTAGGCGTTGCAAATTGAGCACGCTCGGCCGGACGAAGGTTGTGAATAGCGTTGGGAATTTTAATGCTGATCTCATGTTCGTCGGCGAGGCTCCGGGGGCGGATGAGGATGCTCAGGGCGAGCCGTTTGTAGGGCGTGCGGGTCAGCTTTTGACTGATATTATCAAGGCGATGGGCTTTGAGCGTTCGGAAGTGTTTATCGGTAATATGAATCGCTGTCGTCCGCCGGGCAATCGTGCACCGGAGCCTGACGAATCGGTCGTTTGCAAGCCGTTCCTGTTTCGAGAGATCGCGGTTGTGCGGCCAAAGGTCATCGTTGTTTTGGGAGCGACTGCTGCGCAGAATTTGCTTGAAACAAAGGTCCCGATCGGTAAGCTGCGCGGCCATTTTCACGACTATTTGGGGACGAAGGTCATGCCAACATTTCACCCGGCGTATCTCCTTCGCGATCCGCATAAGAAACGCGAGGTTTGGGAAGATATGAAGATGGTTCGCGACTATCTTGCAGCATCTATATAGGAAGAAGGAGTTTTGCCCGCGAATAATGCGAATAAAACGAATAAGAAATTGCTTTTCAAAAGCATCGCTTTTATTCGTCCTATTCGCGTAATTCGAGGGCAAAAAAATTCTTATGCTTACAGCAGAAATAATTGCTATTGGTTCTGAGCTTTTGACGCCGGAGAAGACTGATACTAATAGTCTTTGGCTGACGGCGCGGCTGAATGAGATCGGGATCGATGTCAAGCTGAAGACCATCGTCGGCGACGACGGTGCACGGCTTGAGGAAACTGTGCGGGATGCGATGCGGCGGTCGGATATTGTTATTACGACTGGTGGGCTCGGGCCGACTGAGGATGATATTACTAGAGTTTTCACAGCCAAGGCTGTTGGTCGTGAACTCGTTTATCACGATGACATTGAGCAGCATTTACGCGAACGTTTCAAGGCGTGGGGCCGTGAGATGCCGGAGATCAATAAGCGGCAGGCATATGTGATCGACGGCTCGGAGATATTGCCGAATCCGAATGGCTCAGCCGTCGGGATGTTTGCGGAGTTTGACGGCAAAATCCTCGCGATCCTACCCGGGCCGCCGCGTGAGAATCAGCCGATGTTCAACGAGCATGTGCTGCCGAAACTAAAGGCGGTAGCTGGTGAAGTTTATGTTCGGCGGCGTTTACTCAGAGTTTCGGGCAAAGGTGAATCGGCGGTCGATGAGATCGCGGCACCGATCTACACGGCATATCCGGACGTTCAGACGTCGATCTTGTTCAATAAAAGCGAGGTCGAGATCCATGTCGCCGCGACTGCCGAGCAACCTGAACAAGCCCAGTTAATCGCCGATGAACTCGCGGAGAAGCTTGCTGAAGCTCTCGGAAATGCTGTTTTCTCCGCACACGGCGAATCAATGGAAGAGGTCGTCGGCAAACGACTGATCGAACTCGGCCAAACCGTCGCGGTTGCCGAAAGCTGCACGGGCGGGCTGATCGGGTCGCGATTCACCGATGTTCCGGGTTCGTCCGCTTATTTTCTCGAAGGTGCGATCACCTATTCCAACGAGGCAAAAACGCGGGCTCTCGGCGTCGATCCGGCGATAATTGCGGAACACGGAGCTGTCAGTTCCGAATGTGCCGAGGCGATGGCTAAGGGCATGCGGGATATTGCTGGGACGGACCATGCTATCTCGGTTACGGGCATTGCAGGGCCAGACGGCGGGTGCGACGAAAAGCCCGTAGGGACAGTATTCATCGGCTATTCGGGCCCCCGCGGTACGAAGTCAGTCAAGATCGTGCTCCCTGGCGACCGATACCTTGTCCGCTGGCGTGCGAGCCAGGCGGCTCTCGATTATCTTCGTCGACAGCTCGGAATGGCCTAAAGCGAAGAATAAAGTTGATTTTTTGCATCAATAAGCCGAAAATCACTTAGTTATTCTGTGATTTTTGCGCATCTAAGAATTTGAAACTTTGCGTACCTTTGGCCGTGTATAACTACGGCTCACAAGCGTCAGCATCCTTGATCTCACGTTTTTTGCGTTGTTAACGTTATGAAATATCTAAACCGTTTTCGTTTTCCGGTCACCTTGATCCTCGTTTTGGCTTTGATGTCGCCGATCAGCATTCTTGCATTTGGCGATGACAAAAAGCATTTTGCCGAAGGGATGAAATATGAGGTCGCGGAGCAGTGGGACAAGGCCGTCGAGTCTTTTGCTCTGGCCGTAGCCGAAAATCCGAAGAATCCTGAATATCGACTCCATCTAACGCGCTCGCTCTTCAATGCGTCACAGATGTACATGAAAAAAGGGACCGCGGCGGCGAAGGAAAAGGATTACGAAGGCGGATATCTGGCATTTCGCCGTGCTTACGCTTTTGACCCGACCAACGAGCTTGCGAAATCGGAAATGGATCGAATGGTGCGACTCCAGAAGGACTTGCTCGAAGCTTCTGACCCAGGCGTCAAGGGGACTAACAACAAGGTCAAGCTCGTTCCGACAGGTTACGCTTCGCCGACCGCAACTCCTGATGCCTTGCCACAACGGCTCGAGAAGCTTCGTGACATACCGTTCCCGTCGGGCGTTGACCTTCAGTTTATTATCAAGGAGCTTGCTAAGGATCTTGACCTCAACGTTTTGTTCGATGTGGAATCATTCCGTTCGCCGCGAAAGACCAATATCGAACTTAAGAACGTGACCGCGGCTCGTGCACTAGATTACATCTTTTTACAGGAAGGGCTTTTCTTTCAGAAAGTTGGTCCGAGAACGATACTCGTAGCTACCCAACAGCAGCGGCAGAAGTTTCAGCAGCTTGTTTTGAGGACATTTTATTTAGCAAACGCTGCCCCCAAGGACATTGCAAAGGTTGTTCAGACAGCGATCCCGCCTCAGCCAGGCCGTGCGCAGACGATCGTTCTGACAGATGACTCGACGAATAGTGTCACAATCCGCGATACCGAAGAGAATATTCGCTTAATGGCAAAGCTAATCAGTTCGCTTGACAAGGATCGTGCCGAGGTCGTGATGGATGTTGCATTTTACGAGGTCAATAAGAACGACTTTCTTCAGTTTGGCCTTCAGGTAGGAAACGCCGCACAACTTACGGCCCTCGGCGGGTCGGGTGCCGGATTAGTAAGGCTCGGGGACAATCCCTTAGCCACCCTAATTGCCGGAGCTGCCGCGACAACTCTTCCGGCCGCAGTTCCAACCGGTATCGTTCTCCCAAGTGCTAGCTTTGCTGCCTATCAGAGCAAAGGCAATACAAAGCTAATTGCTTCGACCCAGATCCATGCTTTCAATAATGAAGACTCCTCCGCGCGTATTGGACAGCGTGTGCCGGTACAGAGCGCGCAGTTTTTGGGTGTTGGCAGCGGAAACAATAATAATAACCAGTTTGGTCAGACGGCAAACGTAATTAACTACGAGCAGATCGGCCTAGTCTCGGTATCCCGACGAATAATAACCTTGAGGCAATGATCATCGAGGAAGAGCGTCAAGAGAATCTTGCCGCTGCTCGACGCATAGGAAATACAGCCGTTGTCCGACTTCCCGACCAAGCCCCTGAATTTGTAAAGACCGACGCAAACGCTACTACGACGGCTCAGCCAAGTGCAGCGGTGGTAGCGGAAGCCGTTGTTACGAAAAATGCTGAGGTGCAGCCATCGATTCTCAAACCGATCGATAGCACTGTCAAGACACTCCAACTGAATCAGACGTCCGACATCGTCAAACCTGCTGAGACGGTAGAGGTTAAGGCGACGGAACCGGAGAGGGCGACCGAGAAGCCGTCGGTTGGTTCGGTCGAACTTGCGTTTGGATCAGAACTCCCAGAGATGAAAGCCGGCGAAAAGGTCAAGATCCCTGTGCTTGTCAGAGGAAATGGCAAGTTCCAGTCAGCGGTGATTGGGCTCAATTTTGACTCAACGAAGGTTGCGGTCCGAAGTGTTGCCTTTGGCGATGCCTTCGGAACGACCGCGGCAAACGGTGCGGCGACGCCTTTCCTCAATCAGAATGGCAAGATGTACGTTTCGTTATTGACCAAGGACGGCCTTGAGGTCGTTGCGGGTGGAACGCTGGCATTTATCGAGATCGAAGCTCTCGCAGCCGGCAAGCCGGTCATTGCATTCGACCGAAACGTGCTTAGTTTCCTCGCCGGCGACGGCAGGAATCTTGTGGTCAGATTCGAATAGGCACGGACAATGAAGCTTAGCTTTAACATCAGAAAAGGCGAGAGTGGCTACAGCCTGCTCGAACTCGTCGCCACGCTCGGCGTGCTCGCAGTCCTGGTTATGGGGACGATCCCGCTAGCTCAGAATGGGATCAAACGCCAGAAAGAGCAGCGTCTGCGAGACGCCTTAAGGCAGATGCGATCGGCTATCGATGAGTTCAAACGGGATACGTACGGTGCCTGTCCACAAGGAGCCGTAAATACCTCAAATCCTACTATTCCTGGAGGCGGAGCGAACGCTCCTGCAGACCCAAGGAGCCGCGTGGTGATCGATGACTGCAAGATATTCGATTCGGAGAATCTCGATCGGTATCCACCGTCACTCCAACAGTTGGTGGACGGAGTGAAGGTCAAGGCTCGGGGCCCGAACATCCGGGCTGGAAGTGGCATTCGTGACGGGGAACTGCAAGCCACGGAGATCAATGAGGAAAAGGAGATAATAAAAGTCTATCTCCGTGAAATTCCTAAGGATCCGATAACCGGCGAAGCGGAGTGGAGAATTAGGTCATCCTATCAACCGGCCGACTCAGAAAATTGGGACGACGTAAATGTATTTGACGTTCGTTCGACGTCGGATGAAGAAGCATTAAATGGTGAGAAGTATAGTGATTGGTAAACAGTTGTCAGTGGTCAGTGGTCCGTCGTCAGTGATTAAGACGCGACAGAGGGGATTCTCTCTGCTTGAGCTGATGATCGCTATGTTTATCATGATCATATTGCTCTCAATCGCTGTGCCCACCTATGAGCGAAGCGTTCGTCAGGCTCGTGAGATCGTACTCAAGGAGAACCTATTTCAGATCAGACGCTCGATCGACCAGTTCCGAGCGGACAAGGGTAAACTACCGCAGTCGGTAGAGGATCTTGTGACCGAAAAGTATCTTCGTGAGAAACCGATCGATCCGATCCTAGAAAAAGCCGAATGGAACGAGATACAGGGCGAAGACTCTAACTCAGCCGACGGTGAATCGGGCCTCGTTGACGTCAAAAGCCTAGCCGAAGGGGAAGATAGTAACGGCACGGCTTTCAGCGAGTATTAATATGTTCTCATCGATCACCCAGCCAAATTATCCCAACGCCGCCCTTGGCATCGAGGCGGGCAGTATTTCTGCCGTCGCGATCTCGGGCGGACGCCGACAATACTCGGTCAAACAGGCGGCGACGGTCGAGCTTGCTCCGGGCGTTCTGACGCCGAATTTTGTCGAAACAAACATTGTCAATCATGCTGAATTCGCCGCGACACTACGCGAAGTGGCTGAGATCGCTGGGCTAATGGGGCAAAAGCGTTGGTCGATCGCCTTGCCGAGCAATACCGCTCGGACTACGATCCTCACTTTAGATTCGGTCCCGACATCGCGAGCTGAGACCGAGGAGGTCTTGGATTGGAAGGCTGAACAGAGCTTTGGAGCTCCGGCCGCTCATCTTCGTATCGCTAAACAAAAGATCTCACCCGATCGCGAGGGCCGGGCACGCTATTTCGCGACTGCAGTAAAGCTCGCCGTAATTGACGAATACGAGACGCATTTCGAATCCTTCGGTTGGAAAGCGGGGCTGATCCTACCTCGAGCCGTTGGCGAGGCAAATTGGCTTATGAATGCTGCGGAGAAAGGCGACTCGCTTTTGATCAGCGGTAATGATGACGGATTCACGGCTCTCTTGCTTCGCGGTAGCGAGCCTGCGGTTGTCCGCTCGGTCACTTGTCGGCCCAATGAGGTCGATGATGAGATCTATCGGCTTGTGATGTTTTACAACGACCGATTTGGCGGTGTCACGGGCAACGATCTGCTAGAACGCCTGCTCGTAATTGGAAGGAGCCTCATCCCCGCAAAAGTCCAGACTATTGCATCTGAAGCCCTTGGGCGAACGGTACGGGTTATGTCGAGCGACGACATCGGCCTAAACCTTCCGGTTGGCACCTTTAGTTTCGACGATATTGCAGCCCCGGCGGGACTCGCCGCTCTCGGCGCGTAAATTCTACCCCTTCAGTTCAGCAATGGTCGCCCCGTTTCCGCCTTGGTCCGACGGGGCGAAACCGTATTTGGCTACGTGGGCAAGGCCTCTTAGGAAGTGATGAACGTAGTTCTTAAGAGCACCTGTTCCAAATCCATGGATGATTCGTACCCGAGGAAGCGACGACATATAGGCTTCGTCGAGGAAGCGGTCGATCTCGTATTCGGCGTCGGCGGTGGTCTTGCCGATGAGGTTCAGTTCGGCCGGGATGTCGTAGCCGTCAATATTCCGAGATAGTCCGCTGGTCGAGGATTCCCTTACTGTCGTGCGAGCTTCTGCAACCGGTTGCTCGGCGAGTTGGAGATTGACGATCTTTTCTCGGAGACGCATTCCGCCGACGAGCACCTCGGCTACTTCTTTATCCAGTCGTTCGATCGTGCCGATATTGCCGAAGGATGTGATGACTTTGCTGCCGATGGCGAGGATGGTTTCGCCTTGTGCGGTGGTAAATGGCGACCCGGTCGGTATCGCTCCCCGTTCTGGCATGCGGCGTCTCGGGCTTCCTGCTTCCGCCACCTTCGCGATCACCGCTCGGTTGAGCTCGGCTTTTCGCGATTGCCGTTCCTTTTCGAGCTTGTTCTTTAGGGCTTTGTCCTCGAGGGTTTGGAGGAAGGCTTTTGATTGACGGTCGAATTCGTCGATGGCGTTTGCGAGTTCGCTTTCGAATTCTTTCTTCCGGGCCTTTTCTTTCTTGACCGCCTCTACTTCGAGCGAGCCGTATTTTAGGGCAACCGCCTCGCGTTCTTCTTCGAGGGCGATGCGAAGATCAGTAGCGATCTTGGTTTCGGTTTGAAGCTTTTTGAGATAGTCTTCGGCTTCTTGCGCAGAAATATCTAGGTTCTCCCGGGCCGAGTCGATAACCGATTGCTCGATCCCAAAACGGCGGGCGATCTCGATGCCTGATGATGCTCCGGCCAGGCCGAGGAGAAGTTTGTAGGTTGGTTGCAGTGTCTTATCGTCGAACTCGACGGAGGCGTTGATGATGCTCTCATCATTTGCGGCGTACATCTTTAGGCCGCGATAGTGTGTGGACGCGATCACCTGGGCACCTTTCGAGCGGAAATGATCGACGATCGCAACGCCCAGAGCCGAGCCTTCTTCGGGGTCCGTTCCGGTGCCGGCCTCGTCGAGCAGGACGAGCGACGGCGGCTGACATTCGCGGATCATACCCGCGATGTTCGACATGTGCGAGGAGAATGTCGAGAGATTTGCACTCAGGGACTGATGGTCTCCTATATCGGCCAAGATCGAGCGATAGAACGGGATCCTCGCCGCAGTCGCCGGAACGGGAAGACCGGAGATAGCCATTAGACTTAGCAAACCAGCGGTTTTCAGCACGACTGTTTTACCACCGGCGTTCGCACCGGAGATGATCATGATGGCGTGTTCACGGCTCAGTCCGAACGTGCTCGGGACGATCTCGGACGAACTATTGCTAGCGGCTAGCTGCTGGCGGCTAGCCGCTAATACTTTCAAATTCTCTTCGAGAAGCGGGTGGCGGGCGTCGGTAAGGTAGAGGGTTTCGTCGTCTGCTATCTCGGGGACTACTGCTTTGAATTTACGAGCGAATTCTACTTTTGCTTTAATGAAATCGAGTTCGGCTACTGCATCCACAGCCGCTTCGACGGCCGGCAGCTGTTCTCGTAATGATTCGGTCAAAGCAAACAGAATCCTTGCGATCTCGCGTTCTTCTTTGCCTTTTAGGTTTTGGAGTTCGTTGTTGGCTTCGATGGCTTCGAGCGGTTCGACGAAGACAGTTGAACCACTGGATGAGAAGCCGTGGGCGACGCCGATGACCTTGCCGCGAAAGTCGGTTTTTACGGGAATCACGAAGCGGTCATTTCGCACGGTCACGATCTCGTCCTGGATGGCGTTTCCCGCGGCACGCATTGCAGATTCGAGCGATTTCGTGAGCCTTCCTTTTTGGGCGTTGATCTCGCGACGTAATTTCGCGAGTTCTGGCGAAGCCGAATCGTCGATCTCGCCCCCGGGCAAGAGCTTTTTGTTTATCTGATCGATCACTGCTAGCAGAGTCGGCGGAATGTGTTCGACGATCTGCCAGAGAGTTGGAGCCGCCTCTTTTTCTGGTTGGATGGACGAGCGGGCGAACAATGCTTGAGTGCAAACTCGAGCAATCTCAAGCATCAGATTCGGTTCGAGAGCTGCGTTTTGGATCTTGAGGATCGCGACCGCGTCGGACGGATCTTCGAGGCCGCTGAAGGACCAGGAGATCTGCTTTTCTTCGTTGATCGAGATCGTCTCCGAGATCGCGGTAAGGGCGTTATGAAGTTTGATGCGACTTTCGGTCGGACGCAGATCGGCAAATCGCCCCACACCCATAGGTGTCTGGGCGTGGCGGCTGACAAGCTCGAGGAGCTTGGAGTATTCAAGAATGTCTAACGAGAAGCTCATTTCAAGACAGCAATCGATAAAAACAGCGTTCCAACGACTATTGCCGTTATGCGGTAAACCCAAGGATTTATTGGATCGGCTAATTTAATGATTTTTTCTTCCCACCACAAAAGCATGGTTGCAATCTGTTTGTTGAAAATAATCACAACCAACCCAACTCCACCCGAAAGTCCTTGTTCCCAAGTGACCATGGCTATCACTTGACCTCTACGCCTTTCCAAAACGCGACATAACCCTCAATGTTTTTAGCATTCGGCTTTGTTTCCGGGTAAAACCAAGCCGCGTCTTTATTCGTTTCTCCATCTACGACCACATCGTAATAGCTCGCCGTGCCCTTCCACCCGCAGACAGTGTGCGTTTCTGACGGCTTAAAATACGAGCCATTTATCGAATCGGCAGGGAAGTACTGATTCCCCTCGACCACTATCGTGTTATTGCTTTCCGCCAATACGGCGTCATTCCATGTTGCTTTCATTTTTTTGTTCCCCTTGTAAGTTGAATAAGTTAGGTCAAGAATCTTTCGCGGACGTCCGGAGTCGGCAGCATACAGGCGTCCTGGCGGCCGAACAATCGATAACGATTCTTAGCGAACGTACTGTAAAAGAAATCTCGTATCGGTGCCGGTACGATTATAAACACGTATGCGAGCGACCATATTCCGCCCATCGTTCGAGCGACTCGCAGGCCCGCCGTTGAATGAGTATAGGCCTTGCCATCTTTGACCAAAACTATTGAATCGATATCGTCACCAAGGCCATGCGTCGCTTGTAGCTCCAGCCCGATCTCCGATTGCAGCGGTGCGAATCGGAACTTCTTGTCCGGATCGTGGCTGATGATGAAATTGACAGCACCATTGCAAAAATTGCAGACGCCGTCAAAAAGTACGATCGAACTCATGTCAAAATTATAGAGCAAGAAGCGGATAGATTTCAGTTGGGTAAGCGAATAAACTCAGAAACATGGAAACGGAAGTGTATTGGAGAGCAGTACAGGCGAAGGATGCTAGGTTTGACGGGGCCTTTGTATTTGGTGTGAAAACGACCGGCATTTTCTGCCGCCCGTCATGCTCGTCGAAACCTGCCAAGCGTGAGAACGTCGAGTTCTTTGATGGAATAGAACGGGCGGAATACAGTGGTTTCCGTCCGTGTTTGCGATGCCAGCCGAAACAGTCCAAACGAGTTGATCCCCAGATCGAATTGGTGATGCGGGCGCTCGAAATCATCGCTGGGGACACAGAGATATCGCTCGACGAACTAGGTCAGCAACTTAAACTGAGTGCGTCGTACCTACAGCGAACATTCAAACTGATTGTGGGCGTAAGCCCGAAAAAGTATGCCGAGTTGAAGAGAGTGGAAAGATTTAAAGACGAATTACGGGGTGGCAGTGATGTGGTAACTGCGATGTATGAATCAGGTTACGGTTCGAGTAGCCGCTTGTACGAAAAGGCGGCGGAGAATTTAGGAATGACGCCGGCAATTTATAGGAAAGGCGGAATGGGCATGAAAATAAATTATGTAGTCACCGATTGCGAACTTGGAAATCTACTCGTTGCTCGCACAAAGCGCGGAGTGTGTAGCGTTACTTTTGGCGATGACGTCGATGCCATGCGAACGGCACTCGACAAGGAATTTCCAAACGCAGAGATCGCTGACGACGCAGATGGCTTAAAAAATGCTGTTGATGCGATCAACAAATATCTCGCAGGTAAGAATACCCGTCTCGTGTTGCCGCTCGACTTACAAGCGACGGCGTTTCAGCTTCAGGTCTGGGATTTTCTGCGGCAAATACCCTACGGCGAGACGCGGTCTTATACAGAAGTCGCGGAGGCGATCGGTGATAAGAAAAAGGTTCGCGCAGTAGCGCAGGCTTGTGCAAAAAATCGAGTGGCGGTTGTCATTCCGTGTCACCGCGTTGTTGCGAGCGACGGAAAGCTAAGTGGTTATCGTTGGGGAGTTGAGCGAAAAAGGCGGTTGCTTCAGAACGAGAAAGCGACATAGTGTCATGGATGCTCAGAACACCTAAAATACGGGCTCCAATAGTAAAACAATAGTTTCGCGGCGGCCTTTGCACCCGCGAAACTTTTTTTGTATCCTCTTCGTATCAACAAATTCAAAGCAGTTTCAATTTGAACCTAAAAGATATGAGATCAAAGCTATTTTTGCCGCTCGTTGCGGCTATCTGCCTGTCTATCTCTGCGTCGGCGAATGCTCAGAGCTACGCGATCACGAACGCAAAGATCGTGACCGTCTCGGGAACAACCATTGAGAAAGGTACGGTTATAGTGCGGAACGGGCTGATCTTCGCGGTCGGGGCCAATATCAGAACTCCGGCGGATGCTACTGTGCTTGATGCCGGTGGGGCGACTGTCTATCCCGGCTTCATCGATACGGTGACCAATCTTGGAATCGTTGCACCACAAGCGGGACCTGGCGGCGGCCCCGGTGGTGGAGGCGGCGGTGGCCAGGCTGCAGCAGCGGCGGCAGCGGCGGCGGCACAGCCTTCGTCGAATTCAAATTACCCGGCGGGCCTGCGGCCGGAGCTTATGATCGAAGAAGTTCTCCGGGGTGGCGACGCACAGTTCGAGGCGAGCCGTAATGCGGGATTTACGTCCGCCCTTTCGACCGGCCGAACCGGCATCTTTAGCGGGCAATCAGCGGTGATCAATCTTGCTGGCGACTCAGTTTCGTCGCTTGTGATCAGATCGCCGTTCGCTCAACACATTTCCTTCGTAACCCTCGGCGGAGGCGGTTATCCGGGTTCGTTGCTCGGAACGTTTTCCGCTCTTCGGCAGATCTTCAACGACGCTCGACGTTTGCAAGAAAATCAGCGTGCGTATGCTGCCGATCCAAAAGGAATGCAGCGTCCAGGTGCCGACAAATCGCTCGAAGCACTTTTCCCTGCTCTCAATCGACAAATGCCCGTCGTTTTCAGCGCGAACAGCGAGATCGAGATCATTCGTGCTCTCGATTTCATGAAGGAATATAACCTTAACGGCATAATCGCGGGAGGCCTCGAAGCAGGTAGAGTCGCTGATCGTTTGAAAGCACAAAGCGTACCCGTGCTGCTTTCGCTCAATTTCCCGAAACGTCTCACGGCTTCGTCACCGGATGCGGATCCGGAACCTCTCGCGGTGCTTAGATCAAGGGCTGAGGTGCCTAAGGGAGCTGCGAAGCTTTCGGCCGCAGGAGTCAAATTCGCCTTTCAATCCGGCGGAGCAACGGCGATGACAGACTATTTCGCAAATGCCGGTAAAGCCATCGAAAACGGCCTCTCGCGCGACGCGGCGATCCGGGCGATGACGCTCGGTGCGGCGGAAATCCTCGGGGTTGATAAGACTCTCGGATCGATCGAGGCTGGCAAGGTCGCTAACCTAGTAGTCATCAAAGGCGACCTTTTTGGCCGCGACAAGTTTGCCTCTCATGTCTTTGTGGATGGACGCCATTTCGAGCAGAAAGAACCAGTACGGCCTGCCGGCGGACGCGGTCCCGGCGGACAAGGCGGCGGCCCGGGAGCGACCCCGCCAACACCTGCTGGCCCATCGATGGGCGGC
Organism: Acidobacteriota bacterium; assembly: GCA_016718135.1. GTDB lineage: Bacteria > Acidobacteriota > Blastocatellia > Pyrinomonadales > Pyrinomonadaceae > OLB17. Next base: position 13,778 of record JADKEF010000002.1, on the reverse strand, counting down.
ACGTACACCATCACGATCGACGTGCCCGGACAGCCGATCCAGGCGACTCTGAACCTAGCGCAGGCTGGAACAACGATGACCGGCACGATGGTTTCGCAGCTGGGAAGTTCGCAGATCACCAATGGCCGGGCAACCGCAAATGGGTTCAGCTTCACGACCTCGGTGCAGTTCGGCGGGGCGTCGATCGACATTAGCGTTACGGCGACCGTCAGCGGAAATCAGGTCAGCGGAACGGTAGATTCGCCGCAGGGGCCGGTACAATTCTCAGGAACAAAGAATCCTTAAGAAATAAAAAAGTTATGCGAAGAACGACAGTTTTTCTTACTATCATTTCGCTTCTAGTGATCTCGCCTTCGCTCGTCTTCGGACAATCGAAAGGCGACCTGCTCATTAAGAATGCGACAGTAATGACGGCCACGGCGGGTACGTTGCAAGCAACGGACATCCTCGTCCAGAACGGCAAGATCGTGCGGATCGGCAAGGGCCTGACAGCCGGTGCCGGAGTGAAAACGATCGACGCGACCGGTAAATTTGTTACGCCGGGCATCATCGATGCTCACTCGCACACCATGCTAAGCGCAATTAACGAAGGCTCGCTGGCTGTCACATCGATGACGCGAACTCGCGATATGCTTCTGCCGCAGGACGTGGCAATCTATCGTGCCCTAGCTGGTGGTGTTACGGCGTCGCTTTTGCTGCACGGCTCGGCAAATCCGATCGGTGGGCAGAGTACGACGGTGAAATACAAATATGGCCGACCAGTCGAGGAATTTCCGGTTGAAGGTGCTCCGCTGGGTATCAAGTTCGCTCTTGGCGAGAATGTAAAACAATCTAGTCGTTCACCGCAGCCTGGGCAGACGTTTCGCTATCCTAGAACCCGTATGGGAACGATGGAAGTGATTCGCGATGCCTTTATTCGGGCTCGTGAATACAAACAGTCCTGGGATGATTTTCGGGCGAAGAAGACGCGAACCCAACCTCGAAAGGACGAGGAACTTGAGCCTCTTGTTGAGATTCTCGAAGGGAAGCGACGAGTTCATGCTCATGGTTACCGTTCGGACGAGCATCTGAATCTACTCAGAATGGCCGAAGAATTTGGTTTTAAGATCGGTACACTTCAGCACGGGCTTGAGGCGTACAAGATCGCCCCTGAGATCGCGAAACACGGTGCAGGCGTATCGATCTTCGCCGATAGCTGGAGCTATAAGCTCGAGGCGTATGACTCCATCCCATATACCGGTTATATTCTCTGGAAGAACGGCGTAAATGTATCGATCAACTCCGACTCGAATGAACGCATGAGACGTCTAAATATCGATGCCGCCAAGATGATGAAATACGGCGGGGTACCCGAGCAGGACGCTCTCAAGATGATAACCATCAATCCGGCTATGCAACTCGGTATTGAGAAACGCACCGGGTCGATAGAGGTTGGCAAGGATGGTGATCTGGTCATCTGGTCAGCTCATCCATTCAGCGTCTATGCTACGGCCGATGTGACGATCATCGAGGGTGAAGTTTACTTTGACCGTGCCAAAGACAGATCTATGCGAACCGATCTCGCCAAAGAACGCGAGACGCTGGAGAAACTCGACATGAATCGTGCACCGGGAACTGGCGGTGCTCCGCCGCGTGTGCCGACAGAACGTCTTCGCGGTGACCTCGACGACGCAGATCGCGACGGAGGTAACCGATAATGATTTCAAAATTGAAAATGCAAAATGCAAAATTGCTAGTACTCGCTATTGCAGCGACGTTGGTTTCGGTTCTTTCTATCGTTGCTCAGAGTGATGGCTCGCAGCAGAATAAGACCGGTCGTGGTGGTACTTTCGCGATCGTCGGAGCCCGCATCGTAACAGTTTCGGGGGCTGTGATCGAGAACGGAACCGTTGTCATCCAGAACGGCAAGATCACCGCCGTCGGTGCGGGTGCCGCTGTACCGTCGGGTGCTGAGCGTATTGACGGTAAAGGCCTTTCAGTTTTTCCAGGTATGATCGACGCGTCGACCAATCTTGGCCTTGTTGAGATCGGCCAGGGGGCAAATGCGACTGTCGATGTTCAGGAAGTCGGTACCATGAACGCCAACGCCAAGGCGATCACGGGTGTCAATCCCCACTCGTCGCATGTGAATGTGACCCGCGTTAACGGCATCACGACAGTCGTCTCTGAGCCGACTGGCGGCATCATTGCTGGCCAAAGCACCGTTATCAACCTGAATGGCTCTACTCAGGCTGACATGGCTGTCGTCGCTGTTCATGGCCTCGTCATCAATTTTCCCCGCGTCACAGGCGGCGGAGGATTTGGTGGTGGCGGCGGATTTGGCGGCGGTGGCGGTGGTGGAGGCGTTGATTTCAACGAACTCGTTCGTCGCCGTGACACCGCCGTTGATGATCTGAAAAAGTTGTTCCGCGAGGTCGAGGCATATGCTAGATCGGTCGAGGCCTATGCAAAGGACAAGAGTATGCCGACGCCGACAACGTCGCTCCGATACGAGGCGATGATCCCGTATGTTCGCGGTCTAAAGCCGATCCATTTTACTTCGGAGCGTGAACGAGATATTCGTGCGATCGCGAAGTTCGTTGCCGAAATGAAGGTCAAAGGCGTCATCGTCGGCGGCCAGGAAGCGTGGAAAGCGGCGGATGTTCTTAAAGCGAACAACATCGGAGTCATCTACACAAACATCTACAGCCTTCCGGTTCAGCAAGACGATCCGTACGATTACCTTTACGAGGCTCCTTCCTTGATGCAGAAAGCCGGAGTCAAATTCGCGATCTCGACCGGCGAAGGTGGCGGCGAAGTTCGCGATCTGCCGTACCAAGCCGGAATCGCCGGAGCCTACGGTCTCGGTAAAGAAGAAGCTCTCAAATCGGTCACGCTATATCCTGCCCAGATCCTCGGCATTTCAGACCGTCTTGGTTCTATCGAAGTCGGCAAGATGGCAAACGTTGTTGTTGCCGACGGCGATATGCTCGACGCACGAACAAACATCAAGTACCTTTTCATCAACGGACGTCTGGTTCCGCTGACAAGCAGGCACACTGATCTGTTTGATAGTTTCAAAGATCGGAAGTGACAAAGGTCAAAAGTAAAAAATGGTAAAAGTGAAAAAGCTGATCGATCTTGTTCGATCGGCTTTTTACTTTACGACTTCTGCGGTATTTCCGCACCCTCTTCGAAAAACTCAAGCGAAGCAGAATTCAAACAATATCGCTGTCCAGTCGGAGGTGGACCGTCGGGGAAGACGTGGCCTTGGTGTCCGCCGCATCGTGCACATCTGATCTCAACGCGGCGCATGCCGTAGCTGTTGTCCTCGATATTCGTCAAATGGTCTTTGTCGAACGGGGCGTAGAATGACGGCCAGCCGGTGCCGGAGTTAAATTTCTTTTTTGAATCGAAGAGCGGTAGGCCGCAGAGCCGGCACGCGTAAACGCCTTCGAGTTTGTTGTCGAGAAGTGTGCCGCAGAATGCGGGCTCGGTGCCGTGGTCGAGAAGGATGCGATATTCCTCTTCATTGAGATCCTGAGCGAGGCGTTCGATCGCCTCTTCGGTTAATGGTGTGATGTCGTAGCCACTGTCTGAAAGTTCTTTTTCACTCATAATCTTTGGTTTGGTGAGTTCAACCACCCGCTTACGCAGGTGGTTCTCCCCTGAAAACCTGCTTTTCAAGTTTTCGCAGTCGCGAGGCAAATTCTCCGAGTTTTCTAAACGCCGCAGCCGAACGCAGCCATTCACGGTTGTCGAACGCCGGAATGCCGGAGATAACTTTGCCAGGTTCTACATCGTGCGATGTTGCTGATTTGGCAGTGATTATCGCGTCGTCGCCCACTTTCAGGTGCCCTGCAATGCCGACCTGGCCAGTAAGGATGACGCGTTTGCCGATGTACGAACTGCCGGCGAGGCCGGTTTGGGAACAGATCAGGGCGTCTTCGTCGATGGTGCACGAGTGGCCGATCTGGACGAGGTTGTCGATCTTGGCCCCGCGTTTGATACGGGTTTCGCCGACCGAGGCACAGTCGATCGCCGTATTTGCACCGATCTCGACATCGTCTTCTAGGACGACCCGTCCGGTCTGCGGTATCTTTAGCCAGCTTTTATCTTCGTTTTTGGCGTAGCCAAAACCGTCTGAGCCGATCGTGGAATTGTTGTGAATAATACAGTTGCGACCGATTTCGCAGTTCTCGCGGACTGATACCCCGGAGTGGATCGTGCTGCCTTCGCCAACAGTTACTCCATTATAAAGCGTGACATTCGGCATGATCCTTACGCCGTTTGAGACCGTGCAGCTTGCACCGATAACTGCGTTTGCGTGGATCTCGACACTCTCAGAAACAGTCGCCGTCGGATCGATAACCGCTGACGGATGCACAAATGCTCTCAGCTCTGGCTCCGGAAAGAACGCTCGCATTGCCAGCGTGTAGGCAACATAAGCATCTTTCGCTCGTAATATTGCGATGTCATCTCGCTCGATCTCAACGCCCTCGTTCAGAAAAATGGCGGTCGCTTTCGTTTCGGCGATCTGTGGCGTGTATTTAGGATTCGCTAAAAACGTCACATCGCCTACTCCCGCTAGGTCGAGCCCGGCGGTCGATGTTATTTCGAGGTCGGCGGAGCCTTGGGCGATGGTAGATGACGTTATTTCGGCGAGTTCGGAAAGCTTCATTAGAATGTCCTTGAAAATAATAGCAGCGCTATGTCACACTAGTTTTAGCAAACAAATTTGTTGTTACAAAGTTCCCCGGCTTTGGTATCCGCTTCCCCGACCCCTTATTGCTTTATTTACAAGGAGTTATCGCCCAACATGAACGAAACAGCTTTAAATCAAACAGCACGCACGACCACATCCGACGATTACATAAAATCAGAACGCCTCGGCTCCGTTCGTCAGGAACTCGTCGAAGGCCGACTGTCGTCCAAGCCCGCCGCGAATCGCCGTCACAACTTAATTGCCACAAATGTAGCTCTCGCCGTCGGTAGCCGCAATCAGAATGGCAAATCGGAGATCTACGTAAACGGAATGATGGTGCAGCTCAGTGCAAAGCTTGTCTGCTATCCTGACGTCGTAATCGTCAACGGCAATCCGGCGTTTACCGATTCCCAAGAAGACGTTCTCACCAATCCGACGATCGCTGTCGAGATCTTTTCCGGTTCGACCAATCCGTACGACAAGACTCGCAAACTCGAAAGCTATCTTGCGATCGCCAGCATCAAAGAGTGCCTGTTCGTCAGAGCCGACGAGATGCGAATCGAGCATTACGCTAGGCAGAATGCCAAGCAGTGGCTCTATCGCATCTACGACGAACGCGACGATGTCATCTCGCTCGACTCAGCCGGCGTCAAGGTCTCGCTCTCCGAGATCTACGCTCATCTCAAGGTCAAGCCTGCTGAAATGAGCTCAAAAGCGATCAACTAATTGTCAAAGCGAGGCATAGCCTCGAAAACCTGTTTTGGACCGTAATGGAAAGGCATTGCCTTTCCGCACTGCGAGACGGCACAGCCGAAGTAGTGAAACGGTCGAATCACATCAAGTTAACTGGATCGATCTCTACGAAAACGGCTCGCATATCGCAGCCGTTTTCTTCTGCTTCAGAGATGGCGATCGCCAGGGTCTCGCGAAGGCCTCGACGTGTTGTGGCCTTTAGAATTATCTGCACGCGAAACTCATTCTTCAATCGTGCGATCGACGCAGGTGCGGGGCCAAGAATGCGTGCATGTTTCAGCGGATTCGCCGCATCGAGGGATCGGCGCAGAATATTTGCATTCTTGAAAGCCTCGGTATGATCGCGGTGCTTGATCATGACGCTCGCGAGTACGTAAAACGGCGGATATGCCATTCGTTCGCGAAAGCGGATCTCTTCGCGATAAAAGGCATCGTAATCCTGTTCCTTGGCGTGCCGCAAAGCGTAATGCTCTGGGTAATAGGTCTGTATCAACACCTTTCCCGCTTTTTTGCCGCGACCTGAGCGTCCCGCTACCTGCGTTAGAAGTTGAAACGTACGTTCCGCCGATCTCATATCAGGCAAGCCGAGTCCGATGTCGATTCCCAACACACCGACAAGTGTGACATTTGGAAAATCATGCCCTTTTGAGATCATCTGCGTTCCAACCAACATATCAAGCTTTCCAGCTGCGAATTCAAGCAAGATCTTATCGAGCTCGCCTTTGTGAGCCATCGTGTCGCGGTCGACTCGGGCGATGCGGAGGTCGGGGAATTTTTTTGTTAGCTGGTCGGCGATGTTTTCAGTGCCTTCGCCGACGAAGTAGAGGAACTCGCTTTCGCATTTCGGACATACCTTTGGCGACGGCTCGCGGTAATTGCAATAGTGGCAGACCAACTGATTATTCCCACGGTGAAACGTCAGCGTAATGTCGCAGTTCTTGCACTTGATCGTCTCGCCGCAGGTTCGGCAAAGGACGAATTGCGAGAAGCCGCGACGGTTGAGAAGGATGATTGTCTGCTCGCCGCGTGAATGAGTCTCGCGGATCGCCGCGATCAATTGGGGTGCGATCGCAACGTCTTTCCCGGCGAGTTTGAACACCTCACGCATATCGATCAGCTCGGCTGTCGCAAGGCCGCGACCGCCGATGCGGTCGGGAAGGGTGAGGTAGGTGTACTTGCCGCTCTGAGCATTATAGAACGACTCCATCGCGGGCGTTGCTGAGCCGAGAACAACGATGGCTCCGGCGAGACTTGCTCGCATAACGGCAACGTCTCGGGCATTGTAGAACGGCGATTCGTGTTGCCGGTACGACGGATCGTGTTCCTCATCAACTATCAATAGTCCAATATTCTCAAGCGGAGCAAAAACCGCCGAGCGGGTGCCGATCGCGATCCGAGCGTCACCGCGACGGATGCGACGCCACTCGTCAAAGCGTTCACCGGCAGAGAGATTTGAGTGTAGGATCGCAACCTCTGATCCGAACACAGCTCTTAATCGTCGAGAAAAGACAGGCGTCAGGGCGATCTCCGGAACAAGCATCATCGCTGAACGGCCTTGGTCAAGAGCGAATCGCATCGCTCGAATATAAACCTCTGTCTTGCCGCTGCCGGTCACGCCGTGCAGGAGAAACGCTTTGAACTGATCGCTGTCGGCGACGGCGGTAGTTATCGCGTCGAGAGCCGTCTGTTGTTCGGCCGTGAGCTCGAAATCGTCCTTGTCCGGCAACGTAGCTTTCGCCAGAGGATCGCGCATCACGTCATCGACAAAGATCTCGACAATGCCGCGTTTAGCGAGCGTGTTTAGCGGCGAAGCTCCGACATCAGCCTGTTCTAAAACATCGGTGAAAAGCATTTCGCCTTTGTTTGCTTTGAGCAGATCGACGATCTTTTGATGGTCGCGCGTAAGCGGTTGGGTCTTTTGGTCGGAAGAATCGAGTGCTTCTGCGCCGCGGTCGACAAGCCGGACGGCTTTTCGACGCTTTGGCTTTACCTTGTCGTTGTTAAGGCCGGCCGGAAGGGAAGCCTTGAGCATTTCGCCCCAGAAACTGGCGTAGTAATCGGCGGTCCATTGGGTCAGCTTTAGGATCTCGGGCGTGATGAGCGGTTCTTCGTCGAGGACTTCGATGACGTCTTTTAGCTTTGATTCGTCGATCTCGATTGCTGCGGGCAATTCTTCGTGCAGTTCCACTGCATAGCCGGTCAGATTTCGTCTGCCAAATGGCAGCGTCAGTCGAGCACCCGTCTTGATCGCGCCCTGCATAGCCTGTGGCACGCGATAGGTGAACGCACGCCTGAGCGGCACCGGCAGGACAACCTCGACGTAGGCGGCTGGCTTGGATTTTTGAGGCTCGGATGACGGCATTATCGCGGTGTTTGAATCAAATGATACCGCTTTGGAACCTATTGGCGAAAGGCGGTGTCTAAACGGTTTGGGGGCTTTGCGGGATCGTGCCAAAAATCGTTCCACTTCTTAAAAATGGCACGGTTTTATTGTTGCAAATATTAGGTTTACGCGAATTTCCGTGTTTTTTCTGTGAGCGAGTACACAAAGTGGACCGATTTTTCTTGTAAATACCTGTATTGCAAGGAGTTATTGTCAAAAAACAGTTGGCAAAATAACGCACGATCAATTGTGAGAAATATTAGCAAATGTTGCATCAAAAGTCAATGGTATTATGAATGAAACGCGACGCGCATGATTTCGTCGCTGATCTGAGATAAGATATGAGAACAATGGACGATATATTCAAACCAAAGGAAAAGAAGAGCGGCGTCAATATGGTGTTTATCGCGGCTATCCTGATCGGAGCTGTTGCGATCGGTGCCGTTATCTGGTTTCTTTCGCTCACCCCGCCGATAGAGGTGCAGACGGCGAAGATGCTTGAGGGGGCATTTCGTGAAGGTTCGCCCGAGTACGCGGAGTTAAACAAGGACATAATAATCTCGACCGACGACAAGACGGTTCAGTCGCCTATGGCGACGGGCAAGATCTCGATGTTCATCCACGGAAATATCCGTAATAAAGGCAAGCGGACGGTAGATGTTCTGGAGGTGAGTGTGTCGGTCGTTACGCAGTTCAACGAGGTTCTTCGAACGCGAAATGTGCTGGTTGTCCCGGTGCAGGAATCAACTCTTGGACCCGGCGATACGATACCGATCACACTCACGTTTGACGGCTTCAACAAGGATGACGACCGTGCGAATATTCGCTGGAAGGTGGTAGCGATCAAGGCAGCGAACAACTAGTTCTTGCCCGGCCCGAATATCGCGCGACCCGGCATTGTGCCTGTCATTTGCTTGCCATTGAAAACGACCTCGCCATTTACGATCACCGCTGAGAATCCCTCAGCATACTGATGCGGTTGGACAAAAGTCGCTTTGTCGCCAACCGTATTTTCATCGAAGATAACGAGATCGGCGGCGAATCCCTCGCGGATCAGGCCGCGATCCTTGAATCCAAACGTCTGAGCCGGGAGCGAGGTCATCTTGCGGATCGCATCCTCTAGGGTAATGATCTTGAGTTCCCGAACGTAACGACCGAGTACGCGGGCATTGTTCCCGTAGCCACGCGGATGCGGTACGCCAGTGCCGAAGGGCCGCACGCCGCTGTCCGATGCGATCATCGTAAACGGTTGCCGCATAATGCTTTGCACGTCCGGCTCGTCCATCGCCTGATAGACCATCTGTGCTCCGCCTTTTTCATAGATCTCGATGAATTGTTCGATCTGTGCATCGAGGCTGTCTTTTCCTTTGGCGATCTTTGCGATCTCTTTGATGTTCTTGCCGTTGAATTCAGGATTTGTGCGGTAGCTCGCGACGTAAGCGTAGCTCAGATCCTTGAACTTCTTCTTCTTCAGATCTTCTTTGACCTCATCGGCGACCTTTTTTCGCGTTGCCGGATCGGCCATGCGCTTCTTGCCCTCTTCGCGGCCGCCGGCGATCGCCCAGCTTGGCAAACGCGAATCAAGCGAGGTTGATGATGCGGGGTAGGCATATTGGTCGACGGTGACCGTCAGGCCTCGCTTGCGTGCGGCCTCGACGAGGCCTATCGTTTTTGCGGTCTGGCCCCAGAGAGCACGGCTCGCAATCTTGAAATGAGAGATCTCGACCGGCATATTCGCCTGTTCGCCGATGTTTATCGCCTCGGAAATTGCCTTTTCGACATCGTTGCCTTCGTCGCGGATGTGACTTGCGTAGATGCCGCCGTGTTTCGACGCGGCTTTGGCGAGTTCGACGACCTCATCGGTTTTGGCAAATGTGCCCGGTAGATAGATCAAACCAGTAGCCAGGCCGACCGCTCCGTCCCTCATAGCTTTTTCGACAAGAGCATTCATCTGCGTTTGCTCGTCGGCAGTCGGCGTTTTGTTCTCAAGCCCAAGGACCTTAGTTCGGACAGTATTGTGGCCAATGAGCGACGAGATGTTCACTGCCAGCGGTGTTTTATCTATCTGGCCGAGAAAATTACCAATGTCGAGACTGGAACCGCCGCAATTACCGGTCACAAGTGAGGTGACGCCCATACGAATGAAATTCTCAGCCTTCGGGTTGCTGTAGATATCTTCGGTATGAGCGTGCACGTCGATAAAGCCGGGAGCGACGATTTGGTTCTTGGCGTCGATGTAAAACTTGGAACCCGCCTTGTCGAATCGTCCGATCTTCGCGATGCGTCCATCTTTGATCGCGATCGAACCACGAAACCACGGGTTTCCCGTACCGTCAACGATCCGGGCATTGCCAATTATCAGGTCGTAAGTTACCTGCTGTCCGAATGCAGGACCTGCCGAGCCCACAACTAACGAGATCATTACGATCAGCCAAAAATACCTTGTGTATCGCATACGTGTTCAAGCGGAATAAACCGGGTTACGACTCGGCGAGTGCCTTCTGCTCATCCTCGTCCGTATATGGGTTGTGTAGATGCACGGGCTCGGCCTTTTTTCGAAGCCGCATATTCAAGAACTCAACAAGAACTGAGAACGCCATTGCGAAGTAGATGTAGCCCTTCGGAATTGTCTGGTGGAAACCTTCTGCGACCAGCATCACACCTATCAAGAGCAAGAACGACAAAGCGAGCATCTTGATCGTCGGATGCTTTTGCACAAAGGCTCCGATCGAGCCAGCGAAGAGCATCATCGCGATGATCGAGATCACCACTGCAGAGACCATGATATAGATGCCATTTGATCCGTAGGTCGTCGAGATCATGCCGACGGCAGTGATGACGCTGTCCAGCGAAAAGACGATGTCGAGCAGCACGATCTGGATGATGACACCGACGAATCCGGCATATGTCTTTTTCGACCCGTGTCCTTCCTCGCCCTCGAGGCTTCCGTGTATCTCGTGCGTACTTTTTGCGATCAGGAATAAGCCACCTATCAGCAGAACGAGATCCTTGCCTGAAAAACCTCTGCCCCAAACCGTAAACAGGGGCTCGACTAGGCCGATAACCCAGGATAGCGACAGCAAGAGCAAGATGCGTATGCCGAGAGCCAGCCCTAGACCGATATAACGAGCCTTCGCCCGCTGTTCTGGCGGCAGTTTGCCCGAGAGGATGGAGATGAAAATTACATTGTCGATGCCGAGAACAAGCTCAAGCAGCGTCAGTGTGCCAAAAGCGATCCAGACTTGCGGGTCAGAGAAAAATTCCATGATAAAACTAGTTTAGTCGCCCGACGGTTCCAAGCACGCCTTGCCCCCTGCGGCGTCGGCGAGTTCGCGGGCTTTTTCGTTTTGGTTGGCTTGCGGCTTGACGACATCGGTTACGCAGGACGAGGTTTTGCCGATCTTTGAGACCATCAAATACGAAGTGTTCTTCGACGAATCTTCAGCATTCGCAACGTTGAATCGAGCAATCAATGCTACTGGTACGCCGCCTTTGGTACGCCATTCGATCTTTTCGCCGATCGACGAAAAACCGCCGTAAAATCCCCAGAAATTTAGCTCGAACTTCTTTTTCGCCGGAGTGATGATATTGATCGTTTGGCGAATATCGCCTTCGAGCAGACGGACCTTGTAGCCGCCGACTCCTGGGCATTCGCCTTCGTACGAACCGGCACCGCCGCTATCGCTTGAGATCGTGCGGCACGCCCCGGTTTTGGTGCTTGTGTAGGCGCTTTTGTTCTGGGCGATCGCAGACGACGCGCAAAGTGTGATGAGAAAAAGAACAGTCAAATAGATCTTCATATCGTTTTCGAGAAAATTATCGCTTGTAAACGATCCGGCCACCGACGATCGTCGCAACCGCTGCTCCGCGAAACTGCCAGCCGCCAAACGGGGAATTTCGTGATTTGGAACGCGACTCTGCATTAGTGTAAGTCCACTCAAGATCAGGGTCAATAATAGTTATGTCAGCGATCGAACCCGGAGCGAGCGTGCCGCGGCCGGCTAGCTTGAAGATGCGGGCCGGATTAGTCGTACACATTTCGACAAGACGAGCGAGGCCGATGATGCCTTTGTGGACGAGTTCGTTGAAAGCGAGGCCGATGGCGGTTTCGAGGCCGGTGATACCCATCGGGGCGCGGTCGTATTCCAGAGCCTTTTCGTCAGCGTGATGCGGAGCATGGTCCGTTGCGATGGCGTCGATGGTGCCGTCCTTGATACCTTCGATAATGGCCGCGAGATGCTCTTCGCTACGGAGCGGCGGGGCCATTTTGGTATTAGTGTCGTAGCCCTCGACGGCTTTGTCCGTCAGCGTGAAGTGATGCGGCGTGACTTCACACGTGACCTTGATACCCTCGGCCTTCGCCCGGCGGACCGCCTCGACAGCACCTTTTGTCGATACATGAGCAATATGAACGTGTGAGTCCGTCGCCTCGGCCAAAATGATGTCACGAACGGCGTCGATGTCTTCGGCGAGTGCGGGAATTCCCTTAAGTCCGAGCAACAGCGAGACACGGCCCTCGTGCATGACTCCGCCGCTACTGAGGGATTTGTCTTCGCAATGGTCGATCACCGGAAGGTCGAAATCGCGTGCGTACTGCATCGCCCGACGCATTATTCCGGCATTCGGCACCGGACGGCCATCATCCGAAACAGCGACCGCACCGGCGGCTTTCATCTCGCCCATCTCAGCTAGTTCCGATCCGTCAGAGGATTTTGTGATCGCTCCGATAGGGAATACATTAGCTAGCCCGGCACGCTCCGCCTGCTCGATCATGTAACGCGTGATCGCGGCGTTATCATTGACCGGATTGGTATTCGGCATCGGACAAACGCTCGTCCAACCACCCGCAACCGCCGCCGCACACCCGCTCGCGATCGTCTCCTTATGCTCCTGCCCCGGCTCACGGAGATGGACATGCATGTCTATAAAGCCTGGAGCAACAAGCAATCCGCTCGCGTCGAAGACCTCGCAATCCTCCGGTGCGGGTTCACCCGGCCTCAACCAAGCCGTGACCTTGCCGTTCTCGATCAGCACGGACATTCCGGTATTTTCTTGTACGGCCGGATCGATGAGATGGCCGTTTGCTATCAATAATTTCATAACAACTAACTATTTGCGGAGCCCCCGCCGGTTGCGAGGTAAAGCACCGCCATTCTTACCGCGACACCATATTTCACCTGATCCAAAATCAATGATCGCGAACTGTCGGCGACCTCAGATGCGATCTCGATACCGCGATTCATCGGACCGGGATGCAGAACGATCGCGTCTTTTTTCGCGAGGTCGAGCCGGTCGTTTGTAAGGCCGTAGTGAATCGAGTATTCGCGTAGGGTCGGGAAGTAGGCTGAGTCCTGCCGTTCGCGTTGGATGCGGAGGATCATGACGACATCGGCACCTTCGATGGCGTCCTCAATGTGCGGGCAGACCTCCAATTGCGAATTGCGGATCGCGGATTGCGGATTCGCGTCGACCAAGTACTCGAAATCTTTTGAGACTAGCGTTCCCGGGCCGGCGACGCGGACTTTGGCTCCCATTTTTGTCAGCAAATGAATATTTGAACGGGCGACGCGGCTGTGGAGGATGTCGCCGACGATCGCGACCTCGAGGCCTTCGATCTGTTTTTTGTGTTCGCGGATCGTCATCGCGTCGAGCAGGGCCTGGGTTGGATGCTCGTTGGCTCCGTCACCAGCGTTTACGATCGCGGCACGGCTGACCTTTGCTAGCTGATGCGGCACACCCGCCGATCCGTGACGGACGACAATGCAATCCGGTGCCATCGCGTCGAGGTTCATCGCGGTATCGAGCAACGTCTCGCCTTTGCTAACGCTTGACGAGGCGACGCTGATGTTAACGGCATCTGCAGACAGACGCTTTGCAGCTAATTCAAACGAAGTGCGCGTTCGAGTCGAGGCTTCGAAAAAGAGATTGATGACCGTCTTGCCGCGAAGGGCCGGAACC
>JADKEF010000001.1:245000-774513 GCA_016718135.1 Acidobacteriota bacterium | reverse complement strand
ACGAAGGCGAACAACAACTGATATTGAACGTTTCTTAGTAACCCTCATCAACACTCTCTACCGTTTATTTGCCCATTAAATATGCGGATCTTGACGGCCTTGCGATAAAATTCCGCAGCGTTCCTAAATCATGTTGTTACCTGACAGCTGCGCCTATCAATCTTCGCTGCGCCCATCTTCAACGATCACAATCGATGTGTTTCTGTGCCAGTCCGGCCTGCCAACATAAGCCGGACCCGGACACGAAAGTAGGGGCCATGAGTTATCCTGACATTTGTGAGAATGTGTTCCATCATCGGTCTTGCTCTCCATTAAGCGTTCTTTCGTTACCGGCGACATCCCTACTTACAAAGCGAAAAGGTGCTCTTTCGTCAGCGCTTGATTTTCGCTTGCCAACGGGTTCAATTTCGCTCGTGTCCCGCTGTTGATCGAGTAACTATTTAGCGGCTAAAAATTTTCGGTAATTTCTGATTGACTCCGCCAATTTGCGAACGTCCTCGGAGTATTAGTTTTGAGAAATTGCTCCGTGTCACATGAACGATATTCGCAATTTGTTCCATCTCTTGCTTAGATCATTCGCATTAAACTCTTCTGACGGAAGCTTCCTGGCAATGACTCCAACTTTGCGTCTTCAGTTGCAGTCCTCCCATCGGGATAGTGCCTGACGGATTTCGCACGATGTTTAATGAAGGAGTCGGCTGCAATGTCGCATTCCATCTCGCCGAAGAGAATTGTCCGCTTCGTTGGGACCTCAGAATATGTTTGATCCTAAAACACCTTGCCGAGGTCGGCGGTTTTGATGATCTGGAACGCTTGCGTTACTGGACGCCGCACCGAACGCTTGCTGCCTGGTGGTTACGGCCGCTTCGATCTGTCGGAGCTTTGCAGTCAATTCGATATACCGATCCGCCGTCTGCCGTTTGCTTTCGCTGCTTCCGGCGACATATGCTCGCAAGGTGTCCTTCGAGGGATAGATCGTAACTCATCTTTGGGAAAATGTTTGTAAACGATCTCCGACCTGTCTGGGCGCGTCCAAGCCCCCCCATACTAATAATCCGTTTTGGTCGTACTTTGCGGACGAACCGCAGCGACCTTCCGTCCGTGTTGTTGAGCCAGTGAAGCGAGCGGTATTTTCTTCTGCTTGGCAGCTGGGAATTATTGACGACAGCTGTCTCCCCAGCCCCAATGCAGAACTTTGTCGGGTTGGTTGTACCAGAGCCCAGCCTGTCTTTCGCTTTCGCTCAAAATCTCGCTGGCCGAAATGCCGGACGAAGGAGAAATTGCGAACCACGAGAGAAGCCCGGTGAAAACCAATAGAAGCGCCGACATGAATGCGGACGGCGCTAAGGCGAAACCGAAAACACCTGAACGCAGATTGTCGAATATTTAAACAGGCCGAACTGCCTTGATCGGCAGCAGATTTCGATACCAAGGGCGGATTCACGGTCCCACAACCGCTTTATTCAATTGAGCTTTGAACCCGCCCCCAATCGCGAGGTGAACGGGGTCGATAAGCGGATTGAGGAGCGAATCGTTATATTTAACGAACGACGAAATCGTGTACTGGAGCTCTTCGGAACGGGCGCGCAAGTCCAACATGCGTCCAAATGTTTGCGGCCGAAGGAAAGCTCCTTAGCCGGCAGCTCACCGTCCATAAGCCTGAGCAGTTCTTCGTCACCTGGATGCCAGCTTTCGTCCGTCCAATTTTCTGAATTAAACGTCTCCATTATTTCACCTTGCTCAATTTGTTAATGCCTCGCTTCAAATACTCTCGCTAACCGTTGGTACCGCTACATTCATAATTTCCGCAATCTCTCGGTATCGAAACCCGTTGGAACGAAGGTGCAAACATCATCTTCCTGTGGCGAAAGTTTTCGCATCGCTTCGTGGATCTCTCATCATTCGCCTCATTCTCCAGAAGGTCTTCTTCCGGATTTAGCGAAAGATCCGGTAATGCTTCCAGCAGCGTTTCCCAAGTGACATCATTGATAGGTGCCAGAAATCGTTGGTGTTTGATCTGGCTAAGCGCCTGGTTATGGGCGGTTCTATATAGCCACGCCCGCGTATTTTCGATCGCCCGCCCACCGCCCAGGGTCCGGTAAAGCTGAATAAAGCATTCCTGCGTTATGTCTTCGGCATCGAGTGAGAGGGCCAAATGTCGCCACCAAATACCGATAAATCGGGTCACGCCATTGGGCAAACAACTCCTCGGACTTTTGTTCCAAAAGCACGTTATTTTGGATAGCGTAGAACGGTGAGGCACGAACATCGCCTGCTTCGACTGAGCTATCTCCAAATACCAACGGATCGGGTTCATTTTCGTGCGTTTCCCACAGTTCTTGTTAGTAAGACGACCGAAATGAATTTTAATGACAACCGAATCGGAAATCCTCAGACATCAGCTTACCGTCAAGGACAGGAGTAACTAGCGCTGAATTACCGCAGGTTGTTGCTTCGTTACAAGGAGTGAGCGAATCAGCTTTTTCGGCTGGCAACCGGGTAGATAGGAAGCGAATGTGAGTTATTCCTCAGTCGGATAGACCTTTCTCATCCTCACCAGTGGCCAGCAAGTATTCTTAATCGGGGAAAAAAAAAGCAGCTGCTATTTCAGGTACGAAATAGTGTCTGAACCGAAATTAATAGAACTGGCCTATCCAATTTCTGATTCTTGACGCTGAGAACTTCGGGTTGGTAGTTAAATCCTGCCTGTTAAGCCGGGCTGTGTCGGCCGCGAGGCCCGGCACTTCCGGCCTCAACAACGCCAGTATACGGTGGACGCTTTTGGATTAACGTAGTTGCAGGTGCGGGGCCAGCAAGCTCGAATACATTTCTCTTCGAATTCGCTACGGACTTCGTGACTTTCCGAAATTCGACGTCTCGCCGGTAGCGGATCATTCTCGTTAAGCCGGTCGCCTTTATTTGTCCGGCTACACGTGTCTTTTTATCCGTTCAACTTCGAAATTGTTCCGCAACCTTTATCGAGATTCTGGCTGTTACCGAAGCTCGTCTCAAAAAATGCACCGGTCCGAACCTGATTTTAGTACCCCGTAGCGGGTACAAGGCACAACGGACGCGAAACCATTTCGAGTCATTTGAATAACTTCTCAAACGATTGCGACCATGTCATTCCTCGCTTATTCGCGCGAGCAATTTCCCGTCTTTGTCAAGAAGGATCTTGGCAGGCAGGGCCTTCACCGAAAATATCGTTTTCGCGATGGGAACTCGCCGATTCGGTCGTTGCCCGAGTCCAGATCACACCCCGAGTGGCGACAATCTTCCTGGCTTGCTCGGTTTGTTGCTTCGCAAAATCCGGGGTCCGGTGCGACATCGTCGTCGCTCAAGGTTTCCGCATCCATTCCTAATATTTCGAAGCCCGCATCCTTATGTTTTGATATAGCTTCAGCTTTGGAATATCAGCAAGACAGGGCTTGTACCAGCTGGCCCAAAAATCGATCAAAATGAACTTGCCCCGGAACCCGCTCAATCTGAGCACCTTGCCCGAAAAATCCATTGAATCGAAATCCGGAACCTGGTCGCCCGCCAATCCAGGCTCCGCATTAGCAATAGACGTTTTCCTGCTCCGCTGGCAGCAACGTTCGGGGGCCACGATCGTACTTCCCGGCGAGGGTGATGTGATGTTTCCTGCCGGGCAAAATCCCGATCGAACGAAGAGATGCGAAGTGTACGGGGCAAACAAGTCGACTCACTGCAGGTTTGATATGGACATCAATGGCGATCTTTTGATCCCCAACGGCGAATTATCTCTTACTAAAATCGATTCCGAAATTGATTTTCCTTCATATGTCTCGGTCTCCATTATCGAAGTTTTGATCGAAGGTCCTGTTCGGGGTTGGCGACTTCCATCGCCCCCGCCCCTGGAACTTTGTTTGCCTGGGATCGAGATGACGGAGGCTATCGGCCTCCGGCTGGCTGGGACACGGAATATACGTGCCAGCCGCCTTCGATTTCCGCCTTCTTTAGTTCAACGGTGATCCGATCGCCGTGCTTTGCAGTGGCCGGTCTGCTCGCTGCCCACCGAACGATGTCCCCGCCGCCTGCCCTGAGTCGGGCGGCATCGCCGCCAACAGAACGAATGCGCTGATCGCAACAATGAACCGGCCTATAAAGTCTTGATGCCTTTTCGTACACATGTTAATGGCTGCAAGTTACGCCTCACAGGCTTTAGTCGCCGACCGCCTAGCGCCTCCTCTAATATCTTCGATAGACGTGATTCAGCTTGAGGGTTCCATTCTGTGGACGCGAACCGCACCACCCCTTTCCGATCGACGACAACGAACTGGGGAATCGCTTGGGCGAAGTAGGCCCGCGAGTTCTTATCCCGCCGGGCCCGGCGGACTTCCCGGCGTCGGGAACCTTTGATCGCAATCTTGAACGGTAACTTCAATTCATCTTTGAAGTACTTCCGGTCCGCAGCAACTTGCCCGTGTCAGGTTGCGATCTTTTCCAAGTATCCATACAGCGTGGTTGGGAGCACGATCCGCAAACCGCGATCGGCGTACTTTTATGCAGCCTCATCAATGTCGGATAGCTTCTCTTGCAGGGTAGCCCCACCAATGTGCAGAGAACTCAATCAGAGTCACTTTACTGGTTAACTCCCAGAGGGTCGCCGCCAGACTCGTGGTTGATCCAGTATTCGGCTTCTATCGGGGCAGCCTTCTTTCCGGGCAGTTCGTAACGCCTGAGGTCATACTTGGAGGATGCTGAGAGCTGAGGCGGCACTCCGGATCTTGGGAGAGGAGCTTGTAATTCCTCACGGAAGGATTCCTTGGCGGTTTCGTTATCACCGCGATCCTGTATATTCCGCCAGGTTCGTGTACGCCTTATAGATCCTAAATCGTAGGTTACTGGAACGGCTATCCGGGGCAAGCTTCTGTAAAGCCGATGTACCGCTCGCGGCCTGATAAAGCCGGTTCTCATCTCTGCCGTAGACGTTCGCGGCCTGACGATAGGCTATTACTTGTTGCAGTAAGAATGGGCTACCCATCGCTTGTTGCCTGACAGCATCATCAACGAGCGGGAATTCCTCGCACTTCTCGGAGCCCCGCGGCAGCGCGACGTCGATCGCCTCCAGCAGGAGGTCGGTTTCGCTGAGTCTCGCCTAATCCCGGCCCGGTGGCTTAGCCGGTAACGGTGGTGTTTATCTTGTCGCATTGACCTGCCACGTTGTATAGTCGTGCCAAATTCATCAGATCGGCACTCTTCACGCCGTCGGGCGGGAAACCGTAACGCATATTGTTTTGCCTGCCCCACGACCTTTGACCCACTATTTCTTTGAAGTCCTCGACCGCGGATCGTGTCGGAGTTCTGGCGCACGAGTTCAACCCGGAATTTCTTGATCGCTTCCAAGCTCGCCGCGATGGTTTGGGGTTCATCTGGTGTCTTTCCCGTGCAATGTACCTTTCAAAAGGGGACAACGCCATCACCGCCATCAATATTAGAATTAGCTCTTCCCATTTATGAATTATCTCCGATATTCAGTCTTAAAGCTTAGCCGCAGCGAAAGCAGCTGAACGAGGGCTGCCAAGCGAGTAACGCGGGTTTAAGGAAATATCAAACCCACTTCCTGGAGCTGTTCCCCGACGTACCCGTTGGCCAGCGAAGTAAGCTGACCCTGAAGGTGCGCGCCGGTGAAAACTGGATGCTGACCAGTGATCGGATCCGGGAAGTTAAGATCGCACGACACACCGCTCCGGGTCTGGGACAGTCTACCGTTCCAAAGCCCTCCAGATTAAAGATGTAGCCGTAGTTTCGTCCGGATTCAGGAAATTCGGACGATTAGGAGCGTTGAAAACCGGCTGAAAAAATTGCAGTTTCACACGCTCAGTGATTCCGAAGGTACGACGGATCGCCAGATCGAGCTGCGCAAGGCCCGGACCCTGAATCCATTAAGTTTCCGCTGTTGCCCTGGGAGATCAGTGCCTGATTGGGCCGCAGACTGGAAGCCGGGATCGCAAAGGCGGCTGGATTGAATGCTTGTCCACCAGGATTACTCGGGTCGTCGATATATAACCGTGCCCTCGACCCTATCCAGTCGCAGGCTGGTGATACTGGTCTCATTCAGTATGTCGTAGTAAACGACATTCATTGAAACGGCGTTCCCTGACTGATATTTGAAGTTGTAGCTCGTCTGCCAGCCGTTGAGGAAAATTTTCCAGCCACCTCCGTATCGAATTCTCCGACTTCAATGTGGGGAGGTCGTAAACCAATGCAAGATTAAAATGCGGACGATCAAAGTCCGACAGCCCGTAGAATACCGAGGCATCCTGATGATCGACACTATTAGGCACACTTGAGCTAAGCTTATTGTGCTGTCATTTGAGAACGCATCTTACACGGGAATAAGTGTAATTCGCCATCAACTGCAACCGCGACATGCGCCCAGATAGCTGGCCTGCAAGCTGTTGTAATCGGAAGATCCCCAGCTTTTCCGTCGTTGCGGGTGATGAACAGCGTGGTTCCGGGTCTGACATTTGGATTGGTCGCGGGTTTATGAAGGAGTATCGGTAGCGATTGAGTAGCCGCCGTCCCTATTGCCGACATAGCTCACGCTTAAGACCTGATTCTTTCCAAGCTGCTGCCTCGACTCCGAAGGAATACTGATGAGCACGCGGCAGCCCATCCAGATGCTGCAAGCCGAACGAAGTGCCAGTCCTGGTCAATGAATTTCCGATCGGTGTTGTTACAGGCGCAGGCAATGTAATATCGATGATCGTGCCGGGCGCAAGTGGGAATGTCTGCAGCGGAATACTTTGAGATACGGAGAACGGATAAGAGTGGATGTCGCCGCCGTTCCTACCCCTAGGTCGTAAATAATCCTCAACCGCCGCGCAAAACGGTGGTCATATTATTCCTTTCTCGGAGTTTGTAAGTAATCCCGGAAACGGGGGCAACGGCATCTTTGAAGGTCGGGTAATACGGAGTTCCAGCAGGCGCCAATGCGAGCCTGCGTTACGTCAGGAAACCCCTTAAATGCTGGGCATGCTGTATTCGCCGGAGCGACGGGTGCGGGTTGATGTCCCAGCGAAGTCCTAAACTGAGCGTAAGGCTTGTTTACCCTCCAGGTATCATCTGCGCAGAAGGAATAATTCCTAACATTAGCCTCCGGTGGGAATCGATCGCGCCAGACTCTGAGCCCCGGCTTGCGAGAATGTTGGCCAAAGGAACTGAACGAAACCTGAAATTGTAACCGTTATCCAAATAGAGCGGGTTTCCGCAATCGGATATCCGTGCCGAAGACAAATGAATGATCGCCGTAGACCCAATTCAGATTATCAACAACATTCCAATCCTTACTGCGGTGATCGGTAACCGCCCTACTTCTATAACTCTGCCTCCAATGGAAAACGAAGGAGCCTGCATAATCTGGAGCCGGCAGGAAGAAATTCATGAGGTTATCGATCGGTTGACCACCGAATTTTCGTAGTAACCATTCAACGTCGGACTTAGCGACGTTGGGGCTATAATTTAACCTGAACGAATTGTAAAAAGGATGGGGTGATCTGCTTGTGAGGCCGCCGGTTTGGGTATCGGTCCTCCGGGCCAGTGAGTGAGTTGACCGAGATTATAGATCTCACCCCGGGATTTGGAATGGTTGGTGTGAAAACACGTTCCATTTCTGCCGATGTTGTGATCCAATCGCAGCTAAAGCTGTCCAAATTTGTGTAGTTCGACCAACTCGTCGTAAGGTATTTCTCAGCTGTTAGCCCCCCGCCGCACAGGATCCCGGATTTGTATTTGGTAGGGAAGGCATTTACCAGAGCCTGCATAAATGGGCCTCAGCGCCGGATTATCATGTAGGCAGGCCGCCGGAACGCTAAATGCCCTGGTCGGTTGCGGGAGCGAAAGGCGGAGACCTTCGTAGGAAAAGAAGAAGAAATGTTTTTTCCTTGCCATTGTAGATTCTAGGAATTTGACTGACCAGCCCAAAGCTCCGCTGAAATTGTTCTTGCCTTCCAGGTACTTTTCGAACCCCAGGCTATTGCTGAACCAATCGTTTGCATCGGTCGGAATTTCGAAGGTAGTTAAAAACAGACCCGCTGTATTTGTTGGTTCCGCTCCTGGAAACCAGGCTCACCTGTGCTCCCGGCTGGCGGCCATATTGTGCGGAATAGTTGGAAGTTTGAATCTGAACTTCGCTCATTGCGTCCAGTTGCAGGAGATTCTGCGTTCCACCAAAAGAGTTAAATCCTGGCACTGCTCCGCCAGCCGACTGGTCATACAAGCTTTGGACGCCGACACCGATGTTTCCGGAGACCCCATCGACCGTAACGTAGTTAGAATTCGTCCTTCCGCCATTGACGCTCAACTGCCCTTGTTCGCCGGGCGTGAATACTCCGTACCGGGTGTCAGCAACAGTGATTGGAAACTCCGTCCGTTAAGCGGCATATCTTTTACGAACTGTTGATCCACGATCGTGCTGACGGTAGCGGACTCGTTTATCAAGGTGGGATCGCTCGTCACCTCCACTGCAGCATCGATCCCCCCAACCTTCATCTGAATCGTGATCGCTTTTTGTCTCCGACGTTGAGAATGAGATTGGTCGCTTTGATCGGCGGAATCCGCTGCGTAGCAGTGATCGTGTAGGTTCCGGGGCAGCAACGGAATTGTAAAAATAGCCGGAGTCATTCGTTACCGCGTACGCCGTTCGATCGAGGTAGCATCGTTCTTTACAATGATTTCACACCTGGGATCACCGCTGAGTTTTCGTCCTGAACGTTACCGCTCAGGTTGGCACTTCCCTGTTTGTGCAACAGTCGCTAGACTCAAGAAAACTATTACCAGACATGGGGCCAAACAACGAGCCGAAGCCTTTTAATAGATGCACTGTCCTTTTCCTCATAATAATTAGAATTGTGAAGCTTTGTCTGAAAATCATCCTGTCCCGGAATCACACGAAAAACGCGATTCGAACTTCAGCACATTCCAGAAGTAATCAGAACCTCGTCCTCGCGAGCGGTCACCGGAGCAGTCCACACCACGCAGTACACGAGCTAGTTAACAGTTACTCTGCTGATTTTCGAGCTTTTACCGAGAGTTCTTGTTGGAAGACGACCTCAACCTGGGGTTTTATGACAAGGAATCTGAATCTCCGAAAAATTCTGAATCTTGACGCTGGCGGAATGCTACGAACCTCCCATGTAGCGGGGCGGACTTCGGCGTTAATGGTCCGGTACTGGCAAAATTAGGATACTGGCGAGGCGACTGTGAAAGATTTTGAAACCAAACTCGTATCCTGCCGGAAAACAATCTTTGATGTTGTCGATTAGTTTTGCCCCACAATTTATATTATTTTCCGCCGACGCTTTCTGCGGATGGCAAATCAGTCGCATGATTATTCAACGATCCGATCGTGATATTTCTCTACCAGCCAAATTGATATAGCATAATCGATAGTTAATAGGTGGACGTATACCTTGAGATTATGACAATAGTTAAAGACTCCCTTTGGCGACGACCAAGACAATCTTAATCGCGAAAAGTAGGACCCGGAAATATTGATTATCGGGGCGACGGGACGGGTTGGATCGCATGGTCGGCGAACTGAGTCAAACAGCGATTACGAGTTGTTTGAGATTCGCCACGAGCCGACCGGAGATGGCGGCCTGGTGGACGAAAGATGGGCGGAGGCAGTTGTTCTGGACCTTGATAAACCTGAGACTTTCGATGCATTAAAAGGCGCCGACTGGGTATTTTTGTTGACGGGTTACACTTCCGACATGCTGTTTCAAAGCAAACAGTCGCATCGACGCTGCCGTTAACGCCGGTGTTAGTCATATTGTTCATCTCGGAGTATTCACTTCGCGCCGACTGTGGCACTTCATTTTACCTGGCATGACCCTGATCGAGACATATATCGAAGCGAGCGGAACAGCCTGGACGCACTCTGCATCCGAACGTCATCTCTGACTCGATACTCGTGACCGATCCACCCATAACCGAAACCGATCATTTCTTGTCTTGTTCAATAACATGCCGCAAGGTTGGGTATTTGCAGAGGATATTGGCGCTGTGGTTGCTGCTGTATTGCGGGGGGCCGGAGAAGCACGGAGGTACTAATTACTGGTACACCGAAGTTCTGACATGGAGGTCGCTGAGATCTTAACGGCTTCTTTGTCTGGGAGAACGATCACCTGTAATGCTCTCGGTCCCGCAAGCCTAGCGGCGTCCCTCGACCAAATCTCATCAGTTCCTGCTCGCGTTTATATGGAAAGTGCCCTAATAACAATGAAGTTAGCGGCCGCAGGCGAAATGTCCGCGCAGACGGTGGTTCGTGATGATGTACTGACTGTGCTTGGGCGGCCCGGGACAACGATGGCGGAGTGGGCACGACAATATCTTGTTTAACCCATGAGGTCGACGCAAGAGCGATCTGGCTTCATTTATTCGCAAACTAGATTCGACCCGGGATGCAGGAGGGGTATTCGAGGATCCTGACGCTTATCGGAGTGTAAGAATCAGGTATCAGGACTGTTTTTCCTTTTGTTTATAGTTCGATCAAACCTTTCCGCCGTCCTAAACTCACGTTTTAGTCTTGGGGTTCACGGGGCGGCCATTTCAACAGCAGATTCCCAGATGAATGGTAGAGGTTCGTGTTCTCGGTGGAAGACGAAGATGACTTCGGCAGCTTTGCGAAGTCTTGTCAAGTTACCCACGAGACTTTTGCGCAGAAGAGAGACGTGAGCGTCTTCTTCAATAGAAATGAAAACCTTCGACTGACGCTAAAGCCTGCTTGCATCTGCAAATCGATCAAACTGATTGCGAGAGCCGGAGTGCTCACGGTATTGAAAAAATCTAGAGTCTGTGCAGTGGTGGGGGCTGACTCTCGGCAAAATGCGTAAGTCGAATGAGTGCAAGATAGATGTTACATGTATAAGTGATATCCGTAATGAGCATTATTGAATTTTAGAGCCGGACTGTCGGGATCGTCACCGCCTCTTCCGCCCGGGAAAACATATTTGCCCTTAGAGGTAGTTAATCGTTCGGTTAAAACCTCGAACGCACGCATCGACAGCGGGATAGATCTTCTGGCCGCCTTCGTCTTCCCGTCAGTGACGACGAGATAGGGTCTGTCACCTTCGAGATGAACATCCCGGACCCCGAGCCTGCACAGTTCGTTAGGTCGAATGCCGGTCTCGATGAGCAGGACCGCGTAATCTCGCAGCGGCTGTGAGGCCGCCGAGAGATACAACTGCTCTTCGTCCCGGTTCAGGACGTTCCGGATCTATTCTCCTCTGCAAGAAAGTCGGACAAACCTGGCGGGGCCCGATGCGAGCACGCCATCCGCGACGAGGTTGCTAAACACCTTCCTTGAGGCACGCGAGCCCCCGTTCACCGCGGCGTTGGAGATCTTCCGTTTCAACTTCTCGGTTTGCCGCATTTCGGCCGCACCCTCCGGCCGTGACGTACTGCGATCTTCTCCTGGTGATGAAATTCCCGATCTGTGCTTTCCCCGATCAGGTTCACGCATTTTCCCGGAAGTGCTCGATTAGAGGGGTCGAGGCCGTCTTGTAACGGAGGGTCGTGTTCTTCTTTGCCTCGTGGTGGACCATTCACTGCTGAACTCCGCCATGGCCTGCTTGAACGTGGGTAGTCCTTCTTCTCGAGGAACCTGACGCCTCGTTCCGGAAGGGTCCGGAAGGCCTCAGCGTAGGCCTCGGCTCCTTTGTTCGTGTAGCCGGTTGATTCTCCGACCTGACGCCCCTCGAATACGGAACCGCATCGACCAGGCTTTCCCTGGGTTGTTTGTAGAGTTTCATTTGATTAACTGGGACTAGACGGTAATCAATTTGCTTCTAAGGTGTGGCGGCAATGGCTCGCCTTTCCTTATCCTGTCGACCGCTTATGTTTTGGTATTTCTCAAGCGTTGCTAGCCATTGGTTCATGGGCAATCTTTCTAAAAACTAGGGCTTGTGTTCAGGAAGACCTTCGGACGGGAGCTAACCCGCCGGAAATTGTATACAGTTCCGGCACCAATGGTGCAGCGTTTCTCTAACCGTTGTAATTTTTGGAAGCCCGGGCGGGCGGATCCTTCCTTCTGGTTCGCCTCCCGTGACTGGGGAGCCGAAGAGGGGCAGAGATAAAGGCGATGACTTACGTCCTGACTATGTTAAAATTTTAAAATCCTGAAAATGGTGGTTGGGGAAGGAGTCTCCAGGATGAAAATTGGGCCTATCAGTATGTTTATCGTATGCCCTTCGTAGGAGGAAGGTACAGACCAGTACAGCGACGGTTCAAAAAAGCCAATAAATACGGCCTTGTGACAACAGGTGACACGCTGTAAACGCCCGTCAGTTCGAACTGCAAAACCTTTATTCATCGGTTCGATTCCGATCGCCGCCTCCAATAGATTAAGAGCGACCAAGGTGTGGTCGCTTTTTTCGTTTGAGCTGTGCTTTGGGCGAACGTCCCAAAGTGGCCGGAATGTGCACATAGACCGAGCCCCGCTCTGAAGATCCAATTACGATCCAGCCTACGATATCGCTTTATTGAGAAGTCCTTGTATGTTAATGTGGTGTGAAATGAGATACCTGTTTTCCACCGAGTCCGAGTCTAAGTTGCCTGAGGTTGTGCCCATGCGTCTATTACGGGTTGCGATCGGCTTTCTTTCTTTTTTGACGCTATTCCTCCCGATCAGTGCCCAGCAAGCTGGGCAGCCCGTTATAGTCCGTCCGGGGGCTCCAGGCCAGGAGACTCGTCTTTTGCCTTCGACGACGCGAGCCACCTTGCCCTCTATCTCGTCTAAGGATGTTGAGTTCGTGCAAGGGATGATAATGCACCATGCTCAGGCGGTCGAGATGGTGGCTCTGATGGGATCTAGAACTGAAAACAGAGAACTTCTTCTACTTGGAGCGCGTATTAGACAATCACAGTCTGATGAGATCAGCTTTATGAAAAGGTGGCTGAGTTCCCGGGGAGAGGCTACCGAAATGTCGATGACAGAAATGTCAGGCTCGCATTCTCATGGAAGCCACTCCGGATCGGCGATGACAATGCCTGGGATGTTGAGTACGAGGCAGATGAGCGAACTTGCGAAAGCAAAAGGTAAGGATTTTGACAGGTTATTTCTAAGCGGAATGATCCAGCACCACGAGGGGGCACTCGTAATGGTCAAGGACCTGTTTGATACGGCCGGTGCTGGCCAGGACGCTGAACTATTCAATTTTGCGTCCGATGTCGACAGCGGCCAGCGCGCCGAGATAAAGATAATGCAGACAATGCTTGGAAAGAAGAATTAGAGGAGAAATGATGAGTTACATTCGCACTATTTCCGTACGGCTATTGGCCGCTTCCCTTTTTTTATGTTCGGCTTTTGTTGCCGGAAGTTTGGCACAGCAGGCGCTTGAGAAGGCCCCGCCACTCCCGCCGGGCATGACTGGTTCGAACGCGAACGATCCGCGTTCGAAACTTACCCCGGGCCTCTGGGACGCTGGTGAAGCCTCGATGGGCATAAAGCACATTTCCCTTCTAAGGAAACCTGATGCCTTTCAGCTGGGGATCGATCCAAACAGTCCCAAAGTCGATAAGGCATTGACCGCTCTTGGCGTCCCTCCGGGAGCACAGATACCGGCGGCGATGAAGATGAGCTTCGCGGGCCTTGCACTCGCAAACTCAGACATTGCATTTCAGGGGAATCATCTTTTCCTGGGCAATTTCTACGGCATCAATATCTACGACATTGCAGATCCCAATAATACGAAGCTATTAACCTCGATGCTTTGTCCGGGTGGACAGGGCGACGTTTCGGTCTATAAGAATCTCCTTTTTATGTCGGTCGAGATGCCCAACGGCCGTTTGGATTGCAGCGAGGCAGGATTTCCTCCTCCACCACCGCCGGCCGCCGGACAACCGCCTCAACAGGGCCCGCCGGCAGCAAGCAAAGACCGTTTTCGCGGTGTGAGGATATTCGATATTTCCGATATCAGGAATCCAAAGCAGGTTGGGGCTGTTCAAACTTGTCGCGGTTCGCACACACACACGCTAGTGACAGATCCGAAAGATAAGTCCAGCGTTTACGTGTATGTTTCCGGCACTTCATTTGTCCGGCAGAACGAGGAGTTAGAAGGCTGCTCTGATGGCCCGCCCGATAAGGACGCTAATAATGCTCGATTCCGTATCGATGTAATTAAAGTGCCCCTGGCGGCTCCGCAGGATGCGAAGATCGTTTCGCGGCCCCGAATTTTCAGTGACGACAAGGGTACTATCAATGCACTCAAGAGTGCTGCCACGCACGGTACCGGTCGTCCGGAAGAGACAGACCCGTGTCACGACATCACGGTGTATCCTGAACTCGGTCTTGCCGCCGGAGCCTGCTCGGGCAATGGCATCTTGCTCGATATCAAAGATCCTGCCAATCCAAAACGCCTCGATGCTGTGAACGACCCGAATTACGCCTACTGGCACTCGGCATCCTTCTCAAATGATGGCAAAAAGGTAGTTTTCACTGACGAATGGGGCGGTGGAATGGGGGCCCGTTGCCGCGAGACGGATCCGAACAAATGGGGAGCCAATGCGATCTTCAACCTCGGCGGCAGCAAGCTGAGCTTTGCAAACTACTACAAGCTTCCGGCCGCACAGGGCGATAGCGAAAATTGCGTTGCTCACAACGGTTCCCTCGTTCCGGTTCCCGGCCGAGACATTAAGATCCAGGCGTGGTATCAAGGGGGTATTTCGATGATGGACTTTACGGACCCGGCAAATCCGCTCGAGATCGGATATTTTGACCGTGGCCCCATCGATCCAAATATGCTAGTGCTTGCGGGTTCGTGGTCGGCTTATTGGTATAACGGACGGATCTATTCGTCTGAGATCGCACGCGGTCTAGATATCTTTGAACTGACGCCTACCAAATTCCTGACACAGAACGAGATCGATGCGGCAAAGTCCGTTCAAGTATCGGCTCTTAATGTGCAGATGCAGGAGATGACCAAGTGGCCGAATAAGTTGATCGTGGCTAAGGCATATGTTGATCAGCTTGAGCGTTCGAATGGCCTGCAGGGAGGGCAGATCGCTTCTTTGAGGAAGTCGATCGAGAGTGCTGAAACATCGAAGACGGCTAAGGACCTTGACGCCCTCAAGCGACATGCCGCAGTCTTAGAGCGAGGAGCGAGGACGACGAAGGACACAACAGACGCCGCCCGACTCCGAGCTCTGGCTGAGGTTCTCAAACAGCCTTCACTTTAGTCGAAATAGGCAACAAAGAAGGGAGGCTCAAGCCTCCCTTCTTTTCGTCCGTTCCGAGCGTGGAAATTAGATATATTATTAGTTTGCCCGGGCGAACGGTATGAAAGCGATATAAAGATCAGGCAGCCAACGCATACAATGGTTGTGATGGCCGTTGTATGGAAAGCGGCTCCCGCCGTTTGAGTAGAAACTTTACAGCGTCCGCAAAAATGTCGAGGTCGTCGGGTTTTTCCAGATATTCGTTGGCACCCGCAGCGTTAGCAAGTTCCCGGTCGATCGGCCGATTCATAGCAGAAAAGAAAAGCACCGGGACCTTACATCCTATCTGCCTCAATAGTCCGCAAAGCTGGACGCCGGTCATGTCTGGCAAGGCGTATTCCATTACACAGAGATCGATCTCTTCATTTACTAACAAACCAAAAGCATCGCGGCCTTTGCCAACCGTCTCGATAGAGCAAATGATCTGCGCACGAGCCAAGACGGCTGTAACCCAATCCGCAGTTAAGGGATCGCTATCTACACAAAGTATCTTTGGTTTTGAAATTGTTTCGATCATAAACCTCCTTTGGAATTGCAGGCTGGCGGTCTGGCCGTCAACCGCTTAGACGACCTGTCCAATCACCGTAGAGACCGCCAGCCTACAAACTTATTCGATCATTACCTTTGCTCGATCTCTGCCGGAGTCTTAACCTCACAGTCGCTTGCAGCGGAGACTGTGAAAATTATGAACAACGCGGCTGTGATCGCTACAAATGCGATCACTGACGCCAGGGCCCAATTCACTCCACGAAAGGCCTTCGCGGTATCCTCGCGAACTACAACATCCTGTCCATCTACGCTGATTACGTCTTTCGCCATATATGATCTCCAATTTTTGGGAATGGCGGGGGCCGAGTGAACGTGTTCGAGAAGGATGTTCAGGTGTGATCGGCCCCCGCCAACGGGTCAGCTAGACTGTACCCGGAAAACTCTGTGATCCATGTCTCCTCTCAGACAATCGAAATTTAATGGGCCGCGACAATGCCCATCTCCGAATAGCAAGCACACGCCGACATCTCGACCTTCGAGCGGTCACGAATAAGGATGCCGCCACGCGAATAGTCGATCAGGCGGTCTTCACGTAGTTCCTGAGCTATGCAGGTCACGCTGGGGCGATAGACCCCGAGGACGCGGGCGATCTGTTCGTGGGTCAGATTGAGTTTCTGGCTTCCGCAACGATCTTGAAGCATGAGCAACCAAGTGCACAGGCGTTCTTTCACCGAGTGATACATATTACAGATCGCTTTTTGCGAGATCTGGCGAATATACATTTCGATCGGACGGCTAAGGCGCATTCGAAGCGGTTCGCTGGCAGCGAGCATCCGCTGAAATTTATCGACATCGATCTTGAGGGCAGTACCAGCCTGCGAGACCTGTGTGCTGTTTTGGACGACGGTGTCACCATATACCGATGAAAGCCCAATTGCTCCTTCACGACCGGTCACAGCGATCTCGACCATGCGGCCGTCTTCGAGCATTTTAAATTCTGAGACAACTGCTGTCTCTGGAAAGTAGATGAAATCGAGCATGTCCTCTTCCTGATACAGGAACGTGTCTTTCTTAAGCGAGACGCGTTTGAGGGCCGGTGCAATAGTGCGTTTCAGGTCCGGCGCCAGCGCGTGCAGGATCTCATTTTCCGTGGTCAACGAAACGCTAGTGTCCCGTGACGACATTCGGATATCCTGAAACGATGTGTTCTGACGAATGATCTGTAAACTCATGATTTTCTCCCTTCTGTCTCGACATATCCGGTGGGAGATAGATCGAAGATCCAAGATTTGCCGAGTTATGCTTGTAAATTGCTGTTTTCTCAAAAGTTCGGGTGAGGAGACTTCCCCAAGTCTCCTCACCACACCCCTTGAGATATCGAACAGACCCCCGTTTGATGTGGCCCCGAACTAACGAAAGCCGCCTTTTGCCTGTTCGATGATATAAGTATGGAGGAAAGTAAAGGTAGGGAAAATCGGGAATTTCGGGAACTTCACTAGGGAGTTTCCCTAATAGGCCAGTTTACGTATCTTGCATCCAATTCTGAAATATTGCGTATCGAACGATGTCGATACGGCTGGAAATGCCGAGCTTTTTCATCGCATTGGCTTTGTGAGCCTCAATTGTCTTAACGCTTAGCTCGAGGCGTTCGCCGATCTCTTTATTGCTGTAGCCGAGAGCGATGAGGCGCAAAACTTCCGACTCACGGTCGCTGAGCTCGCCCTTGTTTTCGCCGCGAAGTGAGTCAGTTTTTGCCGCGTAACCGCCCATAACCTTTCGCGTAAGACTTGGGTCAAGGTATGAATTCCCCGATGCGACCGAGCGGATCGCGGTGATCAATTCGTTAGGAGCGCTTTGTTTGAGTACGTAGCCGTTCGCTCCGGCGGCGATGATCTGCTTCAGATATCCATCGTCCGTATGACGGGTAAGCGTTAATATCTTTACGTCCGGCGAACTGAGCCTTAGCCGTTTGGCGGCGAGCAGGCCATTAAGCTCCGGCATTGAGATGTCCATCAGCACGAGATCTGGCTTTAACCTTTCTGCCTCAACGAGAGCAACTTCACCATTGTCAGCCTCGCCTACAACTTCCATATCC
Organism: Acidobacteriota bacterium; assembly: GCA_016718135.1. Lineage (GTDB taxonomy): Bacteria > Acidobacteriota > Blastocatellia > Pyrinomonadales > Pyrinomonadaceae > OLB17. The sequence continues at coordinate 756,689 of JADKEF010000001.1, read as the reverse complement.
GGCTGCGAATTAACAAGCATCTTTATGCCCTCGCGGACAGTCTGGTGATCTTCGGCGATCAATATTCTTAGCTTCTCACTCATTGTTACACCGAATATGGCACCCGAACATAGATCGTTGTCCCGTTACCGATAGACGATTCGATCTCCAATTCTCCATGAACCAATGCCGCGCGTTCATTCATCCCGATGAGCCCGAGCCCACCGCCGCTGGAATCGGTTGCGTGTATTAAAGCCTCCGGATTAAATCCTTTACCATTATCTTCGATAACAAGCACGACACTACCTTCGCGCCTTTCGAGTAGAACCGCAACGTGTTCAGCTCCTGCGTGTTTGGCGGTGTTATTCAAAGCTTCCTGTGTGATCCTGTACAGGTGCGTTTCCGTTTCGCGGTCGAGACGGGCACCCGCCAGATCTGCGGCGTGAAATTCTGCGTCGATCTCTACATGTTTTGACCATTCGCGAACATACTCACCGATCGCTTGCACAAATCCGAGATCATCAAGAGCCGTCGGTCGAAGTTCCCAAGCCAGAAAACTCACCTCAGAATCGAGCTTCTCCGCAATTTCCTGCAAACGCTCAACCCGAGGCTCAAAATCCGCACTACCGATCGCAGCTTGACGAAGCGATGCGATCTTCAGTCTAAGTGCTGTCAGACGCTGGCCCAACTGATCGTGGATGTCTCTAGCGATCCGCCGCCGCTCAAATTCCTGACTCGACACCAAGCGGTGCAGCAAGTCGATCCGCTTCGTTTCAGAGGATCTGCGTTCATCGATCTCCTGAAGCAAAGCCGCATTTGCCGAGCCGAGTTCCTTGGTTCGCTCGGCAACTCGACGCTCCAAGTCACGTTTTGCCTGACGAAGCTGATTCTCTGATTCACGCAGGGCGGCCTCGCTGCGTAGTCGATCAACAGCGAGCCAGGCGCGTTCGGCGATGCTCTCGATGGTGCGAGCCTCGGCCTCGCTCCAGTCCCGCGGCTCATCCGCACCCACGCGAAACGCAGCCACAAGCTTACCGCCTCGGATCAATGGCACTGCTATATATGCCTGTTCGCCGACTCCTTTGTAGATTTTCTCGTAGCTGCTTGCCGTACGTTCGTCTTGAGCCGAATCGTGAGTGACAATGGTTTTGCCCGACCTCATTTCCGCAAGAGTAATTTCAGCCTCGCCTATCGGTCTTTCACCTGTGAAAGACTCCCTTCCTCGATAGTAGTCCCCGTGAACGGTTTCAGTTCCGGCATCGACGTCTATTTCGGTGAACATACAGCGCCTAGTGCTCATAGTGCTGCAAACGGCCTGAGAGACCGCGGACATCAAAGCACCGGGGTCGTCATTCGTCGCGATCAGGTCACCAAGCCGGGCAAGCAGGCTTGTACGAGCTTCGTCGAGCTTCCTTTCTGCGGCCTCGATCTCTTCCGAAACCTTTATCTCGTTAATATCCGTAGCAGTTCCGTACCATTTTTGAACATCGCCGTCCGCGCCCCTAACAGGGATCGCACGGCTTAGATGCCAACGATAGCTCCCGTCAGCCATGAGCAAGCGATGCTCATGCGAATAAGTTTCAGCGGTAGCTAGGGCGGACCGCCAGGCTTGCTCCGTCGGTTCTCGATCATCTGGATAGATCTCGGGCCGCCATTTGAAAGGATCTACAACACGATTTTCTGAACCTCCGAATTCATCGACGCGCCTGTTGTAGTAAGTAACGTTGCCCTGAGCGTCGGCTATCCAAACGACCTGCGGCATAGCATCAGCCATGTGTCGGAGTTCTAGATCGCTTTCTCTCGCCTCAAGTTGGTGTAACTCGGCTCGGCGTTCCTCACGGTTAACCGTTCGGCCAACCCACCACAACAAGGAGAGAAGGAAAGTGATCTCTATAAGGGTTTGAGCCGCAGTTCCAAAGGCGAGATCGTACAGTCCCGCCCGCTCGCCCGCGAGTCTGACCAGGCCGACCAATATTGGGACAATAATGATCGCGGGTACTACCCGGCGAACCATCGACCCGGCACTACTGTCCTCGAGGAAGAGCCGCATCGGGCCAACGTTGGAGACGCTGAGGACTATCGCCATCGAAAGAGCAAAAACGAAAGTTGCGGTCTGAAAGGCGATAACCGTCAGCTGAGGTAATGTGTAAAGAGCAGCGGCCCCAAACAGATATCCCGTGATCGACAACGCAGAGATCCCGAGCGTAGTTAGAGCAAGGCCAACGCCAACCAAGCGACTGCCCTTCGACGTATGGAGCAGTGTCTGCCGTGAGGTAAGTGAGATCAGCACGATCGAAAGTCCGATCAGCGTAAACGAGATCGCCCCGGGTGTACCGATCTGGCCCGGGGCGATGGAACCGCCCTGACCCCAGTTGCGCTCGAACATTAGGAAGGTGTTGAGCGGTGTAAGGTGGATGCCGGTTGCTATCTGAAAAACTGACACCAGTCCGATCATTGTAACGACCAATCCGAAGATCCGTCCGGTCAGATTGAATCCACGCCAAAGCGAAGCAAGGGCTGCCGCCGCCGCCATGACGGCCAGCGCTGTATTCGGCAGGGTCGAGATGCCGTGATTACCCCAATCAGTGAGCCGTGGCACGTCGGCGATCCAGCCGATCAGTGACAACGAACCGCCGAAAAACGCGTATGCGGTAAGCAGAAGGCACATCACACGCGTCCAAACCCCGACGGGGTCGAGGGTTCGGTCGATGTTGATAACGATCTTACTCATGGCGGATAACGGCTATTCTATCGTTTGCCGCTTCAATCGCGAAAACCACGTTTTTGGCGCGAGGCGGTAGTAAAAAAGGTGTCTTTGTAACAAAGACACCTAACCGCATAAAGCGAAATTGGAAAAAACTAGTGGCAGATTGAGAATGCCATCGAACTCAAACGCCGACAGTATTCTGGAATACACAAGGCGGCAGAATTTTTGGCACATCCCGAATGCGTGCCTAGCGGAGCGAAGCGTTTAGCTTTGAAAGCATCCCGGAGCCCGGGCAAAGCCGATCTTGTGACAAGGCATTGAGCGGCACGTCACTTGTGTTCAGCGTAGTGTGCAGCTCGTTTGCCTCTTGGTTGATGTAGAGCAGGCCGGTGAGGATCTCGCCTTTGTGTTTGGCTTTCTGCATGGCGTTGATAGCCGAGAAACGGTCGAACGGATCCCAATCCTTTGCCAGTTTATGCAAACGGATCTCCGAACCATCGTGCATAGTAAGATCCGAAACGTCTCCGGCCTCATAGCTGGCAGTGATCTCTCGCATGAGCGGCACAAAATCCATCGTGCCCGTTACCTCGACATGTTCGCGAACGTAGTCGTAAGACTTCGTTGAGCCCACATTGTTATTGAACGTCACACACGGCGAGATGACGTTGAGAAACGCAAAGCCCTCGTGTTTCATAGCGGCCTTGAGAAGCGGCGTGAGCTGTTCCTTATCACCGGAAAAACTCTGTCCAACGAACGTCGCTCCAAGTTCGATAGCAAGGCTTGCCAGGTCGATCGCTTCGAAAAGGTTTACATGGCCCGACTTGCTCTTCGAACCGGCGTCGGCAGTCGCACTGTCCTGGCCCTTCGTCAGCCCGTAGCAGCCGTTGTTCATCACGAGGTAAACCATGTTCAGGTTTCGCCGTACGACATGAACAAACTGCCCCATCCCGATCGAAGCCGTATCGCCGTCGCCAGAAACGCCGAAGTAGGTTAGGTCACGATTCGCTAGATTTGCCCCAGTCGCTACAGACGGCATTCGTCCGTGAACCGAATTAAATCCGTGCGAATTGCTCAGAAAATAAGCCGGTGATTTCGACGAACACCCGATGCCCGAAAGTTTCGCCACCTTATGCGGCTCAATATTCATCTCCCAACACGCCTGCACAATAGCCGCATTGATCGAATCATGCCCGCACCCCGCACAAAGCGTCGAAAGCGAACCCTCATAATAATCGACCGTGTACCCAAGGTCGTTCTTCGGCAATGCGGGGTGTCTGAATGTTGATCTTACGTATGTCATTTCGTAATTGTGCCTTTTATCTGTCTAAAAATATTATCCGCCGTGATCGGCATGCCGTCGTAGTTTAGGACGGAGATGAGTCTCGACGCATCGACGCCGAGTTCGATCATCATGAGGCTGCGGAATTGGGCGTCGCGGTTTTGTTCGATGACGAAGATGCGTTCGTGAGCATCGACAAAGTCGCGGCAAGCCTGGCCGAAGGGGAACGCCCGGACACGCATGGCGTCGAGGTGGATTCCCTCTTCTGCAAGGAATTCGAGAGCTTCTTCGGCGGCGTAGGTCGAGGTACCGAAGTAGATCACTCCGTCGCGTGAACCAGTCGCTACCGCTCCCGGTTCTGACAAAAATTCCGGTTGCGGAACCAATTCCTTCGCCGTTTCCCACTTCTTCGCGAGGCGATCGACATTGCGGCGGTAGGCGTCGCCGTCTTCCGTGTAGACGCCGTACTCGTCGCGGGACGAGCCGCGTGTGACAAAGGCTCCGCGTGTCGCGTGCGTGCCGGCGATCGTGCGATACGGAATGCCGTCGTCGTCGATATCGAGATAGCGGCCGAATTTCCCTTTGAATTGCTCCAGCGGCTGTCCGGCAGTTTCATTACTTCCGTCGTGGCCTGGCAGGTCTGCGTGATGCCCTCCGGCGTCGCCGTTTGTCGGCTGTTCTGCGTCGATGAGACTGGTCGCCCTGGCTCCCAAGGCAGACGCCGCAGCGATCCGATCGAGTTGTTGGCCGGTCAACACCTTACCACGGTCGTATATTCGGGAATCATCCCAAACAAGCGGATCTGTGACGTGGTCGTTCATTCCGAGATCGAGGTCGGTCATGACGATGACGGGCGTCTGGAGTCGTTCGGTCAGGTCGAAGGCATCGATCGTCATCTCGAAGCATTCTTTAGGCGAAGCCGGAAACAGCAGCGGATGTTTTGTATCCCCATGCGAAGCGTAAGCTGCCAGCAGAATGTCCGACTGCTGCGTCCGGGTCGGCATTCCCGTCGAAGGGCCCGTGCGTTGAACATCGATCAGCACTGTCGGAACTTCCGCAAAATAGCCGAGTCCGAGAAATTCGTTCATTAGCGAAAGGCCGGGGCCGCTGGTGGCGGTGAACGACCGAGCTCCGTTCCACGAAGCTCCCATGACCATGCCGATCGCGGCGAGCTCGTCTTCGGCTTGGACGATGGCGTAGTTATTCTTGCCGGTTTCCGGATCGACACGGTATTTCGCGGCGTACTTGGTAAAAGCGTCTACAACGGACGTCGAGGGAGTGATCGGATACCATGCGGCAACGGTTGCACCAGCGTAGATTGCACCGAGCCCGCAGGCCGAGTTGCCGCCGAACAATATCTTGTCGCCAAGCAGATCGCGGCGTTCGACGCGGATGTCGAGCGGGCAATCGAAATTCTCACGAGCATAATTGACGCCGATGTTCAATGCTTTGATGTTCGGCTCGATCAGCTTTTCCTTGCCCTTGAATTGATCGGCGATCTGTCCTTCGAGCACGGCGAATTCCAGATCAAGCAGTGCCGACAACGCACCGATATAAATGATGTTCTTGAACAACTGCCGCTGCCTGGCATCGGTGTACTCGGCGTTGCAGAGGTTCATCAGCGGGATCGGAATGTGCGTGATGTCTTCGCGGTCGTATCCGGGCGGCAAAGGCTTGGACGAGTCATAAACAAAATATCCGCCCGCGTGAACGTCGGCGTAATCCTTCTTCATCGACTGCGGATTGACCGCGATCATCAGATCGACGCCTTCGCGGCGGCCGAGATAGCCTTTCTCGCTCACTCGCACCTCGTACCAAGTCGGCAGGCCCTGAATGTTCGACGGAAAGATGTTCTTAGGCGTCACCGGCACGCCCATCCGAAATACCGCCTTGGTAAACAAAGCATTAGCCGACGCCGAACCGGTGCCGTTGACGTTTGCGAATCTGACAACAAAATCGTTTATCTTACTCTCTTGCATTCGGTTTCTATTATATCGCTATTCCGCCGATCTCTGTATCTTCTCCATCCTTTTGCCCTTTGCCAGTTCGTCGATGAGCTTATCGAGCCAGCGGATCTTTTGCATTAGCGGGTCTTCGATGTTTTCGACGCGGATGCCGCAGACGGTGCCTTTGATGAGCGGGGCGTTTGGGTTGAGCCGTGGGGCCTTGTCGAAGAAATCGCGAAAGCTGGTTCGCGTCTCGATCTGCTTCGCGAGCCCGGCCTTTGTGTATCCGGTCAGCCAGCGGATACATTCGTCAACCTCTTCCTTCGTACGGCCTTTCTTCTCCGCCTTCGCCACATAATGCGGATAAACGCCCGCAAAGCTCATCGCAAAAACTCTTTCATAGTTTGTCATAAGATCTCTCCTTACGAGGTCGTGCCGAAAAAGAATGAATAGAGTATTAAAACACCTCCGAACAGCGAGACGACGCCGAAAACAGTCATCCATTTGTGCACCATCGGCAGAGACTTGTCGGCGAAGCGGCGATGGAGTTTCCACGGGACGAACAGCAGGACCGCGGTCGTCGCGATCAGCAGCCAGCCGAAGGCGGTAAAGGCGGCCGAGAATTTCATCTGACTCGCATAAATAACAAACGCCGCACCGACCATCAGACGAACGAACATCTCTAAAAAGTGTGCGAAAGCCGAACTAGCGAACTTACCAAAGAAATCCTTTACGACATCTGGCTTAGCAAAGGCGACCATAGCCAGGCCAACCAACCATATCGCCGAAACCACAACTATCACCGCAGCTAACGTGTTCATAGATCACCAAGTCCTATTGTTTGACCGGCGGCGGCCCGTAGGTTGGCGGGTTGACGGGCGTGTTCTGAAACGCGACTACTTCCCACTTGCCGGACTTCTTTTGCAGGACGCCTGAGATGATGACGTCCTGGCGTTTGTCCTCGACCTTTCCTTTGCCGTGCGTGTAGCCCTGAATGTGCATCACCGCGATGTCCGGCGACAGAAAGCGGATCTTCGCGACGCGAAACTGTGCGTCGACTTCCTTGTACGGCCCGTCGAACAGTCCCTGATGAGCCTTCGCGTTGCCATCGCGGCTCGCCTTCGGCAGATACAGTCCCCAGACATTGACGTAGTCGTGCTCCTCGGCAAAGTGCGACGCGAACATCTTCCCGTCCTTCTTGTTCCACCCGTCCTGCATCGTCTGCACGATCTGTTTTATCGCCGCCTCGTCACCCTGCTGCCCCGCCGCGTCGTACACCGCAACCAAACAAAGGAGCACACTCACAAAAACAAACCGGCTAATTGCATTCTTCATAAACATAATCTCCTTAGCGAACCGCATTCGCCACATAATGCGGATAAACGCTGCAAACTTGTCGCGAAAACTCTTTCCAACTCGTGTTCATAAGTTAGAGAACCTCAAAGCGTGAAGCCGCCCGCGCATAATTGGCCATCTCAGAGTCAAGTCGGGGATTTCGCTTTAAGTAAGCGTTAATTGCTTCGACGGTATTAGGATGATGAAGATGTCCGAGGCCATGCAGTGCCGCTCCCTGAGAATCACGCGAAGATAAACCGAGTATTCTTTCCAAAGTCTCAAACATTACATCCTGCATCGAAAGATCTTCACCACCATTAGATCGGTTGCGGTTGTCGCAATGCCAGTCATAGGCGAGAGCATCCCACCACATGTTGCTCGACGTGTACAACGGGTCGATGGCGAAGAGCTTCTCATAGAGGAAGTACATGGCCCGAACGCAATTTGCGTTCTTCGAACGGAACTTCATTGTCCCAAATCACTTCTTCGACCGAGCAATCCAGCGACCCGCCCATGATCGCCCAAAAAGCCTGTTCGAGCTTTTCTTTGGAAAATCGTTCGAGCAAGAAGGCCGGCTCTGTAAACAATTTTGTGTAGAAAGCGACCACTTCTCTCGCATCAAACTCAATATCCGCCGTGGCATACCACGTTTGCGAGCGCCGACCATTTCTATCAATGTCCGGCGGGATTTCATGGTCGAAGATAAGGTCGACAAACTCTTCAAAAGAGCTGCCTCGGATATAAAATTGCTGATGAGGTTCAAAATTTGTCACGACTTCCTCGCGTTGAACACGGCTAATAACTTACAACATTAAGGCGTCGGCGCCTTTTTCTTTGGGGCTTTCTCGACGTGTTTGGCTGAGAGCCAGGCGGCGAGTTTGCCGGGGTCGTTTGCGTATTTGTTTTGGACGATGCCGTCGACGGTGCGGACGGCGATCATGCCTTCGCGGATCTTTGACGCGGTCTCGGCGGTGGCGGCGACGTGTTCGGCGGTGGCGGAAGCGGTCGTTGCGAAGCTCGCTTCGAACGCGTCGGCGAGTGCCGTGAGATCGGCTGCGAACGTTGTCGGCATGCCGTAAGCAATGAAGTCTGCGTTGTAAGGCGTCGCTTCGGTGACGAAGGCACGCGCCTTTGCGAGCATTTCGACATCGTTCATGTTTCGCTGGAAACGGAATTTGTCGGCAATGCCGTCGAATTCGTATTCCATCGATTTGGCGGTGCGCGAGATGGCGGACATTTCGTCACGCAGGTCTTCGCGAACGCTGTCTTTTACCTCAAACTGCTGTGCCGCCTCGCCAAAACCAGCCTGCTGTTTCGCGGCCTCCGAGTCCGTGGCACCGACTATCGCGTCGATCTCAGTGAATTTCGTCGTCGCAATACCGCTAAAATCCCCGGCATTGTCGATCCCGAACTGCTTGACTCGAACCAACATCTCGTAACGTCGTCTATCGTTATCATTCATCTGGGCTTTTCCTCCATTGTGTACAGGTTTGCGGCCTTAAACTCAGGCTGTCTCAGGTTAAACCGGCACTTTTTTCAAATAATGCCGGACTTTTCGTGCTTCGGATCGAACTTTTAGTGCTTCGTATCAAACTTTTCATCCTTCGCGAGCAACTTTTACCGCTTCGTTTCGAGTTCTTATGCCCTTCGTGAGCGATCGTTAGCGCTTCGTGAAGGACTTTTTGTGCTTCGAACGCGATTTGTACCGCTTCGTCTGAATATTACCAAGGTCTACATTCACCTCGTCTAGCCAAGGAACTGCTTGAACTGCCACCAATAGTTGTCGCCATCAATCTGTAACCAAATATCATCCATACCGCTTCCTTTTATCTCGTCGACTAGTTTGATCACATCGCCATATTTCTTATCGCGCGGTGCTGAAACGACAATCTTCTTGACAATTCGTTTTTCCACTGCCATATCTTCCCTTTCGCTAAACTCGACATCGAAAACTCTTTCTTTGATTCGATTATCCACTACCTCCTTAAGCGTTGTCCCAAGAGCGGAGTATGCTTCTGGCCCGTCGAATTGGATCGAGTTCAGGTCAACTGAGCCGTTGGACTCCAACCTAACGTGTAGGTATTCATCATTATGTGGCAAACGAAGAATCTGTTCCCGACTTGGCGTAAACGGGAGAGGCGGAATATTTACGCGAAAAACAGTGTGTGGCTCATGCTCGCCGTGAAAGTAATTCGAAACCATGACCGCGGCGGAAACGAAACAGATGAGCAAAACACCGCGAACCATGAAGTGTCGAATGACTGCCCTTCCAATTTTTAGGTCTCGCTCCAAAATAATCACTCACTAGATGTCGAACGTCGCACCCACACTTCATGCAACGCAGAACTGGACGACAAACTTACCCTTTTTCATTTCCATTGCACCCGTACTTGACCTCGCCGGCTTTGGTTACGTTGTACCAGAACTTTTGCATGTCCCAGGCGGCGGTGGGGCAGCGTTCGGCGCAGAGGCCGCAGTGGAGGCAGACGTCTTCGTCTTTGGCCATGATGCGGCCGGTTTTTAGGCCGTCGGCGACGTAGATGTCTTGCGTCGGGTTGAGGGCCGGGACCTTTAGATTCTGGCGAAGCTCGGGCTCGTCGGCGTTGGCGGTGAACGTGATGCAGCTCGTCGGGCAGATATCGACGCAGGCGTCGCACTCGATGCACTTTGGGGCGTCAAAGACCGTCTGCACGTCGCAATTGAGGCAACGCTCGGCCTCTTTGTAGCCCGCGAGCGGGTCAAAGCCGAGCTCGACCTCGCGTTTGCGGTCTTTGAGCGTGACGTCTTTTGGAGCTTGGGGCACGGTGAGCCGGTTGTATTCGTCAACCGGGCTGTCGTACGCCCATTCGTGGATGCCCATCTTCTGCGAAACGAGATTGACGAAGGGCGAAAGGCGTTCGGTGAGCAGGTTCTTGCCGCTGCAGAACAGATCGATCGAAACCGCCGCCTGATGCCCATGCGCAACAGCCGTAATAACATTCTCCGGCCCAAAAGCCGCGTCGCCACCGAAGAAGACCTTTGGATTGGTAGATTGGAACGTTGTTTTATCGACAACGGGCATCTCCCATTTGTCGAATTCGAGCCCGATGTTGCGTTCGATCCAGGGGAAGCTGTTTTCTTGGCCGACTGCGATAAGAACATCGTCGGCTGGGTAGAAAACGTCAGGCTCTCCCGTTGGGACGAGCCTTCGCTTGCCGTTCTCATCGTATTTGGCTTCGACCTTTTCGAAAGTCATACCGACGAGTTTGCCGTCTTCGATCACAAAACTCTTCGGCACATGATTATCGATGATCGGAATGTCTTCGTGTTGAGCGTCTTCTTTTTCCCAAGGGCTCGCCTTCATGGAGGCGAAGGGCGAGCGGACGATGACTTTTACATCCTCACCACCGAGTCGACGCGCCGTGCGGCAGCAGTCCATCGCGGTGTTGCCGCCGCCGAGTACGATGACGCGTTTGCCGATCTTGTCGGTGTGTTCGAAGGCGACCGAGCCGAGCCAGTTGATGCCGATGTGAATATTCGCATCGCCTTCTTGCCGGCCCGGCAGATCAGGCAGATCGCGTCCACGCGGCGCTCCGGTTCCTACAAAGACCGCGTTGTAATCCTGTTCGAGAGTTTCCTTTAAGCTTGAGACGTAATGCTTGAAATGCGTATGAATGCCGAGCCGCAGAATGTAATCGACCTCTTCATTCAAAACCTGTTCCGGCAGGCGAAACGCCGGTATCTGCGAACGCATAAAGCCGCCGCCTTTGATCTGCTCGTCGAACAAATGGACTTCGTAACCAAGCGGAGCAAGATCACGAGCGACCGTCAACGAAGCCGGTCCGCCGCCGATCAGGGCAACCTTCTTCCCGTTCGGAGGAAACGGCCCTTGCGGCATGTATGGGATCACATCGTCGCGATTGTCAGCGGCCACACGCTTCAGTCGGCATATCGCGACGGGCTCCTGTTCGAGACGGCCACGGCGACACGCCGGTTCGCACGGGCGGTCGCACGTTCGGCCGAGCACTCCGGGAAACACGTTGGAATCCCAGTTGATCATGTACGCCTCGGTATAGCGGCCGGCGGCGATCAGGCGAATGTATTCGGGCACAGGCGTGTGTGCCGGGCACGCGTACTGGCAGTCGACTACCTTATGAAAATACTCGGGATCCTTGATGTCAGTTGGTTTCAATTTCTCACTTCCCTGAAATATATTGGTGTTAAGCAGGACTATGATAAAGCAGGACACAAATCTTTGCCAACAAAAGTTTTATGAATCAGGCGAATTCACATCTAAATGCATCAAATATGCGTACTAAACAATCGTCGTAGTTTGTTTTCGACGTTTCGCGGCTTAGAATAGTGCTTTTGGGAAGATCGGTGTTTATGAGATTCGCAATTTTGTTCGCAATAACAATTCTGTTTGTAAACACGCTCGCCTTCGGGCAAAGTGACAGCGTGAAATCGCCCCCTGCAAATGCTGCCGTGGCTGATTTTGACTTTACAGACTTCGCCGGAAAGAAGCGCAAATTCTCGGAGTTCGCAGGCAAAGTTGTGCTTATAGATTTTTGGGCAACATGGTGCGGCCCATGTCTCGCGGACATCCCGAAACTAAAAAAGATTCACGAGAAATATAAGGCGGACGGCTTCGAGATCCTCGGCCTGAACGCGGAAACGATCGGCGACGAAGACCCAGATCCGGCTTTCGCAAAGGAAGCGGCGAAGCGTGCGGTCCAGATAGTCACTACACGTGGCGTCACTTGGCCACAGGGGAATTCGGCGACGTCGCTACCGGTCGCGGTAAACAACTTCGGTGTCAAGGTTCTGCCCACGAAGATACTTATCGGTCGTGACGGCAAGATCATTGCTCGCCTCGGCGAGAAAGATGACACGGAGAAGATCGTCGCGGACGCGATGGCGGTAAAGCCCTAGTTAGTCAACAGTTTCCAGTTTTCAGTTGCGAGTCATCAGTTTTGATATTCGAGAATGCGATCTAATTTAGCGAAATTCATTTTTCTTGCGGTGTTCGTGTGTGTCTCGGCTCTGGCCACGCTTGGGCAGAATCCGGTCAACGTCACTATGACCGTTGCTCCGTCGACGGTTCCGGCTGGCGGCAAAGGCACGGCCCGAATAACCGCGAGCATCGACGCTCCGTGGAAGATGTACTCGATCACGCAAGGGGCCGGCGGGCCTATACCGACGAGGATCACCGTTGGTGACGGGCCGTTTAAGGTAGGTTCTCCGTCGGGGCCGCGACCAAAGGTCGCGATGGATCCGAATTTTCAGATCAACACTGAGACGTATACCGGAAGCCCGGCGTTCTCGGTTCCCTTTACCGTAAACGCGGACGCTGCCGAAGGGGCTCACACTCTCAACATTAATTTTCGCTATCAGGTTTGCAACGACACTGTCTGTTTGCCGCCAAGAACCGCAAAGTTGACTGCGTCTGTTACCGTCTCCGCTGCGAAAGCCTCTGCGTCGCCTACTGGTTCACCAACTTCGACGCCGACCGGAACGCCAACTTCGACGCCTACAGGTTCGCCGTCCGCCTCACCGACGCCGACCGAAGATTCCAACTCAAGCGTCCCCGGCGTGACTATATTTGAGAGTAATTCCAATAGTAATAGCAACGTGGCCGGAGTTGTTCGCCCGGCCGAGAGCGATATCAAGAATCAACCGATCTGGGGATTCATTTGGCTGGCGATCACATTTGGGGCTTTGTCGCTCCTTACTCCGTGCGTGTTCCCGATGATCCCGATCACTGTATCGTATTTTACAAAACACGGTTCTGACACACGGCTCGGCTCGATCCGCGATGCAGGAATTTATGCCCTCGGCATCGTCCTGACATTTACACTTCTTGGGATCTTGCTGGCAGTGATCTTTGGGGCGGCCGGTATCAATCGCTTTGCGGCGAATCCATACATAAATCTTCTCATCACCGGTATCTTTTTGGCATTCGCGTTCAGCTTGCTCGGTGCTTACAATCTTGGCGTTCCGGCGAGCGTTTTGACCAAGCTTGACGGCTTTACGCGTTCCAAAGAATCTGGAAAGGTCGTCGGACTTCTGTTGATGGGGTTAACGTTCTCGCTGACATCATTTACCTGCACGGCACCGCTGGTCGGTACGATCCTAGTCTCGGCGGCAAATGGCGACCTGTTCTATCCGGTCGTTGGTATGCTCGCGTTTTCGAGCGTATTCGCTCTGCCGTTTTTCATATTGGCTCTTGCTCCGAATCTGCTCAATTCCTTCCGCGATCCGGTAGCTGGATGAATTCGGTCAAGGTTGTGATGGGCTTCCTTGAGGTCGGAGCGGCATTGAAGTTCTTGTCCAATGTTGATCTCGTCTGGGGCTGGGGCATTTTTACGAGAGAGGTTGTGATCGCCGGATGGATCGCTCTGTCTATCTTGATCTTTTTATATCTGCTCGGCCTATTCAAATTCGCCCACGACTCGGAGAATCAACGCATCGGCCTCGTCCGCGTGTTGAACGCATTTCTCTTTGGCACAATGGCCTTTTATCTGCTCACCGGCCTTTTCGGCAGCCGCCTCGGTGAGATCGAGTCGTTCCTGCCACCGATGAAGCAAGTTGCCGCGTCCACTTCCGGCGGTGGACAAACTGCCAACGGCGAACTCGTATGGATAACCAACGATTACGAGGCCGCCCTCAAAACCGCAAAGGCGGAGAACAAGCGTATATTTATCGATTACACGGGCTACACGTGCACGAATTGTCGTTGGATGGAAGCGAATATGTTTCCTAAGCCAGCGGTCAATGCCGAGCTCTCGAAGTTTGTCCGCGTCAAGCTCTTTACCGACGGTGAAGGCGAGCCGTATGAGGGGTTTCAGCGGATGCAGGAGGCTCGTTTTGGGACGGTTGCCTTGCCGCTTTACGCGATCGTTACCCCCGACGACGAAATCGTTGCTCGATTTGAAGGGCTGACGCGGAATGAAGCTGAGTTCGTTGCTTTCCTCAAAAAGTAAATCCTCAATTTTCCTCTTGCTTTTCCAAGCATTTACCGTCACAATCTTATCTGTTAATCCTTCTCTCGCTTCGACTATGGTCGTGGCGCTTCGTCTTTAACGGTTTTTGGATAAGTTTGAGAGCAGGCCCGGATCAGTAGCAGAAGTAGCTCTCAGTATTTTTGAGTATCCAAGAGTCCCGTTTCATTTACCTTTCGGTTAATAAAACAGATTCTGCACTTCTTTAGAAATTCCCGTCATATCGGGAAAGGTAAATGTAATGACAATGAAACTTTACGTAGGAAACATCTCTTTCCAGACATCAAATCAGGACCTCAATGACCTCTTCGGAGCAGTCGGTACGGTCGAATCAGCAAACATCATCGAAGACCGCGAAACCGGTCGTTCGCGCGGCTTCGGATTTGTCGAAATGGCAAACCAGGAAGACGGCGAAGCAGCTATCGCACAGCTCAACGGAAAAGAAGTTGACGGTCGCGAACTCAAGGTCAACGAAGCTAAACCACAGGGCGATCGTCCAGGTGGCGGTGGCGGCGGTGGTCGTGGACGCAGCGGCGGTGGTGGTTATGGCGGCGGCGGTGGTCGCGGCGGCAGCGGCGGCGGTTACGGCGGCGGCGGCGGTGGCAACCGTTGGTAATTGAGCCTTCGGGTTTGTATTAGTACATCAGGGGTGCCTTACGCCGCGAAAGCGCGAAGGCATCCCTTTATTTTGTTCTTTGTTATCGATATGAAATATTCACCGCTCTCTATATCGCGCCGACACGTTCTCGGAGATCTCTACGCCCGCTGCGAACACCTCGAGAGCGTACCCGTTTATCTAGCCGACGTTGCCACAGAACCGATCGGCCACTGCGATGAAAGCCTCGGCATCTATGCCGATGCATTCTGCTTTCATCTCTCCGATGACGATTGTAAGAAACTCTCGACAGGTAACTTCACCTTCTCGTTCGACTACGAAGCCAGCACTGCAGCCGATGCCCGCAGTCGTCAGGTAACGCTCCGCTCGATCATCCTAAACCCGCGTAAGGCCTACGAAAAACCGGGTCCAAAAGCTCACAATCCGTTGCCGTGGCTGAAGAAGCCAAAGTCTAAGCCTCTATTTTTCGTCTTTCCGTTCCTTTGCGTCTTTGCGTGAGGTTCTTCAACGGCGCATAAAATGCCTGAAACAAGGCAAACATCGTCAATCCGCCATATTTCTTGACAGTCACGATCCGCACAAATAAACTAAAGCCGCTCCGATATTTCAAATTTGTTCTAGTGAGGGAAACATGGACTTTTCTCGTCGTGATTTTCTAAAGGCTACGACTCTCGCTCTCGGCACCGCCGCGATATTGCCGTCTTGGGTGTATGAGGCACAGGCGATGACTGTGGCTTTTATTGAGGTGAATAAAGACGCACTTGCTGATGTTGCATTGGCGACCGCTAAAAAGCTCGGTGCGTCGTACGCCGACATACGCATTAGTCGCTACCGCATGGAAAACGTCTCGACCCGCGAGCGTCAGGTGCTCAATGTATCGAGCGGCCAGAATTTCGGCTTCGGCGTTCGCGTGCTGATCAATGGCACTTGGGGCTTTGCCGGAAGCCCGATCGTGACCGCTGACGAGGTCAAACGCGTGACGACCGAGGCAGCCGCGATTGCCAGGGCAAACTCCGCGATCCAACGTAAAAAGATCGAGCTCGTTCCGACACCAAAGGTCACAGCGACCTGGAAGAGCTCATTCGACCGCGACCCTTTCGATGTGCCTTCAGACGAAAAGACCGCGATGCTGCTCAAGATAAACGAGGCCGCTCTCGGCGTAAAAGGTGTGAGCTTTGTTACCTCAAATCTCTCGTCCGTTAATGAGCAGAAATACCTGGCGACGAGCGACGGATCGCGGATCGATCAATATATTATTCGTACGAATCCAAGCTTTTCAGTCACCGCCGTTGACCGGGCGAGCGGCGATTTTCAGGCAGTCAATTCGTTACGCCAGGCGCAGCAGATCGGCTTTGAGTACATGACCAAGCACGACTGGGCGGCCGAGGCAAAGACTGCGGCCGAACACGCTGTGATGAAGCTTACGGCGAAAGCAGTAACACCCGGGAAATACGACCTCGTCCTTCATCCATCTCATCTGTTCCTGACTATCCACGAATCCGTCGGCCATTCGACCGAACTTGACCGGGCCATGCTGTGGGAAGCGAATTATGCTGGGACGAGTTTTCTGACACCCGACAAAACCGGTAAGTTGCAGTTCGGATCGAAGATGGTAAATTTTGTCGCCGACCGCACTCAGCCGCAAGGAATGGCGACGGTCGGTTTTGATGATGAGGCTGTTCCCGGCCAGAGTTGGGATATTGTTAAGAATGGCATTTTCGTCGATTGGCAAACTACCCGCGATACCGCAAAGATAGTTGGACACAACAAATCGTACGGGTGTCTTCACGCCGACAGCTGGGGCAGCGTTCCGTTTCCGCGAATGCCGAATGTTTCGCTCCAACCAGCGAAGGAAAACGTATCACAAGACGACCTGATCAGCGGCGTAGACAAAGGCATCCTCATTTTTGGCCGAGGAAGTTACTCGATCGATCAGCAACGTTACAATTTTCAGTTCGGCGGCCAGACATTCTGGGAGATCAAAGGCGGCAAGGTCGTCGGGATGCTCAAGGATGTTGCGTATCAGTCAAAAACCACGGATTTTTGGGGAGCACTTGACGGCCTCGGTGGCCAGGCAACTTATGAAATGCCTGGTTCTCCAAACGACGGCAAGGGCGAGCCAGGCCAGTCAAATTCGGTTTCGCACGGTTGTCCGCCGGCAAGATTTCGCAATATCAACGTATTGAACACCGCCTCGGGACCGAGTGCAGGAGCGATGGAGGATCACGAATAATGCCGCTCAACGAACAGGAAGTTAAAACACTCACCGAAAAGATCCTCTCGATGGTCAAGGCAGACGACGCGTCGGCGAGCGTGAACAGCAACAAGCAATCGCACCTCCGTTTTGCAGGTAACAACGTGCTCACTAGCGGCACTACCGAGGGGCGAAACGCAAACGTCACCGTCTGGATCGGCGGCAAACGAGGCTCCGCATCGACCAACGATCTCGACGATGCCAGTCTCAAGTTGATGGTCGAGCGTGCCGAGACGATCGCCCGCACGGCACTGGTAGACCGCGAATATATGCCGACTCTCGGAAAGCAGATATACAAGTCGGTCAACAGCTATTTCAAGGCGACCGAAAATCTCTCGTTAACCGACCGAGCTAGGCAGATCGGCGAAGTTATCTCGATGTGCGAGAAGAATAACGTGATCGGAGCCGGATTCCACTCTGCGATTTCACAGGCGGGCGGGTCGGCGACAAAGAATGGCAATTTCGAATTCGAACGCTCAACGGGCGTCGGTCTGTCAGTGACGGCTCGCACGCAGGACGGCCAGAGTTCTGGCTATTTCCTGCGCAGCCATAACGACATCGCCAAGCTCGACACGAGACGCATAGCAACCGAATCGATTCGTAAATGCCTGGAAGGCCGCAATGCCCGAACGATCGATCCCGGAGTCTATACCGTCATCCTCGAGCCGCAAGGCGTCGCAGATCTCATTGGTAGTTTCGCGGGTACATTTAATGCTCGCAATGCTGAGGAAGGCCGTAGCGTGCTCTCGCTGCCCGGTGGCAAGACGCGGTTGGGGGAAAAGATGTTCGATGAAATGGTTCGGATCTACAGCGATCCGTGGCATCCCGAGCTTCCCGGATCTCAGAGTGCTCAAGGCGGAATCCCATCTCAGCGAGTCACTCTCGTCGAGAAAGGCGTGGTCGAGACTTTAACCTACAATCGCTTCTGGGCCAAGCAGAAAGGAAAAGAGCCGACACCCGGCCCGGTCAACATGATCCTCGAATCGACCGCGGGAACGCAGACGATCGAGGAAATGATCAAATCTACCGCAAAAGGCATTCTCGTCGGACGATTCTGGTACATTCGCGGCACAGATGCCCGTACCGCAAGTTCCACCGGCCTCACACGCGATGGCGTCTGGATGATCGAGAACGGAAAGATCGCGTATCCCGTGCGAAATTTCCGCTTTAACCAATCAATGACCAAAATGCTCGGCCCCGGCAATATTCTCGCCATGAGCAAACCCGAACGCGTCGGGGCTGGGGAGGGCGGCGGAGGTTCATTGCTTCCAACGATCAAGGTCAAGGAGTTTAACTTCACTTCGCAGAGCGAAGCTGTTTGATCGCAGTACGATCGATGTGCAAAAAGAAAGGGCTGAACGCTGTAACGTTCGGCCTTTTTTAATGGGTAAAAGCGACTAGCACTTACCCAAAAGCCAAAACACTAAGATAAATATAAATATCGTAGAGATAATGCCGCCGCCGAATTTCCATGCTGCCGCACCCGCTAAAGCTCCGCGAAAAAGATTATTCATGGTTCAATCTCCTTAGATCCAAATGATCGCACTGGACAATTATGCCGATGCTCGACGGCAATGTTTGTCTGATAGCGCACCAAAGATCCTTTTTAGACTGCCGCCAAAGTATTAATCCCTTACCTCTTCCAGAAAATGTCACTTAAAAGTGTCCGATTCTGTCAAAAAGCGTTATGAGGTACGCAAAACGGTATGCCTTGCGGAAACGGTCTGTGGTATGAAAACTGTTCAAACCCAGTGTCTATATAGGTTTGTGGGGATTGTGCTGAACGAGTGAAGGAGACTCTCGCTCTGGCACGGCGTGTGCCTATAGAACAGTGGCAAGCTTGATGAAGTTAGTCAAGACCCTTCGCCACTGCCTCACTGGAGCATTGCCACGCCGCTGTGCTCTTACACCTTCCGAGCGTTCCTACAGTTGTCCTACCCTATCTGAGCCTGGTCCTAACCGACCGGGCTCTGTCCTTTTAAAAGAAGATATCGGTGGAAATTGACATTATCGGCGAAATACTATGTCAGCGGCGGATCGTTGTTGTCCACAAATGAACTTTTCTGCTAGCCTCGTACCGACGTTGGAGACCGGACAAGCGGCAGTATTTATCTATGCGGTAGCCGTTGGGCAGAAGGACAGTGGGACAACGGAGCGAATGAGAGGACCTACGATGCGGCACCCAAAAGTAGAAAAGGCAGTGTTTACCGATGTGGGGAATGTGTGGAACGGTGGGACGCTCACGCCGGTCGCTAAGGTCCGGGGCCTGAGTTTGATGCGAAAAAGCCTGCCGAGGCGGAAAAGTGGTGTGGTATTATGTTGTCGGCGGATTTTCCGCTTGCTTACGCAGTTGGTTCTGACAAAAACAACTAATGCAGATGATATTAGCGACTTCGTTAGAGGCGGTTTTGGGCGTGCCTGAGATATTTGCCTACGTGTTTGTGTTCGTGTTGGGGGCGGCGATCGGTAGCTTTTTGAATGTGGTGATCTACCGCGTTCCAAATGAGCTGTCCGTCGTGATGCCAAATTCCGCATGTCCGAACTGCAAATCCGCTATCAAACCCTACGACAATATTCCCGTCCTCAGTTGGCTGATCCTTGGCGGCAAATGCCGTAAATGCAAGGAACCGATCGCGTGGCGCTATCCGGCAGTTGAGCTGCTTACGGCGTTGGTATTCGTATTGGTCTATTGGCAGATCGGATTCACGCCATATCTTGGCGTTGCTCTGGCGTTTGCCGCAACGATGATCTCCCTTGTATTTATCGACGCGGAACATATGATTTTACCGAACGTGATCACCTATCCGATGTTCATCATCGCCCTGGTCGTTCGCATCGTATTTCCCCTCGTGTTTGAAGGCAATTATTTCTCCGACACGACCTATGGCCCGATCTCGTATCTCACTCTGTATCACGGCTGGCCGGCTTGGGCCGTTTCGCTGGTTGGGGCACTTTTCGGGGCATTGATCGGCGGAGGCTCGCTGTGGCTGGTCGGTGCAATCTGGAAAGCACTACGCGGCGTCGATGCTATGGGCCTAGGTGATGTGAAACTGCTGCTTGGAATCGGAGCCTTACTCGGCTGGCGTCTTACCCTGCTTACTATATTCGTCGGTGCCTTCACCGGAGCTATCGCCGGGGCGTTTGTTGTAATGCGTTCAAAGGACAAAGACTTCCAAGCCCAAATCCCCTTCGGTATCTTCCTCGGGATCGGTGCGATGGTCGCGATGCTATTTGGCGAGCGGATGATCGTTTGGTACTTGGGGACTTTCAGTTAAAAACTACTAACTATCAACTATAAAACCATTAACTGTTAGGAATGACCTTCGAACAGTGAACAGGTTGCTAGTTATTAGTTACTAGTAGTTTGCACGACTCGGAGCAGTAATAGAAACTCTCGCCTCGTTTGAGAGCCTTATTTTGGGGCACCCAGATGCCGCATTTGGCGCAGTTGACGAGTTGCACGCTCGGCCTTTCACCTCCAACGGCTTTCGCTCCGGACGCCGCATCTTTCGCTTCCTTAAGCATCTTCGCGACCCCAAGAATACCCGCGATCGTTTTTCGATATTTTATCGCTGTTAGAGCAAGCAATACGAGGATGACAATGAGAATAAAAAATATCTCACGCATCTACTTGGCACCGCCTTTAGCATTTGCGAGCTGGGACGTTAGCTCGCTGAGCTGGGCGTTGCTTGGCTCGATCTCCTTAAGTTTCGCGAGAGTCTTTTCGGCGTCGGCGATCCGTCCGAGTTTAGTATATGACTGGACGAGGAACTGCATCGAACGAGAGTGCTTCGGATCGGCAGCTATAACCTTTTCAAGCGTTGCCGCCGCCTTGGCATTGTCCGCCGGTTCAGTAAGAAAATAGGTCAGTCCGAGATCGGTCTGGACGTCGAGGTCATTGGGCTTGATCTCAAGTGCTTTCGTATATGTTGCTCGAGCCTTCTCGAAACCGGCGTTCTCTTTTTTGAAAAATCCGATGTCGAATTCCGCATTTCCGAGGGCAACCAGGACATCAAAATCTTTACCGTCGAGCTTAGCGGCTCTTGCGAGAATGCGTTCTGCCTCAACCATGGTCTTTTCATCCTGCTTCATGGCGGCGTATCGATACAATCCAATTCCCAGATTCTTTTGGAAAGCAAAATTGTCGGCGTTTTTGTCCGCCTCGTCGATCTTGGACTGGATCTCGGCAGGAGATAGGGTGTCATCAGCTGGTTTCCCGGGTTGCTGCACCGAGTTGCTCGCCGGAGCGACTGCCTGCGACCTCAGGGCATTCATCTCGGAGCGATTCATGCTGTTCGCGAGCAAAAATCCGCCGATCAGTCCGCTCAGAGCGGCTACAATAACCAGGAGCAAAGTGTTCTTTTCCATAAAGCACGATGTTAACAGAACAGAGCCAAGCAAAAAAGCGTTGCGGAAACAGTTCCCGCAACGCCTTCAACCAAGATATGTAAAATCTACTTTTTCTTGCCTTCAGGAGCAATATACGGCAGATCCTCGGCACGGCGGCGGATCGGCGGATCGGTCGCACGGCGACGAGGCACGACGGCATTGCCACGGCGATCCACGCTGCCTGCGGGCAAGCCCTTGCCATGGACGGCCTCGACCAAAATTCGCGTTATTTCCTGCGAGAGAGTGCGATGTTCGAGAGCAGCCCGGCGACGCAGCGACTCTTTCAGTTCGTTGGGTACATACGCACCTATAAATACACCTTTCCGGTTTGCCATATGAGACTTCTCCTAATTCTTATCCGTGTAAAAGCGCAAATTGCTTTGCAAATGAAGCGCGTCTATAAGCCGAATCTTGTACTCGCTTTCGCGAGTGGCGATCATTCATCTAGGCTGTTCGTTACCAAACAGCTCGAGCGGCCTACCCGAAAACGCCGTCGAATTTCTTCGACACTGAACGGGCCGTTCATCGCGTTCTCCTATTTGGCCTTGCACCACGAGGAGTTTACCTGGCCGTGACTGTTACCAGCCACACCGGTGAGCTCTTACCTCACCCTTTCACCCTTACCGTCCGCATTCGCGGAAGGCGGTTTACTCTCTGTTGCACTTGTCGTCGTACGTTTGCACGCACTCCCGGACGTTATCCGGCTCGCTGCCCTACGGTGTTCGGACTTTCCTCTTCCATTTACGGAAGCGATCACCCGACGCGCTTCATTTACAAGGCCTTTGCAGTATAACAAAAAATGTTGAACATTCAAGCTCTTGTTATAAAACTATTAATTCTTGATCTCGATCACATCTCCTACCAAAAGTACGGGGTCGAGAATTTTACCTTTCTTTATCGCCTTTATGTCGTATGCCGAAATAGTTGTTCCCTTTTCGTTGGATCGGCGGAGCACAACCTGTTTGGGCACGGGATTCTGACCAAGTGCTTCAATGATGACCTGCGACAGCTTCATTCCCGCGACGAGCGGCTTTTTGATGCCCGCGAAAGTTATCTGGGGAACCTCCGGAGCCTTCCGCTCCTCAACGAACTCGATCCGGTCACCTGCGAGGATAAGTACGTTGTCGGTCGCAGGATCGGACAGGACGTAAGATTCGACCGCGGCGGTCGCGGCTCTAGTTATGCGAGCTGTGGTTGCCTCACGGTGGACCTCACTTTCCGCCCGAATCGCAAATATCGGCATCGCTTCCCGACGAAGTACCTTTTCACCCGGATTGTCCGCCAAGCCTACGACCGTGAAAGAGCGGCTAAGATAGTACTGAACTTTGACCTCGACCTGGGGGTTTGCAAATAGTTTGATCGCGGAGCGAAGCATCGCAGCAGCTTCATCCGTGGTTTTATTCCCAATCGTCACGATCGGCCCTGCAAGCGGATAGTCGATCTCGCCGTTCTCGCGAACGGTGTAATAGCCGGTACCTTGTGGCGAATTCTTGAGATTGATCAATACAACGTCGCCGACGCCGATGCGGTAGAGGCTGGTTGCGGGACGGGCCGACGCATCGGTAATTAAGGAGTTTATTTCAACGACCTGCGGTTGATCTTCGCGAGGCGTGGTACGCGAGTCTTTTGTGACGAATGCTACCTGTTGCGGTATTTTCATCGTTGGTGTCGGAGGGGCCTGACTATTTTGCGTCAAAGATGGAGTTCCGATCGTAGCTTTGCCCGACGGGCTCGGTGAATACGGATTATTCTTGATCACCGAGCTGTTCGGCTGGCAGATCACCATTGAGGCGAACGAAGCCACCAGAACTGCGATGGAAGAGAAAAGGTGTGGCACTTTCATACGGTTTCCGCCGGCGAATGCGGGCGAGCCTCCGCTGGCGATTAAGAAAACGCCTAAAGACCAATGATTTCTAATTTCTGAGGGAATTAACTAATGTAGCTCGTCTAGAAATCCATCCGGGAAGAGACTGGGCCAGTGTTCGCTGTAGAGCCTACGCAACGCCGAGTCGATCTCGCTAGCCGTCTTGCCCTTTAGGGCTGCGTGTGCGATTGCCTCAGAGCCGGAAATGCCTATGCCGCCGATCAATTGTTGTGCAGCCTTGACGGACCCGGCGCTCATGCTGAGATCGCGAATTCCAAGGCCAACCAGTAACGGAATATAAAACGGTGATCCAGCCATTTCGCCACAGGCGGTGACCGGGATACCAGCTCCTCGCCCTGCCGCGACCACATACTCAATTGCCCGTAATACTGCTGGATGGAGTGTTTGGTACCAGTCAGCAACACTCGCATTATCGCGATCGACCGCGAGAAGGTACTGAACAAGGTCATTAGTACCGAGACAGATGAAATCGACCTCGGCGGCGATCTCTGCTGCCGTTAGGACAGCCGATGGCACCTCGATCATTGCCCCAACGCGCGGCATGTTGACAGAATAGCCATCGAGTAGCAAGGCTTGGGCGCTATTGACAAGTAGTTCACGAAATCGCCGGATCTCCGTAATTCCCGAGACCATGGGTATCACAACTGAGATATTCCCGCGTTCGTTGGCTCGAAGAATCGCACTGAGCTGCGCCGTGAGGATCGCTGGATCTACCAGGCTAAGGCGGATAGCTCGGAGTCCAAGGGCTGGATTCCGCTCGAAACCCGCGCTCTCTTCAATATTCTCTGGTCCGATATCAAATGTACGGATGTTTATCCCGGCTTCACCCACGGACGCCGCAATTCTTGAGTAGGCGGCATGTTGTTCGTCCTCACTAGGCAATTTGCCAGGCCTTGGGATCAGTGATTCAGAGCGGTAGAGTCCGATTCCTCTTACTCCCAAATGTCGAGCGGCGTCGTAGGCAAGGCTGGATTCGAGGTTGACCCTGATGACCACTTGAGATGTTTCCGGCGTTGCGTTTCCGCTCTGCCAGAGATTCGCCACACGCAGCTTTTCACTTTCTTTCTTGCCGTGAATGTCCAACAGGGTCCTAGCATCAGGTCGAACCACGATCTCGCCGGTGTAACCGGCGACGACAACAAGATCCCCAACATCTACAAAACTAAGATCGGCACCGGTGACCATTGGAATTTCCAACTCTCTTGCGAGTATCGATGAGTGTGATGTCCAGCCACCTCTAAGCGCCACGATTGCGGCTGGGGCGGTATGGGAGAACTCCACCACCGTTGACGGACGTATCTCGCCAGCGATGATAACAGACCCTTTCGGGTATTGAATTCGGTCGGCACTTCTTAGCTCGCCCAGAATACCGGCAGCCACATCCTTAAGATCCAATTGCTTCTCACGCAAATGGGCAGGTGTCCCAACACCGTGTCGTTCAAAGGCCTCTCGCAAAACAGTATCGATGGCCCATTCTACATTAATGTAGTTTGCCCTGATCCGGTCTTCAACCTTGACGGCAAATGAATCAAGTATAAGGAGGTGCGTATCAAAAATACCGGTAATCGATCCGTTTTGAGGGAACGTGCCAGTCCCGACTAGCTCATCTAGATTGGCACGGGAGCGATCCACGCCGAATCGAAGACGATCGATTTCAGTCTCGATGGCCTTGGCCGAGATCTTCCGATGTTCCGAGTGCAGACTCGATTCAGGCAAAAAGACAGCAGGGCCAATTCCGATGCCACGCGAAACGGCTATCGCTTTTACGCGACGCTCTTCAGACTGGGTTGGTGGATGATCAGAGGCAGACAAAACTTACGGCTCCCCCCACGTTAGCTACCAAAACTGAAGCCGCCGCCGCTGCCGCCCTGAGACGGGAAAAATGGTTTAAGCATGCCGGCGAACGCCGCCAAATTACGAGTCTGGATCAAAATCTCGCCCGGCCCAGTAAATTCTGCGACCATTCCCTCGCCGCTGAGCATGCTGCGAAGATAGCCACTCTTTGCAGCTTTGCGGAGGTTGTACTGCATGTGGCCCTCCCACGCAACAAGATGCCCAGTATCGACAACGTACTGCTCACCCGGACGAAGCATTCTTCGATGGATCGCCCCGAAGGATGCGACAAGGAGCAGTCCTGAGCCGGTGATCTGCAGCACAAAAAGGCCTTCACCGCCGAAGAACGATTTTGCACCGCCGAATTTTGTATCAACCACGAGCGAAGTATCGCCAGCAAGATAGGAACTCGATTGAACCATGAAGGTCTGGTTCTGCATCTCGATGCCCGCAACGTCACCAGGTGCACCGGGAGCGAAGGTGACTTCACCCGGCCCGCCGCGAGCGGTGTAAGTCGAAACGAATGCCGATTCTCCGCCGACGGCCCGTTTCAAAGCTCCAAAAACCCCGCCCTTCATTTCAGAATGCAGATCGACATTTGCCGACATCGACACCATGGCTCCAGCCTCGGCGGCGATCGTCTGCTCGGGCTGAAGATTAACCACGGCGAGTGCAAATGCACCTTGATGCATGATCTCCCAAGTGTAGCCACGACCCTGACCGCGTCCGTCAGTATCAAAATGAAAAGCACCGCCTGTTGGTGGCGGATGCGGAGAGGCTTGTTGCGGCGGAACGCTCGAAGCCGGTGGCGGTGTAGCGGTCGCGAGTGTAAAACCGCACGAACCGCAAAACTTTGCCCCATCCATCAACTGAACTGTACACTTCGGACAATTCATAGAGTTACTCCTTTTGATTTCTCGACAATGATCGCGGCCGCATCTTCAGCATTTGAGGCAAAATCAAGATAGCTTATGTCCTTGTCGCTGACAACAAGATTTGCGGTCCACGCATCCACGACAGGTTTCCAACAGTCGCCTACGAGTACCAAGGGACGTCTGCCAAGTACGCCGGTGGTGAGCTTATTCCACACGAGCGAAATCTCCGTGACGGTTCCCATTCCACCCTTCAGAGCAACAAAACCCACGGAACGAGTGATCAATCCCTGCAATCGATCATAGAAATGATCGGTCGCAACTTTATCGGTGAGGAAACGGTTCGGCTCGCTCTTGAATTGGTTCATGACAATGCCAAGCACGCGGCCGCCCTTCTCACGGGCACCTCGCGAAGCAGCTTCCATGATGCCAAGGTAGCCGCCAGTGCAGATCGTAAAACCTGCCTCGGCAAGTCGTCCACCTAGATCCTTCGCCTCGATATACTCCGGTGAATCATCAGCGCATTTCGATCCGCCGAAGATGGTCACAATTTTTTCGTTTGAATTAGTCAGCACGTTCATAGATCCCGTCTTTAACAATTATAGCCGCTGCCGATTTCATTTCCAATCTAGCTACTTGCCCGCAACTTCCTCTGGGGTGAGGTTGCCGGCTGCGTGAATGGCCTTGGTAGTATTTGTTATCACAAGAATGACCATGCCAGCTACAAAGAATACGATCAAAGCTAATATCGCGTGGCGGTATGAACCAGTAGTTCCGACGACAACGGCGAATACCAGATTTCCTATCCAAGAAGTTCCCTTCTCAGAGATCTCGTAAAGACCGAAGAATGCGGACTCGCGCGATTTCGGGATCATCTGTGAGAATAGCGAGCGCGACAGCGCCTGAGTCGGTCCCAAAACGAGGCCAATGAACGCCGCCATGATCTGCGCCTGAAATTCCGACTGGAGAAATCCGTAGGCAAATATGACTATTCCCGACCAAATAGCAAGGCACAGGATAATTGTGCGCTTAGTGCCGACCAAACGCGAAAGGCGCTCGAAGGCAAGAGCTCCGATCAACGCACAAACCTGTGCGATGACGAATATCATCAGGAGAAAAGTCGGATCGCTCTCTAATCCTTTTGAGATAAATAATTCCTGCGACAGAAATATCGACGAATTGAGAATGACCGTCTGCACGCCGTCGTTATAGAGGAGGTATCCGGCGAGAAATAGAAGCGTGTATTTCAGGCCGGCAAGTTCACGAAGTGTCTTCCACAGCTCTACGAAACCAACGGTGACAAGGCTCTTCCCCTTTGCGTCTTGTTCGGGGTGTCTGCTCTTCACAAGCATGAAGGTGACAGCCGCAAAAACTCCCCACCAGATCGACGCAACGAGCATAGAAATGCGGACTGCGGTTCCTTTATCGACCCCAAACGACGGAGCGAAGTTGATCATGGCAAGGTTCACGAACAACATCACCAAGCCGCCCAAATAGCCCGCCGCATAACCGTAACTGCTGATCTTGTCGCGTTTATCTTCAGTCGTGAGGTCAACGAGGAATGAATTGTAGAAGACATTCGACGCGGCGAAGCAGATATTCGAAATAAGAAGGAATAAGCAGCCCCAGAGATAGTTCGTCCCTGAAACAAAGAACAACAGCGAGCTTGCAACGACGCCTACATAGCAAAAACACGCCATCATCTTTTTCTTGTATGGCGTAAAATCGGCGATCGAGCCGAGCATCGGTAACAGGAATATCTGGAGAAAAATAGATGCGCCGAGCGTCGATGTGAAGAGATTGTCCGAGGTTATCGAACCGAATGGCCCTAGATGTAGAACCACACCGGCTTTGCCAACGTGATCCTGAGCAAGAGCCGTCAGATATGGGCCCGCTAGCACGGTGACGACGGTCGTGTAAAATGCCGAATTTGCCCAGTCGTACGCAAGCCAGCCAAAGATCTCCCTTCGGTCATTTTTTACAGGCGTAATAGAAACCATACAAGTTGTGAACCGTTGCTACCCGTTCACAATAAAGCAGATAGCCGCAATTGTCTATCGGCATGTAGCGGGCTGTAACATGTTTTTAGGTCACCGATTGTAAAACGATTCCGCGTTCCCGTATCATCTAGTTTCGGATCTCTCGACGATATGAAGGCCATGATCCTCGCCGCCGGCTTTGGCACGCGGCTGTTTCCATTAACGATCGATCGCACCAAACCGGCGATTCCCTTCCTGGGCAAGCCACTGGTCGGCTATGTCGCGGAATACATCGCAAAATTTGGCATAACGGATATCGTCGTGAACCTACATCATCAGCCTCAGTCGGTGATCGACGCTCTCGGCGACGGCAGCAATTTCGGCTGCAACATCGAATACACCGTCGAGCAGCCCAAGATCCTTGGAACATCAGGCGCGTTGGATTTTGCTCGAACACATCTTGAGAACGATACGTTCGTTATTGTTAATGGAAAGATAATAAGCGACATCGATATCGCAGAAGCGGTCCTTGCACACAAGAAGTCTGGTGCTATCGCGACGATGGTTCTGAAGGAGAACCATAAACGCGAGAAGTTTACTGTGGTTCATACGAAGGACGGAGCGATCGACTACTTCGGCCCGCATGCGACACCGGTCACCGAGGCGGAACTTCGCGACACGGAGCGTGAGATACCGATTCCGTTGATGTTCACCGGGATCCACGTGCTCGAACCGGCAATACTCGACATGATCCCGAAAGGAGTCTATTCGGACACGGTGACGGATATCTATATTCCATACATTAAGAATGGTGGAAAGATCGCGGCGCATGTTGCCGAAGGCAGTTGGTTCGAGCTCTCGACGATCCCTCGTTATCTCGATATTTCACTCGCGATGATGAAGAGCGGCGATGTGCATTTCGGTCGAAACTGCGTGATGGCTGGTGCCGTTAGCCTGAAGGACTCGGTTATCTGGGACGACGTAACGATCGGCGATGGTGCCACGCTCTACCGCACGATCATCGCGGACGGCGTCACGATCGAGCCCGGTGCGAATTTTGAGAATGTTGCGATCGTTCGGGCAGATATGGTTCGTGGCTGTAGCGAGATCCCGAGAAAGCACTGCGAGGATACGTTGAGGGCGAGAATTATATCGTTCCACTTAATTAACAGATGAGAGATCACGCCAAACGCTTAGAAAAATTCCTGGCCGATCGCGGCGAGCCGACGGAGTTTGTTCAACTAACGGCGGACGCTTCCACGCGCGAGTATTTTCGGATCGCGTGGCAAGGAGCCCATGCAGTGGCGTGTGTTTATCCAGAGCCGTTCAATGCAGCGGAGCAGACCTATCTGGATTCGTCGCGTTTGTTCCTGACTGCGGGGCTCCCGGTCGCGGAGATACTCGGTCAGGACGAATCACTCGGGGTCATCATCCAGGAAGATCTCGGCGACCGCATTCTTCGCGACGAAATGTCCGGTCCGGACGTTGAGAAACGCTCCCGACTTAGAGCTGAGGCGATTTCGCTGATCGCTCGTATTCAAAAGGCGACGGATGTTGCGTTCGACACAAAGGCGATCGCATCGACGCTTAAATTCGACACAGAAAAGCTCAAGTGGGAATTGGATTTCTTCAAGACCCACTATTTCCAGACATATCTAAAACATCAGCTATCGCCGGTTGAGGATGCGAAATTATCAGAGGAATTCCTGGAGCTTTCGGCCGAACTCGATAAATTCGCGTCCGTGCTCTGCCACCGTGATTTTCATGCGGCGAATCTGATGCTTGACGGGCGTGATCGAATGCGGATCATCGACCATCAGGACGCCCGGATCGGATCGGCGTCTTATGACTTAGTATCTTTGTTGTTAGATCGAATAACCGATCTTCCGTCACGTGAGTGGTTGGCGGAGAAGCGAAAGTTCTTTCTCGAAATGCGTGTAAAGCTCGGTATGCCGCGGCTCGATGAAGAGGAATTTGCCTACCAATTCCGCCTCCAAACGATCCAGCGATGTCTCAAGGCTGCAGGAACTTTCTCGTTTCAATCAGCTACCCGCGGCAAGACTTACTTTGTGCCGTTCATCATCCCGATGTTCCGCATATCACTGCGAGCGGCGGAAAGCCTCGGGCGTTTTCACTGTATTCAAAAGGTTCTCGCACGTGAGATAGAGCGGTCAGACGCGTAGGTGATCGCCGCGCCAATTCTTGATTGCCTGTTTGATCTCCTTCGTCTTCGCAAACTCACCATTCAACGTTCTCTCGACAAGTCCAGCCAGTTCGTCATCTGGTGCAAATCGCAATGCAATGATCTGTCCGGTTCGCAGACCGGCCGCTCTCTTTACCAATTCCGGCGAAAGAACTTCGCGATAGCGGAGACGTTCTTCCAGTCGTATTACGCGGTCCTGAGCCTTTAGAGCTTGCAGACGCGAGGCAAGGCCGAGCAGGATGAGGGCAAAGCTCAGGAGCGTCCAGAACGCTAAGGCCTTCCGCCCGCTTTCCGGTGCGGCCATAAATAGCCGTACAAGATGCGATAGAAAGTTAAGGACAAGCAACGGCATCACTACGAGGTGAAACAGCGGATACCAACGGGTGTGATTCGAATAATTTTGTTCAGCCATCGGGGACAGGTCTCCTTCTATAGTTTCGTTTGCGAGAGAGCCTCAGGCGGTTTGCCTGTAAAATCCTCGCCGGGGTTTACAAAAAGATTTTGTTCGAAACGGTACTGCTTATCATATAGCTGTTTGTATCGGCCGTCGAGGGCGATCAACTCGTCATGGCTGCCGCGTTCGAGGATCTCCCCGGCTTCAACGACGAGGATCTGATCGGCACTGCGGATGGTTGAAAGGCGGTGGGCGATGACGAATGTCGTTCTTCCCTTTCGGAGATTGTTCAATCCTTCCTGTATCAACGCTTCGGATTCACTGTCTAGGCTAGACGTCGCTTCGTCGAGGATCAGGATTCGCGGGTCGGCGAGCAAGGCGCGGGCGATTGCGATGCGTTGGCGTTGGCCGCCGGAGAGTTTTACGCCGCGTTCGCCGACGATGGTGTCGTAGCCGTTCGGGAATTTCTCGATAAACTCGTCGGCGTTGGCAATTTGGCAGATCTCTTTGATCTTTTCGAGATTCGCTTCGGGATTTGAGAAGCGAATGTTGTCGAGGATAGTGCCGTCGAACAGAAAATTGTCCTGCAAAACCACGCCGAGATGGCTACGGTAGTCGCGGAGTTTCACGGATTGCAGGTCTTTGCCGTCGACTTTGATCGTTCCGGTCGTTGGTTGGATAAAATTGAGGACGAGGCTGAGTATTGTCGATTTGCCGGAGCCGCTTGATCCGACAAGAGCAGTTGTCGCTCCTGCTTCGGCACGGAACGACACGCCTTTTAGCACGGGCACGTCCTTGTCGTACTCGAAATACACATCGTCGAACTCGATCTTCCCATCGATCGCGGGCAGAGCGTCGCGGCTTTTGTCTTCGTCGGTCTCAGTTTTCATCGCCATCACTTCGCGGATGCGATCTAAACCGGCCAACGCCTCGGTAATCTGCGTGCCGACTGAGGTCAGCTCGAAAACTGGCATCGCGAGGAGGAAGGTGAACGAGATGTACATCAGGAAATCGCCGAGCGTCATTGTCCCCGACTGAACCGCGTTGCCGCCGATCAAGATCATGACGACCGCGACAGCGCCGATGATGATGGATGAGAAGGAACCGATGGCGGAAACGCCAGTGACGGATCGGGCTATGTTGCGAAACAGGCGATGCGCCCCGCGTGTGAACGAAAGTTCCTCGCGTTTCTCCGCCGTGTACGCCTTAACGATGCGAATGCCGCCCAGAGATTCAGTTAGGCGTCCGGTAACTTCGGCATTTATCTCGCCGCGTTCGCGAAAGATCGGCCGTAGCACCTTAAATGCGTACATCAGCACGGCGCCGAAGATAACTAAAACGACAAGCGTGACGGACGTCAACTGCCAATTAAGATAGAAAAGCACGCCGATAGCGATCGTCGCCGTGACAATGCCGCCCAGGATCTGTCCGAGGCCGGTTCCGACAAGATTTCGGATGCCTTCGGCGTCGCTCATGATGCGCGAGATGAGCTGGCCGGTCTGCGTCGAGTCAAAATAGCTTATCGGCAGGCGTTCGATGTGCGATTGCACACGCATTCGCATGTTTGTGATCGCGAGTTGGGCCGCCACGCCGAGGATCTGCGACAAAGCAAAGCTTGTAATTCCCTGCACCAGTGTCGAAATGCCGATCGCGAGCGCGATCCATTTGATCAACTCGTAACGCTGATTCGTGAAAACCTCGTCGCCGATGTATTTCGTCGAAGCCGGCAAAACCATGCCCGCGAGCCGCGAAACAAGCATCAGCAAGCTGCCCACAAGCAGCCGCCAACGAGCGTTCCACATGATCTTCCGAGCCTCAGCCCACGCGGTCGCGTAATTTACCTTCTTTTTCTTCTTTTCTTCTGCCATTTTGCGGTAGATTGAGTGTGATAATTGCGGGAAGTAAAGTCAAACGCGGCATTATTCGGATTGGATCGAAAGTCTGTTGCCATGACCCGCACGTCTGGGTAACCGGCGAGCCGCCGTGTGAGCTTGGGTCCGCGACCTGAGGGCTTGGATCGGCGACCTGAGGGCTTGGGTCCGCGACCTGAGGGCTTGGGTCCGCGACCTGAGGGCTTGGGTCAGCGCCCTGTGGGCTTGGGTCAGCGACCTGAGGGCTTGGGTTAGCGAACTGTGTGCTCCGGCCAGAGGGTTGAGGGCTCTAGCTAGCGGATCGCGGCCTCCCGCCGGTGGGAGGTATCCAGTTCCGTCGTCTCCGGATTTCCGTATCCACTGAGAACTGTCGTTCATACTCGCGTTTCCAAATGTTTTCTTCTAAAATCTCCTAAAAGTTAATCAAATACATGAAGCAAACATATATCAACCAACTAAAAGACCACATCGGCGAGTCGGTCGTTGTGAAGGGCTGGCTTTATAACGCGCGTTCGAGCGGCAAACTGGTGTTTTTGCAGCTCCGCGACGGGACGGGCATTGTTCAGGGCGTTGTTTTTAAGCCCAATGACGAGGCGTTGTACGATCTGGCGGACTCGCTCGGGCAAGAAAGCTCGATAATCGTCACCGGAACGGTAAAAGAAGACACACGGTCTTCGCTCGGCGTCGAACTCGACGTCACCGGCCTCGAAGTCGTCCAAAATACGCACGATTATCCCATCACGCCGAAGGAACACGGCACCGAATTCCTGATGGACAACCGCCATCTGTGGATCCGTTCGAAAAAACAGCACGCGGTGTTGAAGATCAGGCATACGGTGATCAAAGCGGTGCGTGATTTCTTTGATAATGACGGGTTTACGCTGGCTGACACGCCGATCTTTACGCCCGCCGCCTGTGAAGGAACAACGACTTTGTTCGAGGTAGACTATTTTGACGACCAGAAGGCCTATCTGACGCAGTCGGGACAGCTTTATAACGAAGCGACGGCTGCTGCTTTTGGTAAATCGTACGCTTTCGGCCCGACTTTTCGTGCCGAGAAGTCGAAAACACGCCGTCACCTTACCGAATTCTGGATGGTGGAGCCTGAAGTCGCGTACGCGGGCTATGAAGACATGATGGATCTCGGCGAACGCATGATCCTCTCGATCGTCGAACGCGTGCTGACCGACCGCCAGGAAGAATTGAAGACGCTCGAACGCGATACGACGATACTCGAGGCAATAAATTCACCGTTCCCGCGTCTGCACTACGACGATGCCGTCAAAATGCTGCAGGAAGGCCACGCAAAGGGCGAACTCGAGAACAATTTTGAATGGGGCGGCGATTTCGGAGCACCGGACGAGACATATCTCTCGACGCAGCACGGCAAACCGGTATTTGTGCACCACTTCCCGACCGCGATCAAGGGATTCTACTTCGAGGTGGACAAAGACCGCCCCGAATGCGCCCTCGGCATCGACCTGCTCGCCCCCGAAGGCTACGGCGAAATAATCGGCGGCGGCGAACGCGCCGCTAACCTCGAATACCTCGAAAAGCAGATCGAAGCCCACGGCCTCCCGCGTGAGTCGTTCGAATGGTATCTAGATCTAAGACGCTACGGCAGCGTCCCCCACGCCGGCTTCGGCATGGGCATCGAACGCTGCACCGCCTGGATGGCCGGCATCGAACACGTCCGCGAAACCATTCCGTTTCCGAGGATGTTGTATAGGCTAAGACCGTAATTAGATGAAACATGTTCCAAGAACAATAGCGTTGTTGTCTCCAGTTGTATGCGGCGTACTTTTAGCCGCCCTCGCAATTGTCCTTCAGGACGGATATGCCCGCGGATACTCCTCGGTGGGCTTCCTCTTCTTGGTTGGGCCCTTAGCACTTGTTCTCATAATCGCGGCACTAGTGGTCATTTCGTTAGGTAAGGGGGGTTCAGAACGCCGTTCTATTGTTGGTGTCCGCAGTAACATTTCCGGCAACATACCTTTTCATATTATTTGTGGTTCGAAGTTATAACGGAGAGTAATAATGTCCACATACATCGCCAAAATCACCTGGAAATCCGACGCACCCGACACATTCACAAAGAACCGCTATACTCGCGGGCATTCGTGGGAGTTTGATGGTGGGGTGACTGTTCCGGCGAGTTCTTCGCCGCATGCGGTTCGCCTTCCGTATTCGATTGAGGCGGCGGTTGATCCGGAGGAGGCTTTGGTGGCGGCGGCTTCGTCTTGTCATATGCTGACGTTTCTGTGGCTGGCGGCGACGATGGGATTTAATATTGAGTCCTACGAAGATAACGCCGTCGGCGAGATGACCTCGATGGACGACGGACGGCAATGGGTTTCGACGATCACGCTCGAACCGCAGATCGCCTGGACCGGCGACAAACTCCCGACCGCCGAAGACATCGCCCGCCTCCACCACGAAGCCCACGAAAAATGTTATATTGCGAATACGATCCAATCTGAGATCATCAGCAAACAATAAAACCATCCAGGGGGAAATATGAAAGCGCTCCGACTTTTCCTATTCACACTCGTTCTTTTTGCTGTCTCCGTTTCCGGACAGACGCTCGTTTCGTCCGCTTCAAACGGCACGATGTCCGTCGCCGATGTAAACGAGCGAATGACGAAGGCGTTCGGTGAATTCGCACCGTCAGCGGCAACGAGTAACGTAGAGCTTTACAAGATCACGTATTCGTCGATCGATGTAAACAAAAAGAAGGTGAATCTGACAGGCCTTGTCGCCTGGCCGGTCGGCGGTGCTCCGAAAGGGTTAGTCGTTTATTGTCATGGAACGACGGTTGATCGTGATCGGTCGCCGTCGAAGTTCAAAGGAAAAGGCGAGGCTCCGGAGACGATCGAGGCGATCACCGGATTTGCGAGCGGCGGATACGCCGTTATTCTGCCGGACTATCTTGGCCTAGGCGATCACAAAGGAGCGCATCCGTATCCGCTGAGTGCCGTGAACGCGCGTTCGGGAATGGACATGATCTCAGCCGTTCGTGCATTCTCACGACAAAAGAACTATCGCATCGGGCGCGAGCTTTTCATCACCGGCTACAGCGAAGGCGGCGGCGTTGCAATGGCGTTGACTCGCTCGCTGCAGTCTTACATGAACGAAGAATATCAGGTCACACGCAGTGCTCCCGCGAGCGGGCCGTACGATCTCTCAGGCACGACGCGCAAGTTCATGCTCGAGGAAACAGGCGAGCAGACCGGCTTTGTTCTTCGGCTGTATCTGATGTCGTACGCGACCAACTATCTCAACAAACAGAAAGGCATCAAGCTGAACACTTTTTACAAAACAGCCCTCGCCAACGCTCTCGGCGTAAACTATCGGCTCAGCCCGTCGGACGAAGGGGTGATCAAGAATATCGGCATTACGACGACGTTGATGCGGTCGCAAAATCGACTCGAAAATGTTCTGCAGCCGGGTTTTCTGCGGGCGATGCAGCGTAACGATAAATCGAATCCGTTCGTCCGAATGCTCCAGGAAAACGACGTCTATAATTGGTCGCCGAGCTCACCGATGTTGATGATCTACGTCGATAAAGATTTTGTCGTCAGTCCGGAAAACACCCGTGTGGCTATCGACGCAATGCGGCGAAATGGCGTGCCGGCTTCACGAGTCAAAACCGCGATGATCCCGGCGACATTCAACCATCTGACCGGAATCGCCCCGGCCATCTCTAAGGCCCGCGCATTCTTCGACGGCGGATTTGGCAGCGTTCCCGAGGCACAATAATGAAGGACGAATGGACATATCACCGGACGAAGAAATACGACAAACATCGAATGCGTTGGCATTTTGTGACCCGTTACTTCCATCCTGACGAAGGAGCGGACGAGCCGCGCGAGGTTTATTTTCGCAACGACGACGAGACTGAGTATGGAATGGTCAGGTTTGAGAGCATAAAGGACATGCCCTATCGCGATTGGGACTTTTTGATGAACAAGATCTTGACCAATCTTCCTTTTCGCCGCTCTCTTCTTGATGAAGGAACGAAAGCGATCTGGCGGAAGAACTGGAAATAATTCCTGATGTCCGATTCAACTATAATTCTTTGCGGCGACCTCGACGAGGCTATACAAAAGTACACCGAGTTGGGCTATCGTCTCGACATGATTTTCCCGGCCGATTCGCCACGCGAGGCTCTCATGTCAGAACCATCTGCGACAGCGGGTGGTTTAACGAGCGATTCCCTTCATCGTGAAACGATAAGACTCAAGCTGTCTCAACCGAACGTTCAACCACCCAATACCGCAGGTGGTTCTGACTGGGTCACCGGCAGGGCCGGGATGGAATATCGCGATCTCATTCCGGGGCGTTTGGGCGGCAAAGCAATTGCTTCGCACATACGTCTGGCTGACGAGGGGCCTGTCGCGGATTACGTTCATTATCACAAAGTAGATTTCCAAATGATCTACTGTCTAAAAGGCCGCATCAAGGTTGTTTACCAAGATCAAGGCCCGCCATTCTGGCTAGAAACAGGGGATTGCGTCGTTCAGCCGCCTGAGATTCGGCACCGAGTTCTGGAATGTACAGCGGTAGCTGAGGTGTTAGAAGTAACGATGCCCGCTGAGCACGAAACTTGGGTCGAGCACGAGATGTCGCTACCGAATGACATCGTGAATCCTGATCGCGAGTTCAACGGTCAACGTTTTTCTCTCACCACGAACCCAACCAACGATCTATCTATTGCCTCTTTGCTGTCTCCGTTCCAAAAGTGACCGCCTTCTGCCCGCCCCAGTTGCCTTCGAGATTGCCGTTGGATTGAATATCGTAGATTGCAAAGCTACACTGCCGGCCGCCGAAGCTTGCCGCGGCTACGCTGCCTCTCCATATTCCGAATGCCACAAATTGTTCGTCCTTTCTCTGTTCGTAATCTTGCAGCCAATCGATCGCGTAGCCCTGTCCATCCTTCGTGATCGTCATTTTACCCGCGAATGCCGTTAATCCCTCGGGAATGTTGCCGACGATTGAGTATTTGCCAACAAAACTCCTGCCTTCGGTCCGTGTTGCCTTTATGACTCCCGCTCTCTCTTCGCCCCAGTAGGCGATCTTTCCGTCGAGCGAGCCGTCGCTCGCTATTTTGAATAAGACCACGCCACAACCTTTTCCGCCGCCGGTGGAAGCAAAACTTGCGGCAGTAGCACTGCCGCTCTGCACTCCAACACCGACTCGACTGCCTTTTGTTGTCGACCAGCGAAAACCATACACATCGCCCTGAGGAACAATATTCAAAAGGCCAGTGTACGGTTCGCTGCCATTTTCACCTGCACCATTTATGTTAAATGCTCCTGATATCTCACGTTCGGTCGGCGCCGGTGGAGGTGTTGGAGATTTGGCGGCAGTTTCCCTGATACGTTCGGCGGGGCCGCCGCAGCCCGTTACGAAAACTATGACAGCGGAGAAAAAGACTAGGTACTTCTTGGGATGCATCATTAGCAGAATAAACAATCTCGCCACGAAAAACACGAATTGCACGAGTCGGATCCTCCAATTCGTGCAATTCGGTTAGTCCAGCCTAAATATCTTCCGGCCTATTTCTTCTTCGTCGCTACTTCTGTGCCCAGGACCTTCGAAGTGCGGCTTCCCCACTTTCCGTCGAGAGTTCCGTCGGGTTTGACGTCGTAGCCGACGAAGGCGCATTGTTTGCCGCCGATGCCAACGGCAACTAGATTCCCGGCGCGGATGCCGAAGCCTTCGAATGTGTTTCCGGCATTCCACTCAAAGACATATCCCTGGCCTTCTTTAGTTACTTCAAGCGTGCCTTTGTATTCTTTTCCTTCCGGATTCTTGCCGGTGATCTCGTATTCGCCTTCGAGATCGGAGCCGGATTTGCGTGTGGCTTTTTCGGTCTCCATTGTGTTGACGCCCCAGTATCCTGACTTGCCGTCGAGCGAACCGTCGCTATTGATCTTGTACAATACAACTCCACAGCCCTTCCCGTTGTCACCGTCGGTGTATGCAACAGCGACCGCGCTATCGGTCATTACCCCGACCCCATCGTACTTATTGCCTTTTGAATCCCACGAGAACTGGTAAACGTCATCGCGCTTTGTCACCAGCAAACTCGCTTCGTAAGTTCCGGTGTTGTCTGGGTTGGTTCCCTTCGCGTTGTATTCGCCTGCGATATCTTTCGGCGGTGCGGGCTTTGATTCTGTTTTTGTGGTGTTGGTATTTGCGGTATTGGCGGGCGTAGAGTTTACCGCATTGTCGCCCGTCGAAAAGCTGCCGCTGCATGCGAGTCCCGCAAACATCAATGCTCCAAAGCAAATGGCTAAAGTTAAGCTGGAATTTACACGTTTCATGTCGAATCTCCCTCGTTTGATTTGGTATGTACTGCTTGCGGAATATAATAGACCACAAACGTAAACTTCGCTATCTCGAATACCTATGAAACCGATCCGTCACAGCTTCATCATTGTGATATTTTTTCTGTTCGTACCGATCAGCGGCCAGCAGCGGATAGATGATCTTCGCCCGACAGTGATACTTATCTCGCTCGACGGGTTTCGCTACGATTATGTCGATAAATATGCTCCGCCAAATATAAAGAAGCTTGCCACAGAAGGTGTTCGGGCGAAATGGATGATCCCGAGTTTTCCCACGAAGACCTTTCCGAATCATTACACGGTGGCCACAGGACTTTATCCTCAGAATCACGGCATCGTGGACAATTATATTTATGATTTCGGTGAGATCTTCTCAATGTCGAAGCGAAAAGAGGTTGAAGATCCTCGTTGGTGGTGGGGCGAGCCTATTTGGGTGACCGCGGAGAAGCAGGGACAGATTGCTGCGAGTTATTTCTTTGTGGGGAGTGAAACAACCATCGCCGGCGAGGCTCCGACGCATTGGCGCAATTATAATGGCAAAGTCCCGAACATAATGCGCGTCGATAAAGTTCTCGGATATCTCGATCTGCCGAGAGAAAAGCGCCCGACGATGTATTCGATGTATTTTTCGACCACCGA
Source organism: Acidobacteriota bacterium (assembly GCA_016718135.1). Lineage (GTDB taxonomy): Bacteria > Acidobacteriota > Blastocatellia > Pyrinomonadales > Pyrinomonadaceae > OLB17. The sequence goes on along the minus strand of JADKEF010000001.1, from coordinate 717,175 downwards.
TGATGTTGGTCACGAGTTCGGTCCGGAATCGGAAGAGACCAGATTTGCCGTCTTGGAGGTCGATGAGCTTTTGAAACGCCTTGTGGACGGTTTGAAACGTCGAGGAATAGATAAAAAAGTGAATATTATCATCACTTCCGATCACGGGATGGCTTCGGTCGATCAGCGAAATGCTGTGGTGATGGATGAATATTTTGATACGGAGGACAAAACGCTAGCGGAACCGATACTAACGAGCGGCGAGATATGGCAGATATTTCCGAAACCGGGCCAAGAGAGTTTGATCGTCGATAGATTGAAGAATATCAAACACGCACGCTGTTGGCAGCGGGCAGAAATTCCCGCTCGATTTCACTATAACAAGGGAAAAACGCATTGCTCCGATCGTTTGCTCGCCCGACGAAGGCTGGTTCCTTACCCGTAAAAAGGCATACGAGACGCAGAAGGCTTCCGACAACTTCGCCCAGATCCGCGGAGCTCATGGTTACGATAATCAGGTTCAGTCAATGCAGGCGACATTCATTGCCCACGGCGAGGCGTTCAAAAAAGGATTTGTCGCGGAACCGTTTGAAAATATCGAGGTTTACAACATAATGTGTAGGATATTGGGACTGACTCCAGCAAAGAATGACGGCGATCTAAACAAAGTGAAAGGAATGCTGAGATAAAGCTCCGCGTCGGACCGCAGACTGGCGGCCTGCGGTCCTACAAGCTAAACTACTCCAATGACAACCAACAAATCTGCGGCAGTGTCACAGCCGAATCTCGTTCTTCCTGCTTTCGAAACAAAGGCGATTGCGATGCAAATTGCGTTTTTGGCGTCGGCAGCGTTTCTTTTGCCGGCGTTGGCACATGCTACGGGGCTACCAACGCGGGTTTTGCTTCCGATGCATTGGCCGGTGGTTTTGGCGGGGCTTTGTTATGGCTGGCGATCGGGCTTGTTGATCGGCTTGGCGGCTCCGTCGCTTAGTTTTCTGCTCTCAGGAATGCCGCCCGTGTTTGTTTTGCCAGCGATGACGGTTGAATTGGCCGCGTACGGACTTCTCGCGGGTCTCGCGAGACAGACGTTTGGCTTGAACACTTTCGCTTCGTCCGCAATTTCGCTTATCGGTGGCCGTGTGGTGTTTCTTACGACGATCTTTGCGATCGGCAGTGTCTCGACGACCTTCGCGACTTATCTTCAGACATCGATGCTGCCCGGAATTCCCGCCGCGATAGCTCAATTTGTTCTTCTTTCGCTTGCAGCTAATTGGTGGGTCGGCCGCGAGATTAAAAAGTAATCTACTGGCTCGCTGATACTAATTCAGCCTTAAAATACGCCTTCCAGATTGGCTAACAACCGAAATGGGAGGCTTATGAAAGTTTCAACCTTAATTCTATGGATCTTCGCCGCGGTTTTGAGTATCGAGGTCGGTGCGGGGCTTTATGAAACGCTGGTGATCATCCCGATGTGGATGGGCGGAGCTCCCGAGTCGGTGATCAAGTATTACGAACTCTACGCCGCCAATCCTCAGTTCGCATTGCGGGCTGGGCCGAAGTTCTGGATGTTCCTCACGCCGTCTGTCGGCATCTTCGCACTCGCCACCTTTCTGACCGGTTTCAAAACATCTCCGCAGCATCGCAAATGGCGGCTTATCGGTAGTGGACTTTCGGTCTTTGTAGTCGCCGCGACGTTTGCGTGGTTCGTTCCAAACATAATGCGTCTCACATTCGACGTCCCGACAATGTCGCCCGCGGAAATCGCGACCACGGCGAAATGGTGGGCAAATTTGAACTACATTCGGTGCATCCTTGCGGTCATCGCAATGCTCTGCACCTTCCGGGCCCTTAGCGTCTCCAACCACACGAAACCTTCCGATATCGGATGAACCTATTTTTCGACCAAGTAAGTGCGTTTGGCGTCTAAGGGCTACGCGAGTTATTTTATTGCGTGTAGTTTCATACTAAATTTTGGAGGAACTTTATGTTCAAACGCAGTTTTCTTGTTGTAGCGATGTTAGCCGCGGGTTTTTTGACTTTGGCTGAGAGTGCGAATGCTCAGGGCGGTGTGTTTCTCGGAGCACGCACTGTCTCGGATCGCGGCGAACGTGATGTGATCGGCGTTGGTGCGGGCAAAGGCGAGTTTCGGCGGCTTCAATTTCGCGTCGGACAACGTGCCGTCGACTTTAAGCGAGTCGTAGTGCATTTCGTCAACGGCGGACAGGAAGAGATCGAACTCCGCGACCGCGTTCCGGCCGGCGGACAGACACGTTGGGTCGATCTGCCAGGCGGAACAAGAAAGATCGTGAGGATCGAACTTTGGTACGACGCCGCAACCACCGGCCGCGGTGTCCGATCGCAGATCAGTGCGTACGGAGCAAGATAAGTTCACTACAACGATAAACAAAAACAAGAGCGGCTTCAGAAGCCGCTTTTTTCGTGCGTGTGCTTGTCCACGAGAAAGTTGTTGAATGGCGGTCTTGCCGCCCTGTACAATGATAGATGGGAACTTTACTCCACACATTCACCCATGAACAAGACAAAACTAGATGACAGGATCGAGAATGCCGTCAACGCATTTTTCGAGGCTCCGCCTGACAAAAGCAGATTTGCGATGACCTATAGCGGCCACGATGCGGTATTGAACGCGAACGAAATGTCGTTTGGCGAAAAGGCCGACAAATGGCAATTCCTCATCCGCGAGATCTTATTGTTTGGGCCGGGGTCGATACTCGTGTTTTACATGACATTGATACTGATCCTCGTCTATCAGGATTATGGCATCATGCCGTATGGACTTTTAACGTATCTTTTCATGGCCTTTATGGCCTACGCGGGATCCGGAAGCCTCACAAAAGTCAAGAATCTGGCCGTTCCCGCCGCTGTTACGGTTCTTGGCTTGTCTTTCGCGTTCATCTCACCACTTTTCCTAGACCGCGAACTCGGCCACATCTATATGTGGGATTCGATCTTCCTGTTTCCACTCGTTTTGATCGTGGCGAAACTTGTGCAGAGCTTTTTAGCGGACAAAAATTGATCGCGATCGATCAGAATGGCCCCGATGGCCGGCAGTTTATCAGTTAATTCGTTCGAGCAGATCGGGCTGCGGGCCGTCGAATTCCTGGAACCGTTTCTTGTCTTTGTCGGTGAAATCGGCAAGCAGTTCGATGTGCGAACAATGCACGCATGCCCGGGCGCTGATCTTTCGGTTGCCGCCGCCGAAGATACGTTTTAGAAGCGATGTAGCCGAGATAGAAAAGGCAATACCACCACCGCCCGACGTCTCCGTCAACGACCCCTCAACCACCGCCGTCGCTCCGCATCTTATACATTCCATCGCGTCACTATCTCCCGATCCGGCAGGTCACAGTTACTTTGTCGTTCACTTAAGGGCTGGCCTGTAATACGGCCCGGCCCAGTTGTATGGTCGGCCACTGATCTCGATATTATGTCTTTGCGTTGGCCTGTCATCCTTTGTCGAAAGGACGAATAGGCTGGTGACACCCGCCTTGTTCTTCATCTCGACGGCGATGTAATGTTCGTCCTCGAAAACTATCTTCAGGGAATCGATACTGCTGTACGAATTCCTGGAAGCTTCGGTTACCGGATTATAGCTGCCGTGGGTTTCGAGAACGGAGACGAAAGTCGCTTTTTGAACATTCTTCTTTCTGAAGATAATTCCCGGGTCTCGCCTTAAGTTGAATTCCGGGTCATTCGCTCCAAGCCTCACAAACATTGCTTCGTCACCAGCCTGTGTGGCGGAGGTCAACGTGTAGTAACTGCCTTTATTCAGCCACGAGATCTTTGCGTTCTCAGTTCCAAAGATCGCGTTGCCCTCTTTCCATAAGTGCTGATATCCATTTGCTTTGCCCAAAGGCTCGAGAGCTTTGGCTGATTCATACTTAAAGTTCGCCGACTTGATCTGGCCGAAATAGTAGAATGGCAAATCGTATTGATTCGGCGTTTTCGAGTCTAATTGGATTATGTCCAGCAGAAAAGGCTTTTCGAAACTATCTTCCTCGATCATTGCCATCGTGCGTTGAAATCTGGTGCCAGGATAGGCGTTATTTTCTATGGCACTGATGATCTGCACCTTTGGATCCGAGACATCGAATAGATATCGATCTGAATGATACTTACTGCCCGTGTCAAAATCCCCGCCAAAGTGTGACGTCTCGTTCTGGACTATCGTATTGTGGGCGATCGTCTGCTTTGCCCAGGTCGTGTTTTCCTTTAGATAGTTCCCGCCCCCTTTTTGTTCGATGTTAACGAAACGGGACAATCCATAGTCTTGCAAGACTTCTTCGCCATTGTTGTAATACGAGAACGACAGCTTGTCATAATGGCCATGGCTCGAGCCGTGTGACGTGTATTTCAATACCAAGGCAAGTTCGTCATCGTTCTTTTTGTTTCGAATAACAGCGACGCCGCCTTGTTTGCCATCCGGCCCGTCGGACAGATCGATGGATCTCTTTTCGAACGGCTTTTCCAGTCCGCTTTTGATCCCAAGGGCAACGGCCATTCCTGAGTTGTCCAATTGCACACGGCCTTGTTTGCGGGCGATCGACAATAGCGCAGGATCTCTGCGGCCGAACAAATATGCGATATTTACCGCCGACACCAACTCTCTGGAATAGATCGACATGCCTTTCTGGCTGTCGTTCAACGCAAAGAACTCCCCGTCCGATTTAGTTAGATTTAGCAACGCATTTACCGCCTTGAGTAAGATGCCGTTCTTATGTTCGAAGATCTTCAGGTCCGGCCTTTTGTTCTGCAGCGATTGGGCAAATACTAAAAATGGATACATCGCATATCGCTGGTAATATGGGCCCTCGTTGTAATAACCGTCGGGCGAGAATGGTTCGTCGACATTTGCGAGAAATCCGGTCTTTTGCCCTTCTTTCTTTATCAAACCTCCATCGTTATCTTTCATCCCTGCAGTCAAACCATCTTCTTTCAAACCATTTAATGCCCGATCTAAAAGCTCAGCATCATCCATCACCAGAGCGATCATCCCAACCGCGACGTTTCCCCAAGTCGAATGATTGTGAACTCTATTGAAAAACTGCGGAGAACCAATGGAAAGAAAATCTGCAAAAGGCCGGAACAAGTCCTTCTCGATGACAACGCGATCAGCGGGCGAGATAAATTCGTAAACACAGTCATAAGCCTGACTGGCAGAAACCAGCCAATTAGCATCATTAAGCGTCTGCCAGAAAAGCTTGCCCCTCGAATAAGAACGGGTCTGCGGATGCAGTGGCAATGTCGGATACAATCTGGCATACGCCAGCAGCATGTCCCGCACATAAACGCCATACTTTTTGTCGTCTAAGATCTGATACAGAACCCCCGCTTTTTCAAGCATCAGGTAGTTTCGTTTGTGCCGCTCATGAGTAAATCCGCCGGAAAAGTCTTTTGGGATCGGGATCACGATCCCCAGACGGATTTCCGAATCCACCTCTGCCTTTATGTCAGCCAACGAAGCATCGAAAAGTGGCACTTTGCCCAAATTAGATCTGATCTGTTTTACCCCGTCTTTGGTCAAAACCAGCCCGGGATGCGAGCGTGCTGATCTAGTTTCAGTTGGCTTGGGGGTCTGCCCGGTGCCAACTAAAGCAAGAACAGCGACTAACCAACAGAGAACCAATAGCCTTTTGAAGTTCGAACGTTTCGTCATACTTATATTTTTAGAGTATAGCTGACCCCGATCAGTTGCTGATACGTGATGGGAGATGTGATCCGAAAAAAAACACGAATCCATTCAGATTCGTGTCTTAATTTCATTTGGAACCTTATTAATGGATTCCTAGTACGCTTTCGCAAAAGCCACGCGTTTACTCGATTCCGCACCGGAGTAGATACATTTGCCTGACTCCATCGTCGATATGAGCGGGATGCAACGGATCGTCGCCTTGGTCTCTTCTTTGATCTTTTCCTCGGTCTCGGCGGTGCCGTCCCAATGTGCCATGACGAAACCTCCGCGTTCGATCTGCGCTTTGAAATCGTCCCAAGTATCCACCAGAAAGGTGTTTTCCTCGCGGAAAGCGAGAGCTTTCTGGTAAATGCTGGTCTGGATCTCGTCGAGCAAAGCTTTGACGTGTTCGACGATGCTGTCAATCGGCTGCGATTCCTTTGTGAGCGTGTCGCGGCGGGCGACTCCGATCGTGCCGGCCTCGAGATCACGATTTCCAAGCCCGAGACGGATCGGAACGCCTTTTAGTTCATACTCCGCAAACTTCCAACCGCTGCGCTGATTGTCGGCGTCGTCGTATTTGACCGAGATGCCCGCGGCTTTTAGTTCCTCGAAGATCGGATTGACCTTTTCGCTGATCGCGGCGAGTTCCTCGGGCGTTTTGTAGATCGGAATGATCACTACCTGGATCGGCGCGAGCTTCGGCGGAAGCACGAGGCCCTGATCGTCGGAGTGAGCCATGATCAAAGCTCCCATCAAGCGCGTCGAAACACCCCAGCTAGTCGCCCAGGCGTATTCCTGCTCGTTCTCTTTATTGACGAACTTCACGTCGAAAGACTTAGCAAAATTCTGCCCAAGAAAATGCGAAGTTCCGGCTTGCAGAGCTTTGCCGTCCTGCATTAAGGCTTCGATACAGTAAGTTTCGATCGCTCCGGCGAAACGTTCGTTCGGCGATTTGAGCCCGCGAAGGACTGGAACGCCCATCCACTCTTCGGCGAACGTCGCGTATACGTCCAACATTCGCTCAGTCTCCTCGATCGCTTCCTGCTCGGTCGCGTGGGCGGTGTGGCCTTCTTGCCAGAGGAATTCGGTGGTGCGCAGAAACAAGCGCGTGCGCATTTCCCAACGGACGACGTTGCACCACTGATTAATAAGCAACGGCAGATCGCGCCACGACTGGATCCAGTTTTTGTAGGTGTTCCAGATGACAGTCTCGGATGTCGGGCGGATGATCAATTCTTCCTCGAGCTTTGCCGCAGGATCGACGATCAGGCCTTTGCCCTCTGGATTTGCTTTGAGGCGATAATGCGTAACGACCGCACATTCTTTTGCAAAGCCTTCGGCGTGCTCTTCTTCTTTTTCGAGGAAGGATTTCGGTACAAAAAGAGGAAAATAAGCATTCTGATGCCCAGTCGCCTTGAACATATCGTCCAATGCACGCTGCATCTTTTCCCAGATCGCGAAGCCGTAAGGCTTGATGACCATACACCCGCGAACCGCGCTGTTTTCGGCGAGATCAGCACGCTTGACGATCTCGTTGTACCACTCGGAATAGTTTTCCGATCGTTTAGGAAGCCCTTTTGCCATAGAATTGTTAACCACAGAGATCACAGAGGAAACTGAGGTAAGAGAGAATGATAAGGGAATTTTTCTCTAGTTACAATTTCGACCCCTGAGCGTGCGTCATCTGCACTATCGACTCTGTTATGAATATGATATTATCCCCACTTTATGAGCGACATGCGTCTCAACTTTCAGGATACCGCAACAGCCTTTGCGGATAAGAACGATTCCCAGTTAAAGGAAAAATACCGCCTTTTCAAGTTGCTTAATTCCCCGCTGCTCAATTCGATCGGCTCGGCCGCAACGCGCTTTGCTTTGTCGATCGGGCTTCCGGTCGAGGGTCTGATCAAAGCGACGATCTTTGAGCAATTGTGCGGCGGAGAGACGATCGAGGAATCGATGCCGACCATCGAGGGGTTGGGACGGTCGGGCGTTGGAGCGATCCTCGACTATTCGGTCGAGGGAAAGGCCACCGAGGAAGATTTCGACCGGACAAAGAATGAGATCATTCGCACCATTGAGCGTGCCAAAGACGATCCGAATATTCCATTTGCCGTTTTCAAAGTCACCGGCATCGCACCGCTTGGCACATTGGAACGGATGAGCCATAAGAAAAAGCTCGATGCCAAGGGCCAGGCGAAGTGCGAACGTATTCACACACGTGTGAGTGAGATCTGCGAATACGCGTACTCTGTAAAACAGCCTGTTTTCATTGACGCGGAGGAAAGCTGGATCCAGGACGCTATCGATCGGCTCGCGACAGACATGATGGAGAGGTTCAATCGCGAAGAACCGATCGTTTACACTACGATCCAATCATATCGAACAGATCGGCTACAGTTCCTGAAGGATTCGCGGCGTCAGGCGAAGCTGGATGGTTATATTTACGCGGTTAAGCTTGTTCGCGGCGCCTATATGGAGAAGGAACGTGAGCGTGCGGCCGAGATTGGCTATCCTTCGCCGATCCACGCGACCAAGGCGGAGACCGACGCGGACTACGACGCGGCTCTCGAATACTGCATGCGGCATTTCAAGGACATGGCTTTTGTTGCCGCTTCGCACAATGAGGAAAGCACGCAAAAGGTCGTCGCGATGATGCACGAATTCGGCATTTCGCCCAATCATCCGCATATCTTCTTTTCTCAGCTTTACGGCATGGGCGACAATATTTCTTACGTTCTCGCCAAAGAAGGCTATAACGTCTCAAAATATGTTCCCTACGGCCCGGTCGCCGATACTGTGCCGTATCTCATACGCCGAGCGAATGAAAATTCGTCCGCCGCGGGATATGTGAGCCGCGAACTCGAAATGATCGAGAAAGAACTAAAGCGACGCAAGCTGTAACCGTCATCGCAACCCGAGCATCAGTCGAACAGAGCGATCGGAAACTTGGCGTTGCGGATCCGATCTCCACTTTGCTAGGGGTTCAAGTTCTTCGTCCGTCAGCGGTAAATTTGAGATCGTGGCTACTTGAGTGCTCTCGAATGCACGGGTGGATAGAGCGATGTGCTTGTCCTTGGAGCTAAGTCTGGCAGGATCCGCGGACACAGTTTCTGCGGTTTCGACATCCAAAAAGAAGTCGTCGTAGGCGGCAACGTGCCAGATCTTGTCTGCCTCCGTATCCTCGATCTCGAGGAGCCGCAATAGAGAGTAACCTGCTTCGAGTTGAAAGACCAAAAAATCTCCGGCTTTGAAACGAGTCGACATTGGGACAGGTTATCACACCGAAATGAATTCGAATATCGATCCGCATTCTCTCCTTGATATAGCCATCGAAGAGGCCCGCATCGGCCTCGCTGAGGGCGGTGTACCGATCGGTGCCGCACTATTTGACGGCGAAGGAATGCTGCTTGGCAGAGGCCGTAACCGCCGTGTGCAGGAGAACGATCCGTCGGTTCACGGCGAGACTGACGCATTTCGCAAGGCCGGGCGCCAGCGAAGCCATCGCGACACAATAATGGTAACGACGCTCGCTCCGTGCTGGTACTGCACAGGACTGATCCGCCAGTTTGGGATCGGTACCGTGGTTGTCGGCGAAGCAGAGACTTTTCAAGGCGGCATCGATTCTCTGCGCGAACTTGGCGTGGAAGTCATAGTTCACGATTCGCAAGAATGCATAGATCTACTCGCTGCCTTTATTACGGCTTATCCTGAGATTTGGAATGAGGACATTGGCGAATAATAATATTGTTATGCCCCAAGAACTAACTGCCGCTGACGCGGTCAAGATCATAAATTCCGGCGAGCGTGTGTTTATTCATGGAGTTGCTGCTGCACCTCAGGCCCTGATCAGGGCAATGACCGATCGTGCCGACGAACTTAAAGACGTTGAGATAGTTCATCTCCACACGGAGGGTCCAGCTCTGTATGCCGACCGGGAATTTTCGGATAGTTTTCGAGTCAATGCGTTTTTTGTTGGTTCCAATGTTCGCGGGGCTGTAAACGAAGGCCGTGCGGATTATATCCCCGTTTTTCTCTCGGAAATTCCAGCCCTTTTCAGAAAGCGAGTTCTGCCCGTCAATGTTGCTTTGATCAATGTTTCTCCGCCGGACAAACACGGTTTCTGCTCGTTGGGTGTTTCTGTTGATATTGCCCGGGCGGCGGTCGAGTGTGCCGACCATATAATTGCCCAGATAAATCCACAGATGCCTAGGACCTTGGGCGATTCGTTGGTCTCATATGCGGATCTCGATGCGGTCGTCGAGATCGATGAACCTTTACTCGAGGCCGCCCCCCCGGTCCTTACTGAGGTCGATCGTGCGATCGGTCGAAATATTGCTGAAATGATCGAAGATGGTGCGACACTCCAGATGGGCATCGGCTCGATCCCGAATGCGGTACTTGCCTCCCTTGGCAGTCACCGAAGGCTTGGGGTTCACACGGAGATGTTCTCGGATGGATTGATCGATCTGGTCGAATCGGGTGTTGTTACCGGAGAAGAAAAGAGAAACCATCCGGGAAAGGTCGTCGCCGGGTTCGTTATGGGCACGCGCAGGGTATACGATTTTATCGATGATAATCCGCAGGTTCTGATGCTCGATATTGCCTATGTCAATGACACGGCTGTTATTCGCCGTAACCCGAAGGCAACGGCAATAAACAGTGCGATCGAGGTCGATCTCACAGGTCAGGTGTGTGCGGACTCGATCGGCACTCGCCAATACTCCGGCGTCGGCGGACAGATGGACTTCATCCGCGGTGCATCGCTTTCTGAAGACGGAAAACCGATAATTGCTCTCCCGTCAACGACCAGCCGAGGCGAGACCAAGATCGTTCCATTCCTCAAAGAGGGGGCTGGCGTCGTTTCCACCCGCGCCCATGTGCACTACATCGTGACGGAATACGGCGTCGCGAATTTATACGGCAAGAACCTTCGCCAGCGGGCGTCCGAGCTGATCAAAATAGCGCATCCTGACCATCGAGACTCCCTTGAGAAAGCTGCGTTCGCAAGATTCCATCGAACATAAGGCCAGATCTACCTGCCCGAAATGATAATCGGCAAACCTTTCGCGGCATACTGCTTGTTAAATTCAGCTACGTCCTGTGTCTTGATTGCGGCATACTTCGCCAACTCAGCATCGATCTTTGTAGTCAGATCGGTGTAAACAACATACGCCGAAGCCGTTGGTCCGTAATCTGCACTATCGACGAAGGAACTCAGTGCAGCGAGCTTATTATTCAGCCTGATCGGAAAATTTAATGCATCCTGGCCGCTCCGTATTTTGGTTTGATGTAATGCTTCCTCGACCGCCGTTAGTTTCGTAGCAATGTCCTTCGCCTTGTCGATCAAGTCCTTGTTCTCAGGCTTCAGCCGCCGCGATAGACCTTCGATCTGAGTCCGAAGATCGCGAAGATCATTGATCGCAGTGTGCGTTTCGGTGAGCTTTGCGTTGATCTTCTTCATCAGGTCGAACTGCTTAGCGAAGTCATCCTGCGTTGTGGTCAAGCGCAGATCAGCCTTCACCACGATCGGTTCCGTCCCGACGACCTTGCCGTCAACCGTCAGACGCGTCGAGTAGTTGCCCGGCGGAATGCGCGGACCGGCAAGCGAACCACCCCACATTATCAGGTTAGCTATGGTCGTCGCGTTCGGTAGCCGATAATTCCAAACAAAAGTATTGAAGCCGAACTCTGCCGCGGGTTGCGGCTCACCAGGGGAGCCTCCACCGGTAGAGTCCATCCGACGGGTGAATTTGCGGATGACAGCATTTGTCGAATCAAGAAATTCGATCGTCAGATCCTTCTTCGGAAGGTCTTTCAGATAATAGTTGACGACGGCACCGTTCGGCGGGTTGCGGCCGACAGTTGTGTTTGGTCCAAGCCCAAATCCGCCACCGCCAGCAGTGCGATATGCGTCCTCCGGTTTGAAAAGAAGTGCTGACGCCTTTTCGGCATCTGCGAGCTGGTAAAGAACTGGCAGATTGTCGAGTACGTAGAACGAACGTCCCTGCGTCGCCACGACAAGATCCTTCTCACGCTTTTGAACGGTCAGGTCGGTGATCGGAACGATCGGAAGATTAAGTTGCAGACTCTGCCACTGCTCGCCGTCATTGGTGGAGTAGTAAATCCCGCGTTCCGTACCAGCGTAGAGAAATCCCCGGCGATTCGGATCCTCCGTCACAGCCCGTGTGAAGTGTTCAGCGTTAATCCCGTTGACGATCTTTTTCCAGGTCTTGCCATAATCGTTCGTCTTGTAGATGTAAGGCTTCTGATCGTCGTTCTTATAGTTGGTCGCGGCAAAATAGGCCGATCCTGGATCGTGCGGCGAGGCTCGAATGTGATTTACCTGTATCCATTCGGGCAGATCCTTTGGCGTGACGTTGCTCCAGGATTGTCCGCCGTTTTCGGTGACATGCACCCAGCCATCGTCCGTCCCGGCCCAGATCACACCTTGCTTTACTGGGGATTCATCTACGGAAAAGATCGTGTCGTAATATTCTACGCTGGTGTTGTCGCCGGAAATCGCACCTCCTGAATGCGTTTGTTTCGATTTATCGTTGCGGGTCAGATCACCCGAGATCGGTTGCCATGATTGGCCCTCGTCCATGGTTCGGAACAGAACGTTTGCAGCGGTGTATAGCGGATACTTACCATTCGTTTTATGGGGTGAGAAGACAATTGGGAAGTTCCATTGAAACCGGTACTTCGTCCCTTCGGCTCCCGAACCCATCGGGTTGTCCGGATAGACGTCGATGTTACGTTCTTGTCCGGTTTTGCGATCCCAACGCGTCAGCAATCCATCGTAGCTACCTGCAAAAACAACATCGGAATTCTCAGGATGCGGTGCGATCCAACCTGATTCGCCGCCACCGACCGCAAACCAATCACTTTCGGTTATTGCTCCGCCATCCGAACGCGAAGCAATGCGTATCGTCGAATTGTCCTGCTGCGCACCGTAAATATTGTATGGAAAATCATTGTCCGTGATCACACGATAGAATTGGGCGGTAGCCTGATCCTGTTCTGTCCAGGTTCCGCCTGAATTGAAGCTCACATTCGCCCCGCCGTCGTTTCCATTGATCATCCGCTTCGGATCATTTGGAGCGATCCATAGATCATGGTTGTCGCTGTGCGGCACTCCGATCGTTGTGAAGGTTCTGCCTCCATCGATCGACTTGTGAAAACCAACATTCAGAACGTAGACCGTACTCTCGTTTTCCGTGTCGCAGTAAACTCGGTTGTAGTACCACGGACGTTGTCTGATCGCAGGACTTTCGCTAACCCGCTGCCAGTTGTCGCCACCATCGTTCGATGTAAAAAGACCGCCGTCCTTATTCTCGACCATGGCGAATAGCCGATTGGGATTGACGGGCGAGACGGCGATGTTCATCTTCCCATTCAGTCCGGCCGGAAGACCACGATTTCGCGTGATCTCGCCCCAAGTGTCTCCGCCCTCTGTTGATTTGAACAGCCCGCTGCCTTCGCCGCCGCTGTCCATACGCCACGGCCTGCGGCTGACTTGCCAGAATCCAGCATAGAGCGTATTCGGGTTCGACGGGTCCATCGCCAATTCACTGGCTCCGGTTGCTGAGTTACGGAAAAGGATCTTCTGCCAGGTCTTACCGCCATCACGTGTTCGGAAGATGCCTCGTTCGTCGTTGTTGCCCCAGAGATGGCCAATTGCCGCGACATAGACCGTATTCGGATCTTTTGGATGAACTCGAATCCGTGCGATCTGTTGTGTGTCGCCAAGGCCGATATGCTTCCAGCTTTTTCCGCCGTCAACGGACTTGTACATTCCGTCGCCGCTCGACACGTTGCCGCGCAAGGTCTGCTCGCCCATACCAACGTAGATCGTATTCGGATCGGAATCGGCCGCGTCGATCGCCCCGACCGAACCGGTCTTGAAGTAGCCGTCTGAGATGTTGGACCAGTTGACACCGGCATCAGTAGTTTTCCATACGCCGCCGCCTGTCGCTCCGAAATAATATACGTTCGGTTGCCCGGCGATGCCCTCTACAGCACCAACGCGTCCACCGCGAAATGGCCCGATCGAGCGATATTGAAGATTCTTTAGCGGATCGACCTTGGCCGCAGTCGTCTGCGACGAGACCTCGACTGAAACGAGCGACAATAGTACAAACTGGCATACCAACGATGCCAACAAAACACGGACGTAGCTTGAACGCACTTTTTATTACCTGCCTATGGTGAAATTTAGAACCGGAGTTTCTCAAAACTTAAACGAATCCACAGCAAAAGACAAACACCAACCATAAGCTTTGAACCCACCCCTGAATCGTAATAAAATAATAGATTGCAGTTGATACAAGAACTCTACCTTATTACCGAGGAAATTATATGAGCACAAATAAACAAGCAGTCATCATAAGCGCGGCGAGGACGCCGACGGGTAAATTTCAGGGTCTTCTAAAAGGATTCTCAGCGCCGGAACTCGGGTCGATCGCGATCAAGGAAGCCGTCGCACGTGCAGGCGTCGCTCCTGAGAAGATCGACGAGGTAATCATGGGTTGCGTTGTCGCAGCAGGACAAGGACAGGCTCCGGCTCGTCAGGCGGCATTGAAAGCGGGACTTCCACCGGAAGTTTCAGCTTTGACGATCAATATGGTTTGCGGTTCGGGACTGCGCGCAGTTGCGCTTGCGTCGCAGGCGGTTCAACTCGGTGATGCCGAATACGTTGTCGCTGGCGGAATGGAATCGATGTCGAATATTCCATACGCACTGCAAACGGCGCGCGACGGCTTTCGCATGGGAAATCAGACCGCGACCGATCTGATGATCCACGACGGTCTATGGTGCCCGTTCGAAAATTGGCACATGGGGAACACTGGCGAGGTCGTGGCCGACAAGTATCAGATCTCTCGTGAAGCACAAGATGATTTTGCGGCAAAATCACACCAGAAGGCAGCCGACGCACAGGCTGCGGGACGTTTTAAGGACGAGATCATTCCCATTGAGATCCCGCAGAAAAAGGGCGATGCTATCGTGCTTGATTACGACGAGCCTGTTCGTCCTGACACAACTGCAGAAAGCCTTGGCAAGCTCAAGCCCGCATTTAAGAAAGATGGCGGAACCGTCACGGCGGGTAATGCTCCAGGAGTAAACGATGGAGCCTCCGCACTCGTTGTCACATCCGCGGAAAATGCGGCAGCAGGCAGTATCGAACCGCTCGGCCGCGTGGTCGCGTGGGCTTCCTCAGGAATCGAGCCAAAGCTCATCATGATGGCTCCTGTTAAAGGTGTGCAGAATGTTCTAGCAAAAGCAGGTTGGTCGATGGCTGACGTAGACCTCTTCGAACTAAACGAAGCATTCTCAGTTCAGGCGCTCGGCGTGATGCAAGAACTCGGCCTCGACATTGATCGCGTCAACGTAAATGGTGGTGCGGTCGCTCTTGGCCACGCGATCGGCAATTCCGGCGGCCGCGTGCTGACGACCTTGCTCTATGAGATGAAACGACGCGGCGCAAAACGCGGCGTCGCGGCTCTCTGTCTTGGTGGTGGTAATTCAGTAGCACTGGCAGTCGAGCGAGACTAGGTGTTCGTCGAACGGCAGGCCGCCAGCCTGACGGTTGATGGCTCGCAGGCTGTCAGCCTGCGGTCCGACAAATGATGCAACTCGGATGTAGGTTCAAACGTTCTACAAAGTAAGAGTTTGAACTTATATCCGAGGCTTAAAAATGACAGGCAAAGAACATAACAAATTATTGAGCATTTTCTTCTTCGTCCAGGGTGGACTGCAATTATTCGGCGGGATCATCGCGGCACTAGTTTACGTTGCTCTTGGTGGTGCGATGCTGGCTAATTCCCGTCGCGAGGACGAACAGGTGATCGGCGGTGTTTTCATGGGTGTCGGCGTCTTGGTTGCAATAATAATGCTTGCGTTTGCAGCGTTAGATCTACTCATTGGTTTCAAGATGCTCAAGGAAAGGCCGATCGGCCGTACACTTGGCATCATTGGGAGCATACTTTCGCTATTAAGCTTTCCGCTCGGCACAGCACTCGGCGTTTATGGGCTTTGGTTCTTGTTTGGTGACAAAGGGAAGGAGTTTTACGCCCTTACCGGACATGACAGCCGTCAGATGTACGCTCCACCACCTCCGCCGAATAGTTGGCAGTAATTTGTCGGCAATCTATGGGATTGACGGGCGATTCGAAGTTATCTTCGGTCGCCCGTTTGTTTTGTTCGAGCGATTTGATAAATTCGTTCTTTGGTTTTTGTTCGGTAGATCAAGGGAATATATGAGTGAAATAATTGGAGTAATTGGTGCAGGAACGATGGGCAATGGGATTGCTCAAACGGCTGCAGGTGCTGGGTTTGATGTTGTGATGTGCGACGTGTCGGCGGAATTTGTCGAGCGCGGCATCGCGAATATTAGCAAAAGTCTCGATCGTTTTGTGAAGAAAGAAACGATGACCGAGGAGGAAAAGGCTGAGGTTTTGGCTCGTATTACGACGACGACAAGCCTGGACGACGTGAAAAACTGCTCACTAGTAGTCGAGGCGGCGTCTGAGAATTTTGAGATCAAAAAGCAGATCTTCGAAAAACTCGATGCGATCTGCGGCCCCGATGCAATACTTTCTTCGAATACCTCTTCGATCTCGATTACCAAGATCGCTGCGACAACAAAGCGCCCAGACAAAGTCATCGGAATGCATTTCTTTAATCCGGTTCCACTTATGAAACTGGTTGAGGTTATCCGTGGAATTGCAACATCTGATGAGACTTACGCGAAGGTGAAAGATCTCTCCGAGCAGCTTGGAAAGGTGCCTGTAGAGTGCAATGACTATCCGGGTTTTGTTTCGAATCGCGTCCTGATGCCGATGATCAACGAGGCGATCTTTGCCCTTCACGAAGGCGTCGCAACTAAAGAATCGATCGATGAAATAATGAAGCTCGGAATGAATCACCCGATGGGGCCGCTCACATTGGCAGATTTTATCGGCCTGGACGTGTGCCTCGCGATTCTTAACGTCCTTCACGAAGGACTCGGTGATCCGAAATACCGTCCGTCGCCGCTTTTAAAGAAATACGTCGACGCCGGTTGGCTCGGGCGGAAGAGCGGTAAGGGTTTTTACGATTATCAGTAGAACTAAATATCCCGCGGCAGGTTCGAAAAGGCATTGGTTACTTCGCCAATGCCTTTTTTGCGTCTAATTTCAACACAACCGGTTGCCGAAGCTTATCCATATTCAGTTCCGCTTTTTCATTTACAAGCGGCCATTGGCTGTTCGCGACATAATAGAAATCATCGCCGATCAATGTGCCTAATGTCGGCTCCATAAAGTCCGCGTGATTCGCCTCGAGAGTCTTAAATTCCTCGATCCAATCTCCGCTGACCGAGAAACTAACGACTCGATGCGGCGTGACACCGTTCTGAATAGCAATGAGCTTTCCGCGATAATAATAGAGCCCGTCAATGCCTAGCAAAGTCACATTTTCGCCAGCCTTTAGTTGGACGACCTTCTTCGTCGCCATATCAATTCGAAGGATCCCTTTGGAATAATCGGCAACATACATTTCCTCGTCACCGCTAGAGAACGCAAGCCCTTGGAGCGACGCAAAATTGTCGGACCGCACAAATTCTTCTAACTCATCACGCTTCGGATCGATCATGTAGATGACGGGTGAATTGCTATCGGTAGCAAAAACAGCACCTTCGCGGTCGATCAGCACATCTCCGAGTGTATGATTTCCCTCCGGAAGAATATATTTCTTACTCAGCTTACCCTTGCGGAGGTCGTATTTGAATATGCCGGATCTTCCGTTGTCTTTCGCATCAAAACCACGCATTTGTGGTAGTGCAGCGGTGCAAACCCATAGAAACCCACGTGCGAGATCAACTCGCATTCCCAAGACACTCCAAAGCCCGTCAGCAGTAGACGAAAAATCCGTCGCAACCCCATTTTTGACCGCGACGATCTTCCGTTGATGCACGCTGCCGACGTAAAAGGTCTGCGACTTTGCGTTATAAGCCAAAGCTTCGCTGATCAGGGTCTTGTCGTCTAGTGAAAACGCCCGCGAGCTGTTACTCACAGCCTTTTTGTTCCCAGCGAACTTCTTTTCGATCGCCTTAAACCCATCGCTGCCTGCCAACGCCTTAAAATCTTCATCTTTTGCGATTTCGAAAAACAATCCCATCTTCGCCAAACGCTCCAGCGAATTTAGAGCGTTTTCCGTCTGCCCGTTCACGGCAAAAGCGCTTGCAAGATTGTATATCAGCCTCGGATGATTGGGACGGGCGGCATTTGCGAGGGACATTTGAGCTAGAAACTCTGCAAAATTCTTCGCTTGATAAGCCTTGACCGCTAACTGTTCAGCTTGGCGGGCTTGTGCCATTTCTTCCAAAGTCTGGGCAGATGCTGAGACGGCGAAAAGGACGAATATCGCTACAAAAAGACTGATTCGCTTCATAAATTGTTGTTAAGGACACGCATACGATGCGATGAGACGGTAAATACGTTGTTCAGGGCGCACGGGTTGCCCTTTCTATTTTGCTTTGCTTCAATAATTGTTGTCCCCTCCGCCGACAAATATGCACACCAGTCTGCGTTCATTTCTTGATCTGCTCCGCCGGGAAAACGAGATCATCGAGGTCTCTGCACAGGTCGATCCGTATCTCGAGATCGCCGAAATACATCGCCGGGTGATCGACGAACAAGGGAAAGCTTTGCTTTTTACTAATGTGAAAGGCTCAGAGTTCCCCGTAGTCACAAATCTGTTTGGCACAAGACGTCGTATCGATCTGGCGTTTGGCTCTAAGCCTTTGGAATTCGTAAAACGTGCCGTACATGCTGCAGAAACTCTCCTTCCCCGAGACTTGGTAAGCTCTGGGAATTCCGCGATCTTGGATTTTCTGCAGCAAAGTTGGGTACCAGATCCGTCAGCCGGGCTCCTATTTTAGAATCCAGACAACCCTCAGTGGATCTGACAAAACTTCCGCTTCTCCAGCTTTGGCATGAAGACGGTGGGCATTTTGTCACGCTTCCGCTCGTTTATACTGAGAGTCCTACGGATAAGAAGCCGAATCTGGGGATGTATCGGATCCAAAGATATAACGAAACAGAGACGGGGATGCACTGGCAGATCGGCAAAGGTGGTGGTTTTCATTATTTCGAAGCGGAACAGCAGAATGAGGCATTGCCCGTGACGATTTTTGTAGGCGGTCCGCCGGCTTTGATATTGTCCGCGATCGCTCCCTTGCCTGAGGGAATACCCGAATTAATGCTTGCGTCTTTGCTTGCCGGCCAAAAGATCACTACGACAAGTAATCCGATGGGGGACGATCGTCATCGGCTTATCGCCGAGACCGAATTTGCGATCTGCGGGCACGTCGCGCCGCACGAACGCCGTCCCGAAGGGCCTTTTGGAGATCATTACGGATATTATTCGCTCAAACACGATTATCCCGTGTTCCGTGCGGACGCCGTTTTCCATCGAAAAGACGCAATTTGGCCCGCAACGGTCGTCGGAAAGCCCAAACAGGAAGATTATTTCATCGGCGATTATTTGCAGGAGTTGCTTTCGCCACTATTTCCACTAGTAATGCCTGCGGTTCGTGATCTCTGGAGTTATGGGCAAACGGGATTTCACTCCCTCGCGGCTGCCGTGGTGAGAGAAAGATATGCTCGCGAGGCTCTTTCCGCCGGATTTAGAATTTTGGGGGAAGGGCAACTCACGCTGACAAAGTTCTTGCTTCTCACCGATACCCCGCAGGACCTTGGTGACTTTAAATCACTATTTGAGCACATTCTTGCACGTGTTGAATGGAACCGCGATCTCCATATTTTCAGCCAGACGGCATTCGACACTCTTGATTACGCGAGCGGAAAGGTAAACCACGGAAGCAAGGCGATCTTGATGGGAGTTGGCGAGGCGAAAAGGGATCTCGCTGTGGAATTCTCCGGAGATCTTCCGCAAGGTGTCAGCAAAGCCGAGCCTTTCTGCAGAGGTTGTCTCGTCGTCGAAGCAGTTCCGTACGAAGACGATAAAGATCTCGCTGCACGGATTGCGGATCACGCTGCGTTCAAAAATTGGCAAATGGTGGTCGTCCACGACGATATCGAATTTGCGCGTACTGCCGACAAGTTTTTGTGGGCGACATGGACTAGATTCGATCCCGCGAGCGACATTTTCGCGAGCGAAATGTCTCTGAAAAACAACCATATAGGCTACGAAGCCCCGGTCGTCATCGACGCGAGAATGAAACCTTGGTACCCGAAGGTCGTTGAGCCTCGCGAGGATATTGTTAGGTTGGTGGATGGTCGTTGGAAGGACTATTTTGGATAAAATGTTCTTCGCCACGTTAGCGGCTTTTGATTGTAGCTGTGGGTGCTAACCCACGGAAACAAATCAAAACTTTGCTTCTACCCTGGTTTTCACCCACGGCTACAATCAAATATCGCTACGCGATAAAATCTCAATGCTCTCCAAACGCCGACATTTTCTCTATCTTTTCCCCCTCGCCGGCGTTCTTTGCCTCGTCTTATTATCCTACGCATATTATATCGAGCCGCAACGACTTGTAATTAGGCAGGAAACAATTGAAACAAGTAATTGGGACGCCGAATTTGATGGTTTGCGGATCGCGGTGCTTAGCGATATTCATGGTGGATCTAATTACATGACCGCCGAGCGGCTGCGGATGGTCGTCGAGAAGACAAACGAGCAGAATGCTGACATCATTGTGATGCTCGGCGACTTCGTTTCGCAGAAATATGAAGGCGAGGTTGGTAAACGGCCCTTGAAAATGTCGCCCGCAGACATCGCTGACAATCTCAAGGGCCTAAGATCAACTTACGGCGTGTTCGCGGTAATGGGAAATCATGACGGAGAGTTTGGCGAAGATAAAGTGGCGGCGGAATTCACACGCGTCGGTTATAAAGTGCTTCAAAACGAAGTCGCGACGATCCAGAAAGGCAATAAGGCACTCCGCATACTGGGCACAAAAGACCATTTACGCCTAACAAAGTCCTGGAAAGAAACCTCGGCCGACATTAAACAGATCGTCGACGCCTCGGGCGAAGGGAAATTGATCGTTCTCCAACACAGTCCGGACGTTTTCCCGATCGTTACGGGCGATCTGTCGATCTCGCCGGACCTCACCCTCTTCCTCGCGGGCCACACACACGGCGGGCAGGTGTGGTTCCCGGTTTTTGGACGAATGATAGTCCCCTCAACCTTTGGCCAAAAATACGCATACGGCCACATCCGTGAGAAAAATGTCGATCTCTTCGTTACCAGCGGGATCGGGATGAGTGTTCTACCATTGAGATTTATGGTTCCACCGGAAATAGTGGTACTTACAGTTGTATCCAAATAGACCGCTCCCGTCCTTTTCAGGAAATTGTCGCAAGAAAAAGAACGGCTGATCGTTAGCTCAGCCGTTCCCAGATCGCAGCTCATTGCTGCCAAGTTGAGAGGAACCCAACAAGTTTTCACCACCCATTCCCACTAACGAGTGTTCATCAATAGACAGAAAGGAATGGAAAAAACACACTTTATTCTCCGCTTCGCAAGACAGGTTGTTTGTACGCTAGCGCACATAATGAATATTTTGCGTTGGAACAATTTTTTCGCGTGCAAAAGGAAAATGCCCGCTTGGTTTTGACGCCATGCGAGCATTCCCTTGTTCTGGTTGAAAACTAACTAACTAACACGTTAACTAACTATCTAACTAACAGAGCAGCTACCGAAGTAACCGCCAAACTAACTATCTAACTAACTATCAAACTAACTAACTAACAATCAACCAAGAACAATCGAAGATTACCAAAGGCCTCTCCGGCTGTCAACAATAAATTGACCCCGAAAGTGTAAATTCAAACCAAACAGTTCATTTTTACTGTCATTTTCGTCACATTCCCTATTTACCGGCGGAAAAGTGTATCCATCGAATATTCTTTATCCTAGCGTAATTTGGCGGTGCACGATGGGCAAGCGGATGACATTATTTTACCAATTGGGAGTTTGAGGTACAGTGGGATACTGGGAAACGGCAAATAGTTGAATCGTGAATGGCAAGACGCGGTATTTACCGGTGTGGGAAGTGTTTGGAACAATGGAACGGGACGAAATTCAGATAGCGATGTTCCGAACCCTGCCGGGAAACCAGCATTTATCGACGTGGGGAATGTATGGAAGGTGGAACGATGAATCTAAAACCCGCTGTTCGGCAGCGTTTATTTCCGACTTTTTGTGATTTTTTGTCGTCTAAACTCCTGAATGCGAAACGTTTCGCACGGAAACAGGATTTTGGGCTATTATTTTCTCGTGCCGAAGAGCGGCGGTTGACACGAGTTGGATGTTGATAAATTTACCTGATGAGCAGCTTGTCGAACTGGCAAAAGGACAAGATCCTGATGCGTTCGGCGAAATTGTGAGGCGGTGGGAGCGGAAGATCTTCGCTCTCTGCTTCGGTATGCTCGGGCGTGAGGATGATGCGGGCGATGCCTGTCAGGAGGCGTTTATCGCGGCCTATAAGAATCTCGCCAACTTTCGCGGCGAGGCTAAGGTCTCGAGCTGGTTGCACCGTATCGCGGTGAATCAGTGTTTGACAATAAAACGGCGGCAAAAAACGCGGGCCGAGGATTTTCTTGATGATGAGGATGGCAGCCAGGACAAGGTGTTCGTCGCGGCGGCTCATTTGTCTCCAGCACGAAAGACGGAGCAGGCCGAGCGGATGCATCTGGTTCGCAGTGCAGTAGGTGCATTGCCCGGTGAGCTTCGCGAGGTGATCGTGATGAAGGAATTTGAGGATATGACCTTTCAGGAGATATCCGAGACGCTTGAATTGCCTCTGAGCACCGTCAAAAGCCGTCTATACACGGCGTTGAAGCAATTGAAAATGAAATTGGAACGAACGCCCGTTGAGGTCGTCTAGTAGGTGAGGTTATGGTTAATAGCGCCAATAGAGAATGTGGATTCGAGCACGAAATCGTGTCGTACATGTACGATGAACTCGGTGCCGCCGAGCGTACGCAGTTTGAGTCGCATCTGGTTGATTGTACGTCGTGTACGGACAAGTTTGCAGCCGTTTCGTTCGCGCGGTTTTCAGTGTTTGAGTGGCAGAAGGAGGAATTTGCTCACTTGGCGACGCCCGAGATCGTGATTCCTTACGAAGCCAGGAAAGTTGTTGTGGAGAAGGCGGGTTGGTTTGTTGGTTTTGCGGAAGCTTTCGCCTTCGCCCGCTCGCCGCTCGCGGTTAGCGGGGCGTTCGCTGTTTTAATCGTACTTGGATTTATCGGGTTTAATTTAGTCGGAACGGGCGGGAATGAGATCGCTTCGAATATTGTGCCTCCGGTCGTGATCGAGCAGAGGGTCGAAACGCCAAAGGCCCTGAATTCGCTGATCGCAATTGTCGATCAAGATCCGATCATCTCTGAAGAAGTCCGTCCAGTGACCGCTGCTTCACGCGAGGTTCGCCCGAAACTCGCACGGCCGACTTCTCCGTTGCGTCGGGTCGTCGAGAATCGTGCGGTGCCAAATCCTACACGACAGGCTCGTCGGGCTCCGGTTTTGAGCGACCTTGGCGACGACGATGAAGATTCGCTCAGATTGTCCGCTATGTTCGATGAGATAGGCGGTTAAATATATGAGAATATTTCGCATATCAAGTGTTTTACTGTTTGCGGTGCTGTTCGTTATGCCGATCTTGGCACAGGACGAGCCCGTTTCGGAACCGCAGCGTACGGTAGCAAATCAGCAACCGCAGGTGAACATGCTCCGTCAGCTCGGCCTTAGCCGCGAGCAGATACAGCGGCTCCAACAAATCAACAGAACGCGAAAGCCATTGATGGACGTTGCTCAGGAAAAGCTTCGTAATGCGAATCGTTCGCTTGACGAAGCTATCTACGCTGACGAGGTTAGCGATACAGATGTTCAGGCTAAATTAAAAGACGTGCAATTGGCGCAGGCTGAAGTTTACAAAGTCCGCTTTACCAGCGAACTCGCTATCAGACGTATCCTAACGCCTGAGCAGCTTGTGCGGTTTCGTAATATGAGGGAACGTTTTGAGCGTGCCAGGCAGGAAGCGGATGAGCGTCGTTTACGGGTTCGAGACAACCAGCAACCAAATAATCTGCAGCAAAAAGATGTTAAAGCTCCGGCAAAAGCTCCGATCAAGCCAGATTGATTTTCTGTAACGTCGGTAGGGATCCTGCTAATCAGCCGCCTGTGTCCCGGGCGGCTATTCTTTTTGGTTGATGTTCGGCGTGGTTAATTATATCCTTTAGCTTCAAATTGCAGCCACAGCATGAATCCACTCAAGCATTTTCTGTTGGAGTTACAAGAGGTCACTGGCCTCCTGTGGCGTGTGCTTAAGGGATTGCGAAAGCGGCCGCGATATTTCGCTGAAATGATCCAGCAAATGGACCAGGTTGGCGTTGGCTCGCTTGGAATCGTCGTGCTGACGGGCTTCTTTACAGGCGGCGTCTTGATCCTGCAAGCTTACCCTACGCTGCAGTACTACGGAGCACAGAGCAATGCCGGCCAGGGAGTGGCAACTTCCCTGATCCGCGAGCTTGGGCCGGTTCTGACAGCTCTAATGGTCGCCGGCCGTGTTGGATCTTCTATCTCAGCCGAACTGGGTTCGATGGTGGTTTCGCAGCAGATCGAGGCGATGCGTGCACTTGGAACGTCGCCGGCTCGCAAACTCGTGACGCCGCGGCTAGTTGCGTTGTTGGTTTGTCTTCCGCTGCTGACGATCGCGGCTGATTTTTTTGGCCTGCTGGGTGGCGGCATCGTTGCAAACCAGATCTATGGGCTCGACACGAATGTTTATATCTCTTCGGTTCGAACAGGCACGGATATTAACGCTCTAATTACGGGCGTTATAAAGCCGATCTTCTTCGGCCTGATAATCGGCCTCGTTTCCTGTCACAAAGGATTGACGACAAAGGGCGGTACGGTTGGCGTTGGCGTATCTACTACGCAAGCTGTGGTTATTTCATCGATCTGCATAATTATCTCGGATTTTTTCCTGTCCAAGGTCTTGCAGAGTCTAATGGGTACAACTTTATTTTGATCAATGTTTGAAGACATTACAGTTTCGAACGGTAGCGGAATGAATGGTAATGGTGCCAGGGTTCCGGTCGCACCGAGGCCGGCCATCGAGTTTCGTAATGTTGATCTTGCCTTCGACGATCAGGTAATTCTCTCGGATGTCAGCTTTTGCGTTGGGCGTGGTGAGACCCGATTCGTTCTTGGCGGTTCGGGAACCGGTAAATCAACGGTTATCAAGCTAATTCTCGGATTGATCAAGCCAGATGCGGGTAAGATCTTTGTTGAGGGCGAAGACATTACCGAGTTCGATGATGTCGAGCTTATGCGAATTCGAAAGAAGATCGGAATGGTGTTCCAGGAGGGAGCGTTGTTCGATTCCCTTTCGGTTTACGAGAACGTTGCGTATCGCTTGCACGAGGCCGGTGTCGACGAAGACGAGGTTGAGCACGAGGTTCGGCGTATGCTCCAATTCGTTGATCTTGAAGATGCGATCGACAAGATGCCGATCGAATTATCAGGCGGAATGCGGCGGCGTGTAGGCATTGCCAGGGCCTTGGTCGGCGATCCGAATATCGTGCTATTTGACGAACCAACCGCTGGCCTTGATCCACCAACGGCGCGCACGATCTGTGAGTTAGCCATCAAATTGCGGGATATTGAGGACGTCTCGTCGATCTTTGTGACGCACGAGATGAATAACCTTGATTACATTTCATCCGAGTATGCCGTGATCGACCGCGAGGGCAAAGTGCAATACGAGTTTGCAGGAGAAACGTATTGCTTGCTAAATACTAAGGTAATGATGTTGTTGAAAGGTGACATTTGGTTCACCGGCCGCGGCGAAGAGCTAAAGGCTTCACAAGATAATTACATTCGCAAATTCATTAATGGAAAGTAGATAACATGCCAAGAAGTCAACAGAAACTAACTTTTAGCGAGCTTCGCGTAGGCATATTCATGCTTTCAACCTTGGTACTTACCGGGTTTTTGATATTAAACTCGACGGGTAATTTTAATCCGTTTGAAAAGAAGATGCGCCTAAAGGCAAGGTTCGTGAGCGCTGATGGATTGCATCCCGGTGCTGACGTTCAGCTGGCTGGCGTATCGATCGGCAAGGTCGAGGATGTGAAATTTATTGAGCCGGAAGGTGACAGCGAGGATCGTATAGAGGCTACGCTAAATATCGTTCGCGAACTCGATAGAAAGCCGATCGCCGAGCTTATTCGTTCAGATTCGACCGCCCAGCTTGTCGCAACCTCGATCCTCGGCAATGACAAGATGATAAACGTGGTTCCGGGATCGTCCAAGGGCTCGCCGATCGGTGAGAATGCTGTGCTCACCTCAAGCTCAGGTATTGGGCTGAACCAATTGACCGCGACCGGAAACAAACTTTTTGAGCAGATCAACAAGCTCGCGCTTCCCGCGAACGAGATACTCAACAAGGCCAATAGCGGCGAAGGAACGCTCGGCCGTATCATTAATGATGAGGCTCTTTACAAGGATCTCGATGGTGCGGTTGCCGAGACGAAATCGACGATGTTGCGACTGCAGACCACTATCGACAAGATCAATAGTGGCGAAGGGAGTGCCGGGAAATTGGTCAATGACCCGGCGCTTTATGACAGTTTGAACCGGACCGTATCGCAGCTCGAGGCGATCTCCAATGACATAAAGACTGGGCGCGGGTCGGCCGGCAAATTCCTAAACGACGAGGCTCTCTACAATGAGACTCGTGACACCGTCAGTGAACTCAGGAAGTCGGCAGAGAAAATATCTTCCATCGCGGACGATGTTAAGCTGATCACCGCCGATCTTAAAGACGGCAAAGGGACTGCGGGCAAGCTTTTCAAAGATGAAAAGCTATACGAGGATGCTCGCTCTGCAATCGCACGGTTTAATGGTGCAACGACCCGCATCGAATCTCTAATAGCGGATGCCCAAGCAGGCAAAGGTACGATCGGTAAGCTCATCACCGACGAGACTCTCTTCAATAACCTCAATGTAACCTCAAGCAACATCGCCACTTTCACGGGCGAGGGCACGAAGTTGCTTGACGATTTTCGAAAGAACCCCAAGAAATACCTCAGAATAAAGTTGGCTATTTTCTGAGCGACGAATAATATACGTTCACAAAGTTGAATATGCGATAATAATGCATATATACTGCATAGATACGAGCACATATTTGTAATGCTCGCATACTATGCGAAAACGGGAACGCCACAACGCATTACTGCAGCTCATCACCAAGGAGCCAATTGGCAACCAGGCGATCCTTGCGTCTCGCCTAAGCGAAGCGGGCTTCGCCGTCACCCAAGCGAGCGTTTCACGCGACCTGGATGAACTCGGCATTGTAAAAGCCAACGGGGCGTATTCACTGCCGCGACGGAAAGCTGAACCGGTGAGTGACCTAGGTGTGGTAACTTTCGATACGGCGGGAGAATGCCTGATCGTGGGGAGCTGTGCGTCTGGGCTTGCGTCAGCGATCACGGTTCGGATCGATGCGGATAAGATCGGTGAGATCGTTGGTACCATAGCGGGGGACGATACCATTTTCATTGCGATAAAAAATGCTGATGACCAAGCGGTTGTACTCAGGTTACTTGGCGAGAAGTTCGGACAAAATGGAGTGTCGACATAGTGGCAAATAGCAAGATCAGGGTAGCGATCTTTGGTGGTTCCGGTTACGGTGGCAGCGAGTTGTTGCGTATATTGCTCGCTCATCCGAGCGCCGAGATCGTAATTGTTACTGCGAATGAACACGCCGGCAAACCCGTTGGTGCTGTCCATAAGAATCTTTTCGGGCTCACTAAAATGATATTCGACACAGCACCGGAGGATCTTTCGAGTCTCGATGTGGATGTCGCATTTTTCGCCCTTCCGCATGGCCAGGCTCTTAGCCTTGTTCCGCAACTTCCCTCGAAAACCAAAGTGATCGATCTTTCGGGGGACTTCCGCCTTGATGATGCGGGAATTTTCAAGGAGTTTTACAAACTCGACCACGCGGGAGCTATCCAAAGCGAATTCGTATATGGCTTGACCGAAACGAATCGGGAGGCGATACGTTCCGCCCACTACATCGCCAATCCGGGTTGCTTCGCTACAGCTACGCTGCTCGCTCTCTCGCCGATGGTGAAAAGCGGATTGCTTACTGGCAAGATCGTCGTGGATGCCAAGACTGGTTCGTCGGGTTCCGGAGCGAAGCCTGCTGCGAATACGCATCATCCGCAGCGAATGAATTCGTTTTACGCATACAAGCCGTTCACTCACCAGCACGTCCCTGAGATCGAACAGCATTTGCATCAGGTTGGTGACTTTGAGAATGAATTGATCTTTATGACTCACAGTCTGCCCGTCTCGCGTGGCATCTTTGCGTCGTGCTATCTCGAAACCAGTGTTAACCTGACGAACGAGGATATCGGCAACATCTACGAAAGCTTTTATCAGGAAGCCTTTTTTGTACGTATGGTCGATGGCTCGCCTGATATTAACTGGGTTAAGACTACAAATTTTTGTGATATCGCCTCTTATACAAATGGGAAGCAGATCGTGGTGTTTTCGGCAATCGACAACCTGGTCAAAGGTGCGGCAGGACAAGCCGTGCAGAATATGAATCTGATGTTTGGCATTGATGAGACAACGGGACTGAGGATGATGGGAACGAATCCGTAATGCTGAAAACGATCGCGGAAGAAACGTGGTTCTACATTCTCGAACACGATGACGAGACGGACGAATATATTCTCGACGTCGTGTGCGGGACCGTGGCGATCTACACGATCAAGTTCAAGCTCAATGAGGAAGAGCTTGAAGCATACTTTGCCGATCCGAATAGCATTCGAACACTTGCGTACCGTGTCTGTGATTACCCGAAGGAATTTCTTGATCGGCGAGTATAAAAGATGAATTTTCAAGAGATAAAGAATGTTGAGGATCGATACCAGGTCGAGACGTACGCCAAGATGAATATTTCTGTCGAGCGTGGCTCGGGTGCGTGGGTTTGGACGAGCGAAGGTGATAAATATCTCGATCTGTACGGTGGACATGCCGTGTGTGCCACTGGACACTCGCATCCGCATGTGGTCGAGGCTATCCGAGAGCAGGCTGGGAAAGTGCTGTTCTATTCGAATCTCGTTTATTCCGAGATAAGAGCAAAAGCCGCAGAAAAGCTCGTTTCCGTAGCTCCTGGTTCCCTTTCGGAAGCTTTCTTTTGCAACTCTGGAACCGAGGCCAACGAGAACGCAATGCGGATGGCCCGCATGGCTACGGGACGCGAAAAAGGTGATCACGTTTACTGGTGGTTTTCATGGTCGAACTGCGGATTCCATTTCCGCAACGTTTTTGGGCAAGTATCGCGAGATCGGTAAGCCAAACGTTCCCGGGCACGTTTCGGCAGTTTTTGGGGATATTGAAAGCGTTCGAGCCGTTGCTGATGAAGATACCGCCGCGATCATGCTCGAGCCGATCCAATCGATGGCTGGTGTGACGGAAGCTGATCCGAGATTCTTCCGCGAACTGCGTGATCTGTGCGATAAGCTCGGCATCATGCTCATTTTTGACGAGGTCCAAACTGGCATTGGCCGGACGGGAAACTGGTTCTTTTCCGGTAGCGAACTCGCCGACGGCGTCGAGCCTGATGTGATCACGTTGGCGAAATCGCTCGGTAGTGGAGTGCCAGTTGGTGCTTGTCTTGTGAATGATCGAGTCTCATCGAATATAAAACTGAATGACCTTGGCACCACGTTTGGCGGTGGAATGCTCGCGATGGCCGCTGTTCTGGCAACACTCGAAGCGATCGAGGCCGATGACATGATCGCAAACGCAAAACGCGTGGAACAGCATCTGCGGGATTCGCTCGCAAACGTTAGGAATGTTGTGGGCATTCGCGGGAAGGGCTGTTTGCTTGGTATCGAATTTGACGGGCCGTGTAAGCCGTTCCATGCGAAGCTACTTGAGAACAAGATAATAACGGGAACGTCTAGTGATCCGAATGTGCTGCGTTTGCTTCCGCCGTTGTGTGTGAGCGAGGATGAGATCGACGTGTTGGTTCGAACTCTAGAATAGATCCGCGGCTTTGCCGCAAAGCAGTACGGTTGGGCTATGCCCAACCGTTGCCGGAAGGAGGCGTAGCCTCCAGTATCATTTTGTGTATCGCGAACGGTCGGGCATAGCCACGACCGCACTGCAGTATGGCACAGCCGAAGAGAGGGCACGTAGTAAATGCCGTTAAAGATTAAGAAATGGATAATTTCCTCAAAACATCTGATCACTCGATAGATCAACTTAATGATTTGATCGATTCTGCGGTCAAGATCAAGAGTGGTGAAGTGAAGGATCGTCCGCTTGACGGCAAGTCCATCGCACTTGTGTTCTTCAACCCAAGTCTGCGCACACGTGCTTCTATGCAGGTGGGCATATATGAACTTGGTGGAAATGCCGTGATACTGGAACCCGGTGGCACGTCCTGGACGCTGGAGCATCGTGATGGCGTGGTGATGGATGGTAACAAGACTGAGCATCTGGCGGAGTTTGTTCGTGTGTTGGAGCGTTATGTTTCTGCGATCGGCGTTCGCACATTTGCTGAGCTTAAGGACTGGGAAACTGAGCGGACTGATCCGATCCTGAACGCTTTCGCCAAGTATGCCACCGTTCCCATAATTAATCTCGAATCCGCGATGCATCATCCGTGTCAGTCGATGGCGGATATGATGACGATCCGGGAGAAGCTTGGAAGTGGCAAGAAGAAAGTGCTGCTTACTTGGGCGTGGCATCCGAAGCCACTCCCGATGGCCGTGCCGAATAGCTTCGCGTTGTCCGCCGCTCAATTCGGCCACGATCTCCGTATCGCCCATCCGGCTGGGTATGAACTGGATGAGGAATTGGTGTCCGAGATCCAGCAGCATTCGGTTGCGACTGGCGGAAGCGTTGAGTTTACCAATGATGTTCAAGCCGCGTTCGACGAGGTCGAGATTGTCTACGCCAAGAGTTGGGGTGGTAAACAGTTCTATGGTGATACGGATAGAGATATCGAGTATCGAGCCGATCTGAGGAACGATTGGATAGTTGACGAGGCCAAAATGGCTAGGACGCGGGATGCAAAGTTTATGCACTGTCTGCCAGTTCGCCGCAATGTGATCGTCACGGATGGCGTGATCGATTCGGGTGAATTCGGTTGTGGTTGATGAGGCTGAGAATCGGCTGCACATTCAGAAGGCCATCTTGTCGACGATGTTTGGGTAGGATTTTGATATGAATCAGGAAAACCTCGATCTTTTAAGGGAATCACTTCCCTATATCCAGCGGTTTGCGGGCAAGACGTTTGTCGTAAAGTTCTCCGGAAAGGTGACTGAAGACAAGGAGAATCTCGCATCGCTGGCCGAAGAACTTGCGCTGCTGCATCAGGTGGGCATTCGTGTATGCGTGATCCATGGCGGTGGAAAACAGCTTACTGAACTAGCTCAGAAGCTAGGCGTGGTCCAAACCGTCATCGGTGGCCGCCGCGTGACGGATGATGAGACGTTGGATCTTGCGAAGATGATCTTTCGCGGGAAGATCAACACCGAGATACTGTCCCAGTTCCGTCGTCGGGGTGTGCAGGCTGTGGGCCTTTCAGGGATCGATGGGGGTGTTGTGACTGCGATAAAACGTCCCCCGAGAGATGTCGTGAACAAAGAGACGGGTGAGACCGAGGTCATTGATTTTGGCCACGTTGGCGATGTTGTTTCGATCGATTCGTCGTTGATCGATACATTGCTCGATAGTGGCTATCTGCCAATAATCTCCTCCCTCGGAGCTGATGACGAGGGGCGTATTTTTAATATCAACGCCGATACCATCGCGTCAGAGATCGCAGCAAGTCTCGGAGCTGAGAAGCTGATATTACTATCTGATGTAAATGGGATCTACCTCGACGAGTCGAACGAGGATACCAAGATATCAAAGCTGACCACCGTCGATGCTCGCCACATGATCGACACGGGGCGTGCAACCGGTGGAATGATCCCGAAGCTCGAAAGCCTGATCGCACTGCTCGATAGAGGAGTCAAATCTGCACACATTATTGGCGGAACAAACAGAAACGCGATCCTCGCCGAGGTCTTTACGGATGAAGGAACGGGAACGATGGTCGTGAAGTAAGGGCAGAGTTCTGAAAATGAAGAGAGTTTGGGGAGTTAAGAAAGATGCGGTCGAACTCGCTACTCTCTGAACTCCCCAAACTCTTCACTAATTATGGTGCTCAGGGGGGGACTCGAACCCCCACGGATTACTCCACACGCCCCTCAAACGTGCGCGGCTACCAATTACGCCACCTGAGCTAAATTTTCAAGAATCAAGATCAAATTTGAAGTTTCAAATTTGAGATCCCAAAGCTACGAACCAACTACTTGTTGGCTGGTGCCGGTGCGTTAGCTGCTGTTGCGTTGCTTGCCGGAGCCGCGTTTGTCGCCGGAGCATTCGTTGCGGGGGCCGCATTCGAATTTGCATCACCTGCCGGAGCGGTGTTCGTATTTGCGTCGGTTGGAACCGCGACATTTGCGTTAGCGTCCGTTGTTGCCGCCGGATCGTCAGGGTTTGACGAGAGGACCGATACGTTTCCGGTCAGTGCGGGCATTGAGAGCATAAGGGCGGTGATCATGAATGACGTTGCCGCCACGATCGTCACCTTTGACAAAACTGTCGCCGTGCCGCGTGGTGCAAAAGCCG
Source organism: Acidobacteriota bacterium (assembly GCA_016718135.1). GTDB lineage: Bacteria > Acidobacteriota > Blastocatellia > Pyrinomonadales > Pyrinomonadaceae > OLB17. The sequence continues at coordinate 684,777 of JADKEF010000001.1, read as the reverse complement.
AACTCGAAACATTGCTCGTAAACAAAGCTCCCGCGTCCGTCTTACCGGGCTGCAACAAAACCGCCGCGACCAAGATCAGGCACGAAAGGAAAAATAAACCGTACAGAATGTAAACCATGTTCGTTAGTGAATAGTGAATAGTGAATAGTGAATAGTCGTAAGAACAAGTCGGACTGTTCACGATTCACTATTTACAATTCCCTATCTGTCAAAATTCACGATCGCTGCGAAGCTCTCTGCTTCGAGGCTTGCTCCGCCGACCAGGGCTCCGTCGACATCTGGTTGCGACATTAGTGTCGCTATGTTGTCGGGTTTGACCGAGCCGCCGTAGAGTATTCTTACGGCACTTGCGATCCCGGAGCCGTGCGTTTTTTCAACGCAAGCACGAATGTGCCCGTGCATTTCTTGAGCCTGTTCGGGCGTCGCGGTTTTACCCGTGCCGATCGCCCAGACAGGCTCGTAAGCGATAATGATACGTTCCATATCGGCAACTGTCAAACCAGCTAAACTGCCTGTTAACTGCTCTTCGACAACCGATTCGGCATTGCCCGCTTCCCTTTCTGCGAGGTGTTCGCCGACGCAGACGATGGCGGTCATTCCCGCCGCGAGAGTCGCGTGCGTCTTCTTGTTCACCGAAGTGTCGGTCTCACCGTAGAACTGTCGCCGTTCGCTGTGTCCGATTATCACGTGCGAACACCCCGCGTCCCTGAGCATCGCCGGAGCGATCTCGCCGGTATGTGCCCCGAAGTCGTTTTGTGTCCCACAGTTCTGCGCCGCGACATGAATGTTTGAGCCTTCGAGTCGGTCGGCTATCGTTTTGAGGGCCGTAAACACCGGGCCGATGACGATCTCGCAATGATTCGCATTGGCAACGAGCGGTTTCAGCTCGAGAGCGGTATCGACCGCTTCGCCGAGCAGCTTGTACATTTTCCAGTTTCCTGCGATGACAGGTTTTCTCATATTTCTTTTACGATCAGTCCGGAAATAAACAAATGTCTATCCGTAGTTCTCAAAAGTCAGCCAAAGTATGACTACGGTCAAACCGGCTCCGATACCTATGCCGATACCGATCTTTGCTCCATTCGAAAGATTTTTGCCGCCGATCTTATCAACGTCGGAATATTTTAGCGTATTTGAGGTGCCGGACTTGTCGACCACAACAAAGTCGGTCTCATTCAGGGAACTCACGTGGCCCTCGTATGTCGTGCCACTGATGAGCTTGACCTTGATCTTTGCTTTTTCACCGAAGCCGAACTTCTTGAGCTTATCTTTTACCTTTGTAGCCTTTTCTTCCTGCCTTGTCGGTTTGGTCTGCGCCGCTACCGGTATAGCGAAAGTAAGTGAAATTACAGCAAACATCAAAACGGCCCAAAGAGCTGATCTGCACATGAGCTTAAAGCCTCCAAAAACATCAAACGTCGGATAGTATCACGCCTAAACACTTTAGTGCATCACAGGCCGTTTGATAAGTCCGCCCATCACATCCGATAACGCGTGGGTCGTAACAAAGGCCGCAGGGTCGATATCGTTAACTACATTCTTGATTGCCCCGATCTCTAGCCGGGTCACGACGCAGTAGAGGATCGAGACGTCGCCAGCGTTCTCGCCGGTACTGCCCATTCCGCCTGTGCCCTTATAGATCGTAACGCCTCGATGAAGTTCGTTGACGATCGTGTCACGGATCGCCTCGCTGTGCGGAGATATGATAGTGATGCCCGTATATTCCTCCACACCGTGGAGCAAAAAGTCGATCGTCTTCGACGCTGTAACGTAGGTCAGGATCGAATACATCGCGATCTCAGGCCCGAGGAAGAACGCGGCCGTGATGAATATAAAAACATTCAGGATAAGGATAACGTCGCCGACACGAAGCAAGTGGCTCTTTCGGCTGATCAGTAACGCGGCGATCTCTGTTCCGTCTAGAACCGCACCACCCCGGATAGCTAGTCCGATACCGGCCCCGATAAAGAGTCCGCCGAAAACGGCCGTCAGAAGCTTATCCGGCGTCACGTCGGGAAACGTAACGAAAGCGAGACACAACGCTAGACCGCCGATGCCGGCCGCACTTCGTATCGCGAATGTCGTCCCGATCTGCCGGTATCCGATTATGATGAACGGGATGTTCACCACCACCAGCAATATCGAAAGCGGTATGCCGAATATGTCCGATACGAGCATCGAGATCCCCGTTACACCGCCATCGATAAAGCGACTGGACAACAGAAACCCTTTGAGCCCGAAGGCCGCAGAGACTATTCCCAGAACGATAAGGATCGTGTTTTTTACTTCCTGCGCTATTGAAGACATCGAATTCTTACCATTTTAACATACCGGACGAGCGGGCGTTTTAACGTCCCAGAAATGTACGTCCCAGGAATTTATTAACGCAAAATCGCAATGGGGCCTAGAGGCAGACCTGGCGAATGATGATCAATCTCGGAGCGTAAGCCTGGGGTAAGGTTCGCTAGGCTTGCCTCGCCCCAGGTTTTCGAGGTTTATCACCGCTGGAGATCCGTAACCGAGGGGAGCTATTCTCTCGGTTGCATGATCGTCACGTCCCATAGAAGCTCGGGGGAGCCACGTCCCAGAGATTGAGGCGACTGCGTGCCCTCGTTGATACGAGGCCTTACACGGCCATTCTGTACGGCCTTTCGATAACAAGCCTCGACTACCTGATACCCGAAGCGACCCTCGGGCCCCACGGCGTAGCACGGTGTCATTAGACCGTCCTCGTGATCTAAGAATACCGCCGGCTCGAGTTCCGGGCGGTCGCTTAGATTGAATACCTTCTGCGACGTACGGCCGCGGCCGAATCGGCTCTCGATCAACACATCAAGGACGTTCTGGACGAATGCTAGCTTTTCGTCCGGCGGCGTCGGATCGAGGCGGAGGTCAAGAGGTTTAGGTTGCGGGCGTGGTTGCAGTATTGACACTCGTTCATACAAGCGTCAATCTAGCATCGATGTGTCAGGAATGAGACACCAATCCGCCGATAATGTAGCATAATGCCGATAATGTCACACATTTCCGATAATGTAGCATTCCGCCGATAACGCCGCTATTTCCGACAACTAATAGCCGAAAAAGGTAAGGCTACTTAACTGGTTAGTGGATCAAATCGTTCAACAGTTAATAGTTGTTCAGGTGATCAGTTTCTAGTTAAGACTACTTGTCATCCAACGCCGCGACTCCCGGGAGTGTGTCTCCGGCGAGGAACTCGAGCGTGGCACCGCCGCCGGTGGAGATGTGGCTGATCTGGTCGTCAAGGCCGGCTTGGTTGACGGCTGCGACGGAATCGCCGCCGCCGACGATCGAGGTTGCTCCTTCAGCGGTTGCTTCAGCGACTGCCTTGGCGATCGCTATGGTGCCCTCGTCGAATGGCTTTTCCTCGAACATTCCCATCGGTCCGTTCCAAACGATGGTCTTTGCTCCTTTGAGAGCGTTGGCGAAGATCGCGGCCGTCTCAATGCCAATGTCGAGGCCGACGAGGCCAATGTTTGTGAATTCGATCGGGATCGTCTTGCGCGAATTTAATGGATCGTAACTATCCACAACCTGATGATCGGTCGGAAGAAGCAATTGGACGCCCGCAGCCTCAGCCTTTCTGGCGATATCCAATGCCATCGGCATCATGTCGTCCTCGACGAGCGATTTGCCGACGGTGATGCCGTTCGCCTTGAAGAATGTATACGCCATCGCGCCGCCGATCAGGAGCTTGTCGACTTTTCGTGCAATGAGAGACTCAATGACCGGGATCTTATCCGAGACCTTTGCACCGCCGAGGATGGCGACGAATGGGCGTTCGGGGTTGTTCAGTGCCTTGCCGAGAAACTCAAGTTCCTTCTCCATCAGCAATCCCGCGACACAATCATCGACATAATGCGTGATTCCCTCGGTCGAAGCGTGTGCACGATGAGCGGTGCCGAAGGCGTCGTTGACGTAAACGTCGCATAGAGCGGCGAGGCTCTTGGCGAATTCGGGATCGTTCTTTTCCTCGCCCGCATTTAAGCGGAGATTTTCGAGTAACAAAACGTCGCAATTCTGCATTGCAGCAACGGCATCGGCGGCACTCTGGCTTCCGTCCTCGAAGATCACTGTCGAGCCGAGTAGCTCCGATAGTCGGGCCGCGACGGGGGCGAGGGTGTATTTCGCCGCATCGTACGGCAGGCCCTTCTCTTCGGCTTTCTTTTTGTCCTTTATCGGGCGGCCGAGATGCGAGGCAAGGATGACCTTTGCTCCCTGCTCGATGGCGTATTTTATCGTTGGGAGAGCACCTTGGATACGAGTATCATCGCCGATCACGCCATTCTTGATCGGGACGTTAAAATCTACGCGGATAAAAACCCGCTTTCCGGAGATGTCGATGTCTTTGATGGTCTTCTTGTTCATCGGAAACTCTGAGTTGAGTGTGTTGAATAGCAATGCCCTTACTTCGTGCCGGCTTCTGCAGCGGGCCTACTTGTTCAAGCCGACCTGTGATTTTGAGGTGACCTTGTCGTTCTTGAAGCTAACAAGAACGGTCTTGTATTTCTCGCCGACCCATTTTACAGACGTGAAAGAAACGCCGCCGCCGGTGCCGCTGTAGTATTCTTCGCCTTTGCCGCCGAAGATATTTTCAACATCGCCCTTTTTCATCCCGATCTTGACCTGCTCGTATTTAGCCATTGTGACTTCGTACTCTGCTTTGGTAGAAGCCTTTGTCGTACTATTCGACGGCTCGGTCTTGGTCGCGGGCGGAGGCGTTGATTCACCTTTCTTTGACAGCTCTTTCAGTCTGTCACCGCAATTACAGCCGAGAACCACGAGGAGGAGTGCGACAAATCCGACGTTTAGCAGGTTTTTCATATTGTTATTAGGCGGCCTAGATAATTCTGCCGGAGCAGATAGGGCTCCGGCAGAAAGAGTACGAAAGCGTTACATACCTTTTGCGGCAATGTATTTGACCAGATCGCGAACACGGCAGGAATAGCCCCATTCATTGTCGTACCAGGACAGGATCTTGATGCAGGTGCCGTCGATCACCTTTGTATTTTCGCTGTCGACGATCGACGAGTGTGAATTGCCTTTGAAGTCGATCGATACAAGCGGTTCGTCGCTGACGGCGAGGATTCCTTTCATCGGCCCAGCGGCGGCATCACGAAGGATCTGATTGACCTCTTCGGCTGATGTCGACCGCTCAACGTTCATCACAACGTCAACCAGCGATACATTTGGCGTCGGTACGCGAACCGAGATACCGTCAAACTTGCCTTTCAACTCCGGAATCACGAGAGCAACCGCCTTAGCCGCACCGGTCGAGGTTGGGATCATCGAAAGTGCTGCGGCACGAGCACGGCGAAGGTCCTTGTGCGGCAGGTCGAGCAGTTGCTGGTCGTTGGTGTAGCTGTGGATCGTATTCATCAACGCGTTCTTGATGCCAAAATTGTCGTGAATGACCTTGGCAACCGGTGCGAGGCAATTGGTCGTGCACGAAGCATTTGAGATGATGTGGTGATTGGCAGCGTCATACACATTCTCATTGACGCCTAGCACGATCGTGACGTCTTCGCCCTTCGCAGGTGCCGAGATGATGACTTTTTTGACGTCGCCGCGAAGATGCTTTTTGGCGTCCTCCGCATTTGTAAAGCGGCCTGTCGATTCAATGATCACCTCTGCGCCGACCGAATTCCAGTCGATCGCTGCGGGGTCTTTCTCTGAAAACACGCGAAATGAATCACCATCAACTGTGATCGAACCGTCGCCCGCGCTGATCGTCTGATCGAGGTTTCCCATGACCGAATCGTATTTGAGCAGATGTGCGAGTGTTTTTGTATCGGTCAGGTCGTTGACCGCGACGAGGTCTATGTCGCCCGAGCCGAGCCAGGTTCTAACAACTGAGCGGCCGATGCGGCCAAATCCGTTAATACCAACTTTGATACCCATTGTGTAAAAATCCTCCAAAAAGATTGCGTTTATTAAAGGAATGAAGATACCGCAAATTGGGGCGAGATTCAATTTCGTGACCTCGCGTTGTCCGATATTCAGATTATTGAAACAAACGAAAAATCAAAGACGTAGTACCAGTTTGAGTTTTTAGCATTAACAAATAAAATCAAGTGTTTAGCGACGGAGCTAGCCATAATGAAATTTTCGCGATCCCGCAAGTTTTTATTCTTCTCTATTCTGACCGTGTCAGCGACGGCGACCGCAACTGTGTCTGCACAGGAGCCGGCCCAGACCGCGACGGCCACCCCGGAGAATGTTGTCGCCAAGGTTGAGATCGTCGATCCGACGGCGGCGATACGAAAGTTCGCCCGGTTGGCTAGCGACAATTCGGCGGCCCTGGCCCGCGTTGGCGTTCAGACGGCCCAGCCGATCTCGCTGAGCCTGAGCGATGCGATCCGGCGTGCCCTCCAGAACAACAACGACGTCGAGATATCTCGCGGCGACGTGCGTTTTCAGGAGACGCAGGTACGTTCGCTGCTCGGCATCTACGATCACGTGTTCACGGCAACACCGACCTTTTCGCGGAATTCGACAACGGGTTCGGACGCAACGAATGACTTTCGAGTTAATTCGAATCTGTCGAAGAACATCCAGAAGGGCGGCGGAAATTATCAGTTCTTCTTCAACAACACTCGCACCGAGAACGCCTTTGCCCAGGCCCAGGTTACCGATGGAACCGCCAGCGCCGGCAGTGCGATCTATTCATCGTCGGTTGGTTTCAACTACAACCAGCCGCTGATGCGCAATTTTAGAATTGATAACACGCGGCGCAATATCACCATCGCTCGTAAACGGCTTGAGCAAACCGAATCGGATTTTCGTCTGCAGGCGACGGCGACGATAACTAGTGTACAGCGTGCTTATTGGGATTATGTTTTCGCTCTTCGCAACCAGCAGAATGAGGTCGCAAACGTTAACCTCGCGAAGGAAAATCTCAGGCAGGTCGAGGCTCGCATCGAGGCCGGTGCTGCGGCTCCGCTGGATCGGGCTGAGGTTGTAACTGAATTAGCCAATCGTGAAGGAAGTTTGCTATTGGCAACGCAGACGGTCGCAACTGCTGAAAACGCGATCAAGCAGCTTTTGATTCGAGACCCGCTCTCGCCCGAATGGACGCAGACCTTTGTGCCGACGGACAAACCCGCTTTCAGCCTCGACTCAACAAGTTTGGACGACGCTATGAAGGACGCGATGGATAACCGCTATGAATTAAAGCGTCTCAAACTGCAGCGCGAGATCAATCAAGAAGACATTAAATATTTCAAGAACCAGACCAAGCCGCAGATCGATCTGAACACGACCTTTTCGCTCGACGGACTCTCACGAAGCGGAACGAGCACCGCGACGACGACGAACTTGATCACAGGAAGCGCAGATCTCTTTCTATTCAATGGCCTCAATGCGACACGAGCGAGTTTGGCTCTGCCGATTCTGCCCAATCCGACCGTAATCATTCCGGCGTCGCCTTCGTACCTCTTTGGTGGTTTCAACCGATCGCTCGCAAACATGTTTCGTAGCGACTCTCCGAATTTTTCGATCGGCGCGACGATATCCTTCCCGTTGAGAAATCGAACTGCGAAGGCAAACCTCGACGGAGCAAAGATCCAGGAAGAGCAACTACAGGCACAGACTCGCGGCCAGGAGCAGTCTGTGATCGTCGAAGTTCGCAATGCTGTCCAAAGTGTCGAAACATCCCGCCAGCGTGTCCTGACGGCTCGTCGTGCCCGTGAGAGTGCTGAGATCCAACTAGAGGGCGAGAGAAAGCTCTACGAAAACGGACGCTCGACGACCTTTCTGCTGTTCCAGCGTGAGAATTCGTTGACGAATGCCCGAAATGCTGAGATCAGAGCTGAGACGGATTACAATAAAGCTCTGTCCGATCTTCAGCGAGTGACATCGACGGCGTTCCGTGCGAATAACATAACGGTCTCATCGCCACTTGATCCAAAGTAGGGCTTTATCCATCTGCTTCGAGAGTGCCGCATTCCTGCGGCACTTTTAGTTTTTGTACAACTCTGCGAGAATCTTACGAATGAAGATCTCGGCCGTGATCATTGCCGGTAATGAGGAGAGCAAGATCGCCGACGCTATTTTGTCGGTCGAATGGGCTGACGAGGTACTGGTCATCGATTCAGAAAGTGTTGACAGAACGGTCGAGATAGCCACCTCAATGGGAGCACGGGTCATTTCCCGCCCGTGGCCCGGTTTTTCAGCTCAGAAGCAGTTTGGCGTGGATTCTGCCAAATTTGACTGGATTTTCAGTCTGGATGCGGATGAGCGGGTTTCTCCCGAACTCGCCAGTGAGATCAAAAATATTCGAGACAAGGCGGGCGGTCCGGCGTTTAGCGGCTACCGTATCCCACGATCGTCATTTTACATGGGCCGCCAGATCCGGCATTCCGGTTGGTATCCGGACTGGCAACTACGATTATTCGACCGTCGAAAGGGTCATTGGAATGATCTGATCGTTCACGAGTCAGTCAGGCTGAATGACGGCGAGTCTGTCGGCAGACTTAGGTCCGATATAATTCACTTCACCATCGACGATGCAAGCGAGCATCACAGACTGATCGGCGAACGATACGCACCACTTGCCGCTCAACAGATGTTCGAACGAGGTCGCCGGACATCACTCCTGCGTCTCACAACGGCTGGCAGCGTGGCGTTCCTTACGTCCTTCATCGTCAAGGGCGGATTCCTTGACGGTCTGCCGGGCTACTGTATTGCGCGGTTTGCCGGCCATCATGCTTTCCTAAAACATCTGCTACTGTGGGAATTGCAGAATGAGATCCCTCGCGAGCATTCCTAGAAATTACAACTATTTCTCAACTTAGGCCATCAAATCCTTTTAAGAACAAGCCTTTTGGTTTATATTAAATTTATGACATGTCGGTATAGCAATTGTTTTTGGCTCATTCCGGTACTGTTCGGTTTTTATTCAACTGCGCCTGCCCAGAAAGGGGTCGATACACAAACTCAAACGATCAAAGAAAGCGGAAATAAGGTGACGACTCGCGGGAATGACGTCACTCGTTCGTTCGATTGGGGAAAGGGAAAGACAAAGGTACGCGACATGCTCGCAAATCCTTACAAACTTAATGCGCGCAGAGATGCACTCATCGAATCGATCGTGGACACGTTAAGAGAACAAAGGATCGTCGTTGATGAGGCATCATCGAGGCCGAAGGATGGCATCATTGTCACTCAGCCTTTCGTTTTCGCTAAAGGAGCGGTCGTCACCCAGAGCGAACTGGGGCGATACGGTATCGTTGAATCGACTCAAACAGCGTGGACTCGGGCGCAGTATACGCTGACCATCGAAGTCCAGTCCATCGACGGTATCCAGAACAACGTTTCCGTGAATGCAAAGGTCGAAGGTCGTGCCGGCAATGGTCTAGTTTCGGAATGGGTCACTGTACGCAGCTCAGGCCTGGCCGAAGATAACTTTCTTGCGAAATTGATCGAGGCCGTGACGGGCGTTTCCCCAAATCCGGTTCAAGATACAGATAAACCGTAAAGCATTGTAGTGCTCGTATGTTTTACCGCGTCTCACATTCAATTCTTCTCTTCATGATGGTTTTGGCCTTCGCAGTAGCTGCTGCTGCTCAAGACACATCTTCCTCAGTCTTACCTAAGCCACCAAGTCGCGAAGATTATCCCAAGACCTTCAAAGAAACGCTCGAAAAATTGCGAATAGAGAGAGAGAAGAAAGAGTATCAGGAGATGCTCGATCGTGGCACGGAGGTCCTTAAAATAACGGAAGAATTAGAGAAAGGTGTTGCTCAAAATGGCCGCCTATCGGAAACTGAGATCGCCAAGGTCGCGTCTGTTGAGAAGCTTGTTAAGAAGATCCGCGGTGAACTCGGTGGTGGTGATGAGGAAGACGATAAGGAGATCCGTGCAGATGCTCAAAAAAGCCGTTTGTCTCCAAAAGACGCGATCAAGTCATTGCATTCAGCGACCGTCGCCCTTATGGATGAGCTCAAGAAGACCACTCGATTTTCCATCTCGGCCGCTGCCATTCAAAGTTCCAATGCCGTCTTGCGTGTAGCTAAGTTCCTTAGATTCACTAACTAACGTTTAGCCTGTGACGCCTATCTATCACACCCGTATCCTCGCCATCTTTCTTTTCCTATTTGTTGGTTCTACAACGACACTCGCCCAGACGGAGGATGAAACTATCAGTGTCGATGCATCGATCGTCGTAGTCAACGCGTCGGTACTCGACGCGAGCGGAAAGCCCGTGAGTGGCCTCGGACAGAAGCTATTCAGGATATTTGAGGATGGTGTCGAACAGAAGCTTGAGTTGTTTAGCTCGGACGAAACGCCCTTTGCCGCAGTCATCTTGCTGGATACTTCAGGTAGTATGGAAAGGCGCGTATCGCTTGCCCGATCGGCGGCGATACAGTTTCTCGACGGCCTCAGAGCCGATGATTTCGTTGCAATCTATAATTTCGACTCGAAGGTAAAACTCGTCCAGGATTTTTCGAATAGCCGTGACATTCGCGACCAGGTATACGACCTGAAAGCGGACGGAATGACCGTCATGAACGACGCGGTCTTCAAAGCCGCCGAACTCCTCTCAAAACGCGAGGAAAAGCGAAAAGCCATCGTAGTCCTTTCAGACGGAGCCGATACGATGAGCGGCAAGAGTTCGGAAAAGGCACTGCAGGCAGCGATCGCGGCTGGTTGTACGATCTACACGGTCGATATGTCAGCTATCAACGACAACAGCGTCGGGCGGCGGCAAAATCAGGGTGTGTTGAAGAATTTTGCTGACAAGACGGGAGGCACATTTATCGCTACACCCGGCGGCCAGGCAATGCGTGAGGCATTTCGATCCATAGTAGGAGAGATCGGGGTGCAGTATACGCTGGCATATTCGCCCACGAATACCAAAAAGGACGGCAAATGGCGAGCGATCGAGGTTCGCGTTGGTCGTCCAAACCTAACGATTCGAACTCGAAAAGGTTACAAGGCTCCAAAGAAGTAAGATCTACGCACTACACGTGACCCTAACGTTTACTTGCTTGTTTTATTCCTTTTCTTATCTTGGTGTCTTGCGATCGCGAGATCGATCAACTGATCTATTACCTGCGGAAAAGTCTTTCCACTTCCCACCCACATCTTTGGGAATCCTGAGGCATCGGTAAGGCCGGGCAAAGTATTTATCTCGTTTACCAGCAAAGCCCCATTGTCATTGCGGAGGAAGAAATCAACTCTGGCGAGGCCCGAACCGTCGACGGCTCGAAATGCGGTCACGGCCATTTGCTTGATCTTCGAGACAAGTTCGTCCGAGACTGGTGCGGGGACAACAAACTCATTATTGCCGGTGCCCGAATATTTCTCGGTGTAATCCAGAAATGCTTTTGAGTTATCGCGGATGATGTATTCGCCCGGCAGGCTCGCTTCGGCCGCGTCATTGCCGATCACCGCACATTCGATCTCCCGCATTTCCAGGGCTTCTTCAACGATGATCTTTCGGTCGTACTCGGCGGCGAGGGAGATGGCGGCCGCGAGGGATTCGCGGTCGGTTGCTCTTGAAATGCCGACAGACGAGCCCAAATTCGCGGGTTTCACAAAGCATGGGAAACCGAGTTTGGATTCGACCTGGTCGAGCGTTGTTTCCCTGTTCGATTCCCACTCGCCTCGCAGGAACCAGACATAATCGCACATCGGTAACCCTGCATCGCGAAAAAGGGTCTTCATGAAGGCCTTGTCCATCCCGCACGAAGACGCGAGCACGCCGCAACCAACATACGGTATGTCCGCCATTTCGAACAGCCCTTGAATCGTCCCGTCCTCGCCATAAGTACCGTGTAGAACGGGAAATATCACATCGAGGGGGAGCGTTCCTGCTGATTCCTCTAGAACGGTCAATCCGCCAGGCGATGTATCGCCGGTCAGCGTAATGGCCGATTCCGAAGCCTCGCCTTGAGTGTCGCGAAAGACTTCTTGCGTATGCTCCGGGAACTGCCTGACCGACTCGGCCGGAGAGAGCCAACGGCCGTCGTTCATAATGGCGATAGGCACGACCTCATACTTGTCGCTATCGATATTCTCAATTACGGTCTTTGCCGAACGGATCGAGATCTCATGCTCACCGGAACGGCCGCCAAAAATAACTCCGACGCGTCTTTTCATAGGATTGTTTTACCCAAGGCCGATAGTATCAGTTCGCAAGCTAATTCAACCGTTATGTTGCTCTGATCCAACAAAGGATTGACTTCGACGATCTCGAAGGAACGCATTCCGCCGTGGGCGGCGATCATTTCCAGCGCGAGATGGGCTTCGCGGTAGGTTGTACCGCCGCGTACTAGCGTGCCTGAGCCGGGAGCGAAGCGCGGGTCTATCATATCGACGTCAAACGTCACGGCGTAACCGCCGGGAGCCTGCGATGCGATCGCAAGGGCGTCCTCGACGCAAGCGGCCATCCCGCGTTTGTCGACGTCGCTCATTGTAAAGAAATTGTCGCGAAGCCCTAGTAATTCGATCTGCGAGCGTTCACCGGGATCGACGTCGCGAGCTCCAATGTGGGCGAAGTATTTCGGGTTTAGCTTTGGAGCATAACCGCAAAGATTGACGAGTTCGTCGTTACCGTGACCGAGTATGGCTGCCAGCGGCATGCCGTGAATGTTGCCCGATGGCGACGTTTCGGGTGTATTGATGTCCGCATGGGCGTCGAACCAGATCAGGCCGATCTCATTTCCCTGTTTTTTGTAGTGACTAGCTATCGCCGAGAACGTCGGGATCGCGATGGCATGGTCACCGCCGAGAATGATCGGAAATTCATCGTCGCCAAGCATCGACGATACTTTTTCGATGATATTTGCACTCGATGCGAGCATCTCGGCGAGGTGCTTCGGATTGCCGTTGTCCAGTTGGTTTGCTGGTTGGACGATCCAGGCGTCGCCGTGATCGGTTGTCTCGTAGCCTAGGTGACGTATATGCTCAGCGAGGCCAAGCCCGCGAAACCGCGTCAGACGCATCGCATTCACACCTAATTCGCTACCTGTTTGCCCGGCACCAAACCCGAGAGGAATACCTAAAATACCTACTTTCCCTTGTGTCATAAAAACTAACTACATTTCACCAAAACCATTTACAAATAATTGCTCAACCGTGGACAACGCCTCGATCTCGTCTTCGCCATCCACCGAAATTATTATCGTTACTCCCTTTGCCGCAGCGAGATAGAGTAAGCTCAAGATCGATTTTGCATTCGCCGATTCCCCGTTGTCCGCTCGGGTCAATGTAATGCTTGAACTGAACCTTCTAGCTGTACGCACAAGCTGGGCGGCCGCACGTGCATGAAGCCCGAGATCGTTGATGACTTCGACGCGGCTCTTAAGCATCCCTTTTCATTTTCTGCGGCTCAAGCAGATCACCCGCTCGGCATATAGCCTCTTTCCCCTGAGCCTCAACCTCGTGAGCCAAGTCCGCAAGCGTGGTTTCCTTCGTGTGCGACGCTACCTTGATCACCATTGGGAGGTTTACACCGGTAACGATCTCAACCTTTCCGGGTTCTAAAAACATCGCTGCGATGTTTGTTGGCGTGCCGCCAAACATGTCAGTGAGCAAAAGAACGCCATGGCCGCTCGAAACCTGAGCGATAGCTCGCTCGATCTCCCCTTTTGCCATTTCAACATCATCATGCCAGCCGATCGAGACCGCAGTAATGTGATCAAGATCGCCAACGACAGCCTCTGCCGCAGCGACTAATTCATTTGCAACCTGCCCGTGTGATACGATGACGCCGCCTATTCTATTCATACTATTTTCAACAATAAGGTCGTCTTAGTTAAAGTTATTTCTGCATATCGCGATGTGTCACGGTGACGTCGAACCCATGCGATGCAAGGATCTCCCCGATGCTGTTTGCGACCTTAACCGACCTATGTCTGCCGCCGGTACAGCCAACACCAATGGTCAAGTATGATTTCCCCTCTCGTTTATATTTCGGCAGCAAATACAACAGTAGGTCCGTGAATTTATCGATAGTTTCCTCAACCTCGGGCTTGCCTGCAAAGTAATCGAGGATCGGGGCATCTTCACCAGTCAAATGCTTCAGATCCGCCTGAAAATAAGGATTTGGCAGATGTCGCACGTCGAACAACAGGTCCGCAGCCCGCGGGGTACCATATTTGTGGCCAAAACTGATCACCTCAACCTTTAACGGAACGCCGTCCTCGTGGCCGCTGAACTTTTGCACTATCAAATGTCGCAACGTATGTACGGTGTGTTCTGAGGTGTCGATGATCAAGTCCGCAAGCTTTCTGATCTCCGATAACGCCTCACGTTCGCCTTGGATAGCTGACAGAAGTCCTTTCCCGGTGTCGGCGGGATGAGGGCGGCGTGTCTCGGAAAATCTGCGTTGCAAAACGTCGTCAGATGCTTCAAAAAATACAACAAACGGGGCAAGATTGCGTTTGCTTAGCTTCTTCAACTCACCGGGGAAGTCCGATAAAAACTGGCGTTCGCGAATATTGATAACTAGAGCGGCCTTAGCGATCGCCGGGCCACGAGTTTCACCGGGGATCAACAGTCTCCCGAACGTTGAGAGCATTGAAAGCGGCAGATTATCGACGCAAAAATAGCCAAGATCCTCGAGTGAATCGGTAGCAGAGCTCATTCCGGACCCACTCAAGCCTGTGATGATCACAAAAGCCGGTAGATCTCGGTTATCACGTAGTTCCTGTGACATAAATTTAACGGGCCCTTGTAGAGGCTAGTACCTTACCATGCCCCCGCAAAATTCTTGCTTCGCTCTTTTTTACGGCAAGTAGATCGACACCAAGCGGGAACTCCGTCGGTTTACGATCCCTCGAAACCTGCCGGTAGCTGCGAGGCACTTTTAGGCCGTGAAATTCCGAAGAGGTTTCGCGGTCAATGGTCTCGGCAAGCCAGCCTAGATTGACGCACCGCGTTATCAAGGTTGACGGCGTGAAGTACTTCCCTCCGATGACCTCGCGGACATCAAAAATTCCAAACTCTGGAATCGCGAGAATCCCTTTCAGGAGCCTCGGAGCGGTGCCGTATAACTCATTTCCTACACGCCTGATCACGACCACATCGTCGGCCACGAGTTGGCCGCCGTCAGTCATTAATTCAAGAGCCGCCGATGATTTGCCGACACCTGCTTCGCCGCGAAACAGAATCCCTTCGTTGCCGTTCCGAACAAGCGTACCGTGGATAGTGATCTGATTTTCGCCAAACGGCGGAGTCCCCATCGCGGTCTAATCCCCTGCCTCACCCTCGGCTGTCAAGACGCCAGCCTTCGTTGCCTTATGCGATTTATCAATGACCTTATCCTTCAGCTTTCTAGCTTGCTTCTCTATTTTGTCTATCGCCTGCGAAAGAGACTGATACATATCCGAACTGCTGGCCTCGCCTTTTAAGGCCTCATTTCGCCAATTGATGACGATTTCCGCATGGTGTCGACCACGTTCGACCTCGATCGTGACATGAGCGATAGGCGGTTTACCATCGAAAAGGTGTTCGATCCTGTCAAAATGCTCTTCGACATGCTTCTGCAATGCTGGTGTGACTTCGATATGACGTCCCGTAAATTCAAATCTCATATTACTGTTTTTCTCTCCCTCGATCCCGGTATACTCATCTGATCGCGATACTTTGCGACAGTGCGCCGTGATAATTTAACTCCTTCTTTGCTTAGAACTTTTGCGATCTGCTCGTCTGTGAGCGGTGATTTTGTGTCTTCGTCCTCGACCATCTTCTTGATCCTTAACTTAAGTATGCGAGTCGAAACCTCTTCACCCTCTTCATTTAGCATGCCTTCGCTAAAAAAACGCCTCAACTCGATCACACCTTGTGGCGTGTGAGCGTATTTGCGGTTTACAACGCGCGATATCGTCGAAAGATGCATTCCGATATCCTCGGCGACATCCTTAAGCATCATCGGCTTGATGTAAGCAACACCATTGTCGAGAAATTCGCGTTGACGCTGAACTATGCACTCGACCACGCGATAGATCGTCTGGCGTCGATGCTCGATATTTCGGAGCAGATCGACCGCCGAACGCACCTTTTCCTTTATAAAATCCTTTGTTTCCTTCGTTGTATCGGCCTGTACCAACATGCTGTTGTACGTTGGACTGATCCGAAGCCGCGGGCTTCCATCATCAACAAAATAGATCACGTAATCTTCGTCAAGCTTCTCAACGTAGACCTCGGGCGAAACAAAAACAGGATCTTCCGCGGAATAACGACGGCCCGGATACGGGTCGAGTTGACGGATCCGGGCGATCTAATCATCAAGAGCATGCAATCCAACACCTGTCGCTTTAGACAAATGCTGTAAGCGATGCGGCTGGAGGTCTTCCAGGTGGTTTGCCACGAGGCGGCATATCAGGGAATCCTTTTCACCGAGAGCCGCCAATTGTGCGAGCAGACAGTCCTTTACGTCGAATGCACCACAGCCAACCGGTTCAAGCTGCATCACCGCTGCACGTGCCGCTTCGGCCTCCTCAACAGAACATCCTGAAGAATCGGCTATCTCGTCGATAGTTGCCATAAGGCGCCCGTCGTCGTCGAGATTACCGATCACCTCAATAGCTGCTGCCTCAATACGCGGGCTTAGGCTAAGTAAGTGGACCTGCCATTCAAGATGTTCGCTCAGAGAAACCGCGTGCGACAAAAACTGCTCAAAGCTAGGAGCATCGTCCTTATATTCTATTTCCTGTGTGCGGTATCCAGGATCGAGATAATCCTGAAATTCACGACCATAATCGATCTCGTCAAATGAATCAGCCGTGTCAGGATGAGCATCATCATCCCCGTCGAGGTCAGTCCTCTCCTCGTTACCGTTAAGACTCACCCCCTCGGGTGTTGTGCCCTCAAACTCAGCGAGGGCGTCGGTTCGAGCTTCGGAGACAGCATCGGCCGATCTATCGGCGGTATTATCCAGCCCGTTATCCTCGCCACTCGAATTTTGGTCAAGAATGCTGTCGCCGATCTCCTGCACCTCTTCCCCCGGCTGCACCTCTTCGAGGATCGGGTTGGCGACCAATTCTTGTTCGATGAGTTCATTCAGCTCGAGTGAATTCATCTGCAGCATCTCAATGCGCTGACGCAACTGCGGCGTGAGCACCATCTTCTGAGATAGCTGAGTTGTAAGCCTTAAGGAGGACATAAACGCGACCGGACGAGCACGAACAGACGGTTTTGACGGAACCTAACGCAAAAATCGTTCCCAAAGTTAGTATAGCTAGATTAAGTTGAAAAAGGAAAGAATCGGAAACGGCTAAAGCGTAAATCTTTCACCAAGATACAGGCGACGTACGTCGGCGTCCTGGACGAGTTCCTCAGGGCTGCCGCTACGAAGTATCTTGCCTTCAGACATGATGTAAGCTCTGTCCGTAATGCCAAGGGTTTCACGGACATTGTGGTCGGTGATGAGGATCCCGATTCCCTGTTTCTTGAGATACAGGATGATCTCGCGAATGTCATCGATCGCAAGCGGATCGATCCCGGCGAATGGTTCGTCGAGGAGGATGAATTGCGGCTCGGTCGCAAGGCATCGAGCGATCTCAACGCGTCTGCGTTCGCCGCCGGAGAGAGCGTCTCCACGGACTTTTCGCACATGATCCACGCCAAACTCAGCAAGCAATTCATCGAGGCGTGCAAAGCGATCGTGCCGCGACATCTTCATGGTTTCGAGGACAGCGAGGATATTCTGCTCAGCCGTGAGCTTGCGAAAGACCGAAGCTTCTTGCGGCAAATAGCCTAGCCCGAGTCGAGCCCGGAGATACATCGGTAAATGTGTAACGTCCTGATCGCGCAGCGTGATACGCCCAGTTTCCGTGTTTTCAAGTCCGACCAACATGTAGAAGGTTGTCGTCTTACCTGCACCATTAGCACCGAGCAAACCGACGATCTCACCGAGGCCGACCGTTATGCTCACATCATCGACCACGCAACGGCGGCCGTACGTTTTCCGGACATGCTGCGCCGAAAGATAGCCGCCTGACGGCGGAGCGTTTCCGTTAGTAAATGTGGAATTACCGTTATGATCGCTCACTAGAGATTTGGCTTGGTTTTGTAAACAGTCCGTGTTCTCCCGGATGTATTCTGTTTTGTTTTAGTCTCACTTAGAACACGATTTTCTCGCAGAAACACCGTCAATTCGCCGCTCTGCATCGCTCCATTTTCCGCGTCATTCACCGTGGCCGGGTTGCCACGAATGATCGCAGCTTCGTCGGATGCCGTATATTGAGCCCAATCACCGGTCGCACGACGCCCGGGCTGCGTGATCACGACATTTGTCTCGGCAACTGTCTTCGCGACCTCATTGGTCTCGCTAAGAAATACGTCAGCTGAACCAGCTGTAATTCTATCAGTTCCCTGCCGGATATCGACATTCGTTCGGTATCGTAAGATGCGGCTTTGCCGATCATATACCATGGATGCGGCCGAGGCAGAGACCGGGACAGTCGACTCTTTGCCACGTTGTTTTAGCCGGGCATTGTAGAGAAGGCTCTGAACATTCCCGTTGACGGTGAGCAGGCCTTTGGCCTGTTCGATGACGAGCTGATCGCCGCGGACGTAATTATTATCTTGCCATGCTCGAGCGTTCCGCGAATAAGTAGCTTTTTCCGCCGCGTGATCAAACTCTGCTTCTTCTGCGGTGGCGAATACAGGTTTGTCCGAAGCCCCGAACGGCGTCGAATCTTTCATCTGCTTGCGACTGTAATACGTGGTGCTAACGCCGCCGCGAAGAAACGATTTATTCTTCGCAGTGTCCCAATCGATCTCGTTTGCCTTCGCCCGAGCACGCGAATCCCAAACAGTCGGCTCGCCGCCGCGCAGTCTGACGGTCTGGTCAGCCTGTGAAAAGATCATCTGTTTCGCAATAGCGTTCCGGTCAAGCTCTACAAATTTCGCGGCTCCATTAGCGTCGAGGATCTCAACATCTTTACTCGCCTCGCTGAATTTCGCGGTGAGTTGGTCTGCAGTCAATGTTTGCTCGCCGCGATCATCAGCCTTTACAGTCGGGACGCGCACAGCCTTTGCCTTTTTGCCGCCGATACACAATTTCGCATTGTTGCCGCTCGGGAAGAACTCGCAATCAAAACGTGGAGCGTTGACAGTCGTGCGATAGTTCTGAACGCCGCTATTCAAAGGCTCTACGTAAAGTTCTGCGTTGCCCACGGCTTCTGCTTTACTGATGTCTTTGCCATTCGCCCCAAATGTGGTACGAACTACGTCGGCTGTGAGGCGTTTGTTCGCAGCATCCGGACGATCATCTGGGACACTCAGATTGATCGTGGTGCGACCGTCAGTGCGCATTGCTTCCAGCAAGCCTTCGCCGCGAAATGAAAGACCGATTCCCCGTGCGGAAGCCATTGTGACTCGCGAATATGCTTTGGCATCCGCAGGGATCAATTCCACATTACTTGCTCCGATCGCAGTGGCAAGTTTCATCGAGCCGGACTCGGCAAACGAGGCATTCAATTCGGGAGCAGAGATCACCATTGTGCGTTCGGCGCCATTCTGCCGAGCCGTCGCATCGCCGCGAATAACGGCCTCTTTCACCTTATTCCCGTCATAAAGATCGGCGGTGATCGAGTTTCCTTTTAACTGATCGGTACCCTGTGTGATCTCGGCGTTTCCCGTGACCGAAACCTTGTGAGCAGTCTGAGCGAACATTATCTCATTGCCGCGAATATCCGTATTTTTGTCGCTCGCAACCGTCGCGATGTGTGCGCCACTCTTGAGTTCAAACTGATCTGCGGCACGATCATAAAGTGCGTAACCCGATTCAATATTGGTCGGCGATTTGCCTGCCTCGGTCGAAATGATACGAACATTATCGAACAGCTCAAATTTGTTGAGCTTCGGCGAATTCCCGGCATCGGGTTCAAATGCTCCGGTCGCCCTCGACGAACGGATCTCAGTCGAGCGGGCAACGTTATCGGCAGTGGAAGTAATATTAATGACCGATCCATCATTAAACGCAACCTTGCCCACCGCCTGATCGAAGATGGCCGAGCCAGAATTCACCTTGGCGTATCGAACGCCCGACTTCGCCAGCTCGGGCGAATCAAACGCCTCGATCTCTACATCCCGAAGAAGATCTAGCCGCTTTTCTTTCACATTGACGACCGCACCGTTGGACTTCCCTTTGATATTGTCGCGTTCAAACGTGATTGCTTCTGAGGCTTCGGCAACCTCGTTAGAACGCGTGTAAACAAGTTCTTCTGTAGCGACTTTGAGATTGTCCGCCGTCTCGATGTGTACCTTGTTCTTGAGATAGACCGTAAAGTTCTTGTCCGCTTCGGGAATGTAGATCGCCGATTCGGCGAACATCTTGTTTGTCAATTCACTCTCTTCCCCGTAAGTCTCGACGTAGACGTTTTGCAGTTCCTGATGGTTATCGGAGAAGGTTTTGGCGTGGTCGGCCTTGATGTAATATTTCTTGATCCCGTTGTCAGTTTCGAGGCGTTCATAGCCATTTACCTCGGCCACGACATCTTTCGAGAGTTGTGCGTGTTCGCCCTTCAGCCGAAAGGAAGCCTTCGAGCGTTCTCGATAGAATCCGATCGCAACGACCAATAGAGCGACGCCAAGCGCAGCGATCGTGCCGATCTTGACATACCTCGGCATCGCGGCTCGAAGCCTGTATTGTTTTGCTAGATTTTTATCGGCTGGTGACACTCTTGGGCTCAATTATCCGCTCTTAGATCTTCGACGACAAGTTGCAGACGGCGGTTTCCCTGCCAAACATTTGCTTCCGCAACGTAAGCTAATTCGATGCGAGAATTAGGTTTAAGAGTTTGCCCTTTTGATCGCTCGACGCCATCCCACCAGACAGCCTCAAAAACGCGTTGGTCCTCGCCGAGGAGTTTTAGTTTAAGATGCTTGTCCTTCATCACAAACGGTTCGTCGCGAAGAACAAGATCGCGCGTCACAAAGATAGGCTTAGGATTCCCCGCACCAAAAGGTTCAAAGCCGGAAAGTTCATCAACGAGATCGATTGTAAGCGAACGGCTAGTCAGAAGTGCATCGATCTTCAATTCTGGTATCAGATCTTGCTCAGTGAGTGTCTTGGCGGCGTATTCGTTGAGTTTTTCCCGCAGATCGGCGATGTTTTCAAGTTTGATCTTCATCCCGGCCGCCGCGGCGTGGCCGCCGTATTGTTCGAAAAGTTCTTCTGCAACATCGAGGGCGTTTAGAAGATGAAAATTCGCAATGCTCCGGGCACTTCCATGTCCAAAACCGTCTCTTAAAGACAACACGATCGTCGGACGATGGAGTTTCTCGGCAATTCTCGAGGCGGCGAGTCCAATTACGCCCTGATGCCAACCGTCGCCCGCCACGACAACAAAAAATCGTCCGTCGTGCGATCCCGTTTCGAGCAAAGCGAGCTCTGTGATCTCTTGCTGTACCTTTTGCCGTTCTCGATTACGACTGTCGAGCAGCGTTGCGAGTTCGCGTGCTTTGCTAAAATCCGTCGCCTCGAACAACTCAACAACGTGCCGAGCCACATCCATCCGCCCGGCCGCATTGATCCTCGGCCCGATCCGGAAGCCGATGTGCATGCTCGTCATATCCGAGCGGCAATCGGAAATTTCCATCAATGCCTTGAGCCCGAAATTGTCGGTCTTTGTCAGATCGAGCAGACCGAGCGAAACGATCGCACGGTTTTCGCCTGTGAGATTCATTACATCGGCAACCGTTCCGATCGCCGCGATCTTGAGGAACTGCGGGACTTCGTGCTCAAGCTCGTTCTCTCTCAGCAACGCGTGGGCAAGTTTGAAAGCAACGCCGACACCGGCGAGATTCTTGTCCGGATATCCGCAACCCGTCTGATTTGGATTGACGACCGCGACGGCTGGCGGATTGCCCCGAACCTCGTCGGAAAGATGATGATCGGTGACAATTACGTCGAGCCCGTGATCGCTTGCCCATTCGAGCGGTTCGAAGCTACGTATGCCGCAATCGACGCTGATGACGAGCGTGACGCCACCCAATTGTGCCTGTTCTAGTGCGGGAATGTTAATGCCGTAGCCTTCGGTGAAGCGATTAGGCACATGAAACGTCGATTCCACGCCGAGCAGCGACAACATCTTCCGCAGCAGCACAGTTCCCGTCGTGCCGTCGACATCATAGTCGCCCCAGATCATTATCTTTTCCTTTGCATCGACGGCTTTTTGAATGCGGTCAACTGCTTCACGCATTCCCTTCAATAGGAAAGGTTCGTGGAGGTGTTCGGGCGACGGATTTAAGAATTGGATCGCCTTTTCAGCCGTGTCGTGGCCGCGTGCGATCAAGAGCGCGGCGATGAGTGGTTTGACGGAGATCTCGGCGGCGAGCTTATTGACCGCATCGGCGTCGTGTTTGCGGATTGTCCAACGCTTTTTCATGTCAGAACCGCCTGCGTGAACGGGCGGAAGGTAATGCGGCTACAGAGTTTCTATTGTGCATATTGAAACATAACGAACTTGCCACCCGCTAACGCAGATGGTTCTGACTTAGTTAACCACCGGACTAATAACTCCCTGCCAGAGCAACACAAGCAGAACCGTCCCGAGGATCAGCCGATACACGATAAATATCGCGGTCGAGTTCTTTTTAAGAAACGACATCAGGAACCAGATCGCAAGATAACCGACTATTGCGGCCGTGAGGACACCGGCGATGAGTGGAACGAGGCTTTCAGCAGGCAGGATGTGGTAGGCTTCGCGGAGTTCTAATAGGCCGCTGGCGGCGATCGCGGGGATCGATAGCAAAAACGAAAACCTTGCGGCCGTCTCACGCTTTTGTCCGGCGAACAGTCCGCCCATGATCGTTGAACCAGACCGACTCGCTCCCGGCATGAGCGCCAGAACCTGTGCAAATCCCACAATGATCGCGTCGGCAAGTCCCAGATGTCGAATTTCCTTGCGTTGGCTTCCAACCTTCTCAGCGACAGCGAGAAGAAGAGCAATAACGATAAGCATTATCGAGATAAACCACAGATTCTTCGTCCCGCTGCCCTCGATAAAGTCCTTAAAGATGATTCCAACGACCCCGATCGGGATCGAGCCGAGGATTATCAGCCAACCGAGCCACGCTTCGCTCGAGAGGAAGATCGGTCGCACACCGTCGGTGCCTGAGAATCTCATTCCGCGTCGATTGAAGACCAGATTCCAATGGTCACGCGTAAACGCCGACATTATTCCCCAGATATCGCTCGCAAAATAGACAAACACCGCCGCCAGCGTCCCTAACTGGATCACCGCCATCGAAGCCGTCGTCTGCTGGGCGTTCCCGCCGTAAAGATCCGTCACCCGGCTCGCAAAAACGAGATGAGCGGTGGAGCTGATCGGAATAAATTCCGTCAGCCCTTGCACGATTCCGAGAATGATTGCTTGTAGTAGATTCATCTGGAGGGCTCTGCTAAAAACTCGATTATCAGTTATGGGGAAGGATTTATCAATTCCCGCTATTCACGATAGCGCGCACGCCCCGCGACCCTGTCGTAGAGCCAGGCGGGCATGAATTTGCCGAGGCGGACGATGGTTGCGAGTTGCCAGGGGAACGCGGCGAAGCGTTGATTTTGTTCGATGGCACGGATGAAGTGCGGAATCGCGTCATCGAGCTCCATGATGAACGGCATTTTGTTCGAGCGGCCCGATGTGAGCGGCGTTTTGATGAAGCCGGGCTGGATCACCGTGACGTCGATGCCGTTTTTAGCTTGGTCAAGGCGAACGCTTTCGAAAAACGTGGTCATCGCTGCCTTGCTTGCGCTGTACGCGGCGGATTTCGGCAGGCCGCGAAAGCCCGCGAGGCTCGAAATTCCGACAATATGGCCGCTTTTCTTCTCGACCATGTCGCCGATAACGGCGTAGATCGAATTTACGGCACCGAGCACGTTGATATCTATCAATTTCTTGACCGACGCCGGATCGTAAGCACGTGTCAGTGCATCGTTGCCGCCGATCCCGGCGTTCGCGATCATGATATCGATGCGTCCGAACTCGTCGCGGAAAGCCTGAGCGGCGTCTGAAACGGCTTCGGCATCGACAACGTCAGCCGCGAAGACTCGCGCGGTGCCGCCGGCGGCCTCGCAGCGAGATTTGAGATCATCGAGAAGTTCTTTGCGACGCGCCAAAAGCCCGATCGTCGCCCCTTTCCCCGCCAACGCAACCGCCAACGCCTCGCCGATACCACTCGACGCTCCGGTTAGGAACACAGTTTTTTCTTTCCAGTTCATAAAAGAAGAATTTCTAGCCACAGAGAGATGAGACATCAAGATAGATCCTCCTCAGTATCCTCTGTGATCTCTGTGGCGAATATGTTCTTGCTCTAAACTTCGATGATCGTCGTAACTATCACCGGCTTTGAACTTAGTTCCTTCTGCACGAATCGCTTGAGATGTATCCGCAGGTTCTCTTTGAAGATACCTCGATTCGTGATGTGCTCCGGTTTCATGTCTTCGATGGCTTTCGTGACAGATTTTCGTGCCTGAGCGGCGAAACCGTTTAGGGGATCGATGCCGGCGACGCCTTCGAAGGTTATTTGCGGTTCGCCGTTAAGTTTGTTGCCGCCTTTGTTCATCGCGACGACGAGAGAGATAGCTCCACCGTAGGCGAGTTTTTTGCGTTCGCGGACGATATCGTATTCGATCTCTTCCATTGATTCTTCGTCGATGAAGGTTTTGAAGAGTTCGCGTTTCTCGACGACGACGGCTGAGCGTTCGTCGAGTTCGAGAATGTTGCCGTTCTCGATGAGGATAATATCTTTGTCGTCGTAGCTGCCAACGTGGTTTTTGATGAACTCTTTTTGGCGGAACAACATTCGATATTCGCCGTGGATCGGGATCACGAACTTCGGCCTCGCAGTCTCGACCATGATCTTGATATCTTCCTGCGATGCGTGGCCCGAGACGTGAACGAGGCGGCGTTTTTCTTCGATGATGTTGGCACCGCGCTTGTAAAGATGGCCGATCAGGCGGCTGATTCCCTTTTCGTTGCCGGGAATGATGCGGGCTGAGAGAACGACGGTGTCGCCCGGTTCGACCTCGATGCCTTTGAAATTGGCGGTCGCCATATTCCACAGAGCGGCACGCAATTCGCCCTGCGAACCGGTAACCAAATAACAGATCTCATCATCGTCCAAAGCCCGCGACCCGCTAAGATCGATCGCAGTGCCGTGCGGAATCTTCAGCAGTCCCTGCTCCTCAGCGATCTCGATGTTCTTTATCATCGACCGCCCGATAACGCAGACACGGCGGCCATATTTGTGGGCAACGTCAAACACGATCTGAAGGCGATGCATTGACGAAGAGAACGTAGAAATGATCAAACGTCCTTCCGTCTGTTCAAAGATCTCCTCGAAAGCCGGAATGACCGCCATCTCGGACGGCGTACGGCCTGGGACGGTCGCGTTTGTCGAATCGCACAGCAATGCAAGCACGCCTTCGTCACCAATGCGGCTGAGCATCTCGAGATCGTAAGGTTTGCCGATGACAGGCGTATCGTCGATCTTGTAATCGCCCGTGTGAATGATCGTCCCGACCGGCGTGTGGATCGCCAGTGAGAAACACTCGACGAGCGAGTGCGACGCGTGGATGAATTCGATCTCGAAGACGCCGATCTTCACGCGATCTCTCGCTTCGACGCGGTGCATCAGCACTTCATCGAGCATATCGAATTCACTGAGGCGCTTTTCCGTCAGAGCTAAGGTAAAGCGGGATGAGTAAACCGGGAGATTGAACTTCTTTAAGATGTACGCGAGAGCACCGATGTGGTCTTCGTGGCCGTGTGTGAGGATTATCGCGGTCAGGTCGTCACGATATTCTTCGAGAAAATCGAAATTCGGGATCGAAATATCGACTCCAAACGGCGTCTCCTCCGGAAAACCCATGCCCGCGTCAACGACGATCATCTCGTCGCCATAACGGATGCCCATGCAGTTCATCCCAAATTCACCGATGCCACCCAGCGGGACTATTTCGACTTTATTCATTTGTTCAACTTCCAAGGGCGAGTATATCAGTTGCTACCTCTCAGCCGAAACTTGACAGTTTAGTAATGTATCGGCTATTCTCTCTTCAGTTCAATAGGGGAGTAGAAGGCCCGAAGAGAAAATCGGGTTTCTCGCAGTCGTCATTACGATCAGGCCGGTGCCCGATCCGGCGCGAGAGCAAAGTTTCAAGACCTGTTGTGGTAGTTGTTGCCGCAACGGGTCTTTTTCCGTTTCGGCCTGGATCAAAACGGAGGAAACTTATGGACAGTTATACAAGATCTCTTATCGACCGATATCACGAACGGCAGGCAGAGCGAAAAGACTATGAACTTCATTCATTGCGGATCGCCGAACTATTTGACTTTCCCCTCGATCAAAGGCCACTCACATTGCTTGGATTATTGACGCCACTCTTGGCCATTGCCTGGTCTGATGGCAAGATCGGCGTTCACGAACAGGACGCGATAATGCGGGCTGGCGAGATCTACGGCATACTTACGGACGAGGCCGCAAGCAAGAGGCTGGTGACTTTGCTGACATCGCGACCGTCCACCGGCGAGATCGATGACGGATGGCAAACCATCTCGCGGGTCTCCTACGCTCTGCCGCCGGATGAGCTGACTGTTTTCACTTCGCTCCTTTATCAGCAAGTCAAATTTGTCGGCGAACTTGGCCAGAAACATTCTTTCGGGCACTTGATCGACTTCCAGCTTGGCCAGGACGAAGCGGAACTGCTGCACATAACTCAGGATCGTCTGGCCGACATAATGAACGAGGCCGTTGACGCCGCCGAACACCCGGAACTCGCTGAACTGAGAGAGGTGGACGAGCGACTAATGCAGTTGATCCCTCTCGTTAAAGTAGCGTGGGCGGACGGCAGAGTTTCAAAGCGCGAGCGGCAGATGATATTCGATTCCATCTCGCATTTTGGGATCGAGAGGACCCCTGAGAATATCGCAAAACTTGCGGAATGGCTTGATCTGCAACCCGATGACGCGTTCTTTCAGCATTCGCTCGAAAAGCTCGGTTTCCAGCTCGCCGACCGCGAAAATGACACACTCCAAACCACGAAATACGAAATAATTTCCCGATGCACCCTCGTTGCAGATGCATCGGGAACCTATTCGAAGGACGAAGGCTTTCGTATCTGTGATGAAGAAATACATACCGTAAAGGAAATCGCGAAGATTCTAAATGGGAGGTTCGCATAGAAGTAGTCTGCCCAACCTCGTTCATCGATATGATGAGCAGCCGCAATCGCGGCTGGATACAGAAAGAGAATCAAAATTATGAGCTATTTTCCTTTTGCAGAATATTGGCACTTTTACGCCGGCTTCATGGCGTTTGTCCTCGCAATGCTCGCCCTGGACCTGGGCGTCTTCCATCGAAAAGCACACGATGTCTCCTTTAAGGAAGCGAGCATCTGGAGTGTGGTCTGGGTCTCGATGGCGTTGCTCTTTAACTTCGGCCTTTATAGATAC
Source organism: Acidobacteriota bacterium (assembly GCA_016718135.1). Classification (GTDB taxonomy): domain Bacteria; phylum Acidobacteriota; class Blastocatellia; order Pyrinomonadales; family Pyrinomonadaceae; genus OLB17. The sequence continues at coordinate 657,343 of JADKEF010000001.1, read as the reverse complement.
GCCCTCTGGAAGTTCCCACAGGACGAACGCCTGCTTACGATCCCGAATTTCGTTCCCGACGTAGCCGCGTGGACGGTCTCGATGGAATTCTTGACCGGCTACATTGTCGAGAAATCTCTTTCGGTTGATAACATCTTTATCTTCGTAATGGTATTCGCATACTTCGCTATACCGACGAAGTATCAGCATCGTGTCCTGTTCTACGGGATACTAGGAGCTCTTGTTTTCAGGGCGATCTTCATCGGCCTCGGATCCGCGTTGATGCAGTTCCACTGGGTGATCTATCTCTTCGGTGCCTTCCTCATCCTGACCGGTATCAAGATGTTCTTCGCATCGAACGAAGAGATCGAACCGGAGAAGAATTTGCTTATTCGAATATTTCGAAAGTTCATGCCCGTATCGCCCACGATCGACGGCAAGAATTTCTTCTCACGAATCGACGGCAAATGGCACGCGACGCCGTTATTTATCGCACTGCTTTTTCTGGAGGCTACAGATATCATTTTTGCAGTCGACAGCGTTCCGGCGATCTTCGCGATAACCAAGGAACCGTTCATTGTATTTACGTCAAATATTTTCGCCATCCTCGGCCTAAGATCGATGTACTTTATGCTCGCGGGTGTGATCGAAAAGTTCTATCTGCTGAAATATGGTTTGGCGATAGTCTTGGTCTTCGTCGGCTTGAAGATGGTTTGGCTGAATGACGCGTTCGGCGGAAAGTTCCCTATCTCGTATTCACTTGGCTTCATCTCGCTAACGATCCTTGCGTCCGTACTGCTATCGCTAGCGTTTCCGCGATCAACTGAGCTTGAACACAAGCCATAATGTGGTGGCTGGTTCAAAGGTTTGCGGCACGGTGGAAAAGTTTTTGAAACCGTGCCGCTTTTTCGCGCGTCTTTTCCTCAAAGGCAAAACGGGTGATGCTATGAAAAACCTTTCTGAAGACAAATTAGACGAGCTGATCGCGATGATGGCCGGTGCGTCATCGGCAGATGAAGCAACGGTTCGAGATATTGCTGACTCGCCGCAGTTGTGGTGGGCGATCCAACGAAACATTTCGGCTCAAAGCGAAACGGCTAGATCACCGTGGCCGCCGTCGAATGTAGTTTTCCGATGGCTTGCTGTTGGTGTGCCTTCGTTTGCCGGTTTAGCTCTTTTGGTGGTTTACGTCGCAGGCGTTCTTACAGTTGGTGAAAAGCTTGCGGAGCCGAGCGTCGCAGAAAGGAAGATCGAGAATGCTGTCGTAGAGATCCTGCCAAGCGAAGAACCGGTGAATGAGATCGCGGCCGCTATTAAGACGGAGGCAACCATAAGCCGAACCGAGGCAAGGCGATCGACTCGCCTTGTTGGAAAGCAGAAAATTGCCCGTGTCGGAAAGTCAAAAGATCTGCCGAGGCTTTCCGGTGATGAGATCAGATCCGATTTTATCGCTCTTTCCTATTCGGCAAACCCTGACAGCGGGCATTTAGTTCGTGTCAGAGTGCCGAGCTCGATGATGGTCAATCTCGGGCTCGTCGATTCGGTAGATAAGCCTTTGAGCTTGGTCGATGCAGAGATCGTGGTCGGCGACGACGGACAGACGCACGCAATTAGATTTATTCGCCAGTAGATATTACGGGGTACTTATGAGAACGAGATCATTTTTCATTTTTCTAGTATTTGTTTTGGCAACAGGAAGTACTCTCGGTCAACGACCGGGCGGGCAGCCGCGACCAGGAGGCGGACCTCCGCCTCGCGATGGCCGTGGCCCAATTGGTATCGGACCCGAAGGCCGAGAAAATCGCCAAGACGGCGGTTGGGTTTTGCCGCACGATACGAATAATAACGGTAACCTGGAGGTTGAGGAGTTTAACGGTGCATTGCAGAGAACCTTCACCGAACTCGACCGCAACAGTAACGGCTTGATCGAGCCGGGCGAGATCGTAAGGCCCATGGGCCCACCAAATGGCGGAGAACGCCCACTGGGCAACAAAAGAATTTTGCCGCCATTCTTCTTCGTAGATCGCGTTCAGGGAATTGAAAAATCAGTTTCGCGGTCAGAGTTCGAGCGGATCGCCCGCGAAGTATTCGCAGAGATGGATCGAAACGGCGATGGAACGCTGATCCGAGATGAATCAAGGCAAATGCCCCACCGACTGGGCGATGGTGGCCCGCGTCCACCGGGGCCAAATCAGCCAAACGCAAAATTTGTCGGAGCAGAACTCCGTTTTGGTGACAAACTGGTTAAGGGGCAGCCGTTCTCGGCTGAGACCGTGATCGAGGACACCAAACGCTTGTACGACGGCACCACTGTTACAAAACGCCGCGGCGGTGCGATCTATCGCGATGGTGAAGGGCGGACGCGACGAGAACAGCCGCTCGAAATGGTCGGAGGCGTAAACATCGTTGGCTCTGACAACAAACCGCAAATGCTCGTGTTCATAAACGATTTTACAGCGAGGACGCAGATATTTCTTGATTTGAACAATAAGATAGCCCGCAAAACATTTTTGCCAAATGCCGGCCCGCCGCTCGAACCGCGAACGCCTGAAAATGCACGGATCGAAAACCTTGGCACCAAGACCATTGAGGGCGTGACCGCTGAAGGTACTCGTGAAACTATCGAGATACCGGCAGGCCACCTTGGTAATGATAAGCCGATGCAGGTCGTTCACGAAAAATGGTTCTCTAAAGAACTGCAGATTCTCGTGATGTCCCGGCATCTTGACCCGGTTGCAGGGGAGCATATTTTTAGGTTGGTGAATATAAAACGTGCTGAGCCGGATCCCCAGGTTTTTGCAGTTCCGGCCGGGTTCAGGATCGAAGCTCCCGGTATAAGGAAACCGGGCGAGTAGTGTTTGTTTTGAGATCGAAAATTGTTCACAATGCTCGACGAGGTCCTGAAAATAAGGTTGCAGACGACAGTACAAATTCCGGCGATAGATCTTTCGGAGGACGTAGCTTTCTCCGATGACAAACTCGTCGAGGCCGTGCTCGGCGGTGACGAATCGGCATTCGCGGAGATATTTGATAGATACAAGCTGCCTCTAACTCGAACGGTAGGACGGTTCTTTCGAGAGCGGTCTGAGATCGAGGAGTTTGTTCAGCAGAGCTTTACGAAAGCTTACTTCTCGCTGAAGCGTTATCGCGGCGGCGAAGATCGGTCCTTCGCCGCCTGGTTGACACGCATCGCGGTAAATGTCTGCTACGACGAATTTCGTCGCCGGCAGCGAAAGGGCGAGAGCCTCTTTTCTGAGATGAGTGATGAGGAGAATGATTTTATATCGAACGTCGCGAACGGAGATCGGGTGACCGCCGAGTCTTCGCTTCAGGCGAAGCAGTTAGCGGAGAAAGTCCTGGCCGGGCTCGATCCGGGAGACAGGATCGCAATGGCCATGGTCTACTGTGAGGATTACACCATCGACGAGGTCGCAAAAGCGATCGGTATCTCGCAGAGCAGTTTGAAATCGAGATTATTCAGATGCAGAAACCATGTCAGGAAGCGTTTCGGCCATCTTTTCGGTTAGAATATACTTGAATAATAGGTGAGTGGACTTATGCGTAATATTAAGCTAGCGGTTATTTTTGTGTTCGTATTTGCTGTCGGGGGATTATTTCTCTTAAACTCTGGGGCAGTGACTGGACAGGTTGGCGATGCGCTTTCGGCTCCGACCAGAGTTTCCGCGACTGACAGCGTTTATCACACTAAAATTGGTATCTACTGGGATGCGATAAGCGGGGCGACAAATTACCGGATCTTCCGTAATTCAGTTAATGATCCAGCGACTGCGGCAGATGTGGGGGCTTCACCCGTTAATTTTTTCTTCGACAATAACGTTAATCCCGGTCAGCCTTTCTTCTATTGGGTTCGGGCCGAGAACGAATCGACAGTAAGTGAGCTCAGCGTCGCTGATACGGGAACACGGACAAATACTAACCAACAAGGACCAGTCCCACCGCTTGGTCCGCCGCCGCCGGCACCGCCGGGAAATCCTCTGACTGCAGCAAAGGCAGAGCTCGGAAAGGTTCTCTTTTGGGACGAACAGTTATCGTCTACAAAAACCGTAGCGTGTGGCACTTGCCACCACGCTAGTAGCGGTGGAGCAGATCCGCGATCGACGGTCGCGAATGCTACCTTCAATCCGGGCATTGACGGCCTGATCGGGACACCGGACGATGTGCGCGGCTCGCTAGGTGTTCCATTTACCAACCTTGATCGAACCTATTCCCTTACGGCTCCGTATGGTCTCGGAGCTCAGGTAACAAATCGAAAAACGACCTCTTTTGTGAATGCGGTGTACTCGCCGACCTTGTTCTGGGATGGACGTGCGAGTGCAACCTTTCGGGATCCGGTGACAAATGTCGTTCTCCTCAATAATGGAGCCGCGCTGGAAAGCCAGGCTATCGGACCGCCGACATCGACGTCCGAAATGGCACATTCGGGCCGCGATTGGCCCGGCGTTGCTGCCGACATCGCAGCTGCTAAGCCGCTCGCACTCTCGGCCAATGTTCCGCCGTCGCTTAACACCTGGATAGGCGGGCGCAGCTATCCCGACCTTTTCCTAGAGGCATTCGGTTCGGGCGAGGTTACTCCGGCTCGGATCGCAATGGCCATCGCCAGCTATCAGAGAACCCAGTTTAGCGATCAGGCCAAGATAGATCTGGTCAACGCCGGAATTGCCACACTCACGGCTCAGGAGCAGCGGGGCCGGAATGCCTTCAATGCGAACAGCTGCAACCTCTGTCACAGCGGGCCACAACTCTCGGACAACGCATTTCACTATATCGGTGTTCGTCCCCAGAATGACGACCTAGGGCATTTTGTTGTTACTGGCGATCCCGGAAATCGCGGGGAGTTCAAAACGCCGAGTCTTCGCAACGTTGGCCTGAGAACCTCTTATTTTCACAACGGCCAATTCACAACGCTCGAGCAGGTGGTGGCTTTTTACAACCGCGGCGGCGACTTCAACGCGCCCAACAAGAATACCGCCATTAGGCCGCTCGGTATGAATCCCGGCACCCAGGCCGATCTGGTAGCTTTTCTGCGAAATGTCTTGACCGACCCGCGTGTGCAGGCGGAGAGCTCCGTTTTTGAACGCCCACAACTTTATACGGAATCAAATCGAGTGCCTCAGGTCATTGGCAGCGGTCGGGCCGGTAGCGGCGGCATTGTACCGACGATCCACGCGATCTCGCCCCCCGTAGCGGGCAATCCAAACTTCACGGTCTCGGTTTCAAGTGCCGTCGGCGCCAGTCAAGGATTTCTTGTTATTGACGCGGTAGATCCTGGCGTCGGCACCTCGATCCCAATTACGGGCTCGATTGGCAAATTCCCAGTGAATACCAACAACACTGGTAATGGCAATGGTTGGGCATCGCTCAGTTTGCCGCTCCCTTCGACCGCGGCAGTGATCGGGCGTACTTTCTTCGCTCGATGGTATGTTGTTGATCCTGGTGCGGTGAACGGATTCTCGGTTTCGCCGGCCGCTCGGTTCTCCATTTTCGGCGAAGCTACGTCGTCGGCTAACGTGACAATTTCGGGCCGAGTAGTCGATCAGGAAGGTCGCGGGATACCGAATGTCAATATTTCGCTCGGGGCGCAATTCGGAGGAAGAAGACGGGCTACGACAAGTTCATTTGGCTTCTACTCGTTCGATAACGTTGAGCCCGGATCGAATTACTCGCTGGGTATAACGTCCCGTACATTCACATTTACGTCGATCAATCTTTTTGTCGCAAACGATCTTACTGACGTCAATTTTGTTGCACAGTGATCGGGCGAGCTAGTGAGTATCTCGATCGAAAGTGGCACAGATAAGACCTGCAAGTCTGTGCCACTCGTCGAGAGTAAGCGTCTCGGCGCGTCGTCTTGAGTCGATTACCGCACTAGAAAGGGCTGGTTCAATGTCCGGTGAAAATCCACGAAGATTATTCAAGATCGTCTTCCGCTTCTGAGCGAATGCGGCACTTAGCAGTTTGCGAAAGGCCGCAGCGTCCGGAAAAACCTCTTCCTTTGGCCTGAGCCGGATCACGGAACTCCACACCTTCGGCACCGGCCAGAACGCGGTTGGCGGCACATCAAAAAGCGTTTCGGTCTCAAAGGCATCCTCGACCAAGACGCTTAGAAAGCCACGCTCTTTTGTGGCTGGCCTCGCGGTGATCCGCTCCACCACTTCCCTTTGAAACATCAGCACGATCTCGCTAAAGCACAGCCGGTGTTCAATGAGCCGCTGAAGGATCGGCGTGGAGATGTTGTAGGGCAGGTTTGCGACGAGTTTTAGTTTGGTGCCATCCGGAGCGAGCTCGCGAAAATCAACCGACAAAGCGTCGGCGTTCAATAGCTCCAAATTCGGATTCGTGTGGAACTGAACCCGTAAAGGCGAGATAAGGTCGCGGTCAAATTCGATAGCGATCACGCGTTTGGCTCTTTCTACGAGGAATGTCGTTAGAGCACCTTGCCCTGGGCCGATCTCAATGACAGTATCGTCCGTCCCAATGTCGAGAGCGGCGACGATGCGTTCGGAAACAGCCTCGTCCCTAAGAAAATTCTGGCCAAGCGATTTCTTTGCTCGCATAAGGTGTTCACGCGGGATAGCCGGTGATCTCGATATCGTTACCGAGGCGTTCGACGGTGATGTCGCTGAGTTTCATTGCGTCAGCTAGTCGGTCTGCACCTGCTCCGCCGATGGCATCCGGGGCGGAACGCCCGCCGATTACGAGCGGAGCAACTATGAACGTCAGTTTGTCGACGAGCCCTGCATCGCAAAAGGAGCCGGCGATCTCGCTTCCGCCTTCGACGAGGACGCTCTGGATATCACGTTGTTTCAACTCAGCCAATACGCCGTTCAGGTCACGGCCGCCCATTGGGGATACGACAACTTCGGCACCGAGGGCACGCAGGACGGAGAGTTTGCCCGCGTCCGAGCTGTTCGTGAAGATGATCGTCGGAGTTTCGCCGGATGTTGAGACCAAATGCGAAACCTCGGTCAGCCGCAGTTGATTATCAAGCACGACTCGGACCAGGGGCCGCCGTCGCGGCTTGCCGCTGCGGTCGGTAAGGCTCGGATTGTCGACGAATGCTGTGTTGCCGCCGATAAGGATCGCGTCGTGTTCGTGGCGGAGTTCGTGGACACGGGCCAGAGCTTCGGGGCCGGAAAGTGCGGTCGAAACGCTACTTCCCAGAGAAATGCGCCCGTCGAGCGACATCGCGAGTTTCAGATGAACAAACGGCCGCTGCTTCTGATGCCAGCAGATGAACTTCTCGTTCTGTCGCGACGCCTCGGCAGCGAGAATACCGGTGACGACTTCTACACCCGCGTCCCTGAGCCGCTGAAAGCCACGGCCCGAAACAAGCGGATTTGGATCTTCGATCGGGCAAACGACTCGCTTTATTCCGGCGTCTATCAGGGCCTCGGTACACGGTGGAGTTCTGCCTTCGTGGTCGTGTGGCTCGAGCGAAACGTAGGCGGTCCCGCCTCTAGCTTTTTCACCTGCCTGTTCGAGAGCAACTGCCTCGGCGTGGATCACATTATCGTAGATGTAAGTTCCCTCACCGACAATCTCCCCGTCTGCCGACACGATGACGCAGCCGACAAGCGGATTCGGAGTAACCAAACCTGTACCCATCGCCGCGACTTCCAAAGCACGCCGAGTGTGTCCGTTATCAATGTCTAAGATCTGATCCAAGGTGATCCTCAATTCGTAATTCGCAATTCCTAATTCGTAATTCTAGTTAAACAACCCGTTCACATAGTTCTCCGCGTCAAACACCATCAGGTCGTCCACCTGTTCGCCGATGCCGACGTAGCGGATCGGGAGGTTTAGTTCCTTGGCGATGGCGACGGCGATGCCGCCTTTGGCGGTGCCGTCTAGTTTGGTGAGGACGATGCCGGTGACTTCGGCGGTCTTTAGGAATTGGCGTGCCTGTTCGAGGCCGTTCTGGCCGGTGACGGCGTCGATCACTAGCAAAGTCTCGTGCGGAGCGTCCTGGACCTCGCGGGCGGCGATGCGTTTCATCTTCTCAAGCTCGGCCATCAGATTCGCTTTGTTGTGCAGCCTTCCCGCCGTGTCAACGATCAAAACATCGCTGCTCCTCGCCTTCGCCGCTGCCAGGGCGTCGAACAGCACCGCGGCCGGGTCAGTTCCCTGCTTCTGCTGAACGATCTGCACGCCGGCACGGTCGGCCCAGATCTCAAGCTGGTCGCTGGCGGCGGCTCGGAAGGTGTCGGCGGCGCAGATGAGGACGTCGTTGCCTTCGTTCTTGATCCGCTGGGCGAGTTTGCCGATGGTCGTGGTCTTGCCCACGCCGTTTACGCCGACGACCATCAGCACGTACGGCTTGATCGATTCGTCAATGGTGCGTTCGTCGGCGACTCCGCGTTCGGTGGAATGCTTCAGGATGCCGAGCAGTTCCTTTTTCATCGCCGCCTTGAGAGCCGCCAGGTCGCTGATCTCGGCCCGCGAAACGCCACGCCGGACGCTGTCGAGTATCTGCAAGGTCGTCGCGACGCCGATGTCGGTCGAGATGAGCATTTCCTCGAGTTCGTCGAGAAACGCCTCGTCGATCTGCTTGCGGCTCTCAAAGATGCTGTCGAGCCGGTTGTCGATCGAATGCCGCGTCTTCTCTATCGCCCGCGCAAACCGTACACCGATCTCCTTCTCGACCGCCTCTTCCTGAGCCTTCAGCTCCTCGATCGACTTATCCAGCCCCAAAACCGAGGTCGAAAACGAATCTTCCTTCTTCCTACGCCAAAACGCCATAATACTTCTCGTCAGCGGCCCGCACCGCAAACTACAGAGTATAAAGAATATTGCGCGAGTTAGAAAATCGGCGTCGGAACGTTGCGTCGTAGGAACGTATTTCGCGTAGAATAGTGTGTAGCGAAGATTTCAATTCGGTAATCATGAGTAAGCACGAAAGCGAGATTGTCAACTTTTTGAAGGAAAACGTAACACCGATGAAGACGGTTTCCTACGGAACGTTTTATCGCGCCTCTGCTTATCTCACTGACGGCACGTACTTACCATGTGTCATGTTTGGCAATCCAAACGAGATCATTTCTTTAGCGAGCCGACGATTTGCCGAGACCGCGAAGAACGCGTATGAGCATCGAGGTGTCGTCGAATCCTTCGTCGCCAAGAATTCCACGGTCCCGATCTACAATATTTCGAAAGTTGAGCTTTCACCTTATGCATGGCCCGAAGAAACCCTGCGCGAAATCCGTGGCGAAACAACGATGGGCTGGACAGCGTTTACGGCAAAGATGCGAGACGGCAAAGTTTTTGGCTTCGGGACGAGATTCAACTTCGAGTTTTTCGATTTGCCGCAGGGATACTCGTATGAGGACATTGTAAAGATCAACAGTGGAAAGATTGTTGACCCTACAGGCGTGGAACGGGACTTTACATATTATGGGGACGTTCACTATTACCGAGACCGCCCTTTCTTTTATAGCTATTCAGATTTGCTCCCCGAGAAATAAACAGTCTAAGCACCGCGCCTGCTCGACCGCCGTCCCCGCGAACGCCAGCGTCACCTCATCAAATCTACTCGGCGTATTCCGCAACATTTTCAACGGGAACAAAGATAAGATTCACTAGCCGCCTTCAGGCGGCTTCTCCTGTATAGCCACGTCGTTTACGGCGTGGTAGGCCGCACGGGTGCTTCGTAGGGCGTTTTAACGTCCTTGCCGTAAACTGGCTTCAGCCCCAGGCACAAAGGACGTTAAAACGCCCTCGAATTCGATTCACCCATCAAACCACGCCGTGAACGGCGTGGCTATTTGCCGCGAAAACGCAGGAAGACGGCTCAAGCCGCCTCTTCGGAAACGTGCGAGCATTCTGTCTCGTTTTGCTTCTTTCGCGTCGTTCGCGGGCAAACTTATCGGCATTAGCGGCGGAATACTACGTTATCGGCGAAATACTACATTATCGGCATTAGCGGCGGATTGGTATATACGATATACGCCGGTCGATTTTGGTGTTATGTTCGCGATGTATGAGAAGTTCTACCACTTGCTGCCCACACACGAGACCCGTAAATTTTGGCATCCCGAAGACAACGCCCGACGAGAAACTCGAGTTCGTCGAACACGTCCTCGGCGTGTTGATCGAAAGCCGCTTCGGCCCGGGACATGGTTATACGACGCTCGGCGAAGCTCCCGTGACGACGGGGCATTCGCAGTTGTTCGCGAACGTCAGGTTGCTGACCGAAGCCGAGATCGAAGGACATCTGGATCTCGCCGCAGCCTGCCAGATTCCGTTTTACGCGACTGCGTTCCCAAGGGAGAACCACCTGCGTAAGCGGGTGGTCCTACGCGACGGACAGTTGCTCCTGATCACCAGCAATGAACGCTCGGCAGAAACCTCTACCACCATGAGCGCCATGTTGAAACCACCCGCTCACGCAGGTGGTTCTCCCTCTCGCGGATCACTGACATTTTCCGGGACGTTCTTCTTCGCGACTCCCTTTGCGAACTTTGCGTGAGAAAAGCGCCTTTTAACGCGAAGACTGCAAAGGACGTAAAGAAGCCGCAAGAAGATCCTGGGACGTAGAACCGACACGGGCGAAACCGACATTGATCTTTGAAAATTTCTGGACGTTGACGAGCGACACATTTGTCGCTCTGATCCGCCGACGTGACCATATCCCTAACAGATCCTAGCCAACCCGGACAGATCCAAGCCGCTAAGGGCACAGTTCCGGGTCACCGCGAATACAATTCCAACCGATCGGCAGCTTTGAAGAGCATGTAGCCGATGAGGCAGGAGAAGACTACGGAGAAGTAGAAGGTGAAGAAGTAGCCGATGAAGGCACCGGGGATGTTCCCGACGGCGGGGAGGTCGAAGCCGGTGAAGATGTTGCTCAGGACCGCGTGGACCACGATCGAGAGCACGACGAGGACGAACGCCATTACGAGCAGCTTGACGTAGTCGGAGCCGAGGCGTTTGATGGTGTCGAGGCCGACGAGCGGATTGACCGTCGCCGCGAACGAACGCGTGTAGCCCGCGACCGTGCACGCAGCCGGGAAATAGAACAGTCCCCATAGGAGGGCGGCAGTAAGCAGGATCAGTAGCAGTATTCCCTTGTTGAGGAGCTGCTGGAACATCGCGGCCTGCTCTTTCGCTTTGGTCTCGGGCGATGGCCCAATGGTGGATTCAAGCTGGGCCTTGCGATGCTGGTTGATCAGGTCATTAGCCTCGGCAACCATCGCTTCGGTGTCTCGATTGAATGCGTTTGCGTCGGCAACGGCGGAGCGCTCTGACAGGCTCTCTTCCGGGATCTCGCCGGATTCAACAGCCTCGACGCGGCGCTGCATTTGGTTGGCGTCTTTGGCGATGATCTCTTTGACACGCTCGCTCTGGGCCGCCGCGTTCGCGGCAAGCGGTAGGTCGCGGCTGACCGTTCTTGCTGCTTGCGTTTGCGCGGCGCTCAATTCGTCCTGCACGCTGCCGACGACTACAAAGAACGCAATAAGAAGAACCGCGATCAACGGTCCGAAGGACGAGATGTACACTCCGATGCTAAGGAAGAACGGATGCACGACGTCGTCCCAGATGTTGAAATCGTCGAACGACGGCATGAAATTCTCGTCGAGCTTCCCTTGCGAGAAATTGTCCGCGACGTTGCCGAGAATACCGAACGTGAGCATATTCGCGAACATAAAACAGAACAACGCCGACGCCATCATAAAGATGCCGCCAAATCCCGCCGCACTCTGCCCGATCGAAAACAACGCGAACATCAATGCACCAAAGAGCAAGCTGACCTTGAATCGAAATGGATGCATCAACGCCCGCGTGAGATCGCCGAAGCCAAAGCCTTCGGTCACGGCGGTCGAACGTCGTTGACTCTCGGCCCGCACTTGGGCGACCTTCTGGATCTGCTCGCACATCGCCCCGCAGAACGGGCATATCTTCACATTACTGCCGTATGAACTTGGACACGCCTTGCAGAAAAAGTTGGAGCAAGTCTGGCACTGGAACGCCGCTGGTGCTTCGGCATGAAGACTGCAGATGTCGTCGCGTTGAGGCGTGATGGGTTCTGGGGAGTTTACGAATGTGTTCGTCGTCTCGGAAACTCCAAGTATCTCGGTTGAACTTGTTGTGATCGTCGGTGCTATGGGTTCCGCGGCGTCCTTTGCGTTGAAGAACTCGAGCAGCGTAGGGACCTTGCCGGCCTCGATCCAGCGGAGATTGCCTTTGCGCACGCGGTCAATTCGCAGAAGCGAACCTTCGGCGATCCACGTTTTCATTTCGTCGAAGCTTGTGTCGTAAATGCTCCCGCCGGCCTCGACCTGCCAAACTTCGGTACTTGACTCTAAGTTCTCCATCACGCTCTCCTGACCTAAGCGACCATCAACTCGAGGATCTCCTCTTCTTCCTCGACCAATGTGGCAGTAGGAGCTTGGGGTTCGTCAACTACCGTGGCAGCACGCTTTGTCGCCAATTGACGGACGATACCGTTTGCGACCTCGCCGGCGTTGCACGCGACAATGAGAGCCTCGACCACATCGGATTGATACCGCGTGCCAACAAAGCTACGAAGGCGTTCGAGCGCCGGCTGCAATTCCATTCCCTTCGAATACGGTCGGTCGATCGTCATCGCGTCGAAGGTGTCAGCCACCGACACGATCTTTGCCTGCAAAGGGATCTCTTTGTCCGTCAGGCCTTGTGGGTAACCTTGGCCATTCACCATTTCATGGTGCATGTACATACCGGGAAGGTATGGTTCCATCGCAGGAATTTGCGACATGATCTTGTAGCCACGCATCGGGTGGGTCTTCATGATCTCAAACTCTGCGTCCGTCAGTGCAGATGGCTTCTTAAGTATGCTGTCATCCACCGCGATCTTACCGATGTCATGTAGTAGCGCGGAGATCCGGAGCGTTTCGAGTTCGTCGGCAGGGAGATTCATCCGGCGGCCGATCGCGACGGAAATGCGAGCGACTCGTTCGCTGTGGCCGCGGGTGTATTTGTCTTTGCCGTCGATAGCCGCGGCGAGTGCCTTGACGGTGCCGACGAAGAGTTCGCGGTTCTCCTGAGCCGCTTTTGCGAGATTGGCGATCTGGTCCTCGATCTTGCCGCTCATGAAATTGAAGGTCTCAGCGAGAGTGCCGACCTCGGTGATGTTCTGCGTGTCGACCCGGCCGGAGTAGTCGCCGTCGGCGATCTGCTTTGCCGCATCTACGAGGCGCATAATGGGCGACGTCAGATACCGCGACAATACAAGCCCAGCGATCAAGGCAAAGAGAGCGAAAGCCATGCTAATAAGCCATGTCTGATTCCGCATCTCGCCGACCGATGCAAGTGCCCGAGTCTCATCCTGCATCGCGATGACGCCGACGTTGAATCCGTCCGCGATCACCGCCGTGGAATATGCACCGATCATCTCATGGCTTACTTCGTTGTACGTTCCGGTAAATGGAACAAGAGCAGATTGAACCTGCAATCCGGACTCCAGCCATTCGTCAACGATCTTGAGATCAGCCATCGGCTTGCGTGCTCGGACAACGGCGGCGTCCGGGTGAAAGATGGCACGTCCGGCTCCATCGACGACGAAAACCATTGGCAAACCAGCTTTCCACAGGTCAGCCTCGTTCGCGGCGTTCATCCCGACGACGCCCTGCGAGATCTGCTGCAAAGACGCTATTGCGACTATATCGGCAGCCCTTTCGCCATTGAGCGTTACGGTGGACGCAAACGGCATCACAGAGTGCCCATTCGCACCGACTTGTTTCGGTTCGCCAGCCCGGATCTTTGTTCTTCCTTGATAGGCTCCCATCTCGACGGCGATCGCTTCGACCTGCTCCCTTGTCATCGACTCTGAGCGAAAAACGGAAAGCGAATCGGAATTTGCGGGCTTTACGTAGAGTGCGACGAGCTCAGGCTGTTCTCGGAGGATCGAGCCGAGCTTTATCTCAGTTTGTGCAGATGAGATCACCGCAGGGTCATTCGCGAGCTCTAGAGCGGTCGAGAGACCTGATACGATCGACGTCCAACGACGTCCGAACATCTCGATCTGGCGGGCCTTCTCCTGCACCAATTGGATCTGATAGCGATTTTCCGCCGAGCGCAGTTCGCGGCCGCTTTTCTCTGAAAGCAGCCAGCCCGTCATGACAAGTGGTACCAGCCCGACGAGCAGGAGCGTGGCAACGACGAAGATAATGAGACTGACTCTCTTATTAGTGGTGGGCATCTGCGGGGAGGCGGTAAGAAGCGCCAACCTAATTTTAGACGATTAGGCCGCAGATGGTCAACAAGTTTTAACTATAGCTTTTTAACGATAACAAGGGTGATATCGTCATTCGGAGCAGCGGTTCCGGTGAAATCTGAGAGGGCCGATTCGACCTTATCACGAATACCCGATGCCGAACGGCCGACATTGCTGCTTACGACTTGCTTTAGTCGCTCCATCCCGAATTCGTCCTCAGCGAGATTGTTCGCCTCTGAAACACCGTCGGAATACACAACGAGAACATCGCCATGACCCAGTTGAGCTTCACCGGATTCATACTCAGCAAAATCCATAAGCCCCAACGGCAAGCCGCCGGATTCAACCAACTCTATGGAACCGTCAGCACGGGCAATCAGCGGTGGATTGTGCCCGGCGTTGATGTAAGTAAGTTTTCCGGTCGCCGGATCGAGCTCTGCGACAAATAGCGTAATAAATCGGTTAGCGGGTGTATTTTCGGCCAGATATACGTTAACCGAAGTAACGAGCTCGGCAAGCGGTGTTTTGGCGGCAACCTGGCCGTGAATAGCCGCGTGAAGGCTAGACATTAGGAGAGATGCGGACGTTCCTTTACCAGAAACATCGCCAAGAGCAACGAGCATCGTGCCGTTATGCCTTGGTATAAAGTCGTAATAATCGCCTCCGATCTCGTAACATGAGAACGAAATTCCCTGGAATTCATACCCTTCGACCGTCGGCGGGCCTGACGGCTGGAAACGCTGTTGGATCTCAGTTGCCAGTTCCAGTTCCCTCTCCATACGCTCGCGTTGCAATCTTTCGTCAAGGAGCGTGGCGTTTTCAACGCGGATCGATGCTACTGACGCGAGTGTGGTCAGGATATCGAGATGTTCCGGGTTGAAGCTCGCCTGATTGGTTGGCGAATCGGCATAAATAATACCAAAAACGTGGCGTTCATCGACGCTCAAAGGTACTGCGAGAACGGAACGAATTCCCTGCAACACTATCGTTTGACTCGCGAATCTCGGATCCTGTTGTGCGTCAGAAGTAAGGACGGATTTGCCGTTCTCGATGACCTCGGTCATGATCGCACGGCTGATGCGGACCTCATCGACCGTTTCCTCACTTCCGCGAACGCGAGCAACCTTGATCTGCATGTCACTGCCCGTCGTCTCTTCGCGTAGCATGATAACAACGCGTTCGGCAGGGACTGCTTCGAATACGAGAGCCGCAACCTGATTGAGAGTGTCGTCAAGACCGCTGGACGAAAGTAGAGCGACGCCTACCTTTGAGATTAGGCTGAGCAGATCCGTGCGGCTCTTCATCATTGATGAGTCGAGCATTTCGGTCGTCGGATGACGACGCGCGGTCAGTGAGATCGTATTTGACGGATCGAGAGCGTCGGTGTTGTCAGCGATCAGCGTCGAGCTGAAGCTTCGGGGAGGCTGCACACCGCTGTCAAAGATAATTCGAGTCTCACCGATCTGCACCTCGCCGCCGGTATAGAGCGGTAGAGTCCCTGACACAGGTGAACCGTTCAGACGGGTACCATTTGCAGAACCAAGGTCGACGAGCCAAAAATTGTCCCCTTCCTGCCGGATCTCCGCGTGAAGACGGGAGGCAAAAGCATCGGGTATACAGACATCGCTGCGGGCCGAACGGCCAATGGTCGTCCTAAGCCGCGATACTGGAAAGGTATCGGTATTTCCGTTTGGATGCCTTACAGTAAGATTCGCCATAGATCTATAATTGAACTTTTCGCCCGCGAACAACGACCGTTCCACCGAGGAAATCGTGAAGAGCACGGCCACTTGAATTGATACCTGAGATCAGAAAACCGAGACCAAGTGTAGCGACGGTTATCAGATAGCCAATCACATTTCGTCTAAGAATGCCGCCAAGCCGAAGATCAGTGCCATCCGAATTTACGATAGTAAGGCCCGTGATCATCTTGCCCACCGTTTGCCCCCTGAGCAGCGGGAAAAGCAAAAGATTGACGATAAGTAGTATTGCCCCTATGACCCAGATGAAATTTGATATTCCCTGCGATCCCGGTTCGCCAAAGAACTTTGTTGCGACGAGCCACGCGATCGGTAATCCTATAAGGATAATATAATCGATGCAGAACGCCGCAACACGCAGGAAAAATGGCGCCTTGAGCCGTTCGGGGGAAAAATTGACGATCTTGTCGGCCTCAGTTTTTGCCGGGATCACGTTGTCAGCGGTGGTTGCCATAAGCTAGCTCATCAAGAAATGCAGGGTCGTATCGCCAATCCTCAGACGGTCACCGCTCGAAAGCGGATGCGGCATTCGCGGCGTGAGGCGAACGGTCTCGCTCGTCCCGGCGATCAGCACCGTCCCATTCGACGAGCCAAGATCTTCGACCAAGAATGCGCCGCCATCGCGCCATATGCGCGCGTGGCGGCGGGAGATCTTTGTCTGCGGATCAAATCGTGAAAGATCGACTTCCGGAAAAATATTTGCAGTAGGATCACGTCTACCGAGAAGGTTCTCATTCTTCTCAAGCGTGAAGACCGGCATGTCGAGCTCGCTCGTGCCGTCAATAATGAGTTTTGCGGTTGCGGCAGTTCTTGGATATATCTCCGCGTGAACACCCTGTTGAGCGATCGGCTGTTTTGCTCCGCAAAACGCGCAGAACATATCGCTTGCGACGATCCGCTGGCCGCAAAAACCGCAGAAAACAAGCTGGCTAGAGAGACTAACTGCGGCCGGAGCTTCGCTGACTCCATAAGTCACATTGCCACGCATTAGATTCTCGAGATGAGCATTCAACGTCTGTCGCATCTCTTCTGCCGAAGAAAAACGGTGGTCCGCGTTGTATTCGACTGCGCGCATTAAGATGCGTTCCATCTGATCGGAAAGCTGCGAATTGATCTGTCGCGGCCGCGGATTCTTTTGAAAATCGAAGATCAGGAGAGGATTATTCTGAGGATCGGCTCCGGTCAGCAAATGAAACATCGTCGAACCGAGGCTATATATATCAGAACGAGGTTCAACCTGTCCCGAAAACAACTCCGGCGGTGCATAGCCCATCGTGCCAACTGCGGTAACGCCTTTTTCTTCCTGGTTAATGGCTCGTGCAATGCCAAAATCGATCAACATGACGCGGCCCGTATTGCCATCAAGCATGATGTTTGAAGGTTTTAGATCGCGATAAACGATCGTTTCCGGCAGCCCGTGAAGATATGCGAGCACATCCGCCACTTGGATCGCCCATTCGGTCACCTGGCGTTCCTCGATCTTTCCCGCAGGGGCTGAGCGAAGCCTCCCCGCGAGATCCCCGCCCGTGATATATTTCATCACCAGATAAAACCGACCCTCTCCGTCGTCGAAGAAATAATCGTAAATAGTCGGTATCGCGGGGTGGTCGAGCGTCGAAAGAATAGTCGATTCACGTTTGAAATCATCGATCGCCTTGGTTTGCTGCTCTTCCTCGATGCTCGATTGAACCATCTCTTTGACGGCACGTTCGACGCCGCCCAGGTTTTGATCAAATGCGAGATATACGGCTCCCATTCCGCCACCGCCAATTTTCTTGGCGATCTGGTAGCGGTTGTAGAGTAAGGTGCCTTCGCTGAGAGTTTTGAGAGAAGAGCGTTTGGGTGCAGTCTCCCCGTAACCACGTGAGCGGTATCGGGGGCAGCCTCTAATGGTTCTCCCGTGGGAATTGCGGCCGGAGCCTCGTCGAGATCATCCGTCGAAACATCCGGCTGACCGCCTGTTGCTATCACCTCGATCTCTGGAGACTCGATCGGTTCAGGAACATCCTGGACCATCGGTCCCTCGCTCACGTCCCCTTCCGAATCACTCTCGAGGGCGAGTTCCTGTTGCTCTGGCGCAACCTCGATCGGCGCAGCTTGCGTAGCACCGCAGTAGGGACAAAACTCAGCATTTTCAGCGACCTCTTGGCCACAGTCTCGACACGGAACCATTAATGTATACCAACTTCGGAGAACAAGAGCTTAATGTGTGATCTGAAAACGTAAAAATGTCTTTCCGACAATGACCTCGTCACCGTCGCTCAGAGCCTGCGGGTTGCCGGGCAGGAGTCGGCGGCCGCGATTTACATATGTGCCGTTGGTTGAACCTAGATCCTCAATGAAATAACTACCGTTATTGCGGACAATGCGAGCGTGACGTCGCGAGACCTTTGCATCTGAATCGTGGGCGTCAAGATCGACATCGGGAAAAATACCATTGTCCGCGTCCCAACGTCCGATCGTGGACTCATCATTGACCAACTTAAATTCGGTGCCGGTAATATCGCCACGCTCGATCATCAATGTTGCGTGTGCGACACCAGAAGTTGCGTTCAAGCCCTGCATTGAGACACGTGTCTCGACCTCCAAATCCATGGCGGGAACGCCGATCGACGTTACGCTTACCGGTCTCGCAACAGGATTTGAATGCGCCGCAGGGTTTGGCTGAGAGACGGTAGCGGGCTGCGGTGGCACATAGGCCGGTGGTGCTGTGACCTGGGGTTCGACGTGCTGCCCCGCCATCGGCGGTGCAACAAGCCGCGTCCCACACTCATCGCAAAAGCGTGATGATTCAAGATTTGCCGTTTGGCATGTTGGGCATCTCATCATATCTTCTCGAAGGCCAGACCGATCCACTCGTCGATCTTCTGCAATGGATTATTCTACAACTAACCGCATTTTTCGTAAATGCTAATTCGAAGTAGTTCGTAGGTCAAACCGCCAGAAACCCGAAATCCGATCATTCGTTTGCTTCCATGCACTCTTAGATCTCCTAACTTTTTTGAAACATTGCTAAAAATGATGTCGTAGTACCTGCTTGACACGACGAGCAGTTCAAATTTCGCTATACTCTGGAAACAGAGACTTTATTCTTGAGAGGAACAGATAACTATGGCATTGAGCCGTAAAGCGAAGATCATTATTGGGGCGGCGGCACTCGTCGTCCTGGCGATCATTATTACAGGCAGCATTTTGGCGACACGCACCGACACGCCGGAGGTGACGGTGGTCAAGGTCGAGATGCGGAAGGAATTGCGTTCGACGGTGACATCGTCGGGCGAGGTGCGGCCGATCCAGTTTCAGAACGTAACGAGTGAAGTACAGGGCCGCATCGAAGAGATCTATGTGAAAGAGGGCGATCAGGTCGTCAAGGGCCAGCCGCTCGTTCGCCTCGATCCGAACCAACTCCAAGCCTCGACCGATGCACAGCTTGCTGCGTTTCAGGGGGCGCAGGACGATGTTCGTGTGTCTCAATCCCAGGTACTCGCTGCTCAAAATAATTACGCACAGGCACAGCAGCAGTTGAATGTTGCTCAACTCGCTGTCGATTCGGCCCGCCAGCAGCTAGTTGCGGCACAAACGGATGTTGACCGTGAGCAGAAGGCTCTCGCTGTCGCCAAACGTGAATTCCAGCGCACTGGCCAGCTTTTTGAATCCGGTGTTGAGTCGCGTTTGAATTACGATGCGGCGAAGGATCGTGTCGATACTGCAGAGATCGCCCTTCGTAATGCTCAGGCTCGTCTGCAGCAGCAGAATCTCGGTATTAAAGACGCTCAAGCACGTGTAGCACAACAGAACGTTGCCGTTCGCGATGCACGCCGTGCGGTCGACACAGCAAACCTAAACGTAAATTCGAGTCAGTCGCGTGTCAATCAACAATCGGCAACCCTTCGTGGTTCGCGTAGCCAACGTGACAAGACAATGCAATACGCACCGATCAACGGTGTGATCGCTGAGATCCCTTCAAAGGTTGGTACATTTGCAGTCGCCGGGCTTTCGACCACGGCACTTTTGACGATCGCAGATATGTCTTCGATCAATGTCGAGGTCAAGGTAGACGAAACATCGATCGACAAGGTTGAGGTCGGCCAAAAGGCAAAGATCAAGGTTGATGCTCTTGGTGATAAGGAGATATTGGGCGAGGTAAAACAGAAAACGCCTCTCGCAGTTGGAAAATCGCAGACCAGCGGAGGCCTTTCGGTAAATATCAACGTCCAGGAAGCGAAAGAGTTTCGCGTTGTCATCGAACTGAAAGATCTGCCTGAAGAAATGAAGAGCGGTCTACGTCCCGGGATGAGTGCGACGGCTGAGATCACTACGAAGACCGTCAATGATGTGATCGCTGTGCCGCTCCAAGCAGTTATTGAGAAGAAGCCTGAGGCCGCTCCGTCGCCAACATTACAAGGCGATGCTCCGGTTCCGGCTGATAAGCCGAAGACTATTACCGGCGTTTATGTTCTTGACGGCAATAAGGCGAAATTCGTCGAAGTCGAGACAGGTATCATTGGCGAATCCGATCGCCAGATAATTAGTGGCTTGAAGGCGGGTGACGAAGTAATAACTGGCCCAAGTCGGATCCTAAATACGCTCAAAGATGGAGCCGTGGTTAAGAAACAGGTAAAGAAAGAAGGCGAAGCAGCAAATAAATCGTAGTTTCAGTAGTCGGTTGTCAGTTTCCTAAACGACTGGAAACCTCGTGATGCCCTTCCGACAACTTACGACCGACAACCGACAACCGATGTACAGGTTTATGGAAGAAGAAAACAGCAATGGAAGTGTCGCGACCGCGACAGCGGCGGAGATAATCGAAGCTCCGGGTGCTGAGGCACTTATTTCGATGCGTAACATTTGGAAAACATACCAGATGGGCACCGAGGAATTGCACGCACTTCGCGATGTTTCGTTTCAGGTTGAGAAGAACGAATACCTTGCGATCATTGGTCCTTCCGGCTCGGGCAAATCTACTCTAATGAACCTGATCGGCTGTCTCGACTCACCCACGAAGGGTGAGTACTGGATCAACGGGAATCGCGTTTCAGAAATGACCGACGACGAACTTGCCCGTATTCGCAACAAAGAAGTTGGTTTCGTGTTCCAGACTTTTAACCTGCTCGCAAGGGCAACTGCCCTGCACAATGTTGAACTCCCCCTTATTTACGCCGGGATGCGTGCAGCTGAACGAAACGAAAAGGCAAGGGCCGCTCTTCAATCGGTGGAGTTGGGCGACCGGGTCATGCATCGCCCTAATGAGCTGTCGGGTGGGCAGCGTCAGCGTGTTGCGATCGCACGAGCTCTGGTAAATCATCCGTCGATCCTGCTCGCGGATGAACCGACTGGCGCTCTCGATTCAAAAACCAGCGTTGAGATCATGCATCTTTTCGAAAAGCTCCATGAGGAAGGCAACACAATTATTCTCGTGACACACGAACCCGAGGTTGCTGAACGAGCCCATCGAGTTATTACCATCCGCGACGGCCGCATTGAGAGCGACGAACGCATTAGATAATTAGATAGATGGTGGAGACAGTTCCAGGCTACGTTTCGATCGTTTTCATTCTGACGACGTTCGCCAGCGTAGCTTTTTTGCTACAAGCCGCCAAGTATGTTGGTTTGCAGACACTCCCTTCGCGAATTCTGGTTTTTGTGCTTCCGCTCTGGATAATCTTTCAGGCGATTCTAGGTATTGGCAGCTTCTACCAGACGACAGACACTCTTCCACCGCGGATCTTTCTTTTTGGAGTACTACCGGCAATTCTCTTGATCGCTACCTATTTCGTGTTCTTTCGAAAGAGCTTTATCGAGAGAGCCCCGATCAGGGTGATGACCATGCTACACGTCGTGCGGATTCCGGTTGAGATGGTGCTCTATTGGCTATTCGTCGCAGGAACTGTTCCCGAGGCGATGACTTTTGAGGGACTAAATTTTGACATCCTTTCGGGTATCCTCGCACCACTTGTTGCGTTTCTCGCGTTTAGCGGCAGACGGGCAAACAAATGGCTTCTCATCGGTTACAATCTTTTCGGGCCTGCATTGCTGCTAAATATTATCACCATTGCCATTCTTTCAGCACCTTTCCCGCTGCAGTCGATGTCGTTTGACCAGCCCAATCGCGCCGTGCTTTTCTTTCCATACATTTGGCTGCCGGTAATCGTCGTACCTATAGTCTTTTTTAGTCATTTGGTCGTGCTTTGGAAAGTTCTCGTAACAGAAACCTCTGAGTAATGCCAAACTTCTGATAAACTGTCAACAACGACTTTTTCAGTGTTAACGTTGTAATAAATGAACCTAGCGGAAACTTTAAGACTTGCGATCGCTGCGATCTTAGGCCACAAACTACGTTCGTTCCTGACGCTTTTGGGAATGATCATCGGAATGACGGCCTTCATGGTGGTGCTCTCGCTCCTGCAGGGATTTAATGGGTACGTCGATGAAAAGATCGCAGGTATTGGTTCAAATACGTTTACCATCCAACGATTCAATTTTGAGGATTTCAAAAATTCCGATACGATCGCGGCTGCCCAGAGGCGTAATATTGAGTTGAGCTTTAGTGAACTTGAATTTGTTCGTGAGCGGTCCCAGTTGATCGAGCGAATTGCCGCCAAAGCAGGCAACACAACGGCCGAGGTTCGCCGCGGAACCCAGACATTGTCGGATGTATCCATTACTGGAGCGGAACCGGCAATAAAGGATATCGAAAATCTCGATATTGCCGAGGGACGATATTTCACCGATGCCGAAAACGATAACTCGATGCGGATCGCCTACGTCGGTGCAGATATTGTCAAGAATTTGTTTCCTCAAGGAGGAGCCATCGGCAGCGAGATAACGATCCGCGGTATTCCGTACCGCATAGTCGGAATTCAAACGGCGAAGGGAACTGTTTTTGGATTTCCTCAGGACAATTTTATTCAAATTCCCATACAGACATTTAGCTCCAATTTTGGCGGCCTTCGCCGACAACGGGCCCCGTTCTTTATTGCGATGCCCAAAGAAGGTGTCAACATGTCTGCGGCGGTCGATGAAGCACGCACATTGATGCGTATTAAGCGAAAGGTGCCGGCGGGCGAGAAAGACAATTTCGGAATCGTTACTCCAGACGCCATCAGCGGTCTTAGGGATAGTTTGTTTGGGACCATCTCGATCGTAATACTCGTCGTACCCGCGATTGCTCTTATGGTTGGGGCGATCGTTATTATGAATATAATGCTGGTCGCGGTTACGGAACGAACCAAAGAGATCGGCATTCGAAAATCCCTCGGAGCTAGGCAGTCGGACATACTTCGACAGTTTTTACTCGAGTCAGGCTTGCTGTCGGCGATCGGTGGTCTTATCGGACTCGGCTTAGCGATAATTATCGGCTATATTATTTCGGCTGTTGCCTTCCCAACCCGTATTCCTTGGTGGTCGGCAGTGATTGCTATCGGTATTTCGGCCATTGTCGGTATTCTTGCTGGACTATTTCCAGCCTGGAAAGCGGCAAAGTTAGATCCGATAGAAGCTTTGCGGGCAGATTAATATGAGATTGGCCACTGGTCCATTTTATGAAAACTTTAAGATGGCGATCGATACGCTGCGGGGCAATAAGCTGCGCTCGTTTTTGACCATCATCGGAGTTGTTGTTGGCGTCATCACCGTAATGTTGATCTCGTCGATCATCAGCGGCATCGGACTCGCAGTCGAGAAGCAGGTAAAGTCCTTCGGAACTCGTTCTATCTTCATATATAAGCGAGATATTGGGATCAGTTTTGGTCGGCCATCGCGTGAGATCCGCATGCGTCCCAATCTTACGCTAGAAGATGCGTTAGCCCTTCGTGAACTTTCGGAAGTGGAAACATCGGTTCCCTTTCTTAATGCCTCAAGCGGTTTCTTTGGCACCCCAACTGTCGTTTCGGCCAATGGCAAGCAAACAACGAGCGTACGTTTGACCGGAACTTTGCCAGAGATAGAAAAGGCCGGAACCGAGATCCTGATCGAGGGACGGTGGTTCACCCAGGCCGAAAGTGATGCAAAACGAGATGTTTGCCTGATAGGCGACACTGTTAAAGATACTTTTTTTCCGTACAAGTCTCCGGTAGGCGAATCGCTGGAAATAAATGGCAGAGAGTTTCTGATCATCGGGCATCTTCAGAAGAAAGAACAGCTTTTTGGCGGCGGCGGTGGTAATAACGATGAGAGCAATTCGATCTTCATCCCATACCCGTCGGCCCAGCGGATCAAACCGAATGCCGACGATCTATTTATGCTAGCGGTCGCCAAAGAGGGACGACTTAGACAGGCCCGAGATCAGATCGAAGATCTACTTCGCGTTAGACGACAGGTAGCGTTTGGTAAGCCAAACAATTTTTCAACCGCCACGGCTGACAGCATTATCGATCAATTTCAATCGATCACCGCAGGCGTCGCTCTCGCGATGATCGTCATCTCGTCTATCGGATTGATGATCGGGGGAATCGGTGTGATGAACATTATGCTGGTTTCGGTCACCGAACGTACCCGGGAAATAGGCATTAGAAAAGCCGTTGGAGCAAAGAAAAGCGATATTTTGGTGCAATTCTTGATCGAGGCTGCCACGCTTACCGGATTTGGCGGACTGGTCGGCCTTGCCATCGGGTGGGCCCTCACGTTATTGGTCAGCCTTGTCTTTCCCTCCTATGTTCCTTGGTGGGCACCCGTTGCTGGGTTTTTCGCCAGTGTCGGTATTGGTGTGATTTTCGGGATATGGCCTGCGTGGAAAGCGGCGAGGCTCGATCCGATCGAATCGCTTCGATACGAATAAAAAAGGCCGGTCATCTCGACCGGCCTTTGAATTGGCTTCGTCCAGCGGTTACGCAGGATTTCCTGAAAAAACGGCAGATAACAATCTAAAGCCAAGACCGATCAAAACGATAACAAGGATAAGCCCCCACGACGCGCCTTTTGACATCTTATTAACAACACTTAGGCCGATCGCCGCCAGTATCCATCCCCAGATCGCAAAGAGGTCAAATGTAGACAAGAAGGTTGAGATGACCGGGTGGGCTTTGCCATCAATGAAGAATGCAGGGCTCGCTTGGAGTAGTCCGCGTTGGCTAGTGGCGAGATCGATCTCGTCAGCCGATTTTAGGGCGAGGACGATGAAATTGGCGATCATTGCGACAACGGTCGGTGGCAGGCTCGAATAGATCCAAACGGATATATTTTGGAAGAAACCTCCGGTTCCACCAAATGCCTTTGAGCCGATCCAGTAAAGAAAGCCGCCGACAAAGAACGAAATAAATACAAAGATGGGGACTGCATACTGAGTGTATCTATTGATGTTCACCTGCATGTCAACGGTGGCAGCTTTCTGCTCGGCAGACATACTATCCGCACCGAAACCCTTATTGACCTGCTCCGCGATAAAACTCCGCATCCCAGCCTCGCCGACCTTCATTTGGAGCCCGAGCGCATAAACGCCAACCAGTAGCGAAATTATTATACCGGCGATGATCCATCTGGGCTTTCGAACTATGTCCTTGAATGTGTTCTCGGGCTCGATGAAGACATTCACCAGCGTTCCAATCTCACTCATCTGTGGAGATTCTACAATTGGAGATGCCGTCTTTGGCGCATCACTGCTTTCCGAATTCATATTTTCGTCCATTTTTGTTCTCCGAAATTGGATTTAGATAAAACCTACACCATAACGTACCAAAATTGGGACCAAATAGTTTCAAATATTTGTTGACCTTACTAGTAACCGCTAGCCCGAATACATGCAGCGAAATGTCCTGGTGCCAATTCTCTAAGCTCCGGTTGGACGCGACTGCATTCTTCGATCGCAATAGGACAGCGAGTCCGGAATCGACAGCCTGACGGCGGGTTGATCGGCGTGGGGACGTCACCTTTTAGTACAATACGATCGCGCTTATGCTTAGGATCAGGGATCGGAATTGCCGAAAGTAGTGCCTGAGAGTAGGGGTGGAGCGGATTTTCGTATAATTCGTCAGCGTCGCAGATCTCAACGATCTTGCCGAGGTACATCACCGCGACCCGATCTGAGATATGCTCGACAACCGCTAGACCGTGGGAAATAAAGAGATAAGTGAGGCCAAACTCATCTTGTAATTCCTGCAAAAGATT
Source organism: Acidobacteriota bacterium (assembly GCA_016718135.1). GTDB lineage: Bacteria > Acidobacteriota > Blastocatellia > Pyrinomonadales > Pyrinomonadaceae > OLB17. The sequence goes on along the minus strand of JADKEF010000001.1, from coordinate 631,291 downwards.
AACGACCTGAGCCTGAACGGAAACATCGAGTGCCGAGACAGGTTCATCGCAGATGATAAGTTTCGGATTTAATGCGAGAGCTCGAGCGATACCAATCCGTTGACGCTGACCGCCGGAGAACTCGTGGGGATAGCGGTCGGCGTATTTTGGATCGAGCCCAACCTTTGAAAGCAGATCCTCGACCTTCGCATTTTGCGAAGCCTTGTCGCCGATCTTGTGGATCTTGAGCGGCTCGGCAATGATCGACCGAACGCTCAGACGCGGATTCAGGCTCGCATACGGATCCTGAAAAATTATCTGCATCTCCCGCCGCAGTGGCTGCATTTCACTGTTGGGCAAACCGACAATGTCCTTGCCCTCGAACAAGACTTCGCCACTCGTCGGCTCGTGCAGCCGCAGCAAACACTTCCCGACCGTCGATTTCCCACAGCCCGATTCGCCGACCAGTCCAAGTGTCTCGCCCGCGATAATGTTGAACGACACATCATCGACGGCCTGGACAACGTCGTCGCTATTGTCGACCGGGAAATGCTTGACGAGATTCCGGACCTCGAGCAAGTTACTCGTCTTCGTTTTGGCTGCAGCGTTTTCCATTAAATAGAAGCCTAGGCATCGGCCGACATTGTCCTTTCTCGCCCAATATCAAATTTTTGGGCTGGATCGTGCAAAACACAACGGACTTTTACACCATTCGCCAACTCGGTCAACGGAATGTAACCCGAGACACAAACCTCCATCCGATGCTCACATCGCGGTGCGAAATGGCAGCCGAATGGCAAATTTGTGGGGCTCGGAACGGTGCCTTCGATCGTCTGCAGCCGTTCTGCCTTTGCGATACCGATCTCGGTTAATTTTGGAACTGACCGAAGCAATCCCCGTGTGTACGGATGTTTCGGATCGGCAAACAACTCATCGACACCGGACTCCTCGACCACTTTGCCGGTGTACATCACACAAACGCGGTCCGCGACCTCGGCTACCACACCTAGATCGTGGGTGATGAGCAAAACAGCCAGCTTTCGCGAACGGCGTAACTCATCAAGCAGTTCCAATATCTGCGCCTGGATCGTCACATCGAGGGCTGTCGTTGGTTCGTCGGCGATCAATAGTTCCGGGTTACACGCCAACGCCATTGCGATCATCACGCGTTGTCGCATTCCGCCGGAGAGTTGATGCGGATAGTCATTGACACGGCGCTCAGGTGAAGGTATCGCAACCTCATGCATCGCTTCGATCGCCGCGTTCCACGCGGCTTTCTTGTCGAGTTTGCGGTGCAAACGCAGGGCCTCGGCGATCTGTTCGCCGACTCGATAGACCGGATTCAGCGATGTCATCGGGTCCTGAAAGATCATCGCTACATCGTTACCGCGAATCTCCCGCAGGCGTTCATCGCTCGCTTTAGTGAGGTCTTCACCCTTGAACCGAATCGAGCCCTCGACGATCTTACCAGGCGGATAGATCAGCCGCATGATCGACAATGCTGTGATCGACTTGCCGCAACCCGATTCACCTACAAGGCCCAGCAACTCGCCCTCGCCGATCGTGAAACTCACGCCATCTACCGCACGCACCAATCCGGCGCGTGTTGGGAACTGGGTCTTAAGATCGGTTACTTCGAGCAACTGGGACATTTGTTAGTTTTTCGGAACCTTTACCGGATCTGCCGGCTTTTTCGGCAACCTCACCGGCGTTACGATCTTCTTCAACACTTCCGCGATGGCTCGCTCAAGCTGTGGATCGCGACCGGCGATGATCGATTTCGGATCGTTCTCGACCTCGATGTCGGGATCGACCCCGTAGCCTTCAATTATGTACTCGCCTCTTGCGTTAGCAAGAGCCGATTGGGGAACGTTTGTGACGCCGCCGTCGATAAGCGTACCGCGATTACTGATACCAACAACGCCGCCCCAGCTACGTTTGCCAACCAATTGGCCGAGCCCTGCTTCGCGGAACATGTACGGGAAGATATCACCGTCCGACGCTGAATTCTCATTCAATATCGCGATCATCGGTCCAATGAACACCCCATCCGGATACGTTTGGCCGTCCTCATTCGCCTTCTGAAATTGACGCCCAGCACCTTTCTTCTCAAACGCTCGATCAGCATCCGCGAGACATTGCCTCCGCCATTGGCACGAACATCAACAACCAGTCCCTCTTTGTCGAGCTGTGGATAGTACCATTTTATGAACTCTCGGATCCCGGGAGCACCCATATCGGGAATATGCAGATAACCAAGACGGCCGTTCGACATCAGATCAACACGCCGGCGGTTACCCTCGACCCAATCCAGGTAGATCAGATCCGATTCACTTGTTACCGGCCTGATCGTTACGGTACGAGCACCTTGCAGTGAATTCGTAGTATTGACGGTAAAAGTAACCGTGCTGTCGGCTTTGCCCCGGAGATAGGAATATATATCGCGATCGGAAGTTACGTTCTCTCCGTTAATGGCGAGAATATAATCACCAACACGAGCGTCATTGCCTACCTCAGTAAACGGCGAACGATAGATGTCCTCTTCATTCTGTCCCCCGTAGATCTTTGAGATCTTATAGCGATTCGCGGCTTTATCAACCTCAAACCTAGCCCCCGGCAACGCCACACGAACACGTGGCGGAAGGTTAAAATCACCACCATCAATATACGCATGTTGCACCGCCAACTCGGAACACATCTCCGAGATCACGTAATTGAGATCCGAGCGGTGGGCAACGTACGGTAGCCATTTCCTATAATCCTCTCGGATCTTCGCCCAATCATAGCCGTGCATGTTCGCGGCATAGAAGAAATCGCGGTACTGCCGCCAAACCTCGTTAAATATCTGATTCCACTCCTGCACCGGATCGATCTCGGTGACCATGCCCGCGGTCGAAATGTTCTTTCTAGAACGCTCCCCCGCAGGATTCGCGTCAAAGACCGCAAATGCTCCCTGAGGCGAGGTCATCACCTTTGTGCCGTCGGCCGAAATTACAAAACCTCCAACTCCAGATACGAGCGTCGTTTCCCTTCGATCTTTCAGTGAAAAGATACGTAACGACGGCTGTGATTCAGCCGAACGTCCGTAATAGAACGGTGTCTGCACGGTATAGATCAAATGGCCCTTGTTCGCCGCCATACCGCCGTAATTATCCGCACCAATGGGAGCCTTTGATGCACGGCGTTCGATGCCGTCGAAATCGATCTTTTCGACGACAAGCGGAGTTGGTGTAGGAGATGCAGAACCTTCCTTTTTCTCTTCGGCTACCGCAACCTCATCGCTTTCCGGAGGAAAGGGATTTTTAGTGTCCTTCTTTAACGCAAGTGCGTAGATCTGCGTCATGCGGTTGGTCGCATAGTTGAACTCGGAATTCGAGATCTGCGGTGCGAACTCGCGCGAGCTTTGGAAATACAAATATCCGCCTGACGGATCCCAAGTCGGCGTGTTTGAATCAAACATCAAGGGAGTTACGCGATAATTCCTATTTTCCTCCGCACTCCAAATATAAATCGCGGAAAGCCCGTTCCGGCTCTGCATTGAATAAGCAATGTAGTTCCCTTTTGGTGACCAGTCGTAATCCTGAATGCCGCCGTTCGGCGCGTCGGCGATCTGCTGAACTTGTTTTGTCGCGACCGTCAGCACATAGACCTTACCGTCTTTGTCACCAAATGCGATCTTCTTGCTGTCGCCCGACCATGACGGGCCAGTTTTTTGTCCCGGCGAGGTTGTTGACAAGCGTTCCGGTGGGGTTGAACCATCCTGAGCGGCGATCCACACCTCGTCTTCGCCACTTTTGTCAGAGATATAGGCGATATTCTTACCGTCAGTCGACCATGCCGGGAAACGGTCATTTGCGTCCGATGATCGCGTCAAATTGCGAGTTCCGCCCTTTTCGATCGGAACAGTATAGATATCGCCGCGGGCCGCAAAGACCGCACGTTCGGCTTTCGGACTAAGCGAACCCGATGCAATTCGACCTGCCGAGGACACCTGCCTTGGGCGTCTGTTGAGGCCATCGTCGGGGACCGTGATGGACAATTTGGTCGTCCGCTTAGACCCGATATCCATGATCTCAAGCTCGCCATCTCGCTCATAGATGATGCGATCCTTGTCATCGCTGCTTGGCCAGCGAATGTCCCAGTCGCGGTTCTTGGTTACCTGTGTGGTCTTGCCGCTCGTCGTGTCGTATGCCCAGAGGTTAAATTTGCCGTCTTTGTCAGAATTGTAATAAACCGTGCTGCCGATCCACATCGCGTCCCGGCACGAACGTGGGCTGTCAGAGATCAGCTTTACGTCAGCCGTCGCGAGATCGTAAATATATAGCGTGTTAGCCTGTCCGCCGCTGTAACGCTTCTCCGGACGGAAGTCACGAAAGCGAGGGCTATATGCGATCTTTGTGCCGTCTCCGGAGAACGAACCGGAGCCTGCCTCGGGCATCGGCAATGGTTCGGCCAGCCCACCGGTTGGTGCCACCGTATAGAGCCGTGCGATCGGCAGCGACCACGAATCCCGCTGGCTGCGGAAAAAGACCTTACCGTCCTTCGTCCAGCCCATCACCTGATTGTCATAGCCCCAACGTGGAGCGAGCGGCCCGCGTGACGGATAATACGTCAATTGCTTCGGCTCGCCGCCGCCTGAAGGGACAATGTACACCTGTTCGTCACCATCATATTGTCCCGTAAAGGCGATCCACTTGCCGTCGGCCGAGAACTTCGCGTACGTTTCCACGCCGGGATGGGCAGTAAGTCGTGTCGCAGTTCCGCCGCTCATTGTCGATGTCCATAGATCACCGCCGTACGTAAATACAACTCTGTCACCATATACATCGGGGAATCGAAGGAGCTTGGTCTGCGCCAAACCAGTGATGGAAACGAGCAGGCAAAGTGCGGCCACGACCAAGATACGATTAAACATACAAACTGTCCTCCAAGGAAATACGCGGTAAGTAAACAAAGTGTAACGTAAAACCTTACGTGAGAAAAGTTCGTATTGTTCCATTAGGAGAGCGGTCGCGGGCAACTAATTTCATCGCTTTTTCCTCAAATGGATGTTATTCTCATTTGAGTAAAAGCAGGCCGACGAGAAGATATATCACTTGGAGCCAACATTTGTGAAAGCAAGCACTACACGCCTTTTCGCCCTAGCAACGATACTGACGATCTCGACCGCCGGATACAGTCAGTCGCCTTCTACGACCGCTAAAAGCCAGCCAGATCGCGGGGCAACATCAAAAAATAGTACGTTGAAAGCAGTCACGCCCGCGGTCATCCAAGGTGAGCTTGAGGAAGCTCTTCGTTTGGTCCAGGGTAACTATGTTGACGCGAAAACACTCAACTATAATGACGTTTTCAAGTCATCAATCGACTCGATGTTGCATTCGCTCGATCCGCATTCGAATTACTTCGATGCCAAGGAATTCGAAGAATTTCGTAATGACCAAAGCTCACGATACTTCGGGATCGGTGCCACTATCGGCGATCTGAGTGATGCCGACGGTAAGGTCATAGCTACTTACGTTAAAGCTACATTTGAAGGAGCTCCGGCTCATCGTGCGGGTCTTCGTTTTGGCGACAAGATAGTTGACGTAAATGGCAAATCGATGCTCGGCAAACCCTTCAGCGAGGTTCGCGGCCACCTTCGCGGCCCCGAAGGGACTGCGGCCAAGATAACGGTAGAACGGCTTGCAACGGGCAAACTGGAAACTGTCAATATCGTTCGTGGAGCTGTTCCACAGCCGTCTATTAGTGAAGTTTACATGATCCGCCCTGGTGTTGGTTACTTGCGAATGAATGGCGGATTTAACCAAACGACATCTGGCGAATTCGTGCAGGGGCTTCGTGAACTCAAGGCCGCCGGAGCCACGCAGTTTGTACTGGACCTTCGAGATAACGGCGGTGGCTTGGTTAGCCAAGCCTATCGTGTAGCTAATCAGTTCCTTGGCGAAGGCCAGTCTGTTTTCACACAGCGGGGCCGTGTCGAGGGTGCCAGCGGGAATTACGAGGCACAGAATCGTAACCCTGACAGGTCGCCAGTAGTAGTTCTAGTTAATCGAAATACGGCATCTGCCTCAGAGATCCTGGCTGGGGCACTGCAAGATCACGACAGGGCTTTGATCGTTGGGGAAAGTACTTTTGGCAAAGGACTCGTTCAAAATCCTTTCATTCTTGAGCACGGATCGATGCTCCTGCTTACGATCGCAAAGTACGCGACACCGTCTGGTCGGCTGATCCAAAGGGACTACTCAAATGGCGAACTTTACAACTATTATACTGACGGCGGGAGCCTGCGAAACGATGAGTCAGAAGGCGGCCGACCAAAAGGTGTGGAAAGTAAGACCGACACCGGTCGATCTGTTTTCGGCGGCGGTGGGATCGAACCTGACATTCAGATCAAGCCCCAAACCATCACGATCGAGCGTGGGCGACAGCAGCAGAAGCTTGCCAGTCCCGTGTTTGCCTTCGCTCTTGAATTGGTGAATGGAAAGGTTGCTGGGTTTGACGGGTACAAAGTGTCTTGGCCGATCAAGTTCGAGTATGATATCCGTTCAACCGATTTCGCGATGAATGAGGCCGTATTCTCGGCGTTTAAGAAATTTGCCGGTGAAAAGTATAAGGTTCCCGCGGCTCAGATCGACCGTGAACGGGAATTCGTCGAGCGTACGCTACGCTCGGAGCTGGTCACAGCCGCATATGGCTCGCAGACGTCATTTCAGGTTTTCAATGAGTACGACGACCAGCTTCTCAAGGCCATCGACCAGTTGCCTCAGGCAAAGCAGCTCGCTCTTCAGGGTGAACGTGCCCGAGCCTCCTCCGCCAAGCCTAAGTCACCAGCCAACTAATCAAAATAGGTCATAAAAGAAAAGGAAAAAAAAGGAGCGATTTTGTCGCTCCCTTTTCTCATTACCCCTTCGGTGTCCTAAGCCAGCCAACGCACTAAGTAATAGATGCCGAATCCGATTCCGACTAAAGCGCCGATCAGAACGAGTGCCAGAACGCCTACGATCAGTTTGAACTTCAAGTATCGCTTCTCGTCGGGCGGCGACAGCTGATTCTGAGGAAAATATGGTGGTGGTCGGTTAAGCATATTGATATCCTACAAAAAGACTAACATTCAACAATTCGAATGGCGAACCTGCTGTGTGCTATCGCGGCAAAGGCCTCTCAACATTTGCGATACCATAGGTCAGGACGACCATCAAGGCTCCCAATTCGCTCAGCTCTTTTGGGTCGATCTTGTCGAAAGTATCGGCCGCTGTATGGTGATAGTTGAAATACGTCTGCTGACTAAACCACGGTGCAAACGATGGAACACCAGCCTGGGTGAGCAGACTGATATCCGCACCAACTCCGCCCTGAGACTGGATCTGGGTAGCTCCTTGAGATAAAAGGATCTTGGCCAAAGGTGTCAGGAAAGGCTGAAGGTCGGATTTGCCGGCAAACAAGATCCCGATGGGATGCGAGGCTCCAAGATCACTCTCGATCGCCGCAAAGTGCTTCTCTATCGAGCCTTTCGCCTCAGCGAAATACCCGGCACCACCCGCTCCTCCATTCTCCTCGTTCATAAATGCCACAACACGGATCGTTCGCTTTGGCTTGAGTTTTAGTTGCTTCACAAGATATGCCGCCTGCATCGATACTGCGACGCCACTTGCGTCATCAAGAGCCCCAGTTCCGAGATCCCAGGAATCGAGATGCCCACCAACGACAACGATCTCGTCCGGTCTCTCACTTCCCTTCAGGTCGCCGATCACGTTGTAACTAACCCCGTTTGGCCGCGTTTCGGGCGTTATCGTAACCCTAACGCGGGTCTTTCCCTCGGACGCTAGATGTGCAAGGATCTCCGCGTCTTCAAATGAGACCGCCGCCGCCGGTATCTTGGTCACTCCGTCCGCATAACCCATTGTGCCGGTGTGTGCCAAACGATTTTGCGAGCCCCCCGCCGATCTAACCAGAACACCAACCGCTCCGAGCGGAGCCGCGGCCATCGCAGCACCAAATCGGTATTGAACCGCGTTACCATAAGCTGCGCCGCCAAAGCCGCTCGCCTGAAGCTCGCGATCGAATTTGTAGTTGAAAAGCACAATTTTGCCCGCCACTTTATCTCGACCGAGGCCATTTAGCTCGTCGTAGGTGTTAACAACGATGATCTCGGCGGTCAGGCCGCTGGTTGGTGTGGCGATACTCCCACCCAGGGCGGTCAGGACGATCTTTTGAGTCGTGCCCGCGGCCATTCCCGGAAACTCGACGATCTCACCTGTCTCCTGCCCACGCACCCAAACTGGAACGCTGAGCTTCTGTAACCTGACGTCGAGCCCAGCCTTTCGCATTTCATCTGCAACGTACTCCACGGACCGTTGAGCCTGAGCGGAACCCGTTAAACGCGGACCGATATTGTTGCTCAGATAGCCGGTCTGGCGATATGCGTAGTCACTAGCTAGTGCTGCCTTGCGGAGCTCGACTAACTCTTGCAGCGTCTTCTCACTGTAGATAACCGGGGTTGGAGCCGGGCTTGGTTGCTGCAATAGAGCCGATGTGGGCACCAGCATGACGATCATTAACGCGATGGAGAATTTCATAGCCATATCGTAACGGAATCGTTACGGTCTAACAAAATTGTGTGCAATAATATCGGTGTTCCTGACATCAGATATTCTTGGAAAAGTTATGAAACGCATCATCTCAGTCTTTGCTTTTGCTCTACTAGCAGCTAGTGTTCTAGCAGCTCAGTCCACGTTTACCGCGTCCGATATGCTTGGTCTCAAGCGTCCGGCTGACACGCAATTGTCACCTGATGGGCGAACGATCGCCTATACAGTCGGCACTGTTGACAAGATCGCCAATCGGACGGTGACTCAGATATGGACGATCGGGATCGATGGCAGTCGTCCGCGGCAGATAACGAGTGGAAACAGCTCGAGCAGCGGACCGCGTTGGTCGCCTGACGGTAAAAAGCTTGCCTTTAACAGCGGCGGCCAGATCTGGACGATGGACGCTGATGGCGGGGATAAAGATCAGGTCACGCGGATCTCAACCGGTGCGAGCGGACCGGTTTGGTCCCGCGATGGACAGTGGATCGCTTTTGCATCGGAGGTCTATCCCGAGTGCAAGGACGATGCGTGCAACAAGGCTGAGGATGAACGAGTCGCCGGCAGTAAAGTCCAGGCTAAGGTGACAGAGCGGCTTCTTTTCAAGCATTGGAACGAATGGCGTGATCGCAAACGCACTCACGTTTTCGTTGTCTCGGCCCGAGGCGGAGCCGCTCGCGATATGACACCTGGTGATTTTGATTCCCCTCCATATGGGGCATCTTCGGGCGTCGATTACACTTTTTCGCCGGACGGTTCGAGCATCGTTTATTTGAAGAATCCAGACAAGGTCGAAGCTACCTCGACCAATAGCGATATCTATATTTCTCCGATCGGTGGTGGCAATCCAAAGAACATTACGGCCGGTATGAACGGCTATGACGCATCGCCGACATTCACGCCCGATGGCAAATACATGATCTTTCGCTCTCAGCCAAGGGCTTCGTTTGAGGCCGACCGCTGGCGGATAATGCGGTACAACCCTGCCAGCGGTGAGATCGTCGAATTGACTCGCGGGTTTGACCAACAGGTTAGCGAAATGACCGTCACTGCTGATAGCAAGACTATCTACTTCACCGCCGGTGAACGTGGTCGTGAGCCGATCTTCTCGGTTCCGGTAGAACCTGACTTTCGGCTGAGGATCGTGACCCATGTTCGCAAAGTGTTGGATGGGGTCTATGCCACATCACCTCATATTTCCCGTGACGGCAGCACCCTGGTGTTCGCCGGAACTTCGCTGACGAGTCCGAATGAAGTAATGAAGGCGACCACGGGCGGCACAGGCCTCACAGCGTTGACGAGCATCAACACCGCAGCTCTCGCACCTTTCGGACTGCGGAAAGCGGAGGAGCTTGAGTGGCGTGGTGGAATGAATGCAAAGGTTCACGGCTTCATTGTGAAGCCAGCGAATTTTGATCCAGCCAAAAAATACCCTTTGATGGTGCTCATCCACGGGGGGCCGCAAGGTGCCTGGAACGACGCGTGGAGCACACGTTGGAATCCACAAGTTTGGGCGAATCAAGGCTACGTTGTCTTTGCTCCAAATCCACGCGGTTCGACGGGCTATGGACAGAAGTTTGTCGATGAGATCTCCGGGGACTGGGGCGGCAAGGTTACGGTTGATCTTATGAACGGTGTTGCGGAGGTGATCAAGCTTCCCTATATCGATAAGAATCGTATCGGTGCCGCCGGAGCAAGCTATGGCGGGTACATGGTCGATTGGCTACTTGGGCATAACAACGATCCACGCTTTAAGTTCAAAGCGTTCCTCTCTCACGCCGGTGTATATAATCTCGAAAGCATGGCAACCTCCACCGAAGAGATCTGGTTCGTAAAATGGGAATTTCAGGGAATGCCGTGGGAGAATCCTGCTCAATACAACCGCTGGTCGCCACATAAATTTGCAAAGAATTTTGCGACGCCTACTCTCGTCACAGCCGGTGAACTTGACTACCGCGTCCCGGTCGATCAAAGCCTGCAGTTGTACACGACCTTGCAGCTTCGCGGTGTCGAATCAAAGTTGGTCGTTTTCCCTGACGAAGGCCATTGGATCCTCAAGCCGCAGAATTCCCAGTTCTGGCACGATCAGGTATTTGGCTGGTTCAATAAGTATCTAAAACCATAATATGACCCGAAGAGTTTATTTACGTTCTTTCCTTCCGGCCGCGATATTTCTCGTCGCGGCCGTTTCATCGTTCGCCCAGGTCGATCGGCCCAATTTCGATCGGTCACAAACCTTCGACGTTCAACACTATATTCTGCGGGTCGCTTTTGACCGCTACAAGAAAACGATCACCGGCGATACCACAGTCGTGCTTAAGCCGCTGGCGGCCGGATTTCGTACCGTGGAACTCGACGCGGTCGATCTCACATTCTCGTCGGTCACGCTTGGTGACACCGACACAACTCTTACACATCGAACTACCGGTGAGAAAGTCGTCGTCAATTTGGACCGCACTTATGCTCCGGCAGAGACCGTATCCATACGGTTCAAGTACACGGCAAAACCCGCTAAAGGCATCTATTTCGTGGACGCCGACAAAGACCGTTCTGCTCAGATCTGGACGCAAGGTGAACCTGATGAGGCGCGGCATTGGTTTCCGTCGTTTGACTTCCCTAGCGACAAGGCGACTACCGAACAGTACATTACTGCCCAGGCTGACGAGACGGTCGTCGGTAACGGTGAAATGCTTGGTAAGGCTTCGAACGGCAACGGCACCGCCACCTGGCATTTTAGAATGCCGGTGCCGCACTCGACATATCTTGTTTCTTTCGTCATCGGCAGATACGCAAAGATCGAGGAGAAATACAAGGATATTCCCCTGGGGTATTACATCTATCCGGGTCGCGAGTCGCTAGTGAAGGACGCGTACGGACGTACGGTTGATATGATCGGCTTTTTTGAGGAAAAAACGGGCGTAGCATATCCATATAACAAATACGACCAAACGATGGTCGCGGATTTTCAGTTTGGCGGGATGGAAAATATCACCGCGACGACGATGGCTGATTCCGAGATTTTCAGTGCAGATTCTGAGTTCGGGAAGGGTGGTGTGATGGATCTCGTTTCGCACGAACTCGCTCACTCCTGGTTCGGGAACCTGGTCACGTGCAAAAACTGGGCTGAGCTTTGGCTCAACGAAGGCTTTGCGACTTTTATGGAAGCCGCCTATCGTGAACGTACATTTGGCCGGGCGGCCTACATTGCTAAAGTTCGTTCGGACGCTCTGAATGTGCTGATCGACGACACGATCACGCGCCGCCGTCACGGCCTCTACAACCAGCGGGCCGGTGACGTCTCGTCGCTGTTCGACAATTCATCGGTCACATACAGTAAAGGCGGAGCCGTACTTCATATTCTAAGAGAGCAGGTCGGTGACCAGGCATTTTGGAAAGGTGTGAATATATATCTTGATCGTCACAAGTTTGCGAGCGTTGAATCGACCGATCTAAAGCGTGCGATGGAGGAGGCTTCCGGGCAGGAACTGAAGTGGTTCTTTGACCAGTGGGTTTACGGGGCAAGTCTTCCGAAGATCACGGTGACAAAAGCGTACGACGCGAGAAATAAGACTCTCCGTCTAACATTTACCCAAACTCAGAAGCCTGACACCATAGTGCCAGCCGTATTCCGGCTTCCGATGGAAATTGAGATCACGACCGCTTCGGGCGTAAAGACCGAGAAGGTCAACATAACGCAACGCATACAATCGGTCAGACTACCCGTGGAGGGCAAACCTTCCGATATCGTCTTTGACCCCGCGGAAAAGATAATTCTCAAGAGCTTGAAACAAGGGCCCATGACGACGGTTCGCTAATTAAGCCTTACTGTCTTTCCGGTAGTGTAAACGCTTAGTTCATTTCCGATCGCGTCCGATAGACTGACCTTGGCGATGCCGTCCGTGATCCTGAATTGCACTTCGTTCACCGTTCTTTCGGCTGCCCGAACGAGCGTGATGACGATCACGGACTTTTGTCCGCTAGCGGCGATCGGTGTTGATGAATCGAGCAGGATCCCGATCCTGCCGTTCGCTATGTCGCCTGTGTTGACCGTCAGCACCGAACCTCCGGGAGCATCGCCACCAAGCTCGATAGTCGCATTCTGGAATACTCCCGGATCGAACTCGATCGTGAAGCTCGCTGCTGCGACATCTCCATAAGCGTCGATCAGTACGGGGACTGAGATCAAGCCTTCGTCGCCTGCGACAATATCGCCCATTACGATCGAACGCCCCGAAAAATAAGCAAAGATATCATCGATCCATTCACCTATTCCCTGTAGAGCGGCAGCCGGTTGTGTCGGTCCACCGGCATTCTGAGGTGCGTCTAGCCCGGACGCATAGCGCCGAGCCTGTACAGTGTCACTCGCGGTAAAGAAGCCGTCTCCTTGCAAACCAGCAGGAGCGATGTCTGCCCTTTGAAACTCATTCGGCGAGACCGCGGCCGTGTCGAGGCCGGCAACGAAACGTCGGCTCTGCGTCACGTCGGTTGACAGCAATTGTCCGTCACCACTGCTGCGAGGAGCTATATCGCCCTCGATGCCGCCGCCCGGAGTCGGGGTCGGGGTCGCGGTTCCGGTCGGAGTTGCCGTTGGGGTGTTCGTAGGCGTCGCGGTCGGAGTCGGAGTTAAGGTTGGAGTTGAAGTCGGTGTAGAGGTAGGCGTGTTCGTCGGGGTTGCCGTCGGCGTAGGAGTTAGAGTCGGGGTTGCGGTTGGAGTCGGCGTCCCGCCTCCGGCGTTTGTGAAGATGTAAGCCGAACCTTGGTCGACTGTCGCCCCACTATCATCGAGATAGCCGCCCACGATCGCTGTATCAAAACCAAGCGAAACTCCACCGCCAAAACTGTCGCTTGCTGCTCCGTCGGTCGCGGTAAGCTTTTGCTCTTGTGACCAGACGATTCCAGATCTTTGGAACAAATATGCGGAGCCCTGATCAGCGTTCGTGACAATGTCGTCACCTTCAGTTCCGACGATAACACGGTCGCCGTTGATCGCAACGCTCCCACCAAACTTATCGTTAACTGCACCGTCGGCAGCAGTCAATTTCTGCTGCTGTATCCACGTGCTGCCGCTCCGGGCGAAAACGTAGGCCGAACCATTGCTATCCGCTACTGCTCCGCAAACAACCGAATCCCCAGAGATCGATACGCTGTATCCAAACTGATCAAATGTCGCTCCATCAACCGCGGTTAGCTTTTGTTCCTGCGTCCATACCGTTCCACTGCGACGAAATACATATGCCGCACCACGGGCTCCATCGTCAGATTGAGCACCGATGACAACCGTTTCCCCGTCGACCGCTACGCTCCATCCAAATTGATCGCCAGCTGCCCCGTCCGATGCAGTTAGTTTCTGTTGTTGCGTCCAGGCCGTTCCGTTCCTTGTGAAAACATAAGCGGCACCGCGTGAGCTGTTTGAACCAAATGCTCCGACCACCGCAGTGTCTCCGCTGACTCCAACGCTGATCCCAAATTGATCGTCTGCTGCACCATCTGCCGCGGTAAGTTTCTGTTGCTGTGCCCACGGCCCGTTCTTGAAGAAGACGAATGCCGAGCCTTGGTCGGTCGCTGGACCATCATCGAGATTGGCACCGACAATGGCCGTATTCCCGTTGAGAGCGACACTCCATCCGAAATTATCGTCTGCTATCGTATCCAAACCTAAAAGTTTTTGACCGGAGCCCCAGACACCGCCGCTGCGGGCAAAAAAATGAGCTGAGCCAAGGTAGTTGTCATCGCGATAACTGCCCGCAACGGCATTGTCACCGCTAATAGCCACGGAAAATCCAAATGAGTCGTTTGCTGCTCCATCCGACGCTTGAAACTTAGTAGTTTGGGTAAACGCCTGCGGACTTTCGTTTTTGTAAAGGTCCTCCGAGGTCGGGGCAACCGCTGTCGCAGCTTTTTCGATGCTATTGGTTGTCGGCGGAGGACCATCTAAGCGTTCGACCACGGTTGGCACAGCAATAAAACCGCCAACAACCGCAGCGGCACCGATAAATACGCGAAAAATCAGCGAACTGACCGCTACACCCAGAACTTTCTTAAAATTACGAAACATAAATCGCGCGAATGATTCAATCCGGATCGGTTACTAATTGTCTGTCTAAACAATGGTCGGACGCGGATTCTACTATGTCAAGTTCACTTCTCCTCGGGCTTTCGTAAAAACTCTATCCGTATACCCAATTTACAATCCCAAAGAGTCTTACGCCCGACCCGCTCGTTACGCAACGTATCAAAAAAGTGCCGACAGGCAAATGACTATACGCCGCTAATGTCACTTTCCGCCGATAGTATAAGCTTTCGCCGATAATCGCTAAATCTCGGCGATCGGGCAACACGCAGCATTACAGTATGCGCAAAAAAAAGTTCCGCCATTGCTGGCGGAACTTTCCTCTTTGAGAAGACCGGATGTCTGCTTCAAATGTTGAATTCGCGATAAGGATGAAGCACTTTGAAAATTCAAACCTCTCGGAACAAATTCTCCTGCTGTAACTTCTTTCACACACCTACGAGGTTAGCTGCCGGGCTAGGAACGAAAGAGTATCCCTTCATTTTCGTGATGATTCGCCCCGTTTTGGCTCTACGTCCAAAAATTGGTTCCCCCGTGTCGCTCCACGTCAAGCGACTTCGGTGATCGAGTTTTCAACAAAACAAATATAGCAGTAACACCGCTCTATTTCAAGAGGTTAGACGCCTGGTTTACGAAAAAGTTGCCTACTTTGCCGGAAATAGTTGATAAAGCATGAGATAGACGACGACGCCGGTTAAAGATACATATAGCCAGATGGGATAAACAAGCCTCGCTAGCTTCTTGTGCGACTCATACCAGCCCTTGAGACCGCGTCTCAGGGTGAGAATAACGAAGGGACCGATAAGCGTCGCTAAGATCGTGTGCGAGGTCAGGATCGTGAAATAAATAGGGCGGGCAATTCCTTCGCCGGTGAATCTCGTAGGGCCGAGCCCAAGATAATAGGTGCGGATCGCGTGATGCGTAACATACCCGACGAGGAACAAAGCAGAAACGCTGCTCGCGGCGAGCATACACGCCCGATGGGCGGCGATCCGCTTGCGCAATATCATCACAAAGCCTGCGATCAGGAACACGCTACTTAGAGCGTTGAGCGATGCGTTGAGATGCGGAAATATCTGAAGCAATTCCATCCGTCTATTTCCAAAATCCGAGCAAAACAAACAGCACTATCCAGAGAGCCCCCATAAAATGCCAGTACCAACCAACGACTTGGGAAAGAGTCTTGGCTCGCTGAAGTGCCTCGTCACCGCGGACACCGTACCAAACCTTTAACAAGATCGTTCCGAGCGCGGTTATTCCGCCGAGAACATGGACTGCATGTACCGCCGTCAAAATATAAAAAAGCCGGCGTATGGATTACCGCGCATATAGAGGCCACGCGAGGTGAGGGCCAGCCATGCGAGCAGCTGCGACGAAATGAATGCGGCACCAAACACAGTTGTGACAACGAGCCACTTTCTTGAGGCCGCCTCGTCTTCGCGGAAGATCGCTGATTGAGCCAGATGATAAGTGAGACTGCTAACGACTATTATCGCCGTGCTAAGCCATACCTGTATCGGTAGTTCGAACGGGTTCCACTCGGCGACGTTATTCGTTGCGATAACGACGTACGCAGCCATCAGGCCGCCAAAGGTCATCAGGACAACGACAAGAAGAAAGCCGGTCAGAATTCGCGAGATGCCGGGCTTGAATTCCTGGACCTCTTTCGGATCATCCCGTTTGGGTTGATTACCGCCGCCGTTACCGCCGCCGCCATCGTCCGGACCAGGCCCACCGCCGCCCGGTGTGTTTGAACCGCCGCCTGAAAGGCCAGAGCGCTTTCGCCCGGCTTTTTCCACATCTTCAATAATGTCGATGGTTCCGACTTTCATGGAGGTTAGCGTTTGTCTGCGACCATTAGAATGAAGAGCAGGGGCAGGTATATGACCGATACGAGTAAGAGCTTCCTTGAGGCGGCATTTGTTTTCGAACGCGCCGCCTGGATGCTGGCCCAAAGCATCCACAAGCCTAAGATCGAAGCTCCAACAAGAAAGATGATCCCGCTAATTCCGAAGAAGAATGGCGCGAGGCTAACCGGCAAAAGCATTATTGCGAACATTACAATTTGCCGAAATGTGATTCTGCCAGAGGGTTCTACCACCGGGAGCATCAGAATACCTGCCTTCGCATACTCCTCGCGGTACATCCAAGCGATCGCGAGAAAATGTGGAAACTGCCACAGAAACTGCATCGCGAATAATGCCCACGCACCTATAGATATCTCATTCGCTGCCGCGGTCCATCCCATCAACGGTGGCAGGGCTCCGGGCAATGCACCGATCGCGGTCGAAGCTGAAGTACGAGTCTTCAAGGGCGTGTAAACAAATACATATCCGACGATCACGACCATCCCGAGAACTGCCGTTAAAGCATTAACGGCCACGAGTAGATACACCTCAGCCACCAAACACTGAATGGTGCCGAAAACTAGGGCTTCGTTGAAAGTCACGCGGCTACTCGGCAAAGGCCGGGTTGCGGTTCGCTTCATGAGCGGATCGAGGTCGCGTTCCCAAACCTGATTAAGCGTGGCTACGCCTAGTGCGAGCAGTGTGATCGCCAGCATCGAGTGGACGAACAATAGGGTGCTGAAAGCTCCGGTCGCACTGCCAAGATAGAACCCGGCGGCTGACGTGAGGACAAGAAGGAATGCGATCCGCGGCTTTGTCAATTCAACATAAGCCGTGATCTTACCTCGAAGACCGAGCACCTTTTGCTGCCCTATGTCTGCTGCTATCGTATCCATTGGTGAAACCTTAAAAACCGCAAAGGTAAGAATAGCGTCTAAAACACTTATTACAAAGCTAAGCGCCATTACGCGAGGTGCTTTTTTTTTCAAGGTGAACTTATTTACGGCAAAGTGACAAAATTTTTCGGCTAAGCTATTCTCTTTATATAAAATGTCGGCCTCAGAAGAAACTATAAAACCTCGTCCTGCCGTGCGGCCGTCCGTGCCGATCGTTAATCGAATCCTCGACGCGATCAGTTCGGTGCGGGTTGGTGTGGTAACTCTTGTCATTTTAACTATCCTGTCACTCGCGGGCATGCTGATCGTACAGCAGAACGTCCAGGGCTTCGACGCCTATTATGTTGCTCTTACCCCAGCTGAGAGGATGGTGTTTGGTTCGTTAGGCCTTTTTGATGTTTACCATAGTTGGTACTACCAGCTCGCTCTGCTCTTCCTGTCGCTTAACATCGTCCTCGCTTCAATTGATCGTTTTCCGTCGGTATGGAAGGGGTATTTCAAACGCCCAAAGGTAACGGGAAGCAGAGGTTGGCTTCTTGCACGGCCCGAGAACGAGATAATAGCTGCATCCGAAGGAACCGTTGAGTCAGTAGCGGCTGAAATCGAAGGTAAGTTCAAAATGAACGGGCTTAAAACCAAGGTCACCAATGAGAACGGCGCGATCACCGTTTTTGGCGAACGCGGAAGGATCAACCGGCTCGGTGCTTACATCGTTCACGTATTCTTGTTGACCCTGTTTCTTGGACATTTCGTCGCCCTTACGACGGGATTTGACGCTGACGTTCGAATGATCCCGGGAGCGGTGACTGATGAGATAGAGATGATCCAGTTCGATCTCGACAAGAAGGAGAAATTTAACGTCAAACTTCCCTTCTCGATCGAGTGTACGGACATCCAGCAAAGCCTGATAAACGCCGGTGGTTCGATCGATGTGACTAACACTCTGGACTGGCGTACACAGATGAAGATCAACGATCCGCAATATGGCGAGTTGATCGCGGATGTGAGCATGAACAAACCGGTTAGCTATCGAGGATATCGATTCTTTCAGGCTCAAACGATCCCGGTGGGTAACGCTCGCGAGATCACTCTCGAGTTGACGCCGCAAGTCGGCGGCGAAACGATAACAACAAAGATCAAACGCAATAGCGGAACCACTTTGGCCGACGGCACTAAGGTTGACTACACCGAGTTCATGCCGGATTTCACATTTGGCGGAGACGGACAGCCCGACACTCGGAGCGGCGAGTATAATAACCCTGTGGCGGTCCTCAATGTCACTCCGCCTGGAGGCGAGAGGCAGCGTGTTTTCGCGTTTGCTCAAAAGCTCCCGGACAACGCTCCGGTCGGAGCACCAAAAGCTGGATACAAGTGGCGTCTGGCGGCATTCGAAAAATCACCGCTAGCTCATGTCCTCTCGATAAAATACGATCCGTACGATGGGGCATTTATCGCGTGGTATATTGGCGGGTTTGGCCTCATCGGAGCACTCGGATTCGTTTTCTTTCTCTCTCACAAACGGGTTTGGGCGCAGGTTAGCAAACAGGGCGATGGCAAGAACGAGGTTGTGCTTGCCGGCGAAGCAAACCGCAATGAGGCCGCATTCGGCGACCTATTCAAGAAGCTGTTAGACGAGATCAAGGGTAAAGAAAAGGGGCAATAGCAATGCAAGAACTGGATAGACTGGAAGAACGCGTCACGTGGCAATCGTATCTGCCGACGATAATGGTCGTCGTCGGTTCGTTCGCGATGATGGGCATGCGAGTGCAGATGGGCGATGCGTTTATCAACGACGGAGCCCTGATGATGATCGCGTTAGCATGTTACATCCTCGCGGGATTGTTTCAGTTGACGAACCTTTACGCTCCCTCTTCAATGGCGGAGAAGATCGGCTACTTTGGTGCCGCTCTTGGAGTCTTTTTCAATTTTCGAGTTGGCTCGTACGCTGGGTCTCAGCATATGACCACGAGATCGCTATTATGCGTGCCAGCGGCAATATGGAAACGCCGTGGTGTTTAGATACGTGCCATTTGCGAATCTTTATGATTACAGCCTTGCATGCGCCTTTGGAGCGGGAGTGGCCACCCATCTGTTCGACCAGCGTCGCAAATTCCGAATTCTGTCAGCCTTCACGTTGCCGCTCGCAGCGATCATTCTGACGCTTGCTCGATTTATTGGAAACGAGTTTATCGACCTTCCTCCGGTACTTAATTCGTATTGGCGTCCGATACACGTCGGTGTTGCGAGTCTAAGCTATGGCATTGCGCTAGTCTGTTTTGCAGTAGCAGTTATCTACCTCCTCAAAGATCGAGTCAAGATCGAAGCAATGGCGATATGGTCGAGCGTATTCGGACTTGGCGTGATCGCGACGATAAGTAAGTTTTCCGTATTTACGGAGTTTGTTTATAGAGCCGGGCTCTTTGTGCCCAATGAGGCGGGTAAGAAGCCATTTTCAGCCCCTTTCCGTCTGGAGCTCGACTACGCCGGCCCGGCACTAGCCATCTCGGGCGTCTTGTTGGTCGGTGTCATCATCGCTTTCTTACTTTACCTCTACCAGAATAGCGAACAGGCACGAACTGTTGGGCACTACTTACTAAAGGCGGCCCTCGTAGCACAGGTAGTTTCGCTTTCTCTTGTCATTTACGGAATCAAATCGGAAACCAACACGCAGGCTCGTTTACAGGCTCAACTGGCCGCTAACCCGGCGCAATATGTGATCGCTGGAATTGCAATGTCAGAGCACGAGAATCTCACGGTGAGTGAGAGGCAAAAGATAACTCCGCAGCAGCACGAGCAAATGGGCCGTTCCTATATTCAGGCGAACGGTAGCAGGCTCTATCTCAGCCTGAACACAAATCCCGTAGAAGTTGCCTCGTTGATCACTGCTCTCGTGGGCACGTTCTTTGTTCTGTTATTCGCTTTCCGCACGGAGCAAATGGTCGATCGTCTGCCAAGTCTCGAATCCCTTGACGGCCTCATGTACAAGACCGCGTGTCTCGCGTTTGCGGGGCTCGCCATGCTGCTGATCACCGGAGCGATCTGGGCGAATGAATCGTGGGGTCGACCGTGGGGATTTGACTCAAAGGAGACCGGTGCACTTGTCGCCTGGCTGACATATGCGGGCTTTCTGCACACAAGAATTGCTCGTGGTTGGAAGGGGCGAAGTTCAGCCTACTTTGCCATTGTGGGATTTTTGCTTGTGATATTCACATACCTCGGCGTCAGCTATTTGCTACCGGGATTGCACAGTTACGCATAGAAGGTTACTCGATCGTCACCTTTGATACGTCTAGGATAGAGTAACGACTGGCCTTGCCATCCTTGCCGATCACGACAAGAATGCCTTTGTCCCAGCTGAATCTCTGAATCTGGCTCATTGGTCGCTCAATGACCTCACCAGTCTTTAGCTGAACTATCAACCGAATACTCGCGAGTGGGTCGACTTTGGGCTCGGAAGTAGGACCATCGGCCTTTTCAGCCTTTTTCACTGGGGCCGTTTTTGTGGCAGTCGACTTCGACTTAGTTTCCGGGGTCTTCTTTTCATTCTGGGAATTCTTCTTTGAGTTAAAGACCGTAGCAACCGGGGAAGTTTCGCTTACTACTACGACTCGTTTGGATGCCTCAACCTTGCTTTCACCGACAGGCACTGTCTTCGGTACTTCCTGCACTTTAGATTCTGTTTTAGCTGTCGCCTTAACCGGGCCTGATGATGGAATCTCAATCGGGGTTTTCGTCGGCTGAGCCTTTGGCTTGACTGCGACGATCGTGCCAACGGAGTTTACTTTTATCCCGGATTCACTCTGACTATTTGCAATTGATGGAGGGTCTTCTTCTTTCGTACCCGCAATTGCTATAAAACTGCCTCCAAACTTTATCCGAAACATTGCCGGATCATCATTCGGCGATCGGCCCTCGATCCGCAAGAGTAGTCGCTCGCCTTTCCGCAAATAGATCAATCGGCCCGTCTCGTTGCTCGAGTTACCGTCCGGGTAGACGACCATCTTTGTCATTGGCCGAAGGGCTTCCGCGGTGAAAATGTCAATATCACCTGCAAAGTTCTTTGTTACGACGTTGACAAAGATGTCACCCTGACCACCATCGAAAACGTAAAAAAATCGCGTCAGACGCGAGTCTCCGACATCGCGTGCCCTGATCTGGCCGTTGATCTCGTTCGAGGTAACAGGTGTCGGAAAATTCTGATCGCTCGATTGGGCGAGAAACGCGGTCGTGGTAACGAATAAAACAACGACAAGATGGATCGATTTGGGAAGCAACTCTATCATCAGCTTAGTTCTTTCCTTAGATGCACAAGTCGAGATGTTTCGGTGTATCCCAGTTTCTGGTGAGCCTGGAGGCTGATCAGGTTGTCAACCTCTGCGTCCGATGCCATTTCGGTGCAGCCGAGATTGCTCGCCCACGCTTCGGCCTGTGCGACAAGACCTGAGCCGATACCGTGCTGTCGATATTCGTCCTCAACAAACCAACCCTCAAGATACCCAACATTGTCCGTATTGCAGTCCTCGACATGCGAACGGATACTTGCCTCGAGAAATCCTACCAGCCGACCACCACCAATATCGGCAACCGCGACGAATTGCGACTCGAGATCATCAATGATCTCAAGCATCTCATCCTTCTGGTCATCCTCGCCGGATTCGTCCCAGAGCATTTGTCGCAAGCGCAGCCATTCGGATAGATCGCTTTCGGCAAGCGGGCGAATCGTCAGTTCAATATCTGGCATTAGAGTGAGTCTACCAGTGTTAGCTCAGCATAACAACAACTTTTGATGACAAAAGACCGGGCAAACATGCCCGGCCCTCTGGATCTAGTTGGTCATATTTCTATGCCGCTGCCTTTGCCGCGAGTCCCCCGAGAACCTCAAGGGCCTTCTTAAGTTGAATGTCCTCAACCACCTTTGGTTGAGCTGGTTTCGGAGTTGGAGTTGGTGTTGGCGTAGCGGCAGGATTTGGCTCCTGCGGCTCAGCCAGAGCCTCGATGTCGAGCGGTTCAGGGGTGTCGGGACGTTTGACCTCGATTGATGGTTTAATACCGGTTGTCGCGCGATCATCACCGAGAAACGGGGTGCCGTTCGGTGCTGCCCATTTGGCGATAGTAAGCAGATAGCCGCCGCCACTCGTCATTGGGAAGAGCTTCTGTTCGGTGCCGAGCCCAAAAGTACGTTCACCTATCACCTCGCCACGTTTCTTATCAAGCACAGCCGCCGCTACTACTTCGGCAGCACCGGCCGTTCCAATATCCGTCAAGACAGCGAGGCCACCGTCAAATACAGCTTTGGCGGGATCTGCTGTGTATGTCGTCAGTACTTTGCTGTCCTTGCCAATCACGCGAGCGATCTCACCGCTTTTGATAAACAGATTGGCAACGGCCGCCCTTCGGTGATCTTACCCGCGGCAACACCGCGGAGATCGAGTATGATCTTGCCAACGCCTTGTTTCGTTAGATTTCCGATCTGAGTTTTGATATCGTTGGCTTCCCCGTCCTCCAGGCTGTAAACCTTGATCACGCCGATCCTTCCATTTTCGATACGCGATTCGGCCTGCGGAACCTTATAGCTGCCACGGACAACCTTGATCGTCTGTGCCTTCTCACCAGCCCTAAGAACGCGAAGGCTGATCGTCGAACCTGCTTCGCCATCGACCAACTGTTTCGCATCGTAAAGCGAAATATCGCGGCTCGCCT
The DNA here is from genome assembly GCA_016718135.1 of Acidobacteriota bacterium. Taxonomy (GTDB): domain Bacteria; phylum Acidobacteriota; class Blastocatellia; order Pyrinomonadales; family Pyrinomonadaceae; genus OLB17. Next base: position 608,214 of record JADKEF010000001.1, on the reverse strand, counting down.
TGCCGTCGATGTATTCGATGACATCACCATTCTTGATGCCAGCCTTTTCCGCAGGCGAACCTTTGATGGCCGAGATCACATAGAGATAACCCGATATCTGCGAAAATTCAGCCCCGATGCCGACACGCGGTGCGGTCTTGTTCGCCTCGTAGGCTTTGACCTGTTCCGTAGTCAAATATGCCGAGTACGGATCGAGACCGCCCGCGAGGCCGCGAAGGGCTCCGAGACGGACTTTTCCATATTTGGCTCATCGACGTAGTCGTTCTGGATGTGCTGGAGCACGGATTCGACGATCTTAAGCTGGGCAGTCGCGTCATTGACCGGCTGCTGTGCTGAAGCCGACAAAAGGCCGTTGACCAGCGGCAAACCGCCAACAACAGCATAAACGGCGACAACGCCCGAGATCATTAATACCCAGAGCTTTCCGCGAAATGACATAAGATACCTCTTGTGATAATTCTAAACGAGTCTTTTACGTGTTCGAACAACAATTTGTTTACGAGCAAAACCGCTGTAGACAAATTATCGGCTAACCATTGATATAAGTGCAACAAAAAGAAACCATTAATACCGAACAACTTACAGATGTTTTTGACGTCCCGCCCGCGGGCCGGATAATTGCCATCGATCCCGGCACAAAACGCTGCGGCATCGCCATCTGTGACGAGCTTCGTATCACCACCCGTCCGCTCAAGGTCATCGATCGAACAAGTTGGAAAAAGCTACTCTCGATTGTCAAACAAATCGTCTCCGAATATGATGCTGTCGCCCTGGTAATGGGTTTGCCACTCGAATCGGACGGCTCAGAAAGTGAAATGTCCGCCGAGGCTCGCCGCATGGCCCATAACTTCGCACTTTCGCTTTCACTCCCCGTCTTCCTACAAGACGAACGCGTCACTTCATACGAGGCAAAGGCACGGTTGTGGGAGCGCGGAGTCAACCTTAAAGAATCGCGACGGCTCGTCGATAGCGAGGCCGCCGCGATAATTCTTTCAGATTTTATCGACCGACTATCGCGGCGATAAAACGGTCACATTTATTGCTGCCTTGTTCACCGCTTCCTTTGAGAACGGAAAGGTTAAAAGGCCGCCCGTTGACCAAGCCTCAAACTGATCCTTGAAGTTTGGAGATTTTGGGTCGCCACTTTGGCCGAGAGGGATGACGTGGCTCGTCGCGTCCCAGTTCCCGGGCGTGGCGATGTGCCGCATTGATACTGCCGAACCAACATTTGGTGTCTGGCCGCTACCGCTGATCGGGACTATCGGTGTAGCAAACTGTGCCCCAATGAACGGTGCCGAAGCGAGCGGATGAGGGAAACGCGATTGCCATATCTTGCCCCAGGTCCATGCCGCAGGATCAGGGCCGTAGCGTTTTGGATCAGAAAAGCCCGCACGAACGGCATCATCGCAATACCGCATTAATGCCGGATAATCCTTAAATTCAGTCGGAAGCCAGAGAGCTGACCGTTTCTGTACCGCCCAATTCAGGACGCGTTCGCGGACTATGGTTGCCGGGGCAGGCTTGTTAGCATCCGCCATCTTGTTTGCCATGCAGATACGAATATCACTCGCGAGCAGTGCGGCAGAAGAATCCGGCGTCATTCTTCCATTCCATTTCTTTAGGAGATCGAGCGTTGCCACGGATGCGGCCCCGTCTTTGATTATTTCCTTCGCGATCATCTCAACCGCTATATTGTGCGAGTCAAATTGTGCCGCACGAACATCATCTATCGACAGTTTCGATTTCGCACCAAGAGCGTTGGCGATCTGTCTTGCCCGCCAGGGCGTAGCGGCATCGCGTGACATTTGGGGGTACTTATATGAGGTTCCCACGATGCGTTGATTCGCAGTAATGATGATGCCGCTCGGTGGATTGTAGAGATTCGGCAATTCTTCAAATGGAATAAACCCAACCCATTCTCCATCATTCGTCGAACCGTCATACGGCAATGCACCATCGCCAACACGCCGAAGCGGGATCTTGCTAGCGGCGTACCAGCCGATATTGCCTTTCGTGTCCGCGTAGACAAAATTCTGTGCAGCCCCGCCATAACTCTTTAGAGCTTCCTTGAACTCATTCCAGTCCTTGGCACGATTCCAACGATAGAAAACTTCAAATTCATTATTCTTCGGATCGAAAGCCGTCCATTTCAATGCATATTTCTTGCCGCCATTTTCAAAATGATCGGACCGTTTCGTGTTTCGATCACATCGATCGTCTCACTTTGAAGTGCCGGACTCATTGGACTCGCCCGAAACTTGATCGTCTCTGTTCGCTTGACAGGAGCCTCCCAACCGTTCGGAGTTTTATATTCACCTTTGTCGTTAAAGGTCTCGAAATATAGATCCTGAACATCCGGCCCGACGTTCGTCGCTCCCCAAGCAAACTCTGCGTTGTGACCGAGAATTATACCCGGGACGCCCGGTACTGTGACGCCGGAAACACGCATGGTGGGAGTCGAAAGATGTGAAAGATACCAAATGCCCGGAGCAGTCGGAGCAAGGTGTGGGTCATTCGCGAGTATAGCTTTGCCGTCGACCGTCTTCTTTCCCGAGATCACCCAGTTGTTGCTTGCCGCGAGATCCTCGGCATAGAGACCGACGCGTTCGAGCGACGACTTTCTAACCGCATCGTCTCGCTCGGCAAAAGCCAATAACCCCGCATCAGCCTTCAGGTCGGTCACGCCCCCGGCCGTTGCCGCCTTCCCGTCCGTACCAAAAAGGATGACATCGTAGGGCGTAACCTGATTCGTCAGGTCAGCGAGCTTTTCCTTCGGCATCGATTGCAACGAGAGCCGCATGATGTCGTTTCTCCACGTTGTGCTCAGGGCATCCGACAATATCTTGCCGATCATAAGCGAGTCTGACGGCCTCCATTCGCTTGGGCGATACTGCAAAATGCGACATTCGACCGGAAGTGTCTTTTCATCAAGCGTTGCAATGTAGGCGTTAACGCCCCGAGAATAATTCTCCAGGGCCGACCGCAGCGACGGATCCATTAGCCTAACGTTCTCTTCGGCGATTTTCGCAAACCCGAAACGCCGCCAGCGTTTGTCTTCCTCCAGTACCGAACGCCCAAATATCTCTGCCGTCTCGCCACGTGAAAGCCTTCGCATGAGATCCATCTGAAAAAGACGGTCGCTGGCAGTTGTGTAGCCCTGTGCAAAGTATAGATCGGCATCGTTGGTTGCTTCGATATATGGTATCGAACGTTCGTCCCGACGCACGGTAACCTCGCCCGCGAGACCCGCGACAACGAGTTTTGTGGGCGCTGTTTGAGCAGCTACACCAAGCGTGATCGAAAATGTGACAACTAGCAGGAACAGGCTTTTTTTCATAGGAATTGCGTGTGGACGACGGATTAGCTAAACTCTTCGAAAATTCTAAACAAATCTAGAGGTATCGCCAACATGAATGTCCTAAAAATATCAATCACAACTGCCGTAACAATGTTTTTTGCCGTTTCCTGTGCCCAGCAGGCAAATCAACCTGCGGCGAACACGGCAAATACAACCAAAGCTGCCAATGCGTCTACCGCTGCTCCTGCACCTACAGCGGCGGCCAAAGACGAAATGGCGCTGGCGGCCGATCTCTATACGGTGAACTGTATGACCTGCCACAAAGACAGTGGAAAGGGCGGACCCGTCACGGTTGACGGGAAGAAAATCAATCCGGATGACATCACGACGGAGAAAATGGCTGCTAAGAGCGATGAGAAACTAAAGAGCTACATTGCGGATGGCTTTCCCGATGATGGGATGCCTGCCTTCAAAGACAAATTGTCTGACGCCGAAATGGTCTCGCTCGTCAAGCATATCCGTAAATTGCAGGGAAAATAGCAACAGTGTTGCAAACCGTATGACAACAGCCTAAAATCAAGGCTAGTGTGCACCCGTAGCTCAGCTGGATAGAGTATCTGACTTCGAATCAGAGGGTCGCAAGTTCGAATCTTGCCGGGTGTACCATAAAATCATAAGGCTTCGCTCAAATAATGAGCGAAGCCTTTTTCAATGATAAAGAAGCTTGGATAGCGTGTTTAAGGGCTTCCTTTCCCTTTTCCTTTATTTGGTCCGCCGTTGTCCGGTTATGAACCTTTGCCGTTGGGTTTATCCGCCTTTGGCGGCTTTGCTGACGGGTTGTCGTTCTTGCGAGATTCGTTCGGCTGTTTATCCGATTTGGGCGAATCCATTCGTTTGTCATCCTGCCGTCCGCCCTTATCGTCCTTGCGAGCACCTTGATCGTCCGGTCTTCCGCCTTTCTCGCCTTTTTCGAACTTCATTGCCTTCGGCCTACCCGGATTGTTCCTCATGAAGTCCGCCTGCTCCTTAGTGGGTTTGGCAAGCTTTGCATAGATCTGTCCTAGATGCAGGCCGTTATTCGGCGACTTGATCTTGAGCTTCGTGATAAATGTGGGGCTCGTCGTGTAGACGAAGACAGGCTGCGGATAGATCTGCGTTATCCGGGTCCGATAGATCGGCGTCTCCACAACCTGGTATGGCTGGTAATAGTCAGGATAATTATCGTAATAATAGGGCGAACGATAGTAGTTGTCGCGTTGGCCAAACAGCGTACTGACGATGCCGATCGCCTTATCAACCCAATTTGTCTCGTAGTAACGATTGTCACCGTAGAGCTGTTCGTTCCCGGTCAGCAAGAGACGAGCACCCGGCGATCGATTGTCATCGCGATAAAATACTACCGTACCAAGTTCCTGAACATCATTCGGCCCGTAACGTGAATACAGTGAAAGGCCACGCTCGTATTCGCCACGGTCGCGATACTCGTCAACACTGATGTAATCGACATAGCCGTCACCATTTAGGTCGAGATTATTAATGCCGTCGTTGGAATTCAGGTAGCGTTCGAATTCCTCCGGGCTGTTCGAGCGTTCGAGCAAATTGCCGACCCTTTCAAGATCAAAATTGTCCTTCGCCCAGTATTCCCCATCGATCGCAGCCTCGGTCGACGAAGTCTGGTTAGGGTTCGGCACGACATTCGCGATGTCTTGGGGCTGATTTTGATTGCACGATAATAGAAATGCACTGAAAACAAGAACTGCGGCGGATAATTTAATATTTTTCATCTCTCTTGCACCCCGCTTCCGGTAATACTCCCTCACTATAGACTCAAAAGGCTCAGGCTTCCGTGCGCCAGCGTACAATCCCGCTTGTGGCGGCATCATCCGGCTTTTCTAGTTTCGCTATTATCTATCGGCTCAAACCGCGTCCCCGAGCGAGGCGGAAGATAGCCAGGACTACGATCGCTCCGATTATAGAGGAGACAAAACTTGGAATATTGTTACCGATATTATCGAACGAACTTATCATCGGATATCCAAAGAAATACCTTCCCATAAATCCGCCGACAACCGCTCCGAGAATTCCGAGAACTGTCGTCATAACCACGCCGCCGCCATCACGGCCCGGTAGAATGAATTTAGCCAGGTACCCAGCTAGAAACCCCAATAAAAGCCAAATAAGTAAAGAAACCATCTTTTTTCTCCTAACTTTATCTTTAGAAAGATGGTATCAGTGGGACTCGGATCTGTATGTACGGTTTCGCACACTTCGGTTACAAGCACCGTTAGATGGCGCGAGCAAGAAAAAAGGGTAGATGGAACCGCTTAGATCTTCAATTCCTATTAGCCTATCAAATGTTAGGAATCCAGAAGGTTCGACCCGAATTGATCACCTTCTTTAGGCCCAGGTTCGGGAGCTCAGATTCGTCTGCGCCGAGAAAAGTGAAATGCGGAAGGTCAGAGCTGACAGTTTGGAACCATTTGTGTTTAGCCAGCATCGCTCTTACTCTAGCATTCTCAAATTCCTTTACATCGAGAGCAAGCATCGACAAATGCTGTGATGTTCCGGGCGGCGCGACGCTGTAGATGATCGATTTGTCGAGAGACTTTGCGAAGAAGATACCTTGCGATTCTAGTTCAAGTATTTCAGGGACTTGTTCGTAGGGTGTGAGAGATCTGATCCGAATCGCTTCAGCCTGTGTGACACGGCGTTGGCCAACCCAGTGGACAAAGCCAGGATTAACACGGCTCGCCCACAGGCTGACAGTCTGGTTATACCCGCGACGAGCACTGTCCGCACCGCGCGGGCCAATGGTAAGACCTGACTTTGCCGCTTCGGCGATCGCAGCTTTTAGGGCTTCCATCGCCGCGGTTTGAAGTTCGATCCGCGTCCCGCCAATTATTTCGGTCGACCGTTTCAGCGTGTTTTGAAAGGCAACAACGTCTGCTTCGTCACGATAGACAACCTTCTTCGGTGGTGTAGCCCCGCCCCGAGCAAGGAAGACCGCTCCGTATTCCCGCAGTAACAGGCGGCCTGCGTCGTCCCTTGGTAGTTCAAAACCATTGGGTAGATTCTTGTAAAAATCTCCGCTCGCAGGTGTTTCCATATTCGTCTCCCCAGTATTTCCTGCGGCGACGTTGTTCGTATTCGCACCAATCGCCAAACACCCGATGCCGGTAAAGGCAATGCTAATTACTAGAATAGTCTTCATCATTTTTCTTCTTTTTCTTCCTTAGGTGTTCGCGTGCGTGTTCGGCCAGATCGAGGTATTCTTGCCGGATCGTGTCGAGCTCCTCTTCGTCCATTTCCTCGAGATTCAAAACTGCGTTGCGTGCGAGTTTCGAAGAACGGATCAGCTCGTCGAGTTTGATCTGCAAAGCCTCAGTGTCACGGTTCTGTGTATTCTGGATCAGGAAAACCATCAGAAAGGTGATTATTGTGGTGCCGGTATTGATCACAAGCTGCCATGTGTCGCTAAAGCCAAAAAACGGCCCCAAGAGGGCCCAAACAACGATGATCATCACTGCAGTCAGGAAGGTTGCCGGTTTGCCGGTAACCGTTGCGGCCCACCGAGCAAATCGCGTGAACACCGACACACTGCTGTTACTCATGCAAAAACTCCTCGACAAATGCCGCCGCCGCGTCGATGTGCGGCTTCATAAACTCATCGCGTTCGATGAACGGAATGCGCTTGCGGATCGCCGAATAAACCGGAGCCGTGCCGCGACCGAGAGCTTTGCCGGGGCCGATACGCTTTTGTCGAAAGTCAATTCCCTGCGCGGCACATAGCAATTCCAGCGATAACACCAGGGCAAAGTTTTCCGCGACCTGTCGCAATTTCAGCGACGCGGTCAGCCCCATCGACACATGGTCCTCGACATTCGCCGACGATGGAATTGTATCCACACTCGCCGGATGCGCGAGGACTTTGTTCTCGGTACAAAGAGCTGCCGCCGTATACTGGACGATCATAAAACCCGAATTCAGCCCGCCGTGTTCCGTGAGAAAGGCGGGAAGCACATGCGCGTTTGAGGCCTCGTCCGTCAGACGCATTATGCGCCGTTCAGCAATGTTAGCAAGGTCTGACAGAGCGATAGCAAGGTAGTCAAATGCCAACGCCAACGGCTCGCCGTGAAAATTCCCCCCGCTAATAACCTCGATCTTTTTTCCATCTTCCGAGATGAATATGAGTGGATTATCCGTTACAGCATTTAGCTCTAGCTTGAGAAGCCATTCCGCGTATGCTATCGCGTCGCGGCACGCACCGTGAACCTGCGGCATACAACGCAATGTGTACGCGTCCTGGACATTCGACGGATCAAAATCACGAACCAATTCACTGCCTTCAAGGATCTCACGAAGATTTCGGGCACAATCTATCTGTCGCGGATGCGGACGCAGTGCGTGGATTCGCTCGTCAAATGCGGAAGTTGTTCCATGCAACGCTTCGAGGCTCATGCAGCCGCTGACATCAGCAAGTTCGCCAAGCCGTCTAGCCTTGACGGTCTCGAGAATTCCGACGGCGGTCATCACAGTCGTGCCGTTTGTAAGCGCCAGGCCCTCTTTGGCGGCGAGCGTTACCGGAATGAGATCTGCACGTGTAAGAGCTTCAGCTCCGCTCACGACTTGCCCGCCAAATTCCGCCTTCCCTTCCCCGATCAGAATGCATGCAAAATGAGCTAACGGCGCAAGATCGCCGGAGGCACCAAGACTTCCCTTCTCGGGAATAACCGGATGCACTCCGCGATTCAGGAATTCAAGTATCAACTCAAGCGTCTCTAGCCGAATCCCGGAAAAGCCACGAGCGAGGGTATTCGCCCTGATCAACATGATTGCCCGAACGGTTGGCGTATCAAACGGATCACCAACGCCAACGGCGTGACTCACAACGATATTTCGCTGCAGCAGCTCAACCTCTTCGCGGCTGATGATCTTGTCTTTAAACGCCCCAAAACCCGTCGTTATGCCATAAGCGATCTCACCGCGATCCAGCAAAGTCTGCACCGCCGCCGCCGCTCGATTGACCGCCATCTTCGCCGTCTCGGACAATAAAATACGCGGCTCGCCGGGCTTGCCGTATGCCACGGTAATTACCTGTTCAAATGTAAGGCTTTCGCCGTCGAGGATGATCTCGTTCATCATTTTCACTATTCAGTTAACACTGCTCACTTGTCACTGAAGTCGACGAATTCTTCAGTGGATAGCCGGCGAGTGAGAAGTAACAAGTTTATAACGCTTCGCCAGATTTGATAACTTTCGTGATGAGATTTCCACCGAACTCGTAAGCGAGTTGCCGATAGTCGCTGACATCTGCGACAAGTAGATCTGCCTTTTTACCGACCTCGATCGACCCGTGCGTATCGCCAAGCCCGATCGCATAAGCTGCATTTATTGTCACGGCATTGAATGCCTCGCTCGGCAGCAGTTTTTGATACCGACATGAGATCGCCATTGCCATCGGCTGAGATGGGCAAGGAGCGGAGCCGGGGTTGTAGTCGGTCGAGAGAGCGATGGCACAGCCCGCATCAACAAGTTTTCGAGCCGGTGCAAACTTAGTTTTCCCTGCGTTGAAATTTTCCGTAGGGATCACCACGCCGATCGTCTCGCTTGCCGCTAGTTCCTTGATCTCACTTCTGGATATAGCATCGAGATGATCGATGGAGACTGCGCCGGATCGAATAGCGAGCCGCGAGCCGCCCAGATTTGTGAACTGATCGACGTGTGCTTTGAGCTTAAAGCCGAGGGCCTTCGCTCTCGACAGTATTCGACCCATTTGCCCGCGGTCGAAGGCATTCTTTTCGGTAAACACATCGACAAAGAAATCCATTACTGGAGGCTCAGAAGGACCTTCTAAAATCCCTGCGCATCCCCATATTCGGGAGCTATCAGCCCGCTGCAAATCATGAAAAAGCCTCCGCATGTTCTTCTGCAAAAAGAAGATCGAATACCAATCAGCAGCAGCGGGCAACATCTCTTCGCAGATCAGATCGACATAGCCCTCGGTGTTTCCCTTAAACTCGGGTGGGACGGTGTGTGCGGCAAGAAAGGTCGGCACGATGTCCATGGGATGCGAGTTCTCGAGTTCCCCGATAACGCGGAGCATCTTTAGTTCAGTGTTGGTATCAAGGCCATAACCGGTTTTGATCTCACAGGCTGTTGTGCCGCAGGCTAGCATCTTTTCCAGTCGTCCACGAGCCTGTTTGACGAGATTGGCGATAGATGCTTTCCGGGTCCTTACCACTGTCGAGATGATGCCACCACCGCCAGCAAGTATATCGAGGTACTCGGCCCCCTTGATCTTTAATTCAAACTCATTTAACCGATCTCCCGCATAGACGATATGGGTGTGAGGGTCAACAAAACCCGGGCAAACAACGCGACGTTCCGCGTCGATAGTTTGTTCGGCTTCAAATTTAGCGAGGATCTGTTTCGATTTACCAACGCCGACAAACTTACCGTGTTTGATGGCGACGGCACCGTTTGAAATGGTTCCCACGTCCTGCATCGCCGCACCGCGCTTTGGCTTACCGTCGGACGCGCACGTGACGAGTTGTCCGGCATTGTGAATTATGAGATCGACCTTGGTCATTTTGGCGGGGTTACTGCCCCTTCTCTGCGATCTTCTTATGGTTTTCGTTGACCAACATCGTCGCGGCTGAGCCGTACCACGGTGTTAACTCGGCGATCATCATTCCCGATTTGATCACAGGGTCGGTATCGACGAGTTTCTGAGCTTCCTCGACGGTTGTCACGGCGAGAATGAATATCCCGCGATACTGCCGATCGTTCTTGCCGAACGGCCCCGCAAGCGCGAGCTTGCCTTCTCCGGCAAGACGACCAATGTTCGCCATGTGCCCCGCGAATATCTCATCACGCTGCTTTTTATCCGTGATCGACGCGTCCTTCGGACCCGTCTTTAGAATGCAAAACACATAGCTCCGCATCCCGCTATCGTCGCCACCGGCTTTAGCCGCCAATGCCGCATCATAGTTCGGGTTAGCAGGTTTCTCCGGCGTCTGAGCAAAGCCACAGATGGCCGCAAGGGCACTCATTGCAAAAATTGCGACGATATTTTTTGTTTTCTTCATTGATAGCACCTACTTCACATCGGCCTCGGGGCCAAAAATAAATATTTTGTATTTGTTGTAGAGAAACGATACAAATAGCAACAAAACGCCAAGTGACACGAAAAGTATTGTCTTCGGTATAGTACCCAGATCGGTAATGTCAAAAAAGAACAGTTTAATCAGTGTGATCGCCAGCAGAACAATTCCAGAGACGCGCAAGTATTTTCTACTTTTCCAGATACCAAAGGCAATCAGTCCGAGTGCGTATGCTCCCCAGAGAATACTCAATCCGTATTTATCCGCATTTCTTACGTGAAAATGGGCCGAAATGTTCATCAACTCACAGCTAACGACGATCAACAGACTCGGGTGGAGAATAGCATCAAACGCGACGCTCAAAAGGCTGTCATTCAATTTGCTCGTTACTATTTCGCTGCGACGATAGCCGTAGAGCGACAAGATCAAGGCAAAAAGAATTGCATACGAAAAATATCGCACTAAAATATTCGCGGCATCAAGCCCGAACATCCCAACCGCCGAGGCGGCTAGATAGCTTTCTCGGAGCTCAAAAGGAGATATAGCCCGATCGTCAAAAACACGATCATTGTCACGAGGCTCAGAGCAATGTTTGCAACCGCAGCGATCCAGGAGCGCACCTTCTGTAGATTGACCGCCGCAACTGTTATGAGAAACACCATCGTGTAGTCGATCTGCGCGACGGAATTGAATCGAAAGATATCTGGGATACCAGTGATCGTCGACCCTCGAAGTGCTGCCTCCAAGTGGAAGAAATTACCGATCTCCATCCGAAAGGCGTTGTAGAGAGCGAAGAGCCCGGCCATTGCAGTCAGATAACCGAATGGCTTCACCATCGACGCATCCAGTACGGATTCATTGTCCTCCCGATTTGCGAAGTAAATGAAAGCAAACGCAACGACAAATACGAGGCTCGTGACCAAGTCGCCGTTCGCCATCGGTCGCAGTGCAAATTCGGGAGCGACGTAGCCGCGTTCAGAGTAAACCCCGACCCAATCGATACATTTGCTGAAGCCCGCTAGGAACATTAGCGGGTAGGCGAAATATTCGAAGAATCGAACCTGGCGAGTCCGGCCAAAATAGAACAATAAGGCTGCCTCGACCGACCATATGAGCGTCACGAAATTGCCGTCGAACTGCACCGGCACTGCAATGGTCGCGAACGTAATTATCAAAATCGTAAGTACCTGAACGAGATCGACAGCATTCTCTTTCAGGCGACTGACAACCTGTGCGACGACTGAGTGAAAGGCGGCATGAGCTATCGTAAACACTCCTTCAAATCTTTGTAACTCCACACGGCTGTCAAGGATCGAGTAGCCTAGTCCGTAATATATGAATGAATTCGTGAGCATCATTCCCGCCATCTCCGGCAGGCTCGTTCTATCTGTCGCGAGACGAGATATCAGCGTGGTTACGTAAAAGGTGAGGAAGTAGATCGAGGCAAAAACGCCGGCGAGCAAGAAGTGTTCAGCCTGCGAATATCGATCGACGAACCAAACTCCGAAGATCAGCCACGTGAACGGACATACCACATAGACTAGAGAACGGCCAATATACTTGTTCGAGACCAGAACCAACGCGAGTGCCGCGACTGCCAGCGATGCGAAAATCACTCCGTATTCGCCGGCCGTACCTTGTAGCCCGCTGATCCCGGCAAAAAATAGATAAAAAATGACCGTTGTACCAACCGTCGCGATCAAACTCTCTCGTGTGTCACTCTCGGTGTGTACAACGCCGTGTATGACCTTGGTCGCAAAAAATATGGCAAAGAAGACTGCAAGCGTGCCGAGTGCAAGGTAAAGATGCGACTCTGAACTGTACTCAGTAGCAAACCATAGCCCGAATATCGACCAGGTAAAGAACGAAGAAGTGTAGAACAACAGCCGCCAATAGCGTTTTACTGAAATGGCGAGAACGCCGACGTTAAGGAATGAGACATAAATGAAGAGTGCAGGATAATTGCCCGAGTCGTTGCTCAGCAAGAATGGAACCGCATAGGCTCCGACCAGCCCCACATGGGCTATGACCTGCAGGTTGTAAACGACAGCCGCAACAACAGTGAAGATCGTAAACATCACCATCAACGCGAAAGACGTCCGCTGGTCGATAAGCTGATAGGCGGAGTAGGCGAAGTAGGTGATGAAATACAAGATCGCCATACCGCCGCTTAGCAGCACAGCACTAAACTTTAGATATTTCACCTTAATCCAGACAGCCAGACCGACAAGGCCAAAGCCAAAGACGTAACCGATCACGATCCGAGCCAAAGGGCTGACAAGCTCATTATCGATGGCGTATTTGGCTCCGATCCCTACTCCGAGTATGAGAACAATGATGCCAATCTTACTGATAAGATTTTCGCCAATGAACTTCTCCAGATCACCGCGTGCGTTGTCAACGTAATTGTTGAAATACCTTGTGTACTTGCCGGTCGCGGGCTCAGCTTCGGCAGCCTTGGCCTGTCTTTGATATGAACCAAAGGCTGGCGGATCAGCTTCGCGCGGATTCTGTCGTTCGGTTACGGGTGGTGGTGGCGACGGTTGCTGATGCTGTTGCGGAGGCGATGGTGGCGTCACCGACTGGGGCCGCGCGAAAGGTTGACTCTCGGGACGCTGAGCCCCTCGCAGCCGAGACAATTCCTTTCGAATCGCCGTAACCTCGACTTGAAAGTCGATCTGCGTTCGCACGAGACTGTCCAGCCGGGCTTCGAGGGCGGCAATTGTTGGGTCGAGATCGGACATACTTCGAAAAAAAGCGACGTCTACCGGTCGACGGATTTGCCAAACTACTGAACCGATTGTAGCTTATGTATTTATTAAACAAAAGAAATCAACCCTCACTATGTCAAGACCTGTAAAAGCCCCGACCGGTAACGAACTTTCATGCAAAAACTGGCTGATCGAAGCCGCGTATCGGATGATACAGAACAATCTCGACGCCGAAGTGGCGTTCGATCCGGATAATTTGATCGTGTATGGCGGACGCGGCAAGGCGGCGCGGAATTGGGAATCGTTCGATGCGATATTGAAGAGCCTGCGTGAGTTAAACGAGGACGAGACGTTGATGATCCAGTCAGGAAAGCCGGTCGGTGTTTTCAAATCGCACTCTGATGCTCCGCGCGTTCTGCTTGCCAATTCAAACATCGTCCCGCATTGGGCGACTCAGGAACAGTTTGACCAATACGAACGCGACGGGCTGATGATGTACGGGCAGATGACGGCTGGCTCGTGGATATACATCGGCACGCAAGGGATTTTGCAGGGCACTTACGAAACGTTTGGATCTCTCGCGAGGCAGCACGGTTGGGGCGATCTTAGCGGAAGATTCGTACTTACCGCCGGACTCGGCGAAATGGGCGGAGCTCAGGCTCAGGCGATCACGTTTAATGGCGGCATCGGGCTGCTCGTCGATGTCGATCCGTGGCGGATAGAGCGGCGGTTACAGCTGAAACAGGTTGATGTCGCGGCGAAGGATCTCGACGATGCTCTAGCCCTCGTCAACGCGGCGGTCGCAGCGAAGGAAGCAAAATCGATCGCTCTCCTCGGTAACGCCGCCGAGGTTCTTTGGCAATTGCTCGAACGGGGAATTATTCCGGACGTGGTCACTGATCAGACCTCTGCTCACGACGTTTTGATGGGGTACATTCCCGTTGGCTTCGATGTCGATCAGGCCGCTGAGTTCCGCAAATCAGATCAAATCGCGTACGAACAAGCCGCTATGGACTCGATGGCAAAGCACGTCGAAGCGATGCTTGAATTCCAGCGTCGCGGGGCGATCGTTTTTGATTACGGCAATAATCTAAGACAAAGAGCCAAAGACAATGGCGTGTCGAACGCCTTCGACTATCCCGGATTCGTTCCGGCTTACATTCGCCCCCTCTTTTGCGAAGGCAAAGGCCCGTTCCGCTGGGTCGCTCTCTCCGGCGACAAAGAGGACATTTACAAAACCGACGAAGCTATCATGAATCTCTTCCCTGAAGACGACCATCTCGCCAAATGGCTGACGATGGCGCAGGAAAATGTTGAATTCCAGGGCCTGCCTGCACGCATCTGCTGGCTCGGCTACGGTGCAAGGGCAAAAGCAGGTCTAAAACTCAACGAAATGGTCGCCAGCGGCGAGCTAAAAGCTCCGATCGTCATCGGCCGCGACCATCTCGACTGCGGCAGCGTCGCCTCGCCCAACCGCGAGACAGAATCCATGAAAGATGGCTCCGACGCCATCGCCGACTGGGTCTATCTCAACGCCATGATAAACGTCGCCGGCGGAGCCACCTGGGTCTCGCTCCACCACGGCGGCGGCGTCGGCATCGGCTATTCGCTCCACGCCGGCCAGGTAATCGTAGCCGACGGCACGCCCGAAGCCGCCAAAAGGATCGAGAGAGTTCTTACAACAGACCCCGGAATGGGCGTGATCAGACATGCTGACGCAGGTTACGAAGAAGCTACAGAGTTTGCTATGGAGAATGGCGTGGTATTGCCCATGACAGCTACGTGATGTTCGAAACCGTCCAAAAAGACTATCCAATCACAATAGGTTTAACCCTTCGTGGGTTTTATCTGACGGTGGTAAGTGCTCTGGCGATCTGCGCATTCCTGATCGATCTATTCCCTGGCACAGCAAGAGACGAAATCAGATATCGGGGGATAAAGGGACTCGGGGGCCTCGCATTGATGGCAAGTATGGCTCTTGCTGCTCCCTTGATTCCTTATCTCTTCTGGAGAATATTCGTGAAGCGGGAGGTCCCAATCTTTTGGGGAATATCGTTCCTCATTGCGGTCATCTTGATGTTTTTGTTCGGTATCATTACATCGTAAATCCTCGATGAGCAATTCGAAGAATGATATTGCCAACTTTGGTTGGCAAACTTTCAGGATTTCCTGATCGATTCGAACTTTTCACTTCCCAAGCAGGGTCGATACTACATTTTTTGTGGAGCAAAGCTGGAGTTATTCATGTTTCCTCAGCATTGCATGCGGCCCTGCTCTTCCTGCATCGTCAGATAACCGCCAAAAGCGATGTTCAACCCCTTTCTAGTGTCCAGGGTTCCCCTCGAAAATATTTAAGACGTTCTATTTGGCCGGATTATCTTTTATGAACTTCTCAAGCTTCTTCTTGTCCGAATAACCCGGCCGTTTCTTCAGAAACTCAGCATATTCTTTCGCCGCGAGCGGTTTGGCTCCCGCAAGTTCATAAAGGTGGGCAAGTTGGAGGTGACAATCCGCCATGCCGATCGGATCGAGCACCAGGGCGTTGTTCAAAGCTTCTACTCCGAACGTACCTTGCTTGGTCATTAGGTAAGATTCGCCCAGTAGTTGGTGAGCACGAGCTAGTGTCGGGTCGATCGAAATGATGTGTTTGAAGACCTCGATGGCAGCTTCGTACTGCTTTTGGGCGATTCGGATCTTGCCGGCATTGATCCACGCCGGGGTATATTCGGGTTTGAGTGTAATCGCCTTGCGAAATGCTCCTTCGGCCTCCACATACGCCTTCCGGTCGAAATGTAGAGCTCCAAGCTTTGCCCAAGCAACAAAATCAGCCGGGTCCGCCTTAACTATCTCATTCACCAATTCCATTGCGAGCCTAGCATCGTTCGAGCGTTCTGCTTCCGCTGCTTTCCGGTACAGCTCAAGTGTCTTGTCGTTGGGCGGGTGCGAGAATTTCGCTGAGATAGGACTCGGCGGTGAGCTTCGGCCGGCGGATGGGGATGAGACCTCAAAGTCCTCACGCAGTTGCGTCGCTCCGAACGAACCGTAAGACCGTCTAGCAACCTCGACACCATCCACCTCGATCACAAGCGTGCCGCTAGAGTTGCCTGTACGCTTGAAGCAATAGTTGCCTGATTTCTCAACCGTTAGGCGCTTTTGTGCTTGCGAGGGATCTACGAGCGAAACGGTAACCTTCGACCTCGACCCAGCCTGTCCATCTTTGACCAGAACATGTCCAAATATGTAAGGAACTTGAGCGAACGGCGAATCCAACGACGGCGTGTACCCAAATTCGGTACAGATCTCGTCAACCTGGCCCATACCGCTCACCGCAAAGATTGTCGCAAAAAAAACTGTAAGAACTGGGCGATGCAACGGTTTCATTAAAGGCTCCATGTTGAATACTGCTAGTGATATGCCAATCAAGATAGGAAGTCAAGGAAACGGCATTGACTTCGGTCGCAATTCGGCAAATACTTAGGAAAATGAGAGAAATATTTGAGCTCACGACCCGCCCTGATGTTGAACTCTATGCATCTAGGAATGACCCGAACGATCCGCGAGTGGGCGATATTGTTCGCACAACTGAGGATCAATATGCGGCTGCCGCCGTTGTGATCCTCGGTTGCCCTCAGGACGAGGGCGTTCGGCGAAATCGTGGACGAGCCGGAGCCGCAGCTGCTCCGGATGCGATCCGCAAGCAGTTTTATAGACTTACGACCTTTAACATCAGGAAATCGATCTTTGACCTAGGCAATCTGAAGATAGAAGCCACGCTAGAAGAAACACATGATAACCACGCCGCAGTTGTTGCCCAGCTTCTGCGTGACGGAAAACGCGTGATCGTTCTCGGTGGTGGTAATGATATTTCCTATCCTGATGGCGCCGCTATGGCTGACGTGTTTGGCCCGGAATGGTGGATCGGCGTAAACATAGACTCGCACCTCGACGTTCGAATTTCGGATGAGCGAAATAGCGGGACGCAATTTCGTCAGCTATTGGATGAGAAGCTCTTGCTGCCGAGCTATTTTTACGAGGTCGGCTTCCAATCGCATTTCTGCTCGCCGGTCTACTACGAGTATATCCGCGACCTGGGTGTCCACCGCATAAGCCTCGAGATCCTCCGATCCCGCACCGAGGCGGATGTCGAGCTTAAGGAGCAGATTAGACAGAAATTCATCGGCCACAGCTCATCGCTCAACACATTTTTCGGCTTCGACATCGACGCAGTCAGGTCTGCGGACGCACCGGGAACCTCAGCTCCATCGCCGCTCGGCTTACGAGCCGGAGAGTTCATCCAACTCGTCAAATACGCTGCCTCGCTAGCCAATACAAAGATCATCGAATTTACCGAAGTAAATCCACAATACGACGTCGATGACCGCACGACGAAGCTTGTCGCGATCGGAATGCACCGATTCTGTACCGGTATAGTGTAGCGGGCGGGGTTGGGGAAGTGTTGGGTTGTTCACCGCACTGACAAGTTTGGCGTGTTCTGGTAGCTATTAATTGACACCATTAGAAGGGGACTTTAAACAGAGAGACACAGATCATAAATGGCAAATACAAAAGAGTTGACAGACATCACCCGCGAAAAACTAGATGGCTTTCGCGGAAAAATGAAAAAGTTTGGCGTAGACGTTCCGGAGGGCGACGATGTCGAAATAAAAGCTCCTATGGGCGTGAAAATGCGAGCCAGGTACGACCAAGCCGCCCAAACTCTAATGCTGGAAATCTTAGACAAACCGATCTTCGTGCCGGAAGCTCAGATCTGGAGTATTGTTGAGGGCGGTATATAATCGCTCGGCTCCGCAGCGCTAGCCTTGACACTTTCCCTACCGTTTGGCATTCTTTACGTTCGCTTTTCTCTTGAAAAGACGAGGTATAGTCTCTTAGCTCAGTTGGTAGAGCACTACCTTGACAAGGTAGGGGTCAGCAGTTCGAGTCTGCTAGAGACTACCATTTATATTTTTCGATAAGATGCTAACGAAGAACTTTGCTGTTTTTATAACTACTACGACACGCTTCTAATGGCGTGACAATCGCAGTTTCTTCGGATCCTGCAAAGCAAAGTCGCTCTTATCGGATCAAATCTATTTTAGTAGTAGGACGAACGAGTAAATCGTTAACAGTAAATAGGAATTGATAGGGGTGACGGAAAGTTTTCGTTACAGCTTATCTGTATGTCGTTGATAGATGAAACTATCGACGAGTGACTATTTACACAACAATGAGCGAACTAAACGTAAAATTCGGAGATAAACAACAGGCCATACCTGCGCCTGCGACGGCCATTGACGCTATAAAGGTGTTTGACCGCGATGTTTTGAAGAAGGCTCTTGCCGCCAAAGTTAACGGCGAGGAAGTCGACCTGAATCGCGAACTCGACGCGACGGACGAAGTATTGTCGATCGAGGCGATCACTTCGGATACACGTGACGGGCTTGAGGTTTTGCGTCATTCGACCGCTCATTTGCTTGCTGCTGCTGTTTTGGATCTATTCCCGGGAACAAAGCTTGGTGTTGGCCCGGCTTTGATGGAAGACCCGCGTTACGGTTTCTATTACGACATAATCGCTCCGCGGAACCTGACCGAGGACGATCTGCCCGTCATCGAGAAGAAGATGAAGCAGATGGCGAAAGGCGATCTTCGCTATCGCCGCGAAGTCGTCGAGAAAGCAGCGATTCTCGACCTGTTCAAAGGCCGCGAAGAGCCGCTTAAATGCGAGTTGATCGATGAAAAAGTCGATGGATCGGCAACGATCTATCACATCGACGGTTCGCCGTTCATAGATTTCTGCCTCGGACCACACGTTCAGCACACCGGTAAACTGAAGGCTTTCAAGCTGTTAGCTCTTTCGGGTGCGTACTGGAAAGGCGACGCCGAACGCGAGCAGATGCAGCGTATTTACGGAACTGCTTTTGCGACGCAGGAAGAACTCGACGCCTGGGTCAAACAGCGTGAAGAAGCCGAAAAACGCGATCACCGCAAGCTTGGACGCGAACTAGATCTGTTTTCAATAGACGATGATTATGGCCAGGGCTTGATCTTGTGGCACCCGAAAGGCGGGATCGTACGGATGGAAATGGAGCGGTTGTTACGCGAAGAGCTTGAACAGCGTGGTTACAGCTTTGTTTTCACGCCCCACATCGCCAAGCGCAAGCTCTGGACCATCAGCGGCCACGAAGAGAATTACGCCGACGGAATGTATGCTCCGACGAGCATCGAGGACGAGGAATATCGGCTGAAGCCGATGAATTGTCCGTTCCATATCGGCATTTACAAATCTTCACCTCGTTCGTACCGCGATCTGCCGCAGCGATATTCGGAAATGGGCACAGTTTATCGTGCCGAATTGTCGGGTACGCTCCATGGCTTGATGCGTGTTCGCGGATTTTCGGTTGATGATGCACATCTTTTTGTTCGGCCGGATCAGGTTCAGGCTGAGGTTGCGGATTGTTTGGATTTCGCCATCAAGGTCTTTGATACTTACGGATTTGATAAGGTGAAATTTGAGCTGTCAGTTCGCGGCGGTGCCGAGAATAAAGGCTATCTCGGTGCGGATGAAGACTGGGCAAGTGCGGAAGAATCACTGGCACAGGCACTTCGCGAGCGAAATATCACCTACGAACGCATCGAGGGCGAAGCCGCTTTTTACGGGCCCAAGATCGATATCAAGATCGAAGATGCGATCGGACGCGTGTGGCAGCTCGGTACAATTCAGCTAGATTTCAATCTGCCCGAGCGTTTCGAGCTGGAATACACGGGCGACGACAATCTTAAACACCGCCCATTTATGATCCACCGGGCGTTGTTCGGTTCGATCGAAAGGTTCTTTGGCGTGCTGATCGAACATTACGCCGGTGCGTTCCCTCTTTGGCTCGCTCCGGTGCAGGTCACGGTGCTGCCGATCACGGATCGAATCAATGATTATGCTGATTCTGTTGCTTCGGAGTTGCGAAAATCAGGCTTCCGGGTGGAGTCGAACACGAAATCTGATAAGATCGGGGCGAAAATACGGGATGCTCAAATGCAAAAGATACCGTATATGCTGATCCTTGGCGATCAGGAACTCGAAAACGGGCAGGTTGCCGTTCGCGAGCGTAAACAGGGTGATGTCGGTGCGATGTCGCTCGATGAATTTAAGGAAAAGATCACGGCCGAGCGTTCGAGCCGGGCATCTTAAGATGGCATTTAACACAGGAGGCATTTATCGCTAGAAGATTTGGTGGAAATAGGTTTAAGCCGCGGTTTCGTGAACCGCTGCACCGTACGAATGAGCGTATTAGAGTACCGTCGGTCCGCGTAGTTCTCGACGATGGTGGAACTCTCGGTGTCATGGACACTCGCGATGCCATTCAGGAAGCTAGAAGACGCGGGCTCGATCTCGTAGAGATCTCGCCAAATGGCCATCCGCCCGTGTGTAAGATCATCGATTACGGCAAGTTTCTTTACGAGCAGAAGAAAAAGGCTCACGAAGCAAAGAAGAAACAGGTCACCGTCCAGGTCAAGGAGATCAAATTCCGACCGGGCACCGACGATCACGACTACCAATATCGGATGGAACACGCCCGCCAATGGCTGGGCGAAGGCGATAAAGTAAGGGCCGCAATTGCCTTTCGCGGACGTGAGATGTCTCACCGCGAACTCGGGGCCAAGATCCTCAAGCGTTTGACACAAGATCTGTTGGATCTGGCTGATATCGAGGTGGCACCAAAGATGGAAGGCTATCAGATGTTCACGATCCTTTCGCCGAAGAAAGCGAAGATACCAACGGTGACCAAGCACACTTCGGTTGCTCCGAATAGGGAAGACGAGCCCGAGAAGCCGAAGAAAGCGGCTGTGAAAAAGCTCATCGAGAAGGCTAAGGAAGAGCCGAAGGACGACGACGAAATATTTTAGAAGTTACTTTTAGGTATCTAGCATAAGTTATACATAGGAGACAGGTTATGCCAAAACTCAAAACACACAAAGGCGCAGCCAAGCGATTTCGCTCGACAGCGTCGGGCAAATTCAAACGCGGCCACAGCCACGCTCGTCACATCCTGACGAAAAAGACCAGCAAACGTAAACGCAATCTCGATATTGATTGCTTGGTATCCGAAGGCGATCAGAAACGCGTCGAAAAGATGCTGCCTTACGGACGTAATTAATTAATTGAGAATTGATTGTTGAAGATGGAGAATTGCGGAGATCGCCCGTTCTCATTTTCACAACGAAGGAGTGAACAATGCCAAGAGCAAAACGTGGTAATAAGCGCCTCGAGAAGCGCAAAAAATCTTAGCCCTAGCCAGAGGCTATCGTGGAACAAAATCAAAGCTGTATCGCTCGGCCAAAGAGTCGGTCGAACGAGCATTAAACTTTGCATATACAGGCCGTAAGCTGAAAAAGCGTGATTTTCGCAAACTGTGGATCGTCCGTATTAACGCGGCTTGCCGTCTGAACGACATGAAGTATTCGCAGTTCATTCACGGCCTTAATCTTGCCGGTATCGAACTCGACCGCAAAGTTCTCGCCGACATGGCCGTCAAACAGCCTGAGGCATTTGCAGCAGTTGCCGGACAGGCACGCGATGCGATCAGCAAGCAGCAAGTAGCAGCCTAAGCAACGATGCTTTTCATGGTGGTCGAACATTTCAAAGACCGCGATCCGGCTCCGGTTTACAAGCGCTTTGCCGAACAAGGGCGTCTGATGCCCGAGGGCCTGAGCTATGTAAATAGTTGGATCGAGGTCGGAATGGATCGATGTTTTCAGGTAATGGAAACCGACGACCCTGCGCTTCTGCAAGAGTGGATAAAGAATTGGGGGGACCTCGTTGATTTCGAGGTTGTTCCGGTAGTTACTTCGGCTGAAATGGTCGATCTCTTTGCAAGCAAGTCCTAGCGGAGGCCATTTAAGGTAAATGTGGCGTGAGGATGGTGTACATCCTCACGCCTTTTCGCTATATTCCGACTTCAGTTTTCGCTTCTGCAAATTTTGCTATCGCGAAGTCTAGGTCATCTTTTGAATGTGCGGCCGACACCTGAGTTCGTATACGTGCCTTCCCTTTCGGCACGACCGGAAAAGAGAACGGGATCACATAGACACCTTTCACGAGCAATGCTTCAGCCATCTTGACGGCGGGGATCGCATCTCCGAACATAATGGGCACGATCGGATGCTCACCCGGCAAAACGTCTAAACCGATCTCAGTGATCTTTTCGCGGAAATAGCGAGTGTTTTCTTGCAGTTTGTCGCGAAGCTCGGTTGATGTTGTCAGCATATCGATCGCTGCTATCGCGGCCGCCACGATCGGTGGAGCAACGGAATTAGAGAAAAGGTAAGGCCTCGAACGTTGACGCAGAAGATCGATTATCTCCTTCTTGCCGCTTGTATACCCGCCGCTCGCTCCGCCTAACGCCTTTCCAAGCGTTCCAGTTATTATGTCGACACGGCCCAGGACGCCGCAATGTTCATGCGTGCCACGGCCTTTCTCACCAACAAAACCGACCGCATGTGAATCGTCCACCATCACCATCGCGTCATATTTCTCGGCAAGGTCGCAAATCTCATCCAGCTTAGCGATGTAGCCATCCATCGAGAAAACCCCGTCGGTTGCGACCATTTTGAATCGAGCCGAACCGGCCTCCTGTAGTTTCGCTTCGAGATCGGCCATATCGCCGTTCTTATAACGAAAACGCTGTGCCTTGCTCAAGCGAATTCCGTCGATGACGCTGGCATGATTCAATTCATCCGAAATCACCGCGTCTTCTTCTCCCAAAACGGTCTCAAACAAACCGCCATTCGCGTCGAAGCATGACGTGTAGAGAATTGTGTCCTCAGTACCGAGAAACTCGCTGATCTTCGCCTCGAGCTCCTTGTGGATCGACTGAGTTCCGCAAATGAAGCGCACCGAAGAAAGGCCAAAACCCCATTCTTTTAGGCCCTGGTGTGCCGCTTCGACAATCGCGGGATGGTCCGATAAGCCTAAATAATTATTGGCGCACATATTTAGAACACTGCGCCCGCCAACCTCGATCCGAGCCTCCTGCGGACTCTCGATGACGCGCTCGTTCTTGAAAAGCCCGGCTTGGCGGATATCATTCAACGTATTTTCCAGGTGTTCTTTGACTTTGCCGTACATAATTTGTCCTTTCGCGGCCTTCGCGAATATCCCTGTTATATCTAAACGTCGCTCCAATCGAGAATGACTTTCCCGCTATTTCCTTCTCTCATCACTTCGAAACCCTTTGCAAAATCCTTGTATGAGAATCGGTGAGTTATTACGGGTGAGATATCGAGGCCACCTTCAAGAAGCACACTCATCTGATACCAGGTCTCGTACATTTCGCGGCCGTAAATGCCCTTAATTGTAAGCATGTTGAAAATAACAGTCTTCCAGTTGATCGCGAATTCGTCCGAAGGAATACCTAGAAATGCGACGTTGCCTCCGTGAGCCATATTCGCGAGCATATCGCGAAACGCGTTCGGATTGCCCGACATCTCCATGCCAACGTCGAAGCCCTCCTTCATCCCGAGCTCCCTCTTTACGTATTCGATCGATTTTTCACGAACATCGACTGCCAGCGTGACGCTAAACTTCTGGGCCAGCTCGAGCCGCTTAGGATTTACGTCGGTGATGACAACATGCCGGGCCCCGGCATGCTTTGCGACCGCCGCAGCCATGATGCCGATCGGCCCCGCTCCGGTGATCAACACGTCCTCGCCAAAAACCTCGAATGCGAGGGCCGTATGAACCGCGTTGCCAAATGGGTCAAAGATCGCAGCGACGTCGAGATCAATACCCTTATTGTGTTTCCATATATTGGTAAATGGCACGGCCATATACTCGGCAAAACCACCGTCCGTATTCACGCCGTAACCTAGTGTATTCGCACATTTGTAACGCCGACCGGCGAGACAATTGCGGCAGCGGCCGCAGACCAGGTGCCCTTCAACACTCACAATATCGCCAATATAGAAATCATTCACGTTCGAGCCAACCTCGACGATCTCTCCAACGAGTTCATGCCCAAGTATGGTCGGAACTTTTATCGTGCTTTGAGCCCAGGCGTCCCAGTTCCAAATATGAACGTCGGTGCCACAGATGCCAGTCCTTTTGATCTTAATCAGAACGTCATTTATGCCGATCGACGGTTCCGGAACATCTTCCAACCAAAGTCCCTCTTCGGCCTTGCTCTTAACAATCGCTTTCATGTGTTTTGCCCACTAACGGAGTGTAAATCTTTGCCTAAGGTGATGATAACACCCCACTTCGGCCTGACAAAAAAATATGGCTGGTCTTATGACCTGGTTGAGTTTTGCGAGATTACTATTGGCTGATAAAATTGAAGATGCTCAGTCACTGTTTTCCATCACAAACTGATATCCTCTTAACTTATGTCTGAAGAACGAAATTCAGTCGAAGCGATAAAGGTCGCTTTTGAGACAGAGTTCGCAAAATTTAGCGGAATCGATCTGGAGGCAGCATCTCTGAATGAAGCCGAGCTCTTATTGCATGAGATCTCCGAACTTAAGATTCTTCACACAGGGAAAAAATCCCCAATCGCAGGAGCTATGAAGCTCATCGGTAGGATTCCGCCCGAAGAACGTGGTTCTTTTGGGCAATTTGTTCAGGTCGTCGAGAGAGGTATCGTTGAAGCGATCGGTGCTGTAGAAAATGGTCTGCGTAGCCGAATTAGTTTGCTGAAGATCGAATTGGAGAGCCTTGATGTAACGATTCCGGGACGCCGGCCGCGTACCGGCCATCTTCATCCGATCACGATCCTGCGGCAAAAGATCGAAGACATTTTCGTCTCGATGGGCTATGCGATCGAGGATGACCGTGAGATAGAGACGGATTACTACAATTTCGATGCACTGAACATACCCGAGGGGCATCCGGCTCGGGAATCTCAGGATACATTTTACACGACCGAGGGATTTGCTCTTCGTTCTCAAACATCGACCGTGCAGATCCGGGCGATGGAACGGCGTGGTGTTCCTTTGCGAATACTCGCCCCGGGACGTGTTTTTCGCCGAGATACGCCGGATATGACGCATACACCGATGTTTCACCAGCTCGAGGGCCTGTGCGTGGACAAAGGCATCACGATGGCCCATCTTAAGGGCACTGTCACCGAATGGCTCAAGCGAATGTACGGCCCGGACACGGTCACACGCTTTCGCCCGTCGTACTTCCCTTTTACCGAGCCCTCAGCGGAATTCGATTTCTCGTGCTTCAAATGCGCCGGATCGGGAGTTTTCCAGGGTGAACGCTGCCGGCCGTGCAAAGGCTCCGGCTGGATCGAGCTTGGCGGGTCAGGAATGGTACATCCAAACGTGCTGCGAGCCTGTGGAGTAGATCCGACGATTTATTCAGGCTTTGCTTTTGGCTTCGGCTTAGAACGAATGACCGCCCTGATGTATTCGATCGACGACATTCGGCACATGTTTGAGAATGACGTGCGATTTCTTGAGCAGTTCTCGTAATCCCTGGGGGAAACGTATGGAACGGTGGAACGCCGTTTGTTTGGAATCTAAATGGACATCAGCTACAACTGGCTAAGGGACCTAGTAGAAACCGACCTCACTGCAGATGAGGTCGCGGCAGAACTGACGCGCGTCGGGCTTGCCGTCGAAGGCATTCACGCACACGGCTGTGATCTTGTGTTTGACATCGATCTAACGTCGAATCGGCCAGATTGCCTATCACATCTCGGAGTCGCCCGAGAAATAGCGGTGAATCAAGACTTGGAAATTGCGACAGGCTCTTCGGACGCCGTGGCGGATGCCGCCCCCAACCTAGTTTCGATCGTCCATCCAGAGCTTTGTTATCGTTTTACCGCTCGTATTATTCGCAACGTGAAGATCGGGCCGTCGCCGCAATGGTTGGTTGACCGATTGGAGGCGATCGGAGAACGTTCGATCAATAATGTAGCAGATATCACCAATTACGTAATGCACGAGCTCGGCCAGCCAATGCATTCGTTTGATCTAGACAAGTTAACCGACAATCGCATTGTCGTCCGCCGTGCAAAAGCGGGTGAGACGATACAAACGCTCGACGATGTTGAACGCAAGCTTGACGAATCAATGCTCGTCATCTGCGACGCTGAAAAGCCCGCCGCAATCGGCGGTATCATGGGTGGTTTGGACTCAAGTATAACCGAGTCGACGGTTAATGTATTACTTGAGGTGGCGTATTTCGACCGAGCAAATATTAGGTCTACGTCAAGAAAACTTAATCTGGCGACCGAGGCCAGCTATCGTTTCGAGCGCGGAGTCGACATCGAGAATCTTATTCGAGCGTCGAACCGAGCGGCCAAGCTAACCCAAGAACTCGCCGGAGGCACTTTGGGGGAGTTTATCAACGTTTACCCGACGAAGTCCACGCCGAAGACCGTTGAATCGCCGGATATTTCGGCTGCTGTACAGCGTTTGACGGGGTTAACGATCGAAACCAACGAGTGTGTAAGAATTCTATCGGCTCTAGGCATCATGCCGGTCGATCGGTCTCAAATTCCAAATTTGAGATCTCAGATCTTTGTTTCCCCATCTTGGCGGCACGACATTGCTATTGAGGAAGACCTGGTCGAAGAAATAGCTCGCCATGCCGGATACGAAAATATCGCGGCTGAACTCCCCCCAGTGTTCGGAGCGGGTGAATATCAGCCAAATGAACCTCGCGAGAAACGTCTGCGGCGTGTGTTGGCGGATATGGGCTTTGATGAGGCTCTATCATATAGCTTTATCGATACGCGGCACGATGAGATATTTGAAACGGTTCCCAACCTTGTCGATAGTGATCTAACCGAGCAATTTATTACTCTTCAGGACGCTGTCATAGACGGGGCGGTGCGAATGCGTCCGAGCATTTTGCCGGGATTACTGGATGCCGTGCGGTTAAATCTGAATCACCAACGTCGCGACATTAAGCTTTTTGAGCTTGGAAAGGTCTTTGCGGCCGCGGCGGGCGAGGATTCGCCGCCTAAAGAGCAGAAACTGCTCGCAATTGCCCTTATCGGTGGTGAGATCAGACAGAACAAGGCGATTTCTGAGCGTGACCTGGATTTTTATGACGCAAAGGGCTCCATAGAAGCGGCTCTGGCCGCGGTTAGCGTTGATAACGTCAGTTTCATCCCAGCCGTTGTTCGTCATTTGCGACAAGGTCAAGCAGCCAGAATTCAGGTCGACGGAAGGGATGTTGGATCTGTCGGTCGTCTAAATGATGATCTGGCAACTACATATAAGTTCCGCCAGTCGATTTTCGTTGCGGAGATCGACTTGCAGACTGTTCTCTCGATCGAACAGGCGCCTCTTGCCTATCGACCTCTGTCGATCTATCCCGGAATCGTTCGAGATATCTCATTTGTGGTTGGGCGGAATGTCAGTTTTGACGATATTCGAGATTCGGTTGCTGAAATGAATTTCGCTCTCTGCCGCAGTACGACCTATGTTGATATCTACGAAGGTAAAGGTCTGGCTGAGGGTGAACGTTCGCTTACAATTCGGCTCGAATATCGAAGTGACGAACGGACTTTAGTTGAGCAGGAAGTTGAAGATGTACATTCGCAGATCGTGGTAGGGGTCGGGAAAAAGCTAGGTATTTCGTACCGCGTTTGAGAAATCTTCACGCTTTACTTGAAGTTTTGTCAGAAAGTACCGATAATCTTTTCCACAGGCCGAAACAAAGACGCTCCGGAGACCAGAATTCATGAACCAGCTAACTGGAATGGAAAAATTCTCGCACCTTGAGGATAAGATCTATTTGACGATCGAGTTTGCTAAGAAGGTGCGACTAGAGCGTGACAGACTCGAAGCTGAGGCAAACGGCCTTCGCCGCGAGGCCGCAAATGCTCTTGCTGACAAGCAGGTTGCCGAGGACAAGCTAAATGCCCTGCTCGCCGAGCGTGATTCCATTCAACTGAAAGTCGAGGCGATGCTTGATGCGATCGCACTCATCGATTCTGATGTCGCGGAGGCCGTTGGCCGCTAACGGGTAACTTATGTCGGAACAAACGATAAGAGTCGAGATATACAATCAAACCTACAGCATCAGGTCGGACGGCGATAACGAATATATTCAGGATCTGGCGCATTATGTCGATTCCAAAATGCGTGAAATATCGTCTGGCACGATGACCGTGGACTCGCTGAAAGTGGCTATTTTAGCGGCTTTGCATATCGCGGACGAGTATTATCAGCTGAAAAGTGCCCAGGCTCAGAGCGATGCTCAGTTAGCGGCCCGCAGTTCGGAATGCTCCGACATGCTCGACCGAATTCTCAAGAATCGCGAACCTCAGGTCATCGAAGTCCCGCAATAACATTTTCGATTTCCCAAACCGCCGCGATGTGCTAACATCCACTCTGGCGAACGAATTCGACTGCGTTTCTCGTTCACGGGCGCAATTACAATTGAGCCAACATATGAATGCCGGGAGGCCAATGCCGGTCGTCGGTGCTTTTCTTTACGGAGACGAGCCATAGACTCCGGCTTCGATACACGCTATTGGCGAGTAAAAAGCCACCCACCTGTAATCTACAGGTTCAATTCATACGCCCGCACGGCTGGGTGGTCTCATTCGCCACAAACTATGCGAAAAGGCGTTCTCTTGTAGGGCGCCTTTTTTATTGGAGTTCTTCGCCTTCCGCCTCGAATTCACGTCTGATCTCATCGGCGACTTTCGCAGCTTCGAGGGCTAGCGGGAGTTCTTTTGATCTCGCAGACAACTTCTTAAGGGCCAGCTCATTGTCAGCAAGCGAACCGCCACGGCTTGCGGCGGCCTCGATCATGTGAAGCCGTGATTCAGCCTCAACGAGCATCAATTTTGCCTCTTCGTGGATGGCCGATATCTTAGAGATGTCTTGTTCGATCTGGGCACTGAAATCATCCTTACGAGAGCTTTTAAGCTGCTTGAGGCTTTTTTGGCGCCGTCTGGCGAGCTCCAGTTCTCGTCTTGACGACTTTTGAATGCGTGTCGCCGTAAGCCGCGATGCAAGTGTTTCGCGATAAGCGTCCGCAAGAAGCAGATCACGAGCTTCGACCGCTTTTAGAACGCGCTTCTCGGCAGGCTTCAGCTCGTTTCGAAACCAATGCAGTTCTTCCGGTCGGATACCATTTGCGGCTATGAGTTCACGGGTTTCACGGATCCATCGTGAATATCTGCGACCCAAGACGAATGAAACCGTAAGCCCAGTTAGTAGTGCTAGAATCGACGCAACAACACCTATGAACAGGATAACTACCGCAGCCGGCGGCCCGCCCGCAGCAAGCAATAGCAAGACGAACGTTACAACGACCGGCAAGATCGGCATTAGAATAGGGGCGGCAATCGCACCATACTTGAGCCTGCTCCCGTGTCTTAGATCAATGTCAGTTTCTCTCGCCATAGGTTGACTTGGTACGAGTCTAGCGCAGCCGCCTCATATTCGCGTAGAACCGATCATACGGTTTTAACTTCAAGAACTTTCCGTTATTAACGCAAAATAGTTTATTATTCAAAAACGGTGGACAGTATGGTTTTCACAAGAAATTATTGGTTGGCACTCGCGGCGGTGATCATGGGTAGCCTCACGGCGTTCGCCCAGCCCCCCGACAGCCTTCCAAGGCAAGCCGTACGTACTGTTTCGATTCCCATCGCAATCTTTACAAAGCAAGAATTGAAAGAGAACCGCCTCGAAGAGATCGTCCAAGCCGACCGTTTGATCGTAAAGGAAGCCAACGTCGAGCAAGAGATTCTCTCAATCCGGAACGTTGGCGAATCTCCGATGGCTATTGCCTTGCTAATTCAGGAAGACCTCGCGGGGAATTTTAACCTACAGATAAGGGATATTCAGGACTTTATCCGACGCCTCCCAAGGGGTACCAGAGTGATGGTTGCTTACTCACGGGCGGGTTCAGTGGATATTCGACAGAGATTTACAGACGATCTTGAGAAAGCAGCGAAATCACTTCGAATCGTTGTTGGTAGTTCCACATTTGGGCCACGCAGCCCGTTTGACGGAGTATCCGATATCATGGGACGTTTCGAAGCGGTTCCAACCGGACGACGAGCCTTGCTCCTGTTCTCAGACGGAATCGACACGTCCCAGGGCTCCAACCTTGCCTCTATCTCGCAGAGCTTTGAACTCGATCAGGCTATATTGAAGGCACAGCGACGAAGCGTACCCGTATATTCTTTCTATTCGCCAACGGCAGCATCGGAGAGCGGTAGCTCGTTATTCGTACTGGCTGGACAGGGAGCGTTAGCTAAGCTCTCCGAGGAGACCGGCGGTCGCTCGTTTTATCAGGGCTCTGTCGCCCCCATCAGCTATTTGCCGTTCTTTAAGGAGTTGGTGCTCTCGCTCAACCGTCAATTCTTGCTTACATATTTGTCGAGAAACATGAAGAAAACTTACTACAAGATTAGTGTGAGCAGTACCAATCCCGAAGTGAAAGTCGAACATCCTAAAGGGTATTATTATCGGTGAGGCCCGATCTGAAGTTTTGAATTGCACGCCAGGCAAACGGGGACGTCTTCCTTGATCAGTAATCCGATCCAAAACAGCGGAAAGAAAACAACGAGCAACACTGCGAAAGTAACCCAACCAGCCGTCGAAATACGCCGCTCTATTCGCGGAATCATCTGACTCGAACAATTTGGGCAACGAAAAGGCTGGCCAAACTGCTGCGGCTGTTGATATGCGAGCGGAGCGGGGCGATACTGCGAAGATCGAGCGTCAAACTGACTCGTCTGAGAGTGAATATGCCCAGTCGCGTTTGTTTTTCGAGACTCGTTATAGGTTCGCGCCTCGTCAGTCTTCCAGCCATATGGCTGCGGCTGTGGGTGGTCGTAGGGATCCTGAACAGCAACCTGCTGAGGAGCCGTCATTCGAGTCCCGCAAAAGCGACAAAATGGCTCTCCGAGGCGTTTAGTTTTCCACAGTTCTGACAAGGGTTCATATATCCGTTCGCCCAACACCAAAGAATATAGCAAAGAATGGCATCTTAATCGACATCCATCTCACAATAATCCTGACAACCGAACCGATTGCCCGCTCGTCTAAAAATCGGTAAGCTATTGATAGTCGCCCCATTATCTCCGAGAAATTATGAAAGTAGTTTTTGCCGCCGCTATTGTTTTTGTATTTCAGGTCGCTCTCTTCTCTCAAGCGTCGGACACCGCACTTCGCGGGGCGATAGAGAATGATCGCTCGAGCCGTGACTCGTCAGGCAAACTTGTTCTGCTATCCGCAGGTGAACATCTTGAACGCGGTAAGATCTATTTTGATAATCGTTTGTTTCCTCAGTCTCGGGAGCATTTTTACAAGATCATCGAGAACTACCCTGCTGACCCCGCAATGTCGGGGGCTCTTTTCATGACGGGCCGCTCCTATTACTGGGAACGCGACTACTCCCGAGCAATTCCATATCTAGACCGAGTCGCACGCGAGTTCCCCGTGACGAAGGACGGTCGAGAAGGCCTGTCATTCAAGGGAGCGTGTCATGTTCGACTCGGTAAGAATTCGGAGGCGGCGAAGGTCTATCAGCAATACGCGCTGATGTACCCGACAGGCGAGCATCGATGGTGCCTATCTCAACACGATCGACGCCCTCCGTGAGGCTGGTAAGTATGATGAAGCTGACAGCTGGGTCGAGAAGGCTCGGATCAGGTTTGAGGGAATGCCAACCGAGGTTAATGCCTTGCAGGGACGCTTGCGCATGCAGATACATCGAGGGCAGTGGGCCGAAGCGGCAATGACCGCGGATACGATGATTGCCGTTGGCAACTTCTCTGGTTCAATGACAAGCCCTGATGAGACTAAATTTCTGAAGGGTACAGCACTCGAAAAAGCCGGACGGAGAGTGGAAGCTGGGGCAGTTTTTGCTTCGATCCCCAGGGTTTTCACTTCCTACTATGGTGGCCTCGCGGCGGATAAGTTGGCGGTTGACGGCAATCGCATCAAACCTACCGGCTCTGTTTCGCTTAAAGATTTCCCAATTCTATTTACGGAAGATGTCTTACGAGAATCGCGCAAACGTAAGATCGATCCCCGGTTTGTCTTGGCGATAATGAAGCAGGAAAGTTCTTTTCGTCCTGCTGTTAAGTCTCCGTCGGCAGCTCGTGGTTTATTGCAGCTCGTTTACGACACAGCTCTCAAATATAATAA
Source organism: Acidobacteriota bacterium (assembly GCA_016718135.1). GTDB lineage: Bacteria > Acidobacteriota > Blastocatellia > Pyrinomonadales > Pyrinomonadaceae > OLB17. Next base: position 575,974 of record JADKEF010000001.1, on the reverse strand, counting down.
GAAGGCCGGCTATTCCGTATTCGTTGCGGACGATCTGTACAAGCCTTCCGTCAATATAGCGATTGGGTGCGAGTATATAGCGGACCTCAATCAGCAATTCAACGGCCTCTACGAAGCGATCGCGGCCAGCTACAATGGTGGGGAGGACAACGCGGCGCGCTGGCTAAACCGCTCGAAACCGAAAGAGCCCGGTATTTTTGCCGCGGAGATCGGATTCGCTGAGACAAAGCATTACGTCTTCAAGGTAATGACGAATTATCGGATCTATCAGGAGTTGTACGACGAGAACCTGGTAAGGAAATAGGACCACACTACCTGTTCACTCTCGGCAATTGAAACACAAAGGTCGTATCCGCGACCTTTATCGAGTAGATCACAAACTCAGCCTTCTTGTAAGCCCGAAAATATACAAGGCCCTTCACAGAGCTGTTCGCGGCGACCGAACGCACTGTCAGAGCGGTGCTCCGGATGCGGCGTTGCTCGTTGCTGAGGGTCTCGTGACGGTTTTCTTTCTGCCGTGCTTCCGCTTCCTTGGCCGCTTTGTCGGGGATGATGGTCGTGCGAATGTACTCCGTCCCATCCGGACGGCGGACACGTCGTGTTTCGGCGGTCATCTGGGTTTCGGCGATAAATTCCCCGAGCGAATTGACTAATCTACCATCGCTCGACATCTCGCGGATCATATCACGAGATGGTAGAGAAGTTTCCGCGGCGATCGGTTTCTCTCCCGCGTAAAATCCAGACTTTGTTTTGAAATGTGCGGCTCCCCACATGTCCGGGTCAAAACCAATGATCTCGTCCGTAGTGTTTTTGATAGTCGCACCAACGATCAGTTTGTCGTCGTCCTCGAGAAATGCGACCGATAAAACGATGCCGTCGTAGGTGACCTTGCTCACGGGGCCGCGTTCGGTCGATACCTGCTCGCATTTCACGGTCTCGGGCTCCACAACCGCGCGACTCTTTACCCCGCAATTGGCGTCACCGCTCCAAAAAATCAGTTTCTTACCACCCTGCGCCGAGGCCACAGTGACAAAGGTGAGTGTTATCAGCCCGAATAGGATAGCTCGCATGGCTGTAGAGAAAGGAACAAGTGTTTTTTACACTTATTCGACGGCCAAGTCAACGCCCAAACTTTTCGCCCTCAAAGTACTCAAACGTACATACCCCGTGATCAAGTAGACGTACTATCGAAATTGGTCAACGCATCGGAGGAGCCGCCATGAATACAAACGCACAAACATCGCACGTCGTAGATATAAACAATGAACAGGCGTTTACACCTGATCCGCTTTTCAAAATGATGGGGATCTTTGAAGATTCGGATTCAGGCGTTTCGGCGGCTGAGGATCTCAAGGCCAATGGTTTTGATGCGGAAGATATCGAATTGTTCTGTGGCGTACCTGGAGCCGAGACCTACGATTTCGCCGGCGATGAGCATGGACTCGCGGCGATGTTCATGCGTAAATTTCGCAACATAACCTTCGACCGAGTCATCATGGACCGCTATCAGGCCGCGTTACACGACGGCCATTGCGTTCTGATGGTCCACATCCATAAAACCGCCCGCCGCGACGAGGCCGCCGCTATCATGCATCGTTACGACGCCATCCAGGTCGACCATTTCGGCCTTGCTATTACCAAGGCCTATCCCGACAACCCGAACGCGAGCGAAGATAAATACGAGCCGGACCCTTTGAACCAAAACTAAGTTGTTTTTCCGTGCTTAGAATTACGACCTCTCCCAGTCGCCGTGACCTTCCCGTTCGACTTGGTAGCCCGCCTTCTCGAGATATTTTTCTACTTCCCGAGCGTGTTCGTTATCGCGGACCTCAAGTAGCATTTCAATACCGACCCGCCCAAGGGGGGCGAGCCACATTGCTCGCCGGTGGAAGACTTCGATTACATTGGCACGCGTCTCCGCGACCTTGTTTAATAGCGTAGCAAGCATTCCCGGACGGTCCAGCACGAGCAGCTTGAGCATTATGTAACGCCCCTGGTGAACGAGAACCTGTTCGAGAACGCGTGCGAGCAAGTTCGCATCAATATTGCCGCCACATAGAACGGCACAGACCTTGTCTTCGGGCCGAACTATAATCTTCTTCGCCAAAAGGGCCGCTAGGCCTGCCGCTCCGGCACCCTCCACTACAAGCCGATTGTTTTGCACACAGAAAAATATCGCACGGGCGATCTCTTCCTCGGTAACCTCGACGACTTCGTCAACGTACTGCTGAATCATCGGTAAGGTGATCTCGCCCGGACTCTTAACCGCAATACCGTCCGCAATCGTTTGTCCGCTTTCGGCGATAACAGCGTGTCCAGCTTTTAGCGAAGGATTGACCCAGGCTACATTCGCTGCCTGTACACCGATAACGCGGGCACTCGGATTCAGCGTCTTCACCGCCGTCGCGATGCCCGAGATCAATCCACCACCGCCGATCGGAACCACCACAACCGAGACTCCAGAAATACACTCGGCGATCTCAAGCCCGATAGTTCCCTGACCCGCGATGATCTTCTCGTCGTCAAATGCGTGAACGTAGGTGTAATTATGCTCACGTTGCAATTCCCGTGAATGAGCAACGGCCTCATCAAATGTTGCACCGTGCAGTATCACTTCCGCACCATAGCTACGTGTCGCATTTATCTTCGTCAATGGGGCAAGCTCGGGCAGAACGATCGTCGCTTTGATGCCGACCAACTTTGCAGCGAGAGCAACCCCTTGAGCATGATTGCCTGCGGAAGCCGCGATCACACCGCGACTCTTTTCGTCGTCGGAAAGCTGAGAGATCTTGTTATAGCCGCCACGTATCTTAAATGACCCGCTCTTCTGCAGGTTCTCAGCCTTTAGAAACGCTCGTACGTTCTCGGGCGGCGTGGATGTCGTTGATATTGACCGTCATGATTGAAGCGAATTATAGCAAACATGCGTGAAATAGAGTATATTCAGTTTTAACGGATCACTGGAGGAAATGATGGAAGCTCTTGGCGTAGGCGCGATTTTTCTGGCATTTTTGGGTATCGCATTACTCGTTGTGTTGTACAAGACGATAAAGATCGTCCCGCAATCGAGCGTCTTGCTTATCGAGCGACTCGGGAGGTTTCATCGTGTTGCGGCGAGTGGTTTGAACATTATCGTACCCTTCTTTGAAGCTCCGCGAGCAGTTTTCTGGTCGGGCACACGGCCGGGCCTGACATCCATCGATCTTCGTGAGCAATTCATTGACATGCCCCCGCAGCCGGTGATCACTCGTGACAACGTCACGATCAATGTCGACTCCGTTGTATACTGGCAGATCACTGATCCGAGCAAAGCGGTCTATGAGGTCGCGGATCTTGTTGGTGCGATCGTTCAGCTTACGATCACGGGAATGCGTTCTGTGATGGGCGAAATGGACCTCGATCACACTCTATCAAATCGTGATCAGATCAATGGAAAACTTCGCCTGATCCTCGACGAAGCGACCGACAAATGGGGTGTCAAGGTCACTAGAGTTGACGTCAAGAACATTAATCCACCTGAAGATGTTCGCATCACAATGGAAAAGCAGATGACAGCGGAACGTAACCGCCGTGCATTGATCCTCCAGGCCGAGGGCGACAAACAGGCTGCGATCACACGTGCTGAAGGAGAGAAGCAGGCAGCCGTCACGCGCAGCGAAGGTAATAAGCAGTCAGCGATTCTCGACGCGGAAGGTGCATCGCAAGCTCGACTCGTAAACGCTACCGCCGAAGCACAGGCCATCGCTCAGATCGCGAGTGCCATCGGGGATCGCGGCCAAACTGCTCAGTATTTGATTACGCAGAGATATGTCGATTCGATGCGAGACATGGCTCGAACACAGAATTCAAAAGTGATATTCATGCCCATGGAAACGTCCGGCGTCATGGCGAGTGTGGGAGCCTTTAAGGAAATATTTGCCGCCACCGGCGAAACACCTGAGCTGCAAAAAGTTCCTCGCAGTCCTCGTGAGTTGGAGAAATAATTATGTTGAAGGTAATTGTCCTTATCCTTATTCTTGCCGCTGTCGGCATTGCCGGTGCTGCGTACAAGTACGGTTTCGTTATGAATCCGACACCAACCGCCGCTCCGCCGCAAAAGACCATGTACGAATTCACGATGAAGGACATCGACGGAAAGACGTTAAACTCGATGCCTACAAGGGAAAGGTCGTGATGATCGTCAACGTCGCCAGCAAATGCGGCTACACGTCGCAGTATGAAGGTATGGAGACCATTCACAAGAAGTACAAAGATCAGGGTCTGGTCGTCCTTGGCTTCCCTGCTAATAATTTCATGGGCCAGGAACCGGGTACCGAGAAGGAGATCAAGGAGTTTTGCTCGACCAAATACGGCGTGACATTTCCGATGTTCTCAAAGATCTCGGTAACCGGAGCGGATCAGCACCCGCTATACACATATCTGACAAGTAAGGAATCGAATCCGGAATTTGGCGGCGACATCTCTTGGAATTTTAATAAGTTCATCGTCGATCGTAACGGCAAGATCGTGGCCCGATTTGGCTCGAAGGACAAACCGGAAAGCGAGGCAGTAACGGCTACCGTCGAGAAGTATTTAGCGGCCAAGTAGCCGCCTGAATAGTCCTTATCTATCCACGCCGGCCGTATTTTGTCGTCGTGGATTTTCTTTTACGAATGAAGTTTATCAAGATATTTATCGCGTTGTTTTTCCTCGCTGTAGTCGCGGTTGCAGGACTCTCATTTTGGGTTTTTCGATCGGTCAACGCAGCGGTGGCTCACTCGAAGGCTAATGACTACATCAGAATCGAGAAAGGTTCGACCCCGCGTGAGATCATTACACGACTCGCTGCGGACGGCATAATCTCAAGTGAAACCGCGACCAGCATTTACCTGCGAACGCTCGGAGATTCAAGTAACCTTCAAGCTGGCGAATATCAGTTCCAATCACCGATCTCGACGATCCAGGTGCTAAAGCAGCTTGAGAAAGGCGAAGATCGGACGATAAAGCTAACAATACCTGAAGGATTTACTCGTTTTGATATCGCCAAACGTGTGGCAGAAAGATTTGGTAAGACTTCAGCGACGAGCGGCTTAGAGACACCGCCAATGGACGATAAGGCGGTTCTCCCATTGATGGACGATATCTCTCCGATACAGGATATTTCGCCAACCGCAAAAAATCTCGAAGGATACATGTATCCAACGACATATAACTTCCCTCGCGACGCCAAGCCACCCGAGGTAATAAAGCGAATGGTTGATGAGTTTCGGAAATTCTGGAAACCGGAGTGGACGGCCCAGGCGCGTTCGCTAGGCCGCACCCCGCACGAAATCGTGACGATTGCTTCGCTTATCGAGACCGAGACCAGCGTCGAAAGCGAACGCCCGATCGTCGCCGGCGTCATAAACAATCGCCTCGCAAAGAGCATCCCGCTCGGCATTGACCAGACAAATGTCTATATCGCCAAGATGCTCGGCAAATGGGACGGAACGATACATAAAAGCGATCTTGAGGTAGATTCGCCATACAACACCCGAAAAGTAGGAGGCATTCCGCCGGGACCGATCTCTTCCGTAACAGAAAGCTCGATAAGCGCAGCTCTCAACCCGCAACCGAACGACTATATCTTCTATGTCCTAAATGTGGACGCAAATGACGGCTCTCATTGGTTCTATGCCTCAGCCGCAGAGTTTGAGAAAGGAAAGGCGAAATATCAGCAATGGTTGGAAAAGGAGCGGCAGGAAAAACGTGAGGGCAATGCGAATCAATGATCAAACTCCTAGCCCTCGATCTTGACGGAACAACATTCGATTCTTCAGGCAACATCTCGGACGCCAATCGTTCGGCGATTCGTGCAGCTGAAGATCTCGGCGTTCTTGTGACGATCGCCACCGGGCGGAGGTTTCGTGACGCACGGCCGGTTGGGGTCGATCTCGGGTTGAATGCACCATTGATCACGCATAACGGAGCATTGATAAAGTATGCTGAGTCGTTGGAAACGGTTGCGTGTTCGCTGCTGACGGCGGAGATGACGCTGGAGATCATTCGGGTTGGCAAAGAGCTTGGCGGCGATGCGTTGGTCAGCACGGATCCGAAGGGACTCGGCACCATGTTGTACGATCGGGTCTCTAGCGAGAACACGCCGCTACAGGAATATATTCGATGGTCGAGTCGTATGCATGGGGACGAGGTTGAAACCTCGGTAGAGCATGTTGAGGCTCTCGAAGACGTGGTAGCCTCGCATGAGGTTGTTCACATCTCGTTCTCGGGCAGGTGCGGGCCGATGGCTGAACTTGAGACCGATCTACGCAGCCATCTGGGCGACCGCATTACCCTTTTAACGACGGCCTATCCGCTACGGGACTTCACTCTTATCGATATTCTTCCAGCCGATGCGTCCAAAGGCCACGGAGTCGCAAAGTTGACCGACTTGAATGGCCTAACCGCAGCAAACGTTATGACCATCGGCGATAATTTCAACGATCTCGAAATGTTGCAGTACGCTGGAATACCCGTCGTAATGGGAAACGCCGACCCGCAGTTGCACGAAATGGGCGATTTTTATACAACATTAAGTAACGATGAAAGCGGCGTTGCCGCGGCGATCGAAAGGTTTATCTTGAATCAGGAGAATAATTAGTGGCAAATAGAATTGCAGTTTTGGAAACCAGTAAAGGTACGATCAAATTTGAGCTTCTCGAAGAAGACGCTCCAAAAACGACTGAGAACTTTCGGCTACTCGCCGACAAGAGTTATTACGACGGCGTTATCTTTCATCGTGTTATCCCAAATTTCATGATCCAAGGTGGCGATCCCCTTGGTGAGGGTTATGGCGGAGAATCGGCGTGGGGCGGCAAGTTTCCTGATGAGATCAACCGTGGCTCGATCCTCTATGCGGGGCCGTATGAAAAAGGAACGGTCGCGATGGCAAACTCAGGACCAAACACAAACGGTTCGCAGTTCTTCATCATGCACGTGGACTATCCGCTGCCACCAAGCTATTCGAAATTCGGCAAGGTTATCGAGGGACAGGATGTAGTTGATGCGATTGCGACCGTGGCAAAAAACTCGAACGACAAGCCCATTGAACCGGTTGTAATGAACAAGGTTTACGTCCAGGACGCGGAATAATGCGTGCTGTTGTACAGCGGGTATCGCGTGCTAGGGTTACCGTCGATGGGCGAGTGACAGGGGAGATCGGACGCGGTCTGTTGGTTCTGCTCGGTGTTTCGGTTGACGACAATGTGTCCGCAGCTGATTATCTTCTCGAAAAGATCACAAGCTTGCGTATCTTCGATGACGCTGATGGCAAGATGAATCTATCGCTGGTAGATATCGATGGCGGTTTGTTGATCGTTTCACAGTTCACGCTCTATGGTGATACCCGCCGGGGCCGCCGTCCATCGTTCATTGCGGCTGCCCGTGGTCAGGATGCTATTGGTCTCTACGAGCATTTTGTAGCAGAAGCACGCGGTACACTAGCAAACGTTGCCACAGGCGAATTCGGTGCGATGATGGACGTAGAATTGGTCAATGACGGGCCGGTAACCATAATCCTCGACAGCGAGAAAACTATATAGAATAGACATATGAATAAAGCACTTTTGACCTTTTGTATATCAACTTTACTATTTGCCTTATCGTGCGGTGGCAGCAGTAATAACGCTGTAACCAACTCGAAGAACGGCGAGGTGAAAAAAGGCGTGGTGCCTGTGGCTGACGCTGAGATCGCAGTTATCGAAATGGAGACTCCAGCTTATGGCACGGTCAAGCTTGAGTTGTACTCAAACATCGCTCCGCAGATGGTCGCTCGATTCAAGGAGCTTGCGAAGGAAGGCTACTACAACGGCATCGCCTTTCACCGCATAAATCAGACCGTGATACAAGCCGGTGACTCAAATACCAAAGCCGGTGCCGTGCCTAAGGCTCCTGGCCGCGAAGGCGATTCCGGTAAGCCAAACGTACCCGCTGAGTTCTCCGATGTGCCGTATAACACCGGGATTCTCGGGGCCGCACGGTTCGGCAATGATGTGAACTCAGCAAACTCACAGTTCTTCATCATGCTCAAACGCGAAGCCGCCTTCGACAACAAGTACACGGTGTTTGGCAAGGTCATCGAGGGCATGAACAACGTCATGACCATCTCCGGCGTGCCAAAAGACGGTGAGCGTCCGCAGGAACCGGTCAGGATAAAGAACATTACGATAGTAGCGAAATAAACGTAGTTCAAGCCACACGCTCGCGTAGCTCAGCTGGATAGAGTGCTTCCCTCCGAAGGAAGAGGTCGCAGGTTCGAACCCCGCCGCGAGTACCATAGTAAAACAAAAAGGACGCCCAGATGGACGTCCTTTTTGTCTGATTGGTCATGAGTCAAGCGATCAACGCATTTTTAGCATTGGATCCCCCAACAGTACCCACGAAAATCGGACGTCCCCGGCAGGAATAACGTTCTTCGCATCTTCCACTAGATCTCCGGCACGGTTTATCTGGCCTTCAGCCAACTTCCCGTAAAACCGCAAAGCCATTATAGCCTGAATATCCGGCGTGGTTCGTGCCGTCGATGCCCAGGTGGCCACAGCGCCTCCGCCACTCGATTTCAGCAGATGTTCTGAAAGCGAATCGAAATTTGGATTTGGCACAATGAAGTAACCATTTAGGCAGGTCAACATTGTGAAAAATGTCGGCCGATTGGCGTTCGTTAGTTGAGGGACGGTGCTACTGCTAAAGAACGAACTTGAAGCCCAAAGCCCGAGAGCCCCGTGACCTGCATAGTTTGCAATGTACTTCCCGCCACTCAGTTCATTAATAAGAAGAAGCTGGGCGCCAGGATCCTGCCGATCAACAAAGACAACGGGTGTGCCAGGTGGAAGTTGCTCAGCAAGCTGCACACTTGTAGCGCCAAAATCCCACCCATTCGGCAGATCGAAAGCAAAAAGAGCACCGCGGCTGAGCGACTGGTTCGGTTGAGTTTCAAAGCTTTGCGTCTTCGCAAACGCCGTTTGTATCATCGCCAAATTGCGAGCCGGAATTCTGCCCACTGCGAACTCAGCCAGGCCGTCGCCATTAAAATCAGCCAATGCCTCGTCACTCGCCGTCTCTTCGAACTCAAGCTGGACGTTCTTGGAGGGAACGAGGCTCCAGTTCCCAAAGCCCTCATAATTTTTCGGATCGTGAGCGGAATCACCCATCAACAACAGATACTGTGGCGGGTTCGTCCAGTTATTGAAGGCGTGGTTTAGGAATGATTTTATTGAATCGGAACTTGCTGAGCCATAGTTGAACTCGTCAAACAGATCGGCAACGTCAATCACCTTGGCTGAAAAACCTTGGCCACGTCGATAATCTGCCCACGACTCGGATGCCACCATGAAATCCGGAGATCCGTGAGATATGATCACAAGATCGTATCCTTGATCACTCGACGCGTAATTCGAAGGGTTATTCTGAGTAATAGCGGGGGATACCAGAAGTGCAGAGTCGTCAATTGCGTATGCAACAAAGTTCCTGCTCGAAGGCAACGTTACCTTAAACGTCGACCCGTCCTGAACAGCCTGCACATTAGCGATCTGCTTTGGATTACCATCAACCGTCGTATCGAAGACACGAACGTTTTGCGACGTAAATCCACGTACATCGACCTTTCTATATCCAGGGGTAAAAAAGCCGAGCCTGTTCTGCTCTGCTTCATAACGCCGTTTATGCTGAACCGAAAGAGAGTCAAATAGACTAAAATCTCCCGGATTGAGCCCGGTCATCTCAAGGTTGTTCACACCCTCAACAAACCGATTAGCAGGCAAGGTTAACGTCTGACTGAAACTGTTATAACCAGACCAGGTCATCGACTGGATCTGTGTACCGTTCAGTATTAGTCTCACCAAGTGCGTCCCATTCGAGTATCCCTGAAGGCGGACAGTAAAGGTGACATCACCTGTAGCGTCAAGGGCCGAAAGGGCAAACGGATAGGTAGTCGCAAACGAGGTGATCACGCGACCCCAATAATTCTCAACGTCTCCATTGTGAATTGTCGAATCAAAGGAAGTACGCTCCTTTTTTACGACATTCACCGGGTAGTTGGCCGAGACTGAGGTTCCGCCGATCGGCCGGAGGACCTTTGTCTCCATACGCTTACCCGGAACCACATCGTTTATCAAGTAGTAAATTCTTGTGTCACTTTCAGTTGTGTCTATTGGCTTACCGTAAAACTCGATGTAGGCATTGCCCGGCGGCACCAGGATCGCCTGCTCAACGCCCTCAGCAAATAATCGCCATCCTGCCGGATTGGACTCCGTGTCAAAACCTGCGGCAGCAAGTTCTCCAGCCGTGACCCTGTACATTCCCTCTTTTCGCACTGATATCTTTGCACCAGGTTGGCCAACTACCCACCGATGGGTCATTAGATCTGGAGTCTGCAAGTTATCTTCTACCAGTTGCCGAAGTTCCGAATGCAGTTCAAGTTTGCCACCTGAACGGGTTTTATTAGCGACATCGCCGTTCATTGCCCATGTCGAGGCCGGAGCTCCGGTGATCGCCTCTAGGTCTTTGACCATGGAAACCCGTGCGGTTCTACTACTGATCTCGTTACCATCGCGGCCGACACTACGGATCACATATTCCGTATGAGCACTGCCCTGAGGATCAAAAAGCTGATATCTACCACCCGAGGTTACTTCCTCAGAGGACCGTGCCGAGGCCCCAAGAACCATAACGGGGCTCACGAGGCCGCCATCAGTCGCTCCTTCTCGATAGACATAAAATCCAACGTTGCGCCGCTCAACTGCCATTTCCCATTGAACGAGTACGCCATCACCATCAGTCAACGCGACGACCCGGGCAAACTGTGTCCTGACCTTCGCCCCCCGGTCAGCAGTCGATCGCTGCCGTTGCGCGAATGCCGGAAGAAATGCCGTAAGGACCAGTGTAAACATTAAGGCGACCGAAACAGTCTTTTTCATGTAATTCTCCTAAGTTACTGCCGGAAGGGACGGCTATGAACATCAACAACGCAATATCGATAAATCTACCACCAAATCAGACGCTAGTACAGCACTTTTTAGGCTATGAGCTGCCTCAGAACGTACGGCAAAATACCGCCGTTCTTGTAATATTCGATCTCGATTGGCGTATCGATGCGTAACGTGAGAGCCGCATCGAAGCTTGAGCCATCACTTCGCCTTACTCTTAGGGTAACATCCTGTCTGGGCCTGACGTCGCCGCTTTCGAGTCCCATCAGATCAAATACCTCGGTTCCATCAAGTCCGAGAGACATCGAACTTTGTCCTTCTTTGAATTGCAAAGGCAAAACACCCATACCGACCAGATTCGATCGGTGAATACGTTCGAATGACTCAACAATTACAGCACTCACGCCCATTAAGGAAGTTCCTTTCGCGGCCCAATCACGCGAGCTACCCGTGCCGTATTCCTTACCGCCAAATATCACAAGCCGCATATTCTCGGCCTGATACTGCATCGCAGCATCATAGATCGTCATTTCCTCACCATCCGGCTGGTGCTTCGTATAGCCACCCTCCGTGGGCGTAACCATCGTGTTTTTGATGCGAACGTTGGCAAAAGTGCCTCGCAGCATCACCCGATCGTTACCACGACGTGAGCCATAGGAGTTAAAATCTTCCGGCGCAACGCCGAGCTCCTGCAGATACTTACCCGCTGGCGAATTTGCCTTGATCGCCCCGGCCGGCGAAATGTGATCGGTCGTCACCGAATCTCCAAAGATCGCGAGTGCCCTCGCTCCGGTAATGTCACTAAACGAACCCGTCGCCATCGAGAAATTCTCAAAGAACGGCGGTTCCTGTATATATGTAGATGCAGGATCCCACTCATAAATCTGCCCAACACTTGATTCTATTCCATTCCAGAGTGGATTTTTTTCAGCAAATTCAGAATACATTCGCTTGTAGGTTTCCGGATCGAACGCCGCTTCGAGCAATTCCTTGACCTCATCGAGCGAGGCCCAGATATCCTTCAAGAAAACATCGTTGCCGTCGCGGTCGACTCCGATCGGGTGGAGATACACGTCTTTGACCACCGTTCCCGCGAGCGCGTAAGCAACAACAAGCGGCGGTGACATAAGGAAATTTGCTTTCACATTCTGATGAACGCGGGCCTCAAAATTACGATTTCCGGAGAGAACGGACGCGGCAATAATATCATGTTCAACAACCTCTTCCTCGATGGCGGCATCAAGCGGGCCCGAATTACCAATACAGGTAGTGCAGCCGTAACCAACTAGGTTAAAGCCGATCTCGTTCAAATACGGCTGCAATCCCGTTCGTTCCAGATATTCAGTGACGACGCGCGAACCAGGTGCGAGCGATGTTTTTACATACGGCGGCACCTTCATTCCCTTTTCAAAGGCTTTTTTAGCAACTATACCGGCAGCGATCATTACAGCCGGATTGGATGTGTTGGTACACGATGTGATCGCCGCGATCAAAACATCGCCACTACCGATCGTGGTATTCACCGTTTCTGTCTCATGGTGCGAAACCTCAACTCGATCAGGTGTCGGACGGTTGTTCATCATCTCAACCTCGGTCGAAACGTTCGTGTTGTCCGGCGAGGTCGTATCGTGGATGGACTCGGGGGCACTCTTCTGACTCTGTTCGCCACCGCCAACCACAGTGGCCGACGTGTCGCCCATGATGACCGGATAACGCTTCTCTAAATCTTCGGCCTGCTTCCCGTAGCCTCCGTCCGCCGCCGATTTGGTAAAAAGCTCAATGAATCGATCGTCAAGCTGCGAGAGCTCGATCCGATCCTGTGGCCGTTTTGGTCCGGCAACCGCTGCCCCGACAGTGGTCAGGTCAAGATCAAACGACGTCGAATAATCCACATCGCCCTCGGCAGGAATACCAAATAAACCTTGAGCCTTGTAATAATTGCGGATCGTGTCTATCTGCTCTTGCGGACGGCCCGTGTTAGCAAAATATTCCAGCGTCTTCTCGTCCGTTCCGAAGAATCCCATCGTTGCTCCGTATTCGGGAGCCATGTTCGCGATGGTTGCTCGGTCCGTAGCGTTTAGTGCCGCAGTGCCTTCGCCGTAGAACTCAACAAACTTCCCAACAACGTTCGCTTTCCGAAGCATCTCTGTGATGCGTAACACAAGATCTGTCGCAGTCGCACCCTGCGGCAATTCGCCCGTCAGGTTCACTCCGACAACATCAGGCGTCAAGAATTACACTGGCTGACCGAGCATTCCAGCCTCTGCCTCGATACCGCCTACGCCCCAGCCGACGATGCCGACGCCGTTGATCATTGTCGTGTGCGAATCTGTACCAACCAGCGAATCCGGGAAATAAACGCCTTCACGCTCGAAGACTCCACGGGCGAGATATTCCAGATTTACCTGATGAACAATGCCAATGCCAGGCGGCACAACGCCAAAGCCATTGAAAGCCTGAGTTCCCCACTTTAGAAAGCGATAGCGTTGGTCGTTCCGCTTGAACTCCATCTCCATGTTCCGCTGATAAGACGCCTCGCTGCCGGCATAATCAACCTGGACCGAGTGGTCGATGACGAGATCGACGGGAACAAGCGGTTCGATCACGCCCGGATCTTTGCCCATTCGCTGCACAGCCGAACGCATCGCCGCGAGATCGACCAGTAGCGGCACGCCCGTAAAGTCTTGTAAAATAACGCGTGCAACGACAAACGGGATCTCTTCGCTCCGTTCAGACTCCGCCTGCCAGCCCGCCAGAGCCCGCACATTCGCCTCGCTCACCTTCTTCCCGCCGTCAAAATTACGCAGTACTGATTCGAGAACGATTCGGATAGAGACCGGAAGTCTTGAGATCGCACCGAGACCTTCTTTCTCTAGCTGCGGCAGCGAGTAAAAAGTACCTTCGGACCCATTTCCGGTAGTGAACGACTGGCGAGTATTGAACAGATTGTGTGTCATAGTGTTTGGTATAGATTTTGACCAAACTATCATTATAAAAGGGTTTCGAGGCAATTACAAAAAGAGCCTCCTGTCTCAACATCGCCACACGATTTTGCCGAATGCAGTCATTTGGTCTATACTCTTTTTTCGCATACGGCGCCTTCGTCTATCGGTTAGGACGTAAGATTCTCATTCTTGAAAGAGGGGTTCGATTCCCCTAGGCGCTACCATTTCAGTTGTCGGTTGTCAGTAGTCAGTTGTCAGATCGAGGTTTGATCCCGCTGACAACTGATGACTGACAACCGACAACTTTTTTATGATAGTTACCACCGGATTCAACATCGAAGGACGCGAGATCGCTGAGTATCTCGGTGTGACTCGCGGGATCGTCGTGCGTGCGACTGGCATCGGCCGCGGTATTGTAGGCGGGCTAAAATCTCTTGCCGGCGGCAATATCGAAGAATGGACGGTCGTCTGCGAGGCGGCTCGAATGGAGGCCTTTAACCGGCTTGTCCAGCACGCTCGCGAGATCGGGGCCGATGCGATCATTGGAATGCGGTACGACGCGACCGAGTTTACCCAAGGCTCGACCGAGGTTCTCGCCTACGGTACGGCTGTAAAACTCAGATAGATTTCTTTCATACCACACTTTCTCTGGCAAACTTTCAGCTCATTACTGAATCTTTATCCTGCCTTTACTCTTCCCTATCTTAGTGTCGAGGAGAACAAACAATGAGAAAGATCACCACGCCGTTTTCAATGGTCACCGTTTTAGCGATCACGCTTTTTGCGACCGCATGTCCGGATCGCAAGAGCATTGCTGATATTGAGAACGACCCGGGCAAATATCAGAACAAAGAAGTGGTCGTCGCGGGACGCGTCGTTGACAGCTATGGCTTCTCAATACCGGGAACGCGTGTTGGCGGTGGCGCTTATAAGCTCGATGACGGCACCGGTTCGATCTGGATACTCGTCACCGACGGCAACGTGCCTTCTCGTGGAACTCAGGTCGGTGTCAAAGGCGTTGTCGGGAGCGGCGTCAATTGGAAAGGCAAAAACTACGGCCTAGGTATCTACGAAAAAGATCGACGCTATCCTAAGCGGTAACAGAGGACGAACGATGTTAGAATTAGGCGGCGGCCAAGCCGCCTTTTTCTATGCACTTTTTCCTCGACCTCATCGAACGCCGTTTCGCCGAGCTGGACCGCCGCTCGCGGAAACTCCTCGACTTGCTCGATGATCACACACTCTACAAACGTCCGACAGAGACAGTAAACGCAATGGTCCCGTTCTCGTGCGGTGAATTCATCGTCCGCTCGGCGGCGAAGGTCGAGCAGACTTTCGGCGGGATAACCACGCGGCTTTGGGATGATCCGTTTGAATGGACGCTGCCAGAGAAACTGTCCACCGTCGAAGGCGTTCGCGAATATCTTGACGAAGTGACCGCCATCCGCCAACGCGGCCTCGCTTTCTTCGCATCCGACGCCGATCTGCAACGCGAAATACCATCGCCGGAGAAGCAGCGCAGTCTCGGCGAGATCTTGCTCGAGACCATCGCTACCTCAGAGCATTACCTTGGCCGGGCGTCCGCGATCTACCAGACGATCTCCTCAAACGCCCCGCCGCGGCTTTGATTTCGTTGCATCACGAACTTTTTCGTGTAAGAATTCGTTTAGGTTCGAGTCAGGGGTAATAAACAATAGGAGAACGCCATGCATTGTCCAAGCTGTGGACAACAACAGGTCTCGAGTGAGACCAAATTCTGCTCACGTTGCGGCATGCCGCTCAGCGTGGTCGCCGAGGTCGTCTCGTACGGTGGTTATCTGCCCCAGTTGGCGGAGCTGAATAAGAAAACGACCCTCTTCACCCGCCGAAATGGCGTGGCGTTCAGCATTATCTGGTGCCTTTTTTTCCTTCTGATAATGACCCCCATCTTCGGGATCGCGAACATTGACGAATTAGCCGGTGCCTCTGCGATCATAGGTATTTTCGGCGGGCTTATAATGCTCATTTCGTCGCTTATCTTTCTAAAGAAGCCGTTTGTTTCCTACGCTCTCCCGGCTCAGCAGGCTCCGTCCCAGATGTACGGCCAGCCGCAGCAGCACGCTTTGCCCCCCCAGCAATCGATCCCCGTAAACAACTACGGAGCTCCGCAGGCTGGCAACTGGCGTGATACCAACGACCTGCAGCCAACCAGCGTGACCGAAAGCACAACCCGCCTTCTCAACGACGAAGAGCGTCGATAAACCTTATGTTTTGCCCGAGTTGCGGTCAGGAAAATGTCTCACAGGAAACGCGTTTCTGCTCGCGTTGCGGATTTTTGCTCACCGGTACCTACAACCTGCTACAGACTGGCGGTGTCGATCCGACCGCGGCGAGGCCCGGACGGCCGTTGCGTTCGCCTCGTAATCGCGGTCTCAAACAGGGCTTGTTCATCTTCCTGCTAACGTTTCTTATCGTCCCGATAATCGCGATCATGACCATTGCGGTAAATGCCCGCGAGCCGTTCGTAGTGGCAATCGCCGCGATCACGCTTTTCGTCGGCGGCCTGCTGAGAATGGCCTACGCTCTCCTTTTCGAAGAACACTACGAAACCGTGCCGTCCACGGGCGACGATTTCCTCTCCGCCGCCCAACTCCACATGAACCGCAACACCGCACTCCCCGCCGCCCAGTCGATCCCGGTCGATGTCTTCACCGCCCCACGAACGGGTAATTGGCGAGACACCAACGACTTAGAACCCGGAAGTGTTGTAGACGGAACGACAAAGCTGCTCGAAGACGACAGACAAAAGATGTAACCACGAAAAAACAAGAAAGGACACGAACAAGAGTCCGATTAAATCTTGTTCGTGATCTTTCGTGCTATTTCGTGGTTCTTCTTTTCCTACTTCCGCCTAATACCCAACCGCCAGCCCATCACTCCGCGAATCGATCGCTCCCAGACGAACACCTTTTTCATCTACCATTACGCCGGTTGCGGATGCAATATTGCCAGGATTATCGGCGAACTTGTGGCCGTAACCAACAAGGATATTCATAGTGTCGGGCGACATTCCGTACGGCTCGTAGAGGACGGTGTCGGGGAGCCACTGGTGGTGGATGCGGGGGGCGTCGATGGCTTCCTGGATGTCCATACCGAAGTCGATCACGTTCATGACAGACTGCATAACGGCGGAGATGATCCGCGGTCCGCCGCGAGCTCCGAGCGCGAACCAGAACGTTCCGTCCTTGCGAAGCACAATCGTCGGGGTCATTGACGACAAAGGCCGTTTGCCGCCCTCGACCTTGTTTCGCTCGCCCTGAACTAGGCCGAATAGGTTCGGCCGACCCGGACGAGCCGCAAAATCGTCCATCTCGTCATTCATTAAGACGCCCGTGCCTTTGATCGTGACACGTGAGCCGTAGAGGTCGTTGATCGTGTACGTATTTGATACGACGGTGCCGTCTTTGTCGATCACCGTGTAGTGCGTCGTGTCCATCGACTCGGAGCCGACGGCCTCGCCAAATTTCACTTCGCTGCTTTTCGAAGCCCTTTTTGGATCGATCGTCGCACGGCGTGTCGCCGCGTAATTCTTATCGATCAGCTTTGCGAACGGTACCCGTGCAAAATCCGGGTCGGCCATATACTCCGCGCGGTCGGCAAATGCACGTCGGCTCGCTTCGGTGAGTAAGTGATACTTCGCGGCAGAATTGTGCTGCATCTTTGCGATGTCGTAGCTCTCGAGCATGTTCAGCACATTGAGCATGACGACTCCACCGGAACTCGGCGGCGGCATCGTGATGATCTCGTGCCCGCGATAGTTCCCTCTCAACGGCGTGCGTTCTTTCGCGACGTAGTTATTTAGATCTTCGAGTGTGATCAGCCCGTTGTTGGCCCGCATATCGTCGGCGATCATCTTCGCTGTCTGGCCGGTGTAGAATTCGCGTGCGCCGAGACGCTCGATACGGCCTAAAGTCGCCGCCAGATCGGGCTGGCGGAGCGTATCACCTTCCTTGAAGAAGTTGCCGTTGTTCAGGAAGATGCGTTTGCTCTCTGGGTATTTCTCTAGAGTAGTTTCGTAGGATCTGAATAGCTGAGCTAGCCGGTGGGTAAGCACGTAGCCATTCTGTGCGATCATTCGCGAGGGCCGCACGATGTCTGCCCATTTCACTTTGCCAGAACCGTATTTCTTGAACGCCAGATCAAAGCCCGCCAATGTCCCGGGAACGCCGGACGCACGGTAGCCGACGGTCGAGCTGCCTTCGCCGCGGATCAATTCGCCTTTGGCATCAACGAAAACATCGCGGGTCGCGGCTTTCGGAGCCATTTCGCGGTAATCGATTGCAAACGCTTCGCCATTCTTACGCCGGATCACCATAAACCCGCCGCCGCCGATGTTTCCCGCCTCGGGATAAACAACGGCTAAAGCGATCCCGACCGCGATCGCCGCGTCCACCGCATTCCCGCCTTTTTTTAGCACCTCGACGCCGATCTTCGACGCGAGTTCGTGCTGCGAGGCGACCATCGCGTTCTTCCCGCGAGACGGCTCTGGAGCCGCATGGACGGAAACGGTACCAAACGGAACAACCGCAAACACCAGCGACAACAGGACAACGTGTGCAAACACCGATCGAAACAGCTTAAATCTCATACTCGAAACTCTAACAAAACTCCACTTTTCCGCCAAGTCACGGCGTTTCCCGAACGACGCTTTCCTATTTAGTCTAAAAGAGTTATAGTCAGATTTTCGCACAACAAATCAACCATTTTGATCTAGAGATGATGGACGACGGCAGTAGTAGAATCGGGAATGACACGCTTTTCTCCGAGAGAATTTGCTCAATATGCGCGCGGGCTTCGTTCGCGTCTTCGCCGTTCGCTGCCTGACTATCGCTTTTTCGCCTACCTCGCCGTTCTCGGCCCCGGAATAATCGCAGCAAATGCAGGTAACGACGCAAGCGGTATCGCCACCTATTCGAGCGTTGGCGCTGAGTTCGGATATGGACTGCTCTGGGTCTTTATTCCGATGGTCATCAGTCTGATCATTGTCCAGGAAATGTGCGTCCGAATGGGCGTCGTCACGGGGCAAGGGCTCGCAGATCTGATCCGGGAACAATTCGGTGTGCGATGGACAGCACTCGTGATGCTCGCCCTATTACTGGCTAATACGGGGGTGATCATCTCGGAATTCGTCGGCATCGCACAGGCGTCGGAGCTATTTGGAATTCCGCGATATGTCACTATCCCGCTCACCGCCGGTTTGATCTGGTGGTTGGTCGTTAAGGGCTCGCAGAAGCGAGTCGAGCGGGTCTTTCTCGCGATGTCGTTAGTCTTTGTGACTTATGTAATCTCCGCATTTCTCGCCAAACCCGATTGGGGGGCGGTCGGCGAGGGCTTTGTTAGCCCGAATCTGAACTCCGAACCCAATTATCTCTTCATGATCACCGCCTTGATCGGCACGACAATCACGCCGTTCATGCAGGTGTATGTGCAGTCGTCTGTGGTCGAAAAACGAATGGACGTCGAGGATCTGCCGGTCGTGCGTGCGGACGTGATCGTCGGGACACTGTTTGCCTGCGCGATCGCTGCGTTTATCGTGATATGCGCGGCGGCTACGCTGCATTTCCAGGGCGTTACGTCGATAGATTCTGCGGCTACCGCGGCTGAGGCCTTTGAGCCGGTTGCGGGTGTTTATGCCAAGTACCTGTTCGCCGTCGGATTGTTCGGGGCGGCGATGCTTGCAATGGGCGTTCTGCCGCTTGCAACGGCATACAGTCTGAGCGAGGCGCTAGGGTTCGAAAAGGGTCTGTCACGTTCATTCCGCGAGGCTCCGATCTTTCTTGGCATCTTCACAACGCTGATCGTTGTTGGTGCTGTGGTCGCGCTAATTCCGGGAATTCCACAGATACGATTACTCTTGATCACCCAAAGCGTCAACGGACTCCTGTTACCGGTTATCCTGATCGCGGTGGTTAAGCTTGCGAGCAATGTCGAGATCATGGGTGACAAGAAGAACGGCCGTATCCACAATCTGGTCGCGTGGATAATAACTGGCACCGTCTCTCTGCTCTCGTTAGCATTGATTGCGAAAACAATTACTGGTATGTTTTAGCTCAATCAGATGACAGCTTCCGAGATCAAAAAAAAGGCCTTCTTTTTCGTTATTTTTGCGGCAATTTGCATTGCCGCGCTTCTACTCTTCCCTGCCATTGAGGCGTGGATCCGTTCTGCTCTGGCCGCACGTTTGGGCATGGAGATAGATAACGCGTGGAAGGTGCTCGCCGGTGACACAGAATCCGACCGGATGATGACGGTGACGGTGAGTTCTGTCGGAACGCTGCTCAAGGTCGCTCGCGTTATCATTGCAATGGCGTTAGTCGTGGCAACGGTCCGTTTCGTCACGCTCCTTCTAACAAAGGCTCTCTACCGCAACTCGGAGGCGGGCGAGATCTCTTCGCTCTTAAAGACCGTTCTGTCGGTCATCATTTACATAGTAGCTTTTTTCACGATCTTCCAGTCGCAGTTTCCGGGCATCGAACTGACCGCACTCTTTACAGGATCGACGATCATTGGTATCGTGGTCGGCCTTGCGCTACAGGATACTCTCGGCAACCTCTTTGCAGGCTTGGCTCTGCAGGCGGATCAGCCGTTTCAGGTCGGGGATGTAGTGCTCCTCCCGGGTCGCGGCGAGGGCGTAGTCGAGGCTGTTTCCTGGCGTGGAGTTAAAATCCGTACATTTTCGAACAAGCTTCTCGTCGTAAGCAACTCCGTACTCGGCAAGGAACTTATCGAGGTTGCTCCGAAGGATAATCTCAACGCGAAATCGGTCTTTTTCAACACGCTTTACACAAATTCACCCGCGAGAACGATCCAGGTCGTACGCGAGGCGGTTCGACAGGTCGAAAACGTTAGCCCAAAGATGCGCCCCGTCGTCCGTATCCGCAATCTCGCTGCCGACGGTCTCGATTGGGAGGTAAAATACTGGCTTGAAGATTATCGACTGCAGCACGATACCGACGCACTTATACGGCAGCGTATCTGGTACACGTTTCAGCGTGAGAAGATACACTTTGCCTTCCCTACCAGGACTCTCTACATGGAGCCAAAGCCGGAGGAATTGCCGGCCGAGGAGGTATTCAACACCATTTCCGATCGTCTCAACAACGTCTCTATCTTTGCTCCCCTTAGCGAAGAAGAGATCGAAAGGCTCGCGAATGCGTCCGTCTCGCGCGTCTACGCTCCGGGCGAAGCGGTTGTTCGTGCCGGACAGGAGGGCAATTCGATGTACGTCGTCATCCGCGGCAGCGTAAAGGTGCAGGTACGCGAGAATGATCTTGAGAGAACGATAAACACTCTCCGTGAGAACGAGTTCTTTGGCGAGATGTCGCTTCTCACCGGCGAGCCACGCACCGCGACCGTAATTGCCAACGAAGAATCCGAGGTACTGCGAATCGACAAATCCGGGCTCAAGCCAATTTTTGAAGGAAACCCTCAGCTCGTCGAATCAGTCTCCGAGCTTATTGACGAACGTCGCCAGATCCTCACCCAGGTTGGCACCGACACTGGCGACAATGCCAATGACGTCAAAAAGAAGGGCGTCATGGGCTCGATACGTAAGTTCTTCGGGATACGGTAGTTATGTCGCTAACGAAGGGCTGGTGTCTCCTAGGCATTCTTGTCGTAGAGATCGTGGAGAACTTCGGAGATCGTTTGGCGATCGCCGCTGTCTGGGGATTTTTCTGGTTTCCTCGCTACTTTTGGCTGCCGAATGTCGGCGAAGTTGTACGTAACTGCGGGCTCGCGCCCGGGCTCGGGTTCATCAACAACGCTTTTGAGCGTCGCGGTTTCGTTCTTTGCGTCCGATGACTCGATCGCAAGCACCTCTGCGACGTCATTGACATCGGGCATGGTGTGCATCAGCTCACGGCTCTCCGCAAGCATCTTTTTCCCATGATTCTTTCGTTTCCGCTCAAGTGAGCGGACGGCCGCGGCTGTTAGCGGCGATTCAGCTGGAGCCCGTTCGATTCGACGAAGTAGTCGGACGTATTCCCGCAGCTCTTTTGGCGGAAATATGATCGTCATCTCATCCGCTGACTGCTTTTCGACTGCGTCTGCGAGGTGTTTCGCTGCGGACGCGTGATCGCCGAGCCGCTGATACAAAGCACCGAGAGAAAAATGCACAAGCGGCGGTGCGGTCGACATCGTTCTGAGAAGGTTTTCTCCGCGGATCGTTGCCTCCTTGATCTCAAAACCGTACCAACGGCGTTCGTCATCCCGGAGAATCTCATTCGCCGAGAGGTAGAATTCGAAGATCTTACGGGTTTCTACCCGGGATTCAGGAGAGAATATCTTCCAAACAAAAAAGCCCAGAACACCAAAGAAAATAAGCAAGAACGCCGGAAAACCGATGATGTAGAGCATCAACGAAACGACACCGATGGAAACGGCTAACTGAGCTTTCTCCTTCAATGCCTGAGGCTTACGTTGTTCGAGACTTGTTTCTTTCAATGCTCAATTGACCAAAACCTACTCCGCGGGAGCCTTCGGCTTCGCTCCTCGTTTACGCTCGCCTGATTTTGGCTTTGCAGAAGAAGCCTTCGGTTCCGCATTGCCCTCTGCCGAGGCAGATTCGCCAGTTGCTCGTTTAACTTCAAACTCGATCTTAGACGACATCTCGTTGATGAATTCGCTAGCCTTCTCGACGGCCTTTGCCGAAGAATTCGCGATGTACGTCAGGGTCTCGCCGAGGGTCTTGGATTCCATCCGAAAGAGTGCCGCGATCTTTTCCTCAAGCGGCAGAGCTGCAAATTCTTCTTCGAACTTGTTCGTCGCCTTCTTTTCGTCTTTCTTATTATCCGTCATATCATTTTCTCCCATAAGTTGCGATCAACGTTCAATAAGGCTACGCCGTCGCGTCGGAGAATGTTCCGCTTCTAATGCATCGCGGTGCGAACGCGGACCCTTGGCTGAGCCCCCGGAGCTGTAACACTCGCCTCCACCACGGTTTTCTGGCAATCCTCGCACACGCCCCACATTCTAAGGCTATGATGCGTCGGATTAAAGCCAAATTTGCAGTGCCTCGATCTCGGCTGAAAAGAACTCGATCACCTTACCACACTGGGTACATATCATGTGGTCGTGGTGATCGTGATCATAATGGTGCTCGTAGTAGGTCTTGTTATCGCCAAAACGAACTTCACGAGCTAGACCGGCCTCGGTAAGCAACTTCAGTGTGCGATAAACGGTCGTGAGGCCAACCGTATCGTCTTCCTTTTGTACTAAGATGTAGAGATCTTCGCTCGTGAGATGGCCTTCAGTCTCGAGAAATATCTCAAGGATCAATTCACGCTGTGACGTCCGCCGAAGTCCTGCTGCCTGAATATGCTCGTCCAGAATTCTCTTCTCAACAGTGAATTTATCATTATTTTTAACTGCTTTCGGCGACATCTACTTTGTTTTGATGTTACCACTTGAGTTTGGATTTCGCTATGGAAACTTTCGTCCGCAATCGGTCTATGCGGTCAGGATTCACACCTTGGCGGGCCGCAAGCTCGAGCGAGCGTTCTCCGAGCAGGAGATATATCTCAAGCAGATCATCTGAGACATTCTCGTTAAGTGATGTCAGGTGACGCGTGAAGGTCTCAATATCGGCCCTTGCAAAAGTGCCGGTCAGGGCAGCTGCAGTATCCTGCTCCTTCAGGTTGTTTACCGTGCTCAAAACCAGTGGCAGCAAGATCTCTTTAGACTGTTCGGCAGTTAGTCCTGCTTTCGTCATCATTTCGACCGAGGCATCAAACAGCGCGACAAGGTGACCGCAGGCTGTGACTGCGGCCGCGTGGTACAGGGTCTTGAATTTCGTATCTATCGAGAATGGCCGTCCCCCAAGATCATTGACGATCTCCTTACCCAGACGGACTGCTGCTTCGTCGCCCTCGACACAGAAGAAAGCTCCTCGGAAACGCTCCGGCCCGACTTCGGGACGGCTGATCGAGACTAGAGGATGAATGGAACCGGCCGGATGGCCGTTCTCGCTGAGTTCCGAAAAGATCGATGAGTCACACGCGCCACTAGTGTGAAAGATGGCCGCGGATTTTTTCATTTTCCTGCCAACCAATATCGAGGCTTCTCGAATATTCGCGTCTTGCGTCGTGACGAAGACAACGTCCGAATTGATCAAATCGACCTCATCGACCGTGCAGGCGGCAGGATCTCCGTTCGGGTAGCGTCCGCTACGGAACAGTCCTTCGATAAGATACTTCTCGGATGGGAGCGAGATGGCTAGTGCACCTCCAACTCGCCCTAGGCCAACTATCGATACGGTGATCATACCGATAAACTATAGGGCAGGTGAGTGGATTTAATGAAATGCTCTATCGGTTAACGGCGAGTTCGAATGGAGAAGACCCCGGCATCGACGAGCCATTGTTGAAGAGCTCAAAAACCTCGGGGTCATCGGAAATTTCCACGCCAAGAGTTCCAAGCGAACCTTCCGCTGCTCGTTCAGCCGCTGTTTTGATAAGCCGGAGATCCTGCCCGGACAACTTAGCCAGTCCTCCGTCCATCTCGCTGAGTATACGGTTAACGGACGTTCTCATTGCGTCGGAATCGCAAGCGTCGATCAATACGGTTCTGTTTTTCGCCAAACGCGATTCTATCGCCGCTAGGCCGAGATTGATCGTCGAACGGAGTTGATCTGGAAGCTCACATAGTCGGCCGTTGTCTGTGAGTGTGAATGAGCAACTGCAATACGGCCGTTCAGAGAGGACATCGGCTAATTTTGCTTCGCACTTGAGTTGCCGCATCTCGCGGATCAGGCCTCGAGATCGTCCGATATACCTCTGATCGGCCCACGGGATACGATATAGACATTCGAAGGCAGACCACTCGGGCGAGGCGAGCACCTCACGGAGTGCTTCGGATGCCGATGATCTGACCATCACCGCGTCGTGTCGTTCCGAATAGAATTGGACGTACAGTTCATGAAACGTCTGCCAAAGAGCCTCAATGTGTGGAATATCACTCGCACTGGCCCAGAAATTACCAGGCTCGATCGCCTCAAGCACTGCGATACGAGCGGCCTCGACCTCAGCGTCGTCAGTTCCCTCACAAACGGATAGGTACGAGGCGACCGCGGCTCGCCGCGAGACACCGTTCGTGAAATCTCCAAGTACACGCAATTCGCTCTTCTTCTTCTCAAACTCCGCTTCCGAGTCGGAGAAGTGCTCGGCTATTACCTGCATACACTTGTCGAGCGTGATCTCGTCCTTGACGAGCAAGTCGATCGCGGCCGCCATCGCCCCAAACGATTTCTTCAGGCTCGCAGCAGTACGCCAGATTCGCGCGTTTAGATTTTCCTCAGGTAATGCATCAAAATCCGCAAGCACCCGGCTCTGATTCCAGGCGTTCAACCAACCTGATAACGAGTCAATAATGAGTAAACGATCCTCGGCCCGGTCAACCGATCTGATGCCCGCGTTGCCTGTCGTAAGTCTTGCCCACGTGAGAAAACGTTCTGGCGGAAAGACATCGTTGTGCGGTTTAGCCAGTCCAACAATGTCGTCCCAGATTATCTGAAGATCTAGAGAGCGATGACTGATGCGGTTTCCGCTCGACGTTACAAACTCATACTCCCGCTGTGCAACTAGAGCAGCGAGCACCAGCCGTTGCGCTTCCCGCGTCAATCCGAGCGGACGTGCATTCAGCCTCTTCGCGATATCAGCAAGGGAAAAAACTCCGGCTAGGGGCACAGTCCCATCGAAAGCAGCTCGCACCACAGGTACCTCTCTAAGCTGCTCGGCTGAGAGCGGGGCAAGGGTACCACCTTCCTCTGACGACAGGCCAAGCGGTTCAGCGAAGGTTACTGCTAGATTCTGCACATCGCCACTGTTCGTTCCCGAAGGACTGAAGAATTCCGCGATCAGTTTAGCGGTTTCCTTTTCGCCCAGATTCCGGAAAAAGTCAGGGTGGTTCGGATAGCGGTTCGTAAATATCTCACTGAGCACCGGGGTAAAGAGTTGAGAAACGCTGTGAGCTGCCGCCGCGGCATCATCTGCAAGGCTGTACTCAACATTATCGGCGACGATCTTTGAGTTGGAAAGAAACACGCGCTGCCAGATCTTCTCGGCGGCAATGCTGTGCTGATGCAACGTAGTTGACAGGCCTGCTGCCAACCCGTCCCGAACAGTCTGATCGTTCTGGAGCAGGTAAAATCGACGAAGCGTGTCCTTTTCATCCGTTCCCAGTTCACCAACTCTCCAGACGATGTCTGAGTCCTCGCCAGTCACCGCGTCGCCGCTATAGTGCACTTTAATTTTCCAATCGCTTCCCGGATGACTAGCCGAAGACCATTGAACAATCCCCCGCCGGATGCTGCCGCGCCATTCTACGGCACACGGGGATACATCGCTTCCGATCTCGACGTCCGAGAACTTCTCCGCCGCCAAACGCGATAGACAAGATCGGATGTCGGCATCAGTAACCGTTTCGATCGCATTCGCAAGGACATCAGTAGCCGTCGATCTGCTGCTAACCTGGAGACAATACTTCGGGCCGGAGCTACCCTCGATACGCGAGATCGCATTTGGAAGGGCTACTGCGAAAGAATCAAGGATCGCAGGGACATCGATCGCCGGCGTTGAGGACTGCTGCTCGTCAAAGATCATCATCGAGGCAGCTATGTCCGTCGCAGTCGTGCCCTGCCCGTCCAGGGAAAGCATCAAGAGCCCCTTTAGTATAAGCTTTGCATGGAGCCGCTGCTGAACCGGCATTTTTGCCACAACCTGCTGCTCGATCGCCTCAAATGATGCGAATGTTTGGGCTAGTTCAGTGACACTGCGAAGCCGAGCCTCAACGTTATCGTAAACTTCATCAAGCCCAATAAGTGAATTCGCAGGGCGCCCGAGTATCTTTACGCCTGCCTCGGCGGCAAAGCCAAGCAAGGCAAAATCGTGCACGAACAGCCGGATGAGCGGCGATATCTCGACCGTTGCCGGATGAAGCGGATAGAGCGAAATAAATCGCTGTTCACTCCACCGAAATCCTGGCATTACTTGCCGGTAGTACTCGTAGATCTCTCGAAGAAGCGGCAGTTGTTGGCTGCTTTTTGTAAAAACGTGCGTGTCGACGATCTTGTAAAGGTGCTCTTGGTCAAGATAGTCGATCGTAAAATGCGCGGAGATCGACGAGTTCGGCCCATCTGCCCCCGAAATGTCGTCGTCGAGTGCAACGCCAACAAATATTCCTAGGGTTTCGCCCGCCTCCGCGATCTCACTTATCAGTACACCGTCGTCACGGGAAACACGGGTCTCTCGGCCGAGGGCAGTATCGATGAGCACGACGAGCGGCGCGTCGCCGGCATGTTCGCTAGCCCGCAGCAGTAAGTCGTAGAGGGAATCACTAAGTGTTCCGGGATTAACGTTAAGTAATTCGGCAACGGCACGCTTCAGTTCATCCACAAGCGACGTTCCAACGCCACGCCTTACAAAAACAACGCTGCCATGACGTCGGGGCAAGCGGTCTGTACAACTCGACACATAGGTGTCAGATATGTTCGATCGTAACTCTGGGCGGGCAACTATGGCTCCGACAACTGCCAGAAAATGGCTTTTGCCAACCCCGCGAAAGCCCGCAAGTGCGAGAGCGGCCCCATGGCCGGGTTTGACGCGGGAGATCCGATCTATCCATTTGCCCATGAGATCGGCTGTAATATCGGTAAAGTGATATCCGCCGAGCGTTAATGCTGGGTCCGCGCCGAAATCATGCAAGTGCGTGAACGGACGGACCTCAACAATGTCTTTTACCTTTTCTAGGACACGTTTCATCAACCGGATCTCTGTATTTCTTTTAGAAGCGCGTTTGCGGCGATCTTCTCGCCAATCAAATCCCTGTCACACGAGCGGGGTCAAAACTTCAGACCACGTGAGGTAGTTTAACAAGTTTTTGCAGTCAATAGAATACTTTATTTCATTGTCGAGCAAATTTTTTCGAGTTTGGGCAAATATCACAACTTTTTCCACGGAATCTGCATCCTATCGTCGTTGAATTAGAATACGAGATGGAGCATAATCTCACTACGTTTTCGTAAGGACTTGGAGGAAATTTATGAACAGGTCAGGATTTCGGCAGATAGGGGCATCGCTGCTTGTAGTTAGCATTTGGTCGACTGCAGTTGCGGTCTTCCCTTCCGCCTTAATGGCACAAGATACGGTTCCAAATACGGCGACCGAAAAAGACGAGAAGAAAAAGGATAGTAAGGCCGAGCCCAAAGCTACGGCAACGCCTATTTCGAAAACTGGACCGCTTGGAATCAAGGACGACCCAGCACAGATTGGTAAACGCAATATCAACAGCGGCAGCGATAAGCTATTTGGATGGCTTGGGGGTTCGCAAGAGAAGGAGATCCAAATCGGTCGTCAACTTGCACTTGAAGTTGAGCAGCAGGCCAAGATGGTTGACGATCCCCTCATTACTGAATACGTTAACCGCGTGGGCCAGAATGTAGTTCTTCATTCCGACGCGAAGATCCCGTTTACGATCAAGGTAATCGACAGCGACGAAGTCAATGCGTTTGCTCTGCCAGGCGGTTTCTTTTTCGTCAATAAAGGCCTCCTTCTCGCTGCTGACAACGAGGCAGAACTCGCCGGAGTGATGGCCCACGAGATCGCCCACGTTACGGCACGTCACGCAATGGAGAATCAGGGCAAGGGGACTCTTCTGCAATACGGTATGCTGGCGGGCATCCTTTTTGGCGGCGGTATAGCAAGCACGGTTCTGCAGAACGCAGGCGGGATCACTCAGGCTCTCGCATTCTTTAAATTTAGTCGAAACTCTGAGGGCGAAGCCGACAGGCTGGGCGTGCAGTATCTGTACGCGAGCGGCTATGATCCGACTGCGATGTCGACGATGTTTGAGAAGCTAGCTTCGCAGAATCGAAAGAAACCGGGTACGCTTTCAAAACTCTTCTCATCGCATCCGCAATCGGTGGATCGCCGCGATGAGAGCCTTGCTCTCGTATCGCGTTTCCCGGAAAAAGAGGAATATACGATCAGCACCTCGGAATTTCAGCGTGTGAAGAGCCATTTGATGCGGCTTACAAATGCAAAGGCAGGAGTCATGGTCGATTTCGATCAAACCGATGATAGCCGTCCAACCCTAAAGAAGCGGCAAGCGGATGCAAGCGATCCGTTGGGCACAACCGGCGAATCAACATCTGATGGCCCGCCTCAGCTTAAGAAAAAGAATGAGCCAGAGCCGAAGCCAACACCTTCGCCCCAGCCCTAACATTCCGACAATGGAGATAGACACGGATCGAGTTCGATCCGTGTTTTTTTTGTTTTGAATACCGCCTGTCCAGGTTTTCAGAACGCTGCATTCAACTCATAGGGTGACGCCAAGACAAAGGACCGTTGTGCCGTCGTCTGGTCACGATCCCCGGACAAAATAAGACGGGCCACACTAGAATGGCCCGCCGGGAACGTTCTGTTGATTCTCTATTTCGGTTCCGGTGTCGCTTTTGGCTGTGCAACAGGAGCTCGCTGAGAGATAACCGTTGTAAGTGCCTGAGGAATCTGGTTGACAAGTATGTCTCCCTGATTCTCGATGATCTGGTCGATCAGCTCAAACTTTTCTTTCTCAAAATCTTTCGTCATCAACACCCCATCCTTATCGATGGTCATTGGATAGATGCCGAAAAGCTGGTTCTTGAAGTTCTGGAAGAATGACACGTCCTGCGGCGGAAGTACTTTTGTACGCTCCGGATTCGCGGCCGGCACGGTCGCACCGATCAGTTCCAGTTGCTCGATCGACTTCTTTACATATTCACTATTCGGATAGTCAGAAACGATCTGCTGGAAATATCTCGCCGCCTGGTCAGTCTCTTCCTCAACGAGATAAGTTACAGCAAGCTTATAGAGAACCTCATCCATAAAGCTAAAATTCGGGTACTTGTCGATTATCTCCCTAAATCGTGACTGCGAACCCTTTAATCCACCTTTCTTCTGATCTACCGACAGGGTGTAATAATAATTTGCGATCAAAAGATTATGGAGTCCGTGCTTGCCTCGCCCGAAATGAAGGACTCGCGGCACTGCGACTGCTGCAGAAGGACCTTGAGTTTGGTTTCAGCACGCTTTGCACGCGTAGCGTCACGATCCGGCAACCCAACCTGTCGCATCTCAGACTCAGCGATCTTCATGATCACACGGCAAGACAAAGGGTGTGTTGGGAAGAATGTGAGCCAGTCCTGATACGATGCGACAGCCTGTATCAGGGAGCTTGTCGACCCTTCAAGATAAAACGAATCTCCGACCGCAAGCTTCGACATCGGAAGGTAAGGCGAATCTGGATAGGTCGTGATGATCGTCTGGAATAGGAGTCGGCCAACGTCAAAGTTGCGTTTGCGCACCTCGCGGGTTGCTACCACGAAGAGTTCACGATCTCGGCCAACTTGGACACTTCCGAGTAGCTCTTCGTATTCGTCAGACCCACCACCACCAAAGATCCCAAGGAACTTTTTCTTTTTCTTCTTCTCTCGTGGTTGCCCCAGAGTCGATGTCGGATTTGCTCGAGCGGAGGCGGTTTCAAGCTGGGCCGTATCGGCTCGCGTTTGGACTTCATTGACGAGTTGTTCGAGCGAATCGACGTCCGAACGCTCATACTTCTCGCCACGATCTACCTTGCCTCGCAGATTGTTTACATCGGACTGAACGCGAGATACGTCCTTATCGAGAGCAACGAGCCGCCCGAGCGGGGTCTCGAGTTTCTTCTCGTCATCCTTCTTGTTCTTATCGTCCTTGTTCTCTTCTTTCAGAACAGAGATGGCACTGTTAAGCGAGCGGCGCACGCGTTCAAGCTTGTCACGCATGACCTCCAGCCGCTGAGAGACAGTTCCGTCACCAGGCTTGGCCTGCCCAAACAGAACGCCGCTCGTTCCGAGCATCAGAACGACAAACACAAACCCAACTCTTTTTAAGTCAAAACTCTTCATATTTCGAGTAAGTAAACCTAGACCCATACTGCACCGCGCGCCAGTAAACCTTTGACAGCCTCAGTCGCATTCCCCGTACCAAAGACGGCAGAACCCGCGACAATTATCTCTGCACCAGCATCCGCAACGTCGCTGATATTGTCCGCATCAACCCCGCCATCGATCTCGATCCTGACATCAAGCCCGTGCCTCGATCATCGCCCTCAGACGCCGCAGTTTGTCGAGCATCGTCGGGATGAACTTCTGGCCGCCAAAGCCCGGGTTAACCGACATCAGCAGAATAAAATCCGCATACGGCAAAGCCTCGGTCAAGGCCTCGATCGGCGTGGCCGGATTTATCGCCACGCCCGCTTTGGCACCGGCCTCACGGATCGCCGTCAGCGTTCTCTGCAAATGCGCATCGGCCTCGACATGCACCGAGACCATATCCGCACCAGCTTTGACGAATTCAACGGCGTACCGGCCTGGCTCTGAGATCATCAGATGCGTGTCGATGGTCATTTCCGTCGCCTTACGGATCGACTTGACGACCGGCAGGCCGATAGTGATATTCGGCACAAAATGCCCGTCCATGACGTCGACGTGTAGCACCGTGGCACCGCCCGCCCGAACGTCCTCTATCGCTTCTGCAAGTCTTGTAAAATCTGCCGACAGGATCGACGGAGCTATTTCAAACATTCTCGGAAGTTTCTCTCTAATTTGTTGCAAACTAACGCTTTTTCGTTGCTTTAAGGACGCCTGTCCGGTTTTGGTTTCGTGTCAGCTGGCTTCGTTGCTGGATTAGGCAAACGGGGCGGGGTCTGCGAATTTGCCTTCGGCTTGACTGAGTTGCTGCCTGCACCGAAATCTTTCTTGTTCGAATTCGTCTCAGGCGTATCAGCATCCGAGTTTGAATTCGATTTCGAATTGGATGATTCCGCGTTCACGTCCCGAGCAGTATCTGCCTTCTTGACTTTAGTATTCGAGTTGGCCTTAGGCTTCTTCGGCTTGTCCGAGATCATCTCTTCGATCTTCTCGGTGTCATCTTCCTCAGCTGTGTTCTTCAAGCTCGAGGGTTGCGTACCGTCACCCGGACCTTTGCTCGTAACGACTAGGATCATTTGCCCGGTCTTTACTGTTTCGCCCGTCTTGGGAAGCTGTTCTATCACCGTTCCGGGCTTTTCTTCGCTAAATCGATCCGCTCGCTTCTTGATCTTAAGGCCAAGCAATGCAAGCTCTTTCTCGCTGTCCGAAAGATCTTTCCGGGTGATCTCAGGCACCTGTACTTCCTTGCCTTGCAGCGACATGTAAACGACGCCCGCCATTCCAAAGAGAAATGCCGCCGCCATTACGCCGATCGCGAACAATCGTCCTAAAGCCGAAAAACCTGAGCCCAAGATACTCATAGACCTTCACCCCAAAACTAAAGCGTTATCTTAACACCTTTATCTGAAACAAAAAACGAGTCTGATACATATTTCCGACGCTTTTGCTACTCCTTTTGTCGAACAAAACATGCAATGAAAAAGCCATCCATCGAGTCACGATCGGGCCATGTTCTGGCAAATCCGCCTTCCGTTAGAAATCCCTGCGGTACGGCAGGATCTCGAAGGCTAAAACCCGCATTCTGCATTGAAAAAGCCATGACGACATTCTCGTTCTCCTCAACCTCAAGCGAGCATGTCGAATAAACAAGCAAACCACCGACCTTGATTAGCTTTGATGCGTTCTTTAGGATCGCGAGTTGTTTGTTTTGCAGGTCGATAAGGTCCTTCGGTGTAAGCGAATAACGAATTTCCGGATTCCGGCGGATCGTCCCTGTGCCGGAACACGGAGCATCGACTAGAACCGTGTCAAAGCTGCCTGCCTCGAACGGCATGACCTGCGTCGCATCGCACTGAAATACCTCAACGTCAACATCCTGCTTTCGGCAATTTGCTTCGAGAAAACGGACCCGCGACTCGTGAATGTCGCATGCGGTGATCGAAGCCGTCGGGTTGAGCCGCGCGATCAATCCCGTCTTTCCCCCGGGAGCCGCACAAAGATCGGCGAATCGCCCGCCGTCGGGTACCGCAACAGCCTGCGCGATCATTTGCGACGCCTCATCCTGAATGTAGATATATCCGGCTTCGGCTAGATCATTCGCTGCCGCAGCACCATTCACGGTCGTGAAACAACCATCTACAAAATCGGATCTATTGGAAGAGTCAACTAGGGCAGTTACTTCGTCGCTGTCGTTAAGAAGGCGATATGAGGTCGGCGGCGTTTCGTTGTTGGCAGTCGCCAAAGAAGCGGCCCGGTCGACGCAATGATCACGTGCCCATTTCTCTATGAGCCAACGCGGGTGAGAGGTCTCGACGGAGGTCCGATCAGTCTCATCAACAAACGAGATCTCAGGCTGTTCGCGAGTGGCCTTCCTGAGAATGGCGTTAACAAACCCCTTAGACGAAGTTTTGCGAGCAAATTGAACAAGATCGACGCTTTCGCTGATCGCTGCATGGTCGGGTATCTTGTCGAGGAAGTATATCTGATAAATCGCCAGGCGAAGGGCTATTCGCACCTCGATATCGAGCTTTCGGCCGGTCGCTAACGTATCAATAAGACGATCCAGATAGATCTGACGACGGAGCGAGCCGAGAACCAATTCGTGACACAAACCGCGGTCCAGATCACCAAGTTCAGCCTCGGCCTGAGGTAGCAAAACTGAGGAATACGCACTTTCTTTTTCAATGCGTAACAATACCTGAAACGCAGCCTTGCGGGCCGGAGAGATTTTCATTCGGCAACCTTGTACTTCTCTTTCTTTCGACTCGTGAGTCGCTGCGAATGATCCGGCCCTTTGCCTTTCTGGAGATGAGCATCGACGGTGACGCGTTCGTCAAAAACAAAGCACTCGCCTTCCCACATTGTCTCTTCGACAGGAGTATCTTCGAGGTACTTAAGAATGCCGCCATCGAGTTGATAGACCTCTTCAAAGCCGATCTGCTTCATATAAGGAGCAAATTTCTCACATCGGATACCGCCCGTGCAGAACATCGCGATGCGCTTGTGTTTCTCAGGATCAAAATTTTCTGCAATGTAATTCGGAAGCTCACTGAACTTTGTCGTACCGGGGTTTATCGCCCCGCGAAACGTGCCACTTTGGTACTCGTAATCATTGCGCGTATCGAGCAGGATCGTCCCAGGATCGCTGATGATACGATTCCAATCCTTAGGTTTCACGTGAGTTCCCTGCCCGAGCGAGATGTCGACCTGTTGCTTGAGCGTTACGATCTCTTTCTTG
The DNA here is from genome assembly GCA_016718135.1 of Acidobacteriota bacterium. Taxonomy (GTDB): domain Bacteria; phylum Acidobacteriota; class Blastocatellia; order Pyrinomonadales; family Pyrinomonadaceae; genus OLB17. The sequence goes on along the minus strand of JADKEF010000001.1, from coordinate 541,867 downwards.
ATCTTAACGTCGATCTTGCGAAATGGCGGCTTCTCGTGTACGGAAAGTTTATACACTAACGTCGTATCGAGAATTTCTTCGATCCGAGCAGTGAAAGCCCTTATGTTTGTTGGCTCACCGCAGATCATTCCGTTATAGCCTTCTTCCGCAAGAATGATCGTTCCGCGCACACCGAGATCAAGTAGAACCTGCTTCAACTGCGAACGCAGTTCGGTTAGGGGCCCGACAGTGGCCAACTCTTTGAACTCATAAAATGCGATGATCTCTATCATTGTCCTACCTGTTCACCAACTGTTACTTTCACGCCGTTCAGAAAATCACGAACCGTCATCCGTCTCTTCCCTTCTGCCTGAACTTCTTCGACCAGCAGAGCCGTGTTATCGCCACAAGTTATAACCATCCGGCCATTCGAAGCCTCGATGATCGTCCCTGCCGCTACTGCTCCAACTGCCCCTTCTACAGCGACCGCCTTCCATACCGTAAGTTTACCACCTCGAAACGAAGTAAAAGAGGACGGAAACGGCTGGAAACCGCGAACCCGGTTTGCGATCTCGATCGCCGACATTTCCCAATCGATCAAACCATCCTCGCGTTTCATGATCGGAGCCAGAGTCGCAACGGCGTGATCTTGTTCGATCGGCGTCAAAGAAGCATAGTTGGCGAGCGTCTCCGAGAGCAATTCTGCACCGACAAATGATAACCGTTCCATCAGCTCGATAGAAGTTTCATTTTGCTCGATCCGTGTTGACCGCTGCATCAGCATCGCACCGGTATCTAGGCCAATGTCCATCTGCATCGTCGTCACACCGGTCTCCTTCTCCCCATTGACGATCGCCCAATTTACGGGCGCTGCTCCGCGATATTTCGGTAAGAGCGAAAAATGGACATTTATTGCACCATGCGAGTACGCCGTCAGGAAAGTCTTTGGCAATATCCGTCCGTACGCCACAACCACGGCCACATCGGCACCGTGCGCCCTGAAAAGCTCGATCGCCTCTGGCGTCCGCACCTTCTCAGGCTGGTAAACCGCAATCCCGTTCTCGATCGAGCACTGCTTCACCGGCGAAAAGGTGATCTTGTTGCCACGACCGGACGGGCGATCCGGCTGCGAATAGACCGCAACCACCTCGTGGCCATCAGTAATCACTCGCACAAGCGACGGCACTGCCGCCTGTGGCGTTCCCATGAAAACTATCTTCATTTTCGGGCAAGTCTCAAGGCGTCAGCCATTGCAAAAAAGATCCAATTCTGCTCCATTGACCCACGGATAAGGTGTGCGTTGGGGCCGATCGCGAATATAGCGACATCTTCGCCCGCGTGGGTTTCCGAAGACATTGGAATATTGGCTTCCTGCTTATAGTCAGGATCGAGTACCTGCTCATTACTGAGCACAGGCCGCTCGCCCTTCCTCGCTCCGGGGCCGTTCGCATAGCCGAGAGTTGTGTAGGGCTTCTTAGTGCTATCGGTGGAATCCTCTTTATCCACTTCACCGAGTTCGCCGACGCCGCGGGTCAGCCCAAGAATGTTGTTACCGCGTGCGGGATATCCCTGAATAAAAAATGTGTGGCTGTGATCGGCAGTCACAATGATCAAAGTCTCATCCAGATCGACTTTTTTCATCACCGCCCGCACCGCGTCCGAAAGTGCGACGGTATCCAGCAATGCACGATAAGCATTCCCGTCGTGATGAGCGTGATCGATCCTGCCCGCCTCGACCATTAGTACGTATCCTTTCTTATTACGCGACAGCAGATCGACTGACTTGGTAGCCATCTCTGCAAGTGACGGCTCCTTAAGGCCGCCCTTTCGTCGATCGTGCTCGTACTGCATGTGTGATGGCTCGAAAAGACCCAGCAGATGATCTGTCTTTCTAACATCGACGCTATCCAACTGCTCTTTATTCCATACATACGCCGAATTCTTATGCTTAGCTTGCCATTCCTTCGCGAGGTCTCGTTTATCGAGACGCTCTCCCGTCCGCATCGGATACTCAGGATCGGCCGTCTCTTTTGGTATAAATTTCGACCGTCCACCGCCGAGTGCAACATCGAGGCCATTACCATACTTAAATTCAATAAGTTGGCGTGCGATATCCGGAAATTTGGCATCGTATGCCTCTTTGCTGCCTTTGAGAATGTCCGCATCAGATTCCCAGTCACGTGCCGCAGTGTGAGCGTAACATGCAGCCGGTGTAGCATGAGTAAGTCGCGCGGTCGAAACTATACCAGTTGATTTGCCGGCGTCCTCGGCATATTCGAGAAGCGTTTTGGTCTCGTTGCCTGCAACTGACTTATAGTCACCAAAACGCACATTCTGATCTACCGAGATGATGCCCTCGTCTGTCTTAACCCCGGTGATCATTGCACTCATCGTCGGAGCAGAATCTGCCGTCTGTTGGTTCACCTGATAGGTTTTTGACAACGCCGAAAAAGGAAAGTCCTCGAAACTGAGCCGGTTTTCTTCACCGCTTTCGCCGCGCATCTGGCCCTCGAAGATCCTCGCCGCAGTCTGCGTTGAAATACCCATTCCGTCGCCGACGAAGAGGATAACGTTCTTCGCCTTCTTCGTCCGGATCTTAGTCTTTTTGGCCATATCGCCCGCATTCCAGCCGTCCGTTCGCCACATGTCTGCGTTCTCGACGCGCTTAACGGGATAGATCGGTTGGTTATTCTGTGCGAGGGTTGAAAGACAGATTGTGAAAACCAACAATCCCGAAGCTAGCGATCTAATCTTTCCGTTTTTCATAGCCTAAAGTAAAAAAGAGGCTGAAATGCAAGCCTCCTATTGATCCTTAAAATGACTTTTATCTAGTAACCACAATGATAATTTGATCCGTCAAAGACCTTGGTCCACTTCCCGCCGTCGCGGTTATAGACAGAAAAGCCAGACCCTTCGAACGATTGTGTGTACGTGAATATCTCGGCAACACCGTCGCCGTTGTAATCGAAAGCATCAAGCAGAAGTTCATGATAAACGCCCTCGTCAACTGACTTGATCTCGCCGCTCATAACATTTGCCTGGTCGACGGAGCGATATTCTTTGTGGCCGAAGGCGTACTTTCCATTGCTGCCCTTCGAAGCGATAAAAAACAAAAGTCCCCGAGTCAAACGATCGATCTCCACCCAATATGAGCCAACAAGTTCGGCCTTACCGTCGTTGTCGATATCGAGTGCGGTGAGATTGTGATAGCGCAGCGTACCAGGCGTTAGTTTTTGTCGCGCGAATTCAGCTCGTACGAGGCTTTCGACCTCTGTTCGCTCAGCATCGGTCGGTTTGCGGCGGTAGCTCGCTGCGGTCCATTTGGTGGGAACGTTCGTCGCTAGGCCCATGACGAAACCTTTCAATGGAGTCTTCAAAGCCTTGGTCGTCGCGGTGCCCATATTCGGAGCACAATCGGCCTTGGCGTTCGAACTCTTCACAGTGACGGTACCGGAATTTGCCGCACCGAATATAAGGCGGTACGCAGTTCCCGCTTTATAGTAATTCTTGTTGAACGCCGCAATGATGTTGGCTGGATCGCTACCGTTGACGGGCTCCTCTAGCTTGCCCTTGTTGACGTACGCCAAGGGTTCGAGCGATCTGCCGTCGTTGAGTACGGCAAAGATGATCGGTTTGGCGGCCTGGGCGAGCGGTTTTGGCTTTTGAGCAACAAGGGAGACAGCAAAACATGCTGTAACCATAACGACAGTTGTCACTCTCGAAAAATAGCTGTTCTTCATATTTGTTAAAGTCAGATCTTCTGCGCCGTCGATTTGCCCTGCATGAATTGCAGCAAATACTCGCGGCCGCCCGCCTTAGAGTCAGTTCCGCTCATATTAAAGCCGCCAAACGGATGAACGCCGACGAGTGCACCTGTGCATTTGCGATTCAAGTAAAGGTTCCCAACGTGGAACTCGCGTCGAGCCCGGTCGAGCCGTTCCTGCGACGCAGAATACAGTGCGCCGGTTAAGCCAAATTCCGTATCATTCGCGATCTCGAGAGCGTGATCGAAATCCCGGGCCTTAATAACTGCCAGAACGGGAGCGAATATCTCTTCTTGCTCGATCGTGGCACCGGGAGCTACGTTATCGATGATCGTCGGCTCTATAAAAAAACCTTCGGAGTCGTCACCGCTGCCGCCAGTGAGAAGTTCCCCGCCTTCTTCGATGCCTTTCTTGATGTAGCTGAGCGTATTATCGAAGGATCGCTTATTTATGACCGCGGCAACGTTCGTTCCGCCATCATCAGGCTGTACGACGACCAGACTGCGGGTCTTCTCGACGATCTTCTGCATCAATTCGCCATGGATCTTCTCATCCACGATCAAACGCGAACACGCCGAACATTTCTGTCCCTGATAGCCAAAAGCCGCCGCGACAACGCCAGTCGCTACGGCCTCCAAATCGTCAGCATCATCGGCAACAACGATCGCGTCCTTGCCGCCCATTTCGGCAATAACGCGCTTGATCCATATCTGGCCCGGACGAGCTTTCGCAGCTTCTTCGTTGATGTGTAATCCGACGCCCATTGAACCAGTGAACGAGATAAATCGGGTCTTCGGATGCGTGACCATCGCTTCGCCGGTCTTTGCACTGCCGCTGATGAAATTGACGACGCCGTTCGGAAGGCCGACTTCCTCGACAAGCTCCATAAATTTCGCCGCGATAGTCGGCGAATCGGACGAAGGTTTCAAAACAACGGTATTCCCCGTCACAACCGCTGCCAAAGTCATTCCCGCCATGATCGCGAGCGGGAAATTCCACGGCGGAATCACGGCGGCGACGCCGAGCGGGATGTATTCGAACGTATTCTTCTCGCCCGGATAATGCGTTATCGGCTGTTCCTGCGCCCAACGCAGCATCTCGCGGCCATAAAATTCACAAAAATCGATCGCCTCCGCCGTATCACCATCTGCCTCAGCCCACGTTTTTGAAACCTCGAACACCATCCAAGCCGAAAGCTCATGCTTCCTCTGCCGCATCAGGTCGGCGATCTTGAAAAGATACTCGGCACGCTCGGCTGCGGGAACGTTCTTCCATGTTTTGAAGGCCTCGTTCGCCGTCGCGATCGTTTTCTCGACTAACGAAGTGTCAGTGTCGCCTTCGGAAAACACCCCGACAACTTCGTCCTTCTTCGCCGGGTTGTAGCTGTTAAATTTATCGCCAAGAGCGATCTTCTCGCCGCCAATAATGATCGGATATTCGCGTCCGAGTTCCGAACGTACCTTATCGATCGCCGCACGCATCGCGTCGGCGTTCTCTGGCTTGGAGAAATCTGTAAAAGGTTCGTTGCGAAATTCGTCTAATGTTCGTTGTGTCTGCATAAAACTAAAAGGTTATCCCGTAATACGCCGCGAACGCGTTGTTCCCGCGTCCAGAATTGCCGAAGCTATATCCGGTCGTCAGGTACTGGCGCTTTGTGACGGCGAAGTTCATTCCAGCCGAAGCGTATCCCAACCGATTCTTACCCGAAAACCAATCCGCTACGAACGATACGCGGTCGACTATTGGTTGGTTTACGCCGATGATGGCTCCGGTTCTGTCGCCGAAATCGCTGCCACCGAAGACGTGGTACGCACCACCGGTCACGGTCATTCCGTTTAGTGCATTCACGGTCTTGCTGCCCACGCCGTAGACCATAACGGTCGTCGTTTCGCCATTTTGCGGCCTTAAAGGCACGAAGGCGACTGCTCCGCCAGAGATGCTGACGCCGAGGCGTTCGTTGCGGTAGACGTTACGCTTGAGGCTGAACTCCGCCTGTGCTCCCGTCTTATCCCCGTCGTATGCCAAATAGAAATTCGTTCCCAGTTCGGTCTTATTATCGAGCCCGTAGGCGACGCGGTAGCCGTAGGCTTGGTAGCCGCCGTCGCGGTACGAGACCGGTTTGGTAATAAAATCGCCCTCGACGCCCCACGAACCTTTCTGCAAGGTATCCGCCGTCGGAATATTGAACAAAGTCGTCTGCCCGCTGGCCACGCCCGAGACAAACAACACCGTGCACAAAAAGAAAGCCGCCCTAAACATAACGCTTCTCCTCTAAATTGGCACTCTAAACTTAAAAAACAAAAAGCACCGGGGCATCGGGCAGCAAATCAACCATGAACCGCTATCTTAAACCAATAATGCTAAATTTTAAACGCAGAGATCGCTGTGACCGCAGAGATTCTAAGATATGCTGGCAAGGTTCGAAGCTTCGAATAATTCTTCTCTGCGTCCTTCGCGGTCTCTGCGTTAAAATCGATCTCAACCAACTTGCCGAGCCATGTCCCGCTGTTCCCACTCGTCTAAAAACTCTGGAAAGACAGCCGGCCCGTCTTCCTGCCAAGCTACTACGAAGCGTGGGCGTTGCGAATCGTTCGCGTGCTTGACGTACGCGAGTATCAACGTCCAGCCTTCGCTCAGATATTTGTTCAGTTCGCCGCTCGAAGCCAGTTCTGCGGTCAGCTTGGTGTTCTGTATGTCGTTCAAATCAGTTCCACTTCCCTGTTTTTTGTAGAGTCTTGATCTTGCGTTTGGCAAACTGGCGCTTTAGAGGCGTCATTCTGTCGAGAAAGACTATTCCGTCGCAATGATCCGTTTCATGCAGTATACACCTTGCCGCCAGATCGCGAACATCTATTTCCACCTGCTCGCCTTTTAAATTATGCGCCCTCGCAATGACGCGCATCTCGCGTCGCACGACCTGATACAGCCCAGGAAATGACAAACACCCTTCGTCGCCCGTCTGTTCGCCTTCTACGTGGATTATTTCGGGATTGATCAGCACGTGCCGCTCCTGTGCATAGCCGTCGCGCTCGGGCGTGTCCATCACAAACAGCCGCCGCCCGACCCCAACCTGCGGCGCCGCCAGCCCAACACCACCCGCATCCTCCATCGTCACAAACATATCCGCCACCAACCGCTCCAAATCCTCGCCAAATTCATCGACAGGCTTCCCAACCTCCAACAAAACAGCCTCAGGATAATGAACTATCGGCAAGATCGGCATAAATTGTATTTTACGAATCTGAGAGCGGAAATGCGAGTTTGGTTATAGCGTCAGCATCCCGTCGTAAGTAAAGACCGCGAACGCTCGCGGCCTTTTTTCTTATGAATTGCAACTCGCTTTAGCTAGTGGTCAGTTGTATCAAAGCTTTCCGGGCTTTAGTCCAAATTTGGACTAAAGCCCGAAAGCTTCTTTCTATTCCACTCGTACGAAATCCGTTCCCGTGCGGCCGAAGGTCTCGGGGTGATACATCTCCTCTGCCTTGGCGGGCGGGACGACGAATTGGCCGGGCGTCGTGGCTCGCGCAACGTAGGTGTAATTGTAGACGCCTTCCCAGAGCAGGCCCGTGAATGCCTCGGCACGTTCGTCGCGGAAGTTTTGGTGTTCGAACCAATTTTGCCGCCACCAGTAATAGTTTCGGCCCATCGAGCGGCTGCCGACTTCTAGTACGCCCGTGTTACCGCCCGTGTCGGTTGGAATTGCTTCCGTTACCGCGAGTCCCGGATTTAGGATCTCCAGACCCGCAGGCAAATTATCGACAAGTGCGACGTGATAGCGCCGAGCCTGTGCGACCATCGTTAATCTCACGCGAACTCTCGCCCCGGCCTTGATCGTCCAGCTTCCGTCGGCGTTTTGTTTGACGTCGTCCTTATTATCGACGCCCTCGTATTTACGCAGCACGGTGAATCCGTAATCTGCGGGCTCAAGCTTGAGATTCTTCGGAGCGTACTTCATACCGATCCGGTAATACAGCCGTCCGGCACCTTGTTTGTCGAGGATGAGGTTAGATGTTCCGCCCTGATCGACGAGGTACGACATGGGGATGTCGAGCTGTTTCGAATCGATCGAGCGTCCTTTGAAAACCTCTTCGCCGGCGTACGTATTTCCGAGCCAGATCCGCGTCACAAAATCAGGCGTGACCTTTTCAAAGGCGTTGAAATACTTGTCCATTGCGAGCAGAATAAAGACATTCTCCTGCGTATTCGACCACGCACCCTTTGTGCGATTTGCGAGCAGTCCGCGGACTAGCTTCGGAATAAGATCTTCCCCCGGGAACGCAGGCGTCCCGCCTGCCCCCGCCGCAGCGGAGCGTCCGGCGGTCTCCCGCACCTTGATCAACGCCTCTAACAACACGCCGTCGGCCCGTCGATTCGAAGCCATTATCAGCCACGCACCGTCACGATAATCCGTAACAAAGTTCGCCGTCGCTGCCGTCTCAGTCGTGCGATTGAGCAGATGTCTGACGATCGCTTCGACCTCGACTTTCGAATTCGGATCGTTGGCAAGCACAGACAGAACCCAGCCCAAAGCCTCGAATGGCATCTTCTCTATCGTTGCTTCGGCAAGCAGTTTCTTGGTCTTCGCCACGTCCTTGTCGCCCATCATGTCGCGGATGTACAGCGCGTAGGCCGAGATCGTCCAGCGGACTTCCGGTGAATTTTTGTACCATTCGTCGAAATGCTTCTCGACGTCTTTGAGGTACGGCTTGACCTTGGTGATCATCTCGTCGGGCACTTTGTAGCCCTTCGATTTGGCGAGTGCCAGAGCGTGTGCGACGTGGATGGTCAGGAATGGGTATTCGTATCGCTCCTTGTCCTTCTTCCATAGGCCAAAGCTGCCATCGTTTCGCTGACGCGACTGCAGGATCTCGATATCGCGTTTGTAATACGACTCGAGCTGCTCCTTGGTCGGCATTTCCTTCGCCTTGAATGCTCCGAGCACGTCACGCATCGCGGCGATCGAGATCATTCGCGAAGAGATCTGCTCCGAGCAAGCGTACGGATAATTGCTCAAATATAGGAACGCATCCGTCAACTCCTGCAACTGCGTCGAGCTCGTCGTCACCTCCAGGCCGCCAAACTGCGGGTAAACATCACCCGGTGTCGTCACCGGCTGAATGATCGCCCCGTTCTGATCGGTCGTGCCATACGTAGCAAAAGCCTCGGTCGTCGCCGGTGTCCAAACCGGCAAGCTTATTTCGGCCGCATCATTAAATTTGCCGGACGTGACAACGATCTGGAATCTCGCCGTCCCCGCCTTCATCGCAGACACGGGGAACCTGACCTCGGCACGATCATTCGCTTTGACGACGACACGTTTGCCATTGCCGCCTGTCAGATCGGCATTTGTCGCACGCACCGCAACATCGACCGCCATGTCCTTATCCGTCTGATTCTGAACAACGACCGGCAACTCGATCTTGTCGCCGAAGTTCATAAACCTCGGAGCGCTTGGCCGCACCATCAACGGCTGCTTCGCCGTGATCGTCGATTCCGCCTTACCAAACCGCCGCCCCGCATCGACCGAAACCGCCGTAATGCGATATCGCGTCAGATTGTCCGGCAGCTTAACATCGACGACTGCTTTGCCATTTCCATCGGTGCGAACCGTCGGCGACCAAAGTGCGAGAGCTTCGAAATTCTGGCGGAGATTGATGGGTGTATTAGGATCTTGTCCAGCTTCCGCAAAGCGACCGTTCGGATCGCCCCAGCTATCATCACGATCAGCAGACTTCTTCATCGCCTCGCTTCGAGGCGCCGCAGAAGGCATCGCCCTTCCCGCCACAGCTCCTCCGCTCAAACTGACCATTTCCTGAACGTTGCCTTCAGTCGCAGGCGGTGGCATAGCTAGCTTAATATCGTCTGGATTTCCAAGGAGAACATCCTTACGCGAATGATAATCCGTCACGCCCGCACCGCGAGCTGTGTAGAACGTGCTCATCGGATCGGCGATCGTGTATCGCGACAGGGCGAGCACGCTCTCGTCGACGACGACAATGGCGACTTCGCTGTTCGCGACGGGCTCGCCATTTTTGTCCGTGACAGCGACGTTGACCTTGGTCGAACCGCCGGGAGCAAGCGTCTTGTCAACCGGCTCGGCCACGACCGTCAGCTTCCGCGAAGCGGTCGAGATCGACAGATTGATATTGCCGCTCGCAAACGAAGGCCGCCGCGAGAGCTTCGGATCAACCTCGCCCTTGTCATTGGTACGGGCACTCGAACCGACTAGATCGACCTGTGCCGTGATATTCGGCAGATACTTCTCGTCGAGCGGTATCTTCAGCGTGATCGACGAATCCTTCATCGAAAACCGCTCGGTCTTCACAATTCCGTCACGCCGCAGCGTCAAAACGCCCTCGGCCGGTGTGAACGGTGCGATCACGAGCAGCTCGGCGACGTCGCCCGGTGCAAAATCCTTTTTCGACGGTATCAACTGAGCCTCTTCCTGCTCGACATTGCGTTTCGGAGGCGTCTTGCCACCCGGAACCCAGATCGTCATCTCGCTCGCATTAAACCGTTCCTTGTCGTCCATCACGGTCGCCGTGATCGTGTAACGCCCGCCGTTCTTGGCGATAAACTCACACCGCTGTGGCTTGTCGGCCGACTTGACCGTACAATTCTGCTCGTCAACAACAACTTCCTTCCAAGCTCCCTTATCAAACTGCCAATCTTTGAGAACAGCCTTGATCTCAGCATCGCGGCCCGCGATCAGATTGCCGTCGATGTCCGAAACGATCGATTCGATCACGATCTTCTCGCCCTTCTGGACGAATGTTCGCGGCGTCTTGATACCGACGTACAGATTCGACGGATGTACGAGCAGCGAGGTCTGCGAACCCCACGTCTGCCGATTCACATCCATCACCGACGACGAAGCCGAGATCGTGTACGGACGCGGTGGCTTGACCGATTCGAAATCGACCTTCAGCACGTGCTTGCCAGCCGCGTCGGTCACGCCCTTGAACGACTGCGACGAACCGCCGCCATATCCACGGCCCATTCCCATGTCGCCGCCGTAATCGTACACTCTCCACCACGGCGTCCACGTGCCGAATGTGTAATCGTCGCGATTCGGCGGTGTGTAGTTGGTGGCGTTTGCGGTCACGGTCCAGTTCGTCTCGGCGCTGGCGAGGCCACCGCCGGCGTAATATTTCGCCTCGACCGCGATCATCGCATGAGCTCCAACAAAGTGCGGAGCCTCAGTCTCGACCTTCGAAGTCACCTCAAATTCCGGCCGCCGAAATTCCTGTATCTGAAACTGATGCTGCGTGCTGCCGCCCGGAATATTTGTGTTGGTCGTGAGATCGATCCGCGCGTAACCAAGATTTGAGTTGTCGGGCAGCTTGAATTTAAAATCAAACGCGCCGAACGCATTAAGATTTCCCACGCCCTTTGCAATCTCGTTTCCTCGCGGATCTTTGGCCGACCAGTTCAATCCATTCGCGCGGTCGCCGAGGCCCTCGACATCACCCAATTTGCCCGCCGTCACGAGCCGAATGTAGCCCTTGACCGAAACTTCTTCCTTCGGCTTGTACATCTTGCGGTCGTCAAAAACGAACCACCGAAGCGTGTCGCTCTGTCCTTTTTTGTACCAGTTCCCGCTGTCCTGCCAGTAATAATCAGTGTTCTCCGGCAAAAACGCCACGTCGCGGCCACGCTTCGCGATCAGCATATTCATGCCTGTGTTCGATGGTGAATCAGGCAGTTGCAAACGCAAAATCCCGTTCTCCGGCGTCGTATTTTTCTGAACCTCAGCAATGGTTTCGGTATCCACCACCGTACCATCGGCCTCGGTCGCATGGACTTCATCCGCACGCGGCCCGCCAGAAGCAATGCCGGCGACCCAGTTCCAGATAGACTCAAAAATTCCTGTCTCTTGTCTATCGTCTCCCGTATCCTGTCTGCTTACCGTCTTCCCATTTGGATAGATCGACAATTCAACCCCAGCCATCGGCTTGCCCGTCTTCAACTCGGTCGCAAAACCCACAAGCTCCGTATTATCAACAAATGCATCCAGCCCGATCTGCGTCGACTGCAGCCACGTGAAAACACGTGTGCGGTCGTACTTGTCGCGTCGAACGCTCGGCTCGATATCGATAATGACGTTGCCAAAGCCGCCGTTGAGAGCCTTTGAGATGTCGATCCGCGTCTCGACCATCTCGTCGGGCTTGTTGGCGATCGACACTGTCTCGTCGGAGACGAGCCGCCCCGGTATCGCCGGACGCTTGCCGTCGTCGTAGTTAAGACGCTGAACGTACTGCTGAAACTGGCGCCAATCCTTTGGCTCGACTGCATAAAGCTTCACTTTCGCCGTCGAGTGGTTCGTCGAATATATAGAAAAGGTCGCCTTTGCCGTCGGATCCATGACGGTCATAAAACCGCCCTGCGCGTACAGGCTCTGATCGGCCGAGCCGACCTTGATCGTCGCCACCGCTGGCGTTCCCAACGACTGGCCGAAAATGTCCGAGATCGAACCATCGATCGTTATCTTATAGCTCGTCCGGCCCTTCTTATATCCCTGAAAATACACTGTATTGCCCGACGGAAAGATGTTTAGCCCCTCGACCGCGGGCTCGATCTTCACCATCTCTTTGGTAAATTTCGCCGCGTCGACTGAGTTGTTAAACTCCATCACCCAAGCATCAAACGGAGTGCACCGCGGAGCATTGCGATAGCCGCAATAACCGCCGTTGAACTTCAGCGGACTGTAGGTCTGAAAACTAAAACCCTGCGCCGCCGTCGTCATCAAAGGCCCTTCCGCGCTCGGAGTTCCCTTCTCCGCAACAACTGATATCGTCGCCGCACCGGGCAAAGCATTCTCGGTCAAACCTTCGTTCGTGATCGCACGAAAAGCGAGCCAACGCTTGGGCTGAGCCTGCTTAGAGTAATATCCGATCGAGCCGTCCGCATCGATCTCGGCCTGAGTCGCGAGCCGCGTTGCAAACTTCTTACCACCGCCCGTAACGCTGATCGTACGCAGCACCGCCTCAGGATTTATCTCCTGGTCAAACGACATGAACATCAACGCATTTCGCCTTGTGATTCCGCCGTTCGGCATCATCGTCTCGACCTTCGGCGGAGGCGTGGTAAATGTCCACGTAACGTCCTTTGCCAGAACCTGTCCAGTCGCGGATTTCGTTCCCGCAGGCACGCGGGCCGTAAATTTCGTCGCCATCGGAAAACGCTTCGTCGTGTCGAACATCAGCGTCTTCGTCCCCAGCCAACGCCAACGGCCCTCGACTTGCGGCGACAGCTCGACCGGAGCAAATTTCGCCGCCTCTTCCTGCGAAGTCACCGCCACCATCGGCTGCGAAAACGTCACGCTCAGATCCGGAGCCAGCGGTATGTCGCCCTCCGGCGAATAGCGCAAAACCTGCAAAGTTTGCCCCGATGTGTCCACCTTCGGCGTGCCACGCATATCGTCCGACGGAAATTTTACAGGGATCTTGTTCCCCGTTTTAGGCGCGGGCAAAGTCCCGATCCGCTTGGCAAACTCGGTCTTATCGTCCGTCGTAGTCTTAATCTCAGGTATCCGCTTGAGCAGATTCGCCGCGTCGCCCTCCGACAGCGGATCCGTCGCAGCCAAAGCCTGCTTTTCCCGGGCCTCCGCCCCCTCGACACCCTCGCTCAACCTAAATTTCAGCCCATCCGGCACATCCTTCATCCGATTCTCCATCGCCTTCCCAATAACCTGAGCCCGCACCGGCACCGCCGCCGCCGAGATAAATCCGATATAGGTTGTAAAAACTAAAAATGCCGCAAATATTTTTCTCATCGCCATGTTTCCTTATCTATCTCTGATGCCGGTACCGGTCGTCATCGATACTTTCACAAACTCTTTTCTACAGCAACGCACACAACATTGCCTACGCTTGGTGAACGAGGGTACAGTTGGAATCTTGCAGGAATGGCGTATTGTATTTTAGTTTTCGCGATCGTGAGCCCCTTTTGGCGCGGCACCTCGCGTGAGCGGTGTTTGATCAGAACCCCTTGAGTATTGCTAGTGCTGTCTCACCGCCGCCCTGTGTGATATTGACGAGCGAGCCTGAAGCCAGCCTCACCATTCCTCCCTCGACAACGCCGCAGAAGAGAAAGGGATCGAAATCAACCGTCAAGGATTCCATACGAGCCTCGCCGTCGGCAAAGACAGGAATATCGGTCTTCTCGACCGGAACCCGCTCCTGAACTACATACGGCTCGCCCAGCGCATGTTCGATTGCTTCATCCCAATCAGATTCGGAAGTCTCCCAGCCAAACTTGATGCCCTTACCTCCGTAATCATCATTCGGCTTGAGAACGAAACGGTGCCTTTCATTCCGGATGAATTCGACCAGGTCGACATCTTTTCCTAAATAAGTCGTCTTGCCATATTTGACGGTTCGGGTCCACGGAACGTGCTGTCCTATTGCCTCAAGTTGACCCGCATCGAAAAGCCCTTGATACCTTTCGTCGGTCAGGATCGCAAAGCTCGATTTCTTATGGGGTATCTTCGAACGAAAAGAGTTCGCCATGCAAACGGCACCGTCTGTGCATGCCTTAAAGACCGGGTGCTCCTCATCAAACCTGTCCAGGAATTCGTGGATGATCACCCGCTTGTAGAAAACATCGATCGCAAAGTCACCCGCGGTCAGCACTCCGCCCGCGTAATCCAATTCTTCCGGAGTACATATCTTCGTCCGATAGTCGCGGGACTCAAAAAAGTCACGCAGTATTTCAAACTCGGCGCCTGTCGCGACTCCAGCCCAATCGATGATCGCGATATTCGGTTTTTCCTTTTGCCCGCCAGATTCGCGATAGGCCTGGTCTAGCGAGTGGATCAAACTGACGTGTGGCTGCGGATAATGATGCTCATTCTCGGTGAGGAATCGTCGAACGGTTGGGATATGCGAGTACAGGCGTTCCAGCGCCGCCTGATCGCCGACGCCGGCCGGAGTTTCCCCGTTGTACTCTAGAAAAGCGAAACCATCCTCAGTCAGGAAGGTGTCGAGGCGGCTTGTCACGGAAACGTGACTGTATCCGGTCTCGAGCCGCGCCCAAAGGCGTTCCTTTTCGGACATGCCAAGCTCGTCCATTATTGCGTCATTCTCGAGTGCAGCCGACGTCAGTGCACCAAAAGCTTTCGCAAGCGAGGCAGCAGCATTCTTGATCGCGGCATATTTCGATTCGGCAAGAAAATAGGGTCTTAGGAATGGTGATATCGGTCGGTCACCGTGCAAGATGCCGGACTCGTGTTGGATAGCGGTAAGCTCGCCAAAAAGCTCAGTGTCAAATCGGTGTTCACGGAGCAATTCCCGATCAAGGTCGCCGACTAAGTTCTGGAGGGACTGTCGCATTTGTATTGCTTATTCAGACGCTGTAGAACTACTGTAAACCAGTTACCGTCAAAACCCAATTTTCTAGCCTAAGAACGGCGCACATTGTCTTCCCTAAATTGATTTTCTGTTATACTGGTTTGGAATTTGCAACTTCCGCTCGCGGTGTTTCGTAAGGGATTTGGCGAAGTTGTTGTTGCCCATATTTGCAAGAGGAGCTGATTGATAAAATGGGACTGTGGCAGAGGATAACCAGAGTGTTCAGAGCGGGAACGGGAGCCGCGCTTGATAGGATCGAGAACCCCGAATTGGTGCTGCAGCAAACGATCCGCGACATGCGTGATCGGGTGCCCGAGCTTAATAATTCGGTCGCGCAGGTAATGGCCACCGAGCGCCTTTTGCTCAAGCAGAAGGAGAATCTGTCGACTCAGGTCGTCGACCTCGACAGCAAGATCAAAGCCTCCGTAAAAATGGGCCGCGACGACATCGCGACCGCCTACATCGGCCAACTACAACAGGCACAAGCGGATCTCCAACGCACCGAGGCTCAGGCTGCACAGGCTGGTGACGCTTCGAAACAGGCATTAAAGGCCCGCGACAACTACGTCCTCAATATGAAGAAGCGCACCGCTGAGGCGATGCAGCTCATTTCGGCGGCCAAGCAGGCAAAACTTCAAGAGCAGCTTGCCCAGACGATGGACACCTTCAACATCGGCGACGATGCCTCGACATTTAACGAAATGCGCGAGAAGATCGACCGCCGCGTTGCCGCTGCCGAGGCAAAATTGCAGCTCGGCTCGGCCTCGGTCGACTCGCAAATGCAGGACATCGAGCGTGAGGCGATGGACATACAGCTTCAGGACAAGCTGCTCGAATACAAACAGTCGATGGGCATGTTGGCAGCCGGAACCCCGGACATTAAGCAGATCGAGACAAACTCGACTGTGCCGGAAGCTGACGTCATCGATATAAAGAGCCATTCGAACGGTTAGAGCGTAACGCGGGTCGAAATTTTCGCATCACAATAGTTTATGGCCGATCTGGCAAAATACCGGCAGGACCTGGATAAATTCCAAACGAGCTACGCAAAAGCGGCTCTGAAGGAACCCGTCAACTTCTGGGCGCTCGCGGGCTTTCTCGCCGCAGCGGCTTTTACGGGCAGCGTCATCCCGCTGCTGATCGCTCTCATTCTCGAGGCGATCTACGTTGTTGTCGTACCCAATCTGCCCGTCTATCGCCAGATGGTGCAGAAACGCGAGCACCAGCGGTTATTGGAAGCTCACAATGCCGGCCGCGAAAAGCTCATCAAGTCATTCACGCCCCGCGAACGCGAGGCCGTCGAATATTTGCGTTGGTTAAAGGAAAAGATCCAGGACAACTATCGCAAGTTCACAGCCACAGCCACGCTGCCATCTAATCTGAAGGCTCTCGACCAGCGTTGGGAAGATTTCGTCGATCTCCTCGACGTTTACCGACGCCGCAAGCAGCACCTCAAATCGATCAATCGCACGGCCGTTCACAATCAGCTTTCTCAAGCCTTTCGTGCGATGGAATCATCCACTGACGAGAAGACAAAGCGGATCCAGCAAACTAACGTCGAGATCCTCAAACGACGTGTCGCCTCGTTCGACGAGATCGAGCGGAGCGTAAAGCTCGTCGAAGGCCAGCTTCAGTCGATAGAAAACTTCTTCAGCTACCTCAACGACGAGATCGTTACGATCTCAACACCGGAGAAATTCTCGCTCCTCGATTTCGAACAGCTATCCGACTCGATCGCGATGACCAAGCAAATGCTCGACGCGACGGCCGACGAGGTCGGAGCACTCGATTCCTACAATCGAGAGATGGGCAATTTGGAACTGTTGCCGGGCACGAAATAGATGAGATATTCACCGTAGTGTTACGAAGACGCAAAGTTATTTCGAGCGTCTTTGCGACCTCTGCGTCTTTGCGATAAAATTTACGCCTTATGAAACGAGTAGGTATCTTAGTCGGACGCGAGCAGACATTTCCCGAGTCCATCATTAACAGTATCAACGAGAAAGGCAATGGCGAGGTCGTCGCCGAAATGGTCAAGATCGGCGGCATCACGCTTGATGAAGAAAAGCGTTACGACGTCATCATCGATCGCATTTCGCATGAGATACCGTACTATCGTGCAACGCTTAAGCGGTTTGCTCTCGAAGGCACGTACATCATCAACAACCCATTCTGGTGGTCGGCGGATGATAAGTTTTTCAACTTCGCTCTCGCCACCAAACTCGGCGTAGCGATCCCGAAGACGGTTCTGCTACCCCAGCATAGCTACATCAAGGACATCACCGACGAAAGTCTCCGTAATCTCGAATTCCCGATCGATTGGCAGGGCGTCGTCGATCACGTCGGCTTTCCGTCGTTCCTAAAACCGTTCGACGGCGGCGGTTGGAAGAATGTTTCCAAAATTCACTCACTCGAAGAGCTGTTCACCGAATACAACGCGTCCGGTACACTCTGCATGACCCTGCAGCAAGGCATCGAGTACGACCAATTTGTCCGCTGCTACTGCGTCGGCAAAGAAAATGTACTGATCATGCCCTACGACCCGTCGAAGCCTTACCTTAGCGGTATGCAGTACGTCGATGTCGAAGACTACCTCACACCCGAGCTCCACGCCCGCGTCGAGCAGGACGTCAAGACGATCTGCACCGCTCTCGGCTACGATCTCAACACCGTCGAATTCGCCATCAAAGACGGCATCCCGTACGCCATCGACTTCATGAACCCGGCCCCCGACGCCGAGCTCGCCTCCGTCGGCGAAAAGAACCACCGCTGGATCGTCGACAACATGACCGAGTTCATCTTAGAAAAGCTCAAAAAAGGTTGGGATGCCCCCGAGTATCGCTGGTCTGCGATGCTCAATCCGCCTGAGAAAGCCGCCTCGAAATAGAAATGTTAAAGCCCCGACGAAAATCGGGGCTTTTGTTTGCCAGGTTATTTTGTGCGACATTCGCCACTCTTTGGTATCCAAAAGGTGCCTAATCGTCATTCACCACCAGCTCATACGGTATGCGTTGGGCGAGCATTTTTTGGGTGACTATGAGTCCGGTCCAGATGACCAGGGCGACGCCTGCGACGGCCCAGCCGATGTTGGCGATCAGGTGGTCTTCGAGGAGGACGCCGAAGATGATGGTTGGTAAGGCCAGGAAGGTGATTCGCAGCGTGGTCTTCTTTGAGGTCTCTACGGTTTCAAGCAGATTCACCCGGCCGATCTCGAGTTCCATGTATTCGCCGTCGGAATTCAGATTGGAAAAGTATTCGGCCTCACCTTTTGACCAGCGACGCAGGCTGGGCGTTTCGGCAACGCGGTTGGCGGTCGAGAAATGGTGAATGACGTGTGCGATCTTCCCTTCGCGGAGTGCGATCTCGGCAAGGCCGCGGGCGGTGCGAAAGTTATCGCCGAGACGTTCTAAGGCACTTTGAAAGACATTCCCGGCACGTCCCCACTCGCCGATCTGAAAATACCACTCGCCCAGCCGGATCAGCATATCATCATCGTCGTTCGCTCTTCGCTCAGACAATCTCAAGGCGGCCAATGCACGGCGTTCTAATTTCGGATCACGCTCAACTCCGGCGAAGGAGTGAAGGCACCGTGCAAATTCAAAAAGAAGCCGACCGTCTCTCGGTCGCAAGATCAAAGCCCGACGAAATGCTTCTAGAGCCTGGAGAAAGTAACCGGAAACGCGGAGTTCGTTGGCAAGGTCGCGAAGCTCGTCTGCCTTTTGGTTGGTCACGACGATCTGTGGCGAATTAGAATTCTGAGTTCGTCTACGTCGGGAATTACGAAACGAGCTTTCGAGGACTTCCGCAGACGGAATATGGGCGTTCTTTGCGCGTTCAAGCGTCTCCGCGGGATCGGTGAGGTGGTCACGCAATTCTATCGAGCGGGTATCGAGTACGTTATCAGCCAGCAACGGCAGAATACTCTTGACCATATCGCGATAATCGCTCCCGCCGGACGCGATCGTCACGTTAAGGCCTTTACCCCGGATTGTCGTGCGGTATCGATAGTAAACGTTTCCGCCACGCTTTGCCGTCCTGATCGCCTCGGTCTCGACTTGCTCAATATCACGCAGTTTGAGACGCCGACGCGATGTGTTAAACCAACACCATGCTGTCGGTATGGCACCCGTCCTGATCAATTGCCGGCCGTCGAAAGCGATTTTATCGTTAAGTGCGAAGAACGGAATCTGGATCCATGAAGAGGCAAACACGATCACGCCAGCAAGGTCTTTTTCCAGATAGAAGAGGAATGCAGAAATAAAGCTTGAGAGTAAAAGAGCGGTAAAATAGCTATGCGGAGATACCCTGATCGAAACGAACTTAGCCGCTCCGCCAGCGACGGTGCCGTCGGGCATTGTTTCGTTGGGCCGCGGTGTTTCGTCCAGTTCGTTCAAATAAGAATCGCACCTCCTACGTTAATAGTAGGAAAGTGCGATTAACCCGCCAAGTTCGAAAGGCGTATTTATTGAAAATTGATGGGAGGAGCACCACCGCCGCCAAATGGCGAATCAGGTGTTGGCTCAGGTATCTGCTTGGCTCGTTCTGGATCAAGCGTTTTCAACTTCTCCTTAGCTTCTCTGGCCGTGTCCGTCAGTGGGATCGTCTTTCCATCGAGATCCTTAGCCTCACTCGCGTCCTTGGCTATCTTAAAGAAGATGTCAGCAGCCTCGGTCTTCTTACCCTGCTTCTCATAGACCTTCGCGAGATCAAAATTTAAAGTTTCCTTTGCAATGATCGGATCGCTGAGAGCGATCAATTCCTGATAGATCGCCGCGGCTTCGTCCAGTTTGCTGTCGTCGGCTTTGACCTGTGCGACTGCAAATTTCGCGAGTTTACCAACTTCGGAGCTCGTATTGGCAATCGCTTCGAGCTCAGCAAGGCCCGCAGCACGGTCGATCGTCAGTCGGTTGACAGCTACAAAATACTTCGCCTTCTCACCGACAGCTCCGCCGAATTTGTCGGCAACAGCTTGAAATTCAGTGATCGAGGCCTCAGCACGCTCTTTCTCGGTCTTGAAAGTCTTCTCTGCTACAGATCCCGGAGCAGGCGGTGTATCAGTTACACGAGACTGAGATGTCTCGATGGCCTTGCCCAAAGCACGCTGTGCTTCGCCGCCCGAGCTACGGCTCCAGCGCATCACCAAAAAGACCAAAATAAGGAGGACGATGACCGCGACCAGTCCGTAAAGGAGCGTTCGGCCCTTGCCTTCGAGTTTCTTGCCAACTTCCTCGATCTTTGGGACAACCTGCTGTTGAAACGGGTCGACGTATTTCTTCGTCTCACCCGGCGCGGTCGCCGCGGCTGCCTGTAACTGTTCAAATCTTCTTTTCTTGCTCGCCATTGATTAAATAATGCAAATTCCCTGCATCAACTCGTTATATAATTGCCGTAAAAGGGCTTTTTCCAAAAGAGTTAATGTAACGTATATCGGCGTTTAGAGCAACTATTGAAAAGACAATGGCACAGATAGGCAGATATTAGGCATCAAAATAATTACAGTGGTTTGGGAACAATATCCTAAAACCGGTGTCTAACATTACAGTTCGCGAGGAAAGCGAACGGGGCAATTTGACAGCTTCTCGTCCTAGGAGAACGCTAAAGGCGGCGATGGTCTTGGTCAAGTCAATCACTTTTGACGACGAAGAAATTGGGCGGGCTGTAGTGTCTGCCTCGACCACCAATGCCCAGGGCCGGGATGATTCGCTGTTCATTGAAAGACTAAAGGCCGGTGACGCCGCCGCATTTGAAATTCTGATCGACCGATATTCAAACGATATTTACGCCCTGCTCTATCGATTAACAGAAAATGCAGAAGAAGCGGGCGATCTTACGCAGGAGACATTTTTGAGGGCCTTGCGTTCGATCAAAGGTTTTCGAGGCGACTCAGAATTGAAAACCTGGCTGTTTCGCATCGCGATAAACGAATCGCGAAACAGATTTCGCTGGTGGAAGCGACGCAGGCGGGATGTAACGATCTCGCTCGACGCACCCATCGGAGAATTAGGCATGGCTTTCTCCGATACGCTCGAGGATAAGTCGGTCAGCCCCGAGGATGCGGCTATACGCCGGGAACGCGAGTACGCTATACAGGTCGCACTTTTAGATATTGCGGATGTTTACCGAGAGGCGATCATCCTTTGCGACATAGAAGGAAGGAGCTATGACGAGACTGCGGTTGCTCTCGGAATAGGTATCGGGACAGTCAAATCCCGAATATCACGCGGCCGCGACGAGCTTCGAAAGAGGCTAAAGGATTTTTTGACAATCGAAGTGAATGGTTGACTCACCCCGGTCTCATTTTTTAAGACTAAATAAAATCGGTGCCAAACGATAGGTCAAAAGGAGCGAGAATCGAGACAAGTCAACAGATACGCTGCCAAGAGCGGTTGTTTGAATCGACCAGCAACAACCGAGACGGTAACCGTTCCGAAGTAGCGCATCAGGCGAGGAGTTTCGACGACACGTTGTCATTCTGCGTAAGCAGATGACAGCCGGGGTCAGTCAGCCATTCAGTCGATCAACTTAGTAAGAGCTGCGCAATGAAATGCTCGGATATACAATTTGACCTCACGTTCTACGCGGATGGCACGTTGAGCGAACAGGAAAGCCTCGCGGTCGCCTCTCATCTTGAGGTGTGCCCGCTCTGCCGTCAGGCTCATAGCGAGTATCGCGAGTTGTCGGCGGGTCTGAGGTCGATGCGCCGGCCAGATCTTTCGTTTGCCTTAAAGAACAAGATCAATGAGGCCGTCCGTACCGAATTACTCAACGCTCGCGGGATCTCGACATCAAGGAACTCCGATATTCGGCAATGGCTAGAGATGCAATTGATGCCCTACAGCGTTGGCGTTCTCGCTTCACTACTCATTGGAATGACATTCCTAACGATGATGTTTTCTGGTCGCCCTATTATTTCTCGTGGAGAGACGGCAAAATCCGGTGATTCGAGAATAATGCTCGCTTCCAATCGTGCCCCATACTCAGAGATGACTGGTCTTGACGTTATTTCTCCTACGGATTTTGCACGTAGCCGTATGGATTTTGCAGCTGAATCGCCAAGCGTGAACCCTCAGGGAGCCCTGATCGCTCTCACTAAATCACTTGTACGCGGTGGGATGAAGGATGACGAAGTTGTCGTCGTTGCGGATGTTTTCAGCAATGGGTTGGCCAGAGTTTCCGAAGTTGTCGAGCCCTCACACAATTCTCAGGCAATTCTCGATCTCGAAAAGGCGCTGCAGTCCGATCCCGCATTTGCTCCATTTGTCCCTGCTAAATTTGAAACCCGCCCTGAAAGTGTTCGCGTTGTCCTGAAGTTTCAAAGTGTAAACGTAAGCACCAGAGAACGCCGTAATCGACGCCTCTAGGATCACATCTTGTCTATCTGAGACTTCAGTATCGCAGCCAAGGCACGGTCAGCCGTCAGCAAGAAGGTATATTGGTCCATCGCCGCAGCCTTGTTTTTCTTGCGAGTGTAGGTGATGCCGAGATTCACTCTCGCCTTGAGAAATTTCGGACTCAAGCTAAGGCACTTCAAATATGCCTCGATCGCGCGATCATATTGGAGGTCTGCAAATGAAGCATTTCCGAGCAAATACCATCCGTCGGAGTAATTTGGATTCTTACGTGTGTACTCAACCAAGCCGCTGACCGCTTTCGAGTACATCGGCGTTGCTTCTACTGATTTATTCTGCTGGACAAGCGCATTGCCAAGATAGTAGTACGTTTCGCCGTCACCGGGCTGCAATGAGAGAGCCTTATTGCAGGCAGCAATAGCCTTAGCAAACTCTCCAGTTTCGTTGTAGCCGCGGCATAGATTGGTGTAGCCGCCGTATTGCTCAGGCGCTAGGCCAACCGAAGCATTCGCAGCGTCAACTGCATCTTTAGGACGCCCTGCGAGACTATAATTCCAGCTGAGATCAGTATAGAAGCCGGCATCACGAGCAAAGGTGCTCAACCCTGCTCGCAACGTACTGATCGCGTCAGTAAAGCGAGCCTCATTACGATAGACATCCGCTAAATTTCGATGAGCTAGGTAGATATCCGGCTTCGAGCTTATAGCACGCTGATACGACAATATCGCTTCTGCCGAATTTCCCAGTTTCTGATAGGCGTCAGCTAAGAGGTAGTGAGACTCTCCGGGAAAACGCGTTCCCTTGGACAAGGCAGTCTCAGCCGCGGTCTTTTGAGCTTTCACATCGCCCATCGAAAAGTATGCTCTGGCCAAGTTGTACTGGATGTCAGCATCATTAGGAGCAACTTGTGCAGCGCGATTAAGTGCCTCAACGGCCTGTGGAAGAGCATTACTTGCAAGATGGACCTCGCCGAGGTATTTCAGAAACTGAAGATCCTTAGGGGCGATTGCAAGTCCCTTCTGAATATCGGAAAGAGCCGAAGGGTAATCTTTTTTCTCAGAGTAAATATAGGAGCGAACCCGATAGATCTCGACCGGCGGCTTGAACCCTTGTGTGAGAGCCGTCGTGAACGAGGCGATCGCGGCGTCATATTCCTTTAACTCGAAATGCGCGTACCCCTTCCTATAGTGTGCATTTGGATTATTTGGAACAAGTAGGATCGCCTGGCCGTACTTAGCAGCCGCAACCTGATAATTCTTTTGACCGTAAGCTGTCTCAGCCTCCTTTTGAAGCGCATTGGCCTGGTCCCGGTCACGCTTTGACTGGGCTTGCGTCTGTGTCGCCATGAGGCAGAGAGCCACCACAAATAAACTCACTATCAGAAAGAACTTCTTTTTCATATTCAAAATATCCGCTTACTGGATGATTACCGTGCGATCGTCTTTTGGCTTCGCCGTCGCCTTCGGAGCAGGTGTCGCCGCAGTCTTCGGCGGAGCCTGCGGACGGGTCGTTATCGGAGGCGGCGTTTGACGAGTGCCCGGGTTCGAACTTGGTGTCGTCGCGGTATTCACCTCCGTCGAGTTCGATGCCTCGGGCAATGACGAATTTGCATTGGAATTGGCGTCGACGTTGGTCTCGCTTACGATCGGAGCCGTCGTTGGTGAAGGCTGAGCCGTAGGCGTCGGCGATGGCGTTATCGCCGGTGTTGCCCGCGGCCTAAGATAGAAATACCAGATACCGCCGCCTGCGAGGCCGCCCAGCAAAAGCAAAGCGAGCAATCCACCGACAACAAGTCCAGTTTTTGACGAGGATTTCGTCTTTGTAGGTATCGACAGCTCACTGGCCTTCGGATGCGGTTGCTGAACATTCGAAACTGGAGTCGGCGTACTTGGTGGCGGCACAGGAGGCGGTGTTGCAGCCACAGCCGCTACCGGTGGCGGAGCGGGGATCTGTCCCTTTGATGCTTTTGCTGAAAGCTGAGTGTCGATCTCGACATCGTCAGCCTTTAACATCTCAGTCTTAACATCAGCTTGCTTCACTTCCTGTATCTCGGCTGCATCCATTTGTAACGTCGCATCAAGTGCGTCGCCGGCTGTATCCGAAAACGCTCGGGTCTTCATTTCAGACGGTAGTGAATCAACCGGAGAAGCTGTTGGACTCGTCTCAGGAGCGACTGCAATAACTGGCACTACCGGTGCGTCAGGATCTTTCTTACTCCGATCAAATGCTCGTCGAAGAGCCTTCTGCATTTCACCGGCAGTTGAATAGCGATCGTCTTGGCGTACTGAGACCGCTTTTAAGATGACCTCCGAGATCGCGGGAGATATCTCTGGATTGAGTTCATTCAAAGGCTTGATCGGATCCAAAGCATTACCCAACAGTGCGTCAGCTCGCGAAAGCGCATCCACCGGAATGCTATTGGTCATTAACTGATACAAGGTCGCGGCAAGAGAATAAAGGTCGCTACGGGCATCGGTACCAGTCCCCCGGATCTGCTCCATCGAGGCAAAATGCGGTGAATATCCGGCAACGCTAGCAGAATTCAACGGATTGCTGGTCGCCTTGGTGTCGAAATCCTTTGAAAGGCCAAAATCCAGCAGTACGATATGGTTCTCATCCGTCAGCTTCAAATTCTGGGGTTTGATATCGCGATGAATGATCGGAGGCTCATGCGAATGCAGGTACGACAAAGCATCGAGCAACTGATCGGCCCAGAACATAACCCAGCTCAGGGGAAACGGCTTATTTGCCAATTCGAGCCTTTTCGCAATGTCGTCACCCGAGATGTGTTCCATCACGAGAAACTGATCGCCGTTCTCGACAAAGTGGTCGATGACCTTTGGAAGTACGGGATGCCGAAGTCTGGCTAAAATCCTAGCCTCGCGCTCGAATGCGGCCGCGAGTGTATTGTCATCGGTATAAAAGGTGCGCTTGAGGGCAACGGCGCTTCCCAAGCGTTGGTCAACCGAGAGATAAACCTCACCCATTCCGCCTTTTCCGATCGACTGGACGACCAGATAGCGGTTTTGGATCATTGAATTCGGCGTAAGTGGTTTCATTTATCTTTTGAGGGAGAGTGCCCTAGTTAGTTTTCGATCTCTCTGAAGTTGCCATCGCTGGCATTCCGACATGCTGGTAACAGCGTGTATTCCCCTTAACCCGCCTCGAACACGGCGTTCCCTTCTTTGTTTCAGCTCCACAAAAATACTGGGCCTCAGCAATCTCCACCTTCGCCGGCATCGGCTTCGGTCCCACGCGAGGCACCTCGGACGACTTCGTGGACAAATCGGGCGTTGTCGATGGAATCGGATTCTCCGTCGCTCGCGGTTTGGCTTCCAATTCCGGACGGGCTTCCCGCTCAGCAAGCTTCGTCGGCTGCTTCACAAATTCAGTACCAGGCCCGCTTCGAAGATATGCCCCTATTCCAACAACGCCGATCGCGAGCACCAAAAGAACCCCCGCACGCGTTAAAATATCATGCCCTTTGAATTCAGTCTCACAAATGTCGCAGAATCGCCGACTAGTAAAGAACCCCCAATCGACACGCTCGACTTTCTCTCCGCAATTCGAACAATAATTGGGCCGATAGAGCATTCGCCTCATATCCACATCTCGGCTGTAACAAAAATACCCTGCCGGATGTCGGACAGCACCGTTTTGGGGTAAACAAAAGTATAAATCAAAAAACGAAAAGTGTTAAGAGGTTACTTACTACTCCCCGGTACAACCGTCCTTCGCCAAACCGCGTCAAATTGCTAGTATTTTGTATGGCCTATTTGAGACCGATCTTCTTATTTCTGTTCGTAAACCTGTTTGCGATTCCCATATTGGCACAAAACGACGATACGATCCGCGTAGATTCGTCGATCGTACGATTGAACGTAGGTGTTGTCGATAGCCGTGGACGGCCGATAACCAATCTGGACCGGGCCAATTTTGAGATATTTGAGGATGGTGTTAAACAACAGATACTGCGGTTTGAGCCAACCGAGGCTCCCTTCAGTGTGGTGATAATGCTCGACATGAGCGGTTCGACACTTGGCTTTCGTCAGGTTATTAAACAGTCTGCGGTTCGATTTATCGATGCCCTCTCACCAAACGATCGCGTAGCGGTCGTAGAGTTTTACGATAAGATCAACTTGAGAAACGACTTCACGACGGATCGTAGCACCATTGCGAACTCCATCTCGGTAGCCAACGGTCGCGGAAAAACGCACCTCTACAGAGCCCTCGATTTTGCACTCGACAAACTCTCGAAAGAGAAGAGTCGGCGAAAGGCGATCATCGTCCTCACCGATGGCGTCGATAGCCAAGTGAAGGATCAGGATCGGGACTTGCTTGAACCGCTCAGAGACGACCAGATCGCAACTGCGATAAAACCGGAAGCAAGCGACACTCTCAACAGAATTCTTAACCGTTCAGACGCACAAGGCGTCACGATCTATCCACTAGCTTTACCTACAGGCAATCCTGACAAACTTGCCGATCCGACCCTGCGGCAAGTGGCGATGTTCAAGGCCGCTAGAACGAGGCTTCAAATGGTTGCTGACCGGAGCGGCGGGACGCTGAATGCGATCAATCGGCTGGAAGAAATGGGGCGACTGTATGCCGTTGTCGCCGCCGACCTGCGAACCCTCTACACTATCGAGTATCAACCCGCTAATGATAAACGTGACGGAAAGTGGCGTTCGCTTCGCATTGACGTACGAGATCCCGAGCTAATTTCGCGCACCAGACAGGGTTATTTCGCGAGATAGATAGATTTAGAACCTCGACGGGGAGGCAAAGACTCGATCCAAAAGGCATGCATCATTCTTGACACGATCGCTGTTGCTTTGTAGTCTAGTCATTCGCCTTTGTGCACCCGTAGCTCAGCTGGATAGAGTACTTGACTACGAATCAAGGGGTCGCATGTTCGAATCATGCCGGGTGTACCACAATCTCGGAAAAAGCGGTCTCGAAATATCGAGACCGCTTTTTCGTAGATATCGACCTCAGTTATCGATAGCGTCCTTCTCTAGTCCACCGATTATTGCCTAATATCTGAATATAGTTACTACGCTCATAACCGGTTGGATCGGACACATACTGCAGGCTCATTGAACCTCTGAACGCCTCGACCGATTCGAAAGGCATATCGCGCATATAAAGATCGAGCTCATTTAGGATCGTGCTCAGGTACGGAATGCCGTTCTTGAGCAATACCGAAGCGACCATGCCGATATCGGCACCAGCCAGGATGTATTTGATCAATTCCCGGGCTCCGTGAACCCCGGTCGTTGCTGCAAAAGAAACCGGGACACGTCCATAAAGATTTGCGATCCACAGGAGAGGCAAGCGGATCTCAGCAGGAACGCTCAGGTCAAGGTTTGGCAAAACCTTAAGTTCCTCGATATCAAAATCAGGCTGATAGAAGCGATTGAATAGAACCAACGAATCTGCGCCTGCATCGGAAAGGCGTTTAGCCATATTTCCAATCGACGAAAAATACGGGTTTAGCTTGACTGCGATCGGGATATTGATGGTTTCACGCACGAGCGTAACGATGTCCAAGTAGCGCCGCTCGACATCCTCCGCACTAAGTAGGATGTCCGCCGGAATAAAATACACATTAATCTCGAGGCCGTCCGCCCCAGCCTGTTCTATTTCCCGAGCATATTCGATCCATCCTTCGGGCGTCGTACCGTTAAGGCTTGCAATTACAGGCATACTTACCCGTTCTTTCGCTCGACGGATGATGTCAAGATATTGACCAGTTCCAACTGCATATTCATCGAGATCCGGAAAAAAATCTGCTGCCTCGGCAAAAGCGTTAGTCGTCGAATGAAAGACCTTGGCGACTTTGGCAGATTCTCTGCGAATTTGTTCTTCGAACAATGAAAATAGAACGACCGCACCGGCACCAGCGTCCTCCATTGCAGAAATATTTTCTATTTTTTGTGACAACGGGTTAGCCGAGACTACCAGTGGTGACCGCAGTTTCAGACCCATGTAAGTTGTGCTTAAGTCAGGCATAATTATCCACCTTCGTCCTATCGAACTTAGTAAACCGGCTGGAACGAACTCGCGCCAAATCCCGCCATCTCTTCGTATGTCTTCCAACGTAGGTCAACGATCTCCTGCGCGAGTACCATCAGCCTTTCAGCCTCCTGCGGCGCAGTTTGCGTCAAAACCTTGTATCTCAATTCGTTATAGGCATAATCCCTCAACGAGATGACAGGTTTTGGCGAATCCAGCACGAACGGATTCTGACCGTTCTTCCTCAAAACAGGGTTGTAACGGATCAGCGGCCAATAGCCACTCGCGACGGCAAGTTTCTGCTGATTGAGACCCTTTTCCATATCTATGCCGTGTGCGATGCAATGGCTGTAAGCAAGCACCAATGACGGCCCATCGTACGCTTCGGCTTCGCGAAGGGCGAGCAGCGTTTGCTGCGGATTGGCACCCATTGCGATTTGTGCGACATAGATATTTCCGTACGATATCGCCTGTAGTGCAAGGTCCTTTTTACCAACGCGTTTGCCGGCAGCCGCAAACTTGGCCGACGCCGCCGTCGGTGTAGCCTTCGACATCTGTCCACCCGTATTTGAATACACCTCGGTATCGAGAACCAAAACGTTTACGTTGCGCCCACTCGCGAGAGCATGATCTAGGCCGCCGGCACCGATGTCATATGCCCAGCCGTCGCCACCGATCAGCCAGACGCTGCGGTGCACAAGCTGATCGACGACAGATGACAAATGTCTGGCATCAGAGCTGTCGATCTGTTCAAGCTTGAGTTTCAGTTCAGCGACGCGTCTACGTTGTTCTTTGATCTCGCTTTCAAGATGTTGCGGAGCGTTTGTCAGTTCATCGACAAGCGTGTCCCCGAGTTGCGGCCGCAGGCGGTCGAGTAGCTGATGGGCTGTTTCAAGCTGCTTATCTGTAGTGAGCCGCATACCGAGACCAAACTCAGCATTGTCCTCAAACAATGAATTTGACCACGCTGGCCCCTGCCCGGCCGAATTGCATGTCCACGGTGTAGTAGGCAGGTTACCGCCATAGATCGACGAGCATCCCGTCGCATTAGCCACCAGTAGCCTGTCCCCGTATAACTGTGTCAAAACCTTGATGTACGGAGTTTCGCCGCATCCGGCGCATGCCCCAGAGAACTCAAAAAGAGGCTCGAGAAACTGAACACCATGCACCGTCGAGAAATCGACTTCGGGCTTCTGATTTTGGGGAAGATCCTCGAAAAATTCGATCTTCTCGCGTTCCAGTTCTAACGCCGCAGGCTTGTCGCCCAGATTTATCGCACGCCGATCACCGTTGCCGCGATCATCGACCGGGCATACTTCGTAACACAGATTACATCCGGTACAGTCCTCAAGATATACCTGCAGCGAATATTTCGTTTCCGGAAAACCTCTTGCGTTGATCGGAGCGGACTTGAAACCGTCCGGCGCGTTTTCGAGTTGATCCTTGTGAAAAAACTTAGAACGAATGACGCTGTGCGGGCAAACAAAGCTGCAGTTTCCACACTGGATACACAGTTCCGGTTCCCAGACCGCGACGCGACTCGATACGTTTCGCTTTTCCCATTTCGATGTTCCGCTTGGGTAGGTACCATCCGCCGGAAAGGCACTGACCGGGATCGAATCGCCAAGTCCCGAGATCATCGCTTGTGTTACTGTGCGGACAAATTCAGGGGCTTTTGGCGAGATCCCCGTATACGCAGCAACCGCGGCAGTCGCTTTTTCGGGAATGGCTACCTGAAAGAGATTCTCGAGCGTCTGATCGACCGCAACATAGTTTTTCTCAACGACCGACCGCCCCTTCTTTAGATACGTTTTCTCGATAGCCTTTTTGATCTGAGCGATCGCCTCGTCCGGCGGTAGGACACCCGACAGGGCGAAGAAACATGTCTGCATGATCGTGTTTATTCGGCCGGCCATTCCGGTCTTTTGCGCAACATCGTCAGCGTCGATCACATATAGTTTGAGCCCCTTTGCGAGAATCGCCTGCTGGACCGTTAGCGGTAGTTCACCCCATACGTCGTCGGATCCAAATGGGCTGTTGAGTAGAAAGGTTGCTCCGGGCTTGGCAAGCGACAGCATTTCTTCCCGCTCGAGGAAATTAAATTGATGACACGCAATAAAGTCTGCGGAAGTGATCAGATACGGAGCCTTGATCGGCTTTTTACCGAATCTAAGATGTGAAACGGTCTTCGCTCCCGACTTTTTCGAATCGTATACAAAATAACCTTGTGCTGAGAGTTCTGTGTTCTCGCCGATGATCTTGATACTGTTTTTATTTGCACCGACCGTGCCATCGGC
The DNA here is from genome assembly GCA_016718135.1 of Acidobacteriota bacterium. Classification (GTDB taxonomy): domain Bacteria; phylum Acidobacteriota; class Blastocatellia; order Pyrinomonadales; family Pyrinomonadaceae; genus OLB17. The sequence goes on along the minus strand of JADKEF010000001.1, from coordinate 511,109 downwards.
CCCGAGGCCATAGAACAACGCCTGCGTCCAGTCTGATTCATCCAGTGTGAAGTTGCTGTCCACATCCAGGCTTGTGTGGCCAACGTCGTCGATGATACCGACAGTGAAATGATTCTTTGGCGATTCTGCTCCGAGATTGTCGAACACCGCCTTTACCATCGCCGGAGTGAATTCTTTTGATGAAAGGCCATATCGTCCGCCGACTATCACAGGCATCGCCGTCAATCGCCGACCTGAGACCGCTTCCATCAATGTGATCATCACATCCTGATACATCGGCTCACCCGAAGCTCCGGGCTCTTTTGTACGGTCAAGGACGGCAATACTCTTTACGGTTGCCGGTAATGTAGCGAGAAAATCGTCAGCAGGAAACGGCCTGTAGAGTGTCACTTGGAGGACACCGGTCTTTTCACCGTTTTCAGATAGAAACGCTGCGGTTTCAGCTGCGGTCTCAACGCCTGAACCCATCACGACAATGACCTTCTCTGCATCCGGAGCTCCAAAATACTTGACCGGAGCATATTCGCGGCCGGTTAGCTCGGCAAACTTCCGCATTTCCTCCTTAAGAATCGAGGGCACGGCATCGTAATACGGGTTGACCGTTTCGCGGCCCTGAAAATAAACATCCGGGTTTTGAGCCGTTCCGCGAATGAATGGATTGTCTGGATTCAATGCCCGGCGACGGTGTCCAAATACCAGATCGTCGTCGATCATCGCCCGGATCTGTTCATCAGACAGAAAATCGATCTTATTGACCTCGTGCGATGTTCTGAAGCCGTCAAAAAAATGTATGAACGGAACTCGTGCCCGCAGCGTCGTCGCCTGTGCGATCAATGCCATATCGTGGGCCTCCTGCACGCTTGAGGCCGCGAGCAGGGCAAAACCCGTCGTGCGGGCAGCCATCACGTCCTGATGGTCGCCAAAGATCGACAGGCCCTGTGCAGCCAGTGAACGTGCTGCGACGTGAAATACGGCTGCCGTCAATTCGCCGGCGATCTTGTACATGTTCGGCAGCATCAGCATCAGCCCTTGAGATGCCGTAAAGGTCGTCGTCAGCGAACCGGTCTGCAATGCTCCATGCACTGTTCCCGCAGCTCCGCCTTCGCTCTGCATTTCGATGACCTCGGGCGTATTGCCCCAAATATTCTTGATGTCCTTTGCGGACCACTCGTCTGCAAATTCGGCCATTGCAGATGACGGCGTGATCGGGTATATCGCACAGACCTCGTTGACGCGATATGCGACAAAGACTGCCGCCTCATTTCCATCGAGCGTAACTACTTGTTGTTTATCTGATCTCATTATTTTCCGGCCTCCGGCTCGGCTGTCATGTCGATGGCGTGACACGGGCATTGTTCATAACAAACGCCGCAGCCGGTGCACAATTTGTAATTGAATTTATAACGTTTCCCTGGGCCAAGTTTGATAATGGCGTTCTCCGGACAGGCTCCAAAACAGCCGTCGCACTCGAAACAATTGCCGCACGAATAGCAGCGTTGGGCCTCGTATCGAGCCTCGTCCTCGGTGTATCCGGCAACGATCTCGTCAAAGCCTCCGACCGCAACCAGCGGTTCGACGTGCTCCTGAAGTTTTGCGTCGGCATTGGTTCGATACCAGATATGAAGCTGCTCGACCGAAACCAATGGATTGCTGGCCTGCTTTTCATAATCGGAGCCGTTCAGCCAGGCATCGATGTTTCGGGCCGCCTTTTTTCCGTGCCCGGTCGCGATCGTCACCGTTCGCTCGCTCGGCACCATATCTCCTCCGGCAAATATACCGGCGTGTCCGGTCATCATTTGCTTATCGACCTCAACCGTACCGTCGTCAGCGAACTTGATTCCCTCAATACCCTCAAGGAAATCGGTCTCTGTCGCCTGCCCAAGAGCCAGGATCACCGAATCGGCCTCGAGTGTTTCAAAAACGCCTGTCGGCACAGGACGCCCATCCTTGATGTCCATCTTCTCGACCGTTACCGAGGTGGAATCGAGATTCTTGATACTTCGGAGCCAGTGGATCTTAATGCCTTCGCTCAGAGCCTCGTCCGCTTCGAAATCGTGTGCGGGCATGTGCTCGCGGTCGCGGCGATAGATGATCAACGCCTCTTCGGCTCCGAGACGTTTTGCGGTCCGTGCCGCGTCCATTGCCGTATTACCACCGCCATAGATCGCGACGCGGCGTCCGATCTGCGGTTTCAGGCCGAGCTCAACATCCTTTAGGAAACTAACGGCATCGAGTATCTTTCCGGCGTCTCTTGCCGGAATATCAGTCTTTTTCCCGATATGGGCACCGATCGCGATGAACACCGCGTCAAAATTCCCGGCGGATTTCTCAGTTAGAATGTCATCGACCTTGTAATTGAGTCTGATATCGATGCCCATGTCCTCGATCCGTTTGATCTCGGCCCGGAGCACATTTCTCGGCAAACGATAGGCCGGAATACCAAAATTCATCATTCCACCGGCCATCGGGCCTGCCTCGAACATCGTTACTGCGTGCCCCAAACGACGTAGATGGTACGCTGCCGAAAGGCCGCTCGGCCCCGCACCGACGATGAGTACGCGTTTACCTGTCGAATTTTGACCAATTGGAAACTTCCACTCCTCCTTGATGGCGAGATCACCGAGAAAGCGTTCGATTGCATGAATGCTGACCGAAGTGTCAACATTCCCGCGGTTGCACGAACTTTCGCACGGGTGATAGCACACCCGTCCGTGGATCGCCGCCATCGGATTGTCCTCGGTCAGCTTTTTCCAAGCGTCGAAGTACTGTCCTGCCTGTGCAAGCGCGAGCCACGCCTGGATGTCCTCGCCCGCCGGACAAGCGTTGTTGCACGGCGGCAAAAAGTCTACAAAAGCCGGCCGCCTACTGCGAAACGCACCCGTACCGGAACCATGTTCGTGAAGATCTGTTTTTGCTGTAAGGTCGGTTTTCAGAAAGGTCATACTACAATAGAATCGGAATTTAAAAACTAAACTAGGTCGTATGTCACAAATCGACATTTTTTACCGCCAAGTAAATCAAAAGGGGCATCAAATCTCCACAATCGCATATTTGCGACCGGTGATCCGCTCGGTTCGGAAACGATTTGACAAAGAGCTACACTTTAGAAAGCGGCCGTGGAGATCTTACTTATGTCTTATACAGGACGAATTATCGTAGTTGCTATCGCAGCGACGGCTATAAGTATGTTTACCTTTATGGGAAATAGCAGTTTGAATACAGCGAAGGCGGAATCGCCGGTTGAAAACCCACTTCTAAGCGAATGGACAGGTCCCCATGGCGGCGTCCCACCTTTTGACAAGGTGAAGATCGCGGATTTTAAGCCCGCACTCGAAGCCGCGATGGAAACAAATCTTCGCGAGATCGACGCTATCGCCAACCAAACGGCACCACCAACATTTGATAACACCATCCTTGCTCTTGAAACAACGGGCCAGGCGCTGGCTCGCGTCAATGTCATCTACGGGGTCTGGGGCGGCAATATGAACAACGATGAGTTCAGTAAGGTCGAGACCGAAATGGATCCGAAACTAGCTGCTCATTACGACAAGATCACCCAGAACGAGAAACTTTTCAAACGGATCGACACGGTCTATCAGAACGAGCAGAAAAAGAAGTCCGTTCGAGGTGAGAAATTTCGCCTGACTTGGCTCTACTACACCAATTTCGTTCGAGCCGGCGCAAAACTTGGTTCGGAACAGAAGCAGCGAATGTCCGAGATCAACCAAACTCTCGCCGGACTTTTCACCAAGTTCAATCAGAATCTGCTCGGCGACGAAACTCAGGTTTTCATGACGCTCGACTCAGAGGCGGATCTCGCCGGTCTGCCCGATGGGCAAAAAGATGCCGCCGCCTCCGCCGCCTCCTCGAAGAATCTCGCCGGCAAATGGGTCATTCGAAACACACGCTCGTCAATCGATCCGTTTCTCACCTATTCCACGCGACGCGACCTTCGGGAAAAGGCGTGGAAGATGTTTGTTAATCGCGGCGACAATGGCGACGCCCGCGATAACAATGGCATCATTCCTGAGATCCTCAAGCTGCGCGCGGAGCGTGCAAAGCTCCTCGGTTTTAAGACCCACGCTCATTGGCGCCTTGAGAATGCCATGGCAAAGAATCCCGAGAACGCGATGAAACTCATGGAAGGCGTCTGGCCCGCCGCGATCGCCCGCGTTAAGGAAGAAGTCGCCGACATGCAGAAGCTAGCCGACAAAGAAGGCACGAAGATCAAGATCGAGCCATGGGATTATCGGCTTTATATGGAGAAGGTGCGTAAGGAACGCTACGACCTCGACCAGAACGAAGTCTCGAAATATCTGCAGCTCGATAAGATCCGCGACGCAATGTTTTGGATGGCGGGCGAGATATTCAATTTCACGTTTACTCCGATCTCAGGTGTTGCCGTCTTTCATCCTGACGTGACGGTGTACGAGGTCAAAGATAAAACGACTGACAAGCATGTTGGCCTATGGTATTTCGATCCATACGCCCGCGACGGCAAGCGTTCAGGTGCCTGGATGAATGCATATCGCGAGCAAGACAGGATGAATGGTGAGGTGACGACTCTCGTCTCGAACAACTCGAATTTTGTGAAAGGAAAACCTGGCGAGCCAGTGCTTATTTCTTGGGACGACGCCGTGACGATGTTTCACGAATTCGGCCACGCTATACATGGCCTTTCGTCGAATGTGACGTACCCAAGTTTGTCCGGAACGAACGTCGCACGCGACTATGTCGAATTCCCTTCCCAGATACTAGAACACTGGGTCTCAACGCCGGAGGTTTTCAACAAATTCGCGTTACACTACCAGACCGGCAAACCGATCCCGCCCTCGTTGGTCGAGAAGATCAAAAGATCCGACACGTTCAATCAGGGATTTGAGACGACCGAATACCTTTCGAGCGCATTGGTCGATATGAAGCTTCATCTGGCAGGAGATATAAAGATCGATGTAGACGCATTTGAACGTAAGACTTTGGCTGACCTTGGTATGCCTAGCGAATTGGTCATGCGTCACCGCACGCCGCAATTCGGCCACCTCTTCTCAAGCGACGGCTACTCGGCCGGTTACTACAGTTATCTCTGGTCCGACGTGCTTACCGCAGATGCTTATGGCGCTTTCACCGAAGGAGGCGGCCCGTACGATAAGAAGGTCGGAGCCCGGTTGAAAAAAGAAATATTCTCAGTCGGAAATACGATCGATCCCGCGGAAGCCTATAGAAGGTTCCGTGGACGCGATCCGATCGTTGATGCTCTGATGATAAAACGGGGATTTCCGGTGACGAAATAGCTGGAGTTAAGGGTCCAGGCTTCAGCTTGTCTCTTAGAAATCCACAGGCTAAAGCCTGCACTCTGAATTTACTTTATCCCAAGATTCCTCATCCTTCGATACAAATGGCTGCGGTCGACACCCATATCTTCCGCGGCCTTTGCTACATTTCCTTCGAATTCCATGAGTTTGTGCTGGATGAACTCGCGTTGATACGCATCGGTCGCATCTTTGAATGTTGGAAATCTGAACGTGCTTGCGGCGATACCATTCGTCGATTCGAGTTCGGGCAGATCGGCCGCGGTTATCTTTTTCTTCGAAGACATGATCACGATTCTTTCGATCGTGTTCTTCAACTCCCGAACGTTCCCCGGCCATGCGTAGTCCTGCAGTGACTCCAGAGCATCGTCCTCGAACAGCTTTTTTTCTTTGCCATAATCGGCCGAAAAACGCTGATTAAAATGCTCAACCAACACAGGAACGTCTTCGCTTCGTTCACGAAGCGGCGGCACTTGAAACGGGATCACGTTGAGCCGATAAAATAGATCTGGCCGAAAATTGCCGTTATCGATCAGTCCATCGAGCGGCTTATTGGTCGCCGAGATCACTCGCACATCAACCAAAACCGGCGTATTGCTGCCGACCGGCTCGAACCTTTGTTCTTCAAGAACCCGCAGCATCTTCGCCTGAACCCGCGGCGACATGTCGCCGATCTCGTCAAGAAAGAGCGTAGCTCCGTCAGCTATCTCAAACTTCCCTTTCTTCGATTTCGTGGCACCCGAAAAGGCACCTTTTGCATGGCCAAACAATTCGGACTCGACCAACTCCTCCGGTATCGCTGCAGAATTTATCTCTACAAACGGCGAGCCCTTTCGCTTCGACTGAGCATGGATCGCACGAGCGACAAGCTCCTTGCCAGTCCCGCTTTCGCCCGATATCAAAACGCGGCCATCGGTCGGAGCAACGATCGATATCTGCTTGCGAAGTGCCCGCATAGCTACCGATTCGCCGACCATGACATATTCCTCGGCAAGTTCGCTCTGCAATTGAAAATTGACCCGTTCGAGTTCACGCTGACGAACAGCGTTCTTGACAGTCACAACAGTTCGATCGATGCTTAGCGGCTTCTCGATAAAATCAAAAGCACCGAGCTTTGTCGAACGCACAGCCGTCTCGATATTCCCATGCCCCGAGATCATCACAACCGCAGCATCAACGCCGTCTTCCTTCAGCAACCGCAGCGTCTCAAGCCCGTCAATCCCATCACCCAACCAAATATCAAGCAGAATGCAGGCGTAGTTAGAGGCCTTGACCTTTTCCAGACAAGCCTCGCCGGACTCGACGGATTCCACGACAAAGCCCTCGTCCTCAAGGACGCCGCGAAGCGTATCGCGGATCCCGCGTTCGTCGTCAACAATGAGTATCGAATTCTGCATCAACTATTCACCGGCAGCTCAATAATAAACTTCGCCCCATTTGGCTGGTTCCCTACGACATTGATACGCCCGTGGTGCTCCGTGATTATGCGTTTCACAATTGCAAGGCCCAATCCCGTTCCGCGTCCTTTGGTCGAGAAATACGGTTGGAACAACTTCTGAAGATCGCTTGGGGCGATGCCTTTGCCGTTGTCAGAAACCTCGGCGACGACAATATCCCGAGCCGCATCGTGCCGTGCGGTAACGGTCACGCTCTTTCCAGTTTGTTCATCGCCAAAAGCTTCAACAGCATTGTCTATCAGATTAACAAAAACCCGCTTTAGCTGCTCGGCGTCCTGCATTATCTCGGGTAGATCGCCATTCTCCGCGTACTTGATCCCGACATTCGGATACCTCCCTTCAAATGAAGCAACTGCTTGATGAATGACCTCGCGGAGATCGCCGGGAACAAGTTTCGTTTCCGGCAGCCGCGCAAATCGGGAAAATTCGTCTACCATCGTCTTAAGAGAAGTCACTTCTCGGAGAATCGTCTCCGTACTTTCGAATACGACATCCCCGAGCGGACCGCGATCGTCGATCCGCTTTCCAACCCCATTTTCCAAATGGCCGCTACGCTCAAATCTCTTTGCAATACGCTCAGCCGAAAGCTGGATCGGCGTGAGCGGATTTTTGATCTCATGGGCCATTCTGCGGGCGACCTCTTGCCAGGCTGAGGCGCGCTGGGCGGCGATCAGTTCCGAGAGATCCTCGATGACCAGCACGACTCCATTGTCGCCTGGCAATGCAGATGCGTTCATCGCGACTGTTCGCTCGTGGCCGTGCTCGCCTGTTTTGAGCACCGTATGATCGGACGCATTGCCGACCCGTCGTGCCCGACTGATCAACCGCTCGATCACGGAGCGATCTTCGTCAGCGGCGATCGAAGCGATGGTCAATATCTGGGCTTTGCCGGACGCGATCCCAAGTATCTCGCTCGCCGCACCGTTAATTGTGTTGACCCGGTTTTCATTGTCGAAAGAGATCACACCGGTCGGCAACGCATCGAGAACGGTTTCAATGTATCGCCGACGCTCAGTCAATTCCGTAGAATTGGCGTCGAGGCGAGCTGACATGTCATTAAAGGCATTTACAAGGATCGCAAGTTCGTCCTCGGCGAGAACATCGACCCGATGTCCATAGTTGCCCTTTGCGATCTCACCGGCACCTTCCGCCAGAGCTTTGATCGGAGCCGTCAGGCCGCGGGCAACGTGAAATGCGATCCAAGAGGATGCGGATATCAACAAAAAGGTAAGGACTCCGAGCGTCAATAACCCGATGCGGCGAATGGTCAATTGCTGTTGCCCAAGCCGATCTAGTTCTTTTAGAGATTCGGCGGCGATCTGACCGATATTTGACGTAGTGACCGGATCGGGCACGATCAACAAACGTTTGCCACCTGACATGTTTGCAACGGCAGCTTCCAGACCAATGCCATCGGCGAAAGATGATGCGTTGTTCTCGCCACGCCTGAAAGCGTCAATGATCGGAGCAACCCCGGAGGCGAGTTTCTCGTCGCCGGGCAACTTGCTCGAAACCTTGCTTCCGCTGGGCAGAGTGATCTCGACGTAAGAGAGTCTTCCATCCGCTGCTAACTGCAAGAGATCCGCCTCGTCCGGCGTGCGTTCATCGAAAGCATCGGCGATCATCTTCGCCGTAGCGACCATGCGAATTTGCCGGTCCTCGGCCGAACTCCGCTGCAGATCTTGGGCACTGCGAGCAACATTCTGCGGTATTTGGGAGAACCAACGCTCGAGTGCCCGATTCATGAAGAGGTATGAAAATACCGCCATCGCAATGATAGGCAATAAACTTACCGCAAAAAAGTAGATCAACAGGCGCGTTTTGATCTGAGCCCCAAGCTGAAAAGTTCGGCGTTCGCGGATGAGCTTAATAATGCTCCGCAGGAAGATAAAAGCGAAGATGACAAACGCAACGAAATTTAGCGATGAAAGGGCGTAGAGAAGAAGGAGGTCACTTGAAGATTCTATAGTGAAAGTCTTCCACAGATTGGTCGACTGCAGAATGATCAGCAGAGCCAGCGTCGCGACCATGAACGTCCCGATGACCCAAGGCATTTTGCGCCGTTTTGGTTTTGCGACCGCATCTTCCACGCGAAAAGTTTATCACACGAACCGGAGCGTCCGGCTTTGCTCGCCCTGCCGCTTTAGTTATCATCGAACGGCAACAAGATGAACGAATTATTTATCGACAACAATGGCAAACTTCGTAGCGGCTGGCGGATCGTAGTTTTCCTTCTGGTGTTTCTATTCATCGCGGTCGTTCTCGGCGTGATCTCCGAGTCGATACTTGCGGGTTTGGGATACGAAGCAGGCGAGGATTCGTCCGTCTTTCGGCTTACAAATGGTATCGTCTCGATAATACCTGCCCTTTTTGTTGGCTGGGCGTGCGGCAAGAAACTGGAATCCCTTCCGATCTCAGCTCTCGGTGCGTCATTCACTACCGGTTGGCTGCGGCATTTGCTCATTGGCGTCGGGCTCGGTTCGGTAACGCTCATTATTGCAGTGTTGATCGCTCTGGCGGGCGGATTAAGATTCTCGATAAATCATGAGATCTCGCTGCAGCCGTTGCTGATCGGATTAGCAACATCGTTTCTAGTACTTGCAGTAGCCGCCGCTTTCGAAGAAGTGCTTTTTCGCGGATATATCTTTCAGACACTGGTTCGGTCTGACCTCGCGTGGCTCGCGATCGTGCTTACTTCGGTAGGTTTCGGATTTGCACACTTCTACAACCCGACGGCGAGCGTCTTTTCGATCGCCAACACGATGCTCGCGGGAGTTTGGTTTGGCCTAGCGTACCTGAAGACCCGTGACCTATGGTTTGTCTGGGGACTACACTTCGCTTGGAATTGGGTTCAGGGAGCAGTTTTCGGCATCGAGATCAGCGGGCTTCGCAACCTAACGCCCGTATCGATACTAACCGAGATCGATCCCGGTCCGGCCTGGCTGACCGGCCAATCCTACGGCCTCGAAGGCGGCATTGCGTGCACCATCGCGATCATTATTTCTATCGGATTGATCTATGTTCTGCCTGGCCTCAAGTCAGAACCACCTGCGTAAGCGGGTGGCAGACAGTTCGGGTCGAACGGAACGGATTTTGTAGCCAGCGCCACGCCGCCCGCTCACGCAGGCTGTTCCGTCTAAGCGATCTGAATCTTGAAACTAATATCAACCGCACGGGCCGAATGCGTCAGCCGACCGACGGAGATCAGATCAACTCCAGCCTCAGCAAACGAACGCACACGATCGAGGTCCATGCCGCCGGAAGCTTCGATCAGCACGTTTGGATTCATCGAACGTGCCATTTGTACGAGTTTCGCGGCCTCGTCGGGAGTTTGGTTGTCGAGCATGACGATCTCGGCTCCGGCCTCGATGGCTTCTCTTAATTGGGCCCAGTTTGAGATCTCGACTTCGATCTTGTGGAGATGCCCGACCTTATTCTTGGCCGCTTGGACGGCTTCCGTAATGCCGCCGGCAAGGGCAATGTGGTTGTCCTTGATCAGCACGCCGTCGTCGAGTCCCATACGGTGATTCTTGCCACCACCAACCGTCACTGCGTATTTCTCAAGTATCCGCAGACCCGGCGTTGTCTTCCGCGTATCAACGATCTGAGCCTTCGTGCCCTCGATCGCTTTCACGTAGGCCCGCGTCAACGTCGCGATACCCGACATTCGCTGGATCAAATTCAGAGATGTGCGTTCGCCGACGAGGAGAACATCCGCGTAGCCTTTCAACGTCGCAAAAACGGTTCCCGATTCGATCTCGTCGCCTTCCTGAAAGGAAGCTTCGATCTCGCTGCTGTCGGGGTCGAGGTGAAAAAAGACCGCTTCGGCAACATCGAGGCCACAAAGGACGAGATATTCCTTCGCCAAAAACCGCCCTATACCCCGCGTATTCTGCGGAACACACGCCGTCGTAGTAATATCGCCGCGGCCGATGTCCTCCGCGAGAAATTCCCCAACCGCCGCTAAAACATCGCCGCTTTCCAGCCAATTCATAGCACTTAATTTAACACAAAGATGGAGAAAAGAGATTCACCACGGAGAACACAGAGGTCACAGAGATATCTTTTGTAAAACCATAAAGCCCGAACTCTGTCTCTGTGCTCTCTATGTCTCTGTGGTGAATTCCTGCTCTTTTTGACTTTCATTCACCGCAACTGTATCCTCACATTTTCTTAAAACTTAGAAACTTAGGAGACACCCCGTGAAGACCAAATTATCAATTTTCCTCTCGCTCATCGTATTTGCAGCCGCGTGCAGCTTTTCGACAGCGAGTTTGAGCAGCTTCAAGACGTCTAAAGACAAAGACGGCAAGACCGAGGCGACCACGTTCAAGGCCGGCGAAACGCTTTACGCTAATGCGATCATCTCAGGCAGCATGAGCAAGACGACGACCAAGATGTACCTCCATGACGAGAAGAACACACTCGTCCCCGGAACCGAGGTCAAGGTCGATTTGCCGTCGAGCGGAACCGCTCAGTACAATTTGCCCCTGCCAGCAGGCGTAAAAGGCGGCAAATACACCGTCTTCGCTGAAATGCTTGACGAAAAAGGCGAGAAGAAAGACACCAAATCCGTCGCCATCACCATCGAAGCCGCCCCGGCACCTCCGCCGTCAGCTAATAAGGACGAAGACAGCGACGATTCGGCCTCCGACGACGCTAAAGACGACAAATAAAACGAATTTTACTCGCAAACAGCAAGAAAGCGGACCGGCCACACCGGTCCGCTTTTTTGTTGCAGAGATACACGCGGCGATCAACCCAAAGCCTCGACATTGCTCTCTAATGTTTCAATTTGCTTCTAGCTCCATTGAACGGTCGCGTAATTCCGTGACCTTCTCCGCAGGGGCTCGGTCGACGAAGTTTGCGTTGGATAGCTGGCCGTCGAGGCGGGTTTTTTCTTCGGTGAGCTTTGTGATCTGGTTATTCAGCCGCGTGCGTTCGACGTCGAAGTCGATGAGGCCTTCGAGCGGGACGGCGAGGCGGGCGTCGTTGGTGACGGCCTTTGCCGACGCACGCGGAACGTCGAGTTCGGCCGCGATCACAAGCGCCTCAGCCTTCGCGAGCTTTAATATCTGAGCTTCGTTGGCTCGAAATACTTCCTGGACGCCCGCGTCCGCCGCGATATGCACCGTAAACTTGATCGCCGTCGAGATATTCATCTCGGCACGGATGTTCCGCACCTTTTTGATCACATCGATCACCGCGTCCATCTCCCGCTCTGCCCGCTCATCGATCGCCGCCGCGTCCCCGGGGGGGAAACTCGTCAGCATAACGGTCGCAGCGGCTTCGGAATAAGCGGCGTTGTGCAATTCGCTCGAGATCCCCGGCAGTTTCAGCCACAGATCTTCCGTCAGATAAGGCATAAACGGATGCAGCATCCTGATCGCGATCTCGAGAATGGTAATTATCCGCGTAGTCGAGGCCGCATCACCGCCGTTGATCTCGTCCTTCTTCAGCTCGATGTACCAATCGCAGAAATCGTCCCAGAAAAAATGGTATAGCAGCGAGACCGCGGTGTGGAACTCATACTTATCGAGCGCTTTATTTACGTCCATCGCAGTCTTATTGAGCCGCGAAACTATCCACTTGTCCGGCAGCGGCATGTCGTCGGCCATTAGGCTGGCGTGATCGACCGCAATGCCTTCGGAATTCATCAGACAAAACCGCGTAGCGTTCCAGATCTTATTAGCGAAGTTCCGGTACATCTCGACGCCGGTGTCGTTCCATTTAATATCGGCACCGGTCGCGATCGACGCGAGGTAAATACGCGTCGCGTCCACGCCGTATTTGTCGAACATCTCGATCGGATCGACGCCGTTGTTACGTGACTTCGACATCGGCTTGCCGTCTTTGCCGAGAACCGTCCCGGTAATAACAACATCCTCAAACGCCTTCTGCCCCGTGAACTTCTTCGTCAGCATTATCATCCGCGAAACCCACAGAAAGATGATGTCTCGGCCGGTGACGAGTACGTCGGTCGGCAGAAAATCTTCGAGATCATCGGAAAAGTCAGCCGCGTCGCCCTGCGCTGTCCAGCCAAAGGTGCTAAACGCCCACAAACCGCTCGAAAACCACGTATCGAGAACATCGCTGTCCTGCTTCAAAGTCTTCCCGCACGATTTCTCGACCGCCTCGGCTTCCGTGCGGCCGACGAAAACATTTCCATCCTCGTCGTACCACGCCGGAATTTGATGTCCCCACCAAAGCTGCCGCGAGATCGTCCAATCTTTCAGATTCTCGAGCCACGCGGTGTAAACCTTTTCATGCGGAACCTGCGGCGAGAAATGCGGCACGCCTTCGTCCCGCATCAAGTCGAGAGCCATATCGCGCATCTCGTCCATCTTCACGAACCACTGTTCCGACAGTATCGGCTCGACGATCGTCTTGCACCGCTCGCAAACCGGCAGCGTGATCTCGTAATCGTCCACCTTCTCAAGCAGCCCGAGCTCCTCGAACATCTCGACAACCTTCGCCCGTGCAACGAATCTATCGAGCCCAACGAACTCCTCGCCCGCCGCCGCATTCATCTTGCCCGAGTCGTCCATGATGAGGAGTTGTTCCAGATCATGCCGCTGGCCGATCAGATAGTCATTAGGATCATGCGCCGGGGTTACTTTCACTGCACCGGTTCCAAACTCGGCATCCACGTATTCGTCCGCGACGATAGGAATTTCCCTATTCGTAAGCGGAAGTGCGATGGTCTTGCCGACAAGGTGTTTGTACCGTTCATCCGAAGGGCTCACCGCAACCGCAGTATCGCCAAGCATCGTCTCGGGACGCGTCGTAGCAACCGTTACCGTTTCGTCCGTCCCGATGACAGGATATTTGAGGTAAGTGAGCTTTCCGTCTTTCTTCGTTTCTTCTTTCACTTCCAGATCAGATAGAACCGTCTTATCTTTCGGACACCAATTCACGATCCGGAGGCCGCGATAGATCCAGCCTTCGTCATAAAGCGTGCAGAAAACATTTCGCACTGCCAGCGACAGGCTCTCGTCCATCGTAAAACGGTGCCGCGTCCAATCGACCGACGCACCTTCGCGACGCATCTGTTCGGTGATGGTGTTGCCGTATTGCTCCTTCCATCTCCAGGCACGCTGGATGAATTCCTCGCGTCCGATATCGAGCGGCGATTTATTCTCGTCCTTTCGCAATTGCTCAACAACCTTTCGCTGGACCGAAATTCCGGCGTGATCAGTTCCCGGCAGCCATAGCGTTTTGTAGCCCTGCATGCGTTTCCAACGCGTCAGCACGTCCATGATCGTGTGCTGCAAGGCGTGGCCCATGTGCAGGCTGCCGGTGACGTTCGGCGGCGGGATGACGATCGAATATTTCTTGGCGTTCGGATCCTGATTTATCTCAGGACGGAAAAAACCGCTCTCTTCCCAACGTTTGTAATGATTTTCTTCGGCCGATTTAGGGTCGTAGGCCTTTGCGAGTTCCATAATGATTGCCTGTGTAAAACCTCTATTCTAAAACAAAGCGGCCGGTTTTCATTCTCTGCTGAAAACCGGCCGCAAAAATAGATTCCAATGACGTCTAAGCTGCTGTTTCCTTGGCTTCTTTGTTCTCGTTCGACCTGCCGGTATCGCTCAGAGCCTCGCGGATAAGCTTCTCAGCGATTCGTGGAACCGCCTCAAGCGCGACCTCACGAATGACACTGTCCGAAAGGCGTGCGACGACCTTTTCCGCGATGATATCGAGCATTTCGGGCGTGATCGCGGGCATTTGCACCTCGGATTGCTCAGCCCGTGCCGATTCGACCTCAGGCCATATCTCAGGCTCGGACGTTTTCGTCGCTTGCTCATCGATTATCTCTTCAGCCTGCGTTTCTTCCGTAACTGTTTCTGCCGCTGCAACTGCTACTTCCTCTTCCGTTTCTGCCGCAGGTTCGGCCTCAACCGCAGTGTTCGTTCCGATCAAAGCATCGAGACCAAGATCTTCGTCATCCACGATCCGCTCAAATTGCGAAACCTCGGCAACCGTCTCAGTCGGTTCGTACGGTGTCTCACTAGTCACGTCTTTCGGTTCGTCAGCGGTCTCATCAAAAACAAACTTCGGTTCAAATGTCGGAGTTGTTGCCTCGATGGGTTCGGAAACAACCGCTGTCGGTGACCAGTCAAATTCTTTTGTATCGGCGATCGGGGCACTTACCGGAAATGTCTCCGCCGGGGGGGCGGCATCTGGGATCAGGCCGTTGAGGTCGTTGGTGTAGGCCTCGGTCGGATAGCTCGCCTCGATCATCTCGTCATCGAGAGCCGAATCTCCGAGCATATCGTCAACAGTGTCGTACTCGTCGATCTCGACCGTCTCGGCAAAGCTGCTGCGGTAGAGTTCCTCGATATCATCGTCCTCGCTGGACGCCGGGATAGCAGTTAGATCGCTCGAAATGTGCTCGAGCGACTCGTGCTCCCCTCCGAATGCTTCGACAGCGGCAGGAGGGGATTGAGGTGCCGCCTTGTCCTGCCCCAGCAATTCCCAAATCCGAGCTACAAGATCGCGGATCGAATGAAAGGGCTTGGTCAAAAAACCGTCAGCCTGAACCCGCTCGGCCTCGTCCTGATCAAACGGCTCGAAGGAACCGATGAGCAGGAGCACCGGAATGTGTCGCGTCGCGTCGTCCGACTTGATCATCTCGCAGATCTGATAACCGCTGGTGCCGTCGAGCCCGGCATCCACCAGTACGATGTCCGGCTGGATCTCGACAAAACGGGTCATCGCCGTCGCCGAATCGCCGACGGTCGTGACGTCGATACCTTCGTCGGCAAAAGTTAGTTCGACGACCTTACGGATCGTCACGGAGTCGTCTGCAAGTAGTAGTTTGGGGCGGTTGGGTTGATCCATGGCTTGAAATAAAGACGCGATCTGATCAGCACATCAGGTGACGCGAATGCGATTTTAACAGATTTGACGGCTTTAGGGCTAACTGTATTTGCGGCCCGCGAGCTCACCCGCCAAACGTATCGCGGCTTGCATACTCGACTCGTCCGCCTGCCACTTCCCTGCGATGTCGTATGCAGTCCCGTGATCGACCGAGGTGCGAATTAACGGCAGTCCGAGTGTCACATTAACGCCGGATCCGAACGAAAGTGATTTAACAGCGATCGTCGCCTGATCGTGATACAGAGCGATGACCGCATCAAAATCGCCCTTATAACCACGGAGGAAAATTGTATCCGGCGCGTACGGCCCGCTTACTTCGATGCCCAGCCCACGGCAGTGTTCGATTGCCGGAGTGATCCGCTCGGCCTCTTCGCTGCCAAACATACCGCCCTCGGACGCGTGCGGATTCAGCCCGGCAACGGCGATCTTTATCTTTCTGCCGAGGAGCTCGCGGATAGTTTTATCAGCGAAGCTAATGCGGTCGATCAGGGCTTCGGTCGTCACGCGATCGATGGCGTTCGAGAGCGAGATATGTGTAGTTAATAGCACGACCCGCAATTTATCGGCGAAGAAACTCATGGCGAACTTCTCAGTGTTCGTCAATTTTGCAAGGAATTCGGTATGACCCGGATAATCGTAGCCGCCAAGTGCGATCGCCTTCTTACTGATCGGAGCAGTCGAGATCGCATCAATGCGGCCTTCGCTCCAGAGTTTGACGGCGGCTTCGATGCATTCCGCCGACGCCTTACCAGTGACCGCCTGATCTTTCCCGATATCGAGGGCGGAGTTGAGGTTAGTCAGGTCATAGATCTCAATGGCATCAACTTCTTCTTCGCCAAAATCAACGAGCTTCAATGCCATCCGTCGGCGCTCGGTAAGATCTCGTAGATGCCGACCGTCACCGATGATGACGCAACGATTCGTCGCACGGATGTCAGCGTCCAACAGCGACTTGAGAACGATCTCCGGCCCGATTCCCGCCGCATCGCCCATCGTTATCCCGATCACCGGTTTGTTTTTTATTAGCTGCGTCATTCTAAGTAGATAATCCCAAAAAGGAGAAGAGCGAACAACTCGCGTCGTTCGCTCATACCAAAACAGGTCTGAAAAACAATTAGTCAGCCTGCCGCCGCATAAATGTCGGCGTGTCGAGATTTTCGACCGGAAGCAGGTCAGCCGGCAACATGATCTCCGACGCCTTTGGAGAAGCCGCTGCTGCGACAGCATGCGTGTTCTCATTCCGCGGCTTTGGCAGACTTTCTGCGATCGCGGAATCGAATCCTGTCGCGATGACCGTGATCCTGATCTCGTCGCCCATATCTTCGCGAATGACGCTACCCCAGATAATGTCTGCATTGTCGTCGGCTTCCTGCTCGATCATGCCGATCGCGTCTTCGACCTCGCCGAGAACCATGTTCGGGCCACCGGTGACATTAATGAGGGCCGCTTTGGCTCCCTTGATCGAATTTTCCTCGAGCAGTTTGTAGTCCAGAGCGGCACGCATCGCCTTCGACGCAGCGTCTTCGCCCTCACCCTTACCGATGCCCATCAGGGCAACGCCCATTCCGCGCATGACCGTGCGAACGTCTGCGAAATCAAGATTGATAATTCCCGGCGTGATGATCAGATCAGTGATGCCACGAACCGCCTGAAGTAAGACATCGTCAGCACGGCGAAACGCCTCCATGATCGTGATCTTTTCCTCGACCTCGCGGAGCTTGGAATTCGGGATCGTCAACAGAGTATCGACACATCCGCGAAGGTCAGCGAGTCCTTGCTCAGCCTGCGCCATTCGCTTTTTGCCTTCAACGGTGAATGGTTTGGTCACAACAGCCACGGTCAACGCACCAAGCTCGATCGCGAGCGACGCAACGACCGGAGCCGCACCTGTTCCTGTTCCGCCGCCAAGGCCGGCGGTGACAAAGACCATGTCCGAGCCTTCAAGTACGTCAAGGATCTTCTCATGATCCTCCAGAGCCGCCTGACGGCCGATCTCCGGATTCGAGCCGGCACCGAGGCCGCGTGTGGATCTGCTACCGAGCTGAATTTTGATCGGTGCCTTTGACGCCTCAAGAGCTTGGAGGTCTGTGTTCGCGACGATGAACTCGACGCCCTTTATCCCGGCATCGATCATGCGGTTCACAGCGTTGCTTCCGCCACCGCCGACACCGATTACCTTGATGCGAGCACCGGTGATCGGTGGCTCGTCAATGAACATTTTTAGGCTGCCTGTAGGGGTTTGAGTGTCGTCCATTTCAATAAAGTTTCCCATAGCTCTAGGAGCGAAATCACGTGAAAACAAGGAATTTTCGGATTGTCGCGAGATAACAAGATATTGTGCTACCGGGCAATCAGCATACAACGGTTTGCGACGAAAATTCAAATGCAAATGTTAACTTTATCTAAATCGGCCACGAATATTACCGAACCATTCGGCGACTCTTTGGGCTGACGAACGTCCGCCGCTTCCGCCGCGTCTCATTTGCTCGCGCATCGAGATCAGAGCCAGCCCGCAGGCCGTCGCCCACTGCGGCCCGTGAACCTCTTCCGACAGCCCGCCGACGTATGACGCATCAACAAATCCGACCCGGGTCGGAGCGTCGAAAACCTGTTCCGCGATCTCCGCCAGGCCGCGAACCGTCGCTCCGCCACCTGTCAAAAATACACCGCCCGAGATCTGAGCCTTCGCCGCCGATGTCTCACGTGCGACGTGCTGCATCAGTTCGACCGCACGCGGCTGCATGATGTCACAGAGAATCTCCATCGATAGGTCACGCGTCTCGTTGCGGCCAAAAGGCACGATCTCGATCACACCTTCGAGTTCGTCAGGTGTCAGCAAAAATTTTGCGACGCATCCGAAATGATGCTTGATCTTGTTCGCCTCAGGGATCGAGACGCGAAGTCCGGTCGCGATGTCTTTGGTAAACAACATGCTCCCAAACGGAAAAACCGCAGTATGCTGTACCGCCCCACGGCCAAAGATCATCAGGCTCGTGATCTCGCTGCCCATATTGACGACCGCACAGCCGTATTCCTTGTCATCGTCGGTCAAAACGCTCTCAGCGGCCGCGAGCGGTTCGAGTATGAGGCGCTCCACATCGATGTGAGCCTTGGCGACGGCTTTTTCGAGATTCTGTCGTGCGGCACTCGGGCTCGTGACTACATGAACCAAAGCCTCAAGCCGCGCACCGTTCATCCCGATAGGCTCCGTGATACCGTCCTGGCCATCGACGATAAATTCCTGCGGCAGACGGCTCACGGTCTCCCAGCCGGGCGTGAGCGGCATCGCACTCGCACTGTCTATAGCACGCTCAATATCGTCGTCAGTGATCTCTTTTTCCGGGCCGGCAACAGCGACAACGCCGTTCTTGTTCTCGCCGCGCAGATGCTCGCCTGATAGATTGACCGTCGCGTAATCGACATTGAGGCCGGAGACGCGCTCGGCTTCGCTCACAGCCTTTCTGATCGACTCTGCGACTGCCTCGGTCGAGGTGACGACGCCACGCCTCAGTCCTTTTGATTCAGCCTCGCCGACGCCCACGATGTTCATCACGCCGTCAGACGAAGGTTCGCCGATCACGCACCGTATATGGCTCGTGCCAATATCTAGTCCTACTGCTTGAATTTCACTACTCATTGCCTAATTCCAAATACGTGATCACGGGCGACACGCCTTCCGCATTTACCGATCTGACCTTTGTGCCCTTCCCGCTTACCGCCTCTACAGCTGCCCGTAGGCTCTTACCCAAATTGTCTTTAGCAAGAGACACCGTTATCGCCCTGCCCGAGTCTTCGATCGTCGCGATCGGATCGCGGGCGTTCTTTAGATTGACCTCTTTGACCCGCGAAACTAGGTCGAATTGCTTCCACTCATCAAGCATCTTCTTGTAAAGCTTTAGCCTCGCAAGGTTATCGGGCGTTGCCGTCACTGTCTTTGATTCGTCCCAGCCCTGCATGACGACCGGAAAATTCTTCTCAGCCGCAGTCGCTTTTGCCAGAACGACTGCCTCAGTATCGACCAGGTAATCGCCTGAGCTCAGCCGGACAACGGCAGCAGGCTCTCGTTCGACCACATCGACCCTGATTCCCGCCGGTAACATCCGTGAAACTGCTGCAGACTTAACAAATGGGAACTTCTCGATCTTCGCTTTGATCTCACCAAGGTCCGCGTTCCAGACGCCGGGTTTTTCCACCTCGGATGACACGACGCGCTTTACATCCTCAAGGGGCGTCCGGTCGGTGCCGCGAATATCGATCGCTCGCACGTTGAAAAACTCTGAACTCGTCGCGCTCGAATAAAAAGTAGTGACAACAACAGCGATGCCGACGATCAGCACCGCACTGATCAGCAACGGCAATCCGAAACGCGTCACACCATCGAGGGCCGCGGCGCGGCGGACGCGAGACGAAGTCTTACGTGCCCGCAATTTCGTCGAGCTGGCACGCGCTTTAGTTGTAACCTTCCTCTTCGCCATTTAGCCTTTCAATCTCTCCAAGATCTCGTCCGACAAGCGCGTGACACTTCCCGCTCCGAGCGTGATCACCAGATCGCCCGGCTGCAGATCGGGAACGACGCGTTCAGTGGCCGTCTCAATATCGCCAATGTAATTTACATTCTTATGACCGAACCTCTTTATGTTCTCCGTCAAAGCCTCAGCCGTGATTCCCTCGATCGGCTGCTCGCTGGCGGCGTAGATGTCGAGGATGTAAACGACATCCGCGTTGTTGAACGCCACGACAAAATCGTCCATCAACTCCTGTGTCCGCGAATATCGATGCGGCTGGAAAACGACGACGGTACGCTTGCCGCCCGAGCTGTTTTTCGCTGCTGACAAGGTAGCAACGATCTCCGTTGGATGATGTCCGTAATCGTCGACGACCGTGATTCCGGCAGCCTCACCCTTGAACTGAAAACGGCGATTTGCATTCTTGAAAACAGTGAATGCCTCAGCGATTTTCTCGAACGGCACTTCCATTTCGAGAGCAACGGCCGTTGCCGCTAATGCATTGTACACATTATGCTTACCCGGCACCGGCAAACTGATCTCGCCAAGCTGTTCACCACGTTTCGACACCATGAACGTCGATCCAAAGCTCTCGTTGTAACGAATATCATTCGCTGAGACATCTGCCTGGGCCGTCAAGCCAAACGTCACACGCCGACGTTTGATCCTCGGAATAATGAGCTGCACGTTCGGGTCGTCAAGACAGATTATCGCCGCACCGTAAAACGGAACTTTGTTCACAAAATCCGTAAAACACTGAACGACGTCGTCCATGCCCTTGTACGATTCCATGTGCTCTTTGTCGATGTTCGTCACGACCGCGATCGTCGGGTAGAGCATCAAGAACGAACGGTCGCTCTCATCGGCCTCCGTCACGAACCAATCCGACGCACCGAGCTTCGCATTTGAGCCTAAAGTGTCGACCACTCCACCAACGACCGTTGTCGGATCTACTCCGGCATGTCCCAAAACCGTTGCGATCATCGACGTGGTCGAAGTCTTGCCATGTGTCCCCGAAACAGCGACCGCGTAGGGCTTAAGCGTCATCAATTCGGCAAGCATTTCGGCTCGCGGAATGACCGGAATCGACCGCTCCTTCGCCTCGACAACCTCAGGATTATCTTCCTTCACCGCCGACGAATAAACGACGACCTGTGCGTCCTGAACGTTCTCAGCGGCGTGTCCCTCAGCAATACGAACACCAAACAATCTCTCAAGCCGGTCAGTATTCTTCGACTTTTTCGCATCCGAACCAGACACGACAAATCCCAGATTGCACAGCACCTCCGCGATGCCGCTCATGCCGATACCGCCGATGCCGATGAAGTGAATTCGTTTTACGTGTCTGAACATAGGATCGATTTAACGCAAAGTCGCAAAGATGCAAAGCCGCAAAGTAGAACAGCAAGGTGTCATTCCGTTATGCCCCGAAAGCTTCTTTTCTTCCTTTGCGTCTTTGCTCCTTAGCGACTTTGCGTTGAAATTCTTACGCTGATCGCTTCAATTCCTCAATAATATCTACCGTCGCCGCAGCCGCATCGGGCCGGCCGAGTTCTTTCGCGGCGGATTCCATTTCGTCGATCTTCGCCGGTGAATCTATCAACTCTGCGATCTCTTCCGCCAATCTTTCGCCGCTTAGATCCTGCTGCAATATCATCTTCGCCGCACCGGCATTTTGCAAAGCCTCGGCATTCTTTCGTTGGTGATCGTCAGCAGCCATTGGGAACGGGACCATTATTGCCGCTTTACCCGCCGCCGAAACCTCTGCACAAGTCGTGGCACCGGCACGGCAAATTATCAGGTCTGCTTTGCCGAATTCGACAAAAATATCGGAAATAAACGGCCTCACATCTGCTCCGGCAAACTTCGACAACAAATACGCATTGTGTATCGCATCAAAATCCGCCTCGCCCGTCTGGTGCGTGACCGTGAGGCGATCGACGTAAGGGTCGAGCCTTTCCAGCGCGTCGATCATGGCGTTATTTATTGCCCGAGCCCCCTGTGAGCCACCAAAGATCAGTACGTGAAACGTCGACGTTCGCTCTTTTGCGGGGATATCAAAAAATTCGCTCCGCACAGGATTCCCTGTGACAATTCCCTTCTTTCCAAAGAAGGGCAAGGCTTCGTCGAATGTTAACGCCGCCCGTTCAACAAATCTTGCGAGCTGCCGATTCGTAAACCCAGGCAGAGCGTTCGAATCCATCACCAAGGTCGGCACGCCCATGATCGCGGCCATTAAAAGGACGGGCCCTGAAACATAGCCGCCTGCTCCGACAACCACGTGCGGGCGAAACTGTCGAATAACTTTCCGTGCCTCTAAAAAACTTTTCGGCAAGACCGACAGACCTTTTATTTTGCCTGCAAATCCAACATTTTTGAGCCCTGCGCTATTTATCAAAGACAATTGAAAGCCATTCTCCGGCACGATCTTCTTTTCGAGGCCCCGAGCGGTCCCTACGAAGAGAACTTCAGACTCGGCATCGCGGGCCATCACCTCTTTGGCGACAGCAATTCCCGGATAAATGTGTCCACCGGTCCCACCGGCGGCGATCAGGACTTTCATAACCTATGGCATCCGTTTTCTGCGCCTTGAAACGCGTCCTGCCGAGCGCTCGGCATCATAATGCTCCCCCACGGAAAACCGCGAGATACTCAACAAAATACCCACGCCGATCAACGTAACCACAACTGACGAGCCGCCGTACGAAATAAACGGCAGTGGAATCCCCTTCGCAGGAACCATCGACGTCACAACGCTAATATTGAACAACGCCTGTACGATGATCCCGGTGATAATGCCGATGCCGAGTAACATCCCGAAGCGATCGGGAGCCATGACGGCCGCGCGTGCTCCGCGCCAGAGTAACAGACCAAACGCTACGACGACCGCAAGCGTTCCGACTAAACCGAGTTCTTCTCCGACAACCGAAAAAATAAAATCTGAGTACGGATAGGGCAGATAAAACAGCTTCTGCTTACCTTGGGCAAATCCCTCGCCGAACACGCCACCCGAGCCGATCGCGTAGAGCGATTGAACGACCTGATAGCCTTCATCATCGGCGTATTTATAGGGGTCGAGAAACGCCATGACTCTCTCAACCCGCCACGGTGCAATGACAATTGCTACGACGCCGACTAAAAAGAGAGCCGCTCCAACGATACCAATATGAGCGAGCCTCGCACCTGCCGAAAAATAGACTGCAGCAAAGATCGCGCACAAGACCATTGTCGTTCCCAGGTCTTTCTCGGCAAAAACCATCCCGCCTAGGAGCCCAAGACCCAGTAAACAAGGGATCACTGTCTCCTTGATGTCGCCGACCACCTCTTCTTTTAAGGTGAGCCAGTAGGCGAGAAATATCGGCAATGCAAGTTTCGCCAATTCAGACGGTTGGAACGAAAACCCGGCGTATCTGATCCAACGTCTCGCACCGTTTATCGGCGGAAAAGCGAAAACGGCACCCAGCAGAATCACCGTAACTAAAACGATGCCAAGAACGACCCACCATTTCTGATAGAAACGATAATCGATCCTGCTCACCGCAAACATAGCTGCAAGCCCTATTAAGGTGAACGCACCCTGTTTATAGAAGTAAGTAAACTGGCTCGCACTCTCCGATTCCTTGAGCGAGAACATCGCAGACGCGCTGTAGACCATCAAAGCACCGAACAATGCCAACGCTGCCGCGATGCCAAACATGAACCAATCTATGCGATCCTCGCCCTTCATAACTAGTCACGTACAACTGGCCACTAGTCACTGAAGAGTTCGAATTCTTCAGTGACAAGTTTTCAGTTCGAAGTGGATAGTGAACTGCCCAATCCGTTCACTGCTGACTTGAACACTTCGCCGCGTTCCTCAAAACTCTTGAATATGTCAAAACTCGCACATGCAGGTGCCAGCAATACTGCGTCGCCGCCAACTGCGGCCGAAAACCCTTTGACCACAGCATCTTCCATCGACTCCGCTCGTTCGATCGGTACGGTTCCGTCAAGCTGCGATTCGATGTTATCGGCATCTTCGCCGATTAGGATCAACGAGCGAACCGACGATTCGATAAGCGGTATTAGCGGTGCGTACGGAGCGTTTTTACCGCGTCCGCCAAGTATCAAAATCGTCTTTCCGTCGCCGCCGCCAAGTGCTTCGAGAGCTTTTGAGGTCGCATCGACCGACGTTGCCTTCGAATCGTTGTAAAAACGGACTCCGTTGATCTCCGCGACGAATTCGATACGATGTTCGACGCCTTTGAAGTTTTTAACGGTCTCCCGCATCGATTCCAGCGAAGCTCCGCAAGCCAATCCGGCTGCAAAAGCGGCCAACACATTCTCGACATTGTGCAGTCCGCGAAGAAATATCTCACCACGAGTCGTCAAAACCTTCTCTTTACCGTTTGCACGGCAAATAAGCTCTTCACCACGAAGAAAAAGGCCTTCGGCGAGCTCTTTTTTGACGCTGAATAGAACCACATTTGCCCTTAAACCGTTCGCCCAGCTCGCCGTTATCTCGTCATCAGCGTTCAAAATGGCGACATCTTCGCCTGTCTGATTCATGAACAACCTGTGTTTCGCCGCCGCGTAATCCTGAAAGCCTTCGTAGCGGTCCAAATGATTCGGCGTGACGTTCAAAGAGATCGCCACATTCGGCCGCAGACCGACTATCGACTCTAGTTGAAAACTCGAGAGCTCAACAACAGTCCACCCGAGCTCCGTAGAAGTCTCCGTCAGGCTCAGCAAAGGCGTACCAATATTCCCGCCAACCTGGGTTGGGATACCTGAATTCCTTAGAAGCTCGCCGATCAACGCGGTCGTCGTCGTTTTACCATTCGAGCCCGTAATTCCAACGATTCGGCCCTTCAAAAACCTCGATGCCAGCTCAACTTCGCCTATAACTTCCCCGTCTTTCCTATCAACATACCTCGCCGGGATGGTATTCGTCGGCACGCCGGGAGAAATGACGACAAGGTCGATCTGATCCAGCAACCACGAAGGAATATCCCCGCCGATCAGACCGACGTTCAGCTCTTCTTTCAAAGATCTAGCAGCCTCAGACCACTCCTCAACCGCCCGTTTATCATGCAAAGCAACCGTGGCACCACGCGAGGCAAGAAAACGGGCCGATTCCACACCGGATCTCCCCGCCCCCAAAACCAATGCCTTTCTACCTTCGATCTGCATCTTCTTATAATTCGTAATTCGTAATTGCCAATTCGTAATTGATTCGAAAAGGGTTCCCCGTAGAATCAATTACAAATTACGAATTCACAATTACGAATTCGTGCTCCACCTGTTCCATGCGTTCCACCGTTCCACCCTGGAACATGGAGCAAAACTAACGTAGCTTCAGCGTCGACAGACTTAACAACGCGAATAAGATCGCAACGATCACAAACCTAAACACGATCTTTGGCTCTTTCCATCCGGACATCTCGAAATGATGATGCAGCGGTGTCATCTTAAATATTCGCTTCCCTGGTTGTCCGCCGCGCTTGGTCAATTTGAAGACCGAGACCTGCAACATCACTGAGACGGCTTCGAGAATAAACACTCCGCCGATAAAAGGCAGTAGAAACTCTTGTTTGGTCAGGATCGCGACGGTGCCGAGAGCTCCGCCGATCGCGAGCGAACCCACATCGCCCATAAAAACCTCAGCGGGCGGCGCGTTATACCATAGGAATCCCAGACTTGCCCCAACCATCGCCCCGCAAAAGACCGTCAATTCAGCCGCTGCGGGATTGTGCGTAATATCCAATCGTTCGGCCCAACGCGCATCGCTCGCAATGTAAGTAAGGCCCGTCAGTGCCGACATCGCGATAAACGTTACGCTGATCGCGAGTCCATCAAGTCCATCCGTCAGATTCACCGCATTTGACGATCCCAACAGGATAAAGATCATGAATCCAGCGTAAATGAACGGCCCTACCCAGCTAATACTGAGGTCTGGGTTCGATTCAGCAGTCGCTTTGAGAAAGGGAATACTAAGATTCCACGGATAGTCGCCCCACGCCCAGAGAACTCCCCAAACGAGCAAGGCAGTGACCAATTGTCCCGCGAGTTTTTGTTTACCAGTCAGCCCGAGGCTGCGCTTCTTTACGATCTTGATCCAATCGTCGGCAAATCCAACAGCAGCGAATAGAGTTGTTGCTCCCAGAGCTATCCAAAGATAAAGTTCATCGAGGCGTGCCCACAGGATCGTGGACAAAAATACCGAGCCGATTATCAAAACGCCGCCCATCGTCGGCGTTCCGCGTTTCTCCTGATGCGATGCCGGGCCTTCCTCGCGGATCTCCTGGCCAAATTTCATATCGGCCAGCTTCCTGATCACCTTTCCACCAAGAAGCCACGAGATCAAAAGTGCCGTGATCGCCGCCAAAGCCGTGCGAAACGTCACATACTGAATAACGTTGAGTCCTTTGAAGATATAGGACTCACTATTTTTCCCGTACTGCTGGAAAAGGAACTGGTATAGGAAGTAATAGAGCATTAACTGGCGGCCGCAGCCTTATCCTCCAATTCAAATCTCTCCAACAACTTCTCGATAACTTTCTCGGTGCGCACACCGCGCGAACCCTTCACCAAAACAACGTCGCCGGTTGTGATAATGCCTTGCAGAATTTCTCCAGCGGTTTCAGAATCTAATGCAAACTGAGATTCCACGAGTCCACCTTCGATCGAACCTTCAACAAGTTCTTTGCCAAGGCCGCGAACTCCGATGAGCATATTCACGCCACTCGCCGCGATCTTTCGACCGGTTTCCTTATGAATTTCACCCGCGTTCTCGCCCAATTCAAGCATTTCACCCGCGACTACGATCTTTCGGCTCAATCCGGCACCATCAACCAAGGTTTCGACCATCGACAGCAAGGCGTCAGGATTAGAATTGTACGAATCGTTAATTGCTGTAAATCCGGCCGCGAAATGTAGAATCTCGCCACGCTGTGGGGGAGCGGCCACAGTTCGCAAACTTGCCGCGACCTCGCTGATCGTCATTCCAAAACTGATACCGACCGTAGCCGCCGCTAAAGCATTGAGGATGTTGTGTTTGCCATTGAGCGGAAAGACAACCGCAGCCTTTTCGCCATTCGCAACAAGCGTAAATTGAGTCTCGCCAAATCTCTCGAATACAATATTCTCTGCTCGGACATCCGCAACGTTCTCGATGCCGTACGTAATAACCTTTCCCCGGCTTAGCGAACTCATCGCCGCGACACGCGGATCATCCGCATTCAGAACAGCAGTACCGCCAACCTTCATTCCTTCGACCAGCTCAGCCTTCGCCTTCGCCACATTCTCGATCGAACCGAGATGCTCGACGTGGACGGGCAGGACGTTCAATTCAACCGCCACGTCCGGTGGAGTGATCTTGCATAGCCGTGCGATCTCATTCATCGGAGTGGACATTCCCATTTCGAGAACAGCGACGTCGTAAGTGCTGTCTTTTGGCAGATTTAGAACCGTCAGCGGATGGCCGAGGCCGTTGTTGTAGTTCTTGATATTGCGAAGAACTTTGCGTCCACTCGCCTCGAGAACGTGAGATGTCAATTCTTTCG
This sequence comes from Acidobacteriota bacterium, assembly GCA_016718135.1. Lineage (GTDB taxonomy): Bacteria > Acidobacteriota > Blastocatellia > Pyrinomonadales > Pyrinomonadaceae > OLB17. Next base: position 483,411 of record JADKEF010000001.1, on the reverse strand, counting down.
CGGTTGTCTTCCCTGCACTTCCCGTGATCGCGACAACCGGGCCGTTCCATTCGACATAGGCGGCGTGGGCAAGCTGTTGAAACGCGGCTATCGCGTCATCGACACGGACTATCCGATCACGAAACGGTTCGAGTTGGGCCTTGTGCTCGTCAAATCGATCTGTCCGCACAACACAAACGGCCGCACCTTTCTCGAATGCCCCGACAACATGCACCGTTGCATCGTCAAAATCGCCGTTGAAACCATTATTACGATAATCCGGTTGCGAGAGAGCAAAGAACATCCCTCCCTTCTCCACTTCACGCGAATCGATAGCAAATGAGCCCACTTCGCTGTCGAGCAAAGTGGGATCAAGTGCGGCCATGTTGGCCGAGATCGAATTTATCGCGTTCCTAAGTTTCAATTTTCTCTCTCGCTCGCACTACGAAATGAAAAGCTGAAATTCTGCTGCGCATATCAGCCGTCAATTTCGGCGTGTCGGGTTTCTTTACCGTCAGCTTTTTCGGCCCCGGCACTGTCTTTTGTTTCGTGTCGAGAGGCTCAGACGTTTTGACCTTCGACTTAGCATCGGCTTTCTTTTCGGTTGTAGGCTTCGCCTCAGACTTGTCCGTCTTCTCCGTCGTCGTTTTGGCGATGGCAGGTTTCTCCTCTGTCGTTTCGGCGGCTTTATTCTCAGTCGGTGGCGGCAATGTCTGGGCGATCAGGCTGTCGGCCTTTACCGGTGCATCATTTGCGACCTTCATTTCGAACAAAAGCTGCTGAGCGATCTCGCGGAACACCGGGGCTGCGACCATCCCGCCATCTCGAGCACCCGCTTTGGGCTCGTCCATAACAACTGCGACAACGATCTCCGGATCGTTAGCCGGTGCCATACCAATAAAGGAGGAAATATACTTCGACGAATCGATCGATTTCGTCTTCGCGTCAAACTTCCAAGCAGTACCGGTTTTGCCGGCAGCGGTGTAGCCGTTCAACGCAGCTCGGCGGCCGGTGCCAGTCATCACGACCTGCTTGAGCATAGTCCTCAACTTGCGCGCAGTCTCCGCCGTAACTACCTGTGTTTGCTTCACTTCAGTTACAGTCTTAGGCTGGTCGTTCGAATGCCTGATCTCCTTGATAACGCGTGGCTCGACCTTGATTCCGTCATTGGCTATCGTCGCAAAAGCTGTGGCCATTTGCAACGCAGTCACACCAATTTCATAACCGATCGACATTGATGGCAGCGAGTCGCCAAACCATTTATCAGGTGAACGCACCAGACCTGCGGTTTCGGCAGGAAGTTCGATCCCGGTCTTCGACCCAAACCCCATTTTCTTGATCATCCCGAAGAAATCGTCTTTACCAACGCTCATACCGGTCTTGATCGCACAGACATTGCTTGAATGAGCCATCGCCTGTGAATAGGAGACGGTGCCGACACCATGCGAATCCGTGAAAGTGTGGTCGGCGACCGTGATCGAACCGTTACCCGAGCTGATCATATCGTCGGGCGAGAAGAGATTCTTCTCCAGGGCCGAGCCGTAGGCAACGATCTTAAAGACTGAACCAGGTGAGTACACTGCCTGAACCGCCTTGTTCGTAATGTTCTCAGCCGCGGCCGCGGAAATCGTATTCGGATCAAATGTAGGATAGTTTGCCAATGCCAGGACTTCACCGGTTTTGGGCCTCATCACGACGACCATGCCCGATTTTGCCTCGGCTGCTTTGACGCCACGCTCGAGTGCAGTCTCGGTGATGTGCTGAAAACCCGCATCGATCGTTAACACTATATCGCTCGGCAGGTCTCGTTCGACGGTGGTTTCTTCAAAAACACGGCCCAGTCGATCCCGTTCCTGCAGTTTCTTGCTGACCGCACCGTGCAGAATTTCGTCCTGCGACTGCTCGATGCCAGCTTTTCCGTTGTCATTTGCATCCGCAAATCCCACAATGTGAGCGGCCAGTGACTCGTACGGGTAGCTACGACGCTGTTCGTCACGCCAGTGAAGGCCGTAAAAATTGGGTGAATCCGCCTTCTTGACCTTTGGATCGTCGAGAGCCTTGTTTATCTGTTGGGCGAGGTCATCCTCTACCTTCCTGACCAGCGGAACGTATCGTTTATTCTCCGCTTTAGCCTGTGTAAGCAATGCGACCAGTTGTTTTGAATCGAGTCTCAAGGCAGTCGCAATATTTTTGGCCGCTGCATCGATATCCTCGATCTCCTTCGGATCGGCATAAAGGGTCTTCACCGGCAGGCTCATTGCAAGAGCTCGTTCGTTGCGATCATAGATCGTGCCGCGAAGCATTCTCGTCTGCTTTATGTTTTGTCGTACCCCGACAGCACGCTCTTTTAACCACCCGTGCTGATTGACCTGAAGATGCACCAGCCGAACGCTGATGCCGCCCAACCAAAGGACAAAAAAGGCCACCACGAACATGAATCTCGTGAAGGCCACCTGTCGCGAGTTATTTCTTTTTGATCTTACCTGATGCCTCATTCTGCCCGCCTCTCTATCGCAAACCTACGCAAACAAACACTATTCCGCCGCGATCGTCGTCTTCTTGACGAAGCGAGCAGGCTTTTCGGTCTTCAAAACAGCGGTCTGAACGTCGGACTTTGCGGGTGCAACTACGGCGGTCTTAATGATAAGAGGTTTCGAGTCTGACGAGGCATTCGGAGCTACCGGAGCAGCTTTCTCCTTCGTCATCGAGGCGATCTGGGCAACGGGCGTACTATCAGACGTGCCAATGATACCGGCTTTCTTTGCGGCCTTGCGGATCTCGCCGGGCGAGAGTGCGACTTCACGGGTATGAACGAGACGGAGTTTCTCGGCTTCAAGTTTGATGATCTCGTTGCGGAGCTTCGAGTTCTTCATCCCGTAATCCATCGACGAGAAATGCTGGCGTCCGGCGAAGAAGAATCCGCTAACGAGCAAGGTGAGACAAACGCCCATCAGAAGATATGTTCGCCAACGCTTTGGCGTCTCGTCCGCATTTCGAACCTTGATACGGCTCTCGCCGACAACTCTTTCTCGCTTGTTCATATCTTCCTCCAGGGGCTTTGAATTCAGGCTAAATCTTCCTGCACGCTCTGAGCTTGGCACTCCGCGATCGTGGATTTTCGTGTTGCTCTGTCTCGGTAGCGATCACCGGTTTTTTCGTCAATATGTCGACTTTCTTAACCGCTCCACACTGGCACACCGGCATTCGCGGTGGGCATGAACATTTGCCCGAAAGTCTCTGGAACGTCTGCTTCACAATGCGATCTTCCAACGAGTGGAAAGTGATGATCGCGAGTACGCCATTCGTTTTCAATAGGTTAACCGAGTCGTCGATAAATTTTGCGATGATCCCGAGCTCATCGTTGACCGCGATCCTAAGTGCCTGAAAGGTCCGCGTCGCGGGATTGATCCTGTCCTTTGGCCGATGAGGCACTGACCTTCTTACCAGATCAGCGAGCTCAAATGTCGTTTCAACCGGTTCGCCACGATCCCGTCTTTCAATGATCCGTCGTGCGATCCGTCGCGAATGTCGCTCTTCGCCGTATTGATAAATGATGTTCGCGATCTCGTCCTGAGAAAGTCGTTTCAAAAGTTCCGCTGCTGTCTCATCGCCCGAATCCGGGTTCATCCGCATATCAAGCGGGGCGTCAAACCGAAAGCTAAATCCCCGAGTCTCGCTGTCAAGTTGGAGCGACGAAACACCAAGGTCAGCAAGAATTCCATCAACCTCTTTATTGTCAACAACTTCCCGTATCGCCGAGAAATTCGAATGGACTAGCGTCGCCCTCTTACCGAACGTTGCCAACCTCTCGCCGGCCATCTTCAGAGCAGTCGCGTCCTGATCGATCCCAATAAGCCGCGTTTCCGATGAGGCGGCCAATATCGTATCGCTGTGCCCTCCAAGCCCTAGAGTCGCGTCGACAAAGATCCCGCCGCGTTGCGGTTCAAGCAGCTCGAGCGTCTCGCTCAGCAGCACGGGCGTGTGGACCTTTTCCGCGTCGATATCCAGCATATTCAAAGAGCGGAAGAAAGCTCTTGCATCCCTGTTACGGGCGCTTAAGAAACTAAACACTTATTATAGGATTCGCTTGATGCCCGAAAGATCATTTGGGCTTATTACTGTTACAAATGAATAATACGCCCGTTTTTAGGGCTGTGTCAAGCATTAAAATGAGCAGGCTAACTTTATACATCCGCTTAATATCTAGCCCTTATGAATCAACTATTTCCAACCGAATTTTGCTCATTTGCGGACCCCTGATATAGGATAGAGCGGTCGCAGATCTAAGGATGGACGGGATTTTTTTTCAATTATTAGTGTTCGGATTGATCGCCGGAGTGGCAAATGTGCTCGGCGGGCTAGTCCTCTTTCCGTCCAGCCTTCATGATAGCTACCGCAAGGTGCTCCGCTACCTGCTCGCCCTCGGAGCGGGGTTTATGCTCGCGGTGACCCTTTTCGAGATCTTACCCAAGACGATCACGCTGTGGCAGAAGATCGATCCCGACGCTTCAGGCGAAGGCGAGAATCTCGCGTTACCGATGGCTCTTCTGCTCGGTGGCTACCTACTGACCCAGTTTGTCGAACACACCATCGCCCCGCACTTTCATCTGGGCGAAGAAATGCACTGCGACGACGACGAACATTCGCACGAGCTCATCACGCCGAGATCGGCCTATACGGCGGTTGGCGGTTTGCTTGTCCACACTTTTTTTGACGGTGTCACGATTGCAGCGGCGGCGACAATAGATGCGAAAGCCGGCCTTCTAGTATTTATTGCAGTTCTATTGCACAAATTTCCCGAGGGATTCACGATCGGATCGATGGTGCTCGCAGCGGGAAAAGGTCGTCGCCAGGTGATGTTAGCTACCACGCTGATGGGCGTCACAACGTTTCTCGGCGTGATTGTCTTCTACGTGATCGGCAACAACTTCTCATCCGTCACAGCTTACGCATTGCCCGTGGCGGGTGGCGTGACACTTTACGTCGCCGCAAGTGACCTCATCCCGGAGGTCAATCACCACGGTGGCCCTAGCATCTGGGCATCGCTCGCTGTCTTCGCCGGGGTCGCTCTTTTCTTTGGAACCAGTTATTTACTTCACGCCGTGTCCGGGCACTAAGATCATTTAGCTTTTCGATTGTCCCAGAAGTCAGGATTGCGAGGCTTCACCGGGTTCTTCTCCGCCCACTCGATCTGCTTCGCCCGGAGCCGCAGTTCCTCTTCATGCTGTAGGCGTCGCTCTTCGCCGGTCAAAGGCGGGAGCTCCACGCACGCCCCAATAGTACTTGACCGTCACGACAAACAAAGTCCCACTGCCAAGTAACGTCAGCAACATAATGACGACGATCAACCAAGCCAAGCTAGACAAAATGGAACCTCTCGTATCTAAAATAGCATGCCGCATCCGCCCTGAGCCAAGACCACGCTGAATGTCCAAACACTACCTATAATGCTAAACTACCAACGTCAATAGATAGGAAACAATATCGTGAGAATCGAGGAACTTGGCTACGAAATGACACCCCTCGGCGAGTTGACGCTTCGCCGACGCCCTGAACCGCTCTTAAACAACGAACTCATTTACGAGGTCAAGCTCGGCGACGTGTACCTGATGTCGAGTCTCTTCACTGAGAGTGAACGCCAGCTCGCAACGCTCGGCCTTGCTCCTCTCACAGGTGAACTAGACGTCGTCATCGGCGGCCTCGGCCTCGGCTACACCGCCGTCGAAGCCCTCAAAAATAATTCGGTCAGAAGTCTGCTCGTCATCGATCTTTTCCAACCCGTGATCGACTGGCATAAGAATGGCCTCGTGCCAAACGGTGAGACTCTGACAGCGGACGAGCGGTGCGAGCTGCGCCAGGGCGATTTCTTCGCCCTCGCCCGCACCGGCTTCGACTCAGATGATCCGACAAGAAAATTAGACGCCGTCCTACTCGACATCGATCATTCGCCCGAGCCCTACCTCGATCCAGAAAACGGATCGCTCTACACCACGGGCGGCCTAACCGCGATCAAGGCCCAACTGAAGCCGACGGGAACTTTCGCCCTCTGGTCAAATGACCCGGCCGACGAAGCCTTCGCAGCCCACCTGCGCACCGTCTTCGTCACGGCCACCGCCCACAATATCGAGTTCCCCAACCCCTACACCGCAGCGACCTCGTTAAATTCAGTCTATGTCGCAAACTGACCCTTTTACTATTGCCGCAGCGCGTTCGCGGCAAAGCCGCAAGAGAGTCTTAACGGTGTAACTGTGAAACCGAGAAAGGCTGCCCGGAAAGTCTCGGACAGCCTTTATACGTGAAGAGTCTGGACGCCTTCCGGTCATTTAAGATGCTTCTTAAAATGAGCGAGCGTCCTTTCCCAGGCTAGTTTCGCGGCTTCGGCGTCGTAGCGTGGGGTGGTGTCGTTGTGGAAGCCGTGTTGTTTGCCTTCGTATTTGAAGCTCTCATACTTTTTCTTATTCTCAGTCAGGGCGGCTTCGTAGGCGGCGATACCGGCGTTTACGCCTGCGTCATTTCCGGCGTATTGGAACATCAGCGGAGCCATGATCTTGGGCACCTCGGCGACGGGTGCCTGGCGGCCGTAGAATGGGACACCGGCGTTGAGGTCTTTGCCGAGGCGGTATGCGAGCGTGTTGACCATACCGCCGCCGAAGCAGAAGCCGACGGCTCCGAGTTTGCCTTTGCTATCTGGACGCTTCTTGAGCCATAGAGCAGCTGTAACGAAATCCTCGGTCATCTTCTTGCCGTCAACCGTGCGAAACGCCGCGGCACCTTTCTGCTCATCGCCCGGATAGCCACCGACTGACGTTAATCCATCAGGAGCGAACGCAATGTAACCGGCCTTTGCGAGGCGTCGAGCGACGTCTTCGATATATGGATTGAGACCGCGATTTTCGTGGATGACCAGGACGGCTTGGAACTTTTTGCCCTTTGCAGGTTTTGCAAGGTACCCTTTGATCGTACCGTTACCGGCTGGCGAATCGACGGTCTCGTAGCCGACCTTGATGTCCTTGTCGTCCTTAGGAACGGTCTGAGCCCAAGCGTAATTCGGCTGTAGGCTCTCAAAGATCGCCACCGCCGTCAGCCCGCCAACAGCGAACTTGCCCAAGCTGGCCATAAACGTCCGGCGTTCCATATCGCCGTGCTGGTATTCGTGAAAAAGATCCAACACTTCCTGCGGGTAATCGTCTGCGGTCTTGCGTTCCATAATTTATTGATCTCCTTGTTTGTTTGAACAGAATACTTGAAATGGCGGACGGGTTCAAACGAAAATTCTGAAACAAACTCGCTCATCGAACGTACATCTAAACGGAGGCACTTTTGCTAAAGATGAGAGAACCTTTGTTAGCCGGCATATTAAGTTTGTTGATCCCGGGGATCGGTCAGATATATAACGGTAGAATAATTATCGGTATAATTTGGCTTGTTTTGACCGGGTTTTCGTGGATTGGCACGGCGGGTCTGTTTGGGTGGGTTATCCATCTGATCGCCGCCTGGTGTGCATACAGCTATGCAAAAGATTTTCCCGTCAGAGGCTAAGGTTTCTTCATACGATCCTCCTCTTCGCCCGGTGTCCGATGACGCCGGGCTTTTTCTTTATCAGTGGCCGGTGGTCAGTGGTCGGTAGTCAGTGTTAGTATTTAGCATTGTTTTTCTGTTCGTCCGATCCTGGTCTGGCCACCGACCACAACTCTTATGGTTCGAGAAGGAATACCGTTTGTATTAATACCGGTCGTGCTGGCGGCATTGCTCGGCGTGTTGGGGTGGTGGCCACTGGTTGTTGCCTTTGCGGCGGTCGCGTTGTTCATGATGTACTTCTTCCGCGATCCACAACGCACTGTTCCGACCGGTGAGGGCCTGATCGTTTCAGCAGCAGATGGTCGCGTGACGCGAATAGAAGAGAAAGGCGATACAAAGCTCGTAAGTGTCTTTCTTTCGCCACTCGACGTACACATCAACCGTTCGCCGATCACTGGCATCATCAAACAGATCGACTACATCCCGGGCCGCAAAATGCCCGCAACGAACGACGAGGCAAGTCTCGTCAACGAGCGCAATTCCCTGCTCATCGAGGGCGTAGGAATTACCGTCACCTGCACACAGATCGCCGGAATCCTCGCTCGCCGCATTGTCTGCTGGCCAAAAACGGGCGATAATCTAGCTCGCGGACAGAAATTCGGCCTTATTAAATTTAGCTCGCGAACCGACCTCACGATGCCGTCGAGTGTCGATTTGCAGGTTAAGGTAGGAGACCGTGTTAAAGGTGGCGAAACCGTGATCGCTAAGCTCCACTGACCAGATGGCAGAAATTGAGACAAAGCCGCCACACCGTGGCCTCAAAAAAGGACTCTACGTGATCCCGACCTTGTTCACCGCCGCAAATGTGGCGATGGGCTACCTGGCGGTGCTTTGGTCAATTCGTGGATTTGATCTTTCCGCAGCCGATCCGGCATTAGCAGCGACATACTTCAATTCTGCGGGTCTCGCGATCGGGCTTGCGATCCTTTTCGATACGGTTGACGGACGCGTTGCTCGTGCCACGCACACGGCTACCGAGATCGGAGTGCAATTTGATTCGCTCGCCGATGTGCTGACATTCGGTATCGCCCCGACGGCTTTGATCTATGCGTGGGCGATCGCTCCAACATTCGCCGAGAATACCGTGGGACACAACCTCGGGGTGTTTTTACTGTTTGCCTACCTGATGTGCGGAGCGTTTAGGTTGGCAAGATTTAACCTGCAGGCGACTCGGCCGGTAAAACTCGCGGAAGGGGCCACTAAAGTGGATAAGAAGGCCTTCGTGGGTCTACCGATACCGCCGGCCGGGGGTCTGCTCGCCGCTCTAGTACATTTTGCACCCTCGCCCTTCAGTTCTTACGGGGACAACGCTGCACAATACTACGGCTACGCATTGATGGCGTTGATCGTTGTCCTCTCGATCCTCATGGTCAGCACGATCCGCTACACAAGCATGAAAACCAGCGGCGGCAGTCGTCAGGGCATCTTTCTCGTCATAGTCATTGCGGGTATGGCAATGGCGGTCTTCTTCTATTCGAAATACGCCCTGCTCGGTATTGCCGCGATCTACGTCACCCACGGCGTTATCTGGTGGCTACTCCGGCCTATCTTTGTCAGATCCAACAGCTAACCACTTAACCTTATAGTCCGGATCAATTTCGCGGCGTTACCTGTCTGCCCGAAGCAAGTGCGTGATTTTTCGCACTCCATATTAAATTTCCCAACAAAACCAAAGCCTGGCTCTGGGCCGCTCAATCAAACACTGAATTTTTCGCCAATCGTTGGCGGAACGGCTATTGCTGTTCCTAATTTAATGATGCTAGCAACAACTCATAGGATCAGAAATATGACCGAGAATAGAACACCTAGCAATGGCAGATTCTGCGATGGAGAGCACCTGATCGCAGCTTTTTCCGGCGATCCGGCCGGGCCCACATTGATCGTTGTCGGCAGTCTACATGGAAATGAGTCCGCCGGGGCGGTGGCACTTTCCGAGATGGCTGAAAACGTGGCTACTATTCAAGATTCGCTGAAAGGCCGTGTTTATTTCCTAGCCGGGAATACCCGAGCACTGTCGAGAGGCGTCAGGTTTGTCGACGCTGATCTTAACAGACACTGGACACCCGGGAATATGTCGGGATCTTCCGCGAATTTATCTGAGGACATTGAACTCGCCGAGATCGTGCAACAACTGGACGGCATTCTCATAACCGCGATGGATGAGGTCTTTGTACTTGATCTTCATTCAACATCGGCCGACGGGCTGCATTTCGCAACGGTTGGCGACACACTGCGAAACCGAGCATTCGCCCAGAAATTCCCCGTAACCATCCTCCTCGGCATAGAGGAACAACTAGAAGGCACTATGCTCGAATACCTTAATAATGCGGGTGCCGTAACGCTCGGTTTCGAGGGCGGGCAACACGAGTCGGATAGAACAGTCGAGAACCATAAGGCGATGGTCTGGCTGGCGATGTTTAATGCCGGGATCATTGGCGCGTCTGCGATTCCCGATCTTGACAAATATCGAGAACACCTGGCGACTGGCGAATACGATTCACACATTTTCGAGATCCGGATTCGCCATGCGATTTCTAACAACGACTCCTTCAGAATGCAGCCCGGCTTTAAGAATTTCGACCCAATACATCGAGGCGATCTACTGGGCAATGATAAGTCGGGACCAGTCACAGCAACTGAATCAGGAGTCATCATGATGCCTTTGTACCAGACTCTTGGCGAGGATGGTTTCTTCATCGGCCGTGAGATATCGCCATTTTGGCTATGGCTCTCGGGCCTTCTTCGCAGGCTTGGGATCCAGAAAATGATCCACATCCTACCGGGTGTTAGCCGCGTGCCCGGCGATCCATCGACCTTAAACGTAAACACCGCCGTAGCTCGGCTGTTTCCCTTGCAGGTGTTCCACTTGTTAGGTTTTCGTCGCCGCCGCTGGGACGGCAACAAACTAACAGTCAGCCGCAGGAAGCACGACACGACCGGTCCATTCAAATGGAAGGGCGAAGCAAATGGGTGATAAGAGAGTCACAACCGAATACGATGATTCGCAAATGCGTTTATTCACGCTCGGCGTGCTGAATGATCTGCACGCATTCGAGACCATGCTCGATTCGGGTATGTTCGAGGAAGATGTGCAGCGGATCGGTGCTGAACAAGAGATGTTTCTCGTGGATTCGGCGATGCGTCCTGCCCCGATCGTCAGCGAGCTGATGGAAGAGGCCAAGGATGGGCGACTGACCACAGAGATCGGGAAATTCAATCTCGAAGCTAATTTGACACCGCGTGAATTCTCGGGCGATTGTCTGTCGCTGATGGAGGCCGAGTTAAACGAGGTCATCGACATTGTGAAAAATGCCGCGGCCAAATTCAATTCCGGCGTCGTTTTAGCTGGCATTCTCCCGACGATACAGCTATCGGATCTTACCCACGACAACATGACGGCTAATCCGCGATACCACGAGATCGACCGGGTCGTGACAAAACTGCACGGAGAAAACCGCGTCATCCAGATCAAAGGGCTCGATGAGCTGCAGCTAACTCTTCAAGACACATTCATCGAATTTTGCAACACTAGTTTTCAGATACACTTGCAGACTGGGGCACGTGATTTTGTTAGCCAATACAATTGGGCACAGGCGATCGCCGCACCGGTTTTGGCATCGGCAGTAAATTCTCCGCTGTTGCTTAATCACCGCTTATGGCACGAGACCAGGCTGGCCCTTTTCCAACTTGCGATCGATACGCGGTCGACAGTTCATAAAGAAAGAAATCAACCGCCAAGAGTGAATTTTGGCGACCGTTGGGTCGATAATTCGATCATTGAGGTCCTCCGCGAAGACGCCGTTCGATTCCGAATATTACTCACTCAGGCAATTGAGGAAAATTCCCTCGACGTTCTCGCTGCCGGCGGCGTTCCAAAACTGTCCGCGTGGCGTCTGCACAATGGAACGATCTGGCGTTGGAACCGTCCGTGTTACGGAATTCTAAATGGAAAACCGGGTATCAGGATCGAGGCGAGATATCTGCCCGCCGGGCCTTCGGTCGCCGACGAGATGGCGAACGCGGCGTTCTTTCTTGGCCTTATGAATTCTCTACCCGACGAGTTCGGCGACGTCACAAAGCTGATCTCATTTGATGACGCAAAGAACAATTTCTTTAATGCGGGACGCTACGGTCTTGGCGGCCAGATTCGAGGACTTGACGGCAAGAGCCGCCGTATTGGCCCCTTGATCATTGAGGAATTCCTGCCGCGAGCGCATGAAGGCCTCCGCAAAGCCGGCGTCAACGAAAATGATATCGAAAGGCTACTCGAGATAATCCAACTCAGGGTGAGTAGCGAAAAATCCGGCTCGTGTTGGATGATCAATTCGTTGGCTGCGATGGACAAAACCGCAAAGCCGAACGTGAAGATGCGTTCGCTGACAGCAGCTATGAAAAAGCACCAGGAAAGTGGAGAACCGATCCACGAATGGCCGCTCGCGGAGATACCGGCCCAGTCGGATTGGATCGACAATTACAAGACGGTCGAGCAGTTCATGGCGATAGACCTGTTTACGGTTCGGCCTGAAGATATTCTGGATCTTGCCGCGAGCCTGATGCACTGGCGCCACGTCCGGCATGTACCGGTCGAGGATGACGGCGGGCACCTTATTGGTATTGTCTCGCATCGGGATCTGATAGAACTCTTCGCATCGGGCAAATTGGCTGATGGCAAGCCGATCATCATCCGCGACATCATGAAAACCGACCTTGTCACGATCGCTCCAAATACACCAACATTGGATGCACTGAAACTGATGCGGGACCGAAATATCGGGTGTCTGCCAGTGATAAAGGATGACCGTCTGATCGGGCTCGTCACCGCATACGATTTCCTTACCGTTTCCGCAAAGCTCTTCGAAGAAAAGCTCTCGTCCGTAATTGATGACAGTCAAGGAGGTGCTTAAGATGAATGCTCCAAAAAGTCACGGCGAATGGTCTAAATTCCTCCAGTTCTTTACCGAACAAAATCGTGGTCGGCCGACACGTCTCGGAGTTTTCGAGCGCAATGGCGACAGTGTGATCGATTATTGGATCGAAAGCGGCTTGGTCTTCATTGGCGTTGATATTGATCCATCGACTGACAGGGTGCCTATCCAGATACTTATCGGCGAGATGCAGCACGTTGTAAGCGAGCCGCAGCAAATAAAATTCATCCTTAGCCGATCGGGCGATGAGGATGGTATTGACATAACCGATTCAAACGGAAGGACCACGGTCCTTCGTTTCGAGGTCGCCAATACAGATTGAGCGGCGATGCCGCGGAATTATTCGCAGTTCGATTGTCAATTAGTCACGTTTCCTGCCGTTATGATCAAAGCTATCAAAGCTAAGACTTGTGTTTTCAACACTTATCCGAGAATCAACTGCGGAATGTAAATTGCCCTTGAAAGGGGTAGGAACTATATATGAGAGACGGTGGCGAAATACGCGTTCAGCATAAATGCCAGAACTGCGAGGAGCAGGAGGATACTTCGTTTTGTCGCCTCCCGAATTCTGAGCTGCAACGATTCGAACAGATCAAGATCCCCAAAATATATCCAAAAGGGGCAAAGCTTTTCGTCGAAGGCCAGCCCACCTTGGGGGTCTTTGTGCTTTGTAAGGGCAAGGTCAAATTGTCGACCTGTTCTCAAACCGGCCGTGTCATGATCCTCCGGATCGCCGAGGCCGGTGATATTCTCGGTCTGAGTTCGGCTCTGAATGGGATCGAGCATGAAACAACCGCCGAGGTTCTGGAACAGTGCCACGTTAATTACATAACGACCTCGGACCTTCTACGATTCCTGAAGACAAATCCGGAGGCGTGCCTGAACGCGGCGAAGCAATTAGGTCGCAACTATCAGACCGCCTATGACCAGATATGTTCACTCGGCCTTTCAGATTCTGCCGCGGACAAACTCGCAAAGCTATTCCTCGCGTGGACAGGAAATGGCAGCGGGGTCAGCGGACGGGTTCGTATCAAGAACAATTTCACCCATGAGGAACTGGCGGAAATGATAGGTGCTTCTCGCGAAACGGTAACCCGTGCTCTGCGGTATTTTCGTGAATCTGACCTCGTCACCCTCAAGGGTTCGGATCTCGTTATACACGACCGCCAACGGTTAAAAGCCGCGATCGGTGGATCCGAAGGGCGGCGAGCCCAACTGTAAGCGAGATCCGAGGTCGAACTCGTGATTGAAGGTCAACTTTCTCGATCTTTTTATTCTATTTGTGACACTGCTCACAGAACTGATTCCGGTCGTCGGATACGCTTAAAACGCGAATAGAAACTATTCGATCAAATACGGAGGCAAACTCATGGCTTCAAACAAAATTCTTAAAGTAGGAATGCTCACAATGTTCAGCATTCTTGTGCTTGCTTGGGTCGTTTCATTGACCTTTTCAACCGCTCTCGGTGACCCTGTCGAAGGCTCAGCCCCGATTCCCGAGTTGATAGCTAACGCAAGCCCGGACGATTACGTCGGTAGTGATTCGTGCATGGCATGTCACGAAGATCAATTCAAAAAATTCAAGAGCACCAAGCACGCCAAACTTAAGGACGTAGCCGCTTGGAAAAACAAAACCCAAGGTTGCGAATCCTGCCATGGCCCCGGCAAACAGCACATAGAGGGAGCCGGTGATAAGACGAAGATCGTTTCGTTCGCGAACATGAATTCGAAGCAGATCTCGGAGACCTGCATGACGTGCCACTCAGGCAAGGAAAGCCATAACAATTTCCGCCGCGGCGAGCATTTTCGAAATGATGTTGGGTGTACGGATTGCCATACTTCGCACGGTTCACCACTGAAAAATGCACGGCCCGACTCCATTACATTCATAGGCGAGACTAGCCACCAAAACCCTGGAGTCGCCGATGTTGCGATGCTGAAGCAAAGCGAACCGCAGCTGTGCATGGGATGCCACACTGAGACAAAAGCTCAATTCAGCAAGCCCTTCAAGCACAAGGTGCTGGAAGGGGCCATGAAGTGCAGCGACTGTCATAACGCTCATGGCGGTTTTGAATCGAAGCAAACCAAGCTCGCAGTCGGATCGGACACCGCTTGTATTAAATGCCACAACGACAAGCAAGGTCCATTCGCGTTTGAGCATGCTCCGCTCAAGACCGAGGGCTGTGCCTCCTGCCATTCCCCGCACGGATCAAGCAATCCAAAGATGCTGAATCGTAGTACCGTCAGGCAGCTTTGTATGGAATGCCATAGCTCGATTTCAAATGCCGACCCGGGAGCACCGCAGGCACCGCACAATCAGACGACGACGCGTTATCTGAATTGCACTATCTGCCATGCTCGAATTCACGGTTCGAATGCAAGCAAATACTTCTTTAGATAATGATGGACAGGAGGAAAAATGTTTAGACACAAAGCTAATTCAAGACGAGCCTTAACCGCGATCCTCTCGTTCACTTCGGCAGTTGCCGTCCTGATATGTGCAGGTATATCTATCGCGCAGACCGAACCGTCCTCGACGCCGGAACAAACATATAACGGCTACACCGTAGCGGCTACGGCCGAAATGGGCTGGCGCTGGCGATCGGTCGACGGAAATGAGAACAAGTATAAGAGCGATCTGAACTACGAAGACGGGTTCCGATTCTTCGATTCGAATCTCTTCATGCAGAAAGAGAACGGGCGTTGGTTCGATTCCCTTCTTATCATGAATTCGGGTTGGGGTTCTGATCCGACCGGCTACTTCCGTTTGAATATGGAAAAAGTCGGATTCTACAAACTTAACGTAAGCACTCGACGTTTCAACTACTTCAATAATCTCTCGAATTTCGTTGCGATCAACGGAGCGAGCCAACATACCCAGAATCTTAAGCATGACCTGACCGATATTGATTTCTCTCTCTTTCCGCAAAATGAGAAGTTGAGACTAACTTTAGGCGGTTCGTTTGGCGAGACCGACGGGGATGGTTTATGGACAGCACGCGGTTACCGCGACGACTTTCCGGTTCCGAACACAACTAAATACACATCTAGGGACTTTCGTATCGGATTGGAAGGCAAACTCGCGGGATTCAATTGGGGATTGAACCATGGCTTCCGACGGTTTAACGATGGATCAAGCTATTTATTGGGTGGTCCTCATCCAGGTAACAATACCGCTGACACCACCGTGTACGGTGCATTTAGCAAGGTTTTCCCTACCGAGGGCATCACGAATTTTTCGCAGTTCTATTTCAACCGAACCTTTGCGAAGAAATTTGACGTCACGGGACGGGCAATTTACACCAGCACCCGATCGGAGTCGAATATCGTTGAAACCTTCACGGCATCCCGCGATAATCAAAACAATTTCGTGGACTTGGATCAATTTACCATCAATAGTAAGGCGAAGCGGCCGCAGTCACGATTTGACATCGGATTCACCTACCGCATCACCGATGATTTCCGAATATCGAATACGACGTTGTATGACCGCTTTACTGTAAACGGTGGCGAGGATCTGCTTGAGAAGTTTAATTTCCGCAACGCTGCTAACACCACCGCAACCTACCGAACCATTAGCTCTTATGCGTATCGGGTAAATGACTTTGATCGCCTTTCGAATCTTCTCGAGGCGGACTATCAGTTCGGCAATAGGTTCTCAGTGCACGCGGGATGGCGGCACACCAGGCGTGAAATAAATGTGTACGGACGTGAAGGTTCGACCACGACCAATATTATCGTCCCGGCACCAAGCGTTTCGCCGACGCCTTCGGTCAGTTCCGCGATCATTGGTGAACACGAAGAAAATAGCACGAACACTTTCCTAGCAGGTTTCAAATTGAAGCCAACCAAAGGCTGGGTCATTTTTGGCGATGTCGAACACGGAACGTCCGACAATGTTTTCACTCGAGTCGAGAACTATGATTTTACGAACTTCAGAGTTCGTAGCCGCTGGTCGTACAAGACGGTGACCGTAAACGTCTCGGGAATGACGAAGGACAATACTAACCCCTCAGTTACGCTGGACAACCCCGGACTTCCATTTGGCACCGATGTGCAAACCCGGACGTTTAGTGGCGACGTTGAGTGGAATCCGAATGATAAATTCCGTGTTTCTGGTGGATATACAAAGCGAAATCTAACAGCCAAGACCCCGATCTATACATGGATCGGACTCGTTCCATCCAGTGGTATTCGCACCCTAGGCTCAAGTGAGTTCTATGTCAGGGACAATTATGCGTTTGTCGAAGTTTCTGCCAAACCGCATCGACGAGTCTCTTTCTTTGCAACTTATCGGGCTAATACCGACGATGGACAAGGCGATCGCATTTCTCCCCCACCGAGCAACTCGCCCAATATACTAGCCTCCTACCCGATGACCTTTAACACACCCGAGGTGCGGGCAGCGATCAGGCTCACAAGAAACGTCGACTGGAATATTGGCTACCAATATTATAATTATGAGGACGTTCAGACACCTAACCAGAATTATAAGGCTCATTTGCCCTATACCTCGTTGAGGTTTTACTTTGGCGGCCGGGCAGCTGACCGCTAGATCCGGGCATTCCGGCATTTCAAGGAAATGTGTTACATGACATTCGGAGCAGGCTTTACCATGTTGGTCTCTATCAATGGTAATACCCTGCTCCGAGTTGTTTCTGGTAGCGGTTTGTCAAAGAGAGTCTTCGGCGAATAGCTCCCACTGCCCTCGATCTTCAGATTTCAAGGGCTCCAATAAGAAAATCTTAGAACTTCCATTTACGGAAAGTGAAAAGCGAGTATACTCTTGAAAATACCTTCATTTACACCAATGGGCTCTTACCTTAAAGTTGCGGTTCTAGTTTGCTTCGTTTTTGGCTGGGTGACGTTCTACTCGTTCCGTACCCTTGAAACACAGGCTCAGAATCCTGAGCAGCCCTATCTTTCCGCAAACCAACAGCAAGGACAATTCCCCACCAACGTAAATTTAGACTGCAGCGGCTGTCACGGTGCCGGCAAGACGCTCCCGTTTATGGCCGGGGTGCAATTCCACAAGGATTCGCACGGAGCACTCGAGAATAGTATTCATGCAAAGAGCGGAGCAAACGGAAAGCCAGCCCCGAGCTGTGTAAACTGCCATGCGGTAAACGGTGATATGACCACCGTTCTGCCTGCTGAGGATCCGCGATCGACCGTAAACCGAGCCAATATGGCTAAGACTTGTGGCGGTTGTCACGAGGCCGCTGCCCAGTCTTTTCACTTGAGTATTCACGGAGCCCGTCGCGATAGCGGCCAAACAAAGCCTGCGTCCTGTGCCGACTGTCACGGTTCGCACAGTATCTTGCCCGTCAAGGAATCTAGCTCCACGATGAATCGAGCCAATGCGGAATTGATGTGCGCCAAGTGCCACTCCCAAAACGTTGCTGACTATGACCTAAGTAGCCACGGCCAGGCGATGAAGGCGGGAAATCTGAAGGCTCCGACGTGTACCTCGTGCCATACAGCGGTCTCGCACCTTCAGGCACCGTTGAGTCTGCGTGATTTCAACATGCAGATGGTCAATAACTGTAGTAATTGCCACACCAAGCAGGCTCCAAGTTATCGTGATACTTTCCACGGCCAGGCTACTGCACTCGCTTTCAAGCTTGCGGCAACATGTGCCGATTGTCATACGCCGCACAAGAATTTGCCCGCTAGCAACCCGCTGTCTTCGGTTCATAAAGATAATCTGATCCAAACTTGCTCGACGTGCCATACAAACGTGAATGCAAATTTCGTGATGTATAGCCCGCACCCTGAACCGAACGATCCGGAAAAATCCGCATTGGTATATTACGTCAGCCATTTTATGGAGTGGCTGCTGATCGGAGTTTTCAGCTTTTTTGGAATTCACACACTTCTCTGGATCCAGCGTTCGATAGTTGCTTACGTTAGTGAGAAACATGAAAAATCTCCGGACGACGATATATACGTCGTTCGCTTTGCAAAAGTACATCGATATACGCACATCCTTATCGTCATTAGTTTCATCCTGTTGGCGGCGACGGGCTTGCCGCTGATGTATTACTACACCAGTTGGGGGCGAGCTCTGGAACAAATGGGCGGCGGACTGGGAGTAACGCGGGTCATACATCGCATCTGCGCTGTCATCACACTGATCTATGCCCTGATCCACATCATATACGTGTTCCGAAAAGCGGTCCTGGAACGCAAATATTCCATACTATACGGGCCTGATTCGATGGTTCCGCGGGTGCAGGACCTTTGGGACGTGATAAATATGTTTCGCTGGTTCTTCTATCTCGGGCCGCGTCCGAAGCTGGATCGATGGACCTACTGGGAGAAATTCGACTATTTTGCGGTGTTTTGGGGCGTTCCTGTCATCGGGCTTTCAGGTTTGATGCTATGGTTCCCTACCCTTGTCACTGAGTACCTGCCTGGCGTAGTTCTAAATCTCGCAATGATCATTCATGGCGAAGAGGCACTGCTTGCGACAGCCTTCATTTTTGCTTTTCACTTCTTCCACAATCACCTGCGGCCCGAGAACTTCCCGATGGACACGGTGATCTTTACCGGCAAAATGACGCTCTCCAGATTTAAGGAAGAACGCTCAGTCGAATACGACCGTCTCGTCGCTGAAGGCAACCTCGATAGCGTGCTGGCAGATCCGCCTTCGAGATTTGCCAAGATCGCCTCCAAGGTATTTGGATTCGCGGCTTATATCTCGGGCTTGATCATGGTCATCGCGATCTTTTGGACGCTCTTATCGCGGCACTAGACATAGAGGTACTCGTAAGTAAACCAAAAGAGGCCGCCCGAAAGGCGGCCTCTTTGAATTTGTGGATCGCTAAGAAAGTGTTGCCGGTGCGCGAGTTGCCGCTTCACTAGCGGTGGCCATTCAACATTCCTACATAGATGCCTTGGCTATTCAAGCGGAAACAGGCCGGGGGCAGCAACGGAAACCCGTGCGTTGCTGGGAAGCTAGGCCGGGTAATGGTATTCCGAGCGTGTTCGGCCTACTCTCCGGTATCAATACAAATCCTCCTTACGAAAGCAAGAAAGAGGCCTGGGTAAGCCTCTTTCTACTGAGTCGATCATCTAACCCATCAACTACTTCTTATGACAGGCGGCACATTGAAACATCGAGATATCACCTAGATTGAGCGGATGCTTAAACGGCTGGTCGGGTTTGTGACACGACGTACAGCTACGATCGGCGAGTGAGCCGAGGTCTACCGGATGCTTGAATGGCCCGGTTTGCGTGTTCTGCGCCGGCGCAGCTTTTGAATCATAGATGACCGTATGGCATACGTTACAGTCATTCGTGATAACCTTCCCCGTTTTGCTGACGTGCTGGCCGTCATGACAGCGGAAGCAGCCCTGCGAGACCATATGGCCGGCATTGTTCGGATGCGTCTGCCAGTCGGTCTTCATTTCCGGGAAGAAGTAGTTCTGGAAGATCCGTTGGAGCTCAGCAACCGTCTTTTTGATGTCTCCTTCCCGTTTAGCATGCAGATCCTTGTAGTTCGTGCGATAGAAATCGGAAATTGATGCATCGATCGCGTTCAGAGCTTCGGGTGTCGTCTCATATTTGCCGGTCAGGGCAGCCACGGCCTGACGCTTAATGAAAGGAAGTGTTGGGTCTAAGCCGCCAGCCGCAAGAGCTGTGTCGACGGCAACATCAGGCGGCAGATAAGTATGTGCGGGACGGTTATGGCAGTCGACGCAATCCATCTTTCGCTTTGCTGCGGTGGTGATCTTATCCTGCGGAAGCGGGTTGTTGCGATCGTAATACTCGGTGACATTTCCCTCCCGATCCTTGATGCTGACCCACGGGATCACCTGACGCTGCTCGTCAGTATTTATATAGGTGACCTCGTTTGCGATGTTCATGTGCCAGTGAATGCCCGTGACCTGGCCTGCGGCCGTGCTGCCACCGCCCACATTGAGAAGCATTTTGGTCTGGTGAAGAGAATTCTCCTCGTCGTTTCCGTAACGGTTGAAGACCTTCATCTGGGCACCGAAGAACTTCTCGGGCCAGTGGCATTGTTCGCAGGTCTCAGGTGCAGGTCGCAGATTGTGAACCGGCGTTGTAATCGGTCGCGAATACTTATTAAAGCTAACCGAATACAACTGGTAAGCACCGGACAGCTTCGAACGAACATACCAATCAGCCCCGGACCCGACGTGACAATCCACACAGCGAACCCTTGCGTGGGCACCCGCCTTGTAGGCCATGAACTCGGGTTTCATTACCGTATGGCATGTTTCACCGCAAAAAACGACTGATTCCGAGTATTCGAACGCTTTGTAACTGCCGAATGCACTAACCGAGATGAATACCAAGGTACCCACCATGAACACCATAAAAGTGCGTCTCGTGTGGGGGTTGTTGAGGTCGAGCATCGGATAGGCGAGAACATCGTCCGGAGCTCGTTTTCTTCTCCGTCGACGTTCCATAATCATGCCGATGATCGCGACAAAAATGCCGAACATCATGATGGACGGCATAATGATGTAGGTGAGGATACCGATATAGGCATTCTCGCTCGACGCAGTGATCTCAATGAAGAATAGCAGCAGATCGCTCGTGACCGCCGCCAGGACAATTGCCATCCCTACAAAGCTGACGTAGTTTCGGAGCAAACTAGGCGGACGCATTTGGGGACTTACCTTATTCGGGAAGTCGTCCTTGTTTTTGTCTTCATTGTTCATAAGATGTCCATTTACTAGGCTTTCGAAATCCTTTCAACCAAACAAGCCAAAGGCCGCTCGATCAAAATTCGCTCCCCGGTTGGGACCCTGCGAATTGTTGGTCGGGCGGCCCGGGCTCAAGAGGCAATAAACAGAAGATCAGTTCGTCGTTTTGCTAAGGCGTCTTTAAGCCTTTCATATAAGCAGCCAATCCCTTGGCTTCATCTTCTGTCATGCCTTTGGCTTCGTAACCCGGCATATAGGGTGGCTTCTCGCCTTTCTTCCCTTTCAGGATCACCTGGACGTGTTCGGCTTCAGGCTTTGCTGGGTCATAGAACTTATCCGCTTTCGGCGTGTGGCAGGCCGCGCATTTTGCTTTGTAAACGGTTGCAGCATCATCGACTGTACTTGCTGCCACCTTGGTCGGCGTTACCTTAAAGTTCATCAATAAAAGGACAGGTACTGCAAAAAAAATGATTGCGGTCAATTTTATCCAACTAGTTCTCATGTTCAACTCCTTGAGTAAATTCGAGCCCAACCGAATCATGATTCGCGTGCTCTTGCTCATAACTATGGCAAGCGGTGTGCCATACTGCACCAGCCCCGAACGCTCGATTTTACTCACGAAGTGCCCAGCGAAATTGTTGGAAAATCATGCCTTAGGTTGTTATCCGCACCATCAGTGCGAATTTTCCCGCGGTGGCTCGTTAGTACTTAAAATTCTTGCCTTCATGGCAGCGTTTACAGCTGGCAAAATCCGGCGGGCCGAACGCTCGCTTAGTGTTATGACACGAAGCACAGTTCATGCCGCGTCCCGGAGGAAAGTGCATCGCGGCCACAGGCGACGTAACCTGTCGTCCCCGGGCCCCACCAGCTAGAACCGTGTGACAGGTCGCACAATTCGTATTACCTTTACCGGAATGTTCCCGGTGACTGAAATTGAGGCTGAATGCCTTCGCCCATTCGGAACCCCTAACTGGACGGCCCGGCGAGTGGCATGTGTCGCACGATCCTATCGGAGTACGCTGTGTGTGGCATTGAAAACAGGTAGTGTGGGCGGACGATCCTTTCGGAACGGACAATGCTGCACCGCGGGCAGTCGGTTTATGGCAGGTTGCACAATTTGTTTGCCGCGTATGCCGACTATGCGTAAATTTAATGTTGAAGCTCCGAATAGCCGGAAAGCCCTTCATTGCTCCTGTTTGCGGATTAGTGTGGCAGATCGTGCACATCTTGCTCGACGAGTCCGCGAATTGGGCGACATGGCAACCCGCACATGGAAGATGATCGGACTTTCCCGGGAGTTTTAACCGCGATGAATTATCATCCCGTTGGTGGCAAAGAAGGCAAGGCAACTGCGTATGAGCGTTATTTGAATGCGTAAATCTCGAATAGTCGATCTGTGGCTCTGCTTCAGAGGTCTCTGCAATATCTGACTCGGCCGCGGCTGGTTCGGCGATCAGAGCAGGCTCCGGAAGCATGGTGAAAGCATAGCCAAACGCGACGCAGCCAAGCACTAGCACTACGATCTGCAATCGTTTAGTAATTGACTTGGTCACCGGGCTTTTGAGATTCCTTGCCATTTTTATTTCCCTGCAGCAGCCGAGATCGCTTTCGTGTGTGAATCGGGTATCGGTAATTTTCCAAACGTAACATGACACTTAACGCATTCGAACGTCGGTGATTTCTTACGCATATCTGCTTCGTAGTTCAAAGCACCACCATCGTCTGAGGTCGCGGTCGCGTGACATGTCGCACACGAGGCCATCCCTACTCTCTTAGTCTTCGGATCTGCGGTGTTCATGGTCAGGACGTTATGACACGTCGAGCAACTCATCTCAACATGGCCGAAAAACTCGTGACTGAATTTACCAGATGAATCACGCCGACGCCATGCATCCATCATCATCTTGTTGTCTATTTTCATTTCCGCCGCGAGCTTCGCGTCAAAGTCGGAGGCTGGTGCCGCAGGCTTCAATTGATGGCACGCCGAGCATGTCTGCGGGGCCGGAAGCATACCCGACTCAGCCGAATGACAGGTGAAACAGGTCTTATGCCCCGTCGGAGAGCTGTTGAAAGTCCCCTTCTTCAGCCAAAAGCCGTCGCCGAGCTTTGCCGGCGGTGCGGTCACATATTCTTCGTCCGATTTACCCTGCGGCATCTGCAACTTATGACATACTGAGCAACTCTCCTCACCTGCCCGACGACGATCGGTGCGCACAAACGCCGCATTCACGAACGACGCGGTCCTTGATACATTCTGGGATACGATCTCAATATGCTTGTCATGAGGAAACCCAACCGCGAAGTCCGATTCTGCGGTCTTCCCTTTTGGCGACAGATCGAAGATCTCACGAGGATTCGGAAATGGATGCCGGGCCGAATTCCGCGGTGACGGACTTGTATGACAGATGGAGCAGATCGCCGGCTGAGCACCCTTGTAGAATTGTTGTGTGTGACATTTCAGACAAGTTTCGTGCTTTGGATATTCCGTTACGTCCTCGAAAGCCTCGTCACCGGTTCGTACCTTGTTCCAGTTATCACTTGGAAATTTATGGCAACTCGAACAGTCGATCTTATGAGATTTCGAGTCATGCGGAAATTCGGAATATTTTACCTTTCGAGGAGTACTCGCCCGTTTGGGCGTAGGTGCCGGTTCTGCACCGGCTGTCGCAACGACCGGAGATGATGAGCGGTACAGCCAGCCGAGAGCAATAAAGCACGCAAATAAGAGTGCGATCACTATCCGAATATGATTTTTTCTGCTATTAGATCCCATTGCTCACACTTTCTTGGAACTATATTTTACTTCATCTATTAGCTGTCGGCTGTGACCCCTATCACAGAGCCGATCATTGCTCGCTTGCGAAATAATACACGGCCATCGCAGTAATTATTCGCGGCTCGCGTCAAACAGGTCTCGGCCTCAGCTTTGCTGCTGTCAATATAATACAACCTAATCGTAAGCTTAAAATCAGTAAATATAGAATCTGTTTGTGACGGCATACTTATTGCCACTAAGAGGTTTGAGTTTTGTAATTATGTCTGCACTAGAACAGGTCGTAACCAAAGACGCACCAATATCGGCTGTAAAGAACGAATCTCGGGAATCCATGTTCTCGCGATTTCTCAAGTTTCTCTGCTCCGTTCGGTTGGGCGTATCACTATTAGTCTTGCTGGGACTGGCTTGCTTTGTCGGGATGCTGGTAATGCAGCAAAGCGTTGATGGGTTTGACCGATATTTCGCTGAGCTAACGCCAGCTCAGCGGCTGGTCTACGGCAACCTGGGATTATTTGATATTTATCACTCGTGGTATTTCAATGCTCTTCTGTTTCTTGTCTCTCTTAATATCGTCCTCGCGTCGATGGACCGTTTCCCCAAGACTTGGTTGTTTGCCTCAAAACCCAATGTCACCGTGCCGATTCGATGGCTCAGGGACCAGAAACAAAATGCGGAGATCGATATCGATGGAGAACCGCGTGCTCTTGCTGAAAGGGTTGCGAGTTCGATGAAGAAGATCGGCTGGCGAAAGGTGTTAACCACCGAAAAAAACGGCCGCATCTACGTATTTGGACAGTCAGGGCTATGGAATCGCTTCGGAGCGTATGCGGTTCATGTCGGACTTTTGACTATTTTTCTCGGCGGTTTCCTAACCGCACAGCTCGGATCGACAGGCAATCTGCCCCTTTCGCCCGGTCAAAAGACAAATTTGATGTTTGGAACGCAAGTGCAGCTCGATAAGGTAACGGAGGTCACGAGCCGCCTGCCTTTTGAGATCACCTGTATCGACATCCAGCAACGACTCATAAAGAAAGATGAATCGATCTCGGCGATGAACACCATCGACTGGATGACCACGTTTACAATTACGGATGAAACGGGCACCCATCAGGCTTTCGCTCAGATGAATAAACCTTTCGACTACCGCGGTTACCGTTTCTTTCAGGCGAGTTTCATTCCGGTCGGACGTGCGAGAAACATCACCGTCAACGCAAAGAGTGCGAGTGGCGGTGAAGATCAAGCAGTCGTAATTCCAAGAGGTGGAGAGACGACTTTGGCGGACGGTACTAAGATCAAGTTCAGTGAGTTTCGCGGAAATTTTCGTATAGGGCCTGAAGACCCCAATGAAGATACATCCGCGTACCCAAATCCGGCGGCTGTGCTGCAAGTAACGCAGCCTGGAATACCTCCTCAGACCGCGTATGCGTTTGGCCCAAAGATGGCAGACATACCCGTCGCGGGCAAGCCGGTTGCCGGATATACATTTCAGTTAAAGGACTTTGAAAAGGTGGCGGATCAGCACGTTCTGTCCGTCCAGCGTGATCCGGGAGCGACAGTCGTTTATGTCGGCTTCGTTCTTCTTTTCCTAACCCTAACCGCTGTCTTTTTCTTCTCTCACCAACGCGTGTGGGCGGCAATTGAACCGGGCGAAGGTCGCACGAGTAAAATTGTCCTTGGTGGTAATACAAATCGAAGCGTTGGTGCATTCGACGAAAAATTCAATCGCTTTGTAAATGATTTGGAGGCAAAACAGATATGAGCCAGGAAGTTCTTGATCGACCACTGCTGGTCGCCGATAGACCGCTGACGAGCACGTCGGCAGAAACATTGTTGACCTACGTTCCGGCAGCGATCGCCATATTCGGTTCGCTCGCCATTGTATCGTTACGAATCAGCATGGGCGGCGACCGATTTATGTCGGATGGTGCTCTGATGATGCTGGCGTTGGCGTCATATCTGATCGCGGCCGTCTTTCATCTGACGAATATCTACGCACCGTTTAGATTCGCGGAGAAGCTCGGAATGTGGGCGGCTACGCTCGGCGTTTTGTTTAACTTGTCGAGTTGGCTGGTGAGGTGGGTCGCTGCGTATGATCGAGAACTAGCGATCTTTAACGGTCAGGGACTCAATGCAGCGGACATGCCGTGGGTGTTTCGTTACGTTCCCTTCGCAAATCTTTACGACCTAAGTCTCGCATTTGCTTTCGGGGCTGGGATCACAACGCTGCTAGTCATGCGGCGGAACCAGTTCAGGATCGTTGCGGCTCTTTCGCTTCCCCTTGCAGCCATTATTCTAGTGCTTGCACGGTTCATTGGAAGCGAGATCCTGGACCTGCCGCCCGTACTCGATTCTTATTGGCGGCCGATCCATGTAGGTATCGCATCGCTGAGTTACGGTATCGCTCTGGTATGTTTCGCTGTTGCTGTCCTATATCTGTTGAAAGATGGTCTTAAGGTAGAAAAGATGGCTATCTGGATCAGCATTTTTGCACTTGGTGTATTTGCGACGATCAGCAAGTTTAGTGTGTTTGCACCGGCTACATTTGGAACTTATACGGCTTCGACCTTCGTCGGAGCATCGCGTACGGCTCTCGGCCTGCGAGCGGACGTTCCTTATGTTGGTTGGCTGATCGTGCTAGCTGCCGGGCTACTTCTCGCAGCGTTCGCAGGACACGCCGGATACATTTCAAAAGCCGAGGAGAAGGCCAGGATGTGGGGCAACCGCTTCCTCTATCTTGCTCTGCTGGTACAGAGTGCCGGCATCGCGATGCTCGTATATCAGATCAAGACGCTGCAAAGCGTCGTCTCCTTGATCAGCCCGTCGCAATATCCAAAGTTTGGTGCCTGGATGCTCCAGCAGCAGGATATGCCACAGGCTCAGATAAACCTCATGGGGCAGCAGCAGCTCTACGATATTGCTAACAAATGGATCATAGAGAACGGTTCACAGCTCCACCTCAGTCTGAACGCAAATCCGGTCGAGCTTGCTGCCCTGATCACGGCATTCACAGGAACATTCTTTGTAGTTCTATTTGGTTTCAAGACCGACAAGATCCGTGCGATGCTACCGTCCGCCGAGACACTCGACGGACTCATGTACAAACTTGCCGGGATCGCGTTTGCCGGCCTCGCTTTGCTGCTAATGACCGGAGCCGTCTGGGCAAATGAATCGTGGGGACGTTATTGGGGCTGGGACGCAAAAGAAGTAGGAGCTCTCGTTGCCTGGCTAACTTACGCGGGATTCCTTCATTCACGCATCGCCTATGGCTGGCGAGGTAACCGTTCCGCCTATTTCGCGATCGTAGCGTTCCTCTTCGTTATTTTCACCTATCTCGGGGTTAGCTATCTACTACCCGGACTACATTCATACGCATAGAAAACAATCATGAAGAAAGAAAGTCTTGTATTTGGAATCACCGGTCTTACGGCCGGGCTTGTTATCGGTTTCTTTTTTGCAAATTCGATCAACCAAACGGGGGTTGCCTCGACCTCGTCTCCAACGGCGCCGTCAGCGCCCGCAGTTGCCAGTGATGCCACCATTCCACCGGGACATCCTAACATCGGACAAGTACCAGGAGGCTCCGGCGGGGAGATGGATGTTGCAGTGCAAGAAACTATTGATGCCGCAAAGGCTGCACCCGGCGATTTCGACGCACAAGTGAAGGCAGCTGACGTCTACTATCGGATCAGCAGGTTCGACGACGCTCTAAAATATCTCAATATTGCGATTAAGCTGAAGCCCGAAAATCGCGAAACAATGGTTAGCCTTGGAAACACATATTTCGACGCCGAGAAATGGGAAGATGCTGAGAAGTGGTATACGGCTGCTTTGGCGAAAAAAGCCGATGATGCCAGCGTCCGGACCGACCTTGGCCTGATCTACGTCTTTCGCACTCCGCCGGACTATGACCGTGCGATACAGGAATTTAATCGCTCACTCGCCATTGATCCGAATCACATTCAGACGTTACAGAATTTGACTGTAGCGTATTCGAAGAAAAACGACCCAGCTAAAGCAACGGAGATTCTAGCGAAGCTTGAGAGCGTAGATCCCAAGAACTCTGCTTTGACCCAGTTGCGGGATGGAATTAAAGAGATCGAGAAAAGTGACTACTTCGCCGGTAGCCGGATAACCTCGACCGAACATGCTGCTCGGGATGCGACCGCGGAAGAGGTGCTTCCCAGGAGGAACCTCTCAAGTCGGCTCCCATAGGCGTTCGCACCGACAAAAATGCAGTCTGCGTGCCATTTTTCGGCCTCGCGAACCAGAATGTCGTTCGGGTTGCCCTCGACAATTTGAGTCTCCACAGACAGGTTTGTGCCGGCGAGCGTAGCCGCCGCCTTCTGGAGAAGCTGCTCGATCCACATGTGCTCAAGTTTGGATTCGTCGTCTGCCCAGTCCGAGACCGAGGGGATGAACCGTCCGATCGCAGTCGGAACAACGGAATCGGTGGCCGCGACAAGCCGAACCATAGTCCCATCGGCCCATTTCCGTTGCCGGACGGTCTCGACGGCGGCGTTCGCCCCGTTCGATCCGTCAAATCCAACCATGATCCGCCCCGGAGCGGGATCGACCTCAACCCTGCCTCTAGCTATCCTAACGGATGACTTCGCTTCGGTAAGCACCTTTTGCGACACACTTCCAAGAAGCAGCCGTCCGAGAACGGAATGCCCGTGCGAGCCAACTATTATCAGCTCCGGGTTAAGTTCATCAGCGGCCGTCAAGATCTCCCAGCTCGCCGACCCGTAGGTGGCCAGATGTTTTACAGTCCAACCTGGCAACGTTCGTTTGATACGGGCAGCCGCATGTCTTGCCTTTATCTCGGCTTCGTTCATGAGGCGTTTGCCCTTTTCTCTATGCTTTGCGAGAAGTTCTTCGACGAATTCGTCGATCTGCTCTGTTGACTCAGGCGGCGGCAGCCAAACCTCAGCCACCGTAACGACCAGAACCTCCCCCTCCGACGGTAGTCCGGCTCGCACGAGATCATCAAGTGCAGATTCTGCACAATGTGATCCATCGTATGCGATGAGTATTTTCATAGGATCAAAGGCTGTCTCTACCTAGCGATAGCAACAGGTGTGCCACTCGATCGGGCTGGAATGAGGCACAATTCCGCGACTTTACAGCCAACTGAGAGGCCCAAGTGTGGATAATTTCGCGGTAGCTACTACTTTTTAGATGGAATGTAGGTATAATGAGGGTAAGCTGCAAAATATGAACACGTTAGGGAAAGTTCTAATCGTCGACGACGACCGCTTTGTGCGGATGGCTCTGAGCGAGGCTCTCAAAAGCTGGCAATATGAGACTGTCGAAGCTGATAGCGTGTTATCAGCTAAGAAAGCCCATGCCGACGAGGATCCTGCGATCGTACTTCTCGACATCGATCTGCCGGATGGCTCGGGCCTCGACGTGCTCAAATACATCAAGGAAAAGACACCCGAGACCATTGCCGTGATGATCACAGGAAACGTGGATGTTGGAAACACGGTCGCGGCTCTTCGGGGCGGAGCTCACGATTTTATCGGCAAACCTGTACGTATTGAGGAATTACGGGTAACGCTTAGGAATGCGGCGGAAACTCGCGAGCTCCGGCGAGAGGTCGATCGGGTTCGAACCGCCAGCAAACTTGGATTTAGTTTTGAAGAGATCATCGGCGAATCCGAGACGATGAAGAAAGCCATCGACCTTGCCCGCCGCGTTGCTGCGTCTGACGTTGGCTCTATCTTGCTGAACGGAGAGACCGGCACCGGAAAGGACCTATTTGCAAGGGCGATCCATTACGCTTCGGAACGAGCCAACGCTCCTTATCTTGCGATCAATTGCGCCGCCCTGCCAGCGAATCTTATTGAATCGGAGCTTTTCGGCTATGAAAAAGGAGCCTTCACCGACGCTAAGCAAAAGAAAGAGGGCCTTTTTGAACAAGCTCATGGCGGAACCATCTTCCTGGACGAGATCGGCGAGATGGAACTTGCACTTCAGGCAAAGCTGCTCCGGGTACTGGAAGAAGGCACTTTCCGTCGGGTTGGAGGCTTGAAGGATATCAACCTGCACTCCCGTATCATCGCTGCCTCCAACCGCAATCTCAAACAAGAAAGCGAAGCTGGTAATTTTCGGCTCGACCTTTATTTTAGACTCTCGGTGATACAGGTAGATATTCCGCCGCTTAGGGACCGTGGCAAAGATGTCTTACTCCTCGCTAAACACTACATTGACCGGGCCAATCTCAAGCGTCGCGGAAATGCTCTCGTCGGCCTTGCACCCGAAGTTGAGAAGATCTTTATGCATTATCGCTGGAGCGGAAACGTGAGAGAACTTCGTAACGTGATTGAACGCGCATCTATCCTCGAGGATGGCCACACGGTCACATCCGCCCATTTACCGGCGGATATGCTGGCTACGTTGACCGGCGAGAGCTGTGAAACAGGACTTTTCCGACTCCCCTTGGAAGGAATTCCGCTTGAATCGGTTGAATTTGAACTCGTTAGACAGGCGTTTGAGCGAACGAATGGTAATCTGACGAGAGCAGCCAAACTACTCGACATCTCGCGGGATCAACTCCGATACAAGCTCAGAAAAGCAGGATACGAGGCTGATGCCTGATAAACAGTCAAACACAAAGGCCCATAGTCAAGCGGAAATCGAAGCGGATCCTGACGTCTTGAAAGAGGTCGCCGACCTCAAGCACGCGCTCGACGAGGCGGCGATCGTCGCTATGACCGACCAGCGCGGTCGCATCACCTACATCAACGACAAATTCTGCGAGATCTCAAAATATACCCGCGAGGAACTCCTCGGGCAAGATCACCGGATCATTAATTCAACCTATCATTCGAAGGATTTTTTTAAGGATCTGTGGAAAACGATCGCGAACGGACAGATTTGGCGAGGTGAAATACGCAATCGGGCGAAAGATGGATCGCTCTATTGGGTCGATACAACGATCATCCCTTTCCTAGACAAGGAAAAAAAGCCGTTTCAATATGTTGCGATCAGATACGAGATCACGGAACGAAAGCTGGGCGAAGAAAGGATCCGTCAGCAGGCCTCGCTCCTGGATAAAACTCAGGATGCCATCCTTGTTTGTGACCTCAATTACGAGATACTTTATTGGAATAAGGGGGCGGAGAGGGTTTACGGATGGCCGGCCGAGGCCGCTCTCGGGCGAAACATTGTTGAGTTGATCGGTGAGAATGACCGCGAACACCTCCTGCAGGCGCGAGCAGCTCTGGAGAATTCGGACGAATGGAAGTCAGAGACGTCCCAAAGCAAAAGATCCGGAGAATCCATAACCATCGAAAGCCGTTGGACGCTTGTTCGAGATGAAAAAGGAGTTCCGGACTACTACCTGATCATCAATACCGACGTAACCGAACAGAAACGCACCCAGGAACACCTCTTCCGGGCACAGCGAATGGAGTCGATAGGAACGCTCGCCGGCGGCATTGCACACGACCTCAACAATATTCTCTCGCCCATAATGATGTCGGTCGACATGCTCCAGCTCAACGAGAATGACTCCGAGACGTCGCGTTGGCTAAGCATGATCAAGGAAAATGCTGAACGCGGAACAGAGTTGGTCAAGCAGGTCTTAACATTTGCCCGAGGCATGACCGGCGAACGTGTTCGTGTTCAGCTGAAGCATATTGTGAAGGATCTCGTTGCGGTGTTAACGGAAACCTTGCCTCGATCGATCACGGTTAAATTTGATATCCCGCCGGATCTTTGGGTAATTTCTGCCGATCCGACACAGATACACCAGGTTCTGATGAACGTCTGCATAAACGCCCGCGACGCTATGCCGATGGGGGGCACTCTGACGATCAAAGGTTCTAATATCTTGGTTGATGATAATTACGCCAAGATGAATATCGATGCAGATCCAGGCAATTTCGTTCATTTGACAGTCTCGGACACCGGAACTGGAATGACACTCGATGTGCTGCAGCGTATCTTCGATCCATTCTTTACGACAAAAGAAGTTGGTAAAGGCACTGGACTCGGGCTCGCCACGACCTTGACTATCGTAAAGAGCCACGGTGGGTTTGTGAACGTTTATAGCGAACCGTCAAAAGGAACCCGATTCTCGATATACTTCCCCGCTTTTGAGACCCAGAATGACGCTGTTGCGGTTGATCTAAAAAGCAACCTTCCCATTGGGAACGGTGAGTTGATCATGGTCGTCGACGACGAGAAGAATATTCGAGAGGTAACCATGGCCACCCTTAAGCGCTTCGGCTACGATGCAGTCACGGCGGTTGACGGCACTGATGCGCTAGCAACGTATTCACAGCAACACGATCAGATCGCGCTCGTTCTGACTGATATGGCAATGCCCTATATGGACGGAGCCTCATTGATCCGGGCTCTTATAAAGATGAAGCCGGAGATCAAGATCGTGGCTATGAGCGGCTTGATCAGTGATGGCAAGTCGGCCGAGCTCGCTGAATTGCAGATCGATAATATCCTCTCAAAGCCCTTCACGGCCGAAAAACTCCTGACAACCGTCGCCATGGTATTGAAAAGTTAATGGAGGCGAGATCGCGGATATTTCTACGGGCTGCGCGAAGTTTTCACGTTGGCTCGACGGTTTTTCTACTAACGGCGTCGATAAACGGGGTAATCTCACAACGGTACGGGTTTTGCTTTAACACTCTTCGGGAAGGTTCATATGGCAAAGATATTGATCTTAGGCGGCGGTTTTGGTGGCTTGATCGTAGCAGAGCGTCTGGCGTCGTCTATTGATTCGACCCACGATATAACGGTTGTAGCCCCGAGTAGAAAATTCACATTCTATCCGGGTCTCGTACACCTTGCGTTTGGCCAATGCTCCGCCGACGACATTACGTTCGACCTTGCCACAAAGCTGAAGGGCGTCGGTGTTCGATACATCGAAGGAGAGATGATCGAACTCGATTCGTCGGGAAAGAAGGCAATGATCGCCGGAGATGATATATCTGGTGAAATACACTACGACTTTCTGGTGGTCGCAATCGGACGCCGGTTAGCAACCGGCAGAGTTCCTGGCTTTTTTGAATACTCGAACCACCTTCTTGGAACCGGCGCCGCACTAAAATTCGGTAAGGCCGCGAGCAATTTTGATCGTGGCAAGATCATCGTCGGGCTTTGCCCCGGTGCCCGACTCCCGGTTCCGGTATGTGAAACCGCCTTTGCACTCGCTAAAAGATTCGAGAAACAGATCGCCGGAGGTGAAGTTCATCTTTCTGTCGTCTTTCCCGAATCGCTGCAATCTGCGTTTGGCGGTGCATCGCTCCACAAGGAACTCGAGAGTGCGTTTGCCCGCCACCATATCAACGTTCTTTACGACTTCCCTATCAGCGAGATCACGCCCGAACATCTGATCTCATCCCAGAAGAACAAGATCGAATACGACCTGCTGATGCTGGTACCGCCATTTCGAGGAAATGCACAGCTTCGCCGCGAAGGGATCGTGGACGCAGAGGATTTTGTCTTGGTCGACGATCGGATGAAGATATCCGGCCTCGAGAGCTCGTACGCGGTCGGCGACATCGTCGCTTTCTCCGGTCCGAAATTCGCGCATATGGCAGTCCGCCAGGCCGAGGTCGCGGCTGCGAATCTGATCAGTGAGATAAACAGCAGTCAACCGGAAACGACCTATTATCACGAGATCGCAACGGTAATTGATGCGGGCGGACCCGATTCGATCTATCTGCACTATGGCATTTGGGACGACTCGATGTATCGACTCAAAAAAGGAACACTCTGGGGCTGGGCTAAGGAAGCCCATGACAGGTGGTGGAAGCTACGCAACCGCTAAGTTTAGGAGAATATTATGAGTTACGAACTAAAACGTGAAGATTGGAAAAAGTTCTTTGATATTTTGAGCAAACGACGATTTGAATGGAAAACCGAAATCGAGGTGTTGAGTCCAACTTTGGGTGATCAGATCCTGAACATCTCGCTCCCGTTCAATGGGATCACGGTTGAGGAAGTTGACGGAACCAGTACTCTTGTTTTGTCTGTTGGCGAAACCACTGATCAGCATCAAACACATACGATCCTGAACCCGGTCAGAGTCGCTTTTCTGGCCTCGGAAAACGATCGCGGAGACGTAGTTGCCGTCGAAGAGGCTGACGGCACAAAGACACTGATACGCTTTGTCGAACCGATCGACCTGCTGGTCGGATTTACAACGATAGAAATGGTCGCGACTACCGGATAGTCTATTTATTCTAAAGGACCCCTCGTAGCCTTGCCGACAGGTATGGAGCGACAAACATGAAGAGCAGGCCGAATATCATCATTCCGCCTGCTCTTAGATCGTAATCTGCTAGTATTCGCTCCGACGACATTCCGAGCGCGAGCCCTAAACTGACCTCAAAGATCACGGTCAAGACCACCCAGATTGCTCCGATCAACAGAAATTCTCTCGTGGAACCATTTATCCATCGAACCGTCAGAAGGGCAATTGCAAGGATCAAAAGGGATCCAATGAGAACTCCGAATTGTCTTGCCCGCAGATCACCTATGTATGGCGTTATGAATAGGC
Organism: Acidobacteriota bacterium; assembly: GCA_016718135.1. Taxonomy (GTDB): domain Bacteria; phylum Acidobacteriota; class Blastocatellia; order Pyrinomonadales; family Pyrinomonadaceae; genus OLB17. The sequence continues at coordinate 448,946 of JADKEF010000001.1, read as the reverse complement.
CACGAAAAATGCCATGGATCGTCTCAGCAACGATTATCACCAACCAAACCAGAAGCCCCCTCAGCATCGCGTGGCTATACCTATCTTTCAACCATTAAGCCTTTTTCTTAACGACCAAAACGGTGCAGGGTGCGTGGTGAACAACACCGTTTGAGACGGAACCGAGCAGCCGCCCCCAAAAACCACGACCATGTGATCCAACAACGATGAGATCCGCTCCCCATTTATCCGCTCGTTCGACTATTTCCTGAGCCGCGGATCCGCGGATGACCTCGGTCAAGATTGTTACGCCCTCCGGACCTTTCTGAGCGATCTCCTCCTTCGCAGAGCTTAAAAACCCTTCACTGAGTTCGTTCATCGAGTCTTCAAATTTCTGGTAGAACTCGGCCGAGATCGCAAAAGGTTCGGCAGCGATCGGGTACGCATCCTCGTAGCATGAGATAACAAGTACCTCGTCCTTAGGACGAATGACTATGCGGCATGCCTCATCGATCGCCGCCTTGCTAAAATCTGACCCATCTGTTGCTATCAAGATCTTCATCGTTTTTCTCCTCGGGTTTAGCGGGTCGCCAGATCTGTCGGTGCCCGCTGCATTATTTCATTGTGTGGCTGAATAAACGTGATCAAAGTAGTCGTGCCGGTAGCGTCTTCAATATCTAGAGTTCCGGCCGGCCCTCGCCCGCGTTCGGCGAAGACTACCTTGGTCGGCTTGAAGATGCTGTGCTTCTTGTGCGCTGATGGCCCGAATCCATACAATAGACCGATCGCCTCGAGACCGCCGACATCCTCGATCGTCAACCCGTGAAACGGCAACCTATCTGACAACACCTGGGCTCCGCGATCGCCGCTTAATACATGGATGGTAGTTTCCCAGTTATCCATTTCATGGCTGAGATCGTCAAAGAATCGCTTCCAGTCCGATTTTTCTAGTTCCACTACCATATAACCTCCGCATGCTAACTCATTGCGGCGACAAGTCGCTACATCGGTGTGTGCAAGGTTCGTTCCAACGGCCTAGGACACGCAACCCATAGCAAAACCAACATAATACCTTGATAGCCTGGCACTTTGTCGTGTGAAAAAGCACACGAACCGGCTGTCATTTGTGGATTTTTCCGCAGACTTGGTCGTCGCATTTATGACCATCCTCTCGGCGAGCAAAAAAAAGGCGTCCGATCCGGACGCCTATTCTCCTGCTATAAAATGGTGATCAGGGCAGGACTCGAACCTGCGACCCAGTGGTTAAAAGGAGTTACCGTAAGGGTTTTACATTTTTTTCGTTCGCTTTTCATTGGCTTTCGCTGTTTTGTGTACCCATCTGTTCCTCTCCGTGCGGCTGGTTTGTAGCAAGTTTGTTGCAATGAATTACGATGCTCAAAGGACGGCCCATGAAGACCGTCCTTGAGCCCTTCATCGGAAGGATCTGGCCTATTCCTGGGCTATGAGATCCACACCGCTCAAACTCTCGGAAGGGGTTATTCGCGTTTGAGTGAAACGGTACCGGCGAGACGTGACCGCTAGTGTATAGCTCTGGCCTGGAGCTATCCCGTCGATCCGGTAGTATCCAAAAGTGCCGGTTGTGACCGAACGTGTGGAGCCGCTTGCGTCCGTTAGCGTCACCGTAGCATTGCGAAGTCCCGCTCCGCCGGGGATCAGGACCCGGCCTGAGATCTCGACCGAAAGGGCGTTTGGCCCTGCGATCGAGATCTTACCATTGGTTGGTTTGACCGAGAGCGAATTCGCACGGTCATCCGAGACCGATAGATCTTCGATCAGGATGCCCGTGTCACCGGTCGGAGCCTTCGCGTTGACGTCGAACGACACGTTGACGAAGGCGGTTCCCTTGGCCCATCGTTCAAAGACGCTTGGCGAATCGACCAGGACACGTATCACGCCCGGTTCATCGACGTTTGCCGTCAACATAGCTCCGCTCGACGGATCGGCAAGTTCGACGATCGCGTTGCCGAGTTTCGCCGCATCGTATCGAACCACAAAGCTGACGGCCATTTCGTCGCCATTTGCGACCATCTCGATCGGAACGATGACACGGCTGCCGGTCGATGCATTTGAGGAGCCGATCCGGATCTCTCTCGAACCTGCTTCACGCAGTGCCTCAGGCGGTGCGATCGGCCCCGAATTCGCCGCTCCCGGCCCGGCCGCCGACCTCGACGGATCGAGTCCCGCAACGTAACGGCGGGTTTGCACAACGTCTGTCGCACTCAGGAAACCATCGCCGCCGGCACTGGCTGGTGCCGAATCCGCACGTTGGAATTCATTGTGCGTTCCCACCGGCGTATCGAGCCCCGCAACAAAGCGTCGGACCTGTACAACATCAGCCGCCTCGAAAGTGCCACTGCCCGAATTACGACCAGCGACATCGCCCTCGAGGCCCTGAGCGAACACGATCAGGCCATCGACATAACGTGTGAGCAGCGGATTGCTCGCCGCATCACGCGTTACGAGATCGACCGGCGAATTTACGAACGTGATCGCCGCATTCGGAAGGCCGTTGGTGACGGTCGTGAAGTTCATCGTCGCGATCTGTTTCTGGGCCGTCGGCTCTTCGCCCTCAACCGCTTCGATCAGCGAGAATACGCCGCCGGCCGGAACGATCGTCACACCGACGCGTCCGAGCGTACTCGTATCGGTCGTGATCGTACATCCCGGTGCCTGCGGGCCGCAAACGAAGGTCGGTGCGGTCGCCATCGTATTGAACGGATACTGGACCGTGAACGAAACGCTCGCCTCATTACCCTGGCTGTCGAGCACGACCGGCATCGAACCCGACGCACCAGGCACAACGAACTGCGTGTTCAGCGAGAGTGTACGCGGAATATCGTTCGCAGAATTGTACCGTGTGAAGTCGGCTCCCGTTATGTTGTCGTTGACCGTGTAAGTACGGCTTAGCGGATCGAAGATTCCCGCCGGCGGCGTGATCGTGCATACGCTGCCGAGGGCACCGCCGAATATGATCGTGTAAACGCCGCTAGCATTCGTCGTCGCTGTTGCACTCGCACAGCCCGACAATGTCATCGTCAATCCCGCGATCGGTGTCATTCCCGGAGCCTGTCTGACAGTTCCCGAGATCGCGACGTTGACCGTGTGAGTCGTTGTCGGCGATGTCGAGGTATTGAAGTTGTTGTCCCCGTTATAGGTCGCAGAGATCGTCTTCACTCCGGTAGTCGTTGGTGTCAGCTGACAGCTTCCCGCCGCAACAGGTGCAGTACACGTACCACCACCCGATCCGCCGTTGACCGTCACCGTTCCCGTCGGCGTTCCCGAATTTACCTGAACAGGATTCGGAACGACAGTCCACGAGACCGTGTAGGGCTGGTTGACTAGTGACGGATCAGGACTGTCAGACGTTATATTCGTTGCCGTGTTGGCTTTGTTAACCGTGTAGTTGAGATCGCCCGTGCTGCCATTGAAATTGGCATTGCCGGAATAGATCGCGACCACATCTCTCAGTCCAGCCGGAAGTGCCGGCAACCCGGCCTGCGTACAGCTTGCCGTCAAACCAGCCGACAGCGGTGTGTTCGCACAGTAGATGTTGCCATCAATGTTAAAGCTGACCGTGCCCGTCGGCGTTCCCGTTCCGGGAGCAACGACCGCTACCGTGGCCGTGAATGTAACGCTTTGTCCGAAGACGCTCGGGCTGGCTGGTACCGCTGTTACAGTCGTCGTCGTATTTGCTTTATCGACGACCTGATTGACCGTGTTCGACGTGCTGCCATTAAAGCTACCGTCGCCGTTGTAAACAGCCGTGATCGGATGTGTGCCGATCGACAGAGTGCTGATCGAGCATGTAGCGACATTCGCCGCCACCGGCTGAGCCGCACAGGTGCCGATGTTCACGGCATTGTCCCTAAAAGTGATCGTCCCCGTCGGCGTTCCTGCTCCGGGAGCCGTTACCGAAATGGTTGCGGTGAACGTCGTGCTCTGGCCAAACACCGTCGGATTTACAGACGAGGCCAACGCCGCCGTGGTGTTCGCCTTGTTGACCGTTAGCTGGAACGTCGTGACCGTCGTCGCTCCGCAGTTATCCGTAGCGGTGACTGTGATCGTGTGAGTTCCGACCGGCTGGGCACCAGACAGAGTGACCACGCCGTTCGCGTTGTTTATCGATGCCCCCCCCGTGAACGTGCCCAGATTGACCGAGTACGAAGCAATGCTGCCATTATCCGTCGGCGGTGCCGCCGGAGTTACCGTCGTTCCCGCACCAAAGACGATCGGAGCCGGGTTCGTATAAGTGATGACCGGAGGCGTATTTGCACTAACCGTAACGGTCAAAGTGGCCGTCGCGGTAAGGCCACCACCGTCCGTCGCCGTCAGTGTAAACGTCGCTGTCGTCGCTCCGCAGGCCGCAACGACATCTGCCGTGATTACGCCAGCGGTGTTCACGATATTCGAGATAGTCACGCCGTTCGAAGGATTCGCCGTCGTGACCGTGACGACCACGCCGCCATTACCGCTTTCAGCGTCGGTCACATTTGCGATCGTCGAATTCGAAACCGGCGAACCCGCCTGCCGCGCTGTAGCAACAGCCGCGATTGTCGGAGGTGTGTTGTTCAGCTCATACGCACCGATGTCCGCACCGTCGCCGCCCACCGCGTTCGGGAACGCTAGGTCGGGCAGGTCAAACGGTCGAACAAAGTTCGGCCCGTTGCCGCGCTGGTCAAAGCCATTCAGCACGAAGTCCTTGCCCTTGTCGATCGCCGGGCTCGCTCCCGTACATGAAGCATCCGGAACTCCAACCGCCGCACACAACGCATGCGTCTGCGTCGGTCCACCGTTGTTTGCCAGCGAGCCGAGAAGCGGATCGCCGGTGAGATTATTTGAGTTCGTGCCGTTGACGCAGGTCAAATTGTCTTCGATCAAGCTGTAAGCCGCATTGATCGTGCCGCCCAGTCCGGCGCAATCGCCGCCCGCCGTGCTGTTGGCGATGATGGTGTTCTCCAGCGTGGTCGTGCCGGTGCCGGAGTTTGAGACGCCGCCGCCGTTATTGGCGGACGCCGTATTATTGCTAAAGGTCACATTCCGCAAGGTCAGCGCGCCGGAGTTTGAGACGCCGCCGCCGTTACCGGTTGCCGAGTTGCCGCTGACGGTCGAATTCGTCAAGGTCGCCGTGCCGCTGAAGATCCGGATGCCGCCGCCGTTTCCGACGGTCGTGTTACCGCTGACGGTCGAATTTGTCAGGGTCAGCGTACCATTGCTGGTGGTGTAAATGCCGCCGCCGCTGTTGCCGGTCGCCGCATTATTGCTGACTGTCGAATTGGTCAAAATCAGCGTGCTGAGACTGCCGAAGTTAGAAATGCCGCCGCCGACTCCGGCAGCCGTATTACCTGTGACAATCGCATTCGTTAAGGTCAGCGAGCCCAGGTTCAAGATGCCGCCGCCGTTGCTCGAAAGGGTAGTGCTGACGCTGTTCCCGCTTGTGACGGTGATTCCGTTGATCGCGGCGTTCGCTCCCGTGTTGATCAAAAACACGCGGCTGGCGCCGCCGCCGGAAACGGTCAACAGATTCGGGCTCGGACCGTTGATTGTTAGATTCTTGCTGATCAACAATTCGCCGGACGTAAGCGTGATCGTCTGCGGCGTGGCGAAAACACCTGCCGTGTCGAACGTTATCGTGCTGCCCGGACACGCATCGATGACAGCCTGACGCAACGAACCCGCTCCCGCGTCGGCATTGGTCGTAACGACTGTGGGATCCGTACACGCCGTCGTGAAGGTCAGTACGAAATCCGGCCCGGCTGAGCCGTTGTTGTCGCCGTCGAGTTGGTTGCCGGGGATGTCTGTGATACCAGTGGAAACCCCGGTCACCGTGCAGAGAACTCCCGCCGGAAGTGTCGCTGTCGGGTCGATCGTTATCGTCGTCACGCCGTTCTGTGGCAGCGTCGGCGAGAATGCCTGGACACCGCCGCAGTTGAGACTGATGCCGCCCGCGGCAATATTGACCGTTTCTGAGAAATTAAGCGTGATGTTGCCGTTTCGGTCAACGCTCGTCGCTCCCTGGACCGGCGTCGTGCTCGTCACCTGCGGCGGGACATTGTCTACTGTAATGACAGCGTCATTTCCTGTGCCGCCGGTGTAGCTGATCGTCGCATTCACTCCGGATGCACCGAGGAAGTTCGTTATCGTCGCTCCTTCGGCGAGGCCGTTGAACGTTCCGGTGATCGCATCGCCACCGTCGTTGGCAACGATCGTGAATGTCTGGCCGACGGTCGGCACAAAGCCATTGAATGCCGAGAGATTTAGAGTGGCACCGCCGAGGTTGACCGTGCTGAGCACATTTAATTGGTCATGGTTCGTTACCGCGTTTCCGGGCGTTGTACCGCCGATCTCTATATCCAGCGTCGATCCGGCGTTGAACGTCAAAGTATTCAACGTCACAATTCCCGGGCTCATTCCGGGAGACACGAATGCTCCGCTTTGAATAGTGTTTCCACTTCCGGTATTTGAGTTACCGGTTCCGCCGATCGTCGCTCCGCTCTGTACCTGAACAGTGCTCGCCAAAATACCTCCGGTCATCGCGACCGTGTTGAAACGGCCGCTGACGAGCGTAACAGGCGAAGCAACAGTAGCGTTGATACCGCCGTTACCTAGTGTAACGGTGTTGGCCTCGCTCAAAACCTGAGCTCCGGTCGAACCGCTGACAAGCGTCGTCGCGTCCATGTCGGCACTTGTGGTCGTGCTGGAATTAAGCCTGAGTTCTCCGGCTATAACATCGAGGACCCCAATCGCGGGATTGCTGGTGATACCCGTACCGCCCGTGGTTAAGGTCAATAGCGGTATCACCGGAGCGTCCGTCACGTTAATAGGCGCCGTGCTAAACAAGATCCCGCCGGTAGAAGAGTTACCGATATTCAGCGTCCCGGCCGTCACGCGATCGATCTCTGCGTCAGTCAATCCGAGCAGCGTTGCAGAATCTGCTCCGCCAAGTTCGATCGGCCGTCCGTTTGTGCGCTGACGGATATTGACGGTTCCGGTGCCCGCGTTGATGAAAGGATTGCTCCCCGATATTGATCGTGTCGGCGATAAGCGAGATCGTGAGGTTGCCGCCCGTTCCGATCGTGCTCGCAGTATTATCAGTGGCAATACCAGTTCCGCCGGTACCGTCGACCACGATCGGTCCACCGCCTGACGTACCGTGGCGCCCCTGATCCAGACCATTCAAATAAAAGCCAAAGCTCGAGGCATTGCCGGTACCGTTCACACTAACCTGACCTGCTCCACCTGAGGTGATAGTGCCGTTGCGGAACAACTGCACTCCGTGGCTATTTCCGCCTGCTCCGCCGGTGCCGGTGACAGTGACAGTGCCTGTTCCACCGGATGTGATCCGTCCAAGCCCCTGATGAGGAATGACGCCGACGTTGCCGCCTGCCCCGTTGGAGCCGCCGGTGCCTTCGACAGTGACGTTTCCGTTACCGCCCGAGGTGATGAGACCGTTTGCGATCGGGATCACACCATAATTGTTCGCCCCGGTTCCCGGGCCGCTAAATCCGCGAACGCGAACATGGCCACCCATTGAGGTGACTGTCGAATTGTCGATCTGGATTCCGTGCGAGTTGGCTCCCGCATTTCCGGTTCCGTTTAGGTCAGTCGTGATCGTGCCTACGGTTGAACCGCCTCTTACTGTAGAGCCATTCTCTATTCGTATGCCGAGGTTCTGGCTTCCGCCGCCGCCGCCGCGCCCGTTGAGCGTGACAACTCCTGTGCCGGTCGCGTGAACAAGCGCTCCGGACATAAAGATGCCATTTACGTTGTCGATCGTAGAAACTGCTTCCTGATTCCCGTTTAGCGTGATCGCTCCATCTACAGAGTTAAGGCTTGAACCAGGCGCCATTGAAACCGAGCGAGCGGAATTGAGCGATATTCCACCTGTTCCTGTCGTTGAAACATCACTGGAAGAACCGGTCAGGAAAATACTGTTAAGAGCAAACGCCGAAAAGCTGTTGCCGGATGCAAGGGTCGCCGCACCGCCGATCGATATCTGGCTGAACCGAGCGGCGCCGGAGCCGAGCATGATCGACGAAGTCAGTTCGGGAACAGCATTTACCAATAGCTGATCCGAAACAGTTCCGCGGTTTATCGTCAGCGACGATGTCGGATTCGCAAAGTCGGTGGTTTCAAACGTAGCACCACTAACGCGCGAAAGTCCGTTCCCGCCGACGCCGTCATCGGCTAACGTCGCTACATTTAAGACCGCAGGCAGATTAAATATCACATCCGCAGCCGTGCCGCTGTTCACTATCGGTTCGAGGCCGGTGTAGGTGATCGTGCCTGTGCGGGTGCCGCCCGCCATGACGATGTTGCCATCGTTCGCGTTGACGTAGTTGTACGTTGTCGTGCCGCCCGAGTAGCCCGAGATATTGAGGGCATCGTCACCCGCAGCTCCGCCATTAAAGAACAGCCCGCCGCCGGCCCCGTCATTGATAAAGTCGCAGCCCGACAAATTCACCGTCAGCGTGTCGTTGCCGCCGAGGGTATTTACCGTTATCGAACCCGTGACCGACGAAGCCAAGATCGTCTGATTCAAACCGGTGCCCGAATCGGTGATAGTGATATTCGGCGGCGTGCACGCGATCACGATGTTGTCATCAGAATCACCACCATTGGTATCCGTAATGGTCAGATTCCCCAGACCATCAACAGCAACAGTCGTCTCGGCCTCATATGTATAGAGCGTATTCGGGGCGTGCGTGCCGCCGGGGGTCGTAACATCAACACTGACGGCTCCCGAAGCGTGCATCGGTGCCGTCGCGGTGATTTGCGTTGGGCTATCTACCATAAACGCAGTCGCGAGGGTTCCCCCGAATGAGACGGCGGTCGCACCAGTAAAATTGGTTCCGGTGATGACAACACTGTTCCCGCCCGCAGTCGGGCCGAATGTTGGATTGACTGCGGTAACGGTCGGCGGAGTCGCAACGTCAAAGTCTACACAGGAGCTCGAATTGGCCGAAGCCGGGCCCGCTGTGTAAACCGATGAAAGACTTGCGCAGTTTTCGATATTCGTTCCTCCAGAAACTGGGCCGCCGTTATTATCAGGATTTATTACTCGACCCGTGACAACCGGCCTGTTGACGGACGACATGCCAACCGCCGCCTGGCCAAATTCCCACCTTATCCGGGTTATGTACTCACCAACCCCAAGGCCTGGGGGCGGAGCTGTCAGCGTTGTGTTAGTTGCCGTGTTTGGTGACGATCCCCACAGCGTGAAAACACCAAGTGCGGTATTTTTTTCAAAGGAAACGCGCACACCTTCACCGGCGCCAAAGTTCGAGAGGTTGCTGTACGATCCTGTTCGAACCGAATTGACCCGCAATTCGATGGGAAGCGCGTCAATAACAACCATATTATCGAGCGGCACATTCCCGGTATTGTCGATCTGCAGTTCGTAGTCGAATACCTGATCAATAGCGATCGGGGCTGTAGACGTGGTTTTTACCAACGAAGCCGCTGCCGAAAAGCAGGTTCCGAGACGGATCGACACTGAGTTCGCTCCGATGCTGGCATTTGCGGTGGCAATATCCTGTCGTCCGTCACCGTTAAAATCACCGACCGCTACCGAAAATTGGCCGGAGCCCACGTTTACCTCGGTCGTGCCCGTAAAGCCGCCAGAACCGTCGCCGAAACGGATCGAGACCGTGTTTGAGTTGCGGTTTGCAGCGGCGATATCCTGTATGCCGTCACCATTAAAATCACCGACCGCGACTGAAATAGGATCAACGCCAACGCTGACATTGGTCGTGCCGGTAAAGCCGCCAGAGCCGTTGCCGATTCGGATCGAGACTGTGTCTCCGTTAAAGTTTGAGGTGGCAATATCCTGTACGCCGTCACCATTAAAATCACCGACCGCGACTGTCCAAGGACCAAGTCCCACATTAACCTCGGTCGTGCCAGTAAAGCCGCCAGAACCGTCGCCGAGACGGATCGAGACCGTGTTCGCGGCTTGGTTTGCGGTGGCGATATCCTGTATGCCGTCAACATTGAAATCAGCGACCGCGACTGACAAAGGGCCTACGCCCACGCTGACATCGGTCGTACCGGTAAAGCCGCCTGAACCATCGCCGAGACGGATAGAGACCGTGTTTGAGCTACCGTTTGCAGCGGCAATATCCTGTATGCCGTCACCGTTAAAATCACCGACTGCTACCGAAGCAGGCGCGACTCCCACGTTTATTTCGGTCGTGCCGGTAAAGCCGCCAGAACCGTCACCGAGACGGATAGAGACCGTGTTTGAGTTAAAGTTTGCGGCGGCAATATCCTGCTTGCCGTCACCATTAAAATCACCGACCGCGACTGAAAACGTGTTGGAACCTACGCTGACATTTGTCGAGCCGGTAAAGCCGCCCAAACCGTCGCCGAGACGGATCGACACCGTGTTTAGGCTTTGGTTTGCAGTGGCGATATCCTGTATGCCGTCACCATTAAAATCACCGACCGCTACCGATCTCGTAGCGATTCCGATGCTGACGTCGGTCGTCCCGTTAAATCCCGATGTCCCGCCACACGCAGTAGTCGTTACCGCCAAATTAAATGTCGCCGTCGTCGTGCCGCCCGGGCCGAAGGCTTTGACAGTAATTGGATACGCACCTGCCGGGATCTTCGCGAGGTGAGCATTCGTGATACGCACTACGCCCGTCGCGGGATCCGCGGTCAGCTTGCCGATAAAGCTCGTCGGCGCCGAAACGCTGATGCTCGTAGTATTCGTCGGAACCGCACTCGGCGTGACCGTCACGTTATCGCTCAGATCCACAGTTGTCGCCGGATACGTTCCGAGCGACGGCGGTGGCGGAGCCTCAAACGCTCCGATGTCCGTGTTGTCGCCGCTCGGGGCGGGGGCGATCGATGGATTGTCGATGGTTCGTGCGAATCCCGCCCCGCGCTGGTCATTTGCCAGCGCAAGTGCATTGATCCCTTTGTCTATCGCCGGGCTGCCGACCAGCAGGGCGTGCGTCTGCGTGCGGCCGCCGTTGCTTGCGAGTGGGCCAAGTAGGGCATCTATTGGCGTTCCGGATGTTCCGACCTGATCACCGATGGCAGGGGTATAGGCTGTTGCTCCTATGTTGCCAATAAGGTTATAGCCCACCGAGGTGATCGTACCGGTGCCGAACCCGAAAAGGCTCAGGTCAGGCCCTGCACCACCCGTGTTTCCGGCAAAGATCGAGCTGCCGATGTTAAGATTTCCGGCATTTAGATAAATGCCTGCACCGGCTCCCGCAGTATTGTTCGAGATCGTGCTGTTGCGGATCGTAATCGCCCCGGCACCTGTATTGTTGAATATGGCTCCGCCGCCGCCGCCGGTAGAATTGCCGGAGAATGTACAGTTAGTGATAGTCGCGGAAGCTCCAGAACTGTTGGAGAGACCACCACCTTCGGTCTGGCTGAAATTGCCTGATATCGTCGAATTCGTCAGCGTCAGATTTCCAATATTCGCAATACCACCGCCTAGACCGGCCGTGATAACCGAATTGTTGCTGATCGCACTATTCAAGATAGTCAGGTTGGCATAATTCCGAATTCCGGCTCCAAAGTCACCTGACGGAAGCACTCCAACCCGCCGGCCGTCTCTGACCATAAGGCCCGAGATCGTAACGATACTCGCAGGTACCGATGCTCCGATACTGAGCACTCCGGTCAAATTATTGCCGCTAATGGCGATCATGTCTGCTCCCGTGCCCTCGATCGTCAGATTCTTGTCAATAGTTATCTGCGAGGCCAGAGTGATCGTATCAGCCGTACCATCGGTAAAGTTGGTCCCGCCGCCGCCCGAGCCGTCGCCAAATGTGATCGTGCTGCCTGCACACGCATCTATCACCGCCTGCCGCAAACTGCCCGTTCCGGCGTTGCCGCTGTTAAGCACGACCGGATCCGTCACGCATCCCGTTACATTTACATTCGCGGTCGCGATCGTCGGTACGAGGGCACCTGTGCTGTCTACAAAATAGAACGGCGTATTGCTGAAAAAGGCGGTGGTCGAAAACGTGCCGCCGGTCGGGAATGTCGGTGTCACGGTCGCTACGCCTGAGGCGTCGGTTGCTGCTCCCAAGTTCGACGGTGTTCCGCCGAAATTGAATTGCACAAACTGGCCCTGGATCGGTGCGCCGCTCGGCACCGCTGTCAGCGTCGCGGTCAGCGTTATCGGGCTTCCCGCCGCTCCGCTGCCGCCCGCGAAGGCAAGCGAGGTTCGCTGGTAAACGGTGATCGACTCAGTGTTCGATGTCGAAGCCGCCAGCGTCGAACTGCCCGCAAAATTTGCTACAACTGAATATCCGCCTCGTTCCGTCGGAGTAAACGCCACGGTCGCCAAGCCTGATCCGTCAGTGGTTCCAACCACATTCGTCACAACCAGTGTGGACGAGGTAAAGGTAAACGTTACGGCCTCACCAGCAACGGGCCCCGCAGGTGCAGACGTCCGGTTCAGAACCGTGCTGACGTTCAGCGAGTTGCCGACCAACCCCGACGGAGGAACGGTCAAATTCGCGAGAGAGGTTGAGGCCTTGTTCAGGGTTATGACTACGTCATTTGTCGAGGACGAGCACGGAGCGTTGCTTATTGTCCAGCGCAAAGTGTAGATGAAGCCGGGCAAGCCGGTAAAATCTGAGTTAGGGTTATTCGGCGACGTAAAGCTGCCGCCGACACCGGCAACTATCGACCATGTTCCGGTGCCGACGCTCGGCGTGTTGCCCGCAAGGGTTGCTGTTGAGCCAACCACAGTCTGATTCGGGCCGGCGTTTGACGGCGTTGGGGGCTGGTTTACGGTTATTGTTGCTGTGTCGCCCGTTGTGATCGCGGTGCTGCTTGCGTCTACGCTTCCAGCTGCCAACGTGTAACCGGTCGTCGAGCCCGGGCTGACCGGGAAATTAAACGTCGGCCCCGCGCCAGACTGCGTTCCGCCGCCATTCGTCAAAACCACCGTGTACGGAGCCGTTCCGCCGCTAACCGTGACCGTCACCGTCCCAGAGCCTCCGGCGCAGATCGTGCTCGCCCCCGTTACCGTTGCGGTCGGCGGCGGCGGCACAGGCGTAATAAAGCCCTGCAACGTCGGATTTACGGTCTTCGCTCCGACGTTCTCCGCGATGGCGCAGTAGTAGTACAAACTTCCCGGGGCAAGGCCCGTGATCGGCTCAGCCACAGCGACGTTCGTCGTGCCGGAACCGATAGCTAAACCTGCCGCCGGCACCTTTGTTCCAAACGTGTCGTCGCACACACCCGGATCTGTGGAAGAATATCTGAACCAAACTGTGGTGGCATTGCCATTTGGATTTACCGTCCCGTTGAGCGTGGCGGTCGTGCCCGTCAAGAGCGTTGCCAAATTAGTTGTAACCGATGGCAAGGCCTTCGGAGTAATGCTGATATCGTCGATCGCCAGCCCGTCGTCAGATCCGGAAGCGTTAAAGTCGTTCCACCTTATCCAGATCGTGCTGCCGTTTGCCAACAGCAGGTTCGTGACGGCACTGCTTTTAACCGTGCGGTTCGGGGCGACGTTTCCGTCCAGAGCACCAGTTGAACCTGTAGTGACTGGAGCGACAAAATCGAGGTTATTGACATCTGTCCAAGTACCCGTCGTCAGGCTCGTCGCATCGGTGCTGTATTGAAAGTCGAGTTGGTCAACGCGGCCGGTCGCACCAAGACGCCACTGTTCGCCGGTGAAGTCTATCGCGAGCTGATTTACTGTACTTCCGGTATTGTTGGTGAGTTGTGCTCCGATTGTTGGATTCAGACTGTTGCTCTGCAATCCGCCGAATGCTCGTTCAGTAGAGGCAGTTGCCCCAAAACTAAACGTATCTCCGGTGGTCCCGCTACCAGTACCGGCCGAATAAGTCGTGTTCGCACCTGTCCCGGACTCGCTAAAATACCATCCGTCGGGGCCGAGAGTGCCCTCGGGGCCTGAAGTTGCAAGCGTGTCAAAGTTTTGCGTCACGGCTGTTCCGAGTGTCGTCAAGCTAACTGTGGTGGTGTTGATAGTGAACATTGGCTGCGGTTCTGCGACGACATTGACCGTCGCCCCGCCACCGAACCAACTCGCGACCGAATCCACGAACCCAAAGCGCACTCCGGCGGCTCCGGCGGTGGTTGCCGTGATCGCGAGGCCGGTGATGGTGGTGAGGGCTAAAAGGGCGAAAACTTGCGAAAAACGCGAGGTACGACGGGGTTGCTTGCGCATAAAAATATTTACTCTCCGCTTGGCCAATAACGGAAGGCAGTAAAGTGCTCGGTCGTGGAAGGGATCGGTTGCTACTCGGCAACACGACGCCCCGGCTTTACACCGTTAAATCGTTACAAAATCGAAATTTAGGTTAAGTATAGGTTGATAACCGCCAAAGTCAAGGTAAAAACCCGAGAGCCCAAACGCAGGCGAAGTGAGGCAATGGTCAGCTGCTTTCGATCAAAAGCTCAGACCGTCGCAACGCAGTCGATCAATAAAAAAGGCGGGCCGCTTTGGCCCACCTTACTTGACGTAAGTTGTTGAAAAAAAGTGGTGATCCGAGCAGGACTCGAACCTGCGACCCAGTGGTTAAAAGCCACTTGCTCTACCGACTGAGCTATCGGACCACGCGGCCATCTCGGTAGGCCAGTACGAGCGTACGGGCATTTATGGCCGAATCGATAATTCTACATATTGCTGCCGCCGATGGCAAGTTCCATTCGAATATCTGCACGTGCGTATTCGGAATTTGGATCGATCGGCGTCTCGACAAAACCGTGCTTTCGATAGAGTGCGAGTGCGGGTTGAAGCGTGCGATGCGATTCGAGAAAGATAACTTTTGTGCCGTTTCCTTCGGCATATTCTATACAGGCAGTCATCAGATGATTCGCAATGCCCATACCCTGAAACTCAGGAGCGACGGCCATTTTTGTTAGCTCCATTACGCCTTCGCCTGACGGGATCATCGCGACCGTCCCGGCCGCAAGTCCTGAGACGATCGCCATGAAGATCTGCCCACCGGGATCAATTACGAACTGTTGCGGGTCGTCGAGTATCTCGCGATCATGCTTCTCGACCGTGAAATATTTCTCGATCCACTCGTAATTCAGTGAAGCAAAATCCTCGGCCCACTCGTCGCTAAATTCTACGATCTCAACATTTGCCATGACCGATCAAGCAAACCAGCCCTCCATGACCGATTCTTTTAGGATAATTGTTTGGTCACGCTCCGGGCCAGTCGAAATAAGGCCGATCTCGGTGCCGATCTGGTCGGAGAGAAAACGAACATAGAGCTGCGCCTTTTCCGGGAGCTTGTCGAATTCGGTGGTGCCAACTGTATCGCACATCCAACCCGGCAGCGTTTCGTAGATCGGCTTGATCTTCAGCAATTCGCTCGAAACCGCAGGGAACGTATCAACACGCCTACCGTCGATCTCGTATCCGACACAAACCTTGATCTCCTCGAGAGCGTCGAGCACGTCCAGTTTAGTCAACGCCACCGAATCGAAGCCATTTAGCTCTGCCGCATAACGAGTCGCAACCGCATCAAACCAACCGCAGCGTCGCGGGCGTTTCGTGACCGAACCGTATTCATTACCACGCTGGCGGATCAGATTCGCCATATCTTCCTCGGAATCGATCATCTCCGTCGGAAACGGACCTTCGCCCACACGTGTTGCGTAGGTGCGCACGATACCGAGAACGCCTGTGATGTGATGCGGAGGGATCCCTGCTCCGACGGACGCTCCACCCGCAGTCGGGTTTGACGAGGTCACATACGGATACGTGCCGTGATCAACATCGAGTAACGTCGCCTGTGCTCCCTCGAGCAAGATCTTTTTGTTGGCTTTGCGTGCCTCGGCGAGAAAATGGGATGTCTCGCAAACAAACGGCCGTAGGCGTTCTACAAGCGGCGAAATTTCCGCCAAGATCTCGTCAGCCCTCAGCGGTTGCTGGCCGAACAAGACGATGATGCGGTTCGCTTCTTCAAGATTTCGTTCAACCCGGAGCTTGAGCAACGCCGGATCCATCGCATCGGCAACACGAATACCCCGCCGCCCCGCCTTGTCCTCATACGCAGGGCCAATACCCCGCAGGGTCGTGCCGATCTTCTCGTTCCCCAGACGCTCTTCCGATGTATGGTCGAGGGCACGATGATAAGGCATTATCAGATGGGCACGCGACGACACTTTCAGCCGCTCCGGCGAAACCGAAATTCCCTTTTCTGCGATCTGATCGACCTCTTCGAAAAACGCCTTAGGATCAATGACCATGCCGTTGCCGAGAACGCAGGTTTTGTCTTCATGGATGATACCCGACGGCAAAAGCCTCAAAACAAAGGCCTTTTCGCCGACATAAACACTATGCCCAGCATTGTGTCCGCCCTGATATCGCGAAACGATATCAAAACGATCCGCAAGCAGATCAACAACTTTTCCTTTTCCTTCGTCGCCCCACTGGGCTCCGATGATAACGATGATCATATTTTTCCTAAATTCGTAATTACGATTGAGAAATTACGAATTGCCAAGCGTCCATTTGTACAGCTCGACATAGTTCTTTGCAGCGTTTTCCCAAGAGTTATCTACCGCCATACCATTTTGCTGGATCTTCGCCCAGGTTTTCTTATCTTCGTAGGCAAAACGGGCCTCATAGATCTTTTCGAGCAGTTTATCCGAGCTAAACGGCGCGAATTTGAAGCCGTTACCTGTCTGCGTGACCGCGTCCCAATTCTGAACCGTGTCATCGAGACCACCAACTGCCCGGACGATCGGAACCGTGCCGTAACGTAGTGAGTACATTTGGTTTAGCCCGCAGGGCTCGAACTTCGACGGCATCAGGAACATGTCCGCACCGGCCTCGATCAAATGTGCCAATGCCTCATTATAACCGACGTACACGCCAACCCGCGAGGGAGCGTAGTCACGAAGTGCCTGGAGGAATTTTTCAGAGTCTTTCTCGCCGGAACCGAGAGCAATAAAAAAGCCGCCCGCGGCCAGGATATCGCCCGCCCCCTGACGAATAAGCTCGACCCCCTTCTGAGCCGTGAGCCGCGTAACGCTGGCGAAAATCGGGCGGTCGAGTTCGATCGGAAGCGAAAACTGCTCGAGCAAAGCTCGTTTGCAATCCGCCTTGCCCGACAGGTCACTTTTCGAGAAATGTACCGGAAGTTCCTTGTCTGTTTCCGGATTCCATTCGTCGTAATCAACACCATTTGTGATGCCGATCAAACGACTCGAACGCTGTCGCGTCAGCCAATCGAGGTCGTGGCCAAACTCAGCCGTTTGTATCTCGTGAGCGTACCGTTTTGAGACCGTTGAAAGCGTGTCTGAAACTTCGAGTCCCGCCTTCATCGCCGATGCGTAACCATTGAAATTAAACGCATTTCGGGCGAACGTGGATGTAAAGCCGAGAGCCGGCAATTGCCCCATGCCAAAGCCGCCCTGATAGGCCATGTTGTGGATCGAAAATACTGTACGAGTGCCCTGCCAATACGGTTCATGGCGTCTGCGCGATGCTAATTCGACAGCCGCAAAGCCACAGTGCCAATCGTTGAGATGAACTATGTCCGGAGCCGTGCCGAGTCGCTGGATCAAAGCCAATGCCGCATGATTGAAAAACGCGAACCGCTCGTAGTCCTCGGTGTAGCCGTAGATCGAATCACGATGAAAAAGCGGCGGATAGTCGATCAGGAATGTCGGCGACCCATTCGCCTCGCTATAGAAAGCCTTCGCCTGAACCGCCTGCCCACGCCATGTTACCCAAAGGTCGTCGACGGCTGTATGCCAGAGATATTCCCCCTTCGTCTGCCAATAACACGGCGTGACGAGAAATGAATCAACTCCGATCTGCTTAAGAGCCTTCGGAAGCGCTCCCGCTACGTCGCCGAGACCACCGGTCTTGGAGTATGGGACAGCTTCAGATGAAATGACGGCGACTCTCATAAAAAAAGTTGTCAGTTGTCGATAGTCAGTTGTCAGAAGCGTTGAAAATAGCTCTCTAAACCGACTTCCGAAACTGACAACTGACCACTGACAACTGACTAGTAACTAAGTCTGCATTGACGCTAAAAATTCAGCGTTATTCTTCGTCTTGCCAAGTCGTTCGATAACGACTTCCATTTGCTCGACGGGCGAAAGCGGGTTGAGTACGCGGCGCATAACCCAGATACGGTTGAGGTTTTCCTTGTCGATAAGAAGTTCTTCCTTACGCGTACCCGAACGTTGCAGGTCGATCGCCGGGAAGAGACGCTTATCGGAAAGCTTACGGTCGAGATGAATTTCCGAGTTACCGGTTCCCTTAAACTCTTCAAAGATAACGTCGTCCATTCTCGAACCTGTGTCGATCAATGCCGTCGCGATGATGGTCAGCGAACCACCTTCCTCGATATTACGAGCCGCACCGAAGAACCTCTTCGGCCTTTGCAGAGCGTTCGAATCTATACCACCTGACAGGATCTTGCCCGACGGCGGAACGACGGCGTTGTGTGCTCGTGCGAGACGTGTGATCGAATCGAGCAGGATTACAACGTCGCGCTTGTGCTCGACGAGGCGCTTTGCTTTTTCGATGACCATGTCGGCGACCTGCACGTGGCGTGTCGGCGGCTCGTCAAATGTCGATGAGATCACCTCGCCGCGTACACTGCGCTGCATGTCCGTGACTTCCTCAGGACGCTCGTCGATCAGCAGAACGATCAGAACAACCTCAGGATGATTCTCCGTGATCGAATTTGCGATCGTCTGCAGCAGCATCGTTTTACCGGTACGCGGCGGAGCGACGATCAGGGCACGCTGGCCCTTACCAATCGGCGTCACGAGGTCGATGACGCGTGCCGCGATCTTGTCGGGCTGCGTCTCGATCTCCATGTTGAGCTGCTCGTCCGGATAGAGAGGCGTCAGATTATCAAAGAATATCTTCTCGCGAGCCTGCTCAGGAGCTTCAAAATTGATCGCTTCGACCTTGATCAGTGCGAAATAACGCTCGCCTTCCTTAGGCGGACGGATCTGTCCCGAAACCGTGTCGCCGGTGCGAGGTCAAATTTGCGTATCTGCGACGGCGAGACGTAAATGTCGTCAGGGCCGGGCAGATAGTTGTATTCCGGTGCACGCAAGAATCCAAAGCCGTCGGGCAGCGTCTCGAGCACGCCCTCGGAAAAGATCAGACCGCTCTTCTCGGTCTGCGTGGCGAGGACCTTAAAAATAAGTTCCTGCTTGCGCAGTCCCGTCGCGTTCTCGATGCCCATTTCTTTGGCGATATGGGTGAGCTCGCTGATCGAGTTGTCTTTGAGGCCGGCGAGATTAAGCATCACGTCGCCGCCTGATGCGGCAGGAGTTGATTCGCCGTTTGAGGATTCCGAATCCTGAGCTTCGACGTCAACGATCTCTTCTTCAGCCTTGGCGGCTCGCGGCTTGCGACTTTGCGTAGTTTTAGTAGCCATTCGTGTCTATCTTAAAGAGGGTGTGTAATTTGTTGAACACTTTTGCGGTTTTAACGATAATCTCGCGCGTGTCACGCGCATATAAGATCTAAAAAGAAGCTGAGAAAGCGGAGAAATATCGTATGGATGTATGTAGTAATGCTAGTGAATGAGCCTCGTGGCTCGATCAAGAATCCCAGAAACTAAAGGATACTTAATTATTACAACATTGGATGTACAAAATCAACCAAAAAAGCTAATAATTTTCGACCGCCGATAAAATAGCCGACCAGACCTCTTCGCGGCCGCGGCCTGTGGTCGCTGAATACGGTATCACCTTCGCTCCGTTGAGGATCTTTTCGGTCGTCGCCATCGCTTTGCGAAGCTCATTATTCGACAGCTTATCCGCCTTGGTCGCGACGATAATTCGTGGCTTTTCGTTATGCACGACCCATTCGTTCAACTGCAGATCGAGCGGTGTCGGCGGATGACGCGAATCGATAAGTTGGATGCAAAGAGCGAGTTCTTTCCGGTCGTCGAGATACTCGCGTGCCATCTCGCCCCAATCGGCACGCATCGATTTCGACACACGGGCGTAGCCATAGCCCGGCAGATCGGCGAAGTAGAACTTATCGTTTATCAAAAAGAAATTGATGCTCTGCGTGCGGCCGGGCGTGTTCGACGTGCGGGCCAAACTTTTGCGAAGCAGCAGCGAATTAATCAGTGACGATTTCCCGACGTTCGAACGGCCAAGAAACGAGATCTCAGGCCGTACGTCCTGGAGCCAATGTGCCCGCTCGAACGCGCTTTTAACGAACTCGGCGGATGTAATTTTCATAACTACTCGATCGTCGTTGAAACGTCAGCCGCCGGCGCGTCCGCGTTCCAGATCTGCGGAGTCTCGAGAACGTCCTCTTCGACATCGTAAACGAGCGCGTACTTGAGAACTTCGTCGATAGTATCTACCAGATGAATGGTCAGCTCGTCGCGAACTTCGTCCGGAATATCGACGAGATCCTTCTCGTTCTCTTTAGAAAGGATCAACGTTCTCAGCCCAAAACGATGAGCCGCAAGCATTTTTTCCTTGACGCCGCCGATCGGCAAAACCTTGCCGCGAAGCGTGATCTCGCCCGTCATTGCCACGTCATGCCTTGCAGCCTTTTTTGTGAGAGCCGAGACCATCGCCGTTGCCATCGTGATACCAGCCGAAGGGCCGTCCTTCGGGATCGCACCCTCGGGCACGTGAATGTGAAGGTTTTTCTCGTTGAAGTCCGCCGGATCGATGCCAAGTTCCTCGGCACGGCTGCGAACGCAGGTCAGTGCAGCCTTTGCCGATTCCTGCATCACTTCGCCGAGTTTGCCGGTCAGCGTGACCTCGCCCTTGCCTTTGACGAGCGTCGCTTCGACCTGTAGCACATCTCCACCCACCTCGGTCCAGGCAAGTCCGTTAACAAGACCGATCTCACTGATGCGGGCGGTGTCCTGTTTGCGGAAACGAATTGTACCAAGCAATTCCTGAACCTTTTCAGCGTTGATCACAACGCGAAAATCTGTCTTATCGCTGGCCGCGACAAATTTTCGTGCGATCTTTCTGAGGCACGAACCGATCTCACGTTCGAGGTTTCTGACGCCGGCCTCGCGTGTGTAGTGGCGGATCGTTTCGAGCACGCCGTCGTCGGTGAAGACAACATTATTAGGGTCGATACCGCTGTTCTCGCATTGCTTCGGTATCAAATGCTGCTTTGCGATCTCGACCTTTTCACGCTCGGTGTAGCCCGAAAGGCTGACAATCTCAAGCCGGTCCTGCAACGCCGGCGGGATCGTGTGGAGCACGTTCGCCGTTGCGATAAAGAACACTTGCGACAGGTCGTAGTCGACATCCAGATAGTGATCGCGGAATGTGCTGTTCTGCTCCGGATCGAGCACCTCGAGTAAAGCCGCGCTCGGGTCGCCGCGATAATCGCGTCCGAGCTTGTCGACCTCATCGAGCAGGATGACGGGATTAACCGTCCCCGCACGCTTCATCAACTGCACGATCTGTCCCGGCATCGAGCCGATGTATGTTCGCCGGTGGCCGCGGATCTCAGCTTCGTCATGAACCCCGCCCAGAGCAAGCCGGACAAATTTCCGTCCCGTCGCATTGGCTATCGACTTTCCTAGCGAGGTCTTACCAACACCCGGAGCACCCACAAAACATAAGATCGTGCCTTTAGGATTTTTAACAAGCTGGCGTACCGCCAAAAATTCAAGGATCCTCTCTTTGATCTTCTCAAGCCCATAATGATCCTCATTCAGCGTCCTCTCGGCGACGTCGAGGTCTTCGACCTCGTCGAACGATCTTTCCACGGCACATTTATTAGCCAATCGAGATAAGTGCGGGCGACGGTACTCTCGGCGGACATCGGCGGCATGGCTTCGAGGCGTGCAAATTCCTGCATCGCCTTGTCGGTCGCCTCTTCGGTCATTCCGGCGTCGGCGATCTTCTTTTTCAGGTCCTCAAGCTCGGCTTTCTCGTCCTTGCGGCCAAGCTCTTTGTGAATGGCCTTGATCTGTTCGTTGAGGTAATACTCACGTTGATGCTTGTCCATCTGCTTTTTGGTCCGCGAATGGATGTTGCGGTCGAGTTGGCGTTTTTCGATCTCGGCATCAAGCACATCGACGAGCTTCTGCAAGCGTTCCTGGACAGAAACAGTCTCGAGCAGATCCTGCTTTTCCTCGACTCCGATCCGCAAATGCGACGACATCGAATCCGCTATCTGCGCCGCCGAAACACCTCTCAATGAAGCGTGTAATGCGTCCGTATAAGCATCCGGCGAAACGCGCAAGAATTGCTCGACTAGCGTATGAATCTTCTGCAGCAAACCGTCCGTGCGATAGCCCGACTCGTCGGTCGATGCCACGCGGCGAACGTGTGCGTAAAACATGCCGTCCGCTTCCTGCTCGACACGAACCATCCGCCCGCGCTCGCGCCCCTCGACAACGACCTTGATCTGTCCGTTCTCCAGCCGCTGCGCCTGCAAGATACGCCCCAACGTGCCAACCTGATAGATCTGATCCGCCGTCGGCTCGTCTATCGTCGCATCGTGCTGCGTCGCCAAAAATATCTGTCGCCCGCCCGTCATTGCCTGCTCAAGAGCGATCACACTGCTCGGCCGCCCGATCTTAAAGGCAACCTTGGTAAACGGAAAAATGACTACGTCGCGGATCGGCACCATGGGAAAGCGCTCAATATCGAGCGGCATCTGGTCTGTAAATTCTTGCATAGTTTGGGGATTCTCTTACAAAAAGAGGCGGCCAGCCAGTCAAAATATCGGTATAGATATATTTACGCAAATCGAACGAGCAAAAGCAATACCTAACTGGCCCACGGCTAGTATATTTTCAACGGTCTAGTAATGGTTTCTATATACGGCGATTCAGGGCGGATCTTTTGAAAAATCTTACTGTCCCGGCGACAATTTTCACGCCTTACGGCACTCTCGGGTCGGGCAGTATCTCTGCCAGATAGCCCTGCGCCAGCTTTTGAGAGCCTACATCGCTGATAAAGGCAAATCCACGGGCGTACGGAAAATTACAGGTCGCGATGATATACCCCTGAAACCCGGGTGTTGCCGCTATCCCGTATTTTGTGCCGCCGGATGAAAGGGTCAAAGCCATTACCTGCCCGCCTAGCAGAGCAGTCGTTGTCCGTTGATTCACCGGTGCTGCACCACCACCGGTTGTGTTTCCGAAATAGCTAAACTCACAGTTGCCTGCCACTGGCTTCGTGCCCAACGTATCAGCGGAAGTGTTGGCGATCGATATGCCGGTATCGAAACCGGCCTGGTTTGTTACAAATGGAAACAATAGAGTTGTCTTTGCCGGAACCACGTTGTTCTTCGGTGCGGTCTTGCCGTCCGCCGGCTTTAGCTGATCCACTTTTGCCGCAAGCTGCTGCACGGCAGTGCAAACGTCACATTCAGCTTTGGCAGCGGGGGTCGGGGTCGGGGTCGGAGCCGACTTGCTGATTGTGCGGATTCTTGTCGCCTCGGAGGCCGGCACATCTGGTGTTGACGGCACTTTAGTTGAGACAGGCAGGTTATCATTATAGACAGAAGACGTAATGATAATGTTGTCATTGTCAGCCCGTGCGGGCTGGTAGGAAACATTATTGCTTTGAATGGTGCCTGCTGCCCAATATTACCCGGCGGGCTGTAATCGCACACAACAAAATCGGTCATTCCATCCGCTGTCCTGGCTTTGCCGCAGCCGACCTTTGTGGTGGTCGACCAGACGACCTGCGTGAAATGAAGACAAGATTTGCCGGCGGCCAGGTATTTGTCGCAATATTATAGTTTGCCGCCTCTCCGGCCCATCTGGCGACGACCGACTGCGGCGTCAATGCCCCGGAACCGCCCCAAATGATGTTCTCTCCGATCGACGTATCTTCCCGGTGATCCGGTGGCAGCTTTGCGAACAAGGCCAGTTTATCTGCCCATTCCTGGGCACGATCGGCTAGTGCTTTCTCCCACTGGAGCGGCGGCACATCGTACTTCGCCCGAACCACGTTGTGCTCCGCTGTGATCCTTGCAGCAAATGCTGCATCAACGGGCGTCGCAGCTGGCAATGCCGCCCCAGTTCCCCCGTAACGTTCGTTCGCTGCGACATCTACTCCGAAACCACTCACCACAACTGCTACTGCCGCAACCGCCATGGCAAACAAGATCGCCTTCTTCGTATGCTTCTTCATAGTATTCTCCGTCAAATAGGTTGTCGACGATTCGACAAGATCCAACATGAGCTCGCCTCCGGCACTCGAATGTTACCGCACTGACTTCATTTGGGAATATTTGACTTGGGGGATTATAGCATGAGACGCGTCGGCAAGGACCAAGCGCTAAAAAACCGGAGAAGCAACGTTCTCCGGTTCGTATAGGTGTTTTTGCTCAGATCTTTACGCCGCTTCTTCTGTCCGTGTCACAACCTCAAAAACCGGCGCTTTTCGCTCGATCATTTCTTTTGTGACTACGATCTCGCCGACTGTTTTCTCGGATGGGAGATGGTACATGGATTCGAGGAGGATCTCTTCGAGGATCATCATTAGGCCGCGGGCTCCGACTTTGCGTTTGTGGGCCTCGTGGGCGATGGCCTGGAGGGCTCCGTCGGTGAATTTTAGGCTAATGTTGTCGAACTCGAATTTGCGCTGATATTGTTTGATCAGAGCGTTTTTCGGTTCAGTGAGGATCGAGATCAGGGCCGATTCGTCGAGTTCGCGAAGCGTTGCGATGACCGGCAGACGGCCGACGAACTCGGGGATCAGGCCGTAATGGATGAGATCCTCGGGCTCGAGTTTGGCGATCGACTCGGTGTGGCGTTGGTGATTGGTCTTGACGTCCGCCTGGAAACCGAGCGATTTGTTGCGAAAACGCTTTTCGACGACCTTTTCGAGGCCGATAAACGCACCGCCGCAAATGAACAGGATATTCGTCGTATCAAGCTGCTGAAAATCCTGTTGCGGATGCTTGCGGCCGCCGCCAGCGGTCGGGATATTGGCGACAGTTCCCTCGAGAATTTTCAGGAGAGCCTGTTGAACGCCCTCGCCCGAGACGTCTCGAGTGATCGACGGATTGTCGTCTTTGCGGCAGATCTTGTCGATCTCGTCGATGTAGATGATGCCGGTCTGAGCCTTTTCGATATCGCCGCCTGCCGATTGGAGCAGGCGATTGAGAATATTCTCGACATCTTCGCCCACATATCCGGCCTCGGTCAGGCTGGTCGCATCGACTATGCAGAACGGGACGCTCAACTGTCTCGCAAGTGTTTGTGCGAGCAGCGTTTTGCCCGTTCCGGTCGGGCCGATGAGAAGGATGTTCGATTTTTGCAGCTCGATATCGCTGCGGCGCTTCGCCATTTCGAGGCGTTTGTAGTGTTGATAAACCGCGACCGAGAGACGCTTTTTCGATTCGTCCTGGCCGATCACATATTCGTCGAGAAAAGCCCTGATCTCGTGCGGCTTTGGCAGGTTGGTCTTTACCGTGGTCGTCGTCTGCTCGTCGTCATTGATGATCTCGTTACAGATATCGATGCACTCGTTGCAGATATACACACCCGGCCCCGCGATCAGCTTGCGCACGTCATTCTGCGATTTACCGCAAAATGAACACATCAGAAGCTCTTCTGGACGACGAAATTGACTCATAGATTTTGGATTTCGGATTTTGGATTTTGGATTGGAAAGACACCGTCAATCCAAAATCTAAAATCCAAAATCTAAAATTTACTTCTCGCGGTGTTCTATCACCTCATCGATCAACCCGTATTCCTTCGCCTGGATCGGCGTTAGGATGCGGTCACGTTCTACGTCGAGTTCGACCTGATCGAAATTCTGACCGGTGTGACGGGCGATAATGGTCGAGGTCAGGGTTCGCATGCGGATGATCTCTTCGGCCATCAGGCGAACGTCTGTTGCCTGTCCCGAAGCACCGCCCGAGGGCTGGTGAATGAGAACACGTGCATTAGGCAGCGAAAAACGCTTGCCTGCGGCACCCGCACACAGCAGCAGTGCTCCCATAGACGCGCATTGGCCGACACAAATCGTCGTTACATCATTCTTGATGAACTGCATCGTGTCATAGATCGCCATTCCGGCCGTGATCGAACCGCCGGGCGAATTGATGTACAAATTGATGTCGCGTTCCGGATCCTCGGCTTCGAGAAACAGGAGCTGAGCGACGATGAGATTGGCGACCTGATCATCGATCGGCGTGCCGATAAAGATAATGCTGTCTTTGAGCAGACGCGAGTAAATATCAAAGGCACGCTCGCCTCTCGACGTTTGCTCGACAACCATTGGTACTAACATATTTTTGCTCTCTCTCGAAATTACTTCAGAAAATGCTTTAAGGCGACGATGTTAAATGATTGAAATGTATAGCGATTTGCCAACTGGAAACCGATTTTACATCTTCGCCAGAAAAAATCAAGCGCTTATTTCACGGAATTCTTGGCTGGTTCCTTCTTCTTCGCGGCCTTCTTCGGCTTTTTCTCGCCTTCGTCTGTCACTGCTTCTGCCGCTGTCGGCTGGCCAACCGTTTCGTCGATCCATTCGCCTTCGGTTACCTTTGCGTTGGCGATGACGGCTTCGATCGATTTGCGGGTTTTCAGGTTGTTGCGGATATTATCAATTCCGCCTTCTTTTTTCGATCGATGAGCGGATCTCTTCGACCGGAGCACGGTAATATTCGGCCAACTTCCCTATCTCTTCGTCGATCTCGGCATCGCTGATCTCGATCTTTTCCATCTCAGCGACCTGATCGAGCAGCATCGCACCGCGAACGTCCCGTTCGGCCTGCGTTCGCATGTTGCCATACGCCATCTGGATGAAATTATCGTCGACCTCGCAGATCCACACCACGTTGCTGCATGTCCTGGGCGAAATTATTGAGCAGACTGCGAGCCTGATTCTCGATCAGCGTGCCCGGAACCTCAAATGCATTATCCTCAATGAGCTTTGCGATCGCGTTATTTCTCAACCGTGCATCGGCATCTGCCTCGCCCACCTTTATAAGATCGGCCGTCAAACGCTTTCGAAGATCAGCGAGCGACTCGTAACCTTCATCGAGGCTCTGAGCCCATTCATCGTTTAGCTCGGGGACCTCGGATCTGCCGATGGACTTGATCTTCCCTTTGTAATGAACGGTCTTGCCCGCGAGTGCCGCAGACGAAAACTCCGCTGGATACGAGACCGTGAATTCCTTCTCATCGTCCTGATTGACGCCGACGAGATTCTCAGTGAACGAAACCTCGATCACTTCGTCACCGAGAACGACCTCGAGATCGTTGGCCTTGATCGGATCGGCGTCGGGTTCGTCGTCAAAACGGCCTTCGAGATCGGCAATGACGGTGTCGCCGAGTTCCGACGCACGTCCCTCGACCGGAATTAGGGCCGCCTCACGCTGAAGACGCTCGGCGATCAGGTCCTCGACCTCGCCGTCGGCGATCGGTTTGACACGCCTCGTGACCTCGATGCCTTTGTAATTCGGCTTCGGAATCTCGGGCATCACCTCGACATGAACGTGCAGCGTTATCGGCTGCGAGCCATTCACGACGACGTTTTCGTGATCCTCAAGATGCAACTGCGGCTCGGTCAGCGGATGCAGATCATGTTCCTGGATCGCCGACCTGTCCGGGCACGACCTCTTGCAAGACCTGGCTCTTGATGTCCTCGCGAAAACGCATACGCACGACATCGACCGGAGCATAGCCCTTTCGAAAGCCGGGAATATTCGCCTGCTTCGCAAACTTATTGCTCACGCGGCCATACGCATCCTTCAGCACGGCGCCGTCGATCGTAATGTGCAGTTCTCTTTGTGTTGGTGAAACTTCTTTTAATTCGCTCTTCATCTATTAGTGTCAGTTGCCAGCGGTCAGCAAAAAGAAATTATAAAACTCTGAGCCTTTCAAAGCCAATGGCCGGAGCAGATGTCGCTTTCTGACAACTGACTACCGGCCACTAACTACTAAAATGGTGCCGAGGACGAGAGTCGAACTCGTATGTCTTTCGACGCTAGTTCCTAAGACTAGTGCGTATACCAATTTCGCCACCTCGGCGTGAGGTCTTTTGACTCATAAGAACTTAGCTAATTACAGAACGAATGTCTTCTGGTCGCCGCCCCCTTTGGCATTTAGTTTCTGCCGATCTTGATTACTAATTTCCCGACAACTTTTTCACTTAAGATCTAAGGAGAACATAAATTGAAACGACGAAACATCCTCGGTGGTTCACTATCGCTATTTGCCCTGCTATTTGCTGGCATCGGCTGTAATTCACTCAAACCGTCAAATGAGGCAACCTCAAATACGAGTTGCACTAACAAATCTGACTCGAAATCGGAGGGTCAGCCAAACAGCAATGGTGAGTATATTTTTACTGCCGAGAACTACTGTAGCCAATTTGACGCACCGCCGGGAATGGAGGGGCCAACATTCAAGAAAGCAGTTTCGGCGAAGTTTAAGGACAAGACGATCATTGTCTCGACCTGGATGGATAGCGATGTAAAGGAACAGAACAAGTACAAGAAAGCCCTGGATCAGAGCGTCGTTCTAACGGTCAAATGCGGCGAGCCACCGTATAACAGTCCAACTTTCTCAGTTGAGTTCGATACAGCTTCAATGGCGAAACCTGAAGCGACAAAGCTGATCGAGAAACTTTCTGGGTTTACAAAGAACCAGCCGGTAAAACTAAAATGCGTCGGGGCCGGCGAAGATATATTTTTCCAAAGCCTCCGCAAATGCTCCCTTGGTGAATAGTTGCCTCTTAAAGAGGCGGCGGCCCTCTTCCCCTCTTGGGACGAAGCGACACCCGCCCCGCGGTGGTTCTGACTACTTGTGAAGGTACTTTTTATCGTACTCGTCCCACGACATATTGATGTCGCCGGTACCGATACCTGAGTTTGGATTGCCGCCGCCGAGGGCTTTTGATTCTAGTTTGGTAAACAGGCGATACGCTCCGTAGCCAAGGCCGCCGAGGATGCCGATCCAGAAGACATACCAGAGGATCGACGACAGGAACCCAAGCACCCAAAGTGCGACAAAGCCCGCAAAGAATATTCCGATGATGGCGAGGATTATTTTGACGATGTTCATAGTGGCAAACCTCCGATTCTGATATTAAGTACGAAACCTGAACGCCGATGTTCGTGCAATTTTACGCTCGTGTCGTATAATTCCTCTTCGACGGCTCGAACGGGAAAACGCATTGATCCAAGAGAATATTACAGTAAAACAGGTTGCCGACGCTCTCGCAGCGGACGTTTTTGGCGAAACGAACGGCTCGGCGATGGACGTCACGCACGATTCGCGAGCTGCTAGAGAGGGGACATTGTTCGTAGCGATCAAAGGCTCGACCGTCGATGGGCATCGGTTTGTCGATGACGTAATGCGGCGCGGTGCGGCGGGAATTATTTCGGAATTTGATCCGCCGGCAGATTTTGCAGGTGCATGGGTCAAGGTCGCGGATGCACGTGAAGCGTTGGCTCGTGCGGCGTCCGTCGTGTATGGCGAGCCTTCGCATAAGCTTGATCTTGTTGGAATTACCGGTACGAACGGCAAGACGACGACGACATATCTTTGTTTTGCTTTGGCAGAAGCGGCAGGCCAAAAGGCGGCGATGCTGACAACAGTCGAATACCGTATCGGTGAGAAGAGCGAAGAAGCGGTGAGAACTACACCAGAGGCTTCGGACACGAATCGTTTTCTCCGACAGGCGGTCAGTGACGGCTGCATGGTCGCGGTGATGGAGGCGTCGTCGCAGGCGATCGATCTTCACCGGTGCGACTGGCTGCGGTTCAAGGTCACGGTATTTTCCAACCTGACACGCGATCACCTCGATTACCATCTCACGATGGAAAATTACTTCGACGCGAAGAAGAAGCTCTTCGACGGCCGCCTCGGCGAAAAGCCCGGCTCGTGCGTGATAAATATCGACGACGAGTGGGGAGCTAAACTCGCCAGCGAATTGAAAGCAAATGGACAGCGTGCGGTCACGTTCTCGCAAGACGCTAATTCGACAGCCGATCTAACTGCGGAAAATGTCGAGGTCTCGCTCATTCGCGGTACCTCCTTCGATCTGAAAACTCCGGCCGGTTCGCGACGAATCACTTCCCCGCTCGTTGGTAAGCCGCATGTTTACAATATGTTGGCGGCGACGGCGGCCGCACTTGAACTTGGTTACGAGCTCGATTTGATCGTCAAAGGCCTTTCGACCTGCGTTGGAGCACCGGGACGTTTCGAACGCGTGGAACACGATGGCGACTTCGCCGTCGTCGTCGATTACGCACACACCGACGACGCTCTGCTCAACACACTAAAGACCGCTCGTGAACTCACCGACGGCAAAATAATCACCGTCTTCGGCTGCGGCGGCGACCGCGACCGGACAAAACGCGTCCCGATGGGCGAGATCGCGGGCGAACTAAGCGATCACGTCGTTATCACATCCGATAACCCTCGAAACGAAGATCCGCTAAAGATAATTGCTGAAATTGAAGTTGGAGTTAAGGCAAAAACTGAAAATTACGAGGTGATCTCCGACCGTCGCGATGCGATCCATCGTTCCGTCTCACTGGCAACCGCAAATGACGTCGTGATCATCGCCGGAAAGGGCCACGAGAATTACCAGATCATCGGCGGCGACAAATTCCACTTCGACGATCGCGAGGTCGCGATCGAGGCACTCGAACGGCGGGCAGAAGCTTAAACCTCGCCCGTGTCGCGAACCATTCTGATCAGCAATTCCCGCTGAGCATTCGACAGCTGGTCAAACTTCACACCGAAACCGATCTCGAAGACACTATTTGCAACGACACCGCTAAATTCAACTCGCATTCCATCGGCTAGCGGCACAAAGATGCGAACTCGTTCGCCATCCTCGACCTCGCCGGAGCACAGCACAAAGCACCCATCGATACTGATATCGCTGAGACTGCCCGGGACGCGCCCCGCCGGGCCTTCCCATTCGATGTCGAATTCGACCGGATAACGTGTTGTAGAGCGGCGTTCAGTGCCGCTTCGTCTGTCCTGCATAGTCTATTCGGCGGTTTCCGTCGATTTTCCGCCCCTATTATTAAGGTAGTAATAGACCGGTAATCCCAAAAGAATCAAACCGATACCGATAAATGACTGCTTGGGGCTGTCAACGAGCGTGCGGTAAAGCAACCATCCCGAGACAGCCAAAAACACGATCGGAACGACCGGATAACCCCACGCGCGATACGGCCGCGGAGCATCGGGATGCTTTCGCCGGTACACAAAAATGGATGAACCAATAAGTGCGTAGAATATCCACGATCCAAATATCACGTAATCCGTCAACGTGTCGAACGAACCCGAAAGTGCCAGAATACTCGCCCAAACTCCCTGAAACAGCACACTATTGATCGGCACAGACTGTATCGAGAGCTTACCGAAAGTCTGGAACATCATCCCGTCTTTCGCCATCGCATAAGGAATTCGTGACGCACTGAGGATCGATGTGTGCAGTGTTCCGAGTGACGACAGCATTAGCCCGATAGTAAATATCGCGACCGCTACAGCAAGGCTAGCGACATCGCCGCCGAAGAATTTGCTTACGATGACCTTCGCGACCGAAGAGTCTTTCGAAACGGACGCGATCGCGGTCGGGTCCAGTACATAGAAATACGCTGCATGAACGCCGACATACAAAATTATAACTACGATCACGCTGCCGATGATCGCGATCGGAATGTTGCGATTTGGATCCTTAACCTCGCCGGCGACGAACGAAAGGTTGTCCCATCCGTCATAACCCCAGAGAGCCGCAAGCATCGCCGCCGCAAAGCCGCTGATGAATGTATATTCTGCCGACCCGAAATTGACCGCCGCGGCCACGCCTTCGCATGTTCCGCCGGTGTTCATCAGTGAGAAATTAGAGAACGTTCCGCCGCTGACGAACATAAATGCGCCCAGGCCGACCAACAAAACAAGCCCGATCTTGACCATTGTCAGAGACGTCGCTATCTGTCCGCTCAAGCTGACGGATAGGCAATTCAGCGTCGTAAGCCAATGAATAACACAACGACCGCGATGACCTGCAATGTCGTGATCTCAAACTCCGAGCCGAGTAGCATAGTCTTGAAAAGCGTCTGCTTCAGCCCGCCGTCAAGGTAGTCATTCAAGGCGATCGCGAAGACGACGGCCACCGATGCCTGAGCACCCGTACGGGCAACGAACATCTGCATCCAGCCGAACATGAAGCTCGACACACGCCCGTACGAATCCCGCAAAAACGCATACGGCCCGGCCGCCTCGGGCTTCATCGCCGTGAGCTCGGCGTACGTCAACGCACCAGCAAGCGACAAGAACCCGGCCGCGATCCACGCCGCCATGACCCAGCCGGGCGTGCCGACATTACAGGTCATCACGCGTGCTTTCAAAAAGACGCCCGTGCCGATCACGTTGCCGATAATGACCGAGATCGCCGCAATCAGGCCGAGGCCACGGATCAACGTCTGTCGTTCGTTGGTATCAAGATTCATATTGTTGTCGAGGAGACGATTTGCAACATATTACGCTAAACCGCGTTCCAAGTGAAATTTTATTCCGTGATAAAATCGCGACAGTGCAAACCCTGGACCTATCCGCCGACGAGCTCATTTCCGCTCTCCTATCGATCTCGGAGAGCGAAGTTGTATGCATCCTCGATAGCTGCCGTGTGGGACATCTTGGATCGCACCTGCTCATCGCCGGGGTCGATCCGGTTAATGTAGTTGAGATCTCGGATGAGGATCCGTCGGTTGTTCTTGCTCAACTGGATCACAAGCTGAGCCGTGAATCAGCATCGATCTTCACGCTTTCATATGATTTTGGCAGGAAAACTGATCGGCCTTCGCAGTCAGTCGTCCCCACAAAATGACCAGCCCGAACCTGACGCATTCATCGCAAGTTTCGACACGCTGATCGTCCACGACTATGATACCGGCGAGACCAGACTGACCGGAAACCCGGATAAATTCTCCAACATCGCGGCAAAACTCCTCGATTCGAGTTCAAATTTCAAATCTCACATTTCAGATCTCATATTTGAAATCTCAGATAGGAATTCTTCAGTCACCTCGAATTTCAAAAAGAGCGAATACCTCGCCGCCATCGAAACCATAAAAGAACGTATCCGCTCCGGGGACACCTATCAAACCAATCTCACCCAGCAACTTACGACAACTCTCGATGATGAACTTTCGCCGCAAGTGGTCTTTGAGCGTCTCAGGCAGCAACATCCAGCTCCATTCGCCGCGTTTATCAAACGAATCAACTCTACCGTCGTCTCCGCCTCGCCGGAGCGTTTTTTTCGTGTCAGTGGCCCGCACGTCAGTAGGGGTTTATCGTCTATTATCGAGACGTCACCGATCAAAGGCACCCGCCCACGAGGAAAAACACCAGACGAAGACGAAGCCCTTCGCAACGATCTCCTAACCAGCCCAAAAGACCGTGCTGAGAACACAATGATCGTCGACCTGCTCCGTAACGACCTCGGCCGCGTTTGCGAATACGGCAGCGTTCGGGTCCAAAGCTGTGCGATCTCGAGGAGCATCCGACGCTGTTCCATCTAGTTTCAACGGTCGGCGGCGAGCTCCGCAACGATGTAAATTTCTCAGACATTCTCACAGCCCTATTCCCCTGCGGCTCGATCACCGGTGCCCCGAAGATCAGCACGATGCGGATCATCGATGAGATAGAAACGACTGGTCGCGGCCTGTCGATGGGAGCGATCGGCTATCGAATTCCCGACGATCGATTCGGCTTGCCCGCAGCGATCGACCTGAGCGTCGCTATCCGCACAATGGTAATCCGTGACAACATCGCCACATTCAACGTCGGCGGCGGTATCGTGATCGACAGCGAGCCGGAGAAGGAATACGACGAGTCCCTTCTCAAAGCGAAGGCACTTCTAACCGCGACCAATGCTGATTCCGTTGCGGAACCCCGCACAAAGTGAGGGCATCGACTAGCGTCCATTCTCGTCGCGGGTGTCCTTACTCCGTGCGGGCTTCTGCAACTTCTTGGAACAAATCCTTGCCAACGGTTTCTAACCTACTAGCAAAAGCCAAGGAGGAAATCGATGCTGAAACCAACCATCAATGTCACACCGCTGATAGACGTTCTTCTCGTACTGCTGATCATCTTTATGGTCGTCACGCCGCTCAAGCCGAGTGCGTTCAAGACGCGTGTGCCGGCGGAAGATCGTGAACTACCAAAGAACATAGAGATAAATCCCAAAACCCTCGCCGTCATTGTCGGCAAAGATTCCACCTTGGCACTCAATACCGAAACCGGACTAGGAACGGCAAGCGACTCGGACGCCCTTACAACGCGGCTCAAGGCGGTCTTCGCCGAACGCATCGCAAACGACGATGTCTCCCATTCATTCGCCGACGACCCAAACCGACCGTTTCGTGACCGCATCGAACGAACCGTGTTCATCAAAGCCCCAAAAGACCTCGACTACGGCAGCGTCGCCCGCGTCGTTGATGCGGTTAAGCTGTCAGGTGCATACCCGATAAGTCTCCAAATAGACCGCCTCGACTAATTCTTCCTTGACTTTGCGACTTTGCGACTTTGCGGGAGAGATTTCCCGCGAAGACGCAAAGACGCAAAGACGCTAAGACCAATTCCCGCCAACCCCAATCCTGTGTTATACTTCCGCCTGTCCGAAAGCATTCGCTCTTGGGCTCCGGGTGTTCGTTTCTACAAACTAACCGCTTCCGATGGTGAATTACTACGACATTCTCAAAGTATCACCGCAGGCGTCGAGTGCCGAGATCAAGTCGGCTTATCGCCGCTTGGCGCGTAAGCTTCATCCGGACAGCCATCAGGGCTCGGAAGAGACTGCCCTAAAATTCGCTGAGATCGCCGAGGCGTACGAGGTTCTGAGCAAGCCGAAAGATCGGGCCCGTTACGACAAACGACTACTCGAGATCACGTTGGGCTCGAACGGTTTTGCCGATTCATTTATAGAATCCTCAAATCCCCACGCGAGACGCTGGCGACAGATGGTCGTCGAGAAGCGTTACAGCGACATCATCGACAAGATGATCGCCGAAGAGCGTAACGACGCCATCGCGTTGCAAAAATTCTTGTTCCCGCTCGGTGCGTTAGTTGTTTCCGTGATCTTTTTCAGCATGATCCGTCCGGACATTTTCTTTTCGTCTTACTTTACGGATATCACCGGCGTGCTCGCCCGGCTCATACTGGTCACGCTGTTTGTGATCGGCGTGATCCACGTGATCGGACGAATGCGGGAGGCATTTGACCGGTTTGCTTTTGACGACAATGACATTCACGACTCGGTTTTAGACGGCACCGAGATCCCGACTCGGCATTGGTCGCGGTATTCGATGTCGGCATTGATAATTTTGGGAATCGTGGGCGCATTTACGATCGGTTTCGGCGTCGGCTACGGCCTCGACCTAAAGCCGTCGATAACCGCACCTTACCTGTTCTCGGAATTCCCCCAAATTGATATACTCTTGTTTCCGCCGATATTCGTCTTATTGGTCGATTCGATACACGGGCTGATACTTAATTTGGAGAAGTGATGATACCCGTAAGGTGGCCTTGACAAAATCGGCCTTCGCACATAAAATCTAAAGTTTGTTTTTATTGTATTGATATTGAGTAATTTTTATGGCTAATCATAAATCAGCAGAGAAACGCGTAAGGCAAAATGCCAAGCGCAATGAGATCAACCGCAGCAACCGTTCAAAACTGCGCACTTCCATTAAGAAGTTGCGTACCTCTGTCGCCGCAAGCGACAAAACCGGAAGCCTTGAGCTTCTCAATCCAACAGTCTCGTTGATCGATAAAGCGGTCAACAAAGGCATTATCCACAAGAACACAGCCGCGAGATACAAATCGCGCCTCACCAAACACGTAAACGGTCTCGCTTAGTTTCTCATTTTTAATATAACGCTCTAAATACAATAGGCGGGCCGATATTTCGGCCCGCCATT
Source organism: Acidobacteriota bacterium (assembly GCA_016718135.1). GTDB lineage: Bacteria > Acidobacteriota > Blastocatellia > Pyrinomonadales > Pyrinomonadaceae > OLB17. Next base: position 413,092 of record JADKEF010000001.1, on the reverse strand, counting down.
TTTTGTTTTCTTTTGCAGAAGTCCGCACGTAGTCAGGGCATTGCTGGGCATCACTCGTTGCGGAATAGTGAAAATGCCGTGCGGATGCCCTTACTCCGTGCGGGCTTCTGCAACTACTCGCATCTTTTTGATAAACTCCTTCCAATGTCCGAGAAACGCCAATATCGCTACTTCGACCTGATAATGGCCGCCTTCGTCGCTGTTTTGCTCTGCGCGAATCTGATCGGCGTTCACAAAGTTTCCTCGGTCGATCTTCCATTCTACGGCGAATACATCTTCGGCACAGGCGTTCTATTCTTCCCACTCAGCTATCTTTTTGGCGATATTTTAACCGAAGTTTATGGCTACGCTCGTTCGCGGAAGGTGATCTGGGCAGGCTTTGGAGCATTGATATTCGCGTCCTTAATGGCGTACGCGGTCACAAGCCTTCCCGCAGCAAAAACGATGTCCGCCGAACAACAAGCGGCCGTAAATCTCATCTTCGGCCAAACCTGGCGTATCGTCGCCGCTTCTCTGCTCGCGTTCTGGGCCGGCGAATTTGTAAATTCCTTCGTCCTCGCCAAGATGAAGCTGCTCACCGCAGGCAAATATTTGTGGACGCGAACCATCGGCTCAACCTTCGCCGGCGAAGCCGTCGACAGCCTCATCTTCTACCCGCTAGCCTTCCTCGGCACATGGTCGACCGAGCAAGTCGTCGCGGTGATGATCGGCAATTATTTCATCAAAGTTCTCTGGGAAGTCCTTGCGACGCCGTTCACATACAAGATCGTAGGCTATCTGAAACGTGTGGAGCACGTCGATTATTTTGACCGCGACACGAACTTTAACCCGTTCACGCTCAAGACTTAGCACTCGATGAAGATCACCCTCGACACGCCGATCATCGAACTTTATCGCCACAACGTCGCGAAGCTCACCTCCGCGATGTCGCGAAAGCTCGCGGTCGCCCTCGCCACACCGGCGGCAAAAACGAACGTCGATCTGGTCACGGTCGAGGACCTGCTCAATTACTTCCCTGCCCGCTACGAAGACCGTTCGAACTTTCTCTCGATCGACCAGATCGAACCGGGCATGGAAGCGGCGGTCGAGCTATACGTCCGAAACTCAGGCGGAGTCCAAGTCGGCAAAAGCCGAGCTCGCAATAAGCCGCCGCTCTTCATCTTTGAGATCACCGGCGGCGACCTGCAACGCCAACAAAGGCCCGTGACGGTCAAATGGTTCGTTTCCGGCAAAGGAGCCAGCGACATCGTCAACTGGTACCGCGACCGCTTCCCACGCGGCACCCGTCTCGTCGCCTACGGCCTCTGGGACGAAGACAACCGCGGCCAGTTGTTCCTAAAAATAGCCAAACCGGAAGAGATCGAAATACTCCCGCCGGCTGGTGCCGACACTGACGCGTTTGGATTACTCAGCAACGTGGCCGAGTCAGAACCGGGGGCAATAGCGACTGGGCTCCCCACTCCGCGATCCGCAATCCGCAATCCGCAATCGGACGAGGACGAAGGCGATCTCGACCCCGCCCTCGCCACCATCCACACAGGCCGCGTCCCGATCTACCGCAAACTCGGCCCGTTTCAGACGAAGCGGTTAAGAGAGATCTTTCACAACGTGATAGCCGATCTGGACATGGGATCAATAGCCGACGAAATGCCAGCGGACCTATTAGAAAGGCACAAACTTATCCCACGTTCCCAAGCCCTTGCCGAACTGCACTTCCCAGCCGAGGGCACGTCGGTCGCGGATTACGAGATGTTCCGCAGCCCCGCACAGCAACGATTGATATTCGACGAATTTTTCTGGTTGTCTTTCGCGATGCAATTGCTCCGTGGCGAGCGGCAAAAGGAACCGAAAGGCACTGTCATCGAGATCGGCGACGCAACTAAAGAGCGGCTCAAGAATATTCTGCCGTTTACGCTCACTCGTGCTCAGAAAAAGGTTGTTGGCGAGATCTTCGCCGATCTAAAATCCGACGCGCCAATGAACCGCCTTATCCAGGGCGATGTCGGCAGCGGCAAGACGATCGTTGCGTTTCTTGCGATGTTCGCCGCGATGGAGAATAGTTATCAAACCGCGCTGATGGCCCCGACCGAGATACTGGCAGAGCAGCATTTTCGAAATGCTCAGAAAATATTCGATGGCACCGGCTATCAAATCGAAATGCTGATCGGCAGTACGAAAGTAGCCGAGAAACGTAGAATCTACGCCGGTCTCGCCGCTGGGCGAAGTTCACATGATCATCGGTACGCACGCGATAATTCAGGAAAAGGTTGAATTTGACCGCCTCGGTCTCGCTGTCATCGACGAACAGCATCGTTTCGGCGTGATGCAGCGTGCTCAGATCAAGGCGGCGGGCAAGAATCCGGATATTCTAGTGATGACCGCAACGCCTATTCCACGCAGCCTCGCGATGACCGTTTACGGCGATCTCGATGTTTCGGTCATCGACGAACTTCCGCCCGGCCGCACGCCGATCAAGACCGTCGTATGCGGTGAAGACAAACGCGAAGGCGTTTATCGCGGCATCGAACGCGAGATAAAGCTCGGCCGCCAGGCTTACGTCGTCTACCCGCTGATCGAGGAATCCGCCAAGACCGATCTCAAAGCCGCGACCGTAATGTATGACGACCTGCGTTTGCGTGTCTTTCCGCAATATACTGTTGGACTGCTTCACGGCCGAATGAAACCTGCCGAGAAAGAAGAGATCATGCGCGAATTTGTTAGCGGCAAACTCGATATTCTCGTCTCTACGACCGTCATCGAGGTCGGCGTCGATGTGCCGAACGCTTCGCTGATGGTCATCGAACACGCCGAGCGTTTTGGCCTTTCGCAGCTTCACCAGCTCCGCGGTCGCGTCGGCCGCGGTGCCGATCAGAGCTATTGCGTCCTGCTCGCCGACTACAAACGGACCGCCGTCGCCAAGGAACGCCTCGGCATAATGGAACAAACTTCCGACGGATTTAAGATCGCCGAAAAAGACCTCGAGATACGCGGCCAAGGCGAAATTCTGGGCACGCGCCAATCCGGCATCCAATCCTTCCGTCTCGCCAACATCGTCCGCGACCTAGACATCCTCGTCGCCGCCCGCCGAGAGGCAGAAGAATACCTCACCACTCGCCGCCTCTCACCCGAAACCTCGGCAATGGTAAAACGTGCCCGCTCCGACAAAAATGTTGGCCTCGCAAGCATCGGCTAGCTCATCTTTGCCGGCACCGCTCCGATTTCCTACACTAACGATATGCGAGTCATTTCCGGCCTCTATCGCGGCCGCGTGCTTAAAAGCCCGCCTGACAATAAAACCCGGCCCACATCCGACCGCCTCAGGGAGACTCTCTTCAGCGTGCTCGCCCCGCAAATTACCGAGGAAACGCGTTTCTTAGATCTGTGCGCCGGAACTGGGGCCATCGGAATCGAAGCCTTGTCTCGCGGTGCAGGATTCGTGACCTTCGTCGATAGATCGAAAAAGTCCTGTGCTCTGATCGAGGAGAATCTTGATAAACTCGACGTGCCTGAGACCCAGACCGACGTCCTCAATCTCGCCGCCGAGAATTTCTCTGGCCGCGAACACAAAACCGCGTGGGACATCGCATACTTCGATCCGCCATATGACGAAGACTATTCGCTCGTATTGCACGATTTCGGCACAAAATCCGATCTGCTTCGCGAGGGCGGCGTCCTGATCGCCGAGCATCACTCCAAAAAGAACATGCCGGAACTCGTCGGCACCCTACGCCGCTGGCGCGTATTAAAACAAGGCGAATCAAGCCTTAGCTTTTATGAAAACTCCTAAATTCCACGCTCCAGACTGTCAATGAAAATATTCGTCTGGCTCACATTGGCTCTCATTTGGAGTACGACCTGGATCTTTATCAAGATCGGGCTCGAGGATCTGCCGCCGATCACGTTTGCGGCGTCGCGGTTTCTCTTGTCGGTCGCTATCTTGTTTGTTGTCATCAAGATACAGCGAGTACCGATGCCAAAGACTTCGGCACAATGGAAGCTGCTTGCTCTGACCGGCGTACTGCAATTCTCGATAAATTACTCACTGGTCTTTTGGAGCGAGCAGTACATCTCGTCAGGCCTCGCGGCGGTTTTGCAGGCTTCGATCTCGGTGTTTGGCTTGCTACTCGCTTGGATATTTTTGCCGGACGAGCGGATAACTGCTCAGAAGATCATCGCGGTTTCGGTCGGAATTATAGGTGTCGCGGTGATATTCATCGACCAATTAAGAGTCGAGAATTGGATGGCTTTTGCCGGTTGCGTCGCCATCGTTGTTGGAGCATACGCAGCCGCGCAGGCGTCGATCCTCGTCAAGGCAAGAGCCGCGGCGATACATCCGGCTTCGATGGTCTTTTGCCAGATGCTCTGCGGGCTGCCGGCGATCATCATTTACAGCCTCATCCGCGAGGGCAATCCGCTGACCTTTAACTGGACATGGCGAGCCGTCATTTGCGTCCTATACCTCGCCGTCCTCGGCACGGTCGCCGCGTTTTGGCTCTATTACTGGTTACTAAGCAAGATCGAATCGACCAAAGCGATGATGATCTCGCTCATCACCCCGCTTCTCGCAGTCGTGATCGGTGCCGTCGTACTGGGCGAAAAGTTGCCGCCGCAAACCTTCGTCGGCGGATTGCTGATCATCGGAAGTATAGGGCTGATCGTTTTCCGGAGACGCGTTCGAAAAACCAAAGAGGAATTAATCACAGATGGACACGGATAAACACAGATAAGAAGAAATCTGAAATTGTCTTTTCTTATCTGTGTCCATCTGAGTTCATCTGTGGTTAAATTTTCTTATGCACTTCAAATTCACAACCGCAGGCGAATCGCACGGTAAGGCTCTGATCGCCATTGTCGAAGGCCTTCCTGCAGGTTTGCCTATTGACGTCGATGCAATAAATCACGAGCTCTGGCGGCGTCAGCAAGGCTATGGCCGCGGTGGGCGGATGAAGATCGAGACCGATACGGTCGAGATATTGTCGGGCGTGCGTCACGGGAAAACGCTCGGATCGCCGATCGCTCTGATGATCAAGAATGACGATTTTGTCCATTGGACCGAGGTAATGTCGTCCGAGCCACTCGATGTGCAGCCAAAAAATCCGCGTACCGTCACGCGTCCGCGTCCCGGCCACGCCGACCTTTCTGGAGGACAAAAATACCAGACACGCGACCTACGCGACATTCTCGAACGTGCCTCAGCCCGCGAGACCGCCGCTCGTGTTGCCTGTGGAGCACTCGCCAAACAGCTACTCGCCGCATTCGGCATCGACGTCCGGAGCCACGTTATCAAACTCGGCCACGCTCAAGCCGTTCCGCTGCACCGTTCGTGGGAAGAGATCATCGCCATTCCGGCCGATTCCCCGTTGAAATGTGCGGACGAGACCACACAGAAAGAGATGATCAAGCTCATCGATCAGGCAAAGGCGGATGGCGATACACTCGGCGGTATCTTTGAGGTCGTCGCGAAAAACCTGCCCGTCGGCCTCGGCTCGCACACCAGTTGGGAAGACAAACTAGACGGCCGCATCGCACGCGCAATAATGTCCATCCACGCCATCAAAGCCGTAGAAATAGGCGAAGGCGTCGCCAACGCGGGACGGCCGGGCTCGCAGGTGCATGATGAGATCTTCTTCGGAAGGATGAGGGCGGAGGGATGACGGATGAAGCCGGATCGAACTCATCCCTCATCCCTCATCCTTCATCCCTCATCCTTCATCCCTCATCCTTCGTCCGAAGGACAAACAGGGCCGGCGGCCTCGAGGGCGGCATCACAAACGGCGAAGAGCTCCGAGTTCGCGGCTATATGAAACCGATCGCCACCCTCCGCAAACCGCTCCACAGCGTCGACATCGACACGAAAGCCGAAGACCTCGCCGCCTTCGAACGCTCCGACATCACCGCCGTCCCCGCCGCCGGAGTCATCGGCGAAGCCATGCTCGCGATCGTCCTTGCAAACTCAATGCGAGAGAAGTTTGGCGGTGACTCGATCGACGAGATGCGACGAAATTTCGACGGCTATCAAAATTCGATCACAGAATACTAACGGAAAGATGAATTTGCCCGCGAAATACGCTAAAAACACGAAAAAGAAATCTCTTCTTTTTTTCGCCTTTTTCGCGTGTTTCGCGGGCCAAATCTTTCTTGCGTCCTGTTCGTCGAACGAGCAAAAGCCGACCTCCAACATGTCCGCCGCTCGCGAGGCTAAGAAGGAACGCAAGGAGCTTCGGGATGCGATCAAAAAGATCGAGCCGTTCTTTCAGCCGATGGGAAAGCCTGAGGCGTATGATTGGCTGGGATCGCACAATGAGCCGGGGCAGACTTTCGATGAATACCTCGACACAGATCCGACCAAGCCGACGAAGGAGCGGCAGAAGATATACGTTTTGCCGCTGGGGACATTTACACCGCAGCAGAAGAAGGTGATCGAGACTGCTTCGGCTTACCTCAGCGTGTTCTACGATCTGCCGGTCGAGGAGCTTCCGGGAAAGGCGATTCCGCAAAAACTCGGAGCTAAAGATGGTCGATTTAATGAGTACCTCAAAACGCGGCAAGTCCGTACGGGCTTCATCATGGATTCGCTGCTGAAACCCGATTTGCCCAAAGACGCTGCGGCTCTGATCGCTTTTACGAACGAAGATCTGTATCCGGACGAGACGATGAGCTTTGTCTTCGGACAAGCGAGTTTTGCCGACCGCGTCGGTGTGTGGTCTTTGCGGCGTTTACAGATGCAGGCCGACGGGCAGAAGTTCCTTCAACGCACGCTCAAGATCGCCGCCCACGAGACGGGACATATGTTCTCAATGTGGCACTGCACCAAATACGAGTGCGTAATGAGCGGCACCAACCACATCGCCGAAACCGACCGCCGCCCCATCGACGCCTGCCCCGAATGCATGGCAAAGATCGCCTGGCTCTCGGACATCGAACCGGCGACTCGCTACAAAAACCTCGCCGAATTCTGTCGTAAGAACGGACTATTAAAAAGAAGCGGCCGGATTCGACCGCAAGGCCGCGGCTTTGCCAGCGTTGCAGAAGCCCGCACGAAGTAAGGGCATCGTCGTTTATCGGCAATAGCGGCGATAGCGGCGGAATGCTGCATTATCGGCATTTTGTATCAATATCGGCATAATCCGACGTTAGCGGCGGATCGTTATGTACGGATCTGGATTTCGGTGCTATGTTGGCGGTATGTTTACGAATCGCCCACAACATCTCACCACTTCTCAACAACCTACGTTCAAACTTCCGGCATTCCAAGAAGACAAAAGACTGGCCTTTGTCGACAGCGTCTGCGCAACGCTGATGACGAGCCGATTCGGCGACGGAGCGATGTACACGCTCAATCGACGCTTTCGCGGTACGGCTGACGAGCCTTTCGACTATCTCAGTCTGCTGGAAGAAGAACCGTGCGGCTGGCACGAAGCAAGGGAGAACCACCTCGTCGGCTTTAGCACTGGCCGCGTATTGCCAGGCCAGAACCGGGTGGCCCTGCCTGCCGAACAAGACCTGTTGATCAGTGGAAGCGGCGCTTCGTGTGAATCTCCGGGACGTGGCGGGCCGACGGTGAAACCACCCGCTCACGCAGGTGGTTCTCCCTCTCGCGGCTCACCGATATTCTCTGGAACGCTCTTCTTCGCGTCTTCCTTTGCGACCTTAGCGAGCTTTGCGTGAGACCCGCTTAACGCAAAGACCGCAAAGGACGCAAAGAACCGCAAAGAAATCCTGAGACGTGCAATTTTTCAGTCGCCAACGGCGACACACGAAGGCAACATAGATGTTTGAAAATTCTGGGACGTGCTACTTCCCGATATCCCGACGAAACTGCATTCCGTCGAACGAGATCTTTCCAGCCGCCTCGTAGGCGACCGACAACGCTTCATCTAGGTTTTCACCTGTCGCAGTAACGCCGAGGACGCGGCCGCCGGCGGTGTAGTATTCGCCGGGGACGAGCATCGAGGTGCCGGCGTGGAAGACCGACACATTTGGAACGTGTGATGTGGAATCGAGACCGCTGATCATGTCGCCGGTCTTCGGAGCCGACGGATAGCCCTGGGACGCCAGGACGACACAGGCCGAACTTCCCGGACGCCATTTGATCTCGGGGAATTCCTGGGACGTGCCCCCGACCATCGCTTCGCAGATGTCCACCAGATCGGTTTCGAGTCGGACCAAGATCGCCTGTGTCTCCGGGTCGCCGAACCTGACATTGTATTCGAGCAGCTTCGGTCCGGCGGCGGTCATCATGATACCGAGAAACAAAATGCCGCGAAATGGAAAACCTTCGGCGACACATCCGCGAAGCGTGGGACGCACGATCGTCTCGACAATGTTTTCCAATTCCTGGGACGTGAGCAGCGACGAATCGGTGATCGTACCCATGCCGCCTGTGTTCGGGCCGGTGTCGCCCTCGCCGATGCGTTTGTGGTCGCGGGTGGGCGGCATCAGGGCAAAGTCCTCGCCGTTTGCGAACATCAGCAGCGACACTTCTTTGCCGAACAGACATTCTTCGAGAACGATCTTTTCGGCGGCGTCGGCTCCGACCAGATCGGCCATTTCGTTTATCGCGGCGACAGCCTCGGCACGGTTTGTGGCAACAACGACGCCTTTTCCGGCGGCAAGGCCATCGGCCTTAACGACGACAGGTGAATTCTCATCGCCGAAATCACCGCTTTCTAGGGATCGCACAGCCGACGACGGCGAATGTGCCGTGACGTATTTTGCGGTTGGGACGTTGTGCCTCGCCATGAAATCTTTTGCAAACGACTTGCTCGATTCCATCTGGGACGCGTGCTTGCTCGGGCCGATTATCTTCAGGCCGCGAGCTTCAAATTCGTCGACGATGCCAAGAGCCAGCGACGTCTCGCCGCCGACAAAGGTCATATCAATTGCATTCCGGGACGCGAACTCGACCAGGCCTGCAATATCGGTCGGCTTGATCGGCACACACTCTGCGATCTCCGCGATCCCCGCGTTGCCATTGGCACAGAGCACCTGCGTGACCTTGCCAGAGCGTCTAAAACTTTGACAGATCGCATGCTCACGACCACCCGAACCGACTACTAGAACTTTCATATTTTGACTGTTTGGGGCGACTGGTCAAACCAAGTCTTGACACGAGAAACCGATAGTTGTAATGTTTGTTCCATTGCCCTAAAGACACGAAGCGCGAGATTTTACGACCTGCCCACCAGTAGAATCTACTACATGATTTCGGATTTTTGAAATGAGATCAACTACGACCGACGCACCCGAAATTATGTCCGACAGCGATTTCGAAAACGTCCAATTAAACGACAGCCTGAGCGAACATGGGACGAGTGAGTTTGACGACATCCCGATCCAATGCGTGGATTGCTCACAGATGTTCGACTGGACCGCGGGCGAGCAAGCATTTTATAAGGCGAAGCAACTCGAGAATCCCCCCAAGCGCTGCAAACCATGCAAAATCGCCAAGAATCGACGTCTCGAAGCCATCGAGATAGCTCGTTTAACAGGAAAAAACACGTGATCGAGGTTCGGGCCGATTGTGCTCGATGCGGACAGTCCACCACCGTTCCCTTTTATCCCTCTCAGGGACGTCCGGTTTATTGCCGCGAGTGTTTCACGGACATGAAAGCCCAAGCGGCGAACGGTTCCAACGCGTAACCTATCCCCCGACGTGCACATTCGGCCTTAGCTCCGGATCTTCCTCAGCCTGACGTAATATCTCACGCGTCACCGGCGCCGTGTCCCCCTCGCCAAATAGAATATAGCGAGCCAGATACATTATCGGATTGCCCTCGCTCCAGCCGAAATAAACGTGCGGTATCTTGCCCGTTGTATCGCGCAGATGCAGCAGAAGAGCCGCAATGGCGTTCGGTACAGCCGGGGATTGGGTTCGAAGGATCTTGTAACCATCGACATCTATGCCACGGATCAACAACTTGCCAGTAAACTCCGATGCGTCCCCTGTTTCGATCTCGTAAAAAATTATCGGATCGGATGACGGAATATGGTTGTCAACACGCTTTTCGTGCTCTTTGAAACGATACTCGGTCATGTCACCGGTCTCGCGACGATTGGTCACGATACGTATATCGCTCTCGGTCTCGACGTCCTCCAAGAACGCCCTCGCCGTTTCGTCGAGCACTATCTCGTCGATCCTGATCTCAGTCGATCTCATAACGCGTGAGACAAAGGATGTGACAATTATCGCGAGAATGAACGCGGACGCGATCTGAATGCCGCTCGGTTGCTCGATGACGTTTACTGCGGTGGTATAGACAAAGACCAGCGTGATCGCGGCGTAGAGTATCCAACGCCGCTCTTTACGCCTCCATGCAGCGATCGAGACGGCAACGGCGGCCGAGGTCATCAAGGCGAGTACGCCCGTGGCGTAGGCTCCGCCCTGGGCCACAACGTCAGCACCGAAGATGATGGTGACGATAAAACAGATAACGGTAAAGACCAGCACCAACGGCCGAACCGCACGTGCCCAATCGGGTGCCATTCCATACCGCGGTAAATATCGCGGCACGATGTTCAACAAGCCTGCCATGGCCGACGCACCGGCGAACCACAGGATCATGATCGTCGATACATCGTAGAATGTTCCAAAAACGTCGCCGAGTAGTTCGTGTGCAAGATACGATACAGCACGTCCGCTCGCCTCGCCTCCCAGTTGGAATTCCGCCGGCGGGATCAGCATCGTCGTAATAATGCTTGACCCGACGAGCATGAAACTCATTATGATCGCAGCACCACTAAGCAGCTTCTTTCCGTTGCGGATACGGCTTTGGATGTATTCCCGCTCTCGTTCCGAAGGTTCCGTGTGGAGAAGGTTTGCGGCTAGTTTCTTTACGTCGCCGTCCTTTAGATCTGTATCGCTCTTGACGAGCGGCATTACCACCACGCCGGTCTCAAATCCAGAAAGCCCAAGAGCAAGCTTTGGAAATACCCAGAGCGAAGCCAACGCAAGCCATATCAGGCTGCCGCCGACGTCCGGGTGGCTCCAGATCGCTGCCTTCCAGTTATCGAAAGCTTCGGGATGGATAAAGATGATCTCGTAAAGCCCGCGGCCGATCGTAATAGAAGTCATCGTAAGGAAGATAACGACGATCCAGACTGCGAGCCCAATAGCTTCGTTGAATCCTTTGAGAAAGACGACACCTAGGAGGCCGATGAGGACGATGGTGACGATAACGGGATGTTCCAGGAACGGCAGTGAGTGGCGGACGAATGGATTCTCGACGATATGGGCAGTAGCGTCAGCGGCAGAGAGCGTGATGGTAATTATGAAACTTGTAGCGACGAAACCGAGCAGGACGAGAACGAACATCTTGCCCTTCCAACGCGAGAGCAGATTCTCGAGCATCGAGATCGACCCATCACCGTGCGGACTGTCCTCAGCGACACGTTTGTACATCGGCAACGCTCCGAAAAGCGTGAGGAGTACAAGCACAAGGGTCGCGAATGGCGACAGTGCCCCAGCCGCGAGAAAAGCGATTCCCGGCTGGTAACCAAGGGTGGAAAAATAATCGACCCCCGTGAGGCACATCACCTTCCACCAAGGATGCTGGTGATGCCGCCCTTCCGGTTCGCCCGGCCCTTCCATCTCGGCAACGCCTCGATACAGCCACTTCTTAAACCAGCCTGTTTCGCCAGCCTTCATATTCCCCTAAAAAGCAAAAATACCGCCGGCTCCAAGCGATGCTCGCGGTATCAGGTATTCAAACAGGTCACAATCTCTGATGATAAAAACTAGCAGGTAGTTTCCGTTCAAACAGAGTAAATTCTACGCGGTTTATAAATAAGGTCAAGCTGACAAGGGCCGGAAAATAAACAAGGGCGACGTCTCCCACACCGTCGCCCTCGGACCGTATCCTTTCGGACCGATCAGATGTTCACCGGGAGGTGAACAACCCTAATTATGCACACGTTTTTACAAAACGCAACCCCGAGTTCACAGGTCGACTATGCAGGACGCCTACGATCACAGGTTTGGGCGTACAGGAACCTTAAGTCCGCCGACCATAGCGGCCAAAATACCATCGTTGCCCGTCAAAAAGAGACTATAAACTCCCGATGGCACTTCTTCATCGACCGCCAACAAAAAGCTCACTGCGGAGAGCTTCTCGCCCAGATCATGCCGTTTGATCGAACCCGGGATCGCCCGAAAATACGGAGAGTTGAACTCGATCCTAAGATCGTTCAGCTCAAAATCGCGGCCACCGAGATAAACAGTGTATTCCCTGGCATTGCCGATCAAGATCGCAGCATCAGCCAATTGACTGTCCAACCCCATGAAACTAAGTGCGAGATCATGGCTTGTTCCGGCGACCTTTCCATTCACGGTTCGATCTTCGTTGTCGCTGAGACGAACCGTTCCGAGGTCGCCGAGGTGAGTAGAATTCGAACGGTCGAGGTTCTGCCAAAAAATTGTGTAGAGCCCGGCGGAAAGACCACCAAGCCGATAAGTTCCGTCAGGCGATGTCTCGGCCTGTGCAACGACCCTGCCATTCGTATTGTCTTCAGCCCAGACACTGAGAGCCTTTGGGGGCGTTTTCGATGGAGCTTGCGTGATCTTTCCCGATATCGACGAGCAGCACTCAGAGACATCATCGACAAACCCATAAAGTTCGCGAGCCGCTGTGACGTCTGCATCAGAAAGATCTATTCGACGATCGCTCGCAACCACGCCGCCAGCATTGCGAGCGATTCCCTCGGACATAACTGCACCGAGCACGGAAGAATGCCGCAAACCAAGCAAATGCCCGATCTCGTGGGTAAGCGTTGCTTCCAGGTCAAACGTTCCGGCAGTGCCGTCCGTGGAAAATTGTTGGTACGGATTGAGAACGATGTCCGCCTCGGTAATAAAACCGCGTCGGTTATAGAAAACCCGGGTCCGAGCGGATTCAGCCATCGGATCTTTCGTGAACAAAAGCACATTCTCGGGCGACGCTGCTATCGTGATCAAACTGACACCATCGCCCGCGACTCCCGAAGGGCTAACGTTACGGGCATCAGTCGCCTCAATGGTGAATTTGATATCGGCCGCATTCTCCCAGAGCAAAAGGCTGTTCCGGATCGCCACCGCGATATCGCTGCCACTCTTGATGGCGCCAGTTTGTTCAGAAAGTGACTTCGAGATGGCAATACGAACCATGCCATCCTTCCAGCGGAGCTGCTGAGGTTCGGATCTTCCGGGCACGACGGTGTAGCTGGCGAACGCACTCGTTGCCAAAACTACAAGGCCCATAAAGGCCGCTGCTATTCGTCTTACCCGAATCATTGATCTACTTATGCCTCGCTGCCATCGCTATCGCCGTCAACACGACTCACTCCCTCAAGATCGGCAAAACCGACAACGAGTAGGAGAGCTACGATCGAGAGCGTCGCAAGGACGTAAAGGATCGAGATCTGTTCATAGCCAATGAGTATGCCGATCACGATCGCAACCCCAACTAAATACAATAAAGCGGCTGTTCGCCGACTGATGCTTGCCATTATGCTAAATATTCCTCATTCCACCCGTCATTCGACGATCTTCAAGGGCAATTCGCCTCGACCTTTCTCGCGACTGTCATCACGGATCGAGACCGGCGGAAATTTTCGTTTTTCGCCACCTTTGGCGGCGACATCAAGTATATCAAATGGACGCAGGAACTCATCTATCATTTCGCCCTTTTTTATCCTGTCAAGATCTATCTCGACGATACGTGTCTCTCCCGCTTCGCGGCGAAAAATGGTAATTTTACCTGCGTCCGCATTCTTGACCAGGCCGCCGGCCATCGCTATCGCGCGTGTCACCGTCATTTGCTCTCGCGAAGACAGCGATTGCGGGCTCTTTACCGCTCCGATCACATATATCAGATTGGCAGTAGTCGCTGTAACAAGATCGCCGCTTAAAATTCGCGGATTCGCCGCTTCTTTGCCAGTTAGCAGTTCACTTATCTTGATGACTATTGTTTCGGTTTTGTTGTCTGATGAGGGTGAAAAACAATTCATCCGCCCCGCCCGAAGGATAGTCACCTCCCCACTCGAACTATCGGTCAGCCCGCCGGCCATCACGATCAGCTCCTGCAATCTCACAGGCCGGCGCACGCGAAACCTTGTCGGCGTCTTTACAGCACCTTCGAGGCGAACAACCGCTCGGTCGGAACGGTCGATGATGCGAACGACAACCTTAGGCTCGCGAAGTATCTTCGACAATGCCTTGGCAACATCTGCAGCGATCTGTCCCTCACTACGACACACGCCCGCGATGGGATCGCCGTATGTGGCGAATCCGTCGAGAAATCCATCAGAATTCAGCTTGCCGCGCCAGTCAAATTCAAACTCGCCCACTACATCCACATCGATCAGATCTCCAAAATGGACGAGATCCTCTGACGCGACCGGCGTAGCCGTCGGCACAGGTTCCTGTGAAAAAACCTGGATCGAAAAACTAAATAGTATTGCCAGAGGAACCAGAAAGCGCGGTATCGCGGAATACATCTTCATCGCAGATAGGCGCCTCGTGAAATTAGTCGGAGGACTTAGCCGGACTTTTCTTACGGCTTTTTGGCTTGTGATCGACAGTGCCCGGAACAGCGAAACCCTTGAATTCCCAGTTACATGCATCGCACAACAGGTTGTAACGGAATACGATCTTTGAAAAAATAGAGGTCGGACGATATCCTCGCCGGATCCTACTACTGCTACATCTGGGGCATCTTTGGGAAATCATTACTTTCTAACCTGTTAGGTTAGCAAGTGTTTACCAAATTCCCCAAATCCTACCTATCGCTTTCCAAGATCCGTATGCGTTCGATCTCTGCATTTATCCTTGCTGCAGCCGCTTCGCGGGCCGCACTTTGAACATTATCGCGGCCAAGATCGAACAGTGCATCGCGGTAAAGACTCTTCGCAAGCGCGTAATCTTTTTCGAACACTGCACGCTCAGCCTGCTCGATCCGGTCAGAGACTTTTATCGATACGAGCAGATCTTGAAGCAAGGCACGCGACTGGATCAGGCTCCGCTCAGCGGGATAGAACTCAAGAGATTCATCGATTACGGCGAGAGCTCCCTGTGCGGCCTCGATCTTCTCCTGCGAGACCACGCGAGTGCTTGCCTCAGTCGTTCGCGAGGTTACTTCGATCTCGGCCCATTTGAGCATGTGAAAACGATGAAGCTCATTCGCGAGCGTGCGGCCCTTAAGCAAAGGACTCAGCCGCGGCGAACTGGCACTCACAACCTTAAGTTCGCTATCGTTTTGCAGGATATAATCGCCGCAGAGTTCGAACACCTCCCGGTGGCCCGCCGAGAACTTTCCGAGCACGCGAGCGGCTTCAGATTTACGCTTGATGTCATTAAGGATCGCGGCATTTCGTTCGATGGTCAGCTTTCGGGAATCGCCGGCGTGGACAGATGGGGAAACAAAGCTACGTTCCAGCCGCCGTTGGTCCTGGATCAGTCGATTTCTCGCACGGCGAAGTATTATCTCGCGAAGTACGACGGCTCCAAACAAAAAAATGCTGGCACTGATCCCGGCAGTTATATGAGGTGCTTCGACGAGGCTGTCGTTAAGAATGCCCCACGCCACAAAGAAAAGTGCGGCCGCCAAGGCCACCGTCATCATGTAATAAGTTGAGGCCGGCACCCAAAAGGGCCGTCGGTTGCGATTCATCTCTGTTGTGAATTGGCTTGAGCCAAAACGTCGGCCCATGAGCGTAAATACTGCTTCGTTTTGACTCGATTGTCAACGGTTTTTGGGCCTTTTCGTTGGGCGTGATTTTGTTATAATCCATCTATGCCGGCGAAAAAGAAAGCAAACGAGTTGAACGGCCGGTGTTCGATTCGATCCGCAAGCCGACGGCTCCACCCAGCCGAAAGATCGGCACGGATCAGGCAGAGGAAAAGCGTCTGCCTTCGCTGCGAAAGGCAAAGCACAAAAAAGAGCCGGACCTGAGCGAGTAAAGCGATGGGGAAGAACTACAACGACGATGAACCAGAAAACGTCTGGGCCAGGCCCGAGATGTCTGTCACCTTCCGCGCCGAGATCATGCCCGGCCGCGACCGCGGGGAACGCACATACCGAATCAGCCACGTGGCACGAAACGGACGCGTAATGCTGTACGATTTCCCAGGAGAATACCGCGAAACAGCCTTTGAGACAGTTAATTTTTTGCGTGAAAAGGTCTTGAATGATTAGAACTCGTAGACGCGGCCGAGCTCAAGAATATTGACATTTGGTATGGCAAGGGTTTGTAGCTGACCTATAACCTTGTCGCGGTACATCGGCTTAATATTTATTACCTGGATCGGAATATGAGGGGTCTCGAGTTTGGCTAATTCACTCTTCAGCCGTTTCGGCGTCAAATGATGTGAGACCGAAGCTATCACTTCCATCTCATCCGGAAATGCACACTCCACTAGAATCGCCGCAAGACCGCGAGCTTCGTTACAGGCTTTCCAAAACTCATCAGTTTCTGCAGTATCTCCAGTTATGGCGATCGTAGATGTTCCGTCGGTAACAAGATATCCATTAGCCGCGACCTGGTGATTGACCGGCACGGCATGAATCGAAAGATGAGCGATCTTAAATCGTTCGCCGGGTGAAAACTCGCGATACTCTACGACCGCTCCGTTGTCATTCGACAATTCCGAAAAGCGTGGGTAGATCGACCAGTTGAAAATATCGCGTTCAAGCGTTTCGATCATCCCGGATGTGGCGTGTATCCGTATGGGTTCGGTTAGAGATGCAAAAAGATCATCGATAAAGAGCGGCAAACCGGCGATGTGATCAAGGTGAGTATGCGTGAGGAGAATATCGCGGATGTTTGCTCGTTGCTCTAGGGAACACGCCATCGCCAGGCACCCGGCGTCAATGGCCACCCGGTCATCGATGACCATTGTAAGCAAATGCTGGCGTGCCGAAGCCCGGCCATTCTCATCTATCGTGCTTGGAAGGAGTTGTACCCTCATAAGCTTCGTGAACCTATCGTGCGCAAGTTTGGCCGCGGCCGCCGTCGATCTCGTAAGTCGCTCCGGTGATCCAACCGGCTTTATCCGACGCCAGGAAGTGTATCAATTCGGCAACCTCTTCGGGTTTGCCGGCTCGGCCGATCGGGTGGGTTGTTTTTGCGTGTTCTAGGAACGCACTATACGCTTCATCTTCCATACCACCGCGTTTGTGAAGGTTTGTGACAACGACCCCAGGATTTACGGCGTTCACGCGAACCTTTTTCGGTGCGAGTTCCAGTGCCGAGCAGCGGGTCAATTGGTCGATCGCTGCTTTTGAAACACAGTACGCAAGTACATTTGGGAACGAACGCGTTCCCGCGGCGCTTGATACGTTAACGATGTTTCTCTTAGTCTCGATCAGATGCGGTACACATTTTTGCGAAAGGATAAAAACAGATCGCAAGTTTATGTCCATCATCTTGTCCCAATCATCGATCGAAGTATTCTCGATCGTACCGTTACCGATTATCCCGGCCGAGTTTACGAGAATGTCGATCTGCCCGTGATTGTGTATCGTCTCAGAAACTATCCGGTCGATCTGCGACATCTCGCGAACATCAGCAAGATGCGGCTTAACCGAGCCTTTGTCAGGCTCAACTTCCTGAGAAAGGGTTTGCAGTTCCTTCTCATTCCTACCAACGGCAACGACCGTCGCTCCTGAATTTGCGAAGAGCAACGCGGACGCACGTCCAATGCCGCTACTCGCGCCTGTGATTATAGCTACCTTACCTTGCATTAATTTCTTATAAACGTATGAATTTGGTGTTAAGAATAGCAATGAAGTTTGGACTACCGCAACCGAAATATTTCGTTTGGAGGTCTGTCACAAATAAAAACGCAGTTGCCGAAGCAACCGCGCCCATATGAATTATTTCTTATCGTGAAAGGTTATGACTCACTCGGCCGCTGGTTGGCGGCAAAAAGCAGTTCGATCGCGGCCTTGGTTTCCTCGCTCTTGCGATGCTTGATATCGGAGACCCAGTCCGAGACGTTCGAAACGATCTTACGTGCCGCATCACGCGGACCTGCAACTCGTTTCTTTTTCTGCTTCGGAACGATGTCAGTTCGTTTCACGACCTTAATTTTCTTAGTATCTATCATTACGTATTTCCACCTTGTTAGTGAGAATTCAGTCCTATCCTACTTTTTGCAATTTGCAAACTTTCACTGACCAAATTTTGCGTTCTGCAAACACTATGATTACGCAAAAGCTCTTTCGGTTGTTCCCGAAATATTAAGTTTCTGTAAATTTCCTAGAGAAACAGGCGTTTGTGTGACGCAGTAGAACAAATGACTGGGCAAGGCACGCGGCTTGCAATTAAGAATGACAGAAGTTATGTCTTTAGTCGAACTCATTATCATCTATTTAGCCTGCGGAGCACCGTTTGCGGTTTTCAAAGCTACGTCTCGCAACGCAAATGCTTCGACGAAGTGGCTTGTTTTCGTCTCAGCATTATTAGGCTGGCCTGTGTTTGCGGCCATGCTGATCACCCGTCGCGTGCGAACCGCCACGGACGGTCACGATCCGATAATCGAAAGGCTTAGAACGCAGATGGAAACGGCTGCATTTCCGGATAATGAGATACAAGGCGTATTCGACTTTCGCGAGACATTCTACCGTTTCGTTGGCCTTTCAAATGCGGTGAACGAGCCAGAACCTGACAAACCGGGCACCGAGCTTTTCGAAATCGGCGGCGGCGGAAGCAGCGAAACAGCCGCCCGGTGTCTCGCACGGCGAAACCGTATCCGGCTTCATCGCCATTACCTTAAAGCCCGTCGCGAATTCATGACATCAATTGCCGAACGGGCGGACGAAAACCTCAGTTCTCTAGCCTCCGAACTCGCGGCCACCTCGGCGATCCGCTCGTTCGCGGTGAACTTTCAACTGTCAAAGTCTGCCGAAGGGCAGCACTCCGGGTTCAAACCGAAAGATCGAAAACAACCTGTCCCACGCCGCGTGAACTAACGGCTGGCTTTCAGTCCCCAAAACTCCACGCTTTGCTTCAAAGCGACAACGCCGTAAGATTTACGTCTAGTGTTGGTACTGCTTCATCTATTTGCGCTGTTCCTGCTGGTCGGGCTTGGATTCTACGTCTTCGTAGCCGACCCACGACGGCGTGCGCATCAGACTTTTGCGGCATTTATCGCGTTTCTCGGCATCTGGACGATAAAGGACCTGATCTTCTGGAACTTCTACCCGCGAGACAGCGCCGCTAGCTGGTGGGCGGCCGCAAGTTTTATTATAGCGTTCCTTATGCAGGCCGCCTTGGTCGTGTTTGCGTGGGTATTTCCTGAGAATTCCCGAACTCCGAGACGTCGTGCCGCAGTAATTTTCGCTCCCGCCCTAGTTCTAATCCCCGCGACCATCGGCGGGATGATGTGGCACAAGGCCGGTTTTGAGAACGGCCGTTTTGTGATCGATCTGACGCCGCTGGCGTATGCGTTTCGTCGCATATGTTTACTCGCTCTTCTTTTACGGGGCGTATCTCCTCTTTAAAAAGTACCGCCAATTCGCGGGTACGCAGGAAGGGCAGCAGGTCGGGGCGATCATTTGGGGGCTGGTGATCACCGGCATCTTGAAGACGCTTGCGAATATCGCACTTCCCTACTTCGGCTACTACGAATTACTTCCCTACAGTGCGATCTTCGTCCTGCCCGGCGTGCTTATTTACGCTTACGGCATCCTGAATTTCAAGCTCTTCTCGTTCCAGACGGCGTTGAAACAATTCCGTCTCTTCCCGATCACGTACAAGATCGCGATCAGCATTGCGTCGGTCGCGGTCGTCAGTTTTCTGATCTTCCAGATCCCGATCGCGTGGTGGGCGTTTCGCAACGGGATGGACTACGAAGCGTGGCGGCGTTACCTCGTCTTCAGCGTGATCAGTGCTCTCGTGCCGAATTTACTTCTGCTCCTGCTCGTGCTCCGAACGATCTCGCGGCCTTTGCAAAGAATCACGCTCGCGGCGGTCGATGTCTCGAAAGGAGCTTACGGAACCGAGGTCGATCTTCGTAACAGCAACGACGAGATCGGCCTGCTCGCGGCTAGTTTTAACGAGATGTCCCGCAAGATGGCGTCGGACATCGACGAGCTCAACAGCCTCAACGAACAGCTCATCCGTGCCGAGAAGCTCGCGGCGATGGGCACGCTCGCGGCCGGAGTCGCTCACGAAGTCAACAACCCGCTCGCCAGCATTTCCTCGCTCGTCCAGATGATGCGAGCCCAGGAAGGCCACAGCGTCGAGACCCGCGAACGCCTAAACCTCGTCTCCGCCCAGATCGAACGCATAAAACAGGTCACCCAAGACATGACCAACTTCGCCCGCACCCGCCCCGCCGCCAAAGCCGATGTGAACATTAATTCGATCATCCGCACCGCTCTTCGCCTCGCTAGTTTTGATAAGTCTTTCCAAGAACTAGAAGTCGAAACCTTACTCGACAACGATCTGCCAAAGGTCTTCGCTGACGAAGATCAACTCCAACAGGTATTCCTCAACCTCTTCCTAAACGCCCGCGATGCGGTCAGTGAGCGGTTAGCCGTTAGCAGTCAGCAGTCCGACCCTCCCAACTCAACGAACTCAACAAACTCAACAAACTCAATAAACTCTATTGACTTATCCATCCGCACCTCCACCACCGCCACACACGTCTCGATCGAGATCGCGGACACCGGCGTCGGGATCGACGCGGTCGCGGCGGGACAGATATTCGACCCGTTCTTCACCACAAAACCCGCCGGCCAAGGCACCGGCCTGGGCCTCGCCGTCTGCTACGGCATAGTCACCGCCCACGGCGGCCGCATTGAGGTCAGCCCAAACCAGCCAAACGGAACAAGGTTTTCTATATTCCTTCCCGTCGAACCGTGAGCCTCACGCCCCAGGAATTTTTCAACGCAAACCCAGCCTGACAGAATGGCACGTCCCAGGATTTTCGTTCCTTGAAGGACAACCTCAAATGTGTCGGTCGTACACGTCCCAGAAATTTTCAAAGATCAATGTCGGTTTCGCTTGTGTCGGTTCCACGTCCCAGGATATTTTTGCGTCATCTTTGCGTCCTTTGCGACTTTGCGTGAAATTGTTTTTCTCACGCAAAGGCCGCAAAGTTCGCAAAGGAAGACGCGAAGAAGAGCGTACCGGAAAATGTCGGTGATCCGCGGGGCAGCGAAGTATGGTCGTTCTGGGTTCTTTGACTTGCCCTTGGGTTCTCGGCCGGAAGAACGGCCAAGTGCTGAAGCCGTAGCCAACGGTTTAGTGCACCGAGAACCTGCCGGGCTTTAGCCCAAACGACCATGGGGCTAAAGCCCGGAATATTTTGTAGCCGCAAACCGTTGGCTGAAGACAACGGCAATTCCCGGAGAAAAGCTCCGGAGAATGGTCGGTGACGGGCACTGCCGAATTCAAGGTGTGCCTCGATCTCGCCTTCGGTCAGCAGCCTGACGTTCGCGAACAACTGCGAATGCCCCGTCGTCACGGGTGTTTCGCCGAGCGTCGTATAGCCATGTCCCGGGCCGAAGCGGCTTTCGATCAACACGCCGAGGACGTGTTCGACGAACTCGAGTTTCTCGTCTGGCGCTGTCTTCGGAATGCCAAAATTCATTGTTCGCGAGTGTGGGCAGCAAGTGGTAGAACTTCTCATACATCGCGAACATAACATCAAAATTCCGCCACGTATATAACGATCCGCCGCTAACGTCAGATTATGCCGATATTGCTACAAAATGCCGATAATGTAGCATTCCGCCGATAACGTAACGTTCCGCCGATAACGTAACGTTCCGCCGATAATGCCGATAGGTTTGTCCGTTAGAGACGCGAAGAAGATTACAAACGACGCCAAAACCGCTGCACGTGTCCGAAGAGGCGGCTTGAGCCGCCTTCCCGCGTTTCGCGGCAAATAGCCACGTCGTTCACGGCGTGGTTAGATTGGCGAATCGACCCCCGAGGGCGTTTTAACGTCCTTTCAAACAGACAGCGGTTCCGGTGCTGAATGAATAAAAGGACGTTAAAACGCCCTCAGATCCAATTTCCGCAATCCTTCCACGTCCTAAAGGACGTGGCTATTTGCCCTTCGGGAAGCCTCGTAAACGAGGCGGAGAAAGCCTCGCACGGCCCGTCGCTGCTCCCCAGGCTTTAATGTCCGTCGCCGTTGGCGACAAGAGCCTCCCAGCCCAAATCCCCCGCGTCCCGCACCGTTCACCAAACAAAACACCCAAAAATACCGCCGCTTTTAGCTTGTGTTTGCTGAGGTTTGAGGAAACAATTAGTTTTCGCGGGCTACAAATATGGCGGCGGGCGGCATCTGAAAGAAATATGCTCAGAGCAATTCTCGTAATTTTAATGCTAAGCCTCGCGACCGTGGCCCAGTCCCTCGTCCGAGGTACTGTTTATGATTGGGACAACGCGGTTCTACCGGGATTTGTGATACGTGCATCGAGCGGAAAAAGGGTTGTGGAGACTAAGACAAATGAAGCTGGGAGGTATCTTTTAAGGTTGCCCTCTGGAATTTATACTCTTGACGCTAGATGGGAACCGCGGGGCTACTGGCATCCATTTCGGAGATCGGAAATATTGATTAAAGGCGATGGCGAGTACGAAGTTGACTTGTGGCCAACTCAACGTATCCTTTCGACCTGGCTCGTCGTTACCAACCGTGGCGTTTCTGAACCCACGACACTGTCACGAGCTCCGCGTTACAAAGAATACAGCTTTGCAGAACAGAAGAGAATTAAGCTAATACTTCAGTATTTGAAATCGAATCGGAGCGGAACTAAGTTTGAAAATGTGATCCTGACCTATAACGAATATACGATTCACGCGGAAGTCGTTGAAGTAGACGTTGCGGCAAGGAGAATGACACTTCAAGGCAACGTCCGTTTCTGGGGAGTCAAAAGCAGCTTTGTCTAAACAGGCGACTCTACTTCTTAAGCGGAAGCCCGGAGCTCACGATAAATGGAAAGGCCTACTCGCTCGGCATTCAGACTGACGTCCCGTAGTGTAGATTTGATGAGGTGACGCTGGCCTTCGCGGGGACCGCGGTCGAGCAGGCTCCGCCGCCGTGCTCTAACGCATTGGCTCTAGTCTAATCTCCAAAGAATTCCCGCGAAGAAATGCCCCAGCGGAGTCTAGCAAAAAGACCCGGAAGAAGTAAGAGAAGAGTGATAAGGAAAAGGAAGGTGCTGACGGTCAGTGTCGTCATTCGAAACTCGGCAATCGGCTTTGCTCCGAAAATGGACCAGAATCCACCCAATATGAACGCCCACAGGCTCGCAATTGAGAGCAAAGATACTTCGCGACCCCAAAGTTTCTGCCTCATGAGACCAATCAAGCCAATCAATGGCATCACGACCAGCAGCAGGGTAGGTTGAATGTGGAAAGCTCTCGGCTCGTTATAAACGAAGAGCACCCCAATTAACGAGGCACCAAAGATGGCAGAGGAAGTTGCGAGTACACTTATGGCGGACCAAACTACCAATGGACGGTGTGCTTGCTTACCCATAACGAATTTATAACACATACTTTCGGCAGCACAAAGCAGTAAAACTTCGTCTTCCAACGTTACACTTTGGAGCAGACTTTACTCGTGGAACTGCTCAGCCATAGATCCGCAATGTCGCAGAATGCGCCGTGTAGATTTGATGAGGTGACGCTGGCGTTTGTGAGGACGGCCCCGACTTGCTTCGAACACAAAACGCTTCACCGGTTTCCCGCACCGTGTTATCATTCCCATACGTTTTGGAGCCTGTTTTTATGAAGGTCTTTCAAAGGAATCTTTTTCTCCTACTCACTTTTTTATTTATCTATTCGGCGATGCCGGGCGAGGCTGGGGCGAAGGACGCTTGGGTCGCGGTCAGGTCGAAGAACTTTTATCTGATCGGAAACGCTTCGGAAAAGGACATTCGGCGGGTCGGGACGAAGCTGGAGCAGTTTCGCGAGACTTTTCGGCTGCTGTTCTCGAACATGAAGCTGACCGGTGCGGTGCCGACGAACGTTGTCGTCTTTAAGGACGACGGTGCGTACAAGCCTTTCAAGCCAAAACGCGGCGACGGCAAGATCGATAACGAGATCGCGGGATTTTTCCAGCCCGGCGAAGACGTAAACTACATCACTCTCTCCGCCGGCGGCGACGATCAGGAGACCTTCGGGACCATCTTTCACGAATACGTTCACTGGATTCTCGATACCAATTTTGGCAAGAGCGAAGTGCCACCGTGGTTTAACGAGGGGCTCGCCGAGTATTACCAGACCTTTGAGATAAAGGACGATATCAGGGTCAAGCTCGGGCTGCCGCAGGGCGGACATTTGAATATGCTGCAGCAGTCGCAGCTGATCCCGCTCAGCGAACTGTTCACCCTGACGCAGTATCAGGTACTTCAGACCGGCGGACATTCACGCAGCATCTTTTACGCACAAAGCTGGGCGATGGTGCATTTTCTCGTCCAGAGCGGCAAACAGCCCGCTCTCAGCCAGTACCTGGGCATGGTAACAAACGGGGCAAAACCCGATGCGGCATTCGCGCAGGCGTTCCAGACGAACTACGACAAAATGCAGAGCGATCTGCGCAATTACGTCCAGAAACGCAGCTACAACTACAACGAGATCACCTTCAAACAGAAGATGACCTTCGACACCCAGATGACGGCCGCTCCGCTAGATGATGCCTCGGTCGCGGCATATCTGGGCGATCTGCTCTACCATACAAATCGAGGCGACGACGCTGAACCTTATCTCGCCAACGCTTTGCGTTTGAAACCCGACGATTCCATGGCAAACACCTCCATGGGAATGGTCAAGCTGAAGCAGCTAAAGTTCGATGCTGCCCGAGCACACCTCGAGCGGGCGATCGCGTCCGATCATAAGAGCCACATCGCATATTATCGCTACGCGTATCTGCTCAGCCGCGAGGGCCGCGATGAGTTTGGCTTTGTGAAGAAGTTTGAACCCGCGACTGCGACGAAGATACGCGATGCTCTCAAGAAAGCGATCGCCCTCAATCCGGCATTTACGGAAAGCTACGATCTGTACGCCTTTGTAAATCTCGTTAACAACGAACAACTCGACGAAGCTCTGGCTCTGCTCCGCGATGCTCTCAAACAGTCGCCGGGAAATCCGCGATACGGCCTTCGTGCCGCCGACATCTATCTGAGGCAAAACAAAATTGCAGACGCCGAGCTGATCGTCGAACGCGTCGAACGGACTTCCGATGACCCGGAAATTCGCAGCCGAGCACAGGGCCTCGTCAGACAGATCGCTCAGATGAGAGAGTATGAGGCGATGAAGGCGGAAGTCGAGAAACGCAATGCCGCCACCATCGCCCGGACCGGAGCTCCGCCAAAGCTACTAAAGCGCGTCGAAAACGGGCCTCCGCCGACCGAGGCAGAAATGGCAAAGTTGCAGGCGGACCAGAACATACGCTCGATCAACGAAGCTCTGCGCAAACCGGAATCAGCCGAGACGCGCGTCATCGGACGCATCCAGAGCATTAGCTGCAAAAAGCGGCCACTTATCGTCAACGTGAAGACGGTGAGCGGCGGACTACTTGCCCTTACAACAAAAGATTTCGAATCGCTCACGCTAAACTCTCTCGACCCTGCAGCAGCTCAGGCCCTGGTCGGCTGCGATCAGGACCTCACCAAATTCAATGCGGTCATCAGCTACATCAAATCGCAACTCGTCGCTGTCGAATTCGTCCCCGCCGATTTTCGCATGATGTCAGCCGAGGAAATGGCGACCGAGACCCTGGTGATTTACGACGAATTCCCGGGCCCGCCGAGGCCAAAAACTAGCGGAACAAACTCGGAATTACCGCAGGATCTTGAAAACCAACGCCGCGAACAGATGATGTCTGCGATTCGGGACACGCTCCGCAAACCTTCGGAAGGCGAAAAACGCGAGATCGGCTACCTCGACAAGGTGGAATGTACGAGTAAGAGCTATGTCTTTTATCTTCGCTCGGCGGCCAAGACCTACAAGCTTTCGACCGACGATCCGCGAAAACTTATCTTCAAGATATTCGCCCCCGACCTCGCCGGCATAAGGATGGAATGCGGAGCAAAGGCCATCGAATACCCCGTCGTGTTTGTTTTCAATGAAAAAAGCGGTGGAGGCGGCGAGATCATCTCCCTCGAATTCGTGCCAAAGGCATTTAAACTCGAAAACTGAAAGGAATTGTTAACAGGATGGACAGGATGATCAGGAGGTAACCCTAAGCGAAAGCTACATCCTGTATATCCTGATCATCCTGTTTGATTTCCCACGTGATATGCTCAGACCTACATGAAATTTGCCACGAAGCCTCGCCGGGTTGTAATTACGGGAATGGGATGTGTTACGCCGATCGGTATCGGACGCGAGGCATTTTGGCATGGACTCGAAACTGGAGCGAGCGGTATTCGTCGGATCGAGGAGTTTGACGTTTCGAAATCGCCGGTAAAGATCGCAGCGTTCGTTCAGGATTTTGACTGGCAAGAACAACTCAATATCAAGGATCGTAAGCACGTCGCCCGCACAGTTCCACTGGCTCTGGCGGCGGCACGCGAGGCTCTTGCTGACGCCGGGATCGACCCGGAAGGGTTATCTTTAGAAGAAAAGCGGGCCTTTGGAGTCGAGATCGGAACTGGCGGCGGCGGCCTCGCATTTACGGAGAAGCAATATTCGTATTGGTACATCGGGCCGGAAACATCGGCAAGCGTTTACGTCATTCCATCTTCGACCCACGGCGGGTTGTCGAGCGAACTGTCGATGGCTTTTGGACTGCGTGGGCTTTCACATGTTGTTTCGACCGGATGCACCAGCTCGACCGACGCGATATTTTACGCTGCACAGCACATCGCTTGCGGGCGTCAAGACACGATGATCGCTGGCGGCGTTGACGCTCCGCTCGCTCCGGGTATACTCGCCGGGTTCAACGTGATGACCGTCCTGACAAATCAATGGAACGACGAACCACATCGAGCTTCGCGGCCATTCTCAGCCGACCGTAGCGGAATGGTCGTCGGTGAAGGCCCTTGGATGTACATTCTCGAGAGTTATGAAAGTGCGGTCGAACGCGGTGCAAAGATCTACGCCGAGATCACCGGCTACGCCTCGACTTGTGACGCCTATCATCGCGTCCGCCTCGAAGACACCGGCACCGAACCTGCCCGAGCGATGTCACTCGCACTAGCCGACGCAGATCGCACGCCTGAGGACATCGACTACGTAAACCTACACGGCACTTCCACCGTGCTCAACGACCGTATCGAAACAAACGCCGTCAAGATCGCCCTCGGCGAAGTCGCATCGAAGATCCCGATGTCCGCCACAAAATCCCAAGTCGGCCACCCGCAAGGAGCAAGCGGCTCAGCCGGCATCGGCTCGGCACTTTTTGCCTTAACGACCGGAACCATCGCCCCGACAATAAATCTCGACACGCCCGATCCCGCCTGCGATCTCGATTACGTCCCGAACGTCGCACGCAAGCACGAGGTAAACATCGCACTCTGCAACTGCATCGGTTTCGGCTCAAAAAATAGTGCGTTGGTTCTAGAAAAAGTAGCTTAAATGTTCCCCGATCTCACCCATCGCAGCCTAGACCTCGAACGCCTAGACACCGGCGATTATACCGAGTCAGAGTACGCGTTGTGGCAGCGGGAGATGCATTACATCAACCGCTTTCTGGGCGATACACGCTGTCTGCGATTGGCGATAGAAGCGGTATTCAAAGAAACCAAAACTGGAACGATTTCGATCCTTGATGTCGGTGCGGGTTCTGGCGACCTTTTGGAAGCTGCACGTGAGATGCTTAAGAACACTTCGCCGCTTCTGGTCGGCGTCGATATCAATCTCGCGTCGGTTCAAACGATAGCCGCACGATCCGGTATCGAAGCGATACAGGGCGATGCTCTCGCTCTTCCCTTTGCCGAGTCAAGTTTTGATATGGTTGTCTGCTCCCTCTTTTTACATCATTTAACTGACGACGCTGCAGTAGATCTGATCCGTGAGATGCGACGTGTGGCGCGGCTCCGTTTCGTGATAATTGACCTACATCGACATGCAGTCGCGCATTTCCTCTATCGACTTGTTGGCAAACTGGCATTGCAAAAGTTTTCGCTCGATGATGGCTCGCTCTCGATCAGAAGGAGTTTTAGGCCTGATGAATTGCATACACTCGCTAGGCTAGCGGGCGTTTCAGGTGTAGAGGTTCGTAGGCATGCCGCGTTTCGCCTCGTACTTTCCGGAAGCAAATGATTGATGAAACGAATCATTTCGACGTAGTAATTGCTGGTGCAGGGCCGGCTGGCTCGTCGCTTGCCATTCGCCTCGCTAAACAAGGTTTGCGAGTCGCTCTGGTTGAACAAAAACGCTTCCCCCGACATAAACTCTGCGGCGAATTTATCTCGCCCGAGTGCCTGTCGCATTTCCAAGAGCTCGGTGTTCTCGACGAACTGACGGCCACCGGCATTGAGTTAAAACGCACGGTCTTTTACACCCGGAAGTCCACATGGGCAGCGGTGCCGAGCGAGTGGTTTGGCCAGAGTGCTAACGCCCTCGGGTTGAGCCGCTCAAAGATGGATCACGCACTGCTGGAACGTGCTCGAGATCTAAACGTCGAGATATTCGAAGAACACAACGCCGTCGGATTGATCCGAGATGGCACGAATATTTGCGGCATTCGAGTTAAGACTTCAGATGCAAATACGAATGAAATTAGAGCTGACTTGACGATCGACGCCACGGGCCGGTCACGTGTGCTAGTCCGCCATTTGGACACCGCACCACGAACAAAGGCCGATTTCGTAGCATTCAAGACGCATTTCACCGGCGCAAATGTTCCTGAAGGCGACTGCGAGATCTACGCCTATCGCGGTGGCTACGGAGGATGCAGCGGGGTCGAAAATGGCCGCCACAATCTGTGCTTCATTGTCTCGGCGATACTTGCGAAACAGTATTCGGGCGATGCGCAGAGCATAATGAGGAATGTGCTCTTCACAAATGAACGAGCGAAGAATGCACTTACAAACGCGACCGTCGCAGAGCCGTGGCTGGCGGTTGCCATCGAGAATTACGGCCGCTTCAACCTCGCACCTGCCGAAGGTTTGATCGCGGTTGGCGACGCGGCGGCGTTTATCGATCCATTTACCGGAAGCGGAATGTTGCTCGCCCTCGAATGCTCACGCATAGCGGCGGCGGCGATCGAAACGAATAAAGGGCGATCATTTAACGAACTAGCGGATACCTATTCGCGAGAGCATAGCCGTTCGTTCGACAAACGCCTGCGCGTTTCGAGCTTGCTGAGAAATATGGCTTTCGTGCCGTTTCTGGCCGAATCAACGATCAAACTTTTGTCACTCAGCACAGCCTTGACCCGCCGAATTGCCCGTTCAACCCGCCCATCAACGCGAAACCAATAGCTCGCGGATTGACACGGTTCGATTTACATTGCAACGTATCAATATCTGAATTTCAAAATTTTTAGAGAGGTTTGCTAAATGAAGAGACTTTTATTGTTGCTTCTTGTCTGCTTGGTTACTGCTCTGCCGGGCTTGGCACAGACGAAGCCTGTCGCGTTCATTAACGCAAGAATAATCCCCATCGTCGGACAGCCGATCGAGCAAGGGATCTTACTCGTACAGAACGGAAAGATCACCGCCGTCGGCGATGCTCGAACCGTGCGACTTTCGTCGGATGTGACGATCGTCGACCTTGCCGGAAAGACGATCATGCCCGGTATCGTCGATACGCACAGCCATATCGGCGGGCCCGCTGGTGCCGATTCGACGGCACCGATCCAACCCGACGTGCGGATTCTCGACAGCGTAAATCCGCAGGCCTCGAGCATCCAGCGTGCACAAGCCGGCGGAATAACGACGGTCAACGTCATGCCCGGCTCGGGCCATCTCGATAGTGGGCAGACACTGTATCTGAAGCTTCGCGACGACGCTGTAAAGATCGACGACCTGTTGATCTTTGGCAAGGACGGCAAATACATGGGCGGGATCAAATTCGCAAATGGTACAAATCCGATCCGCTCTGGTGGTGGACCGTTCCCCGGAACACGTGCGAAATCGGCGGCTCTCGTTCGCGAACAATTTATTAAAGCTCAGGAATATCGTGACAAGATCACCAAAGCCGGAAGCGACAAGACCAAACTTCCACCACGCGACCTTGCGATGGAAGCTCTCGTCGAGGTACTCGACCAAAAACGCGTCGTGCATTTTCATACGCATCGCCACGACGACATCATGACGGCGTTGCGTTTGCAAAAGGAATTCGGATTCCGTATCGTCCTCCAGCACGTCAGCGAAGCATGGAAAGTCGCCGACGAGATCGCCAAGGCGAAAGTTCCCTCGTCGATAATCATGATCGACGCCCCCGGCGGCAAGCTCGAGACGGTCGATGTTGATTACAAGAATGGCGTCGCTCTTGAGAAGGCAGGAGCGTCGGTGATCGGCTTTCATACCGACGACGGTATCACCGACTCGCGTTGGTTCCTGCGGTCCGCGGGCGTTGCCGTTCGTGCCGGTATGAGCCGCGACAAGGCTCTCTACGGAATGACGATGGCAGGTGCGATCATGCTTGATATGCAGGATCGTGTAGGTTCGCTCGAAGCAGGTAAGGATGCGGATTTTGTGGTGCTATCGGGCGATCCGCTGAGCATCTACACGCACGTTTTGCAGACCTGGGTCGATGGCAAGAAGGTTTTCGACCGTTCGAATTCTACGGACTATATTTTCGCGATCGGCGGTAAAGGTGCCACAGACGACGGCGATGTGGCACATGACATTCATTGCTTCGACGGCGACATCGGAGGTGGAAACTAATGAGAGTAAGAAATTTCAACGCACACGCCCCATCTATCTTTCTTAACTTTGCAACTTTGCCCCTTTGCGTCTTTGCGTTAATACTCTTCGTCGCAACTTCACACGCTCAGATCGCGGTCAAAGGCGAAACTGTCTACACAATGGCGGGCGAGCCGATAACCAATGGCGTCGTGCTGATCAATGACGGCAAGATCACGGCGGTCGGTTCCGCAGCTTCGATCACGATACCGGCAAATTATCGCGTGATCTCAGCGAAGGTAGTCACGCCCGGCCTCATCGACGCCCATACGGTCATCGGATTGAACGGCTATCTCAACCAGCCGCATGACCAGATGGCTCTTGACGGCGGAGCTTCGTTCCAACCGGAATTGCGTGCGACGGATTCCTACAACGCACAGGAGAAGCTGATCGAGGTTGTCCGCCAGTATGGTGTCACGACGATCCATACAGGACATCAACCCGGAGCATTGGCCTCGGGGCAGACGATGATCGCTAAGACCGTCGGCAAGAACGTGGACGAGGCGACGATAGTTGGCACGGCGATGATCGCTGTCACACTCGGGCCGAGTGCAAATGCAACTGGCCGTTCGCCGGGAACGCGTGCAAAACAAGTGTCGATGCTGCGTGCTGAACTGATCAAAGCTCAGGAAAACGATGCGAAAGCGGACAAGCCAAAGGATCTTAGGTCGCAGATCATGGCCCGCGTTATTAAACGCGAAATACCGCTCCTCATCACTGCCGAAGCTGCTCAGGATATAATGACCGCGCTTCGTGTCGCGAAAGAATTCAACATCAAGATAGTCCTCGATGGTGCCGCCGACGGTCATATGCTAACCAACGAGATCAAGGCGTCAGGCTTTCCTGTTATCGTTCATCCAACAATGGCACGACCGGGCGGCGATAGGGCGAATCTTTCGCTCGAGAACGCTTCCAAACTTCGAGCCGCAGGCATCCCGATCGCATTGCAGAGTGGTTTCGAGGGCTATGTACCGAAGACTCGCATCGTTCTCTTTGAAGCGGGAATGGCAGCCGCCAATGGACTCGGTAAGCAAAACGCCCTAGCCTCGATCACCATCGACGCTGCCAAGATCCTTGGCATCGACAATCGCGTCGGCTCGATCGCAGTCGGCAAGGACGCTGACATCGCAATGTACGACGGCGACCCCTTCGAATGGACCAGCCATTGCACCGGTGTGATCGTCAACGGAAAAGTCGTTAGCGAGGTGATCAAATAATGGGCGAACAAAACGCAGTGCCTCAGGCACTTCCACCTGATGCCCACCTGATGCAGTTGGGCATGGGAATGTTTCAAGCACAAGCGATCTTCGTTGCCGCAAAGCTTGGCATTCCGGATCTGCTTGCCGCCGGTGCACGTACTACCGCAGATCTCGCAGAGGCGACCGGCAGCCATGAAAGCTCGCTGTTTCGCATCTTGCGTACCCTTGCCAGCCTTGGAGCATTCACCGAGGTTGGCGACAGGACGTTTGCCAACACTCCGGTAACTGAGATCCTTCGCTCTGACTCTCCCCGAAGTATGCGGGACATGATACTTTGGATGAGCGAAGCTCCCCATTGGGCCATTTATTCCCGGATGATCGATAGCGTCCGGACAGGAAAGCCGATCTGGGAAGACGTACACGGCGAACCAGTATTTCCCTATCTTTTCGAGACCGATAAACCGCTTGGCGACGTCTTCAATCGAGCGATGACAAGCTTTTCGCAGGTTACGATACCAGCGATCATTGCGTCGTATGACTTCTCAAATGCTGCTACGATCGCCGACATTGCTGGCGGATACGGCCATCTGCTGGCTGCGGTCCTCCAAGAGTATCCATCAGCGAACGGAGTACTTTTTGATCTGCCGCATGTGTTAGATGGAGCACCTGCGATGCTCGAGTCAAAGGGCGTCGCGGACAGAGTAACGATGGTCGGAGGCAGCTTTCTCGAAGAGATCCCGGTTGTCGCCGACATATACATGCTCAAGCACATCATCCACGACTGGTACGACGATACCAACCAAATGATCCTCGGCAATATCCGTTCGTCGATGCCCGACGATGCAAAAGTGCTGATCATCGACGCTGTCGTACCAGCCGGGGATGAACCGCATTTCTCGAAGATCCTTGATCTGGAAATGCTCATCTCGCCGGGCGGAATGGAACGAACCGCTGCCGAGTTTGAAAGGCTTCTGGCCGCGTCAGGATTCAGGCTGTCCCGCCTTATCCCGACGCCATCACCAGTCTCGATCGTTGAGGCGGTGAGGGCTTAATTAGAAATGAGTGCATCGGCGATCAGTCTATGATCGCCGAATAGATCCCCGCTCTTAGCTTTCCGTAATCATCGATATTGCCCGCCGGAATAAGCTGAGTCATATAGACGACGACAAGCTGTTCTTTCGGATCGACCCAATAATTAGAGTGATACGCTCCGCCCCAGCCGTACTCACCAACCGAGGATTGTACACCGTTAACACCGACATCTTTTACGATAGAAAACCCGAGGCCAAACCCTTGGCCGGTTCGAAACTGTATACCATTAAGGTGATCAGTCGTCATTAGCTCGACCGACTTTCGGCTGAGAATACGTTTGCCGTCGAGCTGTCCGCCGTTAAGTAGCATTTGCAGAAATCTTGCGTAATCGCCCGGTGTCGACAACAAGCCAGCTCCGCCCGAGAAACTCTTTCGCGGCCCGTTGACGTAGTGGCCCTGAGAAGTGATCGTTCCCTCGACAGGAGCCCGATCTGCTTTGCCGTCCTTAGCCGAGTAGACGACGGCGAGGCGGTCGAGTTTGTTCATCGGCAGATAGAAGCTGGTGTCGTTCATACCGAGCGGATCGAGGATTCGTTGTTGGAGGAATTGGTCGAACGCCATCCCGCTCGCACGCTCGACCACATAGCCAAGAATATCGGTCGAGTAGCCGTAAATGTATTTCTCACCTGGATGGGCGTCCATCGGCAGGGCGGCCATCCGTTTGATCGTCTCGCCGATCGGCTCGTCACGATCGGAGAAATAGAATCCCGAGATCTTCGCCGCGTCCCATTTGTCCTTCGCCGGGCCGCCGCCATAACTGGCACCGGAAGTGTGCGTCAGCAGGTCGCGGATCGTGATCTGGCGTTTAGCTTTGACCACGTCATAGCCACCGCCTTCCTTCGGAACGGCAACGGTCGAGTTGGCAAATTCAGGGATGAACTTGCTCACCGGATCTGAGATCAGGAGCTTACCTTCCTCCTGCAGCATCATGATGCCAACGCTCGTCAGAGCCTTACTCTGCGAAGCAATGCGAAAGATCGAATCGGCCTTCATCGGCGAATTAGCCTCTCGGTCTCGACTTCCAAACGTGTGCAGAAATACGATCTTGCCGCGACGCATAACCATTGCGACTCCTCCCGCGAGCTGTCCATTTTTGACATAACCATCGAGCGTTGTCGAAAGCTGAGATAGCCTGGCAGAATACATCCCGACATCTTCCGGCTTGGCACGTGGCAATTCCTGAGCGAGCCCCGCTATGGCCAATGCCTGGACAAACAGAACAAGCGAGAGAACAAACGCGATACGATTCTTCACATTTTTCATATTTTTTCTTCCGGCAGAACAGATTATATTGCCGTCTCTAAGTAATTTCCACTACGACAGTTTGCGGTACATCACCGGCAGTATGTTAATCTCATTTCAAACAAATTCCGATCATCCAGAATAAATTATGAAAGCCACAATACTCTTGTGTTTACTCACCGTTTTCCCTTTCGCGATCGCCGCTCAGCCGCCAAATCGTCCGGCAGACGGTCAACCGCAATCTCAGCAAACTCCCGCTCGGGCAACAACACCTGTAGCACCTGAACGGGAAGAGCCGCCCGTCGTTACAAAACAGTCGATCACGGTCGGCGGCCGAACTCTCAACTACACGACGACAACCGGTTTCATGCCGATCAAAAATGCTCAGAGCGGCGAGACCGAGGCTCGTATCTTTTACATGGCGTACACGCTCGACAACGCGCCAAAGAGCCGTCCGTTGATGTTCTCATTTAACGGCGGACCGGGCTCGGCGAGTGTATGGCTGCATCTTGGGGCACTTGGTCCAAAACGAATTAAGATGCTCGACGACGGCATGATGCCGGCGCCGCCGTACGAAATGGAGACGAACCAGAGCACATGGCTGACCGAGACGGATATGGTC
Source organism: Acidobacteriota bacterium (assembly GCA_016718135.1). GTDB lineage: Bacteria > Acidobacteriota > Blastocatellia > Pyrinomonadales > Pyrinomonadaceae > OLB17. Next base: position 378,143 of record JADKEF010000001.1, on the reverse strand, counting down.
TTCATCGATCCGGTCGGCACCGGATATTCCCGAGCGACGCGGCCGGAACTGGCTGCGAAGTTCTTCGGCATCGCCGGCGATATCGACTCTGTCGGCGAGATGATCCGCATGTACCTCGGCCGCAACGAACGCTGGATGTCGCCGCTATTCCTCGTCGGAGAAAGCTACGGAACAACCAGAGCTGCGGGGCTTTCGAATTGGCTCTTCAACCACGGAATCGCCCTAAATGGCATTGCTCTCGTATCTGCTGTCTTGAATTTCCAGACGATCAGTTTCGCCGACAACAACGATCTGCCCTTGGTATTGATCCTCCCGAGCTACACGGCGACGGCGTGGTATCACAAGAAACTTCCCACCGCGATGCAGTCGAAATCGCTACCTCAAGTTGTGCAAGAAGCTCGTAATTTCGCAGGGGGCGAATATGCCTCAGCGATGATGAAAATCGATTCGTTATCAGCCGCCGAACGAAGTTCGCTGGCAACGAAATTTAGCAACCTGACTGGACTAAGCAAAGATTTTATCGAGGACAATAATTTCCGCGTGGAGCTCGGTGAATTCAATAAAGAACTTCTCCGCGGCGAACGCCGGACGACCGGCCGCCTCGACAGCCGTTTCAAGGGCATCGACCGAGACGCTGGCGGATCTAACACTGGCGGTGATCCTTCGATGAACGCGATCCGTCCGCCATACACCGCTGCATTCAACGACTACGTCCGCCGCGAGCTCGGCTACAAATCGGATGTTGAATACTTCATCCTCGGCGGCGGCATCACGGCCCCGTGGAATTACAACGTCACCAATCAATACGCCGACACCAGCGTCCAGATGAAGGACGCCATGGCCAAGAATCCGTACATGAAGATCCTCGTCGCCCAAGGCTACTACGACATGGCAACGCCATTCTACGCCGCCGAATACACGATCTCGGCACTGAATCTCGACCCAACGCTCCGAAAGAATGTCTCGTTCGAGTACTACGAATCCGGCCACATGATGTACATCGAAACAAAGTCGCTGGCGAAGCTAAAATCAGACGTCGCGGCATTTATGGCAGGGGCCATGAAGAAATAAGAAAGGATTTTTGCCCGCTAAATACGCGAAAAGAACGAAAAAAGAAGAAGTCTCTTTTTTAGCCTTTTTCGCGTGTTTCGCGGGCAAATTGCTAGTGCGGTTGACTCCCACGGATCAGTTCGATCGCGTGCGGCAGTACCGGGCGGATCACTTCGAAACACTCTTCGACACCTCGCGGTGATCCAGGCAGATTTACTATCAACGTCGTCCCGCGTATCCCACACACGCCACGCGAAAGCATCGACATCGGATGCTTCCCCGCCGCCCGCATCGCCTCAGCCAACCCCGGAGCCTCGCGTTCAATCACCGACCTCGTAGCCTCGGGTGTGTTGTCTCTAGCCGAGAAGCCCGTGCCGCCGGCAGTGACAATCAGGTCGATGTCTTCCCTTTCCGCCAGCGAAAAAAGCGTTTCTCGAAGATGTGATAGGTCGTCCGTGACGATCAGACGCTCGATGATTACCGCGTCGTTGTCCGTAAGCAATTCCGCAAGTTTGTTCCCCGAAAGGTCATCGCCCGGAGAGCGTGTATCACTAACTGTTAGAATCACGGCATTGATCTTCGACATATGAGAAATATTAACGCAGAGTCCGCAAAGGACGCAGAGATAAAGCAGTCAAAAAGATTTCTTTCTCTGCGTTCTCTGCGTTAAAACCTCTTCAAGCCGCTGTCGATTCGATCTGCTCGATCTGCTGCCTTCTCCGACCATACAATACGCTCATTAGGACACCCGCGACGACCAGCAGCATTCCTCCGAGAGCCATCCACCCTTGAGTCTCGCCGAAGACTACCCAGCCGATCGACAGTGCGTAGACAAGGCCTGTGTAGTTTATGATGGCGACTCCGGCGATGCGTTCGCGTTGGAGGGCGTTAGTTAAAAATATCTGTCCGAGCTGCGAAAATACACCGATCAGGAACAGATACAGCCAATCCCAGCCCTGCGGCATTTTCCACTCGAAGAACAGCGAGATAAAACCGACGACCGCTCCTACCAACTGGAAATGCAGCACAACCGTCAGCGGATGCTCCTTCCCGCGGAGGCTACGAACCAGATTGTATGCCATTCCAGAGCAAAATGCGGAGATTATTCCGAGCGTTAGATAGAACGGGGATATTCGCGAATCGACCTGCTGGATCAGCAAAACGCCCGCAAACGCGACCGCGTAGAAGATCCATTGCACCGGCAGCACGCTCTCCTTCAACACAAAGATCGCTATAGTTGCAGTGAATATCGGCGACAGATACTGTATCGTCTGCGCCGACGCGAGCGGCATATTTTGCAGCGTCAAAAAGAAGCAAAACAACGCTGTCGTGCCAAAAGCTCCTCGCAGAAATAGGAACAGATGATTCGAGCCGATCGGATCAGCCTTCGCCCGGCGCAAGCCGATCAAACAAAACGCCGTTGCCACTATACACCGAAAGAAAACCGTCTCCATCGCCGGAATATGCGCGACGTGTTTGACGAAAACGTTCGCGAAAAAAAAGGCTAGCGTCGATAAAAACATCATACGCACGCCCATCGTCAAAAATTGCGGTTTTGATTCCAAATTATGAGGGTAATTTTTTGCCGCCCGAGTTGCAACCGCAATCTGAGCCGCAACCGGGCTTTGTCGAGAACGCACTGCGCTTCCGCGACAAAGTCACAACGCCATAAACGACTGCCGCTGCGATGATCAACCCGACAATGATGCTCTGGATCAACATATTAACCGTACCCCAGCAATTTGCCGCCCTGATAAGTAATAAACGCCGCGATGTACGCAAGCACGGTCATGTACACCGTCATAAATATCGGCCACGACCACGAGTTAGTCTCGCGACGAACGACGGCGATCGTGGACATACATTGCATCGCCAGAACGAAAAATACCATCAGCGTCAACGCCGTTAACGGCGTCCAAGCGGGCCGTCCGTCATCGGTCTTGGCGTCGCGAACTGCCGCGATCAGCGTCTCGGACTCTTCGTTCTCATCCTTGCCAACATTGTAAATGATACTCAACGTCGAAACTAGAACTTCGCGAGCGGCAAAGCTCGCGATCAGAGCGACCCCGATCTTCCAGTCAAATCCGAGTGGGGCGATGACAGGCTCAATAATATGCCCAAGACGTCCAGCGAAAGAATGTTTGAGTTGTTCGCTTTCGGGCAGTGGTTCGTTGTCCGTTGTTCTTGGTTCGTCAATGACATCCCCGGTCGCTGCGGTTCCCGGTACCGACTTGGCGGCTTCCGTCTGCTGACTGCTGACTACTGACTGCCGACTACTTCTTGGAAAATACATCAACGCCCACAGAATGATCGAGATCGCCAAGATCACCGTTCCAGCCCGTTTCAAGAACAGCCACGCCCGCGTTAGCATGTTCTGAAAAACAGTGCGTAGATTCGGCAAACGGTACGGCGGCAATTCCATCAGGAACGGCGGAGGAGGCGACTTTAGGACGGTGCGTTTTAAGATGAATGCGACAATGATCGCGACGATGATGCCGATCGAATACATTATCAGCATCAGAAGAGCTCCGACCGAGATAAAACCGAACACGTACTGCCCACCAAAAAACGCCCCAATCATCAATGTATAGACCGGCAAACGAGCCGAGCAGCTCATGAACGGCGCGATCATGATCGTCGCGAAACGATCACGCCTGCTCTCGATCGTTCGCGTCGCCATGATGCCAGGGATCGCGCAGGCGAAGCTCGATATCAGCGGTAGAAATGCCTTGCCGTGAAGCCCGACGCGGCTCATCAGTTTGTCAAGAAGGAAAGCCGCCCGCGACATATAGCCGCTGTCTTCGAGCAAAGAGATGAAAAGGAACAGTAGCAATATCTGCGGCAGAAATACGACTACGCCGCCGACGCCTGCGATTATTCCGTCTGCGATCAGATCGGTCAGAATTCCCGGCGGCATCTGTGCCCTTACGAGATCGGCCGCCGCGCCAAACCCCTGTTCAAGCAGATCCATCGGAAGGCTTGCCCATGAGAATATCGTTTGAAACACGACCAACAAGATCGCAACGAGGATCACCAGCCCGAAAAACTTATGCGTGAGAACTTTATCGATCTTATCCGAGATCCGATGACTACTCTGATCGCTGTGCCAGACCGAATCCTGGACGACACTCGAAATAAAATTGTAGCGGGAAAATATCTTGCCGTGCGGGCCTGCTTCATCACCGCCCTCGTCATAAACGTACGGCACGACCGGTGTTGTGCCTCTGACCTCAGCGACTTTAGCCGCCAATTCATCGATGCCTCGACCGGTCTTTACATTCACCGCAACAACTGGCGTCTTGAGTAAGACCGAGACCATTTCGATATCGATCTCGTGTTTTTGATCTTCAAAAACATCGATCATGGTCAACGCGATCACAACGGGAATGCCGAATTCAAAAAGCTGTGTGACGAGGTAGAGATTGCGTTCTAGATTGGTCGCGTCGACGACCGCAACAATGACGTCGGGTTTTGGCAGTCCGGCTTGTTTGCCGGTAATAACGTCGCGGGCGATCTGTTCGTCGAGCGAGGTCGCGTCGAGACTATAGAGGCCCGGAATATCAACGAGATTGGCGGTCTCACCGTTCACAATCCACACGCCTTCTTTTCGCTCGACAGTAACGCCAGGGTAATTTGCGATCTTTTGTTTGAGGCCTGTGAGAGCGTTAAAGAGGGTAGTCTTGCCGGCGTTGGGGTTGCCGGCAAGAGCGATGGTCAATTGTGGCTTAGCTTCGTTCTCCATTCATCGAGGCGAAAAGCTAGAACGAAACTTCGATCGAATCCGCCTCGCTGCGACGCATGGCGAGACTATAGCCGCGGACCCGAACTTCGATCGGATCGCCAAATGGAGCAGCCTTTACGACCTGAACGTCGACGCCGGGCACCACGCCCATTTCCATTAGACGCCGCATGACCGGCCCAGTGCCATTGACCGCAGTCACGCGGCCATCAATGCCCGAGGGTAGATCGTTGAGTGTATGTTTTGGCGTTTCGCTAATTTTTCTTTTCATCTTTTTTGGGCTTGTTTTCCCAAAGAACGTTTACGATCACCCATTTACCATTCATTTTGGCAATGTGCATGTAATCGATCCAGTCCCGCATCTCGAGCTTTACGGTCGCTGAATTGACTAACATATCCAGGATCGCAACATCCTTTTGCTGTTCAGCTTTCGGCGTACTCTTACCGCTTCCGGTGCGAATGACTTGAACCAGCGTCATGGCCGACATCTGTCCGAGACTGCTACGACCTCGCGGATTGTTATTCACAATTCGCTTTGCAAGGTCGGGCGATAACGCCCCTTCCATCTTCTCGCCGTTACCTTCGTAATAGCTCTCGGCATAGTCGAGAGCGGCACGCTTGACCGCCTCGCGGTCGGCATCGGTTTGAGCGACGACAGCGATCGACATCGCCGCCAGAAATAAGAAACTTAGAAACAACCTGGTTTTCATCAGAAACTCCTTTCCCAAAATATATTAACCTAATTGAAATTCATTTTCAATTTGAAATTAGGGAAACGTCCGGCAGGAACGTATCTGATAGCTTGTACGGGAATTACTTAAAAAGAGTTGCGTCGCGCTTTATCAAGTCGGCCTGATACGCACCGAGCGTGAGACGAACTGGAACGCGTTCATCGGTGGTCAGCCAAACTTTTGGAGCGAGCGGATCGAGCTGTTTCGTGAGAGTGGTGATGGTGATCAGTTGACCTGACACCTTCTCGCCGTTGATGGTCAGATCTTCCGGCTCGTTAGGCCGGAGCGTGAAAACGTACGCCTTCGATTCCCAAAATACAGCAACGCGAGTGTCGTTGACCGGATTTGTGCGATCCTTGCTCGGCTTCAAATTGAAGGAACGCATCGCGTAGATCAGCGAAACAATGCTGTGCGTCCCGATCGGGGCCTCGACGGGCGCGGCTCCCCCAAAATTTATCATGCCCGTGCGTTGGTCGAATGCGACCAACGGATTGAGTCCCGGAAACGGCGTGCCCGATCTCGCCTCAAGCACATACGGAGCCAAAGTCTCCGGGTTGACACGAGCAACGACCGAGTCGCCGAGTCGCAAAGCGGTAAAACCGGGCTCAACAGCCGTTACTGTCAACGCGAGCACAAGCATGTCGATATTGTTAAATTGCTTACGCTCGCGGGCCGAGAGATTCAACGTCGCGACCGGCTTACCAGCGGTCGAGAGGCTGTAGTTTAGCGATTCGCCGACCTGGAAGCCGAGTTCCGTCGCAATCGGACGATTGTCTTCGTAGCCATTTGGCGTCGCGGTCGGCTTTGGCGTCGGGGTCGCGGTCTTGACCGGCGTCGGCGAAGGCGTCGGGGTCGGGGTCTCGACCTCGGGCAATGTAATGCCGGAGAGAACTGCACGAAACTCGTTCTTCGCTATCTTGAACCTGATCAGAACAGGGACGCGAAATTCGTCGTTGGAAAAATTTATTCTGAGATTTGTGATCCCGTTTGCGGTCAGGAATTCGCTGGTAACCGTCGAGACGGTTGTATCGAAGTCGCCCGCAGCGGTCTTCACTTTCTCTGAAACTGTTGTGGCAAAAGTCACGTTCTGAGTTAGGTCATTCTCAAAAAGCGGAAACGTCCCGACACCACCGGATTCACGAGCCTTATACAAAAGCGTGACCATGTCGAAATTGGTCGTTGGCGATGTCAGATAATTCCCGATCGTCTCCTTCGGCAAAGAGCTATCCTGGCTCAACGTGCTGACATACAGCGGAAGACCGCTGTCCGGTGCGGCGTAAACCGTGCGGCTCTCGTCAAACATAAAGAATGCCGCAGCCACCATCTCAAGCGTTTTCACCTTCGAACGTATCTCGATCGCGTCCTTCCCGGCGATCTTGCCTCGCGAAACTACGTGAGTCTCGGCATAGGCCGCATCCGGGAACTTCCCGTATGAAACGGAGTAGGCCAATTTCTCGCCAATACGGAAGCTTGTAGGCGAGGTGACGACAGTTACCTTCTGCGCATATCCGCGTTCGATCACAGCAAAAAAGCAAGAATAAGCGATCATGACGACCGTCGCGATAACTCCAAAGACCCGCAAACGCGAGTAAGAACCTGCTGTTGTAACGCCTTGCCTCATCTAATTTTGTTCGTTAACTTCGCTGACGATAGCCTCGACCGCTTCGACGCGGTTAGCGGCTTGCGTGATCGGACGCCCGATCACGACGTAATCCGAGCCTCCCGCGAGTGCACGGCCGACCGTTGTTACACGCTTCTGGTCGTCTGCGGTTGCACTAAACGGGCGAATTCCGGGTGTAACTGTCAAAAATTTTGGATCCGCGACCGTATTTCGTATTGCCGCAACATCCAACGGCGATGCGACCACGCCATCCAGGCCCGATTCCGCCGTTAACTTTGCCAGACGAATGACCTGCGACTCAACCTCCCCATTTATACCGATCTCGCCCATCATCTCTGCATTAGAAGACGTCAAAACCGTCACACCAATCACAAGCGGCCGGTCGATTCCCTCTTCCTCACACATGGCCTCAACTTCTTTGACGGCAGTTCTCATCATTTCGCTGCCACCGGCTGCGTGTACGTTGAACATCCAAACGCCGAGCCTCGCCGCCTCGACCGACGCTTTTGCGACAGTATTCGGAATATCGTGAAATTTCAGATCGAGAAAAACTTTCGCTCCCGATGCCGTCAATTCCCTAACAAACGCTGGCCCGGCGGCCGTAAACAACTGCAGCCCGACTTTAAACGCCCCGACTCGCCCGTTTAATTGGCTCACAATAGCCGAAGCATCGTCAGCCGAATCGACATCAAGTGCCACAATTATCCTGTCTCTGACGTTGGTCATCGGCGCAATAGCTTGAATCGAAGCTGACATCATTTAATCAAGATCGAGCGGGTTACGGTAAGGCGTGTCCGAGGTATCGGCACGTTTAAGAGCCTCCTGGAATTTCTCTTCAAGCAAGCGCTCGCGGTCCTTCATAGAGGACATCTGCTGAGCGAATATCTGTTCGCGATGCTCAGCCTGCTTACTAAGGTTACCTTTCAGATCCTCGAACGAGCCGAGAACCTTCTTTTTCTCCTCATGTGCGAGCAAAGCCCCGGTGTTAGCGTCCACCGTCAGGGTCGCATCGCAGCACGGGCATATGATGGAGTAGCGTTCCATAAAGTTCGAGATTATACAACATTTACGGCCGAAATGCCGCCTATTTCGATGCCATCGCGATGATCTGAGCCGCCTTTAAGTCACGAAGAACTTCAACTTTCTCTGCGTTGACCGTTGCCGTGCGCCCGTCGTGCAATGTCACTTTCAAACTGCGGTCGCCCTTGCCGTAAGACAATTCCGCGCGGGCAAGCGTCGGATGATTCTTAAAAACCCGTGTCTCAACGATCAAACCATCCGACTGCATAGTCACGGCCATCTCTGAATTTTCAGGTGCTGGCTTGAATTGTAATGGCTGGGGCGTTGAATTCGGCCTGACGTCCGAGCGCTCCTTACGATTTGCCCGGTCAGCGACCGTATCACCGGATAGATCTCGATTCGAGACTGCCGGCGGCAAATCAATCTTCGGCATCGGAGCCACAGTTTGCACCGGTGCCGCCACGACCGTATTCGATGAAGGCGGCGGAGACGTCGCCCCCGCCTTATTCACAGGCTCAGGCGTGGACCAACATGCCGCAGAAAAAACTGCAACTGCTACAGCCGCTATAGTTATCGAGATCTTTCGCATTAGTCCCTCTCAGCCAATTTTGATGCAAGTCCTGCCTTTACCGCCTCCCACTCACTGTCGATGATCGAAAAATACACCGAGTCGCGATAGCGCCCCGACTCGATGATCATATGATTGCGCATAGTGCCTTCTTCGACCGCACCGAGGCGGGTCATCGCGTCGCGCGATTGCTGATTGTTGGCGTCGGTCTTTAGCTCGACGCGGATACACTTCCACGTTTCGAACGCGTGCGTCAGCATCAGAAGCTTCGCCTCGGTGTTGATCGCCGTTCGCTGCCAATGAGGATTTATCCACGTCCAACCGATCTCCGCCTTCTTATTCACCGGATCGATATTCCCAAACCTCGTCGAGCCAACTACCGTTCCCGTCGCCGCCTCGATCGTCACAAACGGCACCGACTTCCCCGCCGCCTGATCCGCCAAAGCGGTGCGTACGTATCGCTCCAGATCACTCTCATCCTTGACAATGTTCGCGGTCCAACGCCAAAGCTCTTCGTCCAACCCAACTTTACACAAAGCCGGCAAATGGTCCACTCGCAAAGGCTCGAGCCGAACAAATTTTCCTTCCAATGTCACCGGTTCAACGATCATTGGACTAAGAATAGCAAAAGCGCACGGCCCGTCCGAACCAAACGGAACTCTCGGCGGCGTCTTTTGTCCGAAAGCCAGTGTTTATCGATGCGGGAGATGTATGGAACGGTAGAACGCTCATTCGCCATCTCTTCAGCAATATGAAAGGCCGGCGGGACATTTAGTCACACCGGCCGTCTGAAAGATGAAAGTGGTTTGACCTACTTCTTAGTAAGGTAGTTGAACGCCATTGAGGCGATGTCGTCCATAGAGGAGCCGTCGCGATCGCTGTCGAGCATGTTTGATGCCATGTCGATCATGGCGTTGCCGGAGGATTGCGGTGCTGCCGCCTGAGCCTGTTGTCCGCCGCCGAGGAGGCTTCCAAGAAGGCCGCCGAGGCCGTCGGCTCCGACATTTTCCTGCTGCTTTTTCTGTCCGAGATAGCTCATTACGATCGGAGCGAGGAACATCAGGATCTGTGCGACCTGTCCGATATTGAGGCCCGATTTCTGGCTGACTTCCTGTGCGACCGCACCTTGATTGGTGCCGAGAATGTGGCCGAGAATTCCGCCCGCATCTGCCTGACGAGGCGGCGGAGCGGCTTCTTGTTGGCCGCCAAAGATCATACCGGCAAGCCCGCCGAGGTTGTTCAAAACACCGCCTCCGCTGTGGTCCTGTTCGAGAGCGCTGTTTAGGCTCTCGGCTCCCTCTGGAGACGCTGCGTTGTTCGCGAGGCCGTTGATGAGGGCCGGCAAAGCCATCTGGATCGCCGTATTCACCATCAAACTATCGGCTCCGACGTTGTTGCTGATCTCGTTGACAGCCTGTTCACCCTGCTCCTGGCCGAGAAGATCTTGTAATGAAAACATATATTATTCTCCTGCTTGAAAAAACTTACGTCCCGTAACGATACCCGCGACTTCCGCATTAATTGCTGTGCGGATATAGTAACACATAGCCCGTTTGTACCGCATGAGATCTCCACGTCGCAGAAAACAGATAACCATAAAAAACAGAGTCGCCGCCGTTGTAGCTGGCGGAGCGCTTCTGCTCATCATCTTTGCGGCATTCTGGTACATGTGGCCGGCGAATGCCGTCGGGAATTACAAGTATGTAACGGCCATCGCCGGATTGAGCGGCGATATCGGGGAGCCGTTTGGTATCGCTGTGCGCGGGAACGAGATCTTCGTTTCAGATGGTCAGAACGACAAGATCTGGCGGATAAACGGAAGCGAAATATCCGCCTATTCTGAAGGTTTGACCACCCCTTCGGGGATGGCGTTCGATAAAGGCGGCAATCTGTTGTTCGCTGACACAGGCTCCCATACGATTCGAACCGTAGACCCAAGAGGCGAGGTCACGATGCTCGCCGGCTTTCCAAGCACTTCCGGATTCGTTGACGGGAACGGCGCCGATGCCCGCTTTAACGGGCCAATAGGAATCGCCTGTGGGCCCGACGGCAAGATATTCGTCGCGGACACCTACAATGACCGCATCCGCGTGATCGAGAACGGCAAGGTTTCCACCCTCGCCGGAAGTATGACCGGATACGCGGATGGAATCGGTACCGCTGCCAAATTTGACACGCCAACCGGCCTGGCGATTTGGCAGGACAAACTGCTAGTCGCTGATAGCGGCAATCGCCGTATCCGCGTTGTCGAACGGGACGGGACAGTTTGGACGCTCGCGGGAAATGGTGATGGTGATCTCAAAGATGGCCTACTACCGATGTCATCCTTCGTCCAGCCGACCGGTTTGACCGTTGACTCGAACGGCGTGATTTTTGTTGCTGACGGCAACTCGATCCGGCGTATTGGCGGTACAACATTGCCAGTCGTGACCACAATTTCGAGCGATTCGAGAGGCGATACTAACGGCTCTGCGTTTAGATCAAGCTTCAATCGTCCATCCGGCCTCGCTATGGCTGCCAACGGCGATCTGATGGTTGCTGACAGTGAGAATCAGCTTGTCAGGGTTTTTCAACGAGAAACCCGCGACAGACGATCCGAAAAAGCTTGAACGAAGAAAACGTGAGACTGCCGAAGAATTCCGCAACGCCGCTCCCGCCCGTTGGCCCTACGATCCACCAACCACAAAGCGGGATATCGCCGGAACGCTCGGCGAGATACGCGGGTTGGTCAAGCCTGACGATGACAATATCTGGTTTCACAACGGCCTCGATATCGCGGGTAACTACGGCGAGACTGCGAGATTCATTCGCGACGAAACGGTCCTGCGGCCGATAGCGGTGGAGAATTTCGGCACTTTGCGGGAACTGATACGGATGCCGACATTGGGTTATATACATATCCGACTTAGTCGCGATCAAGCTTCGACGCCGTTCGGCGATCCGCGATTTCAGTTTCAACGAGAGAACGGAAAAATAACCGGCGTTCGCGTCCCGCGTGGCACCAAATTCAAAGCTGGCGACCCGATCGGCACGCTTAATCCGATGAATCATGTCCACCTCATCGCCGGGCGCAGCGGCAGTGAGATGAACGCTCTTGACGCTCTGATACTGCCCGGGATCAGCGATTCGCGGCCTCCGGTGATCGAAAAACCTTCAAATAGCGTAGTGAGACTCGCATACGCGAACGGTAGCCATTCGGGGGCGACGGGCGAGACGATATTCAATTACATCGTCACGAACTTCGTCAGCGGCGGTGAAAATCGGGAAGATCTTTTCGATCCGGCGACCATTGGAGCGGGGCAATTCGTTCTGAGAGTTTTCGCGAAAGACTATTTTGGGAATGAATCTTCAAAAGACATAGATATTGAGGTATTGAGATGAAGCTATTTACTACATTTTTCCTGATCTTGACGTTCACGCTCGCCGCCTTGCCGGCAGGCCCGACTTCGATAATCGTCACGCCAAAGGCACCGAAATTCACCGATGCTGAACGTCATGCTGAATTGGCACGGCGCCGCGCGGCTGTCGTCGCGAAGATGGCTGACAAGAGCATTTTAGTGATGTTCAGTGCGGAGCCGCGGCTTTATACGAACGATGTCGACTATGTCTATCGTCAGGAGAACAACCTGTTTTACCTGACTGGTCTAAAACAGGACGGAGCGACGCTGGTGATCACAAAGGACGGCGGAGCTGTAACCGAAACCCTTTTCATACCGAAACGTGTTCCGCTTCGCGAAGCATGGGAAGGAAGAATGTATTCCCGCGAACAGGTTTCGCAAATATCGGGAATGAAAACGATCATCGATGCATCCGAGCAGCCCGCCTTCCTAGCGGCGTTGAGGTCGAAAGCCGCGTTTACCGCTAAAGAAGGCGGCACATCGATCCCGACGTCCGCCGAGTCGATCTACATGCTTCTCCCGCAAGGTGAGAATGATGAGAACGGCCGCCGAGAGTTTCATGTCGAAGATCATTTCGCGAAGGAAAACAAGACTCTTAAATTCGTCAACGCTCAACCGATCTTTGGCGAGCTTCGCCTCATCAAATCGCCTTTCGAACTCAAGATCCTTCAGCACGCAGTCGATATCTCGACCGAAGCACACATGCGTGCAATGGCGACTGTTGGGCGTGCCGATTGGGAATATGAAGTTCACGCCGAACTCGAATACACATTTCGCCGTCGCAATGCAGATTTCTGGGGCTATCCCTCGATCGTCGGCTGCGGCCCAAATGCGACAACATTGCACTACGTCGAATCGCAGAGCCCGGTCAAGAAGGGCGAGGTGATGCTGATCGATGCAGCCGCCGAATACGAGCATTACACGGCTGACATTACCCGGACATTTCCTGTCAATGGGAAATTTACCAAGGAACAAGCTGAGATCTATCAGATCGTCTTCGATGCTCAAGAAGCGGTAGCAAAAGCAACGAAACCCGGGGTAACTTGGCAACAGCTCAGTGCGATCGCCCGCAATACGATCAACGATGGCCTATTCAAGCTCGGCCTCGTCGTGGACAAGAACTCCCGACAAGCAGGCATCTGGTCGCTCCACGGCCTCGGGCATTGGCTGGGTATGAACGTCCATGATGTCGGCTCGTATCAAGGACCGCTAAAGGCCGGAGGGGTTTATACGAATGAGCCGGGAATTTACATTCGCGAGGATGCTCTCGACAATCTTCCCGACACGCCGGAGAACAAGGCATTCATCGCTAAGGTGAGACCGGTCTATGAGAAATACAAGAACATCGGCGTCCGCATCGAGGACGACATGCTCATTACCGAGACTGGTGTCGAGTGGATGAGCGGCAAACTTCCGAGAACGATCGCTGACATCGAAGCCTTCATGGCTGTCGCTCCGAAGCAGGTTCCGCTTGCTGAAAGGATCAAGAACAATCCCGCACCTATTCTCTTCGAGCAATCTCTCGCGGCTCGATGATGTAACGTGATGTTTTAGTAGCGATGGCGGCTCGAAAGGGCCGCCATTTTGTTTGTCTTTGACTATTTAACCCGTCTGGCCGCAAAATCTACGAGAAGTGGCAAACGTTATTACCAACTCCGCCGACACATCGCTCCCGCTCGTGATCGTCAATCCGAAATCAGCGTCCGGTGCGACGCGTGCTAATTGGGCGGCGACGGCTAGTGATCTGCGGGCGCACTTCGGGCCGTTCACCGTCGCCTTCACTAAATGTCAGGGCGACGCGGTGACTATCGCAAAGCGTGCATCAAAAGCTGGCCGAGGGTTCATCATCGCTTGCGGCGGCGATGGAACGATCAACGAGGTCGCAAACGGAATTCTGCTTTCCGGCGTAGAGGCCGAGCTCGGCGTCTTGCCATCAGGCACAGGTGGAGATTTTCGCCGCACATTGGGACTGCCCCAAACAAATCGTGAAGCGGCGGCCGCTCTCCGAGACGGCGTGACGAAGCAGATGGACGTCGGAAAGGTTACGTTCGCAGATCACAACGGCGAAACCGTCAGCCGGTTCTTCCTCAATATCTCATCGGTCGGCCTCGCAGCGGATGTGATCAAACGTGTGAAATCCGCAAAGGTCTTCGATTGGCTACCCGTCGAATCGATGCGTGGCAAGGCGAATTTTGCGGTTTCTGCCTTCCAGGAGGTTATCGACCTCGACGCGACGCTTGTTCGGGTCAGATTCGACGATGGCGAGGAACACACTGTGCAAACTATTGCATTCTGCATAGCAAATTCCCGCTACTTTGGCGGCGGCATGATGATCGCGCCGGACGCCACGATCAATGACGGCTTGCTCGACGTAATAAACATTGGCGACCTCAGCACCGCAAAAATACTCCTCAATGCATACTCACTTTATCGAGGCACGCATCAGAAACTCGCCGAGGTCAACAGCACACTCGCCAAACGCATCGAGGTTTCAGCAGTCGATCCGTCCAAGCCGATCTTCCTAGAAACAGACGGTGAACTCCCCGGCCAACTCCCAGCCACCTACGAGGTAGTACCCAACGCTCTTCGGATCCGTGTCCCTAAATAGCCGGCCGCGTGTTAACAAACTGTTACATCTTTGTTATTCTGATGTTCGATTTCCCCCAAATCGCCGACTAGGCTTAGTCCCTTGGCCCGAGTTCAACGAATGACTTTTATTGGTAAACTCTTATTTTTGATAACAGTCTCCGCGACATTGGCTGTGTCGGCCAACGCTCAAGCGACTCTGCCTGACGATGAAGATACTCAAATTTGGGGGGATGTTCAGGTTACGATCCCTGTTCATAAAAAGATCGATCTTCTAGCTCTTTCACAGCTTCGAATCGGCGAAAACATGTCCAGGGTTAATGAGATTAGGGCAGGTGGCGGGGTGACCTTTAAACCTAACAATCGCTTTAGCATTGGACAGGGATACATCTACATTGAGACGCGAAATCTGCTTGGTATGTTTCGTACCGAGCATCGATACACGACCCGGGCTACATACAAATTCCCACTAAAAAAGATCGGACTCAACCATCGCAGCCTTTTCGAGTATCGCGTCCGCAACAATATCAAAGGCTGGCGATATCGCCCCTCGCTGACCTTTGAAGTAGACATGCCCGAAAAGTTGATCGGGAAGGCGAAGCTCTTTATAACCGAAGAACCCTTCTATGTCTCAACCACCCGCAAATTCTCTCGAAACCGGATCAGCCTTGGCATTAGTAAGCCTTTGAGCAGCCGACTGACGCTAGAACTATATTATCTGCGACAGAACGACGGATATTCGCGGCCCGGCGACCTCAATGTTCT
The DNA here is from genome assembly GCA_016718135.1 of Acidobacteriota bacterium. Taxonomy (GTDB): domain Bacteria; phylum Acidobacteriota; class Blastocatellia; order Pyrinomonadales; family Pyrinomonadaceae; genus OLB17. The sequence goes on along the minus strand of JADKEF010000001.1, from coordinate 362,665 downwards.
GGGGACCTCCTGGAAGATCAACCTATAGTCCCACGAGGCCGTCTTAAGGCGATCGACTTTTCCAATAGAGAATTCAGTTTTGCCTTTACAACCGCGACCGACCGCCGAACTGTCGGGGCAGACGCGTTGGTCAACTGCATTGGCTCCGAGAGCAATTTCTCCAAGATCGACACGCCATTCGTCAAGAATCTCGTCGCCCGTGGCCACATACGCAATGACGAGCTAGATCTAGGTATTAGAGCAACGCCCGAGGGTGAAGTTATCGGCAAGACTGGCCAGACATTGGGACTCGTGTACACGCTGGGCACGGCTTTGAAAGGAACATTGTGGGAAACAACGGCGATTCCCGAGATCCGGACCCAAGCACGACAGCTTGCGCTAAAATTGCTTGCGGATTAAGCTATTCGAACCTGTAAATAATTATGCCGCAGTCATTTTGCGAACGCCTGATCGAATCATTGGAGTCACGTCCTGACGCAGTCGCGATGCGAATCGTTGGTAATGACAACGAGGTCTATACTTCCGCCGAGATGCTCCAAAAGATCCGTGCAGTCGCCTACCGGCTCGGCGAAGAAAAGGTCGGATTCGGGGATCGCGTCGCCCTGATCGGTGAAAATCATCCATACTGGGCGATCGCGTATCTAGGAACGCTTTATCACGGAGCTGTTTGTGTGCCTCTCGACCCACATGGCGAGATCGAGACGATAACTAATTTCCTAGAGAACTCGGAGGCAAAGGTGGCGTTTCTCTCGCCCGATCAGACCCAACGGTTTGCTCAGATAGAGGAGAAGCTCGGCCGTCACATTCCAGCCGTGGTCTGGAATCTCGAAAATTCAACCAACGGGTTTCAAAAGTTTGAAGAATGGTCATCAACCGAGTTTCCCGAGAGCTATGCAAAGGAAATTCCAAAGGCCGCGGGCGACGACACCGCCCTGTTGATGTACACGAGCGGCACGACCGGCACACCGAAAGGCGTCCCGCTCACGCACGGCAATATTGTGGGCGAGTTGTCAGGTCTAAATGACGTCCTAACATTGGGCGGCGAAGATCGCATTCTAAGCCTTTTACCGCTGTTTCACGCGTATTTGCAGATCGTGAATTTGTGGGTCGCCACAACGTTCGGCCCACAGGTAGGTTATCTCAAAGAATTGACTCCTGCCGAATTGAGTGAGTCGATGAAGATCTTCAAACCCACCATCCTCACTACTGTACCTCGCCTCTGGTATATCTTTCACAAAAAGATCTTTGACGCCGTTGCTGCGAAGCCAAAGGTAGTGCAGGCGTTGTTTCGCACGATGCTCAAGACCAACGGTTTCTTTCGCGACACGCTGAATATCAATCTTGGCAAAAAGTTCTTCGGGGCGGTCCATGATTCATTTGGCGGTGAACTGCGTATTGCGATCTCGGCCGGTTCGCGATTCGATGATGCGGTTGCTCAGGATTTTCATCGACTCGGTTTTACTATCATTCAGGGCTACGGACTCACGGAAACAAGCGGTGCGGCGACCGCAACTTACGAGGATGATAACCGCGTTGGCTCGGTTGGTAAGCCGATGAAGGGCGCCGAGATCAAAATTCTTGACCCGGACAAAGAAGGTGTTGGAGAAGTTTTGATCCGCGGGACGATGGTGTTCAAAGGATACTATCAGAATCCCACAGCAACGGCGGATGCATTTACCGAAGACGGTTGGTTCCGCAGCGGCGATCTTGGCAAGATCGATTCGGACGGTTTTCTTTACATTGTTGGACGCGGCAAAGACGTGATCGTCTTGCCGTCCGGAAAGAATGTTCACCCGGAAGATCTCGAAGTTCATTACCTAAAATGCCCGCTCGTGTCCGAGCTTGCCATCATCGGCATCGAGGATGAGACCGAGGCCAGAGCCGGTGCAGAAAAACTGGCCGCCGTCGTCGTGCCCGACTTCGAATACCTCAAGCAGGCAAAGATCGCGAATTCAAAAGAAGCGATCCGTCACGAGCTCGACAGCCTCGGCCGCGAATTGCCTGAGTACCAACGCGTCCGAGACTACATCATTCGAGCCGAGCCCTTGCCCCGCACGGCCACTAATAAGATCAAGCGCTTTCAGCTAAAGAAAGAGGTGGAGTCAGGCGTTATCGCGGCAGAAGCGAAAGAAGTAAAGGCGTGGGAATTTTCCGCCGCTGAAAGTGCCTTGCTCGAAACCAGCACTGCAAAGGCTGTGATCGCGGCTATCAGCCAAAATGCCAAACACCCGGAGATGATCCACCCCTCGATGAATCTCGAGATCGACCTCGGCCTTGACAGCCTCGCCCGTGCTGAGACGTTTGCCGCACTCGAACAAGCATTCTCAACCGAATTCGAGGGCGACGAAGCGGCCACCGCCCTTACGGTCGCAAATGTCATCGAACTCGTAAATAAGCACGGCGGCAAAGACGTTGACAACGTTTCGCTCGACCTAAACTGGGGCAAGATCGTCCGCGAAGCTGACGATGATTTCCCGGAAGTCCGAGGCATTCTCCAAGACCGCCCGCTGTTCTCGGTTTTTACGTTTCTCGTGTACAAGGTTTTTCACCTATTCTTCAGAGTTTTCATGCTCCTCGATGTTAAAGGTCGAGAGAATCTGGTTGCTCTTTCGAAATTGAACGAGAACAAGAGACTAGACAAGACATTTTTGATATGCCCGAACCATCAGAGTTTCCTCGATCCGTTCGTACTCTGTTCGAATTATCCATATGCGTTATTTAAAAACGCTTTCCACGTCGGAGCGAGTGAATTTTTTGAAGGCAGTTTTTTAAAATTTGTTGCCAAGATGCTAAACGTCGTTCCGGTCAACCCCGACACCGAACTGATGCGCGCCATGAAAGCCGGTGCCATCGGCCTAAAAAATGGCAAGGTGCTCAACATCTACCCCGAGGGCGAACGCGGCTTTGATGGAGAGCTCCATGCTTTCAAGAAAGGTGCCGCGATCCTCGCCACAGAACTCGATCTGCCTATCGTTCCTGTCGCTCTTGATGGGCTCCATAGGGTATGGCCCCGCAAGTCCTGGAGGATCCGCCCCGCTAAGGTCAAGATCACGATCGGTAAGCCTTTCTACGCGAAAGATATACTCGCAGGACACAGTGAACTTTCTGGTGACGAGCAGTATGCTTTGGTGACTGCCCACCTTAAAGAGGCGATCTCGGATATGATCGAGAAGATGCGCGCCGAAAATGCGAGATCCGAGTAGGACTGATCTGGTGCAACCATGTTGGCAGAAAGTTTTCAAGGATGTAAAAAGGTTCCGCTGGTGCACGTATGCGTGTTCCGAGTCTTGTCCTTTGCATTTAGCCCAAACTGCGAGAAAATATCGTCGTAAATATCCTAAACCTTTTCGCAAACAGATCTATCGGTATGAAAAAAATGAGAACTTCCGCTTTCGCACTCTTGCTTGTGGCAATTATGGCTCCTGCCATATTCGCTCAGAACACATCGGTATTTGATAAAGCTCTTAAGGATTTCGACGCCAAACAATACGATCAATCCATCGCGGGTTTTCGACAGCATCTGAAGCAGTTTCCGAATGATGCTTCCGCCTATTTCAACATTGGGCTCGCCAATTACAACCAGCGAAGATACGAAGCGGCGGTTGCGGAGTTTCAGTCTGCGGTCGGGGTAAAGGTCGATTATGCGAAGGCTCACTACTGGCTGGGTTCATCGCATTTCTACCTGGATCGATACGCCCAGGCCGCCGCGGCATATCGCGATGCTATAAGGTACCAGCCGAATTATGTCGATGCTCATATCTGGCTTGGCGTTTCTCTCAAGGAATTGAATCAGCCCACTGACGCCATCCGCTCGATACAGACAGCGATACAGTTTGATGCTACCAACGGTATCGCCCATTACCGGCTAGGGCTCGTTTATCAGTCGCTAAAACGCTATGCTGACGCAGTTGCCTCGCATAAGAATGCGACACGGCTTCGTCCCGACATGGGGTCTGCGTTCCGTGAACTCGGGAACTCACACAACTCTCTTAGGCAATTCCCAGATGCGATCGCGGCATTCAATGCTGCATTGAAGTTAGACCCCAATGACACCTCAAGCATTTTGGGACTTGGAAACTCGTATTACAACGATGCGAAGTATGCGGCCTCGATCCCACTATACAAAAGAGCGGTCGAACTGAACCCCAGTGTTTCGCAGTATGTTCTTTATCTAGGCGATGCCTATTTCAATACGAATCAGGACGCCCTGGCTAAGGCCTCGTATGACAAGGCCTTGACACTTGCACCGCGTGATGCAAATGTCATATATGCTCTAGGTCTATATTGGGTTCGGATGAAGAATGCGGTCCTTGCACGCGAACAGAAGATAAAGCTCGATGTGCTCGACACGAAACTCGCTACTCAGCTTCAGACAAAAATGACAACCGCAGGGTTGAGATAAAATTATGTCAGGAATTTCGATCGTCTCAGGAATACTACTCGTCGTAATAGGGATCGCTGGCTACATCTACGGTATGAACGCCGGGAACGCGAGTGTCACTGCATTAATACCAGCATTCTTTGGAATCGTACTCATAGCGTGCGGTGCAATTGGAACTGTTGCAGAAGGGATGCGAAAGCACCTGATGCATCTCGCCGTGGTGGTAGCGTTGCTTGGATTTATCCTAACGGCGGGACGGCTGGTGATGAAGGCCGCTACGGGCGGCCTGGAAGCCTCGCCTGCCGTTATGTCACAAGGGGCGATGGCGGCCGTCTGTCTGTTCTTCGTCGTACTCGCGATCAGGTCGTTCGCGGCGGCACGATCGGCTCGTGCAGACTGACCTTTATTTACTTGTGCTAAGGGCGATCTCTATCTGGAGTCCGCCATTGTAGTTTCGGGCTGTGATGGAGCCCTTGTGGGCTTTGACCGCTCGATCCGCAATTGCCAACCCGAGGCCGATCCCACCGGTTCTACGGGTGCGATCCTCGCCTACGCGATAGAAAGGCCGAAAAAGATTTTCCAGCTCATCCGGCGGTACACCGCCACCGTGGTCGGATATCGTCAGGATAGCATCGCCATTGTTCGCCTGCAGGGCAACATCAACGGCCGTCCCTTCGGCGGTATATCGAACGGCGTTCCTTAACACATTCTCGATCGCGCTTCGGAGCAAGTTCTCACTGCCCATAACGGTGCACGGCTCGATCTTTGTCAGCTCTACGTAGCGGCCCTTGCCTTGTGCTTCAAATTCAGCATCAGCCGCGACATCGCGCACAAGTTCGGTCAGATCGACGCGAACCCGCTCGACTTCCTCCGCACCGCTTTCCAACTTGGCGAGGGTCAGAAGGCGGCCGATCATCTCATTCAGTCGGTGGGACTCGGACTCGATTCGATTTAGGATCGGTTGTGTATCAGGACTTGATTTTTGCTTTGCGATCTCAAGGGCGACGTTCATTCTCGCCAGTGGCGAACGCAGTTCATGAGAAATATCGCTGTTCAAGCGCTTTTGGGAAGTGATCAAATTCTCGATCCGCTCAGCCATTTCGTCGAAGTCACGAGCAAGATCGCCGATCTCATCTCGTCGCCTGCCGAGTAGCGGTGCAACACGGGTTGTAAGGTCGCCGTCAGCAAGCCTATTGGTAGCCAACCGGAGCTTGCGGATGGGCGACGTTAGATAGAGAGCAAGCAAATAGCAAAGCAGCGTGGCCGTAAACAATATTCCGCCGAGCCTAACGTAGGCAGTTGTCGAACCCCAAAACAGCGACGGTGGAGTTTGCCTCTCCCATTGAAACATCAGCACAAACTTTCGCCCGTCGGGAAAATTTACAGGAGCAGCTCCTATAGTGCGATCCTCCCCCGAGAAATCCGTTTCAACTTGTCCGGCAGCAAGTGTAAGGTTCACCAGGTCCAGGGCCGCAGCATTATCGACCTTATCGCCAAACCAGATAGAACCATCCGCAGCGACCAAACTTACCTGGCGCGGCGGATCCAGGTCCTTCAATCTATTCAAGAATACCCGCAGGCCGCTTTCACCCTCCACCGTTGCGATCTGCGTGCCGGTACCGCCATAGACAGTGAGCTGATTTCGCGTCGAGCGTTCGAAACGACCCATCATCGGCTCGGTCTGAAACGTACGCGTGACGAACATCAACATGCCGACCATCAAACCAATGGCGGCGAGGAACCAGAGAAAGATCTTTACGAATAATTTCATACGACCGTGTAAATATAACCGACCGAGCGGATCGTCTTGATCCGGTCGCTCCCATCAGCACGAGTTCCGAGTTTTTTGCGAAGGTTGCTGATATGCATATCGAGGCTGCGGTCGTAAGGCGACAGTTTGCGCTCGAGCACGTTCTCGCTAAGGTCTTCTTTCTTGACGATACGGCCGGCCTCTTTTAAAAGCTCGTGGAGCAGGCCAAATTCTACTGAGGTCAAACTCAACTCCTCACCATCTAGTACCGCGGTCCTCGATGAGGGGGAAAGCAGGACACCGTCAACATCGAGCTTTTCACTTCCCTCAGCACCTTCTTCTGTAGGTACCGTTCGCCTTAAGATCGCTCTCAGACGAGCTGCAAGCTCACGCGGATTAAAGGGTTTAGGCAGATAATCGTCCGCTCCGATCTCGAGACCAACGATGCGTTCCATGTCGTCACCGCGCGCGGTCAGCATTATGACGGGCAGCTTGGACGTTTCACGAAGACTACGCAGGACGTCAAATCCATTCAACTTTGGCAGCATCACATCGAGGATCGCCATGTCGTAATCGCCGGTCAGAGCCATATCCAGCCCGCTCTGCCCGTCATGAACACACTCGATCTCAAAGCCCTCGACCGTTAGGTATTCGGACACGAGTTCGCACAATTCTTCGTCGTCGTCAATGATAAGGATCTTATCCATACTCAAGATGCATTCTACGCCAAAAACAAGCGCGAATGTGGCGGTTTTACATTTCTTTACAGAACTTCTCGAAACTTATACATTCGTCATCGCCCTCATATCGTTAATCAGTTATGACCGGAGACGGTTATTTGAATTTTGGAATAATAAGTAGGGAGTTAAATCATGAAAAAAATCATACTGATCGCAGCGGCCGCAATATTGGTCGTAGGTGGTTCGATCTTTGTTTTTGCACAGAAAGCTGCTCATAAGGACGGCCATAAATTTGGTGGTCCTGGCCATCGAGGTGGTGGCCCGGCAATGATGCTCCGTGGCCTCGATCTGACCGACGAACAGAAGGGGATCATGGAGGCAAGCCGGGCGAACGTCGAGCCGTTAATGGCTCAGCTTCGCGATGGCCACAAAAAGATCGCGGAACTCGGCACGGATGGAAACTTCGACCAGGTTAAGGTCGAAGCAGCAGCAAACGAGCAGGCAGCGGTAACAGCAAAGTTGATCGTCGAAAAAGAGAAAGCAAAGGCTCAAGTCTTCGCACTCCTGACCGACGAACAGAAAGCCAAAGCCGCAGAACAGCGTGCAAAGTTTGGCGAGCGACACAAAGAAGGACGGCCTTTCGGCGGCAAGCCGGGAATGGACTTCTAAGGTTCGCCTTAAGAACGAAAATGCCCTCCGGAATCGAATTCCGGAGGGCATTTCTTATTTTGGTACCAACTCGCCACCGATCATGGTGAATGCTACTTTGCCGTCAGCATTCAGTCCGACAAGGTCAGCCCGCTTCCCAATCTCGATCGAACCGCGATCTTCGAGACCGAGTAGCTTAGCCGGGTTAGTCGACGCCATTTGTGAGACCTCTAACTCCGAAAACCCGATCGACCGCATTGTCTTTACGCAATCGAGCATTGTACAAACCGAACCTGCAATGCTGCCGCGTTCATTCTGAGTTCGTCCATTTTTTACCGTGACCGTCTCGCCCCAAAGCTCAAATTCCCCATCGCCCAAACCTGTCGGAGCAACCGAATCACTGATCAACGAAACCTTGTCCGGTGATTTTGAACGGCACGCCACTCCCAGAATATCCGGATGCACATGAACGCCGTCCGCAATAATATCGAACGTTACGCCATCATTCGCCAGCCCCCAACCAGCCACCCCGATTTCACGATGATGCACGCCGGTCATTGCATTGAAAAAATGGGTCATATGCCGAGCTCCAGCCGCATAGGCTCGATCCAAAGTCTCAACATACGCTCTCGTATGCCCGATAGAAACTACCCAACCGTCCGCCACCAAAGCTCTGATCATCGCAATTCCGCCATCGATCTCAGGAGCAAGCGTCGTCATGTGGACACCACGATCAAGCTTGGGCAACTGACCACCGGCCGCTGACCACTGACCATTGCGAAAATACTCCGGCCTCAAGGCACCGCACATCTTCTCATTCGCAAAAACGCCCTCGTAATGTACCCCAACTGCCTGAGCCACCGGCAGCTCAACCTGCCGCAACATCAATTCATCAATAGCGTGGATCACCCGCCGATAATTCTCATCCGAGTCCGGAACCAACGTCGGCATCCACGCCGTCACACCATTTTTCGCAAGGAACGCTGAGACCTTCAAAAGGCCGTCCACGTCGGCCTCATTAACATCGAAACCCAACGCGCCATGGTTGTGAACATCGATAAACCCCGCCGTGACAAACAGATCACTGAACTGGGCCTGGACTCTTGAACGATCGATCACATCGATCAGCCCCTTTTTGACCCCAATTCGCAGATCCATGGAATCGCCACCTGCCACCATAGCGTTCTTAATTGTTATCTCAACCATACGGTAATTATCCGCCAGATGTTGGCGGGTTCAAAACGAAAAAACCGCGTCGTTCCTTTTGCAGAAACGACGCGGTTTTTCAGATCAAGCAAGCTCTAGAAATAGAACTTTGCGGCCAGCTGCATAACGCGAGGGTCGCGCCAACTGGTGACCTGTCCAAAGGTGGACGAGCCGTTTCCACCTTGAGCGACCGGTTGCGTCGTCTGGCTCCAGACTACCGTGCTCAGCCCGCGGGGATTTGTGAAGTTGAAGAGATTGAAAGCCTCGGCTCGAAGCTGGACCCTGTACCGCTCCCCAAAACGAATGTTCTTCGACAGTGTAAGGTCAACTCGCTTGGTCGGGGGGCCGTTGACAATACCTCTTGCTCCGTTTCCAACCACGTTTGCGATCGGACTGTTGTTATTGATCGGAGTGATCTGAAAGCACGAGGTATTGAACCACTGCTGAGTTGTCTGGGCTCCACCGGCGTTAGGATCGCAGGTTACGTTTGGCCTGGCGACCGTCAATGGCGGCGGGATCAAACCAAGGCCGGCCGGGTCGAAGGCAGACACAGTAGGCGTAAACGGTAGTCCAGTCTGGTAAGTAACAATTCCTGAGAACTGCCATCCGCCGAGGACCTTGCCGACAAATCCTTCCTGCTTACTAAAGAATGGCAGCTCATAGACGTAATTGATCGTCAGGATGTGGCGCCTATCAAGGGCCGCCCGTCCCTTCTCCGAATTGAGATCATAAATGTTCTGCGGAGAAGTTGAGCGGTCATTTTGGGCGTCAGTAAGATTTTTCGCCCAGGTATACGACACGTTAACCTGCGAGGCTCCATCGAAACGCTGGGTGCCCGAGACCTGCAAACTGTGATAGTTCGAGTTGTAGCGCGGCTGGATCATTGTGATCGAGCGATACCCCCGATACGGTCGTAACTGGTCAAGAATCGCCTCAGCTGCAGAACTGAAGAAAGCCTGGTTCGGCAATTGGCAGGGAGCTGTTGGAGTAGTCGATGCACCAACTGCGCACTGGCTGGCCAGGGCCTGACCGGGCTTGAGCAGATTGAGTTCATAGCCCCCGATCAGATTGGTTCCCTTAGATCCGTAATACCCAGCCGAGATAACCGATTTTCGAGTCGGTTGATGCTGAAAGTCCAATGACCAGTGTTGCATGTACGGTGTCTTCCAGTCCGCCTGGACCGAACGGATGTTGCCCACCGTATTTGAAGCGATGACCGCACAGCCATTGGGAACGGGATTGCTTAAACTCGTTCCGACGACCTGGCAGGTCTGCTGATAGGGTGGATTCGTCGCAATGTTCTGTAGGAAAATACCGTTAAGCACCTGTTCGTGATAGATGCCATAACCTGTTCGTACGACCGAAGTTCCCTTACCGAAAGGATCCCAAGCGAGGCCAACACGAGGAGCAAAATCCGTCTTCGGAATATCCATGATCGATTTTCCCCAAGGAGACTCTGTCGTCGTGCAGTTTGGAAACGCAGGAACAACCCCCGAGTTTGCGATCAGGCCATTGCAATAATTACCCGTTCCCGGGACACGGTTTCCGGCTCCTGTGACTAAAGGGGCAGCAGCAGCCGTATACAATTCTGGGATAAAGTTAGTCAGGCGACCATTCTTGTCATATGGCGATCCAAAAAAGGAATAGCGTACGCCATAGTAGATCGTTAAATTCCGACGAGCCTTCCATTCATCCTGGGCAAAAGCTTCAAAAGTCTCTTGCCGAAGATCGGCCGTATAATCAAAACTCGCCTGAGTAAAGGTGACATTGGTCCCCATCAGGAAGTTTGCCCACAGCTGCTGGGTGGTGTTTCCACCAGTCGCAATTACGTTTGCGGCCGCTCCAGGAGTGTTGAATCCTGAAAATAGACCTTCGTTGTTTCCGCCTAAGGCGTTTTCGTTCTTACGATACTTTGAGTAGATCGCTCCAAACTTCATCAGGTGATTACCGGCAAGCCATGTCACCGACCCTGACGGGTTAGCCTTGTACGAGAAGTTATCGTACTGGCCAAAGCCCTGGAGAGCACTAAAACCATTTCCGCTGATAGTAGGTATTCTGTCTCGAGTCGAGGGGTAGGCGAGCGGAACCGAGATCGGCGTTCTCGCCTTCGCAAGAAGACCGATGTTGCTACTGAGAATTGCTCCATACCCATAAGTGAAACGTCCTTCGATGACTAATCTCGGCGATGCGGCGTATGTTATCTGTGCCGTATGAGTACGTCCTGGCGAATCGGTTGAAGTCGTGGATACTCCCGGAAGACCCGAACCAGATGAAAACAGCGCATTGGCATCGATCGTCGGGATCGTGTCGCGCTGATATCGATAATAGCCAGAGATCTTGTCATTGAATGTATGATCGATCTTGATCAATTCTTGGCGGAAATCCGAGATACCGTCTGCCGGGGCGACCAAAGTGTTGACACCCGAATTAGGAAGGGGCACTTGGTTGTAAATGAGATTAACATACTGCTGAGCGACCGGATTAATGTTCGTCAACGTGCTGTTCGCCGGAAGCACTAGGTTACAAGTCGTACCTGTAGCTTGCAGACAAATAGGAACTGTAAAAAACGCGTTCCTCTGATTCTGAGTCGGAACTGTTGACGTTAGGGTCGGAAATCGCTTGTCCTTTCTCCACTCTTGCGAAAAGAAGAAAAACGTCTTTTGATATCGACGAAAATATCCTTCACCCGGATCGGCCTCGCCGAAGTTAAGAAAATATATTGGACCGCCAAGGGTCCAGCCATAATTGTTGTAACGGAATGGCGGACGCTTGGCCTTACCATCTGAATCGCGTCCGAGCGGAGGATTTGTGAGGTTATTGATATCGACGCGGTTTGCGTTAAATGCTTCATTCCTAATGAATTCGTATGCGCTGCCATGGAATTTCGCCGTACCACTTCGCGTCACAACGTTGATCTGGCCGCCACCACTTCGTCCCGATTCTGCAGGATACAGCGATCGAAGCACCTTGAACTCACCGATCGAATCCACGCTCGGATATGCCTGGATCGTCAGATTCGATCCACGATCGGTAACGTCTGCTCCATCAACTGTAAATGTATTCTGACTCGATCTCGCTCCATTGACTGAGATCGAAACAATGTTTGCCTGGCCCTCGGGGTTGGTAGTTCCCACATATACTTGATCTGCCAGGTCATTCGAAACGCCAGGAGCAAGCGTTACAAGCTGAGTGAAATTGCGATTGTTGATCGAAAGTTCCCGTACCTGATCGCCATTGATAACCGTTCCACTTGTCGCAGAGCTAAGATCCACCGCGACGGCATCCGCCTCGACTGTAACGACCTCCTCGATCCGTCCCGCAGTAAGGACAACATCAACCGTGCGTCGTTGCCCGACATCCACTTTGATACCTGTCTGAACCGACTTCTTGAAATTTGGAGCCTCAGCCGAGATCGAGTACGTGGAAGTAGCAAGGTTTGGGAACGAGAAGTTGCCCTCCGCATCGGAGATAGAGCTTCTTACTACGACCCCTTTTCCCGAGTCGGTCAAGACGACAGTGGCCCCGGCGACGGCGGCTCCGTTTGTGTCACGTACCGTCCCGGCTACATTTCCCGTGATCTCTTGGGCAAATCCCGCGACAGCACCAAGACAGATCGCGATCGAGACAGCAAGCAAACAGAAAGTTTTTTTCAACATATTCCCTCTTTGATTTATTGAATTTTCGGTGAAGCTAGAATTGCGAACCATAAAGATTATTTACATCAATGGAAATTTATTCAAATTTTCGTTATCGCAAAAAGCAGAAGGCCACCCCTCAATCAAGCAAAGTCGTTGATATCAAATGCGTTGTTACGAAAAGGTAAAATCTGAATTCGTTATAACTCGATAACTACTGTTTGTAAAGCAAATATGATGCCCGACGCGCGTTAAATTCGGTAATTTTTGGACTGACCAATTTTTCGATCTCAACTGCCGTGTCGCCGCGTTTAACTGCGGCGAGAATGTCGGCATTTACAAGCAGGCGAGCGTAGCGGTCCACCTGCCAGTCGTTCGGGTAAAGCTTGCGTAAACCGACGGCTATCTCGATGCCGGTTTTGAACGAATTGAATACCTTTCGGTCGGTGATGACGATGTTAATGCCGTTAACTTGCTCGTCTTTGAAGACCGACGCGTTTGGCTTGAATCTGACCGGGATAAATCTAACACCGGCGATGTTTTGAGCGTTCAAATGTGCCGCGAGCTTCTGTCCGTCTAGCCATGGGGCGCCGACTACTTCAAATGGCGTGTCCGTGCCGCGGCCGACGCTGACGTTTGTGGTTTCGAGCAGGCCGATGCCGGGATAGAGCGTTGCTTGGGTAAGCGAACGCATATTCGGGCTCGGGTTGACCCACGTCTGCCCGGTCTCGTCGAACCACATCGAACGCGACCAGCCGTCCATCTTTATCACTCTAAGATCAGCACCGATCTTTCTTTCTGCGTTTATCAATTGCGCATACTCGCCGATCGTCAATCCGTAACGCACCGGCACGGTGTGAGGTGCGATGAAATTTAGTTTGTCTTCGTCAGCGAGCGAGCCTTCGACGGAGTTGCCGTTGATCGGGTTTGGGCGGTCGAGGACGAAGACTGGTTTCCTGCCTTCGCGGCCTCTTCCATCACGTTCTTGAGCGTAGCCGTGTAGGTATAAAATCTCGCTCCGATGTCCTGAATGTCATAAACAAACGCATCGATCGTCGCCGTCTGCTCCGGCTTCGGCCGACGCATACCGTCCTTGTAAAGCGAATAAACCGGCAGCCCGGTCTTCTCGTCCTTCGTGTCGTCGATCTTCTCCGTATCAAGCTCGCCGCGAATACCGTGCTCCGGTGCAAACATCGCGGTCAGCTTTACATTCTTTGCTTCATTCAAAATGTCGATCGTCTGCTTCCCCGCCAGATTTCGGCCGGTATGATTCGTAACCAACCCGATCTTCATCCCTTCAAACTCTTTGAAGCCATTTCGTTCCAGAACGTCGATCCCATTAAGAACGCTCTTCGCCGGGAACGCAGCCGCCCCGGCTGCCACCGAGGAGGCCGCCGATGTCGGTGCAGCAACGCGATTTGCCGCAGCAACCACTTCCCTAAACCTCGGCACCTGAGCCGCAACCGCCGCATTAAACTCAGCCTCGGCCTGTTTGAATTTCTCTATCGGCGTGTCCTCTATCGCCGAAGCAACTACCGTCGCAACCTTCGCACGCAGCGGCCCAACATCGCCTTTGCCGTCGGGGTGAACGCGGTTCGAGAGGAACACGACAAACGTATGCGAAACCCGGTCGATCCAAACGCTCGTCCCCGTAAAACCCGTATGCCCAAACGACCCCAGCGGAAACAGATCGCCGCGATTCGACGAGAACGAAGTGTTCATGTCCCATCCAAGCCCCCGAGCATCGCCCGATTCAGAGACAACAATCGGTGCCGTCATCCGCGAGATCGTCTTTGCCGACATCACGCGTTTGCCATCAAGCGTTCCACCGTTCAGGAGCATTTGGCAGTATCGAGCGAGGTCGTCTGCGGTTGAGAAAAGCCCGGCGTGTCCTGCAACGCCACCCATTCGGTAAGAAGTTGGGTCGTGAACTGCTCCTCGAAGAACTTTGTCACCGACGGCCGCACCTCCATCGAACCTCGATCCAAGATAGCTATTTTGGCCACGTATGTTCTCAGATGGCGCAATTTTCTTTGTCAGATGGACCGGCGTTATGGAGTCGGCGAAACTTGTAAACCTATACGGGTCGCTGCTCCCTGGGTCGAGCAACGAAAAAAAGGTGTTCTGAAGTTGAAGACCTTTGATACCCAGGTAGGCGACATCGCCGACACTGCTTCCGCCAAGCCTTTGAAAGATTTCCCCCAAGACAATAAACCCAATATCCGAATAAACAAACTTCGTCCCCGGAGCCGCTCGGAGTTTTTCTTTCTTCAAAGCGGCGAGCATGCCTTCGCGGCCGGTCCATTTTTCGCCGAGGTCGAAATCGGGGCGGTAGCCTGATGTGTGCGTGAGCAGTTGCTGGATCGTAACGCGTTTGGCGGCCGCGTCGTCGATGTCGGGGATGTACATCCCGATCGTGTCGTTCAAACGCAGTTTGCCCTGCTCGACCAGTATCATTATCGAAGTCGCCGTCGCGATCGGCTTTGTCAGCGATGCCAGATCAAAGATCGTATCGACCGTCATCTTCTCGACCGTCGGCACGAGCGAACGGTTGCCGTAAGCCTTGCGAAAAACGATCTTCCCTTTATGCCCGACAAGCACGACCGCTCCGGGCAGTTTTTTGGCCGCGATGTCAGCCTCGACCAGAGCGTCGATTCCGTTCAACTTCGCCGCATTCATCCCAACCGCCTGCGGAGCGGCAACGGGCAAAGCTTGTGAGAAAGATTCGCCACAGAATACACAGAGAGCACAGAGAATAAAAAGAACCCGGTAGCGTGAACCCATTCCGACTACTGACTGCTGACTACTGACTACTGAATGCTTCCTCATTTCTTCGCTCTAAGTTCCTTGTCCCGCATCACAAAGCTTTCCTTACATAACCCAACAAATTCCTTCGCGATCGGCGAAAAATATCCGCCGCGTAATCTCGCGAGTCCGAGTTCCCAGTTGATCTCGGCTCCCTCGATCATCCATGACGTCAGGCGGCCTTCGCGGATCTCGTCGGCGATGGTCTTGGCTCCGGCGGTGCCGACGCCGAGATTGTTTTCGACCATCTGATTGATCGCCTCCTGCCGCGAAAGTTCCATTGTGATGTTCGGCCGGACGTTTGCAGCGTTAAAAAAATCGTCGATCATTCGGCGCGTGTTACCACCGCGTTCCCCGAGGATCAGCTTTTCTCCGGCGAGTGCAGCCGCGCTGATATAGCGTTCATTCGCCATCGGATGCGAAGGATGTGCGATTGCCACGATCTCATCGCTAAATAACAGATCGGTCGTGATCGACGAATTTTCGACTGGCAGCGAGACAAATGCAATATCGATCTCGCCATGCATGATCTTGTCGACCAACGTCTGGCTCGTGCCCGCACTCACTGCTAATTCCGAATTCGGAAACTTTTCACGCAGGCCCTGCAAAATGTGCGGCAATTGCAGCGTTGCAAATTCCGCCGACGCGCTTCCGATTCGCAGACGTCCGTGTTCCACGCCGCCGAGCTCGGCGATCTCGGCGAGTGCTGTGTCGTGTTCGCGGAGAATTTTGCGTGCCCGGTCGAGTAGGTATTCGCCAGCCTCGGTCAGGATCACGCGACGCGGAGTTCGCGTAAACAGCTGCAGGCCGACCTCGTCTTCGAGCTGTCGGATCTGCATCGAAATTGCCGCCTGCGTTACGTTCACGCGCCGCGCACCGGCCGTAAAGGTCTTGGCCTCGGCGATGGCGAGAAAGGCTTTCAACTGTCGGATTTCCATTGCCTTGTTACTTCTTCCCTGCGATTAGAATATCTTATTGACTACATAAAATCCGTTAAATTTGATTATATGTCAAGTTTCCCAAACAATAGAAGTGTAATTTTTTAGTTTTTGATGGTGCTTTAAATGCCGCAAAACACTCCAGAACGAGGACGAAAACGCCAGCTTTACCAGCTGTTCCTCGGTGTGGATGGCGGCGGCACAAAGACGAATGTCGCCCTCATGGACGAGTCGCACGAGGTCGTCGCCGAAGGCTCAGGCGGCCCGTCTAACCCTTTGCGCGTTGGTGTGGAAACGGCTGTTGCGAACATCGCAAAGGCGATCGACGCGGCGTGCGACAGCGGAGGAGTTTCACGCGGCGACATTGTTGCGGCAACTTTGGGATTGGCAGGCGTGAGGCGACAGGATATTCGAGAACGTGTCCGTGACAGCTTTGCGACGCGGTTTCGAGTCAAGAAAACTTCTGTCACCACCGACGCAGACATCGCACTTTACGGCACAACTCTAGGAAAAGCAGGCCTCGTCGTCATCGCCGGAACAGGCTCGGTCTGCATCGGCGTCGATGACAATGGCGAGAAATTCATCGCCGGAGGCTGGGGCCCGGTCGCCGGTGACGAAGGCGGCGGCCGTGGCATCGCGGGCGAGGCTCTCCACGCCGTTGCAAAGGCCTCCGACGGTCGCGGCCCGCTCACCAAACTCAGCGAACAAGCCGCCGACTACTTTCGTGCATCGAACGTTGAGAACCTGATCGGAGCGATCTACGCCCCGCAAATGGACAACAGCCGCATAGCCGGTTTCGCACGTCTGGTCGTCGAAACCGCCCAGGACGGTGATAAAGTAGCAATAGAAATTTTACGCGACGCAGGCCACGAACTAGGCACAGCCGCCGCCGCCGTTTTGAAGAAACTCGGTCTAGAAAAACGCAAGGTCCCGATCGGCTGCGTCGGCAGCGTATTCAAAGCAGGCGACCTGTTAACCGACCCAATGACCGAGATCATCGCAAGAGTCGCCCCGAAGGCATTTTTGACCGACCCGCAAATGCCGCCGGCACACGCCGCGGCGTTGATGGCCATGAAGAATGGAAACAGCAAAATGATATGAATAAGAATCTCACATCTCTGATTTTTATTTTTTCCTAACTGCTGTCGGCTTTGCCGCACATCTGTTTGGCCAGAGTCCAGTTCGATGTCCAAGTCTGGCCCACCCAATGATACGTTCGGAATACGGAGGAATGGCACGGGATATCCCACTTCCAAGCGATTCGGGATCTGATCTGAAAGTGACCGAAGTAAAGATTGATCCCCAAAATCTACCATTGAGGATACTGTCGAAACCTAAGGCTACCAGAACCGATGGTACTGATTGTGCTGAAGGCATTGTTCGTTTGAAAGTTCAATTCCTTTCGAATGGACAACTTGGAAAGATCGCAGTCGTTAACGGCCTCTCAAAAGGTCTGAATCAGGATGCTATTACCGCAGCGAGGAAAATTAGGTTTGAGGCGGCAACAAAACGTGGGAGAGCAATAAGCGTCCGTCGGACTGTCGAATATAGCTTTTTCATATACTAAAATCATGCTTCCGGTCACCGAACAAGAAAACCCAAACACCACCGAGATCGACAAGGTCTCGACGCTCGAAGCTGCACGGCTCATCAATAGCGAAGACAAGACTATCGCGTTAGCTATCGAGAAAGTCCTGCCTGAGATCGCAGCGGTAATCGACGAGGTCGTCGAACGCCTCCAGAATGGCGGACGGCTTTTTTATGTTGGGACTGGGACAAGCGGGAGGCTTGGGGTACTGGATGCGAGCGAGATACCGCCGACGTTTGGGGTATCGTACGATCTCATTCAAGGCGTGATAGCGGGTGGCTACGACGCTCTGTACCAAGCGACCGAGTCGAGCGAAGACAACCTCGAAGCCGGTGCCGAAGACCTCAAATCACGAGGCGTCACGGAAAAAGACGCCGTCATAGGCATCGCCGCCTCGGGCCGGACGCCTTACACTATCGGAGCTGTCGAATACGCAAAAAGCTTGGGTTGCTTCACCGCCTGCATCACCTGTGTCCCCGATTCCGCGATCACGCACGCCGTCGACATCGCCATCGTCCCCGGCGTCGGCCCCGAAGCCATCACCGGCTCGACCCGCATGAAAGCCGGAACCGCCCAAAAACTCGTCTTAAACACCATCTCCACCGTTACCATGATCCGCCTCGGCTACGTGAGCGGCAATCGCATGACGAACGTAAAATCATCGAATATTAAACTCAAAGAACGCTCGCTGCGTATTCTGATGGCGGAAACGGGACTGGAGGAAACTACAGCATCTCAGCTAATGGTCGACGCCCAAGACGATCTTCGAGTCGCTTTGGTGATGAGCGCGACTGGTGTCGTCCAACAGATCGCCACGTCAGCTTTATCTGATAATGATTTCGTCGTTGAAAAAGCGATCGCCAGTCTGAACTAAAGCTCTCAAATGGATCAGCCGCCGAAATTCAGTCTGTTCTTTCTCAAAGAAAGCCCGCATTTCGAGGAAGGCACTATCCTTGAACTCGAAGACAATGTCGTCTCCGCAGCGAGTCTCGATGCGACCTTTGGGCAGAAATTCAATACGATTCCGGATGCCGATCACGATATATTCGGCTATCGTCTGCCAGATCGCGGCGATGGGATTCCGGGATTTATTGCAAAAGACGATTTGATTCCCTGCACGCCATTCGCTGAGAATATCCCGCCCGGACGTTGTCCGGTGAAGGTCACTTACCAACGCGTGCTCAGCGATGCCGACCCGTTATTCGACGACAATCCGAATAACATCGGAATCTTTGGCATCAGCATCGACCAGAATCTGCATTGGCAAAAACTGGTCTTCCCGCTGCCGGACAAATTTCCTGAGATCGTTTCGGTGACTCTGAAAAACACGCTTAAAGATTTCGAGGTCGATTCCTACGAATCGCCATCGCTCGAACATCTCGAAAACGGCAAAGCCTATTGCCTTCATATCGGCCACGTTGGGCCTGGGTTTTATGAGATGGACATGCGGCTCGGCCGAGGAAGGTTTTTGCGGGTGAGATTTATCAAGTTCCTCCCGCTGGAATTTACCGAGCGATACGAACTGCTGAAAGAAGGCACCTACACGAAGCCGACATTCGAGCGTCCGTCAGAGTCGATGCCGGTCAATCTGATTCATTCGCACGCCGACGATCTCGATCTTGAGTTTCCGATCGACATGATGAACCACGCTCTCGCTCTAGCGACCGAATGGGGCGAGAATTTTCGCAAGCCGATCGACGACCGGATGCGTTTGAAATATCCCGAGCTTACGACGGACGAGATCGCCCGACTCAAGAAACTCGCCGACGAGGCCGAATCTTACATTTGCCATCTAGCAGAACGCGAACTTGCGGGCGAGATCGGCGAGTACGACATCGCTCCGGTAGCGAAAAGGAGATTTCCCTGGATCGCCGACGGCCAGCTCAATCGAATAAAGGGTATCGGTATGTACTGGGCTCGAAAATGACTTCGGATTTGACCCGACACGCTTTTCACGATAAAAACTTCTTATCGCTTTGCAGGATTAGTTTTCGCTGTCTTATCGATACATGCAGACACTCGACCTCATTATCATCTTCGGCTACCTCATCGGCATCACCGTTTTTGGGATCCTATTTTCGGGTAAGCAGGAGACGACGGCGGACTATTTTGTCGGCGGCCGAAATGTGCCTTGGTGGGCGATCGCGATGTCGATCGTCGCGACCGAGACGAGTACCATCACGTTCATATCGGTGCCGGGAATTGCGTTTGCGAGGAACGGGAATTTTCAGTTTCTACAACTAGTTTTCGGCTACATGCTCGGCCGCGTGGTTATCTCGCTGATCTTTATTCCGCTGTACTTTAAGGGCGATCTGCAGACGGTCTATCAGCTTCTCGGCGAACGCTTTGGCAACAAGGTCAAGATGCTCGCGTCGGGCCTTTTTGTCGTCATGCGAAACATCGCAGACGGAATTCGTCTGTTGCTGACAGCGATAGTTTTGGCAGCCGTTTACACTGCCTTTGTGCCGGGTACCGACGCGACTCTCGTGATTGTCGGCTCGATCATTTTGCTCGGTGTGGTGATGATTATCTTCACCTTCTACGGAGGGATGGAGGCGATCATTTGGATCGAGGTGGTCCAGCTTTTGATCTATATCGGCGGTGCGATCGCCGCAGCTGTCGTCATTGCGAATCAGATCGAAGGCGGTTTTTCGGGAGCAATTGCCATCGGACAACAATTCGACAAGTTCGACGTTTTCGATTTCACGTGGGACTTCACCAAAACCTACACATTCTGGGCCGGTCTGATCGGCGGATGCTTCCTGACGATGTCGACGCATGGAACGGATCAATATCTCGTTCAGCGATATCTCTGCACCAATAAACCAAGCCGAGCATCATTCGCATTGCTCTCGAGCGGTGCCGTCGTGCTGGGCCAATTCATCGGCTTCCTTTTCATCGGCGTGTTGCTGTTCGCATTTTACGCTCCGTACAATCTGGCCGATTACGCTCAGGCCGGAGTCGCGGGTTCGGGCATTCCCGCGCAGTTGCCGTTCTCAGGCGGTGACAAAGTGTTTCCAGATTTCATAACAAAATCGATGCCGAGCGGAATTTCGGGGCTCGTCGTCGCAGCGATCTTCGCGGCGGCTTTGTCGAGCTCTTTGAATTCGATAGCAGCGACTTTCGTCAACGATCTATACAAACCTTTCAAATCCGGAAAAGACGATAAGCACTTCCTAAGAGTCTCACACATCCTAACCCTTGTTTTCGGCGTCGTACAGATCGCGGTCGCGTTGATCGTGATGCGACAGGAACGCTCAGCATTGGATCAAGCGTTGTCGGTCGCGTCGCTCTTTAATGGCCCGGTACTTGGCGTATTTTTGATCGGCACCTTCCTCAAACGCGTCAACGAGATGCCGGCGCTGATAGGTATGTTGGTCAGCATCGCTCTGATGTTTTATATTCGTTTCTACACGCCGATCGCTTTTCCGTGGTACGTGTTGATCGGTAGCGTAACTACTTTTGTAGTCGCATATCTCGCTAGTTTTGTCCTTTCGGGTAATAAAAATGAAGTTTCTGTTTAGCCCTTTTTTGATCTTTCTTCTTCTCTTCACGTCGTTGCCAACGGCGGTTGCCCAGCCGACGAAAGGTTTCTGGCCTTCTAAGAAATCGGAAGATTTTGCGACCAAGTACGTCAAGAAGATGACGGTCGATGAGAAGGTCGGGCAGTTGATCCACATCGGCATCAACGCCAAATTCGCCAATCGCGACAGCTTCTTTTTCAAGGACCTCCAACGCCACATCTCGCAAAACAAACTCGGCGGCATCATCTTTTTCGGCGCACCTATCTATGAGACGACGATCATTGCGAACCGCATGCAGGAAAATGCGAAAACGCCGCTGCTGATGTCGCTCGATGCTGAGACCGGCATCGGAATGCGCTTTGAGGACGCGACAAATTTCCCGTGGGCAATGGCAGTAGCTGCGACCGGAAATCCCGAATTCGCCCGACGAATGGGCGTCGTCACGGGCCGCGAAGCAAAGGCTATAGGCATCCGCCACGTCTATGCGCCGGTACTAGACGTTAATAACAACGCCGCGAATCCTGTTATCAACGTCCGCAGTTTTAGCGAAGATCCTAACGACGTCGCACGGTTTGGAACCGCTTTTGCCGAAGGGATTCAGTCGCACCAGGTAATCGCAACTGCAAAACACTTCCCCGGACATGGAGATACAAATGTCGATTCGCATCGCGGCCTTCCAATAATCAATTTGCCCAAATCGCGGCTCGATTCGCTCGAGCTAGTTCCATTCAAAAAAGCGATCGACGCTGGCATCGGCTCGATCATGATCGCCCACATCGCTCTGCCGCTGATCGATGGTGAAGAGATCAAACCCCTAAAAGTGTATCAGGGTGGCGATGCCGAAATTGGCTCGGAGATCGTGTCGGAAAAAGCGACGATACCCGCGACGCTGTCAACCAAGCTGCAGACCGACATTCTCCGCAAAGAGATGGGCTTTAAGGGCCTGATCGTTTCCGACGCTATGTCGATGAGCGGGCTGACGCTCTATTTCACTCAGGAAGAAGCAGGCGTCCGGGCGTTTCTCGCAGGAACCGATATTCTTGAAAAACCCGAGAACGTCGACGTCATGATCCGCGGCATAAAGGCCGCCGTCGCGAGCGGCCGAATTCCGATGGACAAGCTCGATGAATCCGTCCGTCGCCAGATCGCATGGAAACACGAACTCGGCCTTTTCAAAGACAAAATGACTCCGATCGATCGCATCGACAGCATAGTATCGAGTGCGGATGTTAGTGCTCTAACAGATGAGATCGGAACCGCAGCTATCACGTTGGTAAGACAGAACCAAGGCGACCTGCCTGTCGACCGCTCGAAGAAGGTGGCTGTCCTAGGCATCTCGAATGGCTTTGACGGCGGTAACATAATGAATCCGCTGACTGGAACATTGAGGTCAAACGGTCTTCGATTTACGCAGGCCTACTTGCAGGAAAATTCGCTTGCGGCTCAAGCTGACGCAGCCCGAAAGGTAGTTCGAGAAGCTGACGTAGTGATCGTCGGGCTCTACGGCCGCGTTCGCTCGGGTGCGAGGAACAGTGTCGGCATTCCGGAAAACGGAGCCGCTATCCTCCGCGAAGCTCTCGCCGCCAATAAGACCGTGATCGGCATCAGCTTCGGCAATCCGTACATCCTCAGTTCGTTCCCCGAGATGAGAAACTACATCGTGGCCTACGGAGATATGCCGAGCCTTCAGCGCGCAGCCGCCCGTTCGATCCTCGGACTCCAGGATAGTACCGGAAAGTTGCCGATCTCGCTGCCCGGCCTTCATCCGCGTGGAACCGGGATTCAAATGATGAGAAAACAAACGACGAATTAGCGCTGATTCACGCAGATCTTTCTCCATCCGTGCCTATCCGTGAAATCCGTTGTTTCTTTATGTCTTATGACTCAACCCTGGGAGATCGAGAATTTCCTCGAAACAAAAAATGGCCGCCTTCACATCGACGGTGTCGCTGCGGTCGAGCTTGCCCGCGAGCATGGCACGCCGCTATTTGTTTATAGCGAGCAGCGGATCCGTCACAACATCGAGCGTCTGAAGAAGGTTCAAGGCGTCATCGGCTGCCCTTTGAAACTCTGCTACGCCGCTAAAGCAATGTCCACGATGGGCATTCTGCGGGCCGTCAAAGATTCGGGCTGCGATATCGAGGTCAACTCGGGCGGTGAACTGTGGAAGGCTCTGAAGGCTGGCTTCTCAGGCGATCAGATCAATTTTAACGGCAACAGCAAAGAGGTCTGGGAGCTTGAACTCGCCATCGAGAACGGCATCTACGCGATCCAGGTCGATTCCCTTTACGAGCTTTCGCTGATCGAAGAGACCGCCAAACGTCTCTGCAAAAAAGCCAACGTCAGCCTTCGCCTCGTCCCTGAGATCGAATCCGATACGCACTCAGGCTTGCAGACCGCCTTGCTAACCTCAAAATTTGGCATGATGCCCGACGAGGCGTTCTCGGCATTTCGCGAATACAAAGATTCACCACACCTCAACCTCTGCGGCATTCACCTGCACGTCGGTTCGCAGAATCCTGATCCGATCGTTTACACACAGGCCTTTGAGGCTCTTTATAGCGGCCTCAAGCGAATATACGCCGAGACCGGAAAAGCACTTCGCCACATAAACATCGGCGGCGGATTTCCGATAAATTACGTTCGCGGCGGCTTGGATGAAATTGGGATCGAGGAAGGCCAGCGGCAGATGTTCGAGGCTGATTTCGAACCAGTCGCCGCGATCGATGCTGCATGGCACGCGATACGCGAGGAACTTGAATCGGATGGCTCAGCCCACTTGATCGAGAACCTAACCCTCCTACTCGAACCCGGCCGCAGCATAATCGCCGACGCGGGAATCTGCCTGACCACAGTTCGCAACTCAAAGCAGAGACCAATTCCGCAATCTAAAATCCAAAATCCAAAATCCAAAATCGAAGCCGACCACTGGCTGCTAACCGACGCCGGCTTCAACATCCTACTTTCGATGGAGACCTACAAATGGTACTACCATCTGATATCGGCCGAACGCTCCGACGCGCCGCACGACTTCCCGTACAAAGTCGCCGGCCCGCTCTGCGACGGAGGTGATGTCTATTTCGACATCGAAGGCGGAGGCCGCCTGCCTGAATATCGCCAGCTCCCACCCGACGTGGAGCCCGGAGAAGTTTTAGCTTTGTTAAATTGTGGTGCTTATTCGCTCGCGCAAGCTTCGCAATATAATGGGCGGTTTCTGCCGCCGGTGGCTCTTGTCCGTGTAAATGGTGAAGCAGAAATTATCAGGCGCCGCGAAACGTTTGAAGATCTGATCGCCAGTGACTTCTAACTTACCACTCCACTTTTCGGACAAGCTTCGCTAACTGCTCTTGCTCGTCAGCACCAAGTTCGACAGCGGCCGTGGAATACACATCGGCGATCGAGGCGATCGATGCCGCCTGGCTACTTTCGTCGCGGATCTGGGCAATGACGTCTAGGTTTTCGAGGGTGGTGGAGCGGGCCTTTTCGGGGTGGCCGCCGGCGAAATATTTGGCGGCGATATCGTTTAGGATCGCGGAGCGGGATGCGAATTGTGGCACAGTTTCAGCCAGTTCCGCGGCCTCATCCAGCAAGGCGATCGCGGGTTCGTTTCGCTTTGCTCTGGCGTCGGATATCGCAATTAGAGCAAAGAGACGGACGGAGTCTTCGTCGATCGCATTCACCGTCTGGCGGGCGAGTTCGTCTTCGCCGAGGGACGCCTGGATCTTGGCGATCTGGGTTAGAGCCCCGTATTGCTCGGCCGGATCCGGATTTTCCTGGGCGATCTCGACGGCTCGGTCATACTTTCCAAATCCGGCAAATTGAACCGCCACAGACGAGATCACACCGTTTTTCGCACGGCTGTCGCGGGTCTCGATATCGCGTTGCGAGCGAAGTATCTCATACGCCTCTTCGAGTGATTCGAAAGCATCGTCGTTTTGTTCCTTTCGCCGCTGATCGCGTGCGATGCCGAGCAGAGCGGATGCCATTTGCGTTTTATCTCTGACGAGATCGAGCGTCCGATCGGAAAGGTCTTCGCTGCCCGCATACAGAAACCCGAGAGCGCAATTCACGAGAAAATAATCACGATGCTGATTGTCGAGCAATTCAGCGTCTGCCTTCGCACGGTCAAATGTTTCGATTGCCTTGTCCCGACGGCCGGCGTCGTTGTACAGATTTCCTATGTCACAAAGGGCTCGAATGCGTTCTTCGTCGTGTTCGATCTCTTCGGCCGCAACGAAAGCTGCCGCCAATGTCTCGGCCGCCTTTTCCTTCTTATCATCCCGCAAATGCGCGGCGGCGATCTGCTGCAAAGCGTTCGCCCTTGCTGCTGGAAAGTCTATCTCGGCAAGCATCTTCTCCGAAGCCGCATTCTCGCCGTTGATCGCATGATTGACCGCAATTCCGGCGTAGACAAAATCGGGATGCTCCATCGTTGCAGCAATCTCAGCGGCCTTTTCGGGTTGACTTTTGGCGGCTTTCACGAGAGCGAGCCGTTCGAGAGCCTGAGCACGCAGCCCGTGGTCTTCGATTGAGTCCGCGAGCTGCATCGCATACTCGTCATCATCGATCTGTGCGCATTTCTCGGCAACCTGAATCAACAAACGATCGCGCGAGAACGGATCGTCGATGGCATTCGCCAGCTCCGCTGCGAGGTCAACATCGCCCTTAGCCAAATAACGCGGCACGATCTCACTCATCGCCTCGGCATGGCCATCTGCGCTTTTTACGCGCTCGGCCAGAAAAGCTGCACAATCGAGCAGATCGGTCTCGGCTCGCTCTTTCGAAATAAAATAATCCATAAAGTCAGAACCGCCTGCCTAAGCGGGCGGAATGGTCGTGGAATTCAATACAACACGTGCCTTAAAGTCGGGCCGCCCGCTGACGCGTACGGTACCGACTAAAACATACGTCTAATGCTCTCGGGCATCCAATCGCGAAGGTCTTTAGCGATCGCTCCCGCACCTGCAGAGCGAAGCGGCTCGGCATCGACAGTGTTCGTCACACCCAACGCAGGAAGATCAGCATTCCTCGCGGCCTGGATCCCCGGCACGGTGTCCTCGATCACAAGACATTCGCTATGGGTCATCGGGAGATGTCCCTGTCGGATGCGGAAAAGATCGATGTCGTGAAATCCGATGCGGTAACACTCGGGATCAGGCTTGCACGCGGACACTTCGTTGGCACTGACGATGACCGAAAAATGCTTGAGCAGACCGGCTTTATCGAGCACGTACTCGATCTGCTCGCCCTTTTCCATGCTGACGACGCCAAGCGCAAATTCGTGCGACATCTTCTCGACAAAATCCCCGATGCCCGGAAAAAGCGGCAAATTATCGCCGACGATCTCACGCCATTTTACAAACTTCGCGGCGATGATCTCATGCATCTTTGCATCATCGACTTTCTTGCCGTGCCGCTCGTATGCGGCACGAACAAACGTCTTGTCGTCCATCCCATGCGAAGCCGCATAGTCCCTATCAGTCACCTCAACGCCCTCGGCGGAGAGCAACTCCTGATACGCCCGCATCTGTATAGGCTCATCGTCGATGATGACCCCGTTGAAATCAAAAAGTATTGCTTTGATCATAAGTAACTCTCGTCAAACATGTTCCCACGGCCCAAGATGCCTTTCGGGTCGAACGCCCGCTTTATCTCGGCCATTTCGTTTAGATATCGCTCGCCCATCATCGCGGAAAGGTATTTTCGCTTTAGCTTTACCGATGCCGTGCTCGGCCGAGACCGTTCCGCCGAGCATTATCGCCTGAGCGACGCACCGCCCATAAATGTGTCTGGCTTTTTCGGCTTCCGCATCGTCCTTTGGAAGCATATTCGCGTGCAAATGACAGTCGCCGATGTGGCCAAAAATAACGTATTCGAGTCCGCTCGCATCCAACGTCTCTTTGTAGTAACGCAAGAACGCCGGGAAATTCTCATCCGGCACCGCCATGTCAGTCCCGATCTTTTTCTGCTTATTCTTGACGACCCGTTCGTTCACCGAAACCGGCAGTGAATGGCGAAATGCCCGCATTTTCTCACGGTCCTGATCATTCGTAGCGAACCACGAGCGTTCAATATTAGCGTTATGCTTCTCTAACAGATCGTTCCACGAGGCCAGTAAAGCATCTTCATTTTCGCCGTTCATTTCCTGCTCAAAAAAGATCGCCCCGGAAGCCGCAGGTGTCTCAGGAAACTTCTCAGAAATAAACTTGAGGGCTTGTTCGTCAAAATACTCCAACAGCGATGCGTCGATCATATCAGAACCGGGAGCGATAGCGACTGGGTTCTTCCTCGCAGCGAACGTCGCCAACTTCGCTTCTTCTACAAAAGCCAACAGATCGCTCTGCTCCGAGAAAAACACGATCCCACTAAAAAACTCCTTCGGCTTGTCGATCAGGCGGAGTTCGATCTCAGTAATGACCCCGAGCGTACCTTCGCTACCGATAAACAGATCGATCGCGTCGAGCGGTTCGGCATTAAAATATCCACTGACGTTCTTTCGCACGTTGGGTCGTTCGTAGCTGGGCGTTTTGAATTTTATCGAGCCGACCGACACTGAACCGGTCTCATCCGCGACAAACTCGCCACGCCTGATCACGATCTCCTCGCCTGACGCCAGAACAACATTGAGCCGCTCCACAAAATCACGCGTGGCTCCGTACTTAAAACTTCTCGCACCCGAAGCATTCGTTGCTACCGTTCCGCCAACCTGACAGCTCCATTCCGTCGGATCCGGAGGATAAAACAACCCTTCAGCCTCGACTGCTTTTTGCAGATCGCCAAGTATAACGCCGGGTTGAACGACCGCGATCTTTCGCTCCCTGTCAATCTCAACCATCCTATTCAAACGCTCAAGCGAAACGACATATCCGCCAAACGGTATCGCACCACCAACCGTTCCCGTCCGAGCCCCGAGATCGTCACTGCAATTCCCTGCTCATTCGCCTCATGCAGAATATCCGCGACCTCGCCCGCCGTCTCAGGAATACATAGGCGCGTCGCATGTCCGCCCTGCATATTGCTTGCGTCGGTGAGATAGTTTTGTAGATCTTCGAGTTGGGTTTTTACCTGCATCGTCTCAGTTACGGAAAGGGTAATTTTATCTTATCCGTCCTGATCCGCCCAATCGGCTTGATCCGCCTCTCTAAATATATTGGAGTTCACGCTCGCGAAGATACTTCAGCCGATCGCGTATCTCCGCAGCCTGTTCGAATTTCATTTCCTTTGCGGCGTTTCGCATATCGGCTTCAAGTTGGGCGAGAGTTTCCTTGAGTTGCTTCGGCGAATATTCTTCGAACTTGTCGAGTTCGAGGGGCACTTTGAAGTAGTCAGCCTCGTACGCCGTGACCAAGGTCGCGTCGATCGATTTGATGATCGTCGTTGGAGTGATACCGTGTTCAGTGTTGTATTCTTCCTGGATCACGCGGCGGCGTTCGGTTTCGCTGATCGCATAAGCCATCGATTTTGTGATCTTATCCGCATAAAGGATCGCTTTGCCGTCGGAATTACGAGCCGCACGGCCCATCGTTTGGATCAGCGAACGTTCGCTACGCAGAAAACCTTCTTTGTCCGCATCGAGAATGGCAACAAGCGAAACCTCGGGGAGATCGAGCCCTTCGCGCAACAGGTTGATCCCAACCAAAACGTCAAATTCCCCACGTCGCAGGTCGCGTAAAATCTTAATACGTTCGAGCGTGTGTATATCGCTGTGCAGGTAGCTGACCTTGACGCCGACCTCCGCGAAATACTCGCTAAGATTCTCGGCCATACGCTTGGTAAGCGTTGTAACAAGAACACGTTCATTTCGCTCGGCGCGAACACGGCACTCTTCAAGCAAGTTGTCGATCTGGCCTTTGACCGGACGAACTTCGACGACGGGATCGAGCAAACCGGTCGGACGGATGATCTGCTCGATCACCTCGCCCCCGGTCTTTTCGAGTTCGTAGTTGCCCGGAGTTGCCGATACGTAAATCGTTTGACCAACCCGAGCTTCGAACTCCTGAAAGTTCAACGGCCGATTGTCTTTAGCGCTTGGAAGACGAAAACCGTATTCGACGAGAGTCCCTTTTCGCGACTGGTCGCCTTTGAACATCGCCCCAAGCTGCGGCACCGTCTGGTGCGATTCGTCGATGACCATCAGGCAGTTCGACGGCAAATAATCGAGCAGCGTAGGCGGCGGTTCACCGGGTGATTTGCCGGTCAGGTGGCGAGAATAATTCTCGATGCCGCGGCAAAATCCCATCTCCTTGATCATCTCGAGATCGTACATTGTCCGCTGATGCAGCCGCTGCGCTTCGACGACTTTGCCTTCCTCGACGAGGAATTTCTCATGAACCTCAAGTTCCGCCTTTATGGTCTGCACGGCACGTTTTATCACCGGCTTTGACATCACGTAGTGGGTTTTTGGGTAGATCGGGATCCGTGTTGTATGTTTCGCCAGCACCTCGCCAAGCAACGGATCGATCGTCGAGATCGAATCGATCTCGTCGCCCCAGAATTCGATCCGGTACGCCTGTTCCTGATAACTCGGAAACAGCTCAACCACATCGCCTCGCACACGAAATGTTCCGCGATCGAAATCGACATTCACACGCTCGTACTGCAGTTCGACAAGACGTTTGAGAAGATCCTCACGCTTAATCTTCATTCCGGGCTCGATGAAAACGAGCATTCCAAAATACGCATCCGGATCGCCAAGACCATAGATACACGAGACCGACGCGACTACGATCACGTCGGGCCGCTCGAATAGCGCACGAGTTGCGGATAGCCGCAAACGGTCGATCTCTTCATTGACCGTCGCTTCCTTTTCTATGTAAAGGTCGGCCGCCGGAACATAGGCCTCGGGCTGGTAGTAATCGTAATAAGAAACAAAATACTCGACCGCGTTCTCCGGAAAGAATGTCTTAAATTCCTGATAAAGCTGCGCCGCCAACGTTTTATTGTGCGCAAGTACAAGAGCCGGACGCTGCGTCTGCTCGATCACATTCGCGATCGTAAACGTCTTACCGCTACCGGTGATACCTAGCAGAACCTGATGATCAGCCCCCTCGTTAAGGCCGTCGACTATCTGCTTTATGGCTTCGGGCTGGTCGCCCTTGGGAGTGTTTTCAGAAATGAGACGGAATTGCACCGTTCAATCATAGCAAGAAAATTGTCGTGAGACAAAGCCTAATTGCCTGCAGAATTTATAGAGACGGTGAGGATGAACGACGTCGAACTCCGGCACGAGTTCGTTATTGTGACGAAGTTGTTACCGGCAACCGTCATAAAATCGATCGCCGTCGAGCCACCGACGAACTTCACGCAGCCATTTTTCGAACTCACGTTCCCGGACAAATATTGTCCATCGCGGGCTCCGAGTACGAATCGGCGAGTCGCACCACCGCTTAGCGAACCCGTTACCGATGCCGACGTTCGTCCTGGTGCAAACCGAATTCGCGTCTGGGCAAATCCATCGGCCGTAGCTACGGCTGTTATCACAAGTGCCACGAAAGCGGTCGCAAGTCTTCTGTACTGCATCTTATCTCCCGAACGATCGAATCTGACTGAGCGGAGTTTAGTCCGACACGTAAATAAAATCAAGCTGGTCGCTTGCCAGTTCGGGAGAACCTTCGCTTCAGAACGTTGTATTGCTCGTTCAGGGCATCGCCGCGTGCAGCGTAGATGTCGGTGATCAATTGATCGTCCGAAGGTCGAAATGCTCGTAGCATCACGTCTCGATTGCGAATAATTCCCTTTGCGTCTATCACGACGACAGCCCGAGTTAGGTTGACAGGAAACAGCCAGTGAAGGCCATAGATGCGGGTGATCGCGCGATCGGGGTCGGCAAGGAGCGGGATCGGTAGAGATTTCTTCTCAGAAAATCGGCGGTGGTCGTCAGGCGTCCCCTGGTGAGATGCCGACGATCGTAGCTTTGGTCGCCAGATAACCCGCCCAATTGTCCCTAAGGGAACATAGCTGTTTAGTGCAGACCAGAGTTTCGTTCTGGGGATAGAACAAAAGGACGGTCACTCCGTCTTGATGATCAGAGAGCCTCCATTCTAGATTCGAATCAGTCCAAAGAGCAAAATCAGGAGCCCTTCTGCCAATTTCAACTGCTACCGAACCCTTATTGCTAAATACCACGATCGATTCCCCTTGATTGTGTGGAAATTCCGCTGCCGGACTAGGCCGCAACCTGTTCAAGGCTTTTCACAGTGTCTCGCATCCTGTCAGATAAGTCGGTCGGCCAAGATCTGCCCAGTCGAAGGTCGTTTAGCCGGCTGAGCGTGCGAGGGTCGCGATGAACTTTCAGAACGTGCAGCAGAGCATATTTCACACGATCATCCTTGTGATCCCGCAATGCCTCGAACACAGTATCCGTTTCACCTGCCTTGATCAAAAGCGAGACCAATGAAAATGCTTCGTAGGCTATCTTGAGATCCTCGTGGATCAGGCGATCGAAGGATTTGGCTACGATCCCCGACTCTACTGCCGCTCGGGCCGCGTGGCTCATCCTAAAATCATCGTTAGCTTCTATTATACGCTTCCACGCATGAGCTCGATCAAAACTCAATCTAAATAGTCCTCGCGCCGCCGCTGCTCGCACTTCGCGGGTCGGATCAGCACAAGCGAGCAAAAGCGCTTCAAAAACGGACTCATGGTCGAAATCGGCAAGCACGGTCACGGCCTTAGAACGCAGGTTGGACGAAAGATCATAGAGAGCGATCTGTGATAAGGCCTCTACCGAATTGCGGTTTCGAAACGCCGTCAATATCCGCACCGCCAGATCGCGAACTGACTCGTCTTCTTCGTATTCCTCATTTGCCTGTTCGATCGCGCTTAGCAGCGAGGGATCGTCCGAGTTCTCCAACGGACTATATGTCTTTGCCTTGGCCAGCTGGCTGAAGGAGTTGATCGGTAGCTGCGCGTACTGGAGTTTGCGCATCTTTTCCTGAAAGGCTTTTGTATCAATGCCCGCGTCGCTCGCGGCGGTAGATGTTGATTCCAACCTGCTCTGGGCTTGGCCCTGGCTTGGAGTTTCCCGCTTTCTAGTTGCTTTCTTGGCCTTCCTCAGCCACTCTAGATCACGCTCAGCGTCTACCCCATCCATGTCATAGCTACCGCCAACACCATGGTTGTAGGACATCTGATAGTTGTAATCGGCCTGCGAGACTACCGCAAAGCTGGCCTTTTTTTTCCTCCAAAAATACAGACCGCCGATTATGCCGGCGGCCACGACCACGCAGAAAAAATAGAATCCTATTCCCATGCCTTCGTCACCCGATCGGGCTCCTGACTGGGAAAATGCCACATTTGGCAGCAAGACAGATAGACTGACCGAGCTGGCGATGCGAACAAATTGCGAATAATAGCGTCTCATGTAAGAGTAAAAATTGCTGGGAATTTCGCGGTGAAATGTGCGAGCGTAAGAGTAAGGCACGGGCGACTCTGGAGGGTCAGATCACCACTCTCTAGATTATGCACGATTACCTCCGGTTTGTCACTCATAAAGTTCAACCGCGTTAATAAAAGTTAAACCACTGTACTTTTCCAGAAATGTGAGAATTTATTTATCGTTTTTGCCTGCGCCACTTCTTAGTAATACAGTTATTTAAGGGAGCAAATATGACTGCGGCAAGCACTGTTTTCGAATCTGACATTCCTGGCCTTTCACTTATTCATCGCGGCAAAGTGCGCGACGTATATGAGGTAGATGAAAAACGTCTGCTCCTCGTCGCGACGGATCGAATTTCTGCATTTGATTGCATTCTGCCAACGCTGATCCCGCATAAGGGTAAAGTACTGACCCAGTTGTCTCAATTCTGGTTCGATATGCTCGCTGGTGTCGTCGATAATCATGTCATCACGACCGATCTCGACAGAATGCCCGAGCCCATACGCGGCGTTGAATCGCTTCGCGGACGATCAACGCTCGTGAGACGAACTGAAGTTTTCCCGACCGAATGTGTTGTTCGAGGCTATCTGGAAGGCTCCGGCTGGAAAGATTACAAGGCGACCGGCAAAACGAGCGGACACGATCTGCCTAAAAGCCTGCAGCAATGCGATCGCCTGTTCGATCCGATATTTACGCCGGCGACCAAAGCCGCGACTGGTCACGACGAGAACATCACCGGCCTTGAGTTCAAAAACATCGTCGGTGCCGAGACTGCGGCATTGCTAAAATCGACCTCGCTAAAAATATATAAAACGGCGGCCGCATACGCTCTAACAAAGGGCATCATCATCGCTGACACTAAGTTCGAGTTCGGCCGGGACGGCGATGGCAACATCTTGCTGATCGACGAAGTTCTAACTCCCGATTCGTCACGATTCTGGGACGCAAAGACCTACGAGCCGGGACACGCACAGCCTTCGTTCGACAAACAATTTGTTAGGGAATATCTCGAAACTCTCGACTGGGACAAAACCCCGCCCGCTCCGCCGCTGCCCGACGAGATCGCGGAGGCTACTTCGGCACGTTATCTCGAAGCGTATCGTCTGCTGACCGGAAGCGAGCTTACTCAATAACCGAAACTTCATCGCCAACCTTGATCGTCGCGCCAATCGATTCGCCGACGAGATTCTGCCCAAACAGCACCGCCGACGCGGACATGCCCAGACTCTCGTAAGTGTCCGGGATCGCATGCTGCGCCGAACGATACGAAGCGAGAGTTTTAAGTGGCTCCTTGCCGTCGAATTCCCCACGTGCCTGATCGACGGTCGTCATTACACACCGTGCACACGGCTTGGTCGAACGAAAGATCGCATCGCCAACTCGTATTCGTTTCCAATGATCCTCAGCAAAGGGTTCGCTCCCATCGACAACGATGTTGGGACGAAAACGATTCATTGGCAACGGCCGGTAATCAGCCAGCCTGCCCGCTTCCCGCTCGGATGTTAGAATGTGAGTGTTAAGGTCAGCAAGCGAAGCCTCACCGATAACCAGCAACGGATAACCGTCAGCAAAACTCACGATCTCATCGTTTTGGTTGAACAATTCGCTAATACCACGCCGAGCGTCGTCCGGCATGTAAACCAGTTCGCAAGGCTCGCCAACCGCATCGCTAAACCATTCATTAATAACAGCTTCGTAAGCCTCGCCCTCGCACGGATTTCCCCAAACTTCAAGCTGTCGTCGATCGCCCGTCTCCGGCATCAAAGGCAATTCCAGCGTTCCAAATCCATCGGCGGTCACGTAGAGCAATTCATCATCGACGCCCACATTTATCGTCGCCATCCGCGGAAAATCCCGTTGCGTCATGAAGGTTTGACTACCGTCGATCAACATCCAACGCCGGTCATTCCGCAACCCACGCGGCTCGACCGCCGCAGATTCGACGCTAATACCCTTTAAAGACTTGATCGGAAAGATGTTGATCTCGGTGAGTTTCATATCAGTATGGCTAACGACTAGCAGCTATTTCACTCGCTGTTCCTGTACCAAATTCTAACGGCATCTCGGCCACGAAAACAACTTTCTCGCCCGTTGTTGGGTGCGGAAACCCGATCTCGTAAGCGTGCAGGCACAGCCTTTCGAACGCCCTGCCCTTGCGCAGCGTGTCGCCGACGATCGGGTGGCCGATGAGTTCGTAGTGGATGCGAAGCTGGTTGGTGCGGCCGGTGACCGGTTCTAGTTCGAGAAGCGTTGTGTCAGCATATCGCTCTCGCACCCAAAATTGCGATTCTGAGTGCTTCCCGTCCTCTTTCACGCTCCAATATTTGAGCTCAGCATACCGCCCGATCGGAGCCTCGATCGTTCCCTCGTCGCGTTCGACAATGCCATCGACGAGAGCAAGATAGCGCTTCTCCACGCGCTTTTTCATGAAATGATTACACAAAATACGATGCGCCCGTGCATTCTTGGCAACGACGATCAGGCCGGAAGTTTGTTTGTCGAGTCTGTGTATCAATCCTGGCCTTACGATCGCGGTTCGCGGATCAACGATTGAGGATTCAGGTACATCAAAAATTCTTTGCGTCTTTGCCCCTTTGCGACTTTGCGTTAATTGATCTTTGTTCAACCAGTATGCTAAAGCATTCAAAAGCGTTCCGCTATTCTCCCGATGCGACGGATGCACAAGCATTCCTTCCGGTTTATTCACGACAATAATGTCGTCATCCTCATGCACGATGTCGAGTTCGATATTCTCCGGCCGCATCGCGGTCTCGCGATCCGGGTCGAGGACGATCTCGATCAGATCGTTCGGTTTGAGCCGGTGGCCAATGTTCTCGTGGCGTCCATTTACCTCACAACGCCCCGTCTTTACAGCGTCACGCAGGTACATTTTGCTCAGATTCGGAAAATGATCGAGCAAGTAGTCCTCGAGCCGAAACCTATAGGCCCGCTCAGGCACAACTATGATAAGGCGTTCTTCCACGACTAAATTGTAACTGTTGCGGCTTCTTGTTGCAGAAGCCCGCACGGAGTAATGGCATTTCCTGCTCGAAAGGATGCCATTACTACGTTCGGGCTTCTGCAACCGGCGTAAATATCCTACAATCTTGTAGGAAAGTGCGAGCAAGTAATTTCACATCAATATCGCAAGTTGCGTCGAAGCTTGCTGATACCGAGGGACTGCGGGCGGGCTGTTCCGCGATCATCGAGATCGTAGCGCACGATATCTCGTCGCGGATCGCCTTTGTCGCTCTCGGGCGTGGTGACAGTTCTGTGGCTGATATCGTCGCTGCCGACGGACTCGGAGCGGCGGATTTTCGGCGCCTGGAAGCTCGCATCACCAAGAGCACGGTATGGCAGATCTTTCGTCTTGGCAAACCCGTTGCGATCGACGACGTTTCAAAGGACACCGCCCTTGAACATCTCGCGTTCAGCTGCGGAACACGCTTCCTCGTCGCCGTCCCGATCGTTCTCAAAGGCACGACAGTCGGCCTGATAGCCGCCGGATTCCCGTCCGCGGTCCGCACTGACGAGAATGCCGTCATCCGATTTCTGCAGGTCATCGCCGCGCTGATCGCTCAGGCGATGCGAACCGAAGAGGTCATCGCCGAGGAGAGTCGTAAGCTGGCGGAGGAGAATGTTCACCTAAAGCAAGAGTTGAAATCAAAGTACGATTTCGGCCAGATCATCGGTAATTCGAGTCAGATGCGGCAGATCTACGATCAAGTTTCGCAGGTCTCGCGTTCGAATGTGACGGTGCTTTTGCGCGGCGAAAGCGGCACCGGCAAAGAGTTGATCGCCAACGCGATACATTATAATAGCCTGCGTTCCAAACGGCCGCTCGTCAAAATAAACTGCTCCGCCGTCCCGCCCGCGATGCTCGAAGCCGAGCTGTTCGGCTACGAAAAAGGTGCGATCGACGGCGCGGTACAGCGAAAAAAGGCCTTGTCGAAACCGCCGACGGCGGCTCGCTCTTCATCGACGAGATCGACGATCTCACTATCGGAGCTCAACAAAAACTGGCCGAGATCCTCGAAAGCCAAACCTACAAACGTCTCGGCGGAACTGAAACATTGCGGGCAAACGTTCGTCTCATTGCGGCAACAGCAAAAGATATCGAAGCCCCTGCCGCCGCGTTCGACTCCGAACTGCTCGCTGCTATGACGTCGTTCACGATCTTTCTACCGCCGCTTCGCGAACGTAAATCCGATATTCTGTTACTAGCCGACCACTTCTTGCAGAAATATTCGAGCGAACACGACAAGGCGATCCTGCGCATCTCGACGCCAGCGATCGACATGTTGACGGCATATCATTTCCCGGGCAATGTCCGCGAGCTCGAAAACGTCATCGAGCGTGCCGTCATCGCCTGCGATTCAAATGTCATTCACGGCCACCATCTTCCGCCGACGCTGCAGACTGCAGAGATAAGCGATACAGTCACCCAACTGACGCTCGCATCCGCGGTCGAGGCGTTTGAAAGCGATCTCATCCAGGACGCCTTGAAATCAAGCCGCGGTAACGTTGCGAGAGCAGCGAAAATGCTCGATTCGACCGAGCGAATTCTTGGCTATAAGATAAAGAAGTACGAGATCGACCCGACTAGATTTAAGAAATGGACAAGATCAAACATCTGATCAACGGCCTGCCCAACCCTGAGGCTGCACGGCGTTTTCTCGACCAGTTGGATGAGAAGCACGCTGCACAGGGCGTGAAGCTGCGTAAGAACGAGGCTCTGCTGTCGGATGCGGTCACGCTTGCGTCGTTCAGTCCTTTGCTTGCGACAACGATGCTACAGCATCCCGAATATCTCTGGTGGCTCGAGCGAAAACGCCGCGATTCCGGCGTGCGTTCAGTGGACGAACTTGTCGAGTCCCTCGCTCAGTTTAGCCTGACGAATTCCTCAATCGAACCGCAGGTGCTCTACGCCAGATTCCGCCGCCGCGAGCTTCTCCGAATTTACCTCCGCGACATCCGCCGTCTCGCGACGATCGCCGAGATCACCGAGGAGATATCAAACCTCGCCGATGCCATTCTCGAATCCGCGCTCAAACAAGCCCGTAACGAAATGGACAAACGCTACGGCCAGCCTCAGCAAGCCGACGACAAAGGCCGCCACACAACCTCGCGTTTCTGCATTGCGGCACTCGGCAAACTGGGATCCCGAGAGCTGAATTACTCGTCCGACATCGATCTGTTATTCCTTTACTCCGCCGAGGGCTCGACTTCCGGAACCGGCAACCGCGGCGAGGTCACGAACCGTGAATACTTCGTCAAGCTTTCCGAATACATCGTAAAACTCGTCGGCCATCAATCTGGCGAAGGTGCCGCCTACCGTGTTGATCTCCGCCTACGGCCGCACGGCTCGCTCGGTGCGATCGCACTGACGGCCGCCGATACGGCCCGATATTGCCAAGACGAAGCACGGGCCTGGGAACGTCAGGTGCTGATCCGCTCTCGCGGCTGCGCAGGCGATATTCAACTTTTCAAAGAGTTTTTTACAGCCGTTGAGAATCTCATCTTCCCAAAAAATGAAACCGTCGAATCTGCTCTCGCCAACGTTCGCCGATCAAAAGAACGCATCGATCAGGAACAAATAAACCGTCGAGGCTACAATGTAAAGCTCGGCCGCGGCGGCATCCGCGAGATCGAGTTTCTGGCGCAGGCGTTGCAACTCGCCTTCGGCGGCCGCGATGAATGGCTGCGTGCTCCGCACACCCTGATTAGTCTTTCGCGGCTCGCCGATCGAAAATATCTAACCGAATCCGAGCTCACCGAGATGGCGGCGGCATACGAATTTTTGCGTCGTACTGAGCATGTTCTGCAAATGGAAAACGGCCTGCAGACGCACACCGTTCCGGAAGACGCGGACAAACTTGCACTACTCGCTAGCCGAATGGACTTCGCCGGCGGCGGTGATTTTGAACGTGATCTGGAAGCTCACACGACAAATGTCAGCCGAACCTTCGCCCGTGTTTTCGGCGAATTCGCGATTGCCGATCCAGTTGATATGGAGATCACCGAGGTTCCGAATGCCGTCGACCGCACGCGGTCGTACGTCCTGGCTTCGATCGAAAAGAGCGAGGTGAATTTCACGCCGAGCGAAGGCGATGGCGGTGTATTCGAACGTCTAACCGAGGTCTCGCCGCACTTTGCGACCATGCTTGCCGCAAACCCGCAGCTTGCTGCCGAATTGCCTGATCCGGAAGCCGATTTTGATGAGCCAAATTACGCCTCCGGGATGCTCGACGCAGTCGAATCAGAACGCGAATTTGGTTCGCGTCTATCGGCAATGCGGCGGACCTGGTCCCGATGCCTGCTGGAGATCGTCGTTCGCGATATTTACGGCAAGATCACAATTGGCGAGGCAAAGCGTCTTCAAACTGCACTCGCGGAAGCGAGCATTGCCGCCGCACTCCAAGCCGTGCGCGACGAACTCGCACATCGATATCAGGACCAATCCATCCAACTCGACCTCGCGATCATGGCTCTCGGCAAACTCGGAGGCCGGGGTGTCGATTACGACAGTGACCTCGATCTGATCGTCGTTTACTACGACCCGAAGCGCGTCGTCGCCGGTGTAACTGCCGCCGAATTCTACAGCCGAGTCGTCGAACTCTTCACGACCGCTCTTTCGTCGATGACCCGCGACGGCAGCCTTTATCGAGTCGATCTCCGGCTGCGGCCGTTTGGCTCAAAAGGAATGAGTGCGATCTCGATCGACGCGTTTTTGAATTATATAGAGGAAACAGCCGCAGTCTGGGAGATGCTGGCATTCGTGAAACTCCGCTTCGCCGGCGGCGACCCGAGCATCGGCCTCAATGTAGAAACGGAGACGCGGCGACTGATCCACACCCGTGCGGTTGGCATTGACCCGGCCGCTCTTGCCGAAGAAACGCGCCGCGTACGCCTCGCCCTGGAACAGCAACGAGCCCGTACCCGTCGCGGCTCAGACATCGACATCAAGTACGGCTCAGGTGGCATGCTCGACGTTTACTTTGCAATGCGTTATATCCAGCTGGCACACAATATACCGGATGATGCCGATGACCGCTCAACTACGACAATGCTAACTCGCCTGGCAGACTTCCCGGCCCTGCAGGCTCAACGCGAAGACCTAACGGCTTTAAAAGAGGGCTATATTTTCCTCGCCGAACTAGACCACAACCTCCGCCTAACCGTTGGACGTACAACCCGCGTCCCGCTCGCAAATCAACACGCCCTCGACACTATTGCCTCGCGAATGCGTCTCGATTCATCCGCAGAACTCCTTGAAACATTAACCGTACATCGCCTCGCGATTCGCGACGCCTTTGAACACGTGCTCGAACCGTCCAATTAAGCACTTTCTCTGAAAACGTGTAAACTCTTGATACGATCTGATAGCAATTTGGAGGCATTAATTATGTGGATTTTACGAACGCTCACTCTCGCCGTGGTGATCATGGCAGCGTCAACAGGTTTCGCTCAGGACAGCGATAATTTACAATACAAACTTCTCGCAACGACCCGAACCGGCACGATGCAGAAGGAAATAAATGACACTGCCGCACAGGGTTACCGTATTCTGGTAGGTTCCCCGACAAGCGGTACCGAGATGGCTCTTTTTCTCTCAAAAGATGGAAGTGTTGCTGCCCCGTATCAGTACAAATTACTCGCCACAACGCGAACCGGTACGATGCAAAAAGAATTGAACGACCTAGCCGCAGCCGGATTTCGGCTGATACCCAGCACAA
The DNA here is from genome assembly GCA_016718135.1 of Acidobacteriota bacterium. Classification (GTDB taxonomy): domain Bacteria; phylum Acidobacteriota; class Blastocatellia; order Pyrinomonadales; family Pyrinomonadaceae; genus OLB17. Next base: position 322,397 of record JADKEF010000001.1, on the reverse strand, counting down.
TGATAGCCAAAAAACAGATGCTCGGTGGAGTTGAGATCGTTATGATAATGGAACGGCTACCCAAGCCGACGACCAACTACGAATACAAACTTCTTGCCACGAATCTTACGTCCACTCTGCAAAAGGAAGTGACGGAGGCCAAGGCTATGGGCTACGTGATTGTCGGAATGGTCAGCCGAGACGAGCACATGGTTGTGATGGAGCGTGAAGTTGCGCTGAAGAGATAGACCGCCATACAAATTTTGGCTTGCCAACATAGCGGCGTTAACGGCGAATAGTGACGCTTTCGGCGAACACTGACGTTATCGGAACTAGCGGCGGATAGGCATATACGGCGACTGGTTTCCGTGCTAAGTTCGCCGTGTATGAGAAATTGTTCCACCTGCTGCCCAGACTCGAAACCGCTGAATTTTAGCATTCCGCAGACTCGATCCGACGAAAAGCTAGCGTCCGTCGAACAGGTCCTCGGCGTGCTGATCGATAGCCGCTTTGGCCCGAACCACCCGTACACAAGGCTCGGCGAACAGCATGAAACGACGGGCCATTCGCAGACGTTCGCGAACGTCACACTGCTCTCAGTAGCCGAAATCGACGCACACCTAAACTTCGCTGAGGCCGACCAGCTACCTTTTTATCTAAGACCGAGCCTGAGACGAACAAGGGAAAACCACCGGCGTCAGCGGGTGGTCGTGCATGGTGGTGATTTGCCTCTGATCAGCGAAGACGAACGTTCGTCCGAAATCTTGGCCAGAGTTCTCCAGGAGCTGAGACCACCCGCTCACGAAGGTGGTTCTCCCTCTCGAGGTTCCCCGACATTTCTGGGACGTAAACCGCATTCCGAGTCGCCAAGCCTCGGGTTTAGTGAGCGACGCGAAAAGCGACCGTAGGATTCGGACACGATCGAGATGCGGTCGCTTATGGAGACAAAGAGGCAATTAGCCGACATCGATCTTTGAGAATTGAGTGCTAGTCGGTCTTTGGCTTTTCGGCGGGTGCACGTTTGGCACTCCAGGTTTCTTCGGCGCTGCCAAAAGAGACCGAACCCGACATTGTGTCGCCGCTGATCTTGCCGCTGAAGCTCATCGTCAGATCGTTACCGTTGTAGCTAATTGTGTATGAGAAGGTGATGTTACCGCCCTTGACGGTGCCGGTAATTGGAACGTCGCCGCTAGCACGCTTGGCCGTCCCGGTGAGCTTTTCACCATCGACTTTGAGAACGAGTTTGAAGGGACGTGCTCCGCCGGGCGTTTCGAATGCTCCATCCCACTCGCCGGTAACCGACGTTTGAGCGGAGGAATTTGCAGAGGCGACCAAAACAATGGCCAACGAGAAAAATGTGAAAAGTAGTGCTTTCTTCATATGAGTATCTCCGACACCAATATGATAACCGCAAAAGCTATATTTTCGCGAGGCCGTAGAGAACTACTTGTGCCGGTATGTGATGCGGCCCTTCGTCAGGTCGTAGGGCGAGAGTTCGATGTCTACGCGGTCGCCCATCAGGATGCGGATGCGGTTACGACGCATACGGCCCGAGATGGTGGCCAGGACCATGTGGTCTGTATCGTTGATCTGGACTTTGAAAAATGCGTTGGGCTGCTTGTCGACCACGACGCCGCCCATTTCGATAAGTTCTTCTTTCATATTCTCTTTGAAAAATAGAATGCCTCCGAGGGTCTTTAGACCCCCGAAGGCTTCTGTGTCAGGCCCGGCCATGCCAGGCCTTAAAAACTACCAGCTCGAACCGCCGCGGCTTCCGCCACCGCCGCCACCGCTGCGTCCACGGCCACCGCCGCCTCCACCACCGTAGCCGCCGCCACCGCCGCCTGTTTCGCGTGGTTTAGCTTCGTTGACCTTGAGGTTACGACCGTCGAGGTCTTTGCCGTCGAGGCTTGCGATAGCTGCATTAGCTTCTTCGCCGCTCGACATTTCGACAAAAGCGAATCCGCGTGAACGGCCGGTTTCGCGATCTTCGATCAAGCTTGCCGACTGCACGGTTCCGTGCTCGCCAAAAAGGGTCTCGAGATCCTGGGCCGTTGTGTTAAATGAGAGATTTCCTACGTAAAGTTTCGTTGACATTATATTGAAGTACCTTTTCCCGTAATCGGGATTTGTTAAAGAAGTGTCGAATCGAATGGCTTCGTAGAAAAACGGTGTGCGACGAAGGTCGGGTTTCGCGATGCTCAGATATTACACGAGCGACTTCTATTGTGATGAAAAAACCTGCTCTCAAACCATCCAAAAACCGTCTGACGGGGCGCACTGCACGCAGTGCAAGAGAAGGACTAACAACACTATGATGCGTCTTTACAGTAAAAGTTGCAAATAGCATTACTACTTGGTCCCCGTGTTCTATTCTGGGACGTACTAAAAGGATGACGCTAGTCACAACGCATGAACGTCCCGCTGCCGCCGATACCCGCGTCGACCATCCCTTTGCCGCTCTGGCCTACGACAAATTCTTGCATCTGACAGAACGGCCGCCCAGGAATTTTTATCAAGACACTTCCGCGTTTGTACGAGTTGTAGCTGACCTTGTAGTAGTTGAAGTAGTCGTCACTCGCAACCAGAGATTCGCTTGCTCGTTTGACCCATGTTTTGTAGTCGAGGCCGATCTTTATGATCTGGACACCTGGAAATTTTGCCGTGAGTTTATTCTTAACAAAAGACTCAACTGCGGCGTCACGCCACGGCGGCTGTTTGAACGAGCGATTCAGAGCTCCGCGTTCAACGAGTTTCCAAAGCTCATCGGCTCGTTTTTCTGCTTCGGCGGTGGCAGTCGCAGGCACCGACGTAATGCCATATTCGGCGTATTTCGGTTTGAGCCACGCGATCTTGGACGCACGCCACCTTTCGCGGTTCCAGATCATATCCTGAACCTCCATCCGCAACGGGTTGTCAGGTTCATTGAAACCGAAATTGAGGTTCTCCGTGGTGTAGCCGAGATTTATTGCCGATGCGGCGACTCCGACGCGTGCGTTCTTTTCGATGGCAGTGCGGTTGGCCGCGACCTCGCACCAAAGGCCAAAGCGGTAATCGACATAGCCTTCACGGAGATAATTGGGACTCTGCCAATCGGTGATTCCCGGATAGCGGCTACGGCAAAGCGAATCAAGCTCGGCGAGTTCCGCCATGCTTCGCTGCCACATCTCCCTCCCGGGAAGGCCTATATTTCCGGCGAAGTATCTGGAGTCATAATAATGGGCAAACGCCTGGATCGCATTTTTGTACTTGCCAGCCTCGTTGTCGAATGCACGCTGCGCCGGCGTCATCGGAATCGTCTCGAGCGGATTACGAGCTGCGTTCCCGGTCTTGAGCTTGGGCGAATTCACCGGCAGCGTTACGACTTGGTTGTTCATGTTGCCATATCGGACACGCACGTTTCCGCCATCCACGCGCTCGACCTTGCCTCTAACCCATTCAGCCCCGAGGCAGAAGCATTGATACTGAACCGAATCACCAACGCTAACGCCTTGCGCCAGAACTGATGTCCCAAGAAACACGCACAAAACTGCAACCAACAGAATCTTCATCGCCTAAATTACCTCCGTGAATGCGAAAATTCTAACACGGATCGTCGACAAATTTGAAAGGAATTGTGAGTTGTTCAGAAGACAGGAAGCGATTCCTCGCCCCTTTCCTGCGGACGTGGATCAGATATGCCAGGGATCAGAGGAGTAGGGAGCCATGAGCGACGCTCGTACAGTGCACGCTCAGCCGCATCTTTGGTTTGCGGACGGCTCATCAGGTAACCCTGGCCATAATCGCAGCCGAGATTCTGAAGTAGGCGTAGTTGTGATTCGGTTTCGATACCTTCGGCGATGACCTTCTTCTTAAGATTTTTTGCCAGCGAAATGATCGTCTGCAGGATTTCGGAGTCTTCGCCCTTTTCACCAACGCTATACACGAACGAACGATCGATCTTTAGCGTGTCGAACGGCAGACGATGCAGGTAGCTAAGGCTCGAGTATCCTGTACCAAAATCATCGATACTGAGTTGTACGCCCGTCGCCTTGAGCCGGTTGAGGACACTGATCGTATGTTCTGCATTCTCCATCGCAGCGCTTTCCGTGATCTCGAGCTTCAGGGTCGAAGGATCGATCCCCGAGACCGCGAGAGCGTTTTCGACATCGTCGATAAGATCATCATTGCTAAGATGCTTGCCCGAGATATTGACACTCATGATCATCCCTGCGTGTTCCGGCGAGATACGCTGCCACTTGGCGAGCTGCTTGCACGTCTCCTCGAGGATCCAGTTCGTCATCGGAATAATGAGCCCCGATTCCTCGGCGATCGGGATGAACTTATTGGGCGGTATTTGCCCAAATTCACCATGATGCCAGCGAAGCAGAGCCTCAAATCCCCAGAGCGAACCATCCTGCAGGTCGATGAGCGGCTGGTAATTCATCGACAGCTCATTGCGCTCGATAGCATTGCTGAGGTCGTTCTCAAGGCGGACCCTTTCAAGGAAACGAATGCGCAGTTCTTTCGTAAATACCGCCGTCCCGCTTTCCTTCTCCTTCGCGTAATGCATCGCTATATCAGCGTCACGAAGGATCTCCTCCGGCGAAACATATTCGGCGTCGCATGGGGCAATTCCGATGTTAACGGTTATGGAGATGCGGTTACCGCTGAGCGAAAAAGGCTGCGAAATACTGTCTCGAATGCGACGGGCTACTTTCTGGGCTTTGCCGACCGTGTCAAGATTTTTGAGTATGATCGCGAATTCGTCACCGCCGATACGGGCTACAAGATCGGAATGGTTCAGCATCCGGACAAAACGCTTCGCCGCGATCATCAAAACCTTGTCCCCAAGCGTATGCCCCAGACTGTCATTGATATGCTTGAATTTCTGGATATCCAGAAACAACACCTGAAACGTCGCCTTCGGATCATCACGATATCTATCGATCAGGGCTCGAAGCTCAATGCTGAATTTAGTGCGATTGGCCAGATTCGTAAGCGCATCATGCAAAGCTGCGTGTTGCAGATCTTTCTCGCTCTTTCTCAAAGCTTCGTTTGCTCGCTCTTCCTTTGTAAGCGTTTGCGCAAGTTGATTTGCGTATTCTTCGGCCTCAAGACGTCTTTGTCTTTCCGTTTCTGCCTTCTCTCGCTCAGCCGCTTCGGTCTGCGCCATTGCATCGCCGAGTTCGCGAAGCGACTGCCGATAGCTAAGGTATGCAATTCCCAAAGCACCAAACGCGATGAACCCGGTGACAACGTCATTGAAGTTGATCAGCTTATAGACCAGAGCAGCCAGCCCGGCACCGACGATCTGAGTCATCGAGCTGGAGAAACAATCGTCCTTCCAGGTCTGCCAGAAATTGCGCCCGTTCTTAACGGAGACCAGGATCGAGACCAGAACCGACGATATCAAGAAATGAGCGATCGCTAGGCTGCCGAGAGTAGCGACGAGGTGTTGGGTGCTGCGCTCGTCAGGTGTTATGAACCAAGCTCTCGGAACATTGAGCCAAATCAGATAGGTGGCCGCGATCGAGATGACATTGATCGAGATGTTCGTGGGGATCATCCATCGACCAAAAAAGAAGCCACCCTTGCGAAGATGAAGACAGTTGGACGCCGATTCCAACGCAGCAACGAGGATCGCAGCAGGTCCTCCGTACATCAGAAAAACGAGAAAGATCGACGCGTCCGAAAAACTAATTGCAAAATTAGAACGAGGCAACGTCAGACTCATCCGCGGCGCGAGCAATGTCGAGAAGACTACAATAGCAAAGAAGCCAATGCTTAAGATCGATCGATCAAGCCCTGAAACAGCAAAACCGAGACACACCGCTCCCGCGAGGACAAATGTCCCCTTCGCTAGATTCGAAAGGCGTTGTCTTTTCATAACGGGAGTTATCTAGGGACCAACTGACAATGCAGGACAACGGACATGGCCGTGCAAAACCAAGTTTAACACGTTCGTCGCGGTGAAAGCTACCATTTTGTTTAGCGTTTTTCACATTATTCGCAGCATTGTGCATACCCCGTAGGCTTTGCACAAAAATTAGTTAAAAACCTCTTATTTTTGTGCATTTGCATACCTTGGGGTGCTCCGGACAAAAGCGTGGGTACGCTCTATTATTCACCGCCAGGGTTGGTATATCGGCCCAAACCATGGATGGAGATATGGACGGGATTATTCGGTCTATACAATAATAATAAATAATAAGAACGCTTCGAACAGTTGAGAGCTACGGCCGTTGGCGGGTGTGAAGTTTTACGTTCCAAACAAGAAAAAGATCAATCTCTACAATTTCACGCGCTACGAATATAGATTCATAAACCAAAACAAGCACTATACGACGCAACCCCGCCCGCGCAATAGGGTAGGGATAGAGGTTCCGCTTAGTCAAAAAAATGCCTGGACGCCAAAGTCTTTGTACACACTTGCTGACGTTGAACCGATCTGGCGGCTTGATGACAAGTACATGGCATTACTTAGAGTGCGCGGCGGCCTCGGCTACATCATCAACAAGACCTGGCGCGGGCTGAATTCATCTACCACACCGAATTTTCGGCTACCAAAACCACGCCATTGAAATATACAGGCAATATCTGGCGAATAAACTTTAAACTCACACTGCCGCGAAAGGGTAAAAGCGAGCAACAACAGGTGCCGGATATCGACAATTTGCAAAAGCTTTTACGGCGGAGAACCGGGACCGGTCGGCCAAATTTGGAAAGGTGTTGGTTGTGGAGTGGGAGACGCAGCTGACACCTTTACCGCTTCTGAATCCACCTTTCCGTCACACCTGTAACTTCTGACAGTTCTGTCGTGGCCGCCATCAGCCGATAATTGCCTCACTACAGGCGAAAGGCCGTAACTTATTGCGGAGGAACACGATCGAAATGGAAGAGATCAAGAAACTGATTGAATGGTCGGCAACGGGATTAGAGGTCATCACCGTTATTATCCTGGTCGCAGGCAGTCTTATTGCGTTAGTTCGCTTTATCTTACACATTAACATCAAGGTTGCGGACGCATATTACCGATTCAAGGAAAACCTCGGGAAAATGCTGATCCTATCTCTTGAGTTCCTGGTTGCTGCGGACATCATAAAGACAATTGCGCTAGAACAAACTTTGAATAATGTCCTGATCCTCGGGCTGCTCGTGATCATCCGAACATTTCTAAGCTGGTCGACAACCGTCGAGATCGAAGGCCATTGGCCGTGGTCAAGAGGAAAGGCCGAAGCGGAGGCAGCGGAATAATGAGCGATACAACAGCGGCTCCGACCTCAAACGAACTGGCAGTACAGCGGACCGACATGGCGCTTGGGCGAACCGTCATGGCGCTCGAACGCACCTTGATGGCGTGGCTTCGAACGGCTCTTTCGCTGATCAGTTTTGGTTTTACGCTGTACAAGGTGCTCGAACCCTTGGTGGACAAGGGAACGGTCACCATGCGGGCAAACGCCCCGCGAAATCTGGGACTGTTTCTAATATTTCTCGGTATTGGGCTACTTTTGATCGGGATATTCGAATACACGACTGCGAAGAAGAGGCTGATCGGGGATTCTGAGAAGAAGCTACCCTTCTCGTTTACGCTTGTTGCTTCGATAGCGATCCTGCTTGTTGGAGTGTTTACGATCCTGAACATATTCTTCGGATTCGGTGGCTTTTAAAAGGTTGATCATGAAAGTAGGCTCAAATCGAAGTGTTTCTTTACCCGTTTTGAAGGATGCTCCGCCGGGATTTCATCTGTTATCAAAGCCGAGCGGTTCGACTTGCAATATCAATTGCACTTACTGCTTTTTCCTATCAAAGGAGGCTCTTTATCCGAATGAAAAGAGCCGGATGATGAATGAAACGCTCGAGACGTACATCCGCCAGCTGCTCGAATCGCACAAGGTGCCGCAGGTGACCATCGCCTGGCAGGGCGGTGAACCTACGCTGATGCGGCTCGATTTCTTCAGACTGGCGGTCGAGATCGCCAACAAATATAAAAAGCCCGGCCAGGAGATCCTACACACCTTTCAGACGAATGGCATATTGCTCGATGACGAATGGTGCGAATTCTTCAAAGAACATAATTTCTTAGTCGGCCTCAGTGTCGACGGCCCTCGTGAAATACACGACGCCTATCGACAAGATCGTGCGGCAAAGGGCACTTTTGATCGAGTGATGCAGGGCTGGGAGCTCCTTCGACGGCACGAGGTAGATTTCAACATTCTCTGAACCGTTCACGCCGCTAATGAGAAACACGGCCGCGAAGTTTATCGCTTTTTCCGCGACGAGTTAAAGGCTCAGTGGGTGCAGTTCATCCCGATCGTTGAGCGTGCCTCATCAGACACGCTCGATATCGCCAACAATGGTTGGGGCGATGAGAACGGACGCAACCGTCTGCTTTACACCCAAACCGGCAACCTCGTAACCGAGCGGACGGTCGGTGGTAAGCAGTACGGCCAGTTTCTGATCGACATCTTTGAGGAATGGGTCCGCCACGATGTTGGCAAGGTCTATGTCCAGCTATCTGATGTGACGCTCGAGGCATATACCGGCCGTCATATGCTGTGCATTCACGCACCGACGTGCGGGTACGGCCCGGCTCTCGAGCATAACGGCGATCTATATTCTTGCGACCATTTTGTCGAACCAAAATACCTGCTCGGCAACATCCACGAAAAACACATGCTCGAGATGGTCGCGTCACCCGAGCAGCGTAAATTTGGCAACGACAAACGCGACACACTCACGGCTCAGTGCAAGAGCTGCGAAGTGCGGCCGCTGTGCAACGGCGGTTGCCCGAAAGACCGTTTTTCGATGTCAAAGGACCTTGAGCCGGGTCAAAACTATCTCTGCGCAGGGCTCGAACTGTTTTACAAACACACGCAGCCGGCGATGCGAAATATGATCATGCTTCTCCAGCAGGGTCAGGCCCCCGCCTCGATAATGCACTTGAAAGCCGTCGAAGATGAAAGACGCAGCTCCGATGCTCCATGCACCTGTCGCGGCGGCAAGAAATTCAGCGAGTGTCACGGAAACCGGAATCGCTCATTTTTCGGTGGCGGGATCGTATGCGGCCTTTGTGTCAAGCCTGTTTAAGTAATATGGTCGGTTATACGGGGCGTGATTCTGAAAAATTGTCACCTGCGCATTCGGGTTTTGATTGAGGGACGGGTTATCAATACTCGAACCGGCGGCTCAAGATTTTTCTGGTTACCACGTGCAGGAAGTGAGTCGCGTCGGGTTTTAGGAAAACCTGCACTTTGTATTTCGCTCTCGGCGGCATAACAACATGGTCGGTATTAAAGATGTTCCATTCGTTGTTGTAATACCAAGCCGCGATGGAATGCAGGTTAAATTGTTGCGCATCGCCAACCGGTGTCGCCACGCGATGCAGAATTGATTCGGTTCCTTTCCTGTTTGATACGGTTGGTTGTTTTTTCCATAAGCACTTTCTCTCCCTTAGTTCAAATCCCCATAAAACCTAAGTTTTAGCGAATTTTTGTGCAGAAACGGCTATTTTTGTGCACGGTGTTAATTATGTGCAGTGTATACCCCGTATACAAGCTGCATGTGGATAATAAGTATCCAAACCCGTAACCCATTGTATTCACACGCTTTAGGGGTCGAGGACAGTTCGAGTGTGAATTAGGTATCCATTAGTGCATTCCGGTAAACACGAACAAAAATCTGCCGAGAAATTCCTACAACCTATTTGTCTTCTTATAGTTACACGTACACGAAAAGCTGTGGTACGGCTTGGCACGGCTCTTGTAATAGCAATGGCAGAACGAAGCTGATGAGTTTCGGATCAATTAAAAACCTTTACTGGAGAAGAAAAATGAAAAAGACACTCACGACAATAACACTCGCAGCAACATTGGCTTTCGGTTCGACCGCCGCATTTGCAGACGGCATCATCGTCGGCGACAGAACTGGGGGCATCATCGTTGGCGACCAGGCAAGCACTTGCAGCGAAGCTAAAGAAGGCATCATCGTTGGCGATTTCTTGACCTGGATCGAAGGCATCATCGTTGGCGACAGCGTTTCGAAAAACTGCGAGACGAAAGAAGGCATCATCGTCGGTGACCGCACGGAAGGCATCATAGTTGGTGACTAAGATCTAACCATTTTCCAAACCGGGGGGAAAACGAGGCAGCTTGTCGGGAAACCGGCAGGCTGTTTTTCATTATTTTGCAGCGTATTTGTGATTGGGGGAAAGGCGTCGCAGATTTTCGACGGCACTGGGCAATACCTCCAACACTCGATCAATATCAGCGGCTGTGTTTAAACGACCAAGGCTGAATCTAATGGCGGACCTGGCGACATCTTCGTTTCCGCAGAGGGCACGGATCACGGGGGAAGGTTCTAGGGAGCCGGAGGAGCAGGCCGAGCCGGTCGATACGGCGATTCCCTGCATGTCGAGATTGATCAAGACACCCTCGCCTTCGACGCCGTGGAATGAGATGTTGGAGATATTTGGGAGGCGGTGTTCGCGACTGCCGTTGAAGGTAATGTCCGCGATCATCTCGCCGATTCGGCCTTCGAGCGCATCGCGAAGGGCCTTGAGATGTTCCGGAGCTGTCCCGAGTTCCCTCTCCGCGATCTCGCACGCCTTGCCGAGTGCGACGATCTGCGCAACTGGCTCGGTTCCGCCTCGCCGTTCGCGTTCCTGGCGACCGCCGATGTTTTGCGGATGAAGGCGGACACCGCGACGAATGTACAAAGCTCCGATGCCTTTCGGGGCGTGTATCTTGTGCCCCGAGATCGAGAGCAGATCGCAGCCGATCACTTCGACATCCAATCGCATTTTCCCGGCCGCCTGAACCGCATCCGTATGAAACCAAATCTTTTGCCCGCTTTCCCTAAGATTTCTGACTAGTCGACCGATCTCGGCTATCGGTTGGAGGGTGCCGATCTCGTTATTAGCAGCCATGACGGAAATAAGGATCGTGTCCTCAGTGATCGCGGCTTCGACATCGTTTAGGCTCACAACGCCATCTTCGTAAACGGGTAGATACGTTGCCCGAAAATCGCGTTCTTCGAGGTCTTCGACCACATTTTTGACCGCTGGATGTTCGATCGCGGAGATGATGATGTGGTTGCCGTGTTTACCGTTGGCTTCGATCAGCCCGCGAATAGCCAGATTGTTTGATTCCGTTCCCCCCGATGTGAACACGATCTCATTCGGACGAGCATTCAGCATTCCCGCGACCTGATGTCTCGCTGTATCAACTGCCGAACGCGTCACCTGGCCAAAATGATGGATGCTCGAAGCATTGCCAAATTCATCGGTCAGATACGGCATCATCTCATCGAGCACCTCCGGGTCGATCGCAGTTGTCGCACTATTATCGAGGTAAACTCTGCGGAACATACGAACATCTTAACGCGTTCAGTCTTATTGCTGAAATGCCCGAAAATAGGGTATTGTTGAGGGCAGAGAATTGTGATTGGTGGACCGTGATACGCCGATTTTATAAGAGATATCAAAATGGATTTTGCTACAAAAGAGATCTTCAAACGCTACGCGAGTATTTTGGTTGGAAAGCCAATCTCGCCCGTGTTTTTGAACATATTGGTTACGAGCGTTTGTGATATGCGGTGTACGCACTGCTTCTTTACGGAGGAACTCGATGACCGTCCGCGTAAGAAATTGCAGATGAAAGCAGATGAGATCGCAAAGATCTCGGAGACGCTCGGCGGGAATCTTGGCGTGCTCGTGCTTGCGGGTGGCGAGCCATTCACGCGAAAGGATCTGCCTGAGATCGTTCGGTCCTTTTACGAAAACAACAAGCTTGACAGCGTTTATCTGATGTCGAACGGCCAGATACATCCGCGAATTTTCCCGGATGTGGCCCGCATCATGGACGAGTGTCCTAAGCTGAATGTCTCGGTCGCACTCGGCATTGACGGGATGAAAGATGCTCACGAGAAGATCCGCCGCAAAGAAGGTAGTTGGGACAAGGCGATCCATACTGCCCGCACTTTGCAGCAGATGAAGAAAGAGCAGTATCCCAAGCTCGACATTCAGACCTGCACCTGCGTGATGCATTCGAATGAGGACACCATCTTCGATTGGTACGATTTCCTTAAGAACGATCTCAAGCCGGACAAGGTGAATATCAATTACATTCGCCCGCCGTCGGCTGATCCGATCGAATTGGAATTTGATCATCGCCGTTATCAGCAGCTCTCGCAGATGATCCTCGACGATACGAAGAGTGCCGCTTTGAAGAATAATTACGGCGGCAAATCTGGCTTTTTCAAGGCCGCGGTAGATATCTATATGCACGATATCATCGCGAAAACCAAGGAAGAAGAGAAAGCTCAGCTCAAGTGCTACGCCGGTTCGGCCGGTGCCGTGATCTACGATAACGGAGTACTTTCGTCGTGCGAGAACAAAGCTGACGTGCTCAATCTGCGTGACTACGATTGGGATTTTCAGGCCGCCTGGAAATCCAACGAGATGAAACAACGTCGAGTCGAGGTGGCCGACGGATGCTATTGCACCCACGAATCGAACTGCTTCTACCCGTCGCTGCCGCTCAACCCTGGGCATTTGATAAACATCAAACGGCTCGAGGGCCAGATGAAAAAGGCTGCGAAGAATGCAGGTTTTTCGGCAGCTCGCGAGGTTGCTTTGAAAGCGTAGTCCTTTCGATTTATTGATGTCGTCAAACACTCCAAAGATCCTTATCATTTCCTCCGATACCGGTGGTGGGCACCGGTCGGCGGCGTTGAATATTTCTAATGGTATTCAGCGTTTTTGGAAGGGTGAGTCGGCGGTGGTTCGTACTATCAAGGCGGTCGAGGAATCGCCCCACATCACCGAAAAGCTCGTGAATCTTTACAACTGGACGCTGAAGAACAAGCAGCATTGGATGAAATATCTCTATTGGGCGGTCAATAAGATCAGGCCCGAGACACGAGAATTTTTCATGAAACGCTGCATCGGGTTTTGCCGCGATTCTTTCGAGAAGTGGTGTCCGCATATCGTGGTCAGTGTCCATCCTCTGACACAGCATATTTTTGCTAGAGTTCTTAAGGAGCTGAATCTGGCTCATCAGATTCCGCTTGTGACTGTCGTGACCGATCCTTGCTACGGATTCTGGAAAGGGTGGGCCTGTGACGAAGTTTCGCTCTATCTGGTCGCCAATGAAGATGCCAAACGCCAACTGGTCGACTATGGCATAGTTCCGGACAAGATCAAGATCTCGGGAATGCCGGTCGATCCAAAGTTTCATGAGGTCAACGAAGCTGACGCTCAGACCGCGCGACGTGCGTATGGGCTAGATCCGGACAAGTTCACCGTGTTTGTCAACGCAGGTTGGGTTGGCGGTGGCAATATTCCTCAGATCTTTCGAGAATTTGCACGCGGTGAGCTCGATGTCCAGGCGATCTTCCTCGCAGGAAAGAATGAAGAATTGAGGCTCGAAGCCGAGGCGATCGCTAAGACTGCGAAGTTTCCCATCAAGGTCATCGGCTATTCCAATGAAATAGAAAAGCTGATGCAGTCGGCAAACGTAATGGTCTCGAAGCTAGGCGGCCTGACCACATTCGAAGCTCTCGCTTGCCGTCTGCCGATAATCGCCGATGCGACCACGCCGCCGATGCCGCAGGAGGCGGGAACAGTAACAATGTTGGAACAACGTGGTGCCGGAATGCTGCTTAGACACAGTACTGATATCGTCCCCACTATCAGAAATCTTGTCGCCGACACCTCGCGATATTCGATGATGAAGGCCGCGACCGCAGGGATGACGGTGCCGAATTCGACCGAGTACATCATTCGTGAGATCAACGCCCTTTGGGTTCCTAATTCACCGAATATCGTCCCCGCAAAGGCCGCTGCCTGATTTTCGATGCGAATTCACCCTGTCTGACTTGTAACCATCCCCCGATTTCATTAACCTTTTATTTTGCTATCTCGAAAGCTAACGGAGTTACTGCTTGAGTCTTTTACTTGAAGGAAAACGTGCATTTGTGTCCGGCGGGACGCGTGGTATTGGTGCGGCTATCTGCGAGGTTTTCGCTCGCGAAGGGGCGGATGTTGCGTTTAACTACCATTCCCGCGAAGACCTCGCCGAGGAAGTGAAAAAAAAGATCGAGGCTCATGGCCGTCGTGCTCTGTCGTATAAAGTGTCCGTGACCGATCGGGTCGGGATGAAGCACATCGCCCGCGAAATCAAGGAAGCGTGGGGTTCGATCAACGTTCTCGTCAATAATGCGGCGGTAAACAAGCCCGATAATTTCGCTACAACCACCGATAAATCTTGGGATTGGGTCGTCGATACCAATGTCAGTAGTCTCTTCGCGGTAACCAAACCATTCTATAAACAGATGATCCGCGAGCGTGCCGGGTCGATACTAAATATCACCTCTGTCGGTGCGATCCGCAGCCTGCCGACCTCGGTTCATTACGCGACTTCGAAAGCCGCGATGATCGGCTTCACTAAATGCCTCTCACGTGAGGCCGCTAACTTCGGCATCACCGTAAACGCCATCGCCGCCGGTATCTTCGACACCGATCTCGGCCACACCTTACCCGAACGCCTACTCCAAATGCACGATTTCTGGGTAGCCAAAGGCCGCGTCGGCCGCCCCGAAGAACTAGCCGAATACGCCGCCTTTATGACAAGCGATCGCAACAGCTTTATGAGCGGCGAAGTCGTAATCGTGGATGGTGGGGCGATCACCTAGTACAGGCATCATCGAATTTCTGCTCCAATCCCTTCGGTTACAAGCATACCTATTTCTCAAGTTTCTCCTTGGCTCGATCAATAAAAATCCGGACCATTTCAGCGAATCGTTTTGTCATTTCGTTGCTGATGACTGCCTCGCCAGCCATTCCTGCGAGGTAGTGGAGATCCCGGCCCGATTTGCGGCGGAGTTCGACTGCCTGCGAGAAGTGGACGAGCGTTTTGTTCTTCGCCTTTTCAAGAAAGTCGGCACTATATCGTAGGAAGTTCTGAGCTTCGGCGGGGATCGGGGTCCATTGGATACGGTCGTCAGATTGCTCGGCGAGCCTGATCGAGAAGCTCTGTAGCATCGCCCCGATGAGCGGAATCTCAGCCTGTATCTTCAGATGAGCTACGCCTTTCCCGTCAGTGTGGACTTGCTGAACGCCCGGCATCAGGTCGGCGAAATTAGCGACGTTCCCAAAAAATTCGCGTACCCTTTCAATGCCTGAGGCGATCTCGATGTCGCCGGAATATCCTGCTTTTACTGTAAACATAAGCGATGGCAATTGGCTCTAATAAGTTAAAATTGTACCAAATGGACCGTGCCTGCGAAAAAATGTGCCCGCGATGCACCTCCCGAAAAATGAAGCGGTGGGATGAGCTGTCCGACGAACAAAAGATGCTGGCCGAACGCCTTCCCGCCTCGGCCGATACCTCGGTCCAGGAGAGACGCACCCGAATATTCTGCACCCGCTGCTGGTATGAGCGAGCTGCAGACGATGACATTAAGCGTCTCGCATAGGTCCTTTTGGCGTCGAGCCCCAAATTCTGGTATCTTTTCCTTATGGAAAACTCCACCGGAATGTCAAAGCTCGCTGGACGCGTTGGAATGCTATTCGTGCTTGTCGGTTGTCTTCTCTTTTTCCTCGGCATATTCGGTGCCCCGAGAATTCTGGCGTTCGTCGGCGTTATTGTCATGGCCGCATCCCTGGTTGGATTCTTCATCGAAGAGCAAGGCAACCGCCGGGCTTCGAGCTAAACCCTCACGCAATCCATGTCTACTGCGATCGATCCGGACTCGGTCGTCTTTTCGTGTCTCCCGAAAGTAGCCAGCCTGTCTTGTCCCTCCCGTCCGCACAAGCCTCACATAATCTGGCATTTCAGTAACAAACTTTGCCAGTAATGGCGATTCAATGTATGCCCGGCTCGAGCCTTGCACTACCTGAGATCTGCTTAAGTCTAGTACACACAACAATTCCGTCGAATACCATTCCTCTTGCGGCATTGCGGCACGTGAATTGAATTAGCCAACTCAGACCGGTCTTTACGCACGGCAAAATTATAGGAGAACACTCTCGGAAATAATGAAAAATCAAAAAGGCTTCTCGCTTATCGAACTGCTTATCGTCGTCGTGATCATCGGAATTATTGCAGCCATCGCGATCCCAAATCTTCTCGCATCGCGGCGTTCGGCCAATGAGGGCTCAGCTATCTCGTCGATGCGTGCCTATCACGCTGCACAGGCGACCTATGCGTCCACTTACGGCGATGGCAATTTTGCCGGCATCCCATTTGTTATCAATTCATTCACGGTCCTGGGTTCGGTGAATATAATTGACTCGTCACTTGCTACCGGTAATAAGAGCGGCTACACATTTGCGGGCCACTCGGTCGCTCGAACAGCAACCTCACCGGCGTGTCATCTCGCTCAGTCGTTTCCGCTTACATCGACCGGAGTTGCCGCGACCGGGACGCGTGATTTCACGGTCGCCACGGCCGGTGTGGTCAACACAAGGGTGAGCAACGGTACGGCCGGCTGGGGCCCCGCGCCATGCGATATCGCTGCCGACATGTCACCTCTGAATAACTAGAGCGACGAGACTTCTCTGACGAAAGAACGGCGGGCCCGGGCCCGCCGTTCTTTTTTGTCTCTGCAGATTCCCTGCACCGAAAAGAAAACTACTTCGGCATCGGATTAAATGTCAACGCTCTGACGAGCATCGTCTGGGTGATGGTACGCATTGCGATGGTCGAATCATTTGTCTTCGTCCTGGCATCGGCCGTGCCGTAATGCTTAAGGGAGATAGCGTCGAATTTCGCGTTTCTATCGGCACTAAAATCGACCGCGTCCGCATAGTTCGCGTACGTGACAAGCAATCCCAGATCCCAATCGCCCGGCCCCTCGGTCGTTGGCTTGGTGAAATAGCCATAGCTAAGGATCAGGCCTTGCTTCTTCTGCTCTTCCATCAGCGGCATCGCGTTAGCACGAATGAAGTTTACAAAGTCCGTCGTCTTTCCCGGCAGCACGTCAAAATAGGTCACACGTGTCACTGCACCGGTCGTCGTTGCCGGTGGTGTGGTCTGTGCCATCGCTCCAACCGCAAAAAGGCATACAAAAAAGATGCTGATACAAACTCGTCTCATAGTAGTTTCCTCCAATATTTTCCGATCGAGCACGGAGCAAGAGGGGCTTTGCTCGGGTAGTTGCCCCGCTCAGGTCCGGCAACCACCCACCCAAATTTTGTTCTCTACCTGACTAAACGAGATTTGGAGTCAAAAAGGGTCATTGGTTGGAGAGAAAAGCGCAATGCCACTTCCAAATCGTGGAAGATACGTGCTGGGAACTAAGGTCGGTAGCCTCACCATACTCTCATTTGTATTTTTGTCAATAGCCCTGGTTACCAAGACTGCGGTCGGGCTATTTGCCCGACCGTAGCGGTCACGTGCTTACTGCGCAGGAACTATTCCGCCGAGATGTGAGCAGCATCACAGAATCCTCCTGAAGAATTGTGATATGCAAACCTTAGAAGGAGGTGATCCGAAATGAGAAGTTCGATCAGAACATTAACTATCGTGATCTCAGTGGTAGGAGCGTTTGCCGGATTTTATAGCATTCGGCAAGATGCTCAAATAGTGCAGAAGACGGCTGAGCCGCCCAAACAAGGTGTTCCCGAGGTGATAATTCTAGCCAAAGAATCAAAGGTCGGGACCGTAACCTTTAATCATGTAAAGCACAACAGCGGTGAGTATACTGTTGACGGGCCGATACGCTGCATCGAATGCCACCATGTTTCGCAGCCGGCATCCGAAGCGGCCAAGCACCCGCCACTTAAGACAGTCTGGCCTGCCGACCGTACGACGACTCTTACAATGGATCTGTTCTCGAAGGATCCAAAGGGAGCCGCGGTTGCAAAGTGTCATGACTGTCACGCGCGAAAAGGCGAGACGCCAAAGCTATTGGCGGCTATCCCTGAGACAAAGGATGCGGGCAGCACAACCATAACGACGCTTACGAACCAGCTGGCGTTTCACCAGGCGTGCGACTCGTGCCATATTCAGATCAAGGCGAACCGGCCCGATTCAAAGGTTCCGGATGCGGTCACGTGCGTGTCCTGCCATAAGAGGAGCTAAGAGAACTAAGGCTCAGGCCTTTGAATTACGACCTTGATCCTATTATAAGGATCGTAGTATCGAAGGCCTTGCCTCAGCCCGCTTGGGCGGGCATACTTACCAACTGGTTTTAGCGGCTAGATTTAGATCGAAGCCCTAATCGGTGTATTAGGAGGCTCAGGCATTAAGAGGAGTACAACTCGTCCGCGAACGTTTTCAGATCGTGGTCATGAACGAACTGGTCCGCAATAGTCAGGATCGAAAACAGGTTTCGTTTCAAACCTTCCTCCGAGAGTTCGCCCTCTTTTAGAGCTGTTTGCAGCAGATGAAGAGCCATGTCCGCGAGGAGAATTCGTTGCTTTTCGTTCCACCCCGAATCGCCGCGTGTCGAAGGGCTTTGCTGGTACGACTCTTCGGTCAAACTATGAGCCGTTCGACTCATAGCCAGAATTTCTTGTCTGATCGCTTCATCCATCTTGAGTACCTGTCCCCACTCTCCCGACTCTCCAAACTCTACTTCTTGAGCGCGTCGAGGCGTTTTTGGAGGGTGGCGGAGAGGTCGCCGGTTTTGTGCCAGATGATCTTTGAGTTCGTGCAGTAGGTCGTGCTTGAACCGAGGTATTGCTCGTATCCTGAGGTCTTAACGGTGGCAAAGCTGGTCCATTTTGGCTTACTGCCCTCGGCCGGAGCGAGAAATTCTCCGCAGAGCGTGTACAGTGCGTCTTTTTTGTTTTTGCCAACGCGGCCGATCCGCACCTTTCGAAACTGCGAAGGAAAGGGCGGCTGGTTCTCATAAAAGTCCGTGGCGGCTGACGTCAACAAAAACTCCTGAACCGCCGGAAAGTCGTCCCCCGACGGTGCAGGCGCCGGGCTCGCCGTCTGCGCCAGGCAGTCCCCCGAAAACACGCCCCCAAAGGCCAACAGTGCAAATACAATAAATGTTCGTTTCATATTCTAAATACGGTCGCCTGATATATCCGACCCGCACCATGAATACCCCACCGCTTGACGATCTGTGACAACAACCCCGGCTACGCCCCACCGCAGTGCGGCGATTGCTATGCCTCGCCGTCGTATGGCCCAATATGATCCCGGAGGCTATGCCTCCGTGCGTTGAAAAAAAAGGCGTTGTCGCCCGATGCCCGTTCGCAAAAACGCTCACGAGCCGGGCTCCGGGGTTGCACGATTGGGTGTCGGATATTGTGCTAACACCGTGTTACGGTGACAATTCTTGTCAATATGGGTAGCATTGGCTGCCCGCTGTATTTCGTTTGTAGGCCGGGCCGTGAGGCGATAAGTGGTGTTTTTCACAGTGCTTTAGATAGCTCGCCACGACGGTGGAGTACTACGGCACGCTGTTTGAAGTATTTTGTACGAGTTTGTGCGAAGTTAGCACGGCCAGAAGATCAAAAACAGGAGCTTTGCACCCCGCCATGAAATCACAAAAAGGATTCTCGCTTATCGAACTTCTCATCGTCGTCGTCATCATCGGTATCATCGCCGCGATCGCGATACCGAACTTACTCGCATCGCGCCGAAGTGCCAACGAAGGTGCGGCCATTTCCGCCATGCGAACCCTGCACGGCGCCCAGATGACCTACGCATCGACCCACGGATCGGGCAGCTATGCCGCCGCCTTTGCCGATCTGCAATCCACCAGTCTTATCGACTCGGTGCTCGGTTCGGGCTCCAAAAGCGGCTATACTTTCGCCATTACCGCGAACGCACCGACCGCAACGGCTCCGGGCACATTCTCATTCAGCGCCACCCCTACGACGACCTCCGGTGTAGGTCAAACTGGAACGCGAAACTTCTGTATCAGAACCGAAGGAGTGCTGCGATACGAACCTGGTCCTGCACAATTGGGAAGTCAGATCGCGTATTCCGAATGCGCCGACGGTGTAGCGAACGTGTTCCCGATGTAGTCCTTTTTCAGACTCGAAGGTCACCCGGGCCTCTCAGCCCAAGTCAAAAAGCCGCGAGCGTAATGCTTGCGGCTTTCATTTTTGTTCCCGCCCCTAATTCGAACGGCCGCTCCTCTCCCTAATTCGTAATTCGTAATTCGTAATTCGTAATTCTCAATTCTATTCCCCAGACTCCCCCGAGCCTTCGCAGGAAATTCATCGCAGACAATTATTCAGTCTAGTCATACCCCGAGGAGAATCGTAATATCGAAGGCCTGACCCTATTTCTTTCCTGTTGACATTACAAACGTTCTGGCGGATACTTCCCAATACCTAAGTATCCCTATGTTTTTCGATTGTGAGAAATGCGGCTCCCGCGTTTCGGACAACATGAAGTTCTGCTGGAAATGTGGCTCTCCCGCGACGCGGATTTCGTCGCCGACTGCCCCGATAATCACCTCAACAATCGATCAGATTCGACTAGACTGTAGTGCGTGCAAAACGACAGCATCAATGACCGCGACAAAGGTCGGCAAGTTCGGAGACATCGTTCGTGTGATCGGCGGCATCTTTGTGCCTTCGTTTCTAGGAATGGCCTTGGCAGCTCTGACGTTCGTATCAACTATAATGGGGACGGCATCTATGCCATCGGCTCGGTCGGACGCAGAAGAAGCTGGACGCCATCGGCTTTGGGATGGTGTTCATATTTACCGTAGTAGTAGGAGTTGGCTCGCTGGTTGGCGGGTTGCTTGGTTGGCTTTTATTGAGTAATCGTAAGGTTTACAAATGTCAGAACTGTGGATTCATCATCGATCGGGCTTGATCATAAGCCTCCTGCTCCCGCTTGGCTTGCTGATCTGTGTAGGACTTGGATGTGTTCCGCCGCGCAATGCTGGTTCCTCCGATCCGACATCATCGAAATCGAGTTCTCCGGAGCTAAAAGTTCTTTCAAAGAAAGGCACTATTGAGTACAGTTTTGTCACAGTCGAGGGGCAGGTCCAAAACATATCTGGTGCAAGCCTTGAGGCGGTGCAGGCAGTGGTTACACATTATGACGGCAACGGAAGTTTTGTAACAAGCGATTCGGCTTTAATCGAATACAATCCTCTCTTGCCGGGGCAAACGTCCCCATATAAGGTGCTAACTCGTCATAATCCAGCAATGAAGACATTCAACGTTGAGTTCAAACATATTCTTGGAGGTGAGATTTACAGCATCGATGCATCACCCGATCAGAAGCCCCCACAGAAGAAAAAGAAGAAATGAACGGATGCGATAACGATATTCGGTCATAGGAAGTTCGGGGTCAACACTTTTGGGGTTAGACTGCAATTCGAACAAGGTAGATTGCAGCTCAAACCCGATGTACATGTCGCGAGAGATTGTGTGCTAATATCCTGAACACTATGCGCCACTTTCCTTGGTTAGTAATACTCTTCGTAATTGTTGGGTGCAGTTTTCCTAATTCAAAATCGACCCAAACCGATAGCGGCGAACGGATCTTGAGCTACAGCCAACCCAAGATGAAAACTGACAGCTCTTTATGACTTATCTTGAAGGCGAAGTGATGAATGATTCAACGAGGATCTGGAATTCGTGAGAGTCATTGCCCGACTTGTTGATAAGAATGGGGAGTTTCTTGCTACTGAGGATGGTTATTTAACGGTCACGCAGCTTGCCCCTCGTTCCCGTACTTCGTTCAAAATCGCCTGGCCCTACGACGCGAAAGTGGCAAATTCGAGCGTCACCTTCGTGGACAAGGGCGGTCGACCCTTGAGATCGGACCCCATCCTTAAGTGATTCGATAATAACTACATCCTGAAACTGCTCTGCAAGGCAGACCTGTCAGAATGGTCTGTAATCTCGGTTTTGCAATTGGGGCAGTCGTAAGCAGTTCCGTGAATAGTTTTCACGCCTCGTTGTAACACCGATCTTTTCCTATTACCAAAGCAGTTGACGCAAAGAGGAATTTCTAATTCGTCCGGCCTGTCAGCAGCCCTGCATTTATAAACGTAAACACCATCTGCAAGTGTTGTCAGTTCATAGCGGCCAATTTCCTCATCCCATCGAGCCATTTCCTCGACCTGCTTTGCAAGGCAGAATTTGTACTTAGAAGTTCTTGATTCTGAGCCTGGACGGCCATTGCGAAATTCTGTAAGTCAATTATTGAAAGTTCAACTCCGCGGCTTTATTCCGAACCGCGTCGTCTGTTTTCATTTGTTCTAAAGACGATGAGAGATCCTTCATTGTCTTGACCGCCGAAATAAGGCCTGTAACCGCTGAAATATCAGGAATCATATCTTGTTTCTCTCTGCTCCGATGATAGTGAAAAGGCTCCGCCTATTTCTAGACGAAGCCTTTTCGTTTACGTGCGAACTAAACCGCAGTTCGTAGCAAGCTGTGGGGCTCGCGTCGTGGAAATTTACATTCCCATACCCATGCCGCCCATGCCGCCGCCCGAAAAAGGATAAAGGCTGAAGGATAAAGGAGAAAGTGCCCGGTCAGGTCACGCGGCGATCAGCTCGGTTTGGGCATCGACAGCAACAATGGCGTTTTGGATCGAGTCCACTTGTGGTTCGTCGAAATAGACTTCGCCGCATTGCTGGCAGACTAAGGCCGGGACCTTGTCAAAGACAAGGTGATAGCCTTTACGGTCGATGTGGAACGGCGCAAATCCGGGTTCCATTTTTCCTTTGCAATACATGCATTCCATATTTTTATTCCCTTGATCGAAAGTCCTCCGACCATTCATCCTCATACGGCAAATATGCCGTGATAATTGCAAGATACTCGTTTTTTGGCGAACAAACAAGATGTATCGGGCGGTCCACAGCATCAAAACCGAGCATCAGGCAACTGTGCCCACGTTGATCTTCGGGATAATCCTCGATCACTTCGCCCTCGAAAATGACGGCACGAATGTCCAGTCTCGAGATCATCCTCTCGGGCCGCGACATTTGTCGGATCGCGTGCGGTAAAAAAGATGATGCGTTCTTCCGCCGCAGCTCGTACCTTGTCAAGAATGGTTTTGAACTCCGACTCCATACGAAGGAAATGTTAGCACGGAACAAGAAAAAGGCCTCGTCATGTTGAGACGAAGCCTTTCTGTCAGTTGATCGACGGTTGAGTTGAATGGCCCGGTCGCTATTGCTCCCGGAACTGACGGGCGGCCAAGAGCGTCCGCGATCCGTTTACATTCCCATGCCCATGCCGCCCATGCCGCCGCCCATGCCGCCCATGCCGTGGTCGCCGCCCTTGTCGTCCTGGACGTCGGCGATCATGGCTTCGGTCGTCAGCATGAGGCCGGCGATCGAGGCTGCGTTCTGGAGAGCGGTACGCGTTACCTTTGCAGGGTCGATGACGCCGGCCGCGACGAGGTCTTCGTACTTCTCGGTCGCTGCGTTAAAGCCAAAGCTGTCGCTGCCCTCGCGGACCTTGCCCACGACGACCGCGCCTTCCATACCGGCGTTACCGGCGATCTGGCGAAGCGGCTCTTCGAGAGCACGGCGAACGATGGTCACGCCGATCAGCTCGTCCGAATCTTCCGACTCGGTGTTGAAGTTGTCGAGAACCTTCGAAGCACGGACCAGAGCGACTCCGCCGCCGGCCACGATGCCTTCTTCGACAGCAGCACGGGTTGCGTGCATTGCGTCTTCGACGCGTGCCTTCTTTTCCTTCATCTCGGTCTCGGTAGCGGCACCGACCTTGATCACGGCTACGCCGCCGACCAATTTAGCAAGACGCTCCTGGAGCTTCTCACGGTCATAGTCGCTGCTCGTGTCCTCGATCTGGTTGCGGATGGTTTTGATGCGTCCGTCAATGGCCTCGCCCGAACCGTTGCCCTCGACGATGGTTGTGTTTTCCTTGTCGATGGTAACTTTCTTGGCTTTGCCGAGGTCTTCGAGAGTGATGGTCTCGAGCTTGATGCCGAGATCTTCGCTGATGACCTTGCCGCCCGTGAGGACCGCGATGTCTTCGAGCATTGCCTTGCGGCGGTCGCCGAAGCCAGGTGCTTTGACAGCAGCAACGTTGAGCGTGCCGCGGAGCTTGTTCACAACCAGGGTTGCGAGTGCTTCGCCGTCAACGTCTTCAGCGATGATGAGCATCGGACGGCCCATTTTTGCTACCTGCTCAAGAATAGGAAGCAGGTCGCGCATGTTCGAGATCTTTTTCTCGTTGATCAGGATGTAAGGCTCGTCGAGGACGGCTTCCATACGGTCGGCGTCGGTGACGAAATACGGCGAAAGATAGCCGCGGTCAAACTGCATGCCCTCGACGACTTCGAGAAGCGTGTCCATCGTCTTCGACTCTTCGACGGTGATAACGCCGTCTTTGCCGACCTTGTCCATCGCCTCAGCGATGATCGTGCCGATCGTCTTGTCGCCGTTAGCCGAAACCGTGCCGACCTGTGCGATCGAATCGCCCGAAACCGGCTTTGCCATCGTGTGGATCTCAGCAACTACGGCTGCGACTGCCTTTTTCGATACCGCGTTTGAGCGCCATCGGGTTTGCACCGGCAGCAACTGTGCGGACGCCTTCTTTGAAGATCGCCTGTGCCAGAACCGTCGCGGTCGTCGTGCCGTCACCGGCTACGTCGCTGGTTTTCGAAGCGACTTCGCGAACCATCTGTGCGCCCATGTTCTCGAGCGTGTCTTTCAATTCGATCTCTTTCGCGACCGTAACACCGTCTTTGGTGATCGTCGGCGAGCCGAATTTTTTGTCGATAACTACGTTACGCCCTTTCGGCCCCAGTGTAACTTTCACTGCGTCCGCGAGCTGATTAACACCACGCAGGATAGCTGCGCGTGATTCTTCGCCATGAATAACTTGTTTTGCCATTGTATTTTTACTCCGTAAAAAAGTTTCTTGAGTTAATAGAGTTTGTTGAGTTTTCGGAGCCGGAAGTTCTCAATGAACTCTACGAACTCCATGAACTCTACGAACTCGCTGCTATGCAGCGGCTCCCGCGCGTGAGATGATGCCGAGGATCTCGTCTTCGCGCATGATGATGAATTCGTCGCCGTCGAGTTTGATCTCGCTGCCCGAGTACTTGCCAAACAGAACGCGGTCGCCTGCTTTGACGTCCAACGCCTGACGCGTGCCGTCTTCTTTATATTTTCCCGCACCGGCAGCGATCACTTCGCCTTCTTGCGGTTTTTCCTTTGCCGTGTCGGGGATGAAAGCCCGCCGGCGGTCTGGTTAACGTTGTCTTCGATGCGTTTGATGATGACGCGATCGTGAAGAGGTGTAATGTTTGTAGCCATAGTGTTTACTCCTGATAAAGTAATAAAAATAACTAGACCGAGAGCGCAAAAGCGAATTCTTAGCACTCAAGATCTATGAGTGCTAGTATATGGAAACCAGAGATTTGTGTCAAGTATTATTCTTGAGAAGCAGAAAACTTGATAGCATCATTATCAAGTTTAAATCGACCTCCGCGATCTCTGCGTCTTCACTCCGTGAGCTCTGCGAGGAACTTACATGAGACTATGTAATAGCTCGTTCCTCGCAGAGAACGCCGAGTAGGACACAGAGTTCGCGGAGAGGAGAACACCAGCTCAGGAAGTTTCTTTCACGAATAGCTCTTCCAGCGATTGTTTTACAGGGTGAATAGACGCAAGGCGGCCACCGGATTCGCGGGTGATAGTGAGCACTGCATCGATGTCGGATTCGTCGAGGATCTGGATGACGGCTCCGTTTGGGCGGGGTTCTATTGAGGCTCCGGCGATGAACTCGATCTGCTCGCGTATCGATTCGGCGGCGACGCCGTGGATGTTTACTTCCAGCGCACGCGAGGCTTCGTCGGACATTAGGAGATCGTCGAGACGGCCTGAGGCGGCGAGTTTTCCGCGGCGGAGAATGGCGACTTCGTCGCACAAGGCTTCGATATCCGACAAGATGTGCGTCGACATGAAAACTGTCTTTCCTTTGGCACGCAGGCCGGCGATCAACTCGCGGATCTCGCGGCGGCCGACGGGGTCGAGGCCGGACATTGGTTCGTCCAGGAAAACTATCTCCGGGTCATTTATCAGCGATTGAGCGAGCCCGACGCGTTGGAGCATTCCTTTTGAATATTTACGTAGCTGCTTTTTCCAATCCTTTTCTTCCAGACCAACAGCCGTTAAAAGCTCCTCCGTTCGCGACGAACGCGTCGAGCGGTTCATCCCAAATAGCTCGCCAAGATAATCCATCACCTCGCGGGCGGTCAGGTAATCGTAAAAGTACGGATTTTCCGGGCAATAGCCGATTCGGGCGTGCATTGAAACATCTGCAATGTCATGGCCCAAGATGCGGGCTGACCCTTCGGTCGGGAATTGCAGACGCATCAGTGTCTTGATGGTCGTGGTCTTCCCTGCTCCGTTTCCTCCGAGAAATCCGAAGATCTGCCCTGGAGCGACGTTCAGCGTCAGATCGTCGAGAGCCCGGACGCGTTTCTTCTTGAGAAAGCCTGTTTCGTATTCCTTCGAAAGATTTTTGATCTCGATCGCGTATTCCATTTCTGTTTAGATCGGCAATTTTGTCTTCTCCCTATCGACGTTCACGACGCATTGGTCGCGGTCGAGTTTGTACGGCGCACCGGTCGGATCGACGAGGCGTTTGCCGGCATCGACATTAAAGGTTCGAGCCTCGGGCAACTTCTTTTGAAAGATCTGCGTCGCGACTTCGCCAAAGCTGTTTGCACATCGTCCATTCTTTTCGCGAAATTCGGCGAGGACGGCGTTTATCGCATCCTGTTCGTCCTGCCAATCGAGAAACGCCAGACGCCGTTCGGCGGTCGTGCGGATAGATTCTTCGGTCGATTCGCTCAGCATCTGCCGATAGATCGAGCGTGCGGTCGAACGGCTTCCGGCGTCATTTATCATCGATGCGGCCATTATCTTCATAAAAGGCGACGCACCTTCGACCGCCGAGCCTTTGCCGTAGGTCTCAGCCGCCTTGTCGTATTGCCCGAGTCGCCAGTAGATGTAGCCGAGGTGCTGATAGAGCCGCCATTCGTTCGGATTGTTGGTTATTCCCTTGGTGGCAAGGGCTATCGCCTGTTCTTTGTCGATCGCCGGCAGGACTATCGCACCGTACGAATACGCTCCGACAAAATGCGGATCGAGATCGGTCGCGTTATTTAGGAGTGGATATAGCAGCCGCGGATTCAGCGAATTGAGGTTGTCGAGATCGATCTTTTCATCGGGGGCGCTGACCATTTTGTCGCCGATGTATTGCAGCGACCTGACCCAGTACCAATCCGCCAGCAGCCCTTCCATCCCGAGGGCGTAGCCTTTCAGACGCGAACCGTTCATCGACAGGTCTGAGTCGGTAAAGGTCTCTGGCAACTTCGGTTTCGCCGCCTCGATCCGCGGACCGACGAATACTATCGCCGCGAAACCCGCGACTATCACGACGAACGGAATGACCATGTTCTTAAAGGGCACCTTCATCGTCATTTGAAATTACGGCGGCTGAATATCAGAACCGTTACGGCCAGCAATATGGCGTCGTAGATCACCGCATAGAGAGCCGCACCGCCGATCATCGCGGGCGGAGCGATCATCGCATTGGACGTTTCGGTGATAAAGCTAAAATGCGAAAGGTTTGGTAGCAGGTAAAGATCCCCGTGAATACAGCGATCGCCGCATCTGAGCCGACAGTTTTGCCAGATCGAGCAGCGAAGCGCTGAAATGGCCGATGATAAAAACAAAGAACGTTAGCAATGCCGATAGCGCCGGAGTCGAGAATGACGAGAACATTATCGCAACGCCGGTCAGGATCGTCAGCTCAAAAAAGATCAGCAAAACTGCCGCCCAAACGCCGGGGATCATCCGCGTTCCGCCAACATACAGCAGGGCGATCGTGACGCCCAGGCCCATCACCACCAAGTTAGCAAATAGCGTCGCGCACAGGCCGAGATACTTGCCGATGACAAATTCTCCACGGCCGACGGGTTTCGAGAATATGGAATAGACCGTTTTCTTCTCGATCTCTTTCCACACAAGGCTGACGCCGACAAAGATCGAGATAAACGTCCCAAAGACCAGCGTCGCACTTAGTCCGAGATTCACGATGACTCGCGCCTCTTCTCCAGCCGTGAGTTCGCCGAGAAAGATCGCACTCACTGTTATCAGCAGTACAAAAACGATCAGATTATAGAGAATACGGTCACGCACCGCCTCGCGAAAGGCGTTCTTTGCTATCGCAAAGATGTTGTGAAGCGGATTGACTCGGGCGGTCGACGTTTCCATTTCGCGTTGGTAAACAGATTGTAAAAGTTTTAGCACTCTCGACGGCAGCACGCGTCGAACAAGCAAAATTATAGCGCAATGATAAAAAAAAGGAGCGGCACGATGAGTGCCGCTCCTTGGAAAGTACCGATAGGTACTTAGGTTATT
The DNA here is from genome assembly GCA_016718135.1 of Acidobacteriota bacterium. Taxonomy (GTDB): domain Bacteria; phylum Acidobacteriota; class Blastocatellia; order Pyrinomonadales; family Pyrinomonadaceae; genus OLB17. The sequence goes on along the minus strand of JADKEF010000001.1, from coordinate 294,089 downwards.
AGTTGTTGAGTGGTGTTCCGCCGGTAAGTGCTGTACCGTCTCCGGTGATAGCTGCCGTATCCGAGAACACGACACCAGCCGTTGCGATACCGAAGTAACGCGTTCCGGTTGCCGTCACACCCGTCGCGGTCTGTGGAGCTGCCGTCAATGTAAATGTTGCCGGTGTGGTCGCGGTCAAAGCGACTGGCGTGTTGGTGAATGCGTAACCGCTCTTTGCACCAGCACCGAGAACCGAGTCAACCAAGCCAACGCTGGCACCGCTAAGTGCTGCAAGCGTTCCGTAGTTACCACTGCCGTAGGTCGAAGCATACGTCATCTGTGCACCGTGAACGGTACGGAGCGACGAGATAGCCGAACCCTCGTTAGCACTGCGACGTGCTGCAAGCAGGTTAGGGATGGCGATAGCGGCGATGATGCCGATGATCACAACAACGATAAGCAGTTCGATAAGCGAGAAACCTTTCTGATTTTTCATGTTCAATTCACAATCTCCTGAAGTTTTAGAAATCTTTGTACCTTTCCCAGGCCACTGCTATTGATACAAGACCCGTGCCACTCGAACGGAGTCATAGAAAAGTCCCATAACTGTTGCTATTACTGGACCTTACAACGATCGTGACATGTACCGAGCGAGTATCAGAGTAGATGTCTTTGCCCTAAATCACAGATTTTGGTAGCGGGACGCTGACAATAAATGTCAGGAAACATCGAATGTCTGAAAGGCTATCGGCGTTGATCGGCCCCGCAGCAACTATCACATCTCACGCTGAATCTAGCCGTCAAGGGTTCTTCGGGATCCGGAGCGCAAAAGATCCAAAAGGAAAAAAGAGGCGGCATTTTCATGCCGCCTCTGATCTTTAGCAACTAGTTTGGTTACTAGTTGTTGAGTGGTGTTCCGCCGGTAAGTGCTGTACCGTCTCCGGTGATAGCTGCCGTACCCGAGAACACAACACCAGCCGTTGCGATACCGAAGTAGCGCGTTCCGGTTGCCGTCACACCCGTTGCGGTCTGTGGGGCTGCCGTCAATGTGAAGGTTGCAGGCGTGGTCGCGGTCAAAGCGACTGGCGTGTTGGTGAATGCGTAACCGCTCTTTGCACCAGCACCGAGAACCGAGTCAACCAAGCCAACGCTAGCGCCGCTAAGCGCTGCAAGCGTGCCGTAGTTACCACTGCCGTAGGTCGAAGCATACGTCATCTGTGCACCGTGAACGGTACGGAGCGACGAGATAGCCGAACCTTCGTTAGCACTGCGACGTGCTGCAAGCAGGTTAGGGATAGCGATAGCGGCGATGATGCCGATGATCACAACAACGATAAGAAGTTCGATAAGCGAGAAACCTTTCTGATTTTTCATGTTCAATTCACAATCTCCTGAAGTTTTTAGAAAATCTTGTACCTTTCCCAGGCCACAGGTGTAATAACAAGGGGCGTGCCAAAGAGAGTTTGTAGAGTTTGTGGAGTTCTTAGTGTTGTGAGTAAGGGAGTTAGGGGACTGTAGTGACATTGTGGGGACGCCAGCCCCCGCCAAAAAAAGAGCATCTAACAGTTTTTTGTAACTGCGAAATGACAAAAAGTGTCAAGCAACCGTTATTACGGGTGATCTACCAGACGACTATGCGGTCTTGAGCAGGTGTTGGCAGAGAGCCATTATCATGAGGGAGATCTCGTCGACGAGTGCATACAGTTCCTTGAAAGTTTCGTCGTCGATGTAGGTCAAATCAAGCGCGATGTAAAGGTGCGATTGAACTTCGGCAGCCGACCCGTGAGACATCACCAGGAAATTTGCAAATTCTTTATTAGTCTTCCTACCAAACCCCTCGGCGATATTTGCCATTATCGGCACCGAAGCTCGCCGAATTTGATCTCGTAACCCATAATCGCGTGCGAATTCTTCTTGACGAGTAACTTGGTAAACCCGCTTCGTCAACATTCTGGCCTTCTGCCACGCGAGAATATCTTCAAATTTTCGAAACGAACTCATGACCTGGAACTCTAAAAACTCTACAAACCCTATACACTCTAAAAACTCAATCCGAGCTTCTCATCTGGGCCGACAGACTTCTTATATTGTGCTTATCAAGCAAATGTCTCAGTGATCGCACCGGCATTTGCAGCAACTCTGCCGCTTTTGTCTGGCTTCCGCCGCTGGCGCGGAGGGCTTCGACTACGTAGGTCTTTTCGAGGTTGTCGAGGTGGGCAACTAGGTTTACCCCGGATTCGGGCAATTCAAAATCGGCGCTTATGCGCTCGGGGTTGTAATTTGTGATGTGATCGGGCAGTTGCTCGGGCTGGATCTCGGTGCCGCGTTCGAGGGCGACGGCTCGTTCGATGGTGTGCTCGAGCTCGCGGACGTTGCCGTGCCAGGCGTATTTTTCGAGCAGTTGAGCCGTTTTTGGAGCGACCGTGAGCGATTTGCCGGTCTGATCGCAGAATTTCGTCATGAAATGAGCGATAAGGTCAGGAATATCCTCGGCACGATCACGCAGCGGCGGCAGATGCATCGGAATGACCGATACGCGGTAGAAAAGGTCTTCGCGGAACGTGCCTTCTTCGGTCATTTGTTTGAGATCACGATTTGTGGCGGCGATCACGCGGGCGTCGATGGCGACTTCTTCGTGAGCTCCAACCGCTCGAACGCGACGTTCCTGCAACACTCTCAAGAGCTTCACCTGCATCGATGGCGACATTTCGCCGATCTCATCTAAGAATATTGTCCCGCCCTGCGCCGCCTCAAAAAGGCCTTTGCGGTTGGTATTAGCACCCGTGAACGCACCTTTTACATAGCCAAACAGCTCGCTTTCGAGCAAGGTCTCGGTAAACGCACCACAATTTATCGAAACGAAAGGTTTTTCACCCCGCGGGCTCATATCGTGGATCGCCCGTGCTACGAGCTCTTTACCGGTTCCGCTCTCGCCGGTAACCAGAACTGTTGATTGCACCTCGGCAACCGTCTCGATCATCTGGAAGATGGCATTCATCTTCGCCGAGCTGCCGACGATGTTCTTTACGCTTCCCTTGTCGCGTTGCGCACGTTTGAAGGCTCTGTTTTCATCGATCAGTGCCTGCTTTTCGAGTGTTTTGCGGACGATGAGCTTTAATTCCTCTACATCGAACGGCTTTTGGATAAAATCGTCGGCACCGAGCTTGAACGCCTCGCGAGCAGTCTCAACCGACGCAAACGCGGTCATTAATATCACACCGATGTCCGGCAGCGTCTCGCGAACCGCGCGCAGCATCGTGATGCCGTCCATATCTGGCATCTTCACGTCGGAGATGATGATGTCGGCTGGTTCGACCTCGAGAGCCTCAAGCGCCTGACGGCCGTTCATGGCCGTGCGGATTGTGTTGCCCTGCTCTTCGAATACAAGGCTGAGTAGCTGTCGGTAGCTTTGCTCGTCGTCAACGATCAGTATATTTGCCATGGAATTAGTTCAGAATGTGCACGCCTTAGCTTGTAAATGCCCAGAGTAGGAACAAGCTAAAGCTTGCACTCTGAACATTGTTTATCGAATTGTCACAAATCTCCCGTATTTTATTCAAGAAGAGACCTCGGTTTCTTTTTCCGTTACATTAAGAAAGTTAGTTAGACGCGACGGCTCGGTCTCGGGAATCGGCGGTGCAATACGCGTAGTAACGCGGCGATTGTCCCTGGGCAATTCGACAGTGATCGTCGTCCCAACGCCTTCCTGGCTGCGGACGTTGATCACTCCATTATGATCTTTCACGATCTGATAAACGATCGACAGCCCAAGGCCAGTGCCGCCCGTGGTCGAATTTGAGAACGGCTCGAATAGCTGTTCAACCTGTTCTTGGGACATTCCGACGCCCGTGTCTTCAAAGGTGATGCGGATGCGGTTGTTCGGGATCGACAACATGGCCACCCTCAGTTTGCCGCCGTCGGGCATCGCCTGCATCGCATTTCGAGCGAGATTCCAGAAGATCTGCTTCAGCTGAGCGGCGTCCGCACTGATGACGATCGTTTCGTCGGCGATTTCAGACACTAACTCGTGATGTTCACGAACATCCGGGCTGTGTTTCAGTAGTGTCAGCGTATCGGTGATCGTTTCTGCGATCTTGGTCTCCGCAAAATCCACCGCCGCCGGACGTGCATAGCCGAGGAAATTGGTGATGATGCTGTTCAGCCGGTCAGATTCCTTGAGGATAATGTCCATCAGCCCAGCCTGACGTGATTCTTTCGGCGTGTCAGAATCCAGAACCTGTATCGCCCCGCGCATCGCTCCGAGCGGATTGCGGATCTCGTGGGCCAATCCGGCCGCAACACGCCCGACCGCCGCCATTCGGTCTTTTCGCCTTACGCTTTCCTCCATCGAGCGTATTTCCGTTAGGTCCTGAAATGTAATGATCAACCCCGTCGCCTCCTGCGTTTCGGAGAAAAGTAGCGATACGCTAAAGCCTATTCGCACCGCAAACCCATCCGGCGTCAGCAGATCGGTCTCAAACCTTGGCAGCGGTTCACCATCGCCCGCGGCAGAGAGTGACAGATCGATCTGTTCGCGAATGTCGCCAAAAAGCTCCTCTATCGTCTTGCCGAGCATCTGCTCGGGCATGTAGCCTGTGATCTCAGTCGCAGCCGCGTTGAACGTATATATATTGCCGTCGAGATCAGTCGTGACGAGTCCGGAGCGGATCGATTCTACGATGCGTTCGTGGAGAGCTCGAAGGCTGGCAAGACTTTTTGCAGTTTCTTCGAGTTCGATGCCTGACATCCGGCGATCTGAAAGTCGTGATGCAAGCAAACCCACGACCAACAATGCCACAATATGAAAGCTGATTATCTGAATGGCCTTACTAGCAGCCTGTGGAGTTCCTGACGACTCGATCACGGCATAGAATGTCAAAACCGAGAGCGTCACAAACAGAAGAGCACAGATCGCCGCCATCAAAAGCGTCGCGAGCGGCCGCAAATAGAAGCTCGCGACACTGATCAATACAATATAAAGGGTTATGTATGGCGATGAGAGGTCGCCAGTTCGCCAAAGGAGCCACGTGATCAGCAGAGCATCGAGCAAGAATTGTATTCGTAATTGCCACGCAAAGTTCTTACTGAGCCTCAGCAGGAAAAAATATATTATCGTCAGCCCGACCGAGATGATGAAGACGAGGAAAAGACCTTGCGGAAAGGTATCGAACGACAGCTTTAGGGTGCCGCTGTACCAGAACCAGCTGGTCACCAAAAGAAGAAAGATAACCATCAAACGCCCAATGATCAGCGTTTGCAGGCTTTGCATCTGCTTGTCGTTGGCTGGAACGGCCTTTTCGTCTAAACTGGTCATCAATCTATGAGCGAGAATTCACCAAAATTCGACCAACGCCCTTGGGGCACCTTTACCGTGCTGGACGAGGGCGATAATTACAAAGTTAAAAGGATCGAGGTACTGCCGGGAAAACGGCTGAGCTATCAGCAACATTCGCGTCGGGCCGAACACTGGTACGTCGCAAATGGTACAGCTAAAGTAACATTAAACGGCACCGAAATCATAGTAAAATCAGGCGACGCGGTCGATATCGCACGCGGCGACGCTCACCGTGTGGAGAATCCGGACGAGGCAGAATTGCTTGTTTTTATCGAGGTGCAGACTGGTGATTACTTCGGAGAGGACGATATTGTGCGACTAGACGACGATTTTGGTCGGAACTAAACCGACGATGTGCTGTACGGCCTCGCCCAGATCTGCGGCGAAAAGCGTGGGTGGCATTTCGAGTACAGCCTTATGTTCGCTACCGTAACCCGTTGAAACCAAGGATGTTGACACCGTCGCGGCTTGTCCGGTCTCTATATCGAGTTTCTTATCCCCGATCATCCACGAGTTCTCGAGATCTATCTCAAATTCGGCCATTGCAGCCTCGATCATACCGAGGCCGGGCTTCCGGCATTTGCAGCCTTCGTCAGGCAAATGCGGGCAAAAATAGAATGCGTCTATCGCCCCGCCGAGTTCAGCCTGAATCGCCTCGTGGACCGAGTGCATATCAGCCTCGGAATAGATGCCACGGCCTATGCCGGACTGATTTGTCACTACGATCACCCAGAAGCCCTGTTCTTTCAATAACTTGACCGACTCTGCGGTGTAAGAAAACAGGCGCAGATCCTCGACGCGGGAAAGGTAATTCACTTCCTCGATCAGCGTGCCGTCTCGGTCAAGAAATACTGCCGGTTTCTTCATAAAGATCGTCTTCATCAGGGATGAGTCTAAGTTTTGCGGCCTCAAATACCTCGTCTACCGTGACCCAGTTCATGCAGCGATGGTCGATCGGACATTCGCGCAGCATGCACGGAGAACATTCTACAGGTTTTCTGATCACTTCTGATAATGGCGAGAACGCACGGGTCGTTTCAGGGTTTGTCGGGCCGAATATCGCGATGGTTTGCGTCCCGACGGCCGGAGCAATGTGAGCGAGGCCCATGTCGTTTGAGATCATCAGATCGACGGCACTTAGAATTGCGGCTGCTTCTCCGATATCGGTCTTGCCGGTGAGGTTGATCGGTTTGTGTTTTGCCTCAGATACGACCATTCCAGCAACCTCAGAGTCTCCATTTGAGCCTATAAGTATTACATTAGCATTTAGTTCTATCTGCAAGCGATCATTGAGCTTAGCGAAATTGCCAAACGGCCATCTTTTTGCCAAGGAATTGGTTGAACCGACGCCCAGGGCGACAGTTGGCCGCAGCATATCAACACCGTTTTCGGCTAGAGCAGACTGAGCGTTGTACGTTCGTTCCTCAGAAATTCCGAGTGAAATGTCCGGCTCAAACGAGCCAACCGTCTCGCGTCCCAGCATCTTCTTTTCAACAGCCGCTATCAGATTCAAATAGTAGTAAACCTCGTGACGACGGCTCTTCCATTCGGGGACGGCGATCGGATCGGTCAACAACAGCCCGCGGAGGTCTTTGTTGTAGCCAAAACGTCGCGGAATACGGGTTAGATAGGTTGTCAGAGCGGATTCGAAAGAGTTCGGAAACACAACGGCGAGATCATATCCGTCTTCCTTCAAAAACTGCGTATTATCGTAAACGTCCTTGATCTTCCATTTGTGCTTATCAAAAGTAACCAGATCATCAATAAAATCCACATCCCGAAACAACCCATCCGCCCACGAACGCGTATGCAGCGTGATCTGAGCATCAGGAAATATCCGCCGCAGCTCGCGTAAGGCGGGCACGGACATAACGGCATCACCGATCCAATTTGTTCCACGGACTAGTATTTTCATAGGAAGAAACAACGGATTTACACAGATTCACACGGATTAAAGAAAATCTGTTAGATCCGTGTCAATCCGCTGTTAAAAAAGCTCTTTCAACCCCTCATTCAAGCCAATCTCGGGTTTCCAGCCTAATTCCTGCGAGATCAAACTTAGGTCTGTCACATAATTAAGTGGCGTCGGTGCGGGAATCTCGGTGTCCTCGTCCATCACCGCTTGCAAACCCGATACTTCTTCCATTTTAGCGACCAATTCGCTTAGCGAAAGTGCATTCTGCCGGCCTCCGCCGATGTTGTAGAGGCCGTGGCGGATGACTGATTCGTTGAAGGCGGAAATTGCCTTTGAGAGGTCATCTACGTGTAGCAGATCGCGTTTTGGCCTGCCGCCACCAGGCAGGGCGAGGCGTTCGCCTTTGTTTATGGCATCGGCGTAGTAGCCGACAAAATTCGGCGTATTATCGTGGCTCGGCGGTGCATAGACGGTCGAGAGACGGAGGATGCACGAGCGAAAGTTACGCAGATTCCCGTAATAAGCAACGTATTGCTCGGCGATCAGCTTTGACCATTCGAGTGCCGACTGTCCGGCGTAGATTGTCGGGCAATCTTCCGGCACCTCGGAATAATTATCTGCAAACCGGCCGTAAACGTCTTTTGTCGAAGCAAATATAAAGATCGCGTCTTGCTTCATCTCTCGCAGAACGTTCACGGTTCCCTGCACATTATTTTGAAAAACAGCCTCCGCGGCATCAGGCGACTTGTCGAGATGAGCGGCGAGATGTATCACAACATCGTAATCCGCAACTATCGCAACGTCATTCACGTTCAGAATATCGAGTCCGCAACGGCCCGAGAGGTCGTCGGCGTTGAAAAAACGCCTCACGTGGGTGCCGAGATATCCGCTGCCGCCGGTAACCAGAATTTTCATGTTTGATTTGCCTCGATCAGCCGTTTAACCGATTCGGCCTTGCCGATGACGATCAACAGATCACCAGCCTCGATCCGCGTTTCGCCGTTCGGATGAAATGCCAACTCACCTTCCCGCCGCCTTATGGCGACAACGATCAGGCTCAACTCGCTTAGCAAGTTGGTTTCCCGCAGGAATCGGCCAGCGTAAGGTGAGTGGCGGGCTATCGCGACTTCCTCGAAAACCAGATCGAGTGATTCGGCGACGATGGAATCCATAAAATCAGCGATAGCCGGTTTGAGCAGAGCCCTAGCCATCGACTGGCTGCCAATGATCGTCGGTGCAACAACGCGGCTCGCTCCAGCACGGATCAAAGATGCCTCTGCTTGTTCCTCGACGGCTCGCGACACGATATGGACCGTCGGATTGAGGCCCCGGGCCGTCAATACTACATAGACGTTTGCGGCATCGTCTGGCAAGCAACTAGCCAGGCCTTTTGCGTGTCGAACACCCGCAGTCACCAGGATTTCTTCGGATGTCGCATCGCCGACCAAAAACTGCGTACCTGTCAGATCGAGGTCTTCCAGCTTCTTCTCATCCGACTCGATGATAATATGCGGCAGTTTCTCTTTCTGCAGGTTTCCAATGATGCGGCGACCAACCCGCCCGGCTCCGCACACTATGTAATGGTCTCGTAGTTTCTCTATCTCTTTCATCTTCGCCCTCTTTCCGTAGGCCTCGACTATCTCGGATTGAATCACCGATTGTGCCAGCAAGGTCAGAGCGTAGAGCACCGTTCCGGCGCCTGTTAGCATTAAAAGTATCGCAAAAAATCGCCCCTGAGCGGTTAGCGGTGTTAGGTCTCCGTAGCCGACCGTCGTGACCGTCTGAGCCGCTACATAAAAACTGTCAAGCCATGAAAATCCCTCGTAAAACCGAAATCCAACCCCACCGACTACGATCATTGTAACAACAGCGCATGCCGCAAGGATGAGCCTGCGACGGGCGATCTGAGCAATGTTTGTCGTAATATTCTGTGACATCGATCAAGAATTTGTTCGACAGGCGCGGTCGAATATCGGTAAACTATTAGCGGCCTTCGCTGAGGTCGATAATCTCACTTCGCCCCACCGTTTTCCAACCTACGATGCAGGATAAATTGCCTGATAAGACTTCCCGCTCGAAAATGCCGCCGAAGGGCTGGGTAAAGTCGCGCCGCGCGTCGTCGTATCAGGCTCCGCCGGATTCGCGGTCTAAGCGTGTGCTGCGAAAGGTTTTTAATGTTTGGACACTAGCGATCGCTGGAATATTGCTGGTCGCAGGCTTTCTGACGCTTACGTACTTCTGGTTCGAATTCTCAGACCGCATTGACCGCCGTTTGCTGAGCGGTGAGGTCTTCACGGCATCGGCGGGCATCTATTCGGCCCCAAAAACTTTGAAAGTCGGTGAGGCGATCAACGCCCAAGGCCTGATCGAATATCTCAAATCTGCGGGCTATATCGAGCGGAACAACCAGGCCGACGCCTCGCGAAGCCGGTATGTTTTCGAGAATGACGTTTTGGGGATCGAGCCCGGATTGACCGGTTCGATCGATGGGAAGAAGGTCTTTCCGTCGCTATCGATCAAGTTCTCAAAAGACGGTAAGACGGTTGCGGCGATAGGCGATCGCGATTCGAACACGCAGCCAAACGAGGCTAAGCTTGAGCCAAGAATTCTCAGCTCGATCGCCGCCGAAGGTGACGGACGGCGAAAGACCGTCACATTCAACGACATCCCGCCGCACCTCGTCAAAGCGATCACCGTTACCGAGGACCGCGCGTTTTGAGCATTACGGCATAAATCTTCGCGGCATCGCTCGTGCCTTTTGGCGGCGTTATGAATCGGACGAGAACTCGCCTATCTCCAATCAGGGCGGCTCTTCGATCACGCAGCAGCTCGTAAAGAACCTTCTGCTTACACGCGATCAGACCTGGGAAAGAAAGATCACCGAGGCGTATATGTCCGTCATCCTTGAGACGCGGCTGACCAAGCAGGAGATCTTCACGCTCTACGCCAACCAGATCTATCTAGGCCAACAATCCGGCGTCTCAATATACGGCGTCGGCGAGGCGTCGAATGCATATTTTGGCAAGGATGTTTCGCAATTGACGCTGCCCGAAGCCGCGTTCCTCGCCGGTATCATCCGCAGCCCGAACCGCTACAATCCATATAAGAACCCCGAACGGGTACAGGAACGGCGAAATCAGGTACTCGAATCGATGGTCGAGGCCGGTGAACTCGATGCCGGAAAACTGGCTCAAGTTCGCACCGAACCGATCCAATTACGGCAGATCTCAAACACGAAAGACTTGCAAGGAATGCCCTACTTTTCGCAGTTCGCGATCGAAGAATTGCCAAAAATAATCAGCGACCCCGAGGCTCTGCAACATCTGCGGGTTTACACATCGATCGACCCCGACCTGCAGCGGATCGCCTACGAGACCGTCAACAAACGGCTCGCGGCTCTCGATAAATATTTCCCAAAGAAAGCTCCGGGATCGCTAAACGCCGCACTCGTCGCGATTCGGCCAAAGACCGGCGAGATCGTCGCGATGGTCGGCGGACGTGATTATCTGGCTAACCAATTCAACCGTGCGACCGATGCTCAGCGGCAACCCGGATCGGTCTTTAAGCCATTTGTTTACGCGGCGGCGATCAATACGGCGTATGATTCGAGTTCGCGGCAATTCACGACGGCCACTGTTTTCAAAGACGAGAAAAAAACTTTCACCTACGGTAGCGAAAGCTACACACCGGGCAATTTTGGCGATTTCTTTTCGAACAAAGAGACCACGCTCCGCGATGCCCTAGTTAAGAGCAAGAACGTCATCACCGTCGATATCGCGATGTCGCTTAACGTCGGGAAGGTGATGAATTTCGCCAATAAAGCCGGAATGCCAAAGGTTGATAAGGCTTATCCATCGATGGCCTTGGGCACGTCCGAGGCGACGCCTTTGCAGGTCGCAACAGCGTACACGATGTTCGCGAACCTCGGTGATCGCGTTTTGCCGACACCGATCACACGGGTCACCGGCGGCGACGGCCGCACCACTGTTGCACCTGCTCCAGACAGAAAGAACGTTGTTCGCCCCGACGTCGCGTACATCATGGACGACATGATGAAGGATGTCGTAAACCGCGGCACCGCAGCTCAATTGCAGGGCTGGGGGTTTAGAAATGTGGCTGGAAAGACCGCGTTTGCCGGTAAAACGGGAACGTCGCGTGACGGCTGGTTTGCAGGATTTACGCCTGAGATCGTCTGCGTGGTCTATGTCGGATTTGATAACGGAGACGATCTTGGGATGAAAGGCTCTGACTCGGCGATGCCGGTGTGGGCTGATTTTATGAAGGAAGCATTGCGATTGCATCCTGAGTGGAATGGCGACTGGACAATGCCCGCAAATCTTCGCAAAGCCGAGATCGATATCCGCTCAGGTGCTCTGATCCGGGAATTGGACGCTCTTGCCGAGGCTTCACCGTCAGCAACGCCTTCTCCTACGCCGAAGCAGATAACTGATTCCACCGATCCGTATTACGAAGATCCGGTGATCGAACCGAAAGAGGTCTTTTTAACAAATGTCCCGGCAGAGTTCCGCCGCGTCGAGATATTTGTCGTAGGGACAGTGCCAAATCGGCAACTGATACCGATGAATGAGGACATTCCCCTTGACGATGCTCCGCCGCAGCCAAAGGCAGCCGCATCGGCGACACCTGTGACAGAAACCTGGCAAGACGCCCAACCCGACGGATCGGCCCCGGACGGCGGCCCTGGGAAAAGGGAAAACCGTCCGTCAGCAACGGGTTCTGGCGAAACGACTGTTATGGTCTGCCCCGTTAGCGGCCAACGAGCCACAGCCCGTTGTCCTGACAAAGAATCACGCAGTTTCAAAAAAGGGGCCGAGCCGAAGGACTTTTGCACTTTCCATCGATAGACTGAGCCGTTCGCATTCTGAACCCATCATGCGAGCAAACGAAGGTAGCCGCTCGCATCGACAATCGACGTATTCCCGCCGCAGAGTACGATAACGACGTGGCTGTTGGGCGTGAAGTTATCCCTCAGTTTTTCGGCGGCAGCGACGTTGCATGCAGCCGCGGGTTCGGTGATGACCTTCAAACGTTCGGCGATGTAAAGTATTTCACGCACCGCGTCGGCATCACTCACAACCGTTACGCTCTCCATATTGTCGCGAACCAGATCGAGAGTTCGTGTCGTAACGTACGGAGCACCAAGTGTTTTTGCGATCGACGTGATCGCCGGTAGTGTCACAGGTTCACCCGCCGCGATCGCCTGCGACATTGCATCGGCTCCGACAGTTTCGACGCCCCATGCACGAACTGTTGGCTTGAGCGACTTAAGAGCAAATGCCACGCCGCCAGCCATTCCGCCGCCGCCGATGCTTGCGAAAACATCCGTTATCTGCGGAACATCTTCGAATATTTCAAGACCCACAGTTCCCTGCCCTTCGATCACAGCCTCATCATCGAAGGGATGAACTACGACTCGTCCTTCGGCGACGTATTCGTTGACCTTGGCAAAGGCATCGGCGATAGTCGGCTGCAGATCGACCGTCGCTCCGTAGCTTCGTGTGGCGTTCAGGTAAGTCGCCGGAGTGTTTTCCGGCATCGCGATCACGGCATCGATGCCGAGAACGCTCGCGGCGTAGGCGACGGCCTGAGCATGATTGCCGCCGCTGACCGCGACGACGCCTTTTGCCTTTTCGTCATCACTAAGCTGAAGAAGCTTATTGAATGCTCCGCGCGGTTTGAACGAGCCTGCTTTTTGAAAAAGCTCGTACTTGACGTAAACATTTGTGTTTAGCCTTTTGCTGAGGGAATCGCTACGTTCGAGAGGCGTTCTTTTGACGTATCGGCGAATTCGTTCTGCGGCGGAGCGGATGTCGTTGATGTCCATTGAGGTAAATATATCACCGTCTCGGACGGTTCGCGAAAGGTTCTATTTTGTACAAAACGGGCTGCGAAACGTAAAATATGGTTAATGACAGACAGAGAATTGATGACCGAGGCCGACGTTCATGCCTTTGGGGTGGAGATAGTTTGCGGCCAGCTTGAGGAAGGCGGTTGGAAGATCGAGTTAGCGGATGTTATCGCCGACCGCGAAACGCAGCCGCAGATCGTCGCGCACAAAGACGGCGAGATCGGCTTTTTCGTCGTCCGCACGGCAATGCATCCCGGCCGCGGGCGGATCGAGGGCGAAGAGGTCTTTCAAACGCAGGTCCGGCGGGCTGCGGCACACGGTGCGTCGTGCTATTTCGCGAGCGTTGGTATCGCGAATTCTGAGGGTAAAACTGAGGAGGAAATGAGTGTTCCGGTCAAAGGCGTTGCGTATCACGTTGCCTTTGACGGCCTTGTGAAAATGGCACTGCCTGAGACTGCTACGAATTAGGGCGAACAGACTTACCATTCGCCCTAACTCGCACAAGTTCTTAAAAAAGGAAGCGGAACAGTAGCAGCAATCCCATCGCTCCGAGGATCGAGAGGATCCAGCCAGCCTTGTAATTCTGGTCTTTCCAGATGGCTCGGCCAACGACGCTGCCGAGTAGCGAGCCTCCCATACCGATACCCGCAGTTACGAGCCAACCCAAAAACCCGCTCGCGATCGCTTCCTGACCAGGAAGCAGAAAACGTGCGATCACACCAATGATCAAGCCGACAAAGAGTTGCCAAATGATAGACATAATATTCTCCTTACTCAACGAAATGACTTTGACCGAATACCTACGTTGTACTACAAATATCGCGGTTCTACAAGCCTTTTACACAACTCAATATACGTTTCGCTGATGTACGATGTTCGCTATTTATCGAGCCTCTTCGTTTTTGGCAGCAGTTTGATATAGCCAAATTCAGCTATGATCTCGCGGGCCGTATTGCACGCGACAAGGCCGGTGAAAATGGTTTCGGGGAATTTCGACTCGAAAACGCCCGCTTCGCGCCATTCAGATTCTTCGTCGATGCGCCAATAGGCTGAGAAGGTCGGCCCGCTGCGGACGATCTTCATTTGGATCTCGGGAGCCTCGGTTTGGATATCATTTGGCGTGACGATTGAGTGGTATTCTTCGCCCTCGCGAACGTCTATTCGAATACCCTCGCCACCACCGCCGATGCCTCCGTATGCACGCTCGAAACGCATATAATTATTGCCATCGAGATAGATCAGAAGTCCCGCCCCCTGATAGTTTTCTTTCGGTAAAACTTTTACCTGCGTTTCGATCTCAAAGTCACCGGTGATCGGCTTGATATATCGCGGAGCGTTGCGTTTGTCGCCGTAAAGGTCTTTGCCGTTTGGCACGCGAACACGCAGTACGCCACCTTTAACATCCTTCGTCGTTGGTGCGTCTTTTTCATCCGGATCGATCCATTGCCAACCTACCGGCCAGTCTTTGGAATATGTCGAAAAACTGACGTTAACAGGTTTATCCACTTGGACCGCTTCGGGAGGGATCGGAGTCACTGATGGCGTTGGCGTCGTCTTTTTAGCGGCCGGAGGCGGCGACCCGCAGCCGATGATCATTAGAGTACTGGCAACAACGGTTAAGTAGATCCACCAAAACTTTTGAATTTTGAATATTACATCTTCCATTGGCTCTACGCTTGCCGTATCCATTTCCAAACCTCAGGTATCGTCGCACGTTTGCCGTACATCAGCATGCCGACGCGATAGACGCGGGATGCGAGCCAGACGAGGCCGGTGATGGTTAGGACGTTTAGAAAAATAGACAGAGCGATCTGCCAAAACGGGGGCATCTCGGCGAGTATCCGCACGGGCATTGTGAGCGGAGCGAAGAGCGGTGCGATCGAGACCCAGAATGAAAGGTCGGAGTTCGGGTCGCGAATCACCGCGAAGCAAAAATAGAAACCGATCAGCATTATCATGATCGGCGGAAAAGCGAATTGCCCGCCTTCCTGCACCGTCGTCACCATCGCTCCGATGAGCGCAAAGATGGACGCATACACGAAATAACCGACGACGAAATACACCAAAAAGAGAAAGACCATCAACGGAGAGATGCTCGGCAGCCCGGTGAGAAGATCTCCCGCTCCGCCTTGCGTTGCGGCGACTCCAACTAGAACTGCCAAAGAGATCACCCAAATTCCGAGCTGCGTCAATCCTGCCAGCCCAACACCGACGAGTTTGCCGAACATCAGTTCAAATGGTCGTGCCGACGAAAAAAGCACCTCGGCGATGCGCGTTTCTTTTTCCTCGACGACAGCACCTAGGATCACCTGGCCGTAGATCGTCAGCGTTAAATAGATCAACATTCCGATGACGAGCGACGCGATAAAGAGCATATCGCTGTCCTTCTCCTCGCCCTTCTCATTGATAGACTTGGCCTCAAAAGCAATATTCTGGCTGAGATCTTTGACTAAAGTTTCGTTAATATTTGCATCGGAAAGCCGCTGAGAACGAACTGCTTGGTTCAAAGCGTCCTTCAAGGTGTCGTTAGCGACAAAATCGCCGCCCTTTCGAGAACGAAATTCAAACGAAGCGTTCTTCGTCTCGACATCTGCCGGAATAAGCAAATAAGCATCGATCTCATCCGTCGCGGCCTTTGTGTTAAGGTCCTGACGTATCTCGGCGACCGACTTCCCCGCCCACGGGTAATCGACGAAGGTAAAACCGGACGCTAATTGGTCCGCGCCTCTCCGCATCTTTTCTTCCTGCGAAGCATTCAAGTCGCCGATCTGTTCCTTTGCAGCCTGGCGGGCTTTTTCTTTTATTCGCTCGGACGAAAGATTCTCCTTCAGCCGCGGCAGTATCTTGCCCGAGGCGTCAACGACCACAATTCGGGTCGTTTCGCCCTTTAGCGAAAAAATAATTGCCGGAACGATCGCAAATCCAAGCCCGAGCACCGGAAACAGAAGCGTACCGAGAAGGAACGACCATTTGTAGACGACTTTTTTGTATTCGTGTTTTACAACCGCGAGAAATTTACGCATATCTTGGCAGAACCGCCTGCGTAAGCGGGCGGCAAGTACATAAGTTCGGCTTTCTGGCCAGGCTGAACGTCGCACGTAGCGACAGTCGTACCGCCCGCTTACGCGGGCGGTTCTGACTTGGAGCCTCCAACCTGCTCGATAAAAATATCATTCAACGTCGGCTCGACCTGTTCGAATTTTGTAACTGTCGCCCCGCTTTCAACCAGCTTCCGCAAAAGATGCTGCGAGTCCGCACCGTCCGCAAGAACTATGTCTTTTTCATCCGCATGAACTTCGACAGAAACAACAAGACTCTTATCACTCAAAACCGCATCACCACCGACCGAACGCAAAGCGATGATATTCTTGCCGTAACTCTCCTTAACTTCCCGCAAACTGCCGCCGATCACTTTCTTCGACTTATTTATCAAAATTATGTCGTGACAAAGGCGTTCCGCCGTTTCCATGAGGTGCGTGGAGAAGATCACCGTCTTATTTTTCTGTTTAAATTCCGACAGAACGTCGATCATGAACTCAACATTGACCGGATCGAGGCCGGAGAAGGGTTCGTCGAGGATGAGCAGGTCGGGATCGTGCAGTACGGTCGAGATAAATTGAATTTTCTGCTGCATTCCTTTCGAAAGATCGGTCGTTTTCTTTGTTTTCCATTCGGAAAGGTTCATGCGGCCGAGCCAGAAGTCGATGCGTTTGTCGGCGACCTCTTTCGGGATACTCTTCAACGCCGCAAAGTACCGCAGTTGATCGACGATCTTCATCTTCTTGTACAACCCGCGTTCCTCGGGAAGATATCCGATGCGATCCTGAAGTTTTGGAGACATTCGCTCGCCGAAAAGTTCGACAACGCCTTCGTCCGGAATAGTAATTCCGACGATCATGCGTATCGTCGTAGTTTTCCCCGCACCATTCGGCCCCAAAAAGCCAAAAACACGGCCCGGACGCACCTCGAAGCTCAAATTCTCGACCGCCGTAAAATCGCCGAATCTTTTGGTCACACCGGAAACACTAAGGCTGGCTACATTTTCACTCATATGGATCAAACTCAGATTATCACATCGGCAGAAAACTGTCTGGAACGCTAGATCCTGCGATTTTGACAGCGAAACCGGCAGACCGCCAATTGGTACTAACGGTCAACATTTGGAAAGTTCATAGTTGAAAGTCGACGAAACTTGCGACTGTAAACTCTTCAACTATTGATCGTTAGAGCGAACGGCCTGTTCGTTTGCCTCAAACCACGATTTTCGGCATACTTTCGGCAAGCTAAATGGAAATTTTTGTCTACAGAAAAGGAGCAGGCCAGGTCGAGGAGGGTTTTACGCGAGACGATCTGCCCGAATTGCTCAAAGACGAAACGAATGTCGTTTGGGTCGATCTGCAGGGCGAGACCGGGGCTCATTTGGAAGAGGCTAAAGACGTTTTGACGAACATCTTTGAGTTTCACCACCTTACGATCGAAGACTGTATCGAGATCCGCAATCAGCCAAAGGTCGAGGCATTCGATAAGTATCTTTATTTCATCGTCCACGGCATTAAACCGGGCGAAACGAATCCGGGCAATTTCGTGACCAAGGAACTTGACGGCTATCTTGGCCCGAATTACGTAGTCACTTTTCACGTTCAGCGTTTCCGCAGTATCAAAATAGTCAAGCAGCAACTCCGAAGCAGCACATTTATCTGCCATCGCGGAGCCGCCTACCTGCTCCAGCGAATACTGGATGAATTGGTCGATCAGTACATGCCGATCGTGGACGATTTTGACAGAGCGATCGACGATCTCGAGGACCGAGTGCTCGACATGAAACGAGGAAACGACGCGGTTCTCGGCGACGTGATGGATATTCGGCGTAGCGTCGCGAGGCTCAAGCGCATCTCTTCTCGACAACGAGAGGTTCTATATCGAATGTCACATGGTGAATTTCCGCAGATCCCTGTTGCCGTGCTGCCCTTCTTTCGCGACGTGCACGACCACCTACAGCGGATATCGGATCTTTCCGAAGGTTATCGTGATCTGGTCGCAGGGCTTTTTGAGATCCATTTCGCCGTAGTCGGTAACCGCACCAACGACGTGATGAAAACCCTCGCCGTACTGTCGGCGATCATTCTGCCACTTTCGTTGATCGCCGGCATCTACGGTATGAACTTCGAGCACATGCCGGAGTTGAAGACCGAAATGGGCTATTTCATGACACTCGGCCTGATGCTCGTTATCACGATAGTCCTTCTGTATTATTTCTGGCGACGCGGTTGGATATTTCAGGGAGACGACACAAGTAGTGTCCCAACCAAACCCGAACGGGCAGACCGGGATTTTGATGATGTTTAGTAATTAGAGATCTAGCAGCTTCTGCACCTGCACATCCCCATAACCATACACGCCTGCTCGTTTTTTGAATTCGGCGAAGATCTTTGCGAAATCTGTTTCACCCGTAGCGGTGATCGAACGGACGACTTCGAGTGGCTCGATATCCTGGTCGATCGCGGCGGCGGTGACTTCCGCAAGGTACGGAAAAGCCGCAGATTCGGTTTTGGATAGGTCGCGAAGGGCGGTGTGGTCGCGGTGGCGATAAGCGTTCCAGAGTTTAGTACCGAGTTCGATATCTTCGGCGGTTAGCTTTGTCCGGAGTTCGGCACACGCCCGCAGGTCGTCGGCGTCAAAGAATGCGAAACCATCCCAACGCTTTTCCACGTCGAGGCCGATCGGTTCGACGCGATAGACCGTAGCTTCGGTTTCGGAGAGCAACGACAGGCAAAACCACATGTTTACGCTGCAAAATAGTTCGTATTCAAACCAGAGATTTACTTCGTCGTCGGATTCTAGTTCGGTAAGGAGGATGAGTTCGCCAGCGACTTTTTCGTGATATTCGATCTCGTCGCTGCCGTGCGACGCCACGACGAATCTCGCACGCTGCTCCCAGAATTCGTGCAGCGCGTCAGCATCTATCGGGCCGTCGATCAATGCCTCGCGACAGACAATGACTTTGCCTTCGAGCCCTGACTTATTAAATTCCTCAACCTGAGCGTCGCCGGGTAAAATGTGGTAGATCATACCAATATTGTAATCGCATACCCGATCGAAAGGCACATCCCGGCGTAAACTCCGGCAACGATATCATCCGCGCAAACCCCGACACCCGCCGGTAGGCTCTGTAACGAATCGATCGGATACGGCTTCCAAATATCGAATAGTCTAAATAGGCCAAAACCGGCGAGAATATAGATCCAACCCGCTCCTTGCGGGATGAAGAGAAGTGTTATCAGCACACCAAGAACTTCGTCGACGACGGCTTCGCTCGGATCTGTATTTCCCAGGATCCCGATCGTTCTGCCCGACGCCCAAATACCTATAATAATGAAGGTGATGAGCAAGATCGAATTTGATGCCCAGATCAACGCAGTGATCTGATCCGGTGTATACCCCGCCGTCACAAACTGAACGCCGACCGAAATATCAAACCAAACAACCCCGAAGTAGATCAAGACGCCGACCATCGACCCAAATGTTCCCGGCATTAACGGCAGATAGCCAACGCCCCACGTAGTCAAAGCCAGAGCCAGGTAATCGATAATTCCCTGCGGATTTCGTTTTTCGACGTTTTGCTTCACTTAGAACTCAATTCCCTGCTGGGCATAAATGCCCGCATTGAACGGATGCTTGATCTCTCGCATTTCGGTGACGAGATCGGCTTTTTCGATTAGCTTTGTGAGGGCGTCATCGACGTTTCTTCCGGTAGCGATGATGTGCAGATGCGGCTGATCGGCACGGACCGCGTCTATCTCGGCAATTATGGCGTCGATGTCGAGAAATCCATAGCTGAGCACATAGAGCAGTTCGTCAAAAACGAGCAGTTCGTAGTCGCGACTGCGCATTTTTTCAACGCAGAGTGCCCATGTTTCTCGACTTGTTTGGATGTCTTGTGTCTTGTCGTTGGTGTCCCACGTGAAGCCGTCGCCCATTGTGTGAACTTCGATACCGAGCTTTTCGAGGCTCTCGTGCTCTCCGTAGCGGTCGGTCTTGGACTTCATGAACTGGATCATGCAGCACTTCAGTTCACGCCCCGCGGCCCGCACCATCGTGCCGATTGCGGCCGTCGTCTTGCCCTTACCGTCGCCCGTGTTGAGCATCAGCAAGCCTTTCGTGCTTTCGCGATAATCATCGCGTCTCCATTTATATCGTTTTTCGGACATTAAGAAGTTTTACCGCGAAATACGCGAAAGGAGCGAAAAAAAACGGTTAGAGAGAGCCGTTGAGTTCAATAGCTTCGAACAACGCGGCTACGATCTCTCGCTCTTTCTCGTCCCAGTTCCCGTGGATGCTTAGGCCCGACGCATTCTTGTGGCCGCCGCCGCCGAATTTTTCGGCTACTTTTGCGACGTTGATATCGCCTTTGGAGCGGAGGCTCGCACGAAACTGATCGGGGCCGATCTCCCGCATGTAGACAACGGCCTGAACGTCCTTCGCAGCGAGCGGGATGTTTACAAATCCATTATTATCGCCATCGATCGCCTCAGCCGACTCGCGCATTGCGAGCGTTTGCCGCATCATCGCGATGCGGCCGGTCTCATCGCGTTTGACGGTTCCGAGGACCTGTCGCATCAGTTCGATCCGTGACCATGGGTAATTATTGTAAACAGCCTCGCCGATCTTCGCGGGCCTCGCCCCTGCTTTTATAAGTTCGGAAGCAACCTTGAGCGTGCGGTCAGATGTGTTCGGAAAATGAAATGACCCTGTGTCCGTGACGAGTGCTAAATACACGCATTCGGCGATCTCTTTGGTGATGCGGCCGCCGATGGCTTTGCAAAGGTTGTAGATCATTTCGCCGACGGCGGATGCGGTCGAGTCGATCCAGTTGATCGTCCCGAAATGTTCGCTCGTTGCGTGGTGATCGATGTTTACGGTGAACTGATTTTCGAGACCGTCAATGCCGGGGCGGCTGAGGTCGCTACATTCGATAACAAAAACTGCGTCGTATTTGCCGTTGACGTACCTGACGTCGCGGATCTCGTCCGCTCCCGGCAGACTGCGATACGCCGGCGGAACATCGCCGTGAACGATAACCTCGGCCTCTTTGCCTAAACTGCGGAGCAGCCAGCAAAGTCCGAGCGACGATCCGACTCCATCGCCATCGGGCTTGATGTGCGTCGTGATCGCGAAGACGTTCTTGTTTTCAATTAACTCTACTACTTGGCTTAACACTAGTTGTACAAGCGATGAGTGATGAGTGATGAATGATGAGTGTCAGAAACACCTTCTAAACTCATCACTAATCACTTATCACATATCACTATTTTCCTCTTCAACTTCTTCTCTAATATCGAGACCGCTTAGGATCTCGGTGACACGGGAGGCGTTTTCCTCGGCGGTATCACGTACAAAATGTAAATGCGGAGCGTGCCGCAAATCGAGATTCATCGCCACCTGTTGGCGGACGAATGTCGATGCATTTCTCAATGCTTTCAGCGCCTTTGAGATGTCCTCTTCGCTTCCTGTAATGAAGCAAAAGACTTTCGCATCTCGCAGATCGTCGGAAACTGTCACGTCCGTGACAACGACCGACTCAAGCCGCGGGTCGGTCAATTCAAACCCGACCACCTCAGCGATCTGTACTTTCAAACCTTCGGCTAAACGCTCCGGACGACGCATACTACAATTCCGTTGCCGCGAACTTCTCGATGATAAACGCCTCGATCTCGTCCTCGATCTTGATGTCGTTAAAGTTAACAAGGCTGATACCGCATTCGAAGCCTGTCTTCACCTCGTTCGTGTCGTCCTTGAAGCGTTTCAAGGCGGCGATATCGCCTTCCCAGATCACAACGCCATCGCGGATGAGGCGAGCCTTGGCTTGGCGGCGAATGACGCCTTCGAGAACTCGACAACCGGCAATTGTACCGATACGCGAGACCTTGAAGGTTTCCTGAACCAGTGCCTTGCCGAGGATCGTTTCTTTCTCGATCGCATCGAGCATTCCGATCATCGCGGCTGTGATCTCTTCTTCGACCTTGTAAATGATCGAGTGGAGTCGAATATCAACGTCTTCGTGACGGGCGATATCGGCAACGCGAGCCTCGGGACGAACGTTAAATCCAATAATGACAACGGCGGTCTGTTTGTTGTCAGCCTGAGTTGCCGAAGCAAGCAATACATCCGACTCGGCGATCGCTCCGACGCCGGCACGAATGACGCGAACCTTGACCTTTTCGGTCGAAAGCTTCTCGAGCGTTCCCTTGAGAACCTCGACCGAGCCTTGTACGTCGGCCTTGAGAATGACAAGAAGTTCCTTGACCTCAGCCATACCGAGCGACTCGATACCACGCTTGGTGGTCTTGAGCATCGCAGATTGACGAGCGTGCATTTGACGCTGCTGAGCGATTTCCTGAGCTCTTTCCACATCCGCTACAACCTGGAAAGTGTCGCCGGCTCCGGGAACGCCTTGCAATCCAAGGATCTCGACCGGCGTCGCCGGCAAAGCCTCGGTCACAGATGTGCCGCGATCCGAGAACATCGCTCTGATCTTGCCCGAGAACTGTCCAACGATGAACGGATCGCCGACTCGCAGTGTGCCCTGTTGGACCAACGCCGTCGCGACAGCACCACGGCCTTTGTCCAATCTGGCTTCGAGAACGACGCCGGACGCACGACGCGTCGGGCTGGCTTTCAGGGCGAGAATATCGGCCTGAAGCAGAACTGTTTCGAGCAATGTGTCGAGGTTTGTTCGCTGTTTAGCTGAAACTTCGACCATCTCGGTCTCGCCGCCCCATTCCGTCGGCTGCAAACCAAGTGCTGCCAAACCATTCTTGACGTTGTCGATGTTAGTGCCAGGCTTGTCGATCTTATTGATAGCAACAATGATCGGAACGCCTGCGGCTTTCGAATGCTCGACTGCCTCGATCGTCTGCGGCATGACGCCGTCATCTGCTGCGACTACGAGGATCACTATATCTGTGGCCTTGGCACCTCGGGCACGCATCATGGTAAATGCTTCGTGGCCCGGTGTATCGAGGAATACTACGCGACGCGGTTCGTCGGGATTGTCCGAATTCGGGACCATGACGCTGTACGCACCGATGTGCTGCGTGATTCCGCCGGCTTCGCCCTCGGCGACATTGTCCGAACGGATCGCGTCGAGAAGTGAGGTTTTACCGTGGTCAACGTGGCCCATTACGGTTACAACCGGAGCACGTGGCAATTCGACGTCATCGGCATCAGCCGCGATGAGCTCTTCGAATTCCTGCTCGATGACCATTTCCTCGAACGGCACGAAGCTCAGGTCGATACCATAATTAGCGGCCATTTCCTTGGCCATCTTCTCGCCGATCGGCTGATTGAGCGTCGCAAATACTTTGCGCTGGATCAGCAACTGCACGATGTCACGCGGCGTGATGCTGAGGGCCTCGGCGAATTCGCGCACCGTAGCACCTTCAGTAAGGCGAATTGCCTTGAGATTAGTATTGTCGACCTTGCCGACCTGATCGAGAATTCTCTCCTCGATCGTACGTTTCTGTGGCGCATCGTCACGATCGCCAAAGCGGCCCGTCTTGTCATCGCCTGGACGTCCCTTGCGGCCTCCGCCACGACCCGGACGGCGACGGCTATCAGCCGGCGGCGTGTAGGTCATCTGCGGCGCAGCATTCTCGCCCGGCGTACCGCGGAACTGGCCCGGAGCACCCGGACGCCCACGATCCTGGACTAGGCTGCCGGTGCGGGTCGGAGCGTCGGACACAACGCGGTCACCAGCTTTGATACCCTTCTTGAGAGCCTCAGCCGATAGTGTCATCCGTTTGATCCGGGTCCCCGTCGGAGCTTCCGGTTCAGGTGTCGCTGGCGGAGTTTCGGCTACAGGTGTTTCGTCGGCCGAAGCTTCGACCGTCGTCTCTCCGCCTATCTCAGCCGCAGGTTCTTCTGCGACCGGCGTCTCGGTCGCCTTGAGTTTGAGAACCTTCTTAACGGTAGTCGCTGGTGCCGCCGGTGTCGCTTCGACAGGAGCTGGCGGCGGAGGTGTTTCGGCTATTGGCTCAGGTGCAGCTACCTCTTTCAAAGAGAGTTTCTTGACCTTGGAAGGAACTTCTTCCGCAGCCCGAACCCGTTTTGTCGGAGCTTCAGTTGCAGGCGCGGGCTCAGCCGGAGCCGCTATGACTTCTTCGGCGACCTCTGCGACCTCGTCCGCCGGTTTCGCGGCAGCCTTAATTACCTTGATCGCTCGTTTTGGTGCGATCTCAGTTTTCGGGAAATACTTACTGCGAACCTTTTCGGCGATCTCAAACGGGACGCTGTTGGACGCGACGCTTACGTCAGCACCCTCACGCCGCAGATCTTCCATCACGCGCTTTGTATCTTGTTTCAACTCGCGTGCAAGATCGTAGATTCTTATGCTCTTACCAATCGCCATACTTAAACTTGATCCAACCAATACCGAAAACCAAACTTCCTGAAAAAAACAGACGGGGCAACGACCTCAGGCCGTTATTTTGCCTCTTCGGTTTCAACCGTCTCGGTCGATTCCGCCTCAGTGGCATCTTCTGCTTGCTCGGTCTCTGCTTCAACTTCAGCGTCTGCGTCTGCGTCTGCGTCTGCGTCGACAGCCTCTTCGACGTCTGCGGCGACCACTTCTTCGGTCGCGTCAGTAGCCACATCCCCAGTAGGTTCTACCGGAGTTTCGGCTACTGCCTCGTCTTCCTTCTTGCCGCCGACCTCTGCATTCTTTGCCTCAACGATTGCCATTGCCGAAGCCTTGACCGACTCGGCCTCGTCCATGCTGATGTCGAGAGAATCGACGAGATCGTCGATCGACATCGCCGCCAACGCCTCGACGTCTTCGACGCCCTTTTCAGCCAGCGTTTCAGCTTGGCCCGAGGAAACAACCTCGAGGGCGGCGATCGGCACGGGTGCTCCGGACGCCATCATTTTGCCCATCTGCTTAGCAATTTCCTGCTTGAGCAGCTCTTCGCTGACGATCTTGATCTCCCAGCCGACGAGACGCGTCGCGAGGCGGACATTCTGTCCCTTCTTACCGATCGCTAGGCTCAATTGATCTTCGCCAACGATCACTTCCATCAAACGGTTGTTGATATCCGTAATCCGAACCTGCGAAACCTTGGCCGGGGAAAGTGCATTCGCCGCAAAGACCGACGGCTCTTCCGACCACTCAATAATATCGATCTTCTCGCCGCGAAGTTCCTTGATGATAGCCTGAACACGCGACCCCTTCATACCGACACATGCTCCGACCGGATCGACATCCTTTTCGTTGGATGTAACCGCGATCTTTGCACGGTCACCGGGTTCACGGACTGCCGATTTGATAACAACCGTTTCGTCGTAGATCTCCGGAACTTCCATCTCAAAGAGACGCTTGAGCAATTCGGACGAGGCTCTCGAACAACGGATCTGCTGGCCTTTCTGTTCCCTCGAAACATCGACGATGGCGACGCGAATGCGTTCGCCTTGGTTCCACATCTCGCCGCGTGACTGTTCGAACTTCGGCACGATGGCCTCGAGATTGTTGCCAAGATCGATGATCATGTCACCGCGCTCGAAACGCTTGACGGTACCGTTGATCAGTTCGCCCTTGCGGTCAATGTACTCTTCGTAAACTTTCTCACGAATTGCCTCACGGACTTTCTGTACAAGGCTCTGCTTCGCGGTCTGCGCCGCGATTCGTCCTAGTTCCTCGGTGGGCAGCGGCAGCAAGAGCATATCGCCGATCTCGATCTCGTCACCGGCGAGCTCGATCGCATCAGTTAGCGAGAGCTCAGCGAGCGGATCCTCGACCACTTCGACAACCGTTTTCTGTGCCGAGATCTCGACGATGCCTTCTTCGTTGTTCCAGTCGACCTGAACAAAATCACCGGTCTTATCCTTAAATTGCTTACGAGCAGCGGCGCGCACCGCGTCCTTCATTGCCTCGATGACCATTTCACGGTCGAGGCCCTGCTCATTACATAAGATCTCTATGCTCTGTCCGATTGATGATGTCATATCTTTTCCACTGATCTAGCGGCCAAACTCTTTCGCCAGATCGATCTTCAAATTCGCCTTATCAACACCTGAGTATTCGAAACTCACAATTCCCTTCGTCCGGTCATCGACCGTAATGGTCTCGCCTTCGACCGAAGTGATCGGCCCCACAAATGTCTTCTGACCGTCGATCTCGTCTTTCGTCTTCACCTTGACCAGATGGCCCGTGAACTTAACGAAATCTGCCAGCGAATAAAGCTGGCGTTCAATGCCTGGCGACGAAACCTCGAGCACATACCGCGACGGAATAAAATCCTCAGCATCGAGCACTTCCTCGATCTTTCGCGAGATATTGCCGCAATCGTCGAGCGTCACTCCGCCTTCCTTGTCAATATATATGCGGAGCACCGCGTCCCGCTTCGTCCCCGCGATCTCAATATGTACAAGCTCGATGCCGCTGTCTTTCGCCACTGCGGCCGCTATCTGCCTGACCCTGTCTGCAATCGATGAACCGTTCATTATTTCCCGTACCAAATAAAAAAGCGGGTGCGAAACCCACTCGTCACGATTCCACTCGCTTCAGCAAACAAACAGTATAACCAAAAGGTGTTACAGGTGCAACTCAAATCGAGCCGCGAAGAAAAGCCGATCGAGCGGCCCCAATAATGCCCGCGTTGTCCCCAAGTCCACACCGAGCGACCACCGCCCGTTTGGCCGCAGCCGGGTAGGCACGTTTTTCAATCTCGGCGGTAACATGATGAGAAAAGGCGTCCCAACCGGCGGTCACACCGCCGCAAATAACTAACATCTCGGGGTTTAGAGCATTGGCCAAACCGGCGAGGGTGATCCCGAGGTATCGACCCATCGATGCGAAAACAGATTCCGCCTTTTCATCGCCTGTCTGCCATGCCTCATAAACCTCGCCCGCATTTGCGACATTCATACCGAATTCGACGGCCATGCGTGTGATCGCAGTCGCAGATGCGTATTCCTCGATGCAACCAATACTTCCGCATTTGCATGGGCGGCCGTTGGGTTCCACGGTTATATGGCCGATCTCGCCACCGATGCCGTCGGGGCCGCGGAGCGGTTCACCATTAATAATAATGCCGCCGCCGATGCCCGTGCCGAGTGTTACGCAAACTGAATTCTGCACATCTCGCGAAGCTCCGATCCAATTTTCTCCGATCGCGGCCGCCGTCGCGTCGTTCTCCATAAATACTGGTAGCTTGAAAAGATCTTCGAGGTCACGTTTGAAGTTCATGCCCGTGACCGAGCCGAGGTTTGGGAGTTTGGTAAGAACACCGTCGAAATCCAGCTGTATCGGCGACGGAGCTGTGAAACCAAGAGCACGGACCTCTCCGTGGAGTCCGTCACAGCAAAGGCTCGACATCTCTTCCACCAGATCGATCAACCCGGCTGGCGAGACGCCCTTAGGGACGGGCCGCTTGGTAATATTATGCGGATGGCCGACGCTATCGACGGCAGCCATCCGCAGATTGGTGCCGCCGAGATCGGCAGCCAGAATTAGGTCGCTCATTAATTAAGGTTTTTTCGGACGGTCTGACTCCGGAACATTCTTAAATACATCATCAAATTTGGCAAAACCATCTTTGATGACAGTGTCGACTAGATTTGCCTTTTCGACGGTCGTGACCTCGAGGAGGATCGACGGGACTTCTTTTTTCATGACGTCGTTCATGAATGGTTTTGTGTCGAGCTTTTCCTTTTTCGCAAGTTTGATCGCGGCATCGACTGCGGCACTCGCAAGCGGAATGATCGGTTTGTAAACGGTCATCGACTGAGATCCCTCCGCGATACGCTGAAGGGCGTCGAGAGCTGCGTCTTGACCCGTGACAATTATCTTACCGGTGAGATTGCGATTTTTGATCGCTGACGCCACGCCGCCGGCCATACCGTCGTTCGAAACAACAAACGCTTGGACATTATCATTGTTCTTGGTCAATGCGTTCTCCGCCATCTTCATCGCCTCTTCGGGCTTCCAATCCGTGATGAAGTTATCCGCGACAATTGTAATGTCCTTTCTATCGATGGCAGGTTGCAGAACGTCAAGCTGAGCTTTTTTCATGATGACCGCGTTATTGTCGGTCGAGGCTCCGTAGACCATTACATAGTTGCCCTTTGGCACAGCCTTGAGAGCATACTCAGCGATCTTGCTGCCGATCACCGGCACCTGGTGCGAGATATAAAGATCGATCTTGTCAGAATTGATCAGGCGGTCGTAGCTAATGACGGGCACATTCTGCTTTTTGGCCTTATCGACCATTGATGCAGCTTGTGTCGCATCGTGCGGGGCGATGACTAGAACATCTATTCCTTGTGTTAGTAAGTTGTCAACATCATTCGCCTGCTTGTCGGCCTTGTTGTCGGCGACAGTGATGATGCACTGGACATTCATCTTCTCGCAATGAGCCTTAAAGGCGTCATGATCACGCTGCCACCGCTCTTCTTTTAGCGTATCCATCGCAAACCCGATCTTGATACGCTTCTCTTTTGGCTCACCTGCACAGGCCCCGAGTAACGTGACCGCCAGCAAAACGAATAAAAACTTAAACTTCATTACAACTTTCTCCCGAATAAAAAATGGATCTGAACTGAGCAAATTAGAACAAAAATCAATGCCATGGGCAACGTGCGTAAAGAAGGTGAGCAGTGCCGATCGGCCGCACGACGATTTTCAGACCTTTATCCGGTCAGACGCGTCATAAAGAGCGACGCGATTCCTGGACATCCCGACCCGTTGGAATTCGGATCTATGAGGCCGACTTGATAATTATCATTCGTATAATTGACTTTAAATCTGGTCCGAATTGTGTTATAAAATGTAAAACCATTGCTTTGTCATTAAGTTAAGCCGTGGAAATGGGGTATCCGACTATTATCCCCTTCGCGTTTCATTGACATCGGTTACTTATTCGTGTAAAACATTGATAGGTTTGGTCTTTAAACCTACTTTCAGGGGCGATACAACATGAAAAATATGGACTTTATCCGTCTTGGTAAAAGGGCACTTTCCCTTTCCCTGCTGCTTACAATGATCTCGGCAACGTCGATGTTCGCATTGGCAGCGTCGACCAAACCTATCGGTGAATTGATCGTCACCGGTGGCAATTCTGACGGTGCGTCGGTAACCGTCAACGGCGAGCCCGCAAAGAGCGGCCGCACGGTGTTCGCTTCGAGCACGATCACAACTCCGGATGGCGTAACCGTCGTCCTAAATATGGGAAAAGCCGGTAAGATCGAGCTTGCCCCAAACACAACTTTCTCGATCGACGGTGATGCCAGCGTTGCTCAGGGTAACCTGACCGCAGGAAAGGTAACCGTTCTGCATGCACCTCAAGGTGTCAACGTAAAGAACTTGACTGGGGAAACAGTTACCCTGATTTCTGGTGAAGGCGTGGATGCCGAGAGTTCAAAAGGATCTCAGCAGACCACCCCCAAGCCAGGAACGGTCGTGCTTCCGATTATTGGAGCTGTCAGTATATGGGCTCTGGTCGTGGCTGGCGGATTTGCGGTATTGGCAACCGGGATTATCGTGGCCGACCAAAATGACGACAACCGTGGCAACTCAATTAGCCCTATCCGCTAGTTGTAACTTGACCTAATTATAGGTATTATACTTTTAACTTTGAAAGGATTGATTCAGGAGGAGATTAACTCAATGTTCGGCAAAAATATTCTACGCAAATCATTTGCGGCCATGACACTCGCAGCGGTCTGGACCGTTTCATCGATGGTGGCCTTTGCACTTCCCAAGGACGTTACCGGTGAGATCACGGTCACGGGATCGGTCACCGTTAATGGCAGCAATGCCGTTTCAGGTGCAACGGTTTTCTCTGATGCGACCATTACGACGGCAAGCGGTTCAAGCGCAGTCGTTAGCCTAGGCAAGCTCGGACGTGTTGAAGTTCAGGCTGACACAACTGTCAAGCTTACCTTCTCCGAAGGCAGCATCGTTGCAACGATGGATGCCGGTAAGGTTCGCATCTCGAATGCATCGGGTGTAGCCGCTACTGTCGCAACGAAGAACGGAACGTTCGTCGGCGACAACAGCCAGGCAAACAATTTCCTCGTTGAAGCTGAGTGTTCACACTCGCACGTTGATGCCACCTCGGGTGTCGTCACGCTTCGCGAAGCAACGGGTAGCAAGCAGGTAGTCGCTGGTACGTCAGCAACCTCGGGTAATCTGGCACAGACCGGCTGCAAGCCTTGCCTGCGTCCTGATTCAGCTCCAGGACCATCGGTCGGCAACTGGCCATGGCTCATCCTTCTTGCTGCTGGTGCAGCAGGTGCGGGTATTTACTTCGGCACCCGGGGTGATGACAACGACTTTGGCGGTCCTGGTATTGTAGTCAGCCCGGTTCGTTAATTTTTCTAATCAATTCCAAAGTTTTGCGGGTCATGTAGATTACGTGACCCGCATACTTTTGTCCGGGGTTCGTTAGTATCTTGATTTTATAATAATCTCTTTTCTTATTTTGTTATGCACATCGCAGTTATTGGTACAGGATATGTTGGGTTGGTTACCGGAGCTTGTTTCGCTGAGTTTGGCGTCGATGTCACATGCGTCGATGTAGATGTTGACAAGGTTGAGAAGCTTAATCGAGGAGTCATCCATATCTATGAGCCGGGGTTAGACAAGATCGTTGAAAAGAACTCGGCAGCTGGCAGACTTCATTTCACCACAAGTATTACGGAGGCCGTCGAGAGAGCACAGGTAGTCTTTCTTGCGGTCGGCACCCCGCCTCAAGAAGACGGTTCGCCGGACATGAGCTACTATCGGCAGGCCGCTCTGGATGTTGCCGGTGCAATGAACGGATATAAAGTGCTTGTGACGAAATCGACCGTCCCCGTCGGCACCGGTCAATGGCTTCGTGAATTTGTCACCGCCAATCTGAAAACGCCAACTGAGTTTGGTGTCGCCTCCAACCCTGAGTTCCTCCGCGAGGGAGCGGCGATCCAAGACTTTATGCGTCCCGACCGCGTCGTCGTCGGAAGCAATGAAGAACGAGCGATCGAGGTTATGAAGGAGCTTTATCGCCCACTCTACCTCATTGAAACTCCTGTCGTGATCACATCGCTGGAAGCAGCTGAGCTTATCAAATACGCCGCTAATGCTTTTCTCGCTACCAAGATCACCTTTATCAATGAGATAGCAAATCTCTGCGACGCTATCGGCTGTGACGTTCACGACGTAGCCAAGGGCATGGGCATGGACAACCGGATCGGCCGTAAATTCCTACATCCCGGCCCTGGCTATGGCGGTTCGTGCTTTCCGAAGGACACGCGTGCCTTTACAAAGGTCGGCGACAAATTCGGTGTCGAAACATCGGTCGTCGACGCGGTCATCAAGGCGAACGATGATCAGCGGATGGCGATGATCCCGAAGATCGAGAAGCTCGTCGGTGATCTAAACGGCAAGAAGATCGGCGTCCTCGGACTATCGTTCAAGCCCGAAACCGACGACATGCGTGAGTCTCCGGCGATCGACATCATCAAAGAGATGGTCAAACGCGGTGCTAGCGTTAACGCTTACGATCCCGTCGCAATGGACGAGGCGAAGCACTCGCTTCCCGATATCGGTTACGCAAAGGACGAATACGAAGCTATCGAGGGTGCCGACGCTCTGGTTATTGTTACGGAATGGAATCAGTTTCGTGCTCTGGATATGGAAAAGGTGAAGAGCCTTCTCAACTCGCCAAAGATCGCTGATCTTAGAAATATTTACAATCCCGCAGATATGCGCGAGATGGGATTCGAGTACGTGGGCGTAGGTCGATAGTATCGCTCACGGTAGATGAAAACTTGATTTCTCCCACTATTGGATGTTTCTTCTAATCTTGTAAGGGGAACTTATATGTCGTTGACTTCAAAAGTACTGGTAACGGGTGGGGCCGGATTCATTGGCTCAAATCTCGCTGACGAACTGATCCGTCAGGGAGCAAAGGTACGTATCATCGATAATTTCGCGACCGGTTTTCGTGAGAATCTCGACGAGATCACAGGCGATTTCGAATTTATCGAAGGCGACATAACAGACGAAGCGACGGTTGCTAAGGTAGTCGACGGGGTCGAGGTGGTATTTCATCAGGCGGCGTTACCCAGCGTTCCCCGCTCAGTCGAGGATCCGGCCGAAACCCACCGTGTTTGCGTGGACGGCACGTTCAATCTATTGCTCAAATCTAAAGAAGCCGGAGTTCGACGCTTTCTTTATGCAGCCTCGAGTTCGGCATACGGAGATCAGGAAACGCTCCCAAAGGTCGAGACGATGCGGGCCGATCCGTTATCGCCATATGCCGCGGCAAAGCTCACAGGAGAGCTGTATTGCCGGGCGTTCAACAACGTCTACGGCCTCGAAACTATCGCCCTTCGCTACTTCAACGTCTTCGGCCCGCGACAGAATCCTGCGTCGATGTATTCAGGTGTGATCTCCCGCTTCATCGATGCCCTGATGACCGGCCAAACGCCAGTGATCTTCGGAGATGGTGAGCAGTCTCGTGACTTTACTTACATCGATAACGTCGTCGATGTGAATATCAAAGCCGCACAGGCCACGACCGGTTTTGGCGAGACGATGAATGCCGCTAACGGTGAACGGATATCGTTGAACGAATTGCTCGAAGTCCTAAAGAAGATCACTGCCCACGAGAACGTCTCAGCCCGATTCGAACCTGCCCGCAACGGCGATGTAAAACATTCTCAGGCGGACAACACCCGTGCGATCGAAGCTCTCGGCTACGAAAAACTCGTCGGCCTGGAAGAAGGCCTCAAAAAAACGATCGACTGGTGGAAGACCAGTCGATTCGCAAAACAATAATTCACTGCAAGCTATTTAGGTATAGCAAAGGCGGAATCCTCGATCTTGGTATTCACAAGGATCTCTTTCGCTTTGAAATTGGCGTAGGCAGTTATCTGGCCGAGGTCGAAGCGTTGTGAGTATTTCTTCGGGATCACCACTCCCTCTACAGTCTGAAATTCGTCTATCTCAACCGATGTCGTCACAACGCGGCCGCTTACCTCAAATGCTGACTCATAACCCTTGATCTGGCTGGTCTTCTCATCAACGTAAAAATCTGTGTAAAATCCATCGGGAGCGGTAATACGAAAACCCTTTCGCTTCTTAGTCGCCGGCAGCTCTCCAACAGTGTACGAGGTATCACTAACCTTAGACATTATTGGAAATCCAACGCTCGTGACCGGCGGCAGAGAGAAGCCCGGTAGCGACGAAAAGGTCTCGCGTCCGTCGAATACCTGCTTTAATTGCTGCATCGCACTATTGATGTCGAAAAAGTATTTTTCGCCACTAAACGCCGTTGAAAATGCACCCGGGATCGCCTGCCCCATTGTATTGAGGTCCACGGAACCCTTCACCACAAGCGACTTCATCCTTAGAAGTTTGTCGCCACCGTGTGCAGCAAGCGTGGCCTTAGCTGTTTCCATCGGCGTCGAAGCCTTCGTGGATGCCGCCGACTTGTCGAGTGTAGACGCTGTCGATGGCGAGGCTGCGGGTTGAGCGATCAGAGGTAACGATAACGAACACGAAACGATGAATAGTCCAATAGATCTTTTCATAATAAACCCTATCTACACTTAGTATACAAAAGAAAAGGAGACGAAGCTTAAAACGCTAACGTCTCCTTTCCGGTTCAAGATAAGAGAACTACCAATTAAATCGCGCATTGAGTTCAATACGACGATTTGGGCCGTTACCGCCACCGAAGCCACCGAAGCCACCAAATGAGCCTCCGGTCGATGTCGATTGGCCAAAACGGCCTGAGCCAAGGTTACCAACGGGTGTACCCAGATTAACGATATTGAAAAGGTTGGTGACGTTGATGCCGACGCTGAGATTGTATGGCTTGCGAGCGTCGCCGCCGCCAAAGCCGCCCATGCCGCGCATCATACCGCCGCCACCGCCGCCACCGCCGGGGCCGCCCATCATTACCGTCTGCATACCACCGCCACCAGCAGGCCCGCCGCCGGTTCCTGCCCGCTGCGCCGCAGTTTTGCCGAAACCAAAGTTCTTTCGTGCACTTAGGTTGACCGTGACGCTTCCAGGCCCTTCTCCGTAATTCCTTGGGACTATTGACGACAAATTATTTCCGCCCACGTTACAGAAGGAATCAGTCAAGCCGAGTTCGTTGCAACGATCCTGTAACTGACCGAAGGTTGGACGCTCATTCGCAAAACCATCGCCGTTATCATCGACACCGCGTGTGATGTTAAATGGGTTACCAGAGCGAATTGTGATGAACGGGTTAAAACTAACGCTCCAGGGCAAAGAGATGTTTCCGAAGATCGAGACATTGTGGCGAATGTCGCCGCCTGCACGTCCGTATTCACCAGTGCGATCCCACGAATACGCCGGAGTAGCTTCATCACCGTTAGAGAACCCTAGACTATAGTTCGTCGACATGGTAAATCGCGTACTAATATTCGCCCGGAAATTGATGTTGATACGATTTGAATTAACAACACCACTGGATTCGTAGGCATTGTTGTTACCTGAGGTCGGGTCCGGCCGAGGGGATAATCCAGTGCAGTTCAGGGCAGAGATACAGACCG
Organism: Acidobacteriota bacterium; assembly: GCA_016718135.1. Taxonomy (GTDB): domain Bacteria; phylum Acidobacteriota; class Blastocatellia; order Pyrinomonadales; family Pyrinomonadaceae; genus OLB17. The sequence goes on along the minus strand of JADKEF010000001.1, from coordinate 259,430 downwards.
GAGCATTTACATTTCGCGTTCTGATCGAGTGCAGCGTCCTCGAGGTTACGAAAGTCGTTGCCAAAGTGTATTTGGGACCGAACGTACGTTCCATCGAGATAGCCGCCTGCATCGTGTACGGTGCCTGCAGATCATCGGCGATCGTGCGGATCGTGCTAGCGGATTGCGGCAAAACGGCCAAGATCTGTTCTGCGGTAAGTGAATTTGTTACACCACTATAGGTAAACACAGGCTGCGACAATAGAGCGATAGCGATCGCTCTTCGAGCCGGATTCGCGTCATTTGCACTAACCAAAAGGTTAAGCTGGTTTACGCCGTCATTACGTAATGCCTGCAGAACATTGCCCTGCCCAAACCGCTCGTAGAATACTCCTGCTCCACCGCGAAAGACCATTGATGGGGCTTTTGCCCCACCGGCTCCGGGTGACCATGCAAATCCAAACCGCGGTGCAAAATTAAGGTTGCTCTCGATGTTGGTCTGGTTCTCATATCGGAGGCCAAAGCTGAGCAACAAAGCTGGTGAAATTTTCCAGTCATTCGTTGCAAAAAAACCGACCTCAGTCTGGGTGACACCGATCTCCGGATTGCCGGTCGTCAGCGTGAACTGTGTTGGGTTAGCCGCGTTTCCCGCACCACCGGCCAATTTACATCGATACTGCTCAAGCGGAGAAACGACTACGTCACCATCCAGATCGCAGACACCGCCTGCGAAGAACCCTGGGAACAAGTACGTTCCCGCGTAGTTATTTTCCGAGCGATTCGTAACGTCAACATAACGAAGACGTCCGCCAAACTTGAATGCGTGCTGAGAATTCTTACCAAACGAAGTGCTGGTAAAATTGTTAAGCTCAACGACCTTGTTTCGGTTAAAGCTCGACCCGATCGATGCTCCGCCACCCGTAAAGGCAGTCGAAACCTGGATCGTCGGGATCGAATTATCTCCGTTCTGTTCGTTCAGGTTGTCCGAGTACTCAAAACGAGTTTCATTTACGGTCTTCGCGTTTATGATCATCGTCTCAGTGAGACGAAATTCGTGTTCGCGGTTCTCCGACTCATACGCTCTGGAATCAAGCGAAATGTCGCCAACTCCCTGATTCTTAGTCGTACCTGTTCCGTAGTTGTACCGTGCAACCAGTGTGTTACGGTCGTTAATTGCAAAATCCACTCGTGGACTGAAAGAGAATCGACGATTCGGTACCGTGACGTCCTGTCGGATATTAACGAAATTCAGTGCTTCATCAAGGATGTTAGCGTTAATGATCGCGTTGTTATCGTTCTGACGGTTATTGATGTCGATAAAGAAGGATGACCTCCCTTTCTTTATCGGGCCTGAAAGATTGCCGCCAAAATTACGCGACTGAGTAGGTGCACGATTTTCCGCGAAAGGATTTCGCGAGTTTAGGCTCTCGTCGTTAAAACTGCCGTTGACCGAACCGCGAAACTTGTCCGAACCCGGACGCGTCAAAATTTCCACACGGCCAAAGCCCAGACGGTCATATTCTGCCGAAAATGGATTGCTGTTTATACGGATCTCACGGATAGATTCTTTCGATGGCATCTGGCCGCCGGTGAAACCGTCAATATAGATCTGACCGCCGTTAGGGCCCGCAGCGGCCCCGGCGAGTGCCTGAAGAGCTGCCTGCAGTTCATCCGGATCGTCCGGCAAGGCGTCAAGGTCAGCTCCCTTAAGAACAGTTGCGTCCTTGTTTGCATCAGAATCGGTCGAGACCTGTTCGTTGAGCGAAACATCGACGTTTTCTTGAAGCGACGCTGCGGTAAGAATAACGAACATCTCGTTCTTCTCACCCGCCGTGACCACCACGTCCATGTTTTCGTACAAGCCGAAGGTGGGAGCGATCGCCTTAAGAGTGTATTTGCCGGGCAAAAGGCCGGTAATGTTGTATTCGCCCTTGGCGTTTGTGATCGATTGCTTTTGCTTGAGGTCGGCTGCAACAGCAGTAACCGTTGCTCCCGGAATAATAGCTCCGTTTGCGTCAGTCACCGTCCCTCCGATGCTGCCATTAGCCTGACCAAAGGCCGTTCCGATAGAAATTGCCGTAAATATTGCTAAAAATAAAGCGGTTCGTATAAGTTTCATGGTAGATATACCTAAGTTAAATAGTTGGCGTGCCGATATTCACGCGTTTGAGAAAAATTTATGGGTCAAGACCCGGAATGCTAAAGCCGCCGTCGACTCCACCCTGACCACGACGTCCGCCGCCGGTACCTGCCTGGGCTGCCCTGAGAAATGGCTCTACACCTGCGACGAGCTTTATCGCCTTTATGCGGCCTGCGGTGCCATTCTTCGTACTTGAGATCGCGATCATGTCGCCTGCTTTAAGGTCTGCCGGAGTGATCGTTGGCAAACGTTCGAGCATATCGTCAACGCCGCCACCACCGCTACGCGGTCCGCCCATTCCGGGACGTCCACCACCCGCAGGAGGTTGGCCACCAGCCGGAGCAACAGGAGGCGTACCGCCTGCCGGGCGGCCCTGGCCGCCGCCGACCGGGCGAGCACCGCCCATACCGCCTGCTCCCATCATCTGGACACGGGCGAGCATCTCCGCTTGCTCGGCCGGAAATTTCTTGAGAACTGACGTCTCGCTTACTACAACGACGACATCTTTTTTGGTTTGCGAATCTGTGATCGTTACTTCGCCCTTAGACGCATCAACCGATTTCACCGTTCCGGCGATTGTCTGAAATGCACCAGAGATAAGCTGCTCTGCCGAAAAACTCGTACCGTCAGAACTCTTATCGCCAAGTGCACGGATCATGTCGCCTGCCTTGACCTCAGGCAGTGAGCTGGCTTTTGCTTCGTCGAAACGGATCGAATCTGGAGCGTATCGCAGGAACTTCGCGCCATCTTTGGGGGTGACAGTTACATTAGTGCTGCCAGCGATCGTGCGCGTCTCGACAACAATTTGATTTGTTTGAGTGTTCGCTGAGATGACCTTACCCGTTATCCCGCGTACACGCCATGCCTCTGCATCCTTTGCGGCCTTGGCGGCCTTGTCTGCTTTCGTAACGTAATATACCGTCCTCGCATTAAGCGTCTTGCCATCCGCAGCCGCCAGGGCTGAGATGGTCAATCCGTCGCCAACTCCGATCTCAGCAAACGCTCCAGCGGTGGCAGCCGTGAGATTTAGGTTCTCGGCCGATACCCGCTTAAAAGATGTCTTGTCCGTCGTCGTGACCTCGACCGGCCCAGTCTTGGCGTTCACCGTGAACTTTTTGTCCGCAACCGCCGCCAGATCCCCAACAATGACTACAGGCTTTAATGGGTCAATTTGCGCGCACACAAAAGTGGACACACCGGACACGAATATAAATAGGAAGCTAACAATTGCTTTGTGCAGCATATAATTATTAATTGCCCTTGTTCTCGATAAACGCGATGTAAAACGCTAATTGCGAGTATCAATTACTATGACGTTAATAGTAGCAGTAAGGTTCGAGGCTATTTGTAAAGAAATGTAAAAATCTGCAAACATTCGCGGCTATGGAGTCTGCCATTTTGGCACTGCCCGGCCCGTCAAAACGAGCCCTATACCAACCGCAAAAACCAGGAACAAAGCGACCACCCAAAGGTAGGGTAGCGAGAGGAGAAGGGTCCACAGAAGAACGCCCAATAAAATTGCGAGCGTCTCGGAGCGATTATTCTCGGAAAGGAAGTATTTCTGGATCAGCTTGCCTGCGCTTACCTGCAGAGCCACCCGGCCGAATAGATAGCCGAGCAGCAAAAGGAAAGTCGACAAAATACCGAGCGTCACACCCAAATAGTCGGGCAAAGTCAGAGCGCCGCCGACTATCATACCCACAATGATGATAAACGCTAGAGCCCCAATAGCGCATACTTTTAGAAACGAGAGGTGAATTCTCGCGACCGCACGGCCCACAGCTCCCGGAGCGATCGTGGTAAAGACCATTGAGACGACAAACCAAAACAAAGCAAGTAGCAGCCTTTGAGCTAGAAAACTCATCGAAAAACTAGGTGCAAAGATCTGCGACGGATTCTGGCCAAAGCTACGCAATTCGTCCTCAAAAACGCCGAGCATGACGGTTTCGCGTCCCGGAGCACGAAGCGGTGTCGCACTTTCAGGTTTGTACGAGCCGCCGAAAACGATGATGTCTCCGCCAATATAGGCGTCTTTCTTTTGAATTACATTACCGCCGACCGTCGCCACATCGCCCTCAACGCGGCCCTCGACAACGACATCTCCGCCGACTGCGAGCACGCCCTTCGCGTTCTTGTTGACGACCACCGATTTGCCGATCACGATCACTTCTTGCTCGGGAGCATCATTCACGATCAAGGTCGTCTGGTCGTCACTTGTTGAGATCTCGGGATTGGCGAAAAGAGGAGAAATGGTTTTAGCAAACGACGGGATCGTTCCACACAGGAGGAACAAACTAAAAAGACCGGCCGCTGCGATTAGCCGCATCGATCGGTGCTCAAGAGTATTTTTCCGACTAGACAATGAAAACATCATGCACGACCGGTGCCCAAAACCTTTCGCGAAACGAACATCACAAATACAACCCCAACAAATGCGGGGAGAAAGAGAAAATATCCATCACCGACCTGTACCTGAGCGGCGACCGCTCGAATGATGATCGCAAAACCGAGAAAGATGGAGTAAACCACCTTAGCAAAGAATGCCCCCACGGCCCCCATTTGCTCGACCCCAACGACTACTCCGTTAAATACTCGTCCAGCATCCGCCCCGAGGGCAAACAAACCGAAAAGCAGCATCGCCGCACAGATAAATAATGCGTTATAGCGTTCCCGCGGCCGTCGAAGGCCAGCAACCGTGCTCTCTGCATTGGCGACGATGTGCCGCGCAAAATCAACGGGAAGCTCTATCTCGTCATCGTGCTTCAGAGAGCTGTCGAGGCCGCAAAGGAATTGTTTCTGAAGATTTAGCTCCTCGGTACATGGCCGACAGACAGCAAAATGAGCCTCAAGCTCAAGTTCCCGGGCGGGCGTCAACTCGGCATCAATATATGCCGAGATCTCGTCCGCGGGACATGCCTGTAGGTTGTGCTCGAGAGCCTTCATTCAGGTTACTTCAAAAACTTTATCGTCAGCGGGTAAGACCAAAGCTCACCATTATTTGCCTTGATGCCACCAATGATCGGAAAGACAATTCCCATGACCGCTACTGCCAAGATAGTCAGAAAACCGATCAGAACAAACATTAGAATGATGCTAACGATCATGTAGATCGTCATCGAGATCATGAAATTCGTGACCATTTTGCCGTGGGCATCGAGCGCCGGCATTTTGTCTTTCTGCGTCTGCCAGAGCACGATCGGGGCGACAATGCCAATCGGGAAAAACAGGACGTTGATCAGTTGCGACAGATGCATGATCATTCCCATCTGACGCTCGTCCGCCGTTTGAAGCTGTGCCGGTGGCATTTGCTGCATGTTGTACATAGGTTTAGACTCCTGTAAATCCTCTTGCTATAAACATCTCACGCATTAACTCTCGAGCTCGGAAGAGCCTGTTTTTGACCGTTCCAAGTGGAAGCCCCGTCACCTCGGCGATCTCGTCGTAGCTAAGATCCTGTCCGTGTCGGAGCATGATCAGGTCACGGTATGCAGGCGGGAGCGCACGTACGACCGAATCGATCTCGGTCCGCCATTCGCTGCGTTCGCGGTCTTGTTCGGGGGACGATAAACGGCTCTCGATCTGGATCTGAAACGATCCATCTGCGTTCTCGGCCTCCAGGCTTTGCGGTGTGATCGAATTTCGACGAAGATGATCGACCGCCGCATTGTGAGCGATCCGATACAGCCATGTCGAGAATTTGTATTCGGGGCTGTATTTGTGGAGCGAGTTATAGACCTTTATGAAGACTTCCTGCGTCACATCCAGTGCCGACTCATATTCACCGACCATGCGAAAAACATAGCCCGTGATCGGACGCTGATACCGCCGCACAAGTTCTTCAAACCCGTCCAAACGCCCGGCAACCGTTCCCGCGATGATATCGCCGTCAGAGAGGTCCCTCACGCTACCTATACTTATTTCAGCAACTGCCATAGTTACCCTGTGATTACGGTAATTTTAACCAAATTGTTTCAATCCGTAAATTAAGATACTGTGATTGTAAAAAAGTTGCCTTACCGCACGATCAACTTCGTCGCCCCTAAATATATGAAGAAAGTCGCACTATTTCTCACAGCACTCGTCGCGGTAGAACACATCGGCATTCTCATTCTTGAAATGTTCTTCTGGGATCATCCGTTCGGCCGCAAGGTTTTCGGAATGACACCGGAATTCTGATCCACGTCCGCCGTCCTTGCTATGAATCAAGGTCTTTATAATGGCTTTCTAGCGGCGGGCACCATCTGGGGCTTGGTCAGCGGACGGCGCGACATCAAATTGTTTTTTCTGACCTGCGTCGTCATAGCAGGGATCTTTGGAGGATTGACGGCTAAGACATCTATCCTTTTGACGCAAGCATTGCCGGCATTCGTGGCACTTGTGTTTGTACTGCTATCAGAACGAACTTCGCACCGATCGGCAGCGTAATACTAACAAATGGCAGACAATCTATATTGCCCGAGATGCAGCAATCAATTTAGCGATGGCACGAGTTATTGTCGCAGCTGCGGCCTCTCGCTCGACGCCGTAAGCAAGATTGTCAACGGAGAAGCCGAGACGGCTCCCGAGATCACGACTCGGCCAAACTTTAAGTTGATGCGTCTCGGCGTCGGGTTCTTCATACTCGGCTTGGTCATCGGCCTGATCAATGGTGCCTTGCGTGATTTCGCCCTCTATCCGGACTCGTACGGCAAGATGTTATTTATGGTGATCGTCGCGGCCGGAATGCTGATGCTTGGTGCCGGATTTGTGTTTCCGACGAAGAAGTACAAGAAACGAAAGGTGGAAGCGACCGCTGTCCACGACGCTGAGGTCAAGCTGGACACGTCTCCGTTAGTCGGAAAATTGGAAGAGGCACGCTTTAGTGCGAACGATATTGATTTCCCAACGAGTGATCGTGAAAAGGTACCAGTCGGCAGCGTCACCGAACATACCACCCGCAACCTTAACTGATCGCTTTCGATCTCGTAAAACCACCCCTCTTGGATGTGGTAGTATCTCAACATGAATTTCACGACCGGCTTTCTAATGACGATAGGGACGCTGTGTTTAGCTCCGTTCTCGTTTGGACAAACAGTAGCAAAGAGCGGAAAACCAGAGGTAAAAATAGTGACAAAACGCGCGACCGGAACATTTGAAGTAAAGGTAACTCCCGTAGCTGCCGAGGAAAATGTCGGCGACCCAACCATCGGCCGTTTGGCCCTCGATAAGCAATTCAGCGGAGCTTTGACAGCCTCGAGCAAAGGCCAGATGCTCGGTTTTCAAGGCGAACCCGCGGGAACCGGCGGCTATGTCGCGATGGAACGGCTTAACGGAACACTAGATGGCAAGAAGGGTGGATTTCTGTTGCAGCACGTCGGGACGATGGCGGATGGCAAGTTTGACCTGAACATCGCGGTCGTTCCTGGTTCAGGAACTGGCGAACTCGTCGGGATCTCGGGAAAGATGACGATCGTCATCGAGGGCGGCAAGCATTCTTTTGTGCTCGAATATTCTCTACCTAAACCAAAATAGCCAAATCTTTTACACGATCTCGCCAACGAGATCGTACGCGTGTGCCTCGGTGATCTTAACGTCGTAGATCGCACCGATCTGTGGCTCGAAGTCGTCGGGCATATCGTTGATAAGAATGTAACCGTCGATCTCCTGGGTTTGTCCTTCGAGGCGGCCTTGGAAAAGCAGGTCTGATTCCTGCGAAAGGCCTTCAAACATCACTTTGTAAGTATTGCCGATACGCGACTTATTTAACTGTTTGCTGATCTTGGCCTGTTCTTTCATCAAGCGATTACGGCGTTGCATCGCGACTTTTGGATCGACCTTGTTTGGCAGCTCGTAAGCGGCAGTTCCTTCTTCGTCTGAATACGTAAAGACACCTAGATTCTCGAAGCGGCAATTCTGCACGAACTTGATCAGCTCCTCAAAATCCTCTTCCGTCTCGCCGGGAAAGCCAGTGATGAAAGTAGTTCGGATAGCGATTCCGGGAACAGCATCACGAACACGCCCGATCAGGCGTTCGAGCGAATCGCGTGTGCCGCCGCGTTTCATCAGCTTCAACACATTTCGCGAAGCGTGCTGCAGCGGCATGTCGAGATATTTGACGGCCTTTGGAGTCTCGGCGATCGCGGCGAGAAATGCATCTGAGATATGCGTCGGGAAGGCATACATCGGACGGATCCATTCGATACCGTCGATCTCGCCGAGTGCACGGATCAAGGCGGCAAGGGCATCGACCTCACCGAGGTCTTCGCCGTAGCGTGACGAGTCCTGTGCGATCAGGACGATCTCTTTCACGCCTTGCTCGGCCAACTGTCGTGCTTCCTCGATGATCGAACCAAACCGCCGCGACCTGAATGAGCCACGCATACCGGGAATCGAGCAAAATGCACACGGGCGGTCGCAGCCTTCGGCGATCTTGATAAATGCAGTATGCGACTCGGTCGCACGCATTCGCGGCGTGTATTCGTCGTAGAGATAGGTTGCTGATTTGTTGCCGATCGGCGTGATCGTTAGCTTGGCAGAATCAAATGTCTCATCAGCGGCCTTCAAGATATCACGGACCTGTGAGGTGCCGATAAATGCGTCGACCTCGGGCAATTCCTTCATCAGGTCGTCGCGATAACGCTCGACCAAACACCCGGCAACGATCACGCGAGTCGCCTGACCATCGGTTTTCCAACTCGTCGCCTCGAGTATCGCGTCGATCGACTCCTGCTTCGCCGATTCTATAAAGCCGCACGTATTCACGACGACCGTATCGGCTTCGTCGGCGTTATTCGTTATCTCATAGCCAGCCGCCGCAAGCTCGCCCATCATCACCTCGCTGTCAACGAGATTCTTAGGGCAGCCGAGACTGACAAATCCTACTTTCTTCATTCCTGTCATTTGTTTCATATGTGGCACGTACCACATATCTATGCAACACCTTTATGTTCCAATCCTCTCAACCAATTCTCGATCTCGGAAGCTTCCCGTTCGGACAATGCCTTTTCGCCGAATCGAACGCGATTGTACTTTTCAGTAATGCTCACGGCCTCCGGCATTCCAACCGCATTCGCAAATTCCATCGGCGTCTGATGCGGTTCGCGAACGATACCCTTTTCGGCCAGCCGCTTCTGCATCCGCTCGTAAAACTCGACGATCGACGCTTGCCGTCTCTTAAGAGCCGATCCCACAGCCTCTGCCAAACTTTCAATCTTACCATTTTCCGGTAAGACCAGACGAGCAGGACAATACCGAGCAGAGTTGCGATCAGATATGCGATGCCATAGATGGCAGCGTCCCGGCGAGCCTCCCAACCTTTGTCACCGCGAATATCCGCTAGCCACTCAGCCGCTGCGTCCTGTGTCCGACCGAGATATCCGGCGATCGCTTGTTGATAATTGAGAAAACCTGTACGCACGGAGCTTGCGAGCGATCGCTGCTCCTGGTTATCAAAGGCCACGAAATTCTCGATCCAATACGTCTCGAGAGCTTCTAGATATTTATTCATCGTGCCGACGAAGCCGGTCGCAGCCACGTCGTTTTCGCCGGACGCCGGAGTCGGATCGAAGGTTATCCAGGCGTCCTCACCCGGAAAATACACTTCGACCCAAGCATGTGCGTTTCGCTGACGCACGACGAGAACACCGGCAGTGTCATTATATTCTCCACCGTGAAAGCCATTCACCACACGCGTCGCGATCCCTTGTGTTCGCAGCATCACCGCCATCGCGGTCGCGAAATATTCGCAATGGCCTTCGCGAACATTGAACAAGAAATCCGCGAGCGGTTCGTCTCCACCGGCCTTCTGTTGGAGCGTGTAACCAAAATTGTTCCGCAGATGCTCCTCGACCGCTTTGGCCTTGTCATAGCGGTTCCCGATCTTCTCGGTGATCTGCTTTGCAAGATCCGCAATGCGGCGGTCATAGACATCAGGCAGATCGCGATAATTCTGGACGTCCGTCGTATACGCAACCTTGTCTGCTCTTAGGGCAGATTCAGCCGGCGTCGAGCGATCGGAGTAGACGGTGTACGTGACGCGTTCGAAGCCGTTCTTGTGACGGATCGAACCGTACGCGTCACGCTGCAAAAGTGGGAAGCCGGCCTGCAGCACCATTATCCGCGGCACCCCAAAGATCATCGGGATGTCCATCGGCTCGACGATGAATGTTTGCTTGGTAAAATTACGCCGCTCAGAGAGCGGCTCGACTGCCACAAAATCTCGTTCGCCTTTGATGATAAGGTTAGGCGGGGTATTCTTTGACCGGCTCCAAGATCTGTTATCAAAGCTGTCGAGAACCGCTCCGCGGAAGTAGACCTCGGACTGCAGCTCGAGCTCATTCTCAAACTTGACCCGCATCGCGATCGAATTATTCTCCTGGATCAGCCCGCTGCCGCCCAAGCGAACCGTATCGCCAAAGCCCGTCGTCGTCCCGGCCCCGCCATTATTCGCCCCAAGCCCCGAACCGCCACCACGCGGCAGCATGAAAAATAACGGGAGGGCGAGAGCGACGATAAAGACGATCAGCCCAACCGCTGCAGTCGGCAAACGGCGAACAGGCAGCGTGGCGTTGCCATCAGAACTCGGATCACGCTTCTTCTCTAAGTCACCGACCACGCTCCGCTCCACTGCGAATGAAGTCTTGCGGATCTCAAAAGCAATAACCGCGCACACCATCACGAGCAAATACGCAATAAATGACGCAAAATACAACGCACTGATACTCAGTCCAGCAGCCAGCAGAACCTCAAAGAACGACATCAGATACAGAAATATCCAATCCCGATCGCTCTTTTTCTGCAATAACTTGACCGCCGTCAAACTCAGGATCATCCGCGCCAAAAGGCCTGCGATCCACGTCTCGCCACCGGTCGGCGTAATGATCTGGAAACCGCCACGCCAGATAAAACACCGGCAAAGCAAGAACGATCATCCCCGTCCCAACCCACTCCGAGATCTGCCACCGCGAACCTTCAAGAAACCACGCTCCGACGATAACCCCGACAAATCCCAACGACTCAACAACGCCAAACGTCCCCGAAACCCACAACGCCAAAAAGCCGCAGAATACGGCTAGATATGAAATGAATCGGAAAAATGTCTCGAAGTTCATTAACGGTAGGCAATGTATGCCTATCTAAATTATATCGTTTTGGTACAAAGAAGGTTGCAGAAATTCGAAGTAAGAACCTCAAGATTTTGAACAGTTGACTACTTTTTTGCGTCCATTAATTCCAATTTGCGGGCGAGTTCGTGGGCCTTCTTCTGTAGTTCTTGCTCGAACTGTGAAGGTTGAAGATAGCCCTCGGATTCAAGTAGAAGAAGATGAACTACATGTCGGTAGCCAGAGGCTCTAGCTCTTTCTATTCCAATATCAGGATCCTTGTCTAGGATTCCCAGCCAAGATGATGCTGAGATGCGCGACGCTCTTTTAATAAAGTAGTCCGATGACACATCGTTTTTCACTAAATCCTTTAGCCGTTGAATGGCGGAGTCAATACCCGCCCAATACGCCGCTATTTCCTTAGATTTTCGTAAGCGGTCCGGCCCCCAAGTACTTCCGTCAGCAAACTCAATATAGTCCAGTGAGATCGAAACTTTTCTTTCCGATCTGCCGTGTATCCACGATAAAGTTCCTTGCCTTTTTCGGGTAGGTCAGCTAGATAGGAAATAATCTCAATTAGCCGTTCATTTCGCCGATCAAACACAACCACATAGGAACGGATCGCTTTGTTACTAATATTTCGAAGGTCATATCGTACGGGATTTGATATGAATGGGTCACCATTGTTCATGCATGTTAGATCATCCTTTGAACAGGAGTCCTGAGGAGTCTTTAACACTATTTCAATGGGAACACCTCCACCCTCACCCGTCTGAGCATTTGAGGGAACTACATAACCTATAGACAGCACTACAATTACTAGAGCGAACTTTGAGAGAAATTTCATGAAGATTGTCCTCTATAGGAACAGTATCACAGCCGAACGGCTTCCCTACGCCTGAGAACGCAGAAAAGCCCGCTCAAAATGGGCAAGCTTTTCTTTGAATTAGATCCGGCTGACTATCTACTTTCTTGCACTTGAAAGATGCAGTATCATCGGCTCAAACAGGCTTAACTACGGTGTTCGGGATGGATGGGTTCTGCCGATACAATAACCGGAAAACTCGGTGTTCGGATCTCTGGCTTATGCGTTTACCCTTTGCGGCTGCTCAGCTTGGTGCAATTATTTGTTAGGATTAACAAAGGATGAATAGATTTTTTTAACTACAGTTACAACGCCTACTGCAATCAGGCCGGCGACGATACCATAAACGATCTCTTTAATGATCGAAGGAACCTGCGGCAAAAGGTGGTGCAGGAAATCTATGTTGTGAGCGAAGATACCTCCGGCTACGAGGATAAGTGCAATTGTGCCGACGATGTTCAAAAGCCGAATAACCTTGGGTAGAAGATCAACCAGGAACTGACCGAACTTGGCCGTAACTCCTTTTTCCTCGGACGAGGCGATCAGCTTGTATCCGATGTCGTCCATCCTGACGATCAAAGCGACCAGCCCATATACACCGACGGTTGCGATCAAAGCGACCACCGAAACTGTTAGGATCTGAATGCCCAGAGGCTTATCCAAAACTGTTCCCAGCGCTATGATCACGATCTCGATCGAAAGAATAAAATCAGTCGATATAGCCGATTTTACTTTCGCCTTCTCGGCTGCTTCGCTATCTTCCGGATGGGGCTCGGTAACTGCGTGGGAATGCTCGTCGCGATGAAAGATCCAGTGAAGGATCTTTTCGACGCCCTCGTAGGCGAGATAAATTCCCCCAAGCATCAATGCCGCGATTATCGCGGGTGGGTAAATCACATTCAATAAAAACGCCAGAGGAACAATTATCAATTTGTTGATAAACGAGCCTTTGGTAATTGCCCACAAAACAGGCAGTTCGCGGGAAGAAACAAACCCCGTCGCCTTTTCCGCGTTTACGGCCAGATCGTCACCAAGAATTCCCGCGGTCTTCTTAGTCGCAACCTTGCTGGCCAAAGCCACGTCGTCCATTAACGCCGCAATATCATCCAAAACTGCAAAGAATCCCGATGCCATGTATTTATTGAATCCTAATTGACGAATTACCCCGAGAAGGATTCCCTTTCCTTCAACTAACAATGCGTGATTATAGCTTGTAACCCGGCTCCAAACACGTCCGAGATCAGACATTCTTCAAAATGTCGGAACGCTCCGTTGTCACAGCACCCCGCAACAAATGAAAAAGCCCGCTCAAAACGAGCGGGCTTTTCCCTGAATTAGATCCGGCGACTACCTACTTTCCCACACCTGAAAGATGCAGTATCATCGGCTCAAGCAGGCTTAACTACCGTGTTCGGGATGGGAACGGGTGTGACCCTGCCGATACAATCACCGGAAAAGTGTTCGTAAGATTCACGCGATCCGCGTGGGTGACGGCCTTGGCCGTTCTCTTACTAATATTGTCAAAATTGATATCTGATAACTGAATACATTGCGAGTTCACTACTTTTTACTACTTCTTTCTTCTTGCGTTGCTTGATATAAATTTGCTTGTAAACAAGATTTATGGTCAAGCCTTGGGACAATTAGTATTGGTCAACTAAGTACATTACTGCACTTACATCTCCAACCTATCAACGTGGTGGTCTTCCACGAGTCTCACTGGCAATACTTATCTTAGGTCTGGCTTCACGCTTAGATGCATTCAGCGTTTATCCATGCTCGACATAGCTACCGTGCGATACGGCTGGCGCCATAACACGTACACTAGAGGTCAATCCATCCCGGTCCTCTCGTACTAAGGACAGATTCCTTCAATATTGCTACGCCCACACCAGATAGGGACCGAACTGTCTCGCGACGTTCTGAACCCAGCTCACGTACCATTTTAATCGGCGAACAGCCGAACCCTTGGGACCTTCTTCAGCCCCAGGATATGATGAGCCGACATCGAGGTGCCAAACCCTGCCGTCGATGTGAACTCTTGGGCAGGATCAGCCTGTTATCCCCGGCGTACCTTTTATCCGTTGAGCGACGGCACTTCCATAAGCGACCGCCGGATCACTAACTCCTACTTTCGTACCTGCTCGACGTGTATGTCTCGCAGTTAAGCTGGCTTATGCGTTTACACTCTGCGGCTGATTTCCAAACAGCCTGAGCCAACCTTCGAGCGCCTCCGTTACTCTTTAGGAGGCGACCGCCCCAGTCAAACTACCCGCCTGATAATGTCCCTGACCCGGATTACGGGTCGAGGTTAGAGTCCAAATAAATAAAGGGTGGTATCTCACCGATGGCTCCGCCAAGTCCGA
>JADKEF010000001.1:0-240000 GCA_016718135.1 Acidobacteriota bacterium | reverse complement strand
CGGCAAGGCCAACCAATGGAAAGACCTCTGCATCCGGCGTGTCATCGCCTATAAAGGCAACCTCGTCCGCACTGACGCCAGCGGCAGCGATCATTTCGTGGAAGGCAGAGATCTTCTCCTTTCGTCCCTGATAGATGAACTCGATGCCGAGCTGCCTCGCCCTCATCTCCACAATCGGAGAATTGCGGCCGGAAATGATACCGCTTCGAAAGCCCGCCGCGTGCCAATCAACGATTCCCTGCCCATCGCGAGCATGGAAAACCTTCAGCTCCTCGCCTGTCGGTCCAAAATAAAGACGACCGTCCGTTAGAACTCCGTCACAGTCCATTATGAGTAAGGTCACCTTTCCTGCTCGACCCAATATATCCTTGTCCATTCTATAGTTCTCGGTCAAATACCCTCTTCACTGGGACACGGCTATTAGGGCCAATAGAACCGGAGTTTGTACGAATCGTCATTTCAACCGTCAGAGTATTGCCATCTTTAGACAAATCATATTTCTCGATGGTCTCAATCAAAAGCTCGTTGGCACGCGTGTTATATTTGCGGACAAGCGAACGTTTGTCCCATCTAGTTTTTGAAATGGTTGTTTGCGTCTCTCGCACGCCCTGAAATACGTTGGTTTCGCCACTATTGTCACTCTGAAGCCGCAATGTATGGTTAGTTTCCTCGTTCTTAGTTATGTAGGACTTCTTAACCGCAATCTCGTTGCCAGCCATAGAAATAGTCCAAACTACCTTGTCACTTAACTCACGCACTGTACTCTTCCTACTATTGAAGACCCAGGTTCCCGAGTTGCCTTCGATTTTATCGGTGTCGTCCTGACCGGACACGCTCGCCGCAAATACGATAAGGAAAATTATGCACCAGAATCTCATCATCTCACCTCAAACATCTCGACGGCACTCAGTTTCCACGCATTCCCAACCTTCGTCAGGCGGTACACAGCTATTCCGGTCTCGGTCTCCTTATTAAGGAGCTTGATGACCATGTTTGCCTCGACTAGAACTGTATTCGCATCGATCCGGTCTATCTGACGTACCTGTGTCTGCCACTGCTCTGTCGAACCGGCCACGCCGCCCGAGAATTTTGTTACTTCGCCCGGCAGGACAAGGGCATCAACATCAGCCTTGCGGTTTGATGATGCAGCTTTGTCGAAAGCGGCGAAGTACTCTGTGACGGAGGCGTCAGTGGTCAAAGGAAGATTGAGTTTCGAGCGCACATTTCGGGCGGCGAGGCTAGCACCGTACTCGGCGTCAGCAGCGATGGCCATATTCGCGAACCGCAACACCGCATCGTTCTGTCCCGCACGGCTAGCGGTCTCGGCGAGGCCTACATTTGCCCAAGCCAGGCTTCGGCTGGTCGGCAGCTTTTCATCTATCACCGCCTTGAACTCGCGTTCAGAATCCGCATTCTTGTTCTGGGCGAGCATTGACCGTGCGAGCAATATACGCAGGTCATCAAATCTCGGCACATCACGCAGCAGCGTCCGAGCGGTCATCTCAGCGTCGGCGAATTTTTGTTGGTCAAACAGACGTTTTGCCGCAAGCAATGGGTCGCTGTCGGTCGTATCACGAGGAGCAATGTCGTCTGAATAGTCGATCTGCGGATACAGCTTGTCAGCGTCGATCTCGACGCGAACGATCGTCGCGTTCGTTCTAAAGGCAACCTCACCATAGCTTGTCGCCTTGATAGTGGCTGGGGCTACCAGTTTTTCGCCTGACTGGGTCGTTGCCGATACATCAACGGTCACATCCGTCGAACCTGTATTTCGCAGTGCGACCTTAGTCTCACCGCCCGCAGCGACAGGCTTGCCGGCAAGGAGATTCGTGTCCGTTACCTGATCGAGAAAGAAATCGACCAGCGGCTTTTGCTCGGAGAGAGCCTGCCGCAATTCTGTCAGGTTTAGCTCGCCGTCCTGGGCCTGTGCCTTTAGAAGGTCGGAGAATTGTGTCGATCCAATGCGCTTTGCGATTATTCGCCACGCCATCGCTCCCTTATTGGCGACCTCGGGATAGTAGAAATCATCGATCGGCGACACCGTCGCCATCGGCGAATCGCGTTTAGCAACCGCTGCGTAGGACGAACGCTGCCTCAATCTCTCAACGTCCGCAACGTCTTTGCCGAAGTTACTCTCAATAAACTGGGTTGCGATATACCGCGAAAGCCCTTCCGTAATGACGCCATAGCCTTCGCCGGTGACCGCGATGGTGTTGCCGAGCCAAAGTTTGGCGGCCGCTTCGGCCAAATTCATTGCTGTCAACGAATCGATCTTCTGTCGCCGAAAAATGCCTTCGTCAACGATCAGCGTGCCTGCCGAAGCAAACCCGCCGCCGCGACGGCTCGAGACGATACGTAGTGGCACGTCGGGTGCTTTGCCGAGGACAGTTGCAACGTATGTGCGAGCCTCGCCGAACAAAGCGGCCAATTCCGCGGCACGTTTCTGTCCTTCTGCCCCGGTTCCCTTCGGCACATGGACCGCGATTCCGTTCTGATCGATGACGTCCCAGTTGCCTGCGACGAAGAATGGCTGGGATCGCAGATTCTGGTCAAATCCTCCGTCGACCAGCTTGCCGGCACTCATAACGGTCAACCCCGGCGAAGGCGCCACCTTTAGCCGAAAGGCCGCCGTATCGGCCCCGCGTGTAAAGTACCAACTATTAGGTGTCGGATACCAAAATGACAGCGGCAGCATCTGCGTGCCGCCGGGCGATATTGTCGCTACTGCAGAGTTGTCCTTTATATTCAGTTTGTAATCAACGGAAACCGTTACGATCCCGGCCGGGGCGATCGATCCGAGTCGAATCGCTGCTCGTTGAAGACTAGTAGCGGCGTTTATCTTTTCTTCGCTCTTGGCAAACTCCGTGGTCGTTCCGTTCACCTGTACCGTCGCGATCTCCGCAGTCGGTGAAATGCGCAGCGTCAGTGTGCTCGCCGGGCTGCCCGAGACATTCTTTACCGTCAAGATCGCCTTTGCAGAGACGCTTCGCGAACGCTCATCCTGTGGCAGCGTCACGTTGAGGTCGTACTTCTCTACCTTCCACGTCGTCACCGCACGTACAGGCGTTTGCCCGAAGGCATGCGCCGCATACAGCGTGGCAAGAGTGAGCAAAATGGCGGATCTAAACATTCGCATGCGGTACGGCCTTTGTTGATTCATCATTTACAAGTTCATGAATAGCTTTCAGTTTGAAGAGCAATTTTTCCAGACGACCCAATGGTAGTTGATTCGGCCCGTCGCTCGGAGCCTTGGCCGGATTGTCGTGGACTTCCATAAAAACAGCGTCCACGCCACACGCAACTCCGGCACGAGCAAAGTTTTCGATGTATTGCCCCTGCCCGTCCGTTGCCTTTCCAAGTCCGCCGGGGAGTTGGAGTGAATGGGTGACGTCA
The DNA here is from genome assembly GCA_016718135.1 of Acidobacteriota bacterium. Classification (GTDB taxonomy): domain Bacteria; phylum Acidobacteriota; class Blastocatellia; order Pyrinomonadales; family Pyrinomonadaceae; genus OLB17. The sequence goes on along the minus strand of JADKEF010000001.1, from coordinate 236,607 downwards.
AATACAACAGGCACTCCGAACGACCGCATTATCGGAAATGAACGCAGATCGACGACTAAATTATTGTACCCAAAGCTCGCACCGCGTTCGGTCAGTAGGATCTTTTCGCAACCGGCTTCGCTAAGTTTATCGACAATATTCTTTGCATCCCACGGAGCCAGAAATTGCCCTTTCTTAACATTCACGGCCTTTCCTGTCTTTGCCGAAGCGACCAACAGATCGGTCTGCCGACACAAAAAGGCCGGGATCTGGAGCATATCCACAACCTCCGCCGCCTTTTCCGCCTGCCACGGCTCATGAACATCCGTGATCACCGGCACTCCGATCTCGTCCTTCACCTGAGCCAAAACCTCCAGCCCAAAGTCCATTCCGCCACCGCGAAAACTCTCGATCGAGCTCCGATTGGCCTTATCGAACGACGATTTGTAAACAAAGTCGACCCCGGCATGCTTACAAATGTCCGAGATCTCTTGTGCCATAAACATAGCGTGTTGGGACGACTCTACCACGCACGGCCCGAGCAGAAACGCCAACTTGCCGCCTCCGAACTCTACATTTCCAACGTTGAATGATGTCATATCTCTTATAGGGAGAATTTTAACAGGATTCAGGATAAAGAGATCAAAACCTCATATCGTTCCTGCCAGATCCCAAACGGCTTACTACTCATCACTCCCGATCTCAACGTGATCCGGCATCTCGACTTGCTTATCGCTGGTTACATCGTGCTCAAGATTTTCGCTCTTTACGCGATTTTGCCAAGCAGCACGGACAAATGAATCGAACAGCGGGTGCGGGTCGAGCGGTTTCGATTTGTATTCCGGGTGAAATTGGCACGCAATGAAATAAGGATGCACATCTCGCGGAAGTTCGACCATCTCGACGAATTTACCGTCGGGCGAGATTCCGCTGAATACCAAGCCTTCCTTCTCCAACACCTCGCGATATTCCGGGTTGAACTCATAGCGGTGGCGATGACGCTCTCCTATCTCGGCGGCTCCGTGATAAACCTCGCGGGCGAGCGAGCCGTCTTTTAATTCGCATGGATAGTTGCCGAGACGCATCGTACCGCCAAGTTCGTCGACATCGACGAGGTCGCGGAGTTTGAAGATTATCGGAAATGGCGTTTCTTCGTTGAACTCGGTCGAATCAGCGTCGCGCAAGCCGCAAACTGTTCGGGCAAACTCAATACAAGCCGTCTGCATTCCGAGACAGATACCAAAATATGGCGTGCCCGATTTGCGGGCGTATTTAATGGCCTTGAGCATCCCGCCGATGCCGCGTTTGCCAAATCCGCCGGGGACGAGGATCGCGTCAAAATCTTGCAGTGCGCTTTCGTAATCGTCCTGCATTAGATTCTCAGACTCGATCCACTTGACGTTTACACGCAGATTATTGGTAACGCCGGCGTGCGTCAGGGCTTCACGTAATGATTTATACGAATCTTCGAGCTCGACATATTTTCCAACAATGGCGATGCGAACGCTGCCGCCAGTCGGCTCCTTGATTGTCGACACTAGATCGCGCCATTTCCGCAGATCTACATTTGGGAACTGCTCTTTCAAATGGAGGTCAGTCACGATCAGATCGTCGAGCCCTTGCTCGTGGAATGCGAGCGGCACTTCGTAGATCGACGGGACATCGAGAGCCGAGATCACTGCACTCTCCTGAACGTTACAGAACAGAGCGATCTTTTTCCGCAGATCGACAGGTAACGGACGCTCTGAGCGGCAGAGCAAGATGTCCGGTGCGATACCGATCTCGCGAAGTTCTTTTACAGAGTGCTGTGTCGGCTTTGTTTTGAGTTCGCCGGCGGCTGCGATGAACGGAACTAGCGTAACGTGTACGAAGATCGCGTTGTTGCGTCCCTCTTCATTACCGATCTGGCGGATCGCTTCCATAAAGGGCAGCGATTCGATATCGCCGACCGTGCCGCCGATCTCGACCAGCAAAACGTCCGGCTCGTGCATCTCGGCGACCTTTCGAACTGCCATCTTGATCTCGTCCGTAATGTGTGGGATGACCTGGATCGTCTTACCGAGGTAGTCACCGCGACGTTCTTTCTCGATCACAGACAGATAAATGCGTCCGCTCGTCCAATTGTTCGCTTGCGAAAGCTTGGCGTGCGTAAAGCGCTCGTAGTGGCCAAGATCTAGATCAGTTTCGGCTCCGTCGTCGGTCACAAATACCTCGCCGTGCTGAAACGGCGACATCGTGCCCGGGTCGACATTTATATATGGATCGAGCTTCATCATCTGAACCGTCAATCCGCGAGCCTCGAGCAAAGTCCCGATCGAACTTGCCGCCAACCCTTTACCAAGGCTCGAAACCACGCCGCCTGTTACGAATATGTATTTGGTCATATTTGTCTCTCCGTCACTCTACTCGTCTTCATCCTCAGTCCCGTTCGCCTTCCCTTCTCGCTTCTTTTTCTGGTAACGCCCTTCCTTCATCTGCGTTATCACTTCCTTGGATTTTGCCGCTTGCGGATCCATCAATTCCTGCAGGGCATTCATCGACGCTCCGATCATCGTAGTTCCCTCGGAAGCATTGCGTTCAAACTCTTCCGCGGTTCTTTTTTGTGGCCTGGATAACGCCTTCAGACCGACGATGGCACCCACTATCAATAAAACGAAAAATCCGATGCCGATCCAATCACCCATTACGTTCGATCAGGCTCCTCACCCGTTCAAGATCTTCGATCGTGTCAACACCGATCGAAGTTTCACTAACATCAACCACTCTTATTCGAGCCCCATTTTCGAGGGCACGAAGCTGTTCGAGCATCTCGAATTGCTCAAGCTGCGTCTGCGCCATTTTAGTGAATTCCAACAGATACTCTCGGCGATACACGTATATTCCCGTGTGTTTTCGAAAATTCACTAGTAGATCAGGCTCTGCTTCTATAGCCTGATTGGGGTCACCTCCATATCGCAACGACGCCTCACGCGGCCACGGCATCGGCGACCGGGAGAAATAGATAGCGTATCCTTTGTCCCCTACAACGACCTTAACATTATTGCCGTTCAGCAACTCGCCAAGTCCGGTGATCGGCTCGCACGTTGTCGCAATGTCGGCATCCGCATCATCGATAAGAGCTCGAACAGCCTTGTCGATCGTATGAGGCGAGATCACCGGTTCATCGCCTTGTACATTGATGATGAACGCGGCGTCCGGCAGTTTCTCCGCGACCTCGGCGAGTCGATCGCTACCCGAAGCGTGTGCGGACGACGTCATCACAGCCTCACCACCAGCAAGATCTACAGCGTCAAATATCCTTTCATCATCAGTCGCCACGATCACTCGATCAACGGTAGTGGCGAGAGCGACCTGCTCCATCGTCCTTACTATCAGCGGTTTTCCGCCGATATCGAGCAACATTTTGCCGGGCAAACGGGTAGAAGCATACCTCGCTGGTATGATCGCTACTACATTTTGTGTTGGAATTTTCCCGTCTATCTCCACGGGATTTTAGGTTATCTCTGTTTGCTCCAAAGAGCAAGACAGCAAAGACGAACTTGGAACTCAGCTACCATTTGGCTACACTCTTCTGAATGCAAACGGACGAGAAAGACGAATTTTACGCTCAACTCCCTTATCCTGCCGAGCCTGAGGTTGTGCCCGCAGCACCGACGCCCAACAACCCGCCATGGAATTCAGGGGAGGCATTCGGGGCATGGTTTGTAAGCGTACTACTAGTTCTTTTTGTCCCGTCGGTCTTCTTGCTGCCATATTTGCTCCTCTCAGGAGCACCAATGGCCGACGGCGCCGAGATGGCGAAATTTGCGACGAGCGATACTGCGGCCGTCCTGATCCAGATGCTAGCGATACTACCCGCACATCTCCTGACTATCGCGGTCGCTTGGCTGATCATTACGCGTCGGAAATTCGATTTTCGTGAGATGGTGGGCTGGGAGACCGGTGGATTCAGATGGTGGCACCATCTAATTATTCTCGGACTTTTCTTCGCGGTGGCTGCAGTTGTTGGGAGCTTTTTCCCGGAACAGGATAATGAGCTGCTCCGAATCCTGCGTAGTTCGCGTGCGGCAGTCTTTGCCGTGGCTTTCGTAGCTACCTTTACGGCTCCATTCGTCGAAGAGGTGATCTATCGCGGGATCCTTTACTCGGCATTTCAGCGAACGTTCGGAACTGCGGCGGGCTTTATTTTAGTAACGTTGCTGTTCGCTCTCGTTCATGTTCCGCAGTATTGGCCAAGCTACTCGACAATTTTTCTATTGACGTTACTCAGCGTGATCTTAACGTCTGTCAGATTGTTTTCAAAAAATCTTTGGCCGTGCATCGTATTGCACACCATATTTAACGGCCTTCAGTCGTTCTTTCTTATCATCGAGCCCCACGTACCTAAGAATGCCTCACCTGAAGCCGCACTTTTTGTTAGTTGGCTCCTGAAATAAAAAGGCGTGCCCCAAAAGGGTCACGCCTCAAAATCTAAACCTGCATCAGTGGTTACGGTCTGTCCTTCGCACCATTCTGAACCGGTGGTGGTGGCGGACTGTAAACAGGAGCGCTACGGGCTCCTGTATCGACCGGGCGTGAGATCACTGAATCGCCCTGCCTCGCACCATTATAACCGCCGCCGCCCGAGCCACCGCCAGCCTCAAAATCGCTAGGTAGCTCCTTTCTTCCGTCCAGTCTCGTCGGCGGCAGAACGGTTATGATCGTCGGTGGCAGGTAATAGTAACAGGTGCAATTGTTATAGCCGTATCCGTAAGGTGTCGTCCAATTCGGATAAAATGGCATGAACAAGCACTGCTTTGAGATAGGATCATAGACCCAGAGTCCCGATGTTCTAGAGCGTCCCCAAAGACCCGAAGTGTAAGAATCGATAAGCGAATCCATGATCAATGGCCTGGTGTTTCGAGCATTAAATGCGGAGGCCATCTTAGCGAGATCCTTAGATCTCGTGCGACTCCAGGATGCCAGCGTATCTCGCTTGCCTTTATCGAATTTACCTATCGTGACCACTCCGCCATCAAGCGTGCCCGTCTTTCCTTCTTTGATCAGGGCAACATTTCGCTCCCCGACGATCGCCTTTCCTTCGATGACGGAAAGCGTACCAGTACCGTCCGATGCTACGTCGATTCGGTATACACCAGTATTGACGATCGTAACTCTGCTCTTTGGCGTGTAGGCCGTGACACGAAATTGATTCGACGCAAAAACCTCGAGTATAGCGCTTCCTCGGCGAACATCGAGACGAAGGTCATCCAACGATGTCACGCGAAAGCTAAATTCGCTTTCGCTACCGAGTCGTAGGTATGACCCGGGATTGAGAAGAACCTCAGCCATTCCGCCCGCCGACGTTATCGCCCTATCGCCAGCACTCAATTGATCGCCAATGATAAGCGAACTAGTCGTTCCGTTAAGTCGAGTCACACTCGTCAGGCCTTCTGAATAATTGATCAGCCCGGCTTTCGCTGAGATCTTGTATTTATCTGCCGCAGGAACCGAACGCTGTGCAAATACGCCAGCAACCGCTACACAAACGACCAAAACAATTTGAGTCGTGCGAAAGATACTTCTATTCATAGTGTGTCTCCTGAGATGCGCGTGATCCTTTAATTGAATAATAGACTCATTTTCACAAAATACCAAGCCTTTTTGATCGCCGGAGCAAGATCAATTATTTCATCGATATTGCGAACAACCTTTCAGAGCTAAGCGTTATCTAAGTTGATGCCAGCCAAACGCAGTTGGTTGGCCTTTTTAGTAACTGTATGGCGACATTCCAAGATCCAAATCATTGCTTTGCACCGATCGAGGTCATCGAGCGGCTCTTGCAGATCCGCAAAGAACTTGGTTTTTCGGAGAATGTCTATGTCAACCGTTCTCAAGAGCTCACCGATTTTCTCGATGCGTATGGATTCGATATCTATGCGTTCTCGACCGATAATAAAGAGATAGACTACGACGAATTTTCGACACCGGTCGTCCCGGGCGGTGACAACCTGCACAGCTCATTAACGGCTCATTAGTAATTTACAATTTCCAAGACGATGGTAGGAACGCTCGACGAAAGACAACTTTCCCGGGCGTTTCGTCTTATAGTGCTTTGACGATGAACAATGTGCCGTCGTCGTCAAGAAATTTGCGTTCTGTAAAATCGGCAACCCCCTTGCGGATATGGTCGATAAGTTTTTTGGCGGGAAGCTCAATTCCCGCGAGTACGCTCTTGGCAAGGCGGTCCTGGCCGTATTCTTCGCCGGTCGGACTGGTAGCTTCCGTGATGCCATCGGTGTAGATGACCATTATCTGCTGATCCTCAAACTTAATAAAATGCTGATGATACGGAGCATCTACAAACATTCCCAACGCCATATCGCCATACTCAACAAATCTATATTCACCGTTAGGCTTGATGAGTAGCGGCGGATTATGGCCGGCGTTTGAGAAGACGAAAGTTTTGTTTGTTGAATCCAAGATGCCGTAGACCGCAGTGATGAACTTATTATCATCGATCGAATCATGCAGTAAGTTATTAAGCTTGGTGAACGCGATGTGCGGTGCGTAGCCGACCTGGACGCTCGACCTAAGCGATGCCCGCAGAAAAGCCATCAACAGTGCCGCTGGAATTCCCTTCCCGACCGCATCCGCCACGACTATCCCGATCTGGTCCTCGAACATCTCGACCCAGTCGTAATAGTCACCGGACACTTCCTCGGTCGGAAAGATGTAGGCACTGATGTCAAAGCCCTCAACGACAGGATCAGCCGACGGCAAAAGTTCAAGCTGAACTTGCCTAGCGATCTCTAGCTGAGCCTCAATACGTTTTTTCTCAACAACCTGCTCGTGGAGCCGTACTTTCTCAATAATTATGGCGACTTGCGAGGTCAACAGTTGCAGTACAGCAAGATCGTCATCGTTATACGCATCCAGGTGATCGCTTTCCAAGTCGAAAGCACCAATAACACGATCGTTCGAGATGATCGGTGCGACCATCTCGGATCTGGTCAGCTCACGTGCAGCATGGTAAGTCGGATCCTTGCTGACGTCATGCGAAATGATCGGCTTCCCTGTTTGAGCGACAGTACCCAAGAAACCTTCTCCCATTTTTAGCCGCGGCTCGATCAGTTCGAAACTGATCTGATATCCGCGGATCGCCTTTGACTTAAATATATAAGGGCTCGCATCTTCGGGACTGAACTCGATCAGGTAAATACCCGCCGCATCATAAGGGATCAGGGAGCCGAGCGTGTCCATCACGAGGTTGAGCACCTCGTCGAGATCGAGCGAACGGCTGATCGTTTTCGTTATTTCGAGCAGAAGCCGCAGTTTGTCGACGGTAGCAAGTTGGGGTTGGGTTATTTTGTCCGACTGTGGCATTTTTGCTGGTTAAATTCTGGATTATACATCATTAACCGCTGAAAACCTTGGACGCGTAGAGATCCCATAAACGAGAGATCTTGATGCGGAATTCGACGAGAGCACGGCTGACTCGAAAGTGTTCGGCGATCTGCTGAATGGTCTTGCCTTCGTTGACCATTCGCTTTAAGGCACTATACGGGATCAACGCCGCGGCACCGGTTCCGTAGGCTTCTTCCTCGATCGAATGATTGTAATCGCGGGCGTTGACCTTCCCGTCCTTATCAACCGTCTCGATGGCGAGGCGGCTCGGTTTGTGGCCGAGGAAGACATGGCTTACTTCTTCCATCAAGGTCGCCGCGTGTCGGTTCTTACCGTGCGTCGGATTTAGGATTATCAGCTTTCGCCCGTCCGGCAACTTATGCGACGCCGCACCGCCCGACCATGAGTCTTTGCCGATCCCCAATAGATGTTCACGAGACTCGTCGCTCAGAGCCTCGATTTCCTCAAGGCGAACAACGAGCAAATTGGCGTATCTCGCAAGTTCAAACGGATCCAACGGATCGTCATCACGAGAAAGGCCCGCGAACTGTCGCAGGCCCTGACCTTGTATTTCGAACTTACGTCCTTTCTGTGATGGTGGCAGATCGTCGAATTTCACGAGACTAGACTTCTTTGAATTCCGAATCCACATCCTCAGTCGAAAGCGCGACTCGATAGTTCTTCGACTGAACCTGCTTCGTAATAAGAAGGTCGTCTTTAGTTTTCAGCAGGTCAGCGCGATTAAATACCGAGATCTCGAAGTTATATCCGTGCGTGATGGCGTCCTTCGGGCAAGCCTCTACGCAGAATCCGCAGAATATGCAGCGGCCGTAGTCGATGTTGTAGACCTTGGCGTACCGCTCGTCGCGTCCGACGCGTTCGGCGTAAGGACGCGGGTCGTCGATCGCTTCGATGTAGATACAATCGGACGGGCAGGCAGCGGCGCAAAGATAACATGCGACGCACTTTTCCTTGCCGTTCTCATCGACATGCAGGAGATGCTGTCCGCGATAGCGTGGCTGGAGAGTCACCGGTTCGTCCGGGTACTGCACTGTCCACTTTTTTCGCGGGATCTCGGACATCGTCCGTTTCATTCCCTTGACGACGGCAACCGTCGATTGAATTACGTCTGAGATAAGCGACATATATCAAAAACTAGCCTAGGTTATTAAGAACCCCGAAAAAGATCTGCATAATGATCACGCCGACGCCTATCAAAAATCCGATCGCTCCGGTGATCATGCCGCCAAGAGCAAGGCCGCGGCCGCCATATTCTGCCGGATTTTCGTCAGCCTTCTTCCTCGCCATAAATCCGGTGATCAGTCCGGCTGGCCCGGTGATGACCGAGAAGCAACAAAGGCAGCTAAGAATTCCGAGTACAAGCGAAACGATCGCGAGCGTCTTATTCTCGCCACCTGCCACACCGGCTGGAGGCGGCTGAAATGGTGTGTTCGAACCGATCTCCTGATTCTGCCAACCCGCGACGGGAGCCGGCGGCGGCGTCCATTCTGCAACGGGAGCGGCGGTCGGCGTTTCAAACGCTGATGGGACCGCATCAAATGCTGGCGTCGAAGGCTCAAACGGCGGCGGTTCGAAGGAAGGTTGGATCATCGTGGCCGCTTCGTCGTAGGCCGGCTCTTCGTATGTCGACGGGGACGACATTGGCTCGTCCGGCGCTACAAACGGCGAAGGCGGCGGCGCATCGAATGGCGACGCCGGGGGCTCAGGCGTCAAGAAGCTCGGAGGCTCAGGTGCCGGAGTTTCCTCGATCGGCGGGATCTCGACAATATCCGGCTCCGTTGTCCCGAGAGCAGCCTGCATCTCCGTCTCAGAGACATACATCGTCTTGAGCGGATCGTTGCTCGGCAGATCAAGCACATCCTCAGGAGGTGCGATCGGCAAAGAACCGATCGTTTGATGAATGATAGGCTCTTCACCTGAGGCTTCGACTGCCGCAGGTTCGGGAGCGGCCTCGGCTGCAGGCTCCTCTGGAGCGATCTCAATTACGTTTGCCTTAGTACCGACGATAGTCGCGTATGGATCAAAGGCCGGCTCGGCGTCGACCACCGGAGTGTCATCCACGAGCGGAGTTCCGTCCGTCTGGCAAAACCGCATGTTGTCATCAAACGTCGCTTGGCAATTCGGGCATTTTTTCATAATAGTTAGAGTGCGGGCTTGAGCCCGTTGCTTCGAACGATAATAAAATACGTACCCGAACCGCTAAGTACGCTTGTGGAAACCAATCCCCTCATTATACAGGCTAAAGCCTGCACTCTGAACACAAAAACTAAACTAATTCGAGTTTACTAAAGAAATAAGCGATCTCGATCGCCGCATTCTCATCCGAATCCGATCCATGAACGGCATTCTCGCCGATCGACGAAGCAAAATCCTTACGAAGCGTACCTTCCGCAGCCTCAGCCGGATTCGTCGCTCCCATCAGCTCACGCCACGCCGGAACGGCATTGTCCTTTTCCAAAGCCAACACAACACACGGCCCCGACGACATAAATTCCGTCAGCTCGTCAAAAAACCCTTTGCCCGCATGAACGGAATAAAATCCCTCAGCCTGCTTCCGCGTCTGATGAATAAGCTTCATCCCACGCACCTTAAAACCGTTCGACAAAACCCTGTCAACGATCTTCCCAGCATTCCCCGCCCGAACCGCGTCGGGCTTGATGATTCCAAATGTTAAATTGCTCATTATGTAATTATATTTACTGATTGTCTTTTCGTTTTTTCCCAACATTCGCCTCTGGTTTATGAGGCACCTCGGCCAATGGTCGAAGGTTTATCTTGTTTACGACTGTAGGGTTCGCAGTATCGATCTCCATGGCTGGGTCAGAAATCATCCCTTCATAGTCACCGCATGGCCCAATCTCCAGTGCAATATCCAATTGCATTCTGCCTTTGTAGGATGGTACAAAAACGAACCCTTTCGTAATCGATCTTGTAAATCCATGCGATGATACAACTATGTCGTATTTGGCTTCCTTAGACCGCTTTGCGGTAGTTGCTTCCGATTTATGAAAGGGCAATCTTAGAACAAACACCCCATCGTCGTCCGTTGAGGTTTCAAATTTCTCACCCTTTGAATTGATCGCCGTCACTACTGCGCGAAGAATGACGGCCCCATTGGCATCGTAAACGGTACCGGTCAAAATTGATGTGCCATCTGCTTGGGACCTAACGGCAACTGACGCCGCGAAAACAAAAAGCAGGATGGCCAAGAAGTTCATAGTGCTTCACTCTGACTACGCCGCATTGAACTCGTCCCACTCAAAGCCAAGATCCTTAACGACGCTTCTTAATGTTCCATTCTTAAGATCTTTACTTCCCCAATCCGGAACAGAAACTATCACGATCGGCGTTCGATTTGGGTTGTACCACTTTCGATGCGAGCCGCCGCCTTTTCGCACGATCTGAAGACAACCGAGCCTTCTCAGTTTTCTCTCGATCTCGCGATATCTCATGCCGCTTCCAGATGAATAAGAGTGTCCGCCATAAATGGAGCCGAACTTTGCATAGGGCGTAAAACCTCAGGTATAGGTTGGCCCAATTCCTCGTATCCTTCAATAAGTGCTTCGATAGCGTCGGCAACATTTATTGAAACTTCCTCAACCGTATCGGCCTCCGTAACCAGACCCGGCAAGATCGGACAAGTGATCGTCCAACCGCCTTCGGGCTGAGGATCCCAAACTAAGGGAAGTTTGAATATTCTATCGGTCACCATACAACTCAGATTCTAGCATTTACGCGAAAGTTGTTTTGCGTCAAGCCGAAGCTCTTGAACCGAGCACATCAACGATTGCCTGCCCAATATCAGCCGGCGACTGCACGACACGAATTCCCGCTGCCTCAAGTGCTGCCATCTTCTCTGCCGCAGTTCCCTTGCCGCCTGAGATTATCGCACCGGCGTGGCCCATTCGGCGTCCCGGAGGTGCGGTTTGGCCGGCGATGAAGGCGACGATCGGTTTGGTGACGTGGTCTTTCGCGTATGCCGCAGCGTCTTCCTCGGCGGTTCCGCCGATCTCGCCGATCATGACGATGGCATCGGTTTCGTCATCTTCCTGGAACATTCTGAGAGCGTCCGTGTGATTCGTGCCGATGATCGGGTCGCCGCCGATGCCGATGGCGGTCGATTGGCCGAGGCCGAGAGCGGTTAGCTGGCCGACAGCTTCATAAGTCAGCGTTCCCGAACGCGAAACAACACCAATCCGTCCTTCCTTATGAATATGTCCGGGCATAATGCCGATCTTGCACTTCCCCGGCGAAATGATGCCCGGGCAGTTCGGACCGATCACCCGGGTGTTACGGTCGCGAAGATATTCCTTTGCCTTGACCATATCGGCAACCGGAATTCCCTCTGTAATGCAGACGACCAGCGGAATTCCCGCATCGCCGGCTTCCATGATCGCGTCCGCAGCAAATGCGGGCGGCACGTAGATCACCGACGCATTCGCTCCCGTTTCCTTCACAGCATCGGCGACGGTATTAAATACAGCGACGCCTTCGTGCGTGCTTCCGCCCTTGCCAGGCGTGACTCCGCCAACGACATTCGTGCCGTATTCACGCATCTGCAGCATGTGAAACGTGCCTTCTTTACCCGTAATTCCCTGAACGATCAGGCGTGTGTTCTTATCGACTAAAACCGCCAATTTGGTTTCTCCTCTTACCGCAAACTGTATAAAACAAAGGCAAAGTATAGCACGACGCCTTAGAACCTGCACAAATCCGCAATAACCGTTGAGCAACCAACGTGAATTTCCCTGAACAAAATTGCTCCCGATTACGTTTTCACAACTGTCAATCGTTTTGGCTTAGTCCACACAAGCGGTTCTGCTTAGCTTTCAAACCAAGGTAAGCACTCTGGAGTTTTTTCATGCGACAGATCTATTCGTTCTATTTCGACGCATTTTGGATCGCACTCAAATCGATCCTCGAACACAAGCTACGCGCCTTCTTAACGCTCATCGGTATCATCATAGGCGTCGCGGCGGTGGTTGTGGTTGGGGCGTCGATCAGCGGTCTGAATTCCTATGTCACCGAAAAAGTGTCAAAGGTCCTGGGCTCCAACCATTTCATGATGGCCCGCATGGCTTTCTCAGGCCCGATCGATGAGGAAGAGTTCGAGCGACGAAACCGCCTCAACAAGCGACTGACGATGGACGAGTATGAGTACCTCAAGGCCAATTGCTCTAATTGTTCCGAGGTCGGAGCACAGATGCAATCGGGGACAGATCTCAACGAGAATGGGGTCGAAATGCCGTCTGTGCGGATCATCGGCGTGACCGCAAACATGATCGACATCGAGGAAAAGGAGATCGAATTGGGTCGGTTCATCTCAGATGGCGATGTAGAAAGAGGCTCAAAAAGTGCGGTGATAGGCTACGACATAAAAGACAAGTTTTTCCCGAACAGCGATCCGATCGGCCAGGTGATCCGAGTTCGCGGCGTTCCGATGCAGATCGTCGGGCTCGAGGAACGGCGAGGATCGATGTTTGGCAACTCAATGGATCGCCAGATCTATATCCCGTTGACTCAGTTTCAAATGATCTTCAACCGGGCCGACGGAATTCAGATACACGGGAAGTCTCAGATCCCAGAGAACTTTGAGTCGGCGATCGAGGAGGCACGCACCCTCTTACGAAACAAACGCCAGCTCATCGGCAGCGACGAGGACACGTTCGGCGTCGTGAATACTAAGGACCTCGGCAACCAGATCGATCAATTCACCGCCGCGATCGCTGGAGTAGTCGTTCCGATAACACTTATCACTCTGATCGTCGGCGGCATCGTCGTAATGAACATCATGCTCGTTTCCGTCACCGAGCGAACATTTGAGGTCGGTCTCAGAAAAGCAATTGGGGCAACGCGCAAGCAGATACTGCTGCAGTTTCTTATTGAGTCAGCGCTGCTCTGTATAGTTGGCGGAATAGTTGGCCTGCTCCTTGCGGCCGGCGTCACGCAGTTGATCACGATCCTGGCCGGGATCACCATGACGATCACCATAACTTATATCATTTTGTCCGTCGGCGTCTCGACCTTTATAGGCGTCGTCGCCGGGCTATATCCGGCGTGGAAGGCAGCCCGTCTCGACCCGATCGTCGCATTAACGCAGAACTAGAGGTACCCGTATGAAAGTTCCGACAACGATGTCCGGTGAAGTCCTGAAAATGGCACTCGACAGCATTCGGGCAAACAAGTTCAGAAGTTTTTTGACGATCCTCGGTATCGTTGTAGGTGTTATGACTGCGATCGTCGTCGCCTCGATCCTAACGGGAATGCGTCAGAGCATCGTCGCGATCGTCGAGGACTACGGGACAAATAATATCTACGCGTTTCACCTGACGACGGGAATCGGCGGCGGCGACCGAGACGAGCGCAGCCGCAAACCCTTAACGGTCGACGACGCAAACGCCATTCTCGCTCAGACAAGCGCTGTCGAGGACATTGCCCTTGTAGCACCGGGGATCGGGAACTTCGGAGCCGCGAGTTTTGACGACAACATCACATATGAAGACAAGAATTATCGTCGAGCACAGACGGACGGAGTTTCGGCAAATTACGACCGCATCTCGAATCTAACTCTCCTGGAAGGACGATTCATCTCGGAGATGGACAATATGCAGCGGCGTAATGTGATCGTCATCGGCGTCAATTGCGCAGAGGCGTTGTTCCCAAATGAACCAACGGGCAATGTTGGCAAGGTCGTCCGGATGAACGGTTCGACTTGGGAGATCATTGGCGTGATCGCAAAACGCAAAACGGCCCTCTTTGGTGAGAACGAAGAAGACAGCAAAGTACTTCTTCCCTACCGAACTGCACGCAAAGTAGCTCCACAGAGGGAATACCTCTTGCAGATCATTCAGGCCAAACCGGGGCGGTTGAATGAGGCACTCGAGGATTCAGAGGCGATACTGCGTCAGCGGCGAGATGTGCCATATGGTGAGAAGAACAATTTCGACATCAAAACCGCGGGCGAATTTATTAAGGAGTTTGATTCGATCACGGCGATGGTCGGCCTGATCGCGATAGCGATCTCAAGCCTCGGGCTGCTCGTTGGCGGCATTGGCGTGATGAACATTATGCTCGTGTCGGTAACCGAGCGAACGAAAGAGATCGGCATCCGTAAGGCCATTGGGGCGACCAAAGGCAACATCGTCCTTCAATTCCTGCTTGAGGCGATGACGCTCACGTTCTTTGGCGGAATCATCGGGGTCACGCTTGCGATGGGAATCAGTAATTTGATCCTGCTCCTCGTACCAAGCCTTCCGGCCCAAGTACCGTTGTGGGCAGTGATATCCGGCCTCACAGTCTCCGTTGGCGTTGGCTTGGTGTTCGGAGTTCTACCCGCCCGAAAAGCATCGCGACTCGATCCTATCGAGTGTTTGAGATACGAGTGACCGGCCATCTTCCAAAACCTGAAGTTTTTATTGCTTTTATCGTTGATTCGGCCTACGATACCGTCAGTCCAAAGAACATCGGCCTCTCTCCCGCCGAAACCACGGAGGTAATATGAAGAAACTTCAGTCCCTGTTCCCAGCTTTGATTATTTTATTTGTTCTCGTTGTCTCAACCCAAACAACGATTTTTGGTCAAGAGAAAAAGGGCAACCTTGCACTGATCAAAGGCAAGACTCTTGTTTTCGTCCCCCAAGATCGCCCCGACTCTCAATTGGTAATGGATTTCATTCGAAGTAATACCTCGCTTGAGATCGTGTCAGACCGGTCGAAAGCCGATTTCTCTATTTCGTTATCCACCGGGCCCAACGACAGCAGGTATTTCCACCCAACGAAGCGACAAACGCCCCTCGCGACTATCACCAACCAGATCGAGGGACCAATGTTGGATCAGCCGGCTCCACCTCAAACTGTGGTGATCAGCTCAATAACACAACTCACCGTCGTTACAAGCACCACGTCCGGAAATCCGGTGGTCGTCTGGAAGCGATCAACAGTAACCCCTTTTGCACCGTCGAGCTATGTTCCTAATCAATCAGACTCGCCCCATCTTAGATTGAAGGACCTAACATCCTCCGACAAAGCTAAGGTCAAATTGTTGCAGTCCTTCGTGAAGGACCTGAGCAAGTTAAAGTGATATATTTGCTAATCCGGGAGGATCTGCGGGTTTAGTTTCTACTCACACTTGACCCGCTTCATTGGGATGTCCATTCCCATTTCCTTCTCGTCTTGCTTTCCCTCGATGCGGGCGAAGAGCGAATCTGGCTTGTCCTGACGGTAGATGATCCGTTGCGGAAAATCGTGTTTGGCGTTCTCAAAAACTACTTCGTTGGCAGTGATCTTGATGGCAGCAAAAGCAGTTGGCTCCTTAGCATTTGATGGCAGAGCGACGTACGTCAGTCCGGTGGCGGTGCCCATAATCCGAAGGTACTCAAATGCAACGCTCTTAGTACCTTTTACGGTCTGTGATGTGCCGATCATCAGATTGTCCGTTGCTTTTCCCCAGCGTTCGATCGTCGTGCGGCCCTCGCCTGTCGTTTCCCAGCAACCCGATATCCAAGCGAGAGCGGTGACATTTTGTTTAGTGTCCTGGGCAAAAGCCGTAAACGAGAACGCGGCAATAAGGGCAAAGATTGATAGTGTTTTCATACTTGATCTCCTATAGAGTTTTCTATAAGGATGGCCCAATCTTGACGACCTTGTCTTGTAAATATTCGACAAACTTCAGGACCCGATAAATGCCTCGGCCATTCGATTCTCGTCACGCAAAAATGCCGTCGGGCTCTTGCCCACCAACTCAGCGAACTCACGTACAAAATGCGGTTGATCGTAAAAACCGAAACGCAAGGCAAGTCCGGAGAGATCGTCTGCCGTTTGGAATTCGCTTGCCGCGATGATGCTTTGAAGGCGAATAATGCGACTGTAAAACTTCGGCGAGACCCCGACCATATATTTGAAGTGCCGCTCAAGTTGACGTTGACTCACACCAAACTGTCTCGCGGTTTGATGGATCGATACGACGCCATCGTTTCCCGCGATATGCGCCTTTACGGCATCGACCACTTTTTCGTTTGAATCGGGAGGACTTAGTGAGTTGAGCAATAGTTTTTCAATCATTGACACTCTATCCTCAATTGCCACGGCGGAATGGATGCGATCTTCGAGATTGGCATAGTGACGCGTTAGGATGCTATCAAGTTCGACGATCTTGCCCGTGAGATCGCTCAAATTGCATTTGAAAAAATGGTAGGCACCCGCCGTGTGAAATCTGACACCGAAGAGATCCACCTTCCCCGTCGGCTGGATCCTGACAAACCTTTTCATCTGTCCGACGACGATCGCACGCGGTTGAAGTTCGATCTCGCCATCCGCATGAAACCGTCGAAATCTGTCAGCCAAGTTGAAGACGATCTCGAGATTTCCGTCAGGCAGGACGGTCTCCGGTTCGCCGACCGCATCAACAGGATCGATGGTGAGTGCCCAATAGCACTTGATGTACCGGGCCAATAGACCCGAAGGTTGTATCTCTTGGTAGTGCATTAGCTATGGAAGCTCTACAGTTTGCTCATAGGTTGGCACCAAAACGTTCCATCCAAAACGGTCTCGAATATGTCCTGCCATCGCCTCAGCCGCTTCCGGCTCGCCGTGTGTGGTAAAGACCATCCTCGGGATCGTCTGCAAGCCACTGAGCCATTGCAGCACCGCTTTCCAATCAGCATGAGCCGAGAATCCTTCGACCTTTTCGACGTGGCAGCGAACCGGGATCCAGTTCTTCATTATCTTGACCTCCCGCTCGCCATTTTGGATGCGGCGGCCGGTCGTTCCGGCTGCTTGGTAGCCGACGAAAACAACCGTCGCATTCTCATCGGGAAGGATCCGCATCGCGTGGTGCAGCACTCGTCCGCCGGTCAACATTCCTGATGCCGAAATTATTATTCGCGCTCCACGCATGTCGTTGAGCCGTTTCGATTCATCACGCGAGGCGGTCGTCTGCATCGAAGCTGTGCGGAGCGGATGCTGTTTATGAGCGAGGATCGAAGCGTACTCTTCGTCGTGCTCCTCGTTCCAACGGTTATAAACCTGTGTAGCCTGGGCAGCCATAGGTGAATCGACGACGACTGGCAGAACTGGGATCCTTTTCTGCTCTTCAAGTTCGCGGATCATGTAGAGGACTTCCTGCGTGCGGCCCACAGCAAATGCAGGAATGAGGATCGGGCCGTTTCGCCTGGCCGCTTCGTTGATGATCCTTGCAAAATTCGTCTCCGAATCGATCTCCCCATGGAGCCGATCACCGTAGGTCGATTCGCTCATCAGGTAATCGCAGTCAGGCGGCGGAGCAGGATCTTTGACAATTGCTTGGTCGTAGTGACCGAGGTCGCCGGAGAATAGAAACCTAACCGAGCTACCGTCGGGTCGGGCATTTGTCATTTCGACGAGCACCTGGCTCGCACCCATGATATGACCGGCGACGCTGAAGCGTGCCGTGAATCCTTCACATATCTCGTATGGCTCTCCATTGTTTGGCACGAGGTTGAGCAATTCAAGGGCGGCCTTGGCGTCGCGCTCATCGTACAGCGGCAACGCAGGCTCGTGGCTGGTCAATTTGTGACGGTTCCGATAATCGGCTTCTTCTTCCTGTAGCCGGCCCGAGTCTGGCAGCAATATCTTTAGCAGGTCTCCGGTCGCTCGCGACGTTGTGACCCGTCCCTTGAACCCGAGCTTCACCAGCCGCGGCAGCCAACCTGTGTGATCTATGTGGGCGTGGGTGATGATAACGGCGTCGATCTCACTCGCGACAAACGGCGGATCCTGCCAGTTGCGTTCGCGCAGTTCTTTATCGCCCTGAAACAATCCGCAGTCGACCAGAACCTTCTTCCCATTACTCTCAAGCAGATATTTAGAGCCGGTCACCGAGCCGACGCCGCCATAGAATGTGATCCTCGCCATAGAATTGTGCCACCTTAGCCGATCTTGTCGCGGAAAAGAAAACGGGCAAAGATGTCACCGCTTTTCATTTTCAAGCTTACTTACAGCAAGTGTAAGCTCGAACGTTACCCACGCCAAGTGACTAGCTGGCAAATTCAGTCGGGAACCAAAGCACTTTATTCGGAGCAAGCGACTTGGTTTGCTGCTTCCGCTCGCGTGCTACACGGAGGAGCGTCTCCGGAGTTTCGCCGTCGGTGCCAAACGCGGCCCAACCAATGTTCAATTCAATTTCGACCGACTCAAGTTCAGTCACTTTCAGCTTTCGACCGAAAAAGCCTGTCTGAATGCGTGCAATGACCTCATGAGAAATTTCCTTCGAGGCTGTCGGCAGGACAACGACAAACTCATCGGCCGATGTCCGTGCAAGGAAGTCCATCTGTCTCAAATTGTCCTTGATCAAATGCGCGACAAAGCCTAGAACCCTGTCACCCGCAGAGTGTCCAAAGCGTTTATTGATCTCCTCAAACGATCGTACGTCAAGCGCCAGTATCGTCAATGGCCGGGTGCTGCCCTTTCGCTGCGACTCAGCCACTTGGTTTTCTAGGACCATGTAGAATGCCCGTTCGTTTGGCAAATCGGTCGTAGGATCCGTAACTGCGTTCGTTCGACTTTGCTCGAAGTGGATCGAGCTAAGAAGCAAAGGCGCCGCTCTAGTACCGATCGCCTCGAGTAAATGAAGGTCGAGATCGACAACATCGTAGTTCATGTCGAAGTCTAGATGAAGAATTCCGAAGACGTCGGATCCACTTTTTAGCGGGACCGCCGCCGTTGGCCGCGAGGATGCTGTAGCTCTGTCCACCTCAACGACCGAGGAAAAATATGACCGTGAAATTATCCCATCATCAAAGTTGGAAGATCGCCCTCGCCTGTGCTCGGCGTCCGGCCCAACAGACTCGGCCGCTATAAAGCGCATTCCTTCAGATTCACAGAGGTGGAAGGTCAAAGTGCGAAACGGCAATATCTCTCGAGCACGGCTCGCTATGAGTCTGAACGAATCTGCAGGTTTAAGCGAGCCCGCGAAAAATTCATAGGCGTCATCAAGAGCACTGAGTTGCCGATCGATCTCAGTGGACTTGGATGGGTCTCCGTTACCTGTCGCCTTTTGAGACAGCGAGAAATGCAGTAAGACAGCCGCAACGAGGAATACTCCGACAATAGTCAAGAACCCATAGGTTCGAGTGCCCATCTCATAAGACGAGTTCGCGAGAAGATAGGTCGCCACAAGTGCGGCCAGCGATATTGCCACCAGTACTGATGAGTACAGGGAGCTTGGCCTTAGAGGCTGTACTGAGCCTTTATTATTGACGTCATTCATTAAATGGTATGAGGGGGGAGACAAATCGAGTAGGTAGGAACGGGCGTTTGACGCCTTTAGTAGGATATCTTTGGATGCAGAGACAAGTCAAGAACTTTGATCTTGGGCTATGGGGCCAAGGGGAGACTGATCGAGAGTAAAATCAACACCAAACTCGCGAAAAAAAACTACAAAAAATAGTTAGTTTTGCGAAGAAATTAGGTTGACAAACGGCTCACCAATCTCTATCTTAACGTTTGCTCTGAAAAAGAAAGAGTTCAGAGCAAAACGGCTGTGTTCGATCAGCCGACACCCGGAAACGGGTAATATTATTCTTTGAGAAAGATAGGAGTCTTAAATAAAATGACAAAAGGTATTGTACTTTCAACTGTTCTTGGTCTTAGTGCTATCGGCATGGCTTGCGGCGGAGCTGCACCTGCAAACAACACGGCTAACAAGCCAGCAAATGCTGCAACCCCAGCTCCAGCTGCTACGGTCGCTCCGGCAACCACTCCTGCAGCGAACGCTCCGGCTGCTAACGCACCAGCTGCTAACGCTACCAACAAGCCTGCTAACGCTGCTGCTGCTGACACCGTCAAGCCTGCTGCTAACGCACCGGCTGCTGCTAACAAGCCAGCAAACAAATAGTCTTACACAAGACGAACCAGGGAAACACCTTGCCTTTTGGGGCAAGGTGTTTTTCTTTTATCGAGGTCACTTGTGTTTAAGGTTCGTCGACAAAAATCCAATTTTTTGCATTTTAGGGGTTGACTTACGGGCGAAGCATTACTATATTGTCGAGTGTTCCTAAAATAGAAAGATATGGAACCGAGGCTGTGCTTGCACGGTCTTCAGGAAAAATAAATTAGATCTAATCTTTGAAGAAGACAGGAGAATCACCTTATCATGAAAAAAGTAATTGCACTTTCAGCAGTCCTCGCAATGGGCGCTCTGGGAATGGCATGCGGCGACGCCGCTCCCGCAAATAACGCAGCGAACAAAGCTGCTAACGCTGCTAACACCGCTGCTAACGCTATGGCTAACGCTGCAAACGCTATGTCAACGGCCGCTAACACAATGGCGAACGCTGCGAATGCTGCTGCTAACACAGCTGGAGCTGCTGCTAACACCATGGCAAACGCTGCTAACGCTGCTAAGCCTGCTGCTAACGCACCTGCTGCTAATGCTGCTGCTAACAAGCCAGCTAACAAATAGTTTCAGGCCTCTAGGCTGATTTACTGAAAAGCCCGAGCGTTCTAGACGTTCGGGCTTTTCTACGTTTTCAATTCAGAGGTCTCGATCTAAAGGAGAGCGGCGAGTCCTTCGGTCGTTGTGACCGGGCGCTCACATACATAATCACGGCAGACGTAGGCCGTTGGCTTTCCGTCTATCTGACTACGTTCGGCGAGAAACGAGACTACCTGAGAATCCTCCTTCACATCTGACGATATGGCGATCACCGCGTCCGGAAGGTAACGCTGGAGCACATCCGAAGCGAGAGAACTCTCCCTCTGTCCTAGAAGGGCGATCTCACGAGTCACTCCCAGATGGAACTCAAGTGCCGACAGCGTTCGCCCAAATCCTTGCGGATGCCGTCGAAGCTGCGTCGCCGCAAGCCTCAACGTCGTCATGGCAAATCGCTCATACTTATCCTCGCCTGTCAGTTTAGCGAGCCTAAGCAAGACATCTGCCGCCACCGAGTTCCCGGACGGAGTAGCGTTATCATAAAAATCCTTATTGCGGACGATCAATTCCTCGTGGTCGTTCGACGTAAAGAAGAAACCACCATTCTCTTCATCCCAAAATTCCGTGATCATCAGATCCGCGAGCCGTCGAGCCTCGACCAAATAATTCACATCACCAGAGACTTGATATAGCACGATCAGTCCATCGGCGACGTTCGCGTAATCCTCCACATATCCATTCAACTTTGCAGAACCTTCTTTCCAGGTTCGCAGCAGCCGACCGTCTTTCTGTAGCTCCGTCCGAATAAACACCGCATTACGTTTGGCCACCTGAAGGTATTCCTCGTTCCCCAGAACCGCCGCCGCATCCGCAAAGGCGGCGAGCATCAGACCGTTCCACGCCGTCAATACCTTTTCATCCCGCCCCGGCTTGATCCGCTTCTCACGCTCCGCAAAAAGTCTTGCCCGCGAGTCAGAACCGGGAGCGATAGCGACTGAGTTCTTCACGTTCAGGATGTTCGCACCCTCGAAATTGCCCGATGCCGTAACATCGTAAAAGGTACAAAACTCCGCCGCATCTTTCTCACCCAAGATCTCCGCGATCTCCTCTGGCGTCCAGACAAAGAACTTCCCTTCCTCGCCCTCGCTGTCAGCATCCTGCGTCGAATAAAACCCGCCCGACTCATCAAGCATTTCACGGCGAATGTACTCCAATGTTTCGACCGCGATCCGCTTGTAGAATTCGTTACCGGTTACTTGATACGCATGCAGATAAACCCGAATAAGCTGTGCATTGTCGTACAGCATCTTCTCAAAGTGCGGCACCAGCCAGATCGCATCTACGGCGTAGCGATGAAATCCACCGCCGAGCTGGTCATAGATCCCGCCATTCGCCATCTTGTCCAGCGTGTGCGTGACAACGGCTAAAGCCCGATCTTCGCCGGTGCGTTTGTGATATCTGAGCAAGAACTCGAGCGACATCGCGGCGGGAAACTTCGGAGCTCCGCCGAAACCGCCGTTCGCAGTGTCAAACGTTTTCATGTAGCTCCCAAATGCCGCATCGAGCAGATCCGTCGACAAAGCCCCGAGCCTCGACCAGGCTTAGTCGTCGCATTTCGCCGATGATGTGGTTTGCCGAAGTCTCGAGATCATCACGCTTTTCACGAAATGCAACCGACAAACTTGCCAAGACCTGCTGCCAACTCGGCATCCCATAGCGAGACGAAGGCGGAAAATAGGTCCCGCCAAAAAACGGCTTCTTGTCCGGCGTCATGAAAACATTCATCGGCCAACCGCCGCGACCGGTCGTTAGCTGGACGAAGTTCATATAGATCTGATCGACATCGGGCCGCTCTTCCATATCGACCTTGATGTTGATGAAATGCTCGTTCATGATCACCGCCGTAGCTTCGTCCTCAAATGATTCGTGCTCCATCACATGACACCAGTGACACGCCGAATAGCCAATGCTGACCAATACAGGCTTGTCCTCGGCCTTTGCCCGCTCAAAGGCCTCATCGCCCCACGGGTACCAGTCGACGGGATTGTGGGCGTGCTGTAAGAGGTACGGACTGGTCTCGTCGATCAGCCGATTTGTAAATTTCGTGGAGCTTTCCATGAACATATTGTTTCACGCCGAACGCCATTCTTTGAAACGCCAACGACATTCTGATATATTGATGGCACCTTACTTATGACACCGCGTTGTATCTCAAAACTTCGTCCCATGAAGCAGCGTGCGAATCTCTTCGCCGGTGACTAATTTTCTCCATTCCCGTTAAGCCAACGGTCTCCGACCGTTCTTCGCATCAACCGCGGTCAAAGGCCGCTCGCTTAACCAATTTAGGAGAAATATCATGACCCCATCAACAGAATTACAACGCCCGTCGATCAAGACCGCATTGCCGGGACCGAAATCGCTCGAGATCATCAACGCCGATCATCAATACGTCACGCCGAGCTATCCGCGGCCGGATTACAAACTCGTCGCCGACCACGCAAAAGGCGTTTGGATCACCGATCCCGACGGCAACGTCTTTCTCGACTGCAACGCCGGCGTCGCCGTCTGCTCGACCGGACATTGCCATCCCGAGGTCGTCGCGGCGATCCAGCAGCAGGTCAGCGAGCTGATTCACCTCTGCGGTACGGACTTTTACTACCGCCACATGCCCGAACTCGGCAAAAAGCTCAACGAGATCGTCCCGATCGACGGCCCAACGAAAACGCATTTCGCGAACAGCGGCGCCGAAGCGATCGAGACCGCTTTGAAGCTGGCGATGTACCACACCAAGCGGCAGAAGTTCATCTCGTTCTTTGGCTCCTTCCATGGCCGTACGCTCGGAGCTCTCGCGTTGACTTCGTCGAAGAGAGCTCAGCGTCTCGGTTTCGCCCGTCAGGTTCTCGACGTCGTACACGTTCCCTATCCGAACTGCTTCCGTTGCCCTTTTAACAAAGGCAAATGCGATGACGGTGCTTGCTGTATGGGCACAACGGATTGGATCGAGAAAACTCTTTTCAACACGACCACGCCGCCGGAAGAGGTCGCCGGTATCGTCCTCGAGGTCGTCCAGGGCGAGGGTGGCTACGTTCCTGCTCCGACCGAGGTTGTCAAGGCTCTCCGCCGCATCTGCGACGAACACGGGATCATGCTGATCGTCGACGAAGTGCAGTCAGGTATGGGCCGCACTGGCAAGATGTTCGCTCTCGACCATCACGAAGGCGTCAAAGCCGACATCGTCTGCATGGCGAAAGGACTCGGATCCGGTATGCCGATCGGTGCCTGCACCGCTCGTGCCGACATCATGGACTGGCACAAAGGTGCTCACGCATCGACCTTCGGCGGTAACCCGGTTGCTCTGACGGCGGCCCTGAAAACGATCGAGCTGCTCCAGGGCGGCCTCGTCGACAACAGCCGCGACACCGGAGCCTACCTCGAAGCCGGGCTTAACAAGCTGAAAGAGAAATACGATTGCATCGCTGACGTACGCGGCTTCGGAATGATGCTCGGCGTAGAGTTCGTCAAGCCATCGACTAACGGTGCCGTAGGCGAACCAGACCCCGAACTCCGCGACCGCATCGAAATGGCCTGCTTCAACAAAGGCCTCATCATCCTCGGCTGCGGCTCCAACTCGATCCGCTGGTCACCGCCGCTTATCCTCGCGAAGGAAAACGTCGATGTGGCATTAGAGATCTTCGACGAAGCAATTGCAGAGTCGATCTAAAGCGAATGCGGAGAAGAGGAGTGTGCACTCACACTCCTACCTTAACGTTTCGCCGCCTTCCCGCATCCAAGTATGTACCCATGGGAGAACACTGGACACATAGACGAATTGCCCGCCTGAGTCTTTTGTCGGTCAGTGTTCTTTCTGCTTTCATCCTAACCGCAATATCCCAACCTAAGTTTGATCGCTGGTACGAGACCGACAATGCCGGTCTCTTGTTTTCTAGCGAGGCAAGAATCGCGGCACTTCTCGATCAAGCAAAGAAATCTCGTAGGGTCGGCTCTGACGCCAGTTTCCTGCGAACCGTAAAACGTATCGTCGAGAGTTCTCCGCGTGATACACGGGTTCTCAATTCCGCCGCCAAAGTGCTCACCGAGTACGGAGATACAACTCACTGCGAACTTGCTCTTAGTCTGACGACTGACTACCTGGTCGGAAATTCGCCAGAAGCGGGCGTGCTTTCAGATCGAGCATTAGCAAAGTCTTGCCTTCGCGACCATCGCGGAGCGTTCGCAGATCTCACTCAAGCCCTAGAAATTGCTCCCACGGATTTTGAGTTAATGCAAAAGAGACTCATGACTCTATATTCGGTCGAGCCGGTGCAAATGGCCCTCGATCTATACCGGATTGCTATTGAGGACTGCGAGCATAACATCGCAAGGAATCCCATTACAGTTTTCCGTTATAAGAATATCTTGTCGAACGCCTACCGAGGCAGGTCTGGGGCCCACAAGAAACTCGGCGACAAAGCCGCGAGGCTCGCGGATCTGACCTTGGCGATCGAATCCTTCCCATTCAAACCTTCGCCTTACTACGGGGATCGCTCAATGGCGTTTCGCGAGTACAGCATGTACAGCGAGGCCATTGCGGATATGAATTCGCACTTCGAGTATCTTGCCAATAGTCGTAGGCTTAGCTATGTCGACTACGTGCACCGTGCATTCCTACTTGAAGAGGCCGGACGTTATGCGGATGCCATCGCCGACTACGTTACGGCTGCTAAAGCTGCTCCACAGAATAAAGCCGCCTATCAGCTCCGCGTCGACGAACTAACACGGAAGCTACCTTAAATACGTTACACCTTGAGAGCCACTGCCCGGAATTGCTCAATCTCATATTTGCGTCTTGACTTAATTAAGCGATCACTTTACTATAAGCCCAATGGACACATTCACCGCCCTTGCAGAACCGACGAGACGACTCATTCTTGAGCGGCTAATGGCCAACGGGAATATGTCCGCGACAGACATCTGCCGTGGATTCAAGTCGAGTCCGCCAGCGATATCGCAGCACCTTAAAGTGTTACGTGAAGCTAAACTAGTACATGTAGAAAAGCGTGCACAGCAGCGTATTTACTACGTAAATCCAGAACCTATGAAAGAACTTGAACGATGGATAAAGCAGTTTGCGGCAAGCAAGGAGCAGGAGTTTCAGCGTCTGGATAAGCTTCTCGAATCAATGAAAGCCGACGCAGAGAGCGCTCCGCTGCTGCCTTTTGAATGAATATTACGGAGAAAGAACATGGCAAACAAAACGACAGTGACCGCCGAGCCAGGCAAACAGGAACTTTTCATCATTCGCGAATTCGACGCTCCACGCGAGCTTGTTTTCAAGGCATACACGGATCCCGACCTCTACGTGCAATGGGTCGGGCCGAATGATCTGACGATGACGATCGACAAATGGGATTGTCGTGACGGCGGGTCTTATAAGTTCACGCACGAAAGAGACGGCCACAAATATGCCTTTTTCGGCGTCAATCACGAGGTGCTCGCTCCAGAGCGAATCATTGGCACATTCGAGTTCGACGGGCTGCCCGAACGCGGTCACGTTATTCTCGGCACCACCAAATTCGAAGACCTCGGCGGCGGCCGGAGCCGCATTGTGCACCAATCTGTTTTCCAGTCCGTACAGGACCGCGACGGTATGGTCCAGTCAGGTATGGAACGCGGTGTGACGGAGGGATACGATAAGCTCGATGTGCTACTAGAATCGATGAATTCGAATTCGCAAACGGCCTAAAGATGAGAACAAAAGCGGAAAATGTCGATGGGTATATTGCCGAGTTCCCTCCTGATGTCCAAGAGAAACTGACGGAGATACGAGCCACGATCCAGATATCCGCCCCAACGGCCGAGGAGACGATCAGCTACGCGATCCCGACTTACAAGCTCAACGGAAATCTAGTTCATTTTGCCGGATACGCGAACCACATTGGGTTCTATCCCGGTGCAGGTGCGATCAAGGAGTTCGCGGACGATCTGGCGGCCTACAAAACGTCCAAGGGCACAGTGCAGTTCCCACTTGGCGAAAAACTGCCAGTAAAACTGATCACCACGATCGTAAAGTTCAGAAACAAACAAAATTTGGAGAAGAAGAAATAATGCAGAAAGTTACTACATTCTTGATGTATCAAGAACGCTGTCACGAGGCGATGCAGTTTTACGCGTCGGCTATACCAAATTGCAGCATCGTTTCGACGATTCCCGGCCCGGACGGGAGTGTTGCTGGCGGCAGCTTTGAGATCGACGGGCAGCGTTTTACCTGCTATCAATCCGGGCCGCATCCCAACTTTAAGTTCTCACAGGCGATCTCGCTAATGATCGAGGCAAATACGCAGGACGAAGTCGACCTGCTCTACGAAGGCCTGAGCGAAGGCGGTGAACAACAGCCGTGCGGATGGCTCGTCGACAAATTCGGTCTTTCGTGGCAGATCACACCGAAGGTGTTGATGGAGTTGCTCAGCTCACCAGACCGCGTCAAAGCCGGCCGCGTGACCGAAGCGATGTTCAAAATGACAAAGATCATTATCGCCGATCTCGAGGCCGCGACGGCAGCCGGTTAGCTTGTCTCTGTTATCCGCGTCTCGGCGACGACAAGGGCGATGCCGTTCCAGCCTCCCCTAACCACCTGTTTATCCTCGCTGCGTCCTTCGGCAATGCACCGGACGGCTCCTAAACGAGAGATTCAATATTAATGGCGGCAGGATCGTGGCTGGTCTGAAACCAGGTGAGCACGATAAACCGTTGTTTACAGGATTTTATAGAAAATACCCTCTCGTGAGCTGGGCGAAAGAAAAGGGCTTTCGCAATCGCTGAAAGCCCCATGTTTATTGGTCGGGACGGCGAGATTTGAACTCACGACCTCTCGCACCCCAAGCGAACGCGCTACCAGACTGCGCTACGTCCCGAAATGTCGAATTGTTAGAGTAGTTTTCCTCTGTGAGATTGTCAAACTTCAGGATCGAAGCATCTCACGAAGTTCTAGAAGATTTGCGGCGATGGTTCGAAGTGCTTCTCGTTGGTCACCTGAGAATGGAGTGGAACCGTCGGAAGCGGCTACCGCATTCGGTGTTTCAGGTTCCAATGAAGTATCGAAGAGCATTGGAGCCTTTTCCACAGACGAGGAAAGTGTGGTCCGAGCGGGTTGCGTAGCCGGAGCCGACTTTGGTTTGTTGCCATCGCGTGACTCAGACTGCAGCTTCTTACGAGCTCCCGCGATCGTAAACATCTCATTATAGAGAAGTTGCTTGATCCTAAGCGCGATCTCCACATCACGCCGACGATAACTACGCTGGCCCGATTTGTTCTTCTGGGGCGACAGCATTGTGAACTCTGTTTCCCAATACCTCAAAACGTGCGCCTGTACCCCGACAAGGTCACAGACCTCGCCGATCTTGAAGTAGATCTTCTCAGGTATCACTACAGGCTCAGGTGTCATCTCAGGTTTACGTGTGTTAAAGTGCTATGTAAGTAAGCAGCCGTTATTGTATGTATTTATTATACTTGTGTCAATACAAATCGGAATGAAAAGCGAATTCAACTTCCTAAGCGACCTCAAGTCAAAGTATAACCTGAAGCATATAGGCGACGATTGTGCGGTCTTGCCGATGAGCGATAGATACGATCTGCTCGTGACCGCCGATATGTTGATCGAGGACGTGGATTTTCGTCTCGAATGGACAACTCCGGAGTTCCTGGGCCATAAAGCACTTGCGGTTTCCCTCTCCGACATCGCGGCCATGGGCGGATCCCCCAAATGGGCATTAGTCTCGATAGGCATACCCGATAGCCTGTGGAAAACTAACTTTCTAGATCGTTTCTACTCCGCGTGGCACGAACTGGCCCAAATGCACGGTGTGGAGCTCGTCGGGGGCGATATTTCGCGAGCTCATGAAAGGGTCGTGATCGACTCAGTAGTCGGTGGCGAAGTGGAGAAAGGCCGTGCAATAGCCCGAAGCGGAGCAAAGATCGGAAACGCGATCTTCGTAACAGGATTTCTAGGAGCCGCCGCCGCGGGGCTTAATCTACTCGAAAACGGCCAGAGATTTGACCCTTCGATGTCAACAATTATTCGCCATCTCCTCCTGAGACAGCTTCAGCCATTACCGCAGGTTCGGACTTCTATTCTATTGCAAAAATATAACTTAGCAACGTCAATGCTTGATGTTAGTGATGGACTTTCCTCTGATCTTACCCATATTCTCC
The DNA here is from genome assembly GCA_016718135.1 of Acidobacteriota bacterium. Taxonomy (GTDB): domain Bacteria; phylum Acidobacteriota; class Blastocatellia; order Pyrinomonadales; family Pyrinomonadaceae; genus OLB17. The sequence continues at coordinate 207,606 of JADKEF010000001.1, read as the reverse complement.
GGGCTAGCAATGTTGGAGCCAGCCTTCTCTCCAAGCACATCCCGATCGACCCGGCGACTGCAGGTTTTCCACAGGGTGAACCACTAAAATTCGCTCTACACGGGGGCGAAGACTATGAGCTACTTTTCACAGTTGAGAAGGAGAATATTCCGAAGGCAAAAGACCTTGGTTTTCATCACATCGGTGAAATTACCCCCAATATTGGCGTTATTGAAATTTCCAATGGCAACGAAACTTCGATCTTAGAACCAAAAGGTTATCGTCATTTCTAGTCAAATTCCCTGACACTGAAAAGATCTCAGAAAAGATGCTTGAACAGAACCTTCGACGTGTGTCCGTATCCGAAACTTCCGCACCCGCGTAGGTACTGATCCGTTCTAGACCTCGACCTGCGAGTAATGTTCGACATATTCCTCGCCATGGACGCCTCGATACGTCACGATCCGCTCGTTGAAATCGACCTCGTAGGTGATGACGCCTGCCTCCCACGTCGCCTTAAGGAATTCGATGAAGGTGCTTCCACCAGCCTGATCGACGCGGATCGCCTTGATCAGTCCTTCCCTGTCAAAGTTAGGTATGTTAGCCGTCCCGTCGATCAATGAAGGCATCACAGAGACCACCGGCCCGGCATCCGTGATATAAACCGACTGACAGGCCGGAAGCTGCCAGATGTTGTGTTTCACGCCCGCCTTACGCAGCACTTCGGCAAGGTAGGGGAATCCGCCGACTTTCGGCCTAGTTGCCATAGCCAATTGTTGGGCAGCTAGTAAATTCTCAATAGCATTTCTCATTGTTGATGACCTCGTAGTGAATATTTGACAGGAAACGACCTAGTCGATTGGAATCTCGCTTATCCGGTTGGCCTCGGACAGTTTGTGGAGAAGTCTCCTCAGGACTTGCTGTTCGCCATCGGTCAGGCCGTCAAAGAATCGCCGATCATTGTCATCCGCTATCTTCACCAGCTGCGGCAAGATATCCACTCCTTTGCCCGTTATGAACAGCTTTTTTACTCTAGCGTCTCCCTCAATCGATGCTCTGCTCACTAACCCTTTGCTCTCTAGTTTTTCCACAATTTTTGAGATCGCTCCGCGAGTCAGGTTTGATCCGCCGGTAAGTTCGCCCGAAGTAATGCCCCGGTCGCTAGCGATCCGCGAGAGTACGACCCACTCCGCCACCGAGATGGATCGGGCCTTAAGAGATCGGGCAAATTCGCCAGAGACCTGATTAGAAACACGACGAAGCAAATAGCCCAGGTGGGCGTCAAGGTCGTTCATGAATGGCAACTGAGGCAAATCTGTTTCCACGGAAACGATTATAGTTTCCACAGAAACTATCTGTCAAATCGATAGCCTTTGACCTTTCACGTGAGCAAATACCCTACCTTAGATCGGTCAAACACAAAGGAACGGTGTTGGCTATCGCACGGACAATGAAGTCATCGTCTAGAATCCCGCTGGCTATCAGGAAATCAGAGTATTTAAAGCCCATCGTTGTCGCGACATCGACCAAGAATGCGATCTGGGTGATGTGGCCTATGAAGTGGGTTTCATTGAGTTTTGAGTAAAACTGTTGACAAATCAGGATAACCCCGAGATATTGTCTGAAGTTTTTGTTACGCAACTATATATTGTGCTTGCGTTTGTTGTTTTTTGATATTAAATTACTGGGTAGAACCCTATACGTGCGCGTAGATAATTGAAGGAGGAGGAGATTTTGCTTACAGAAAGAGTATTGCTTTTGAACTTTTCGTACGAGCCGCTCGGCACCGTGGGTGTTGCTCGTGCTGTGTGTTTGTGGTTTCGCGGTGCGATCTTTGTCGAGGAAAATGATGGCGAAAATGTTCTCCGTTCCCCTTCTACCACATTCCCGGTTCCCTCGGTCGTGCGCCTTCGTCATTACATCCATGTCCGCCGCAACAACCGCGAGACCACGATGAAGCGTGCTCGGATCTACATCCGTGACCGTTATCGCTGTCAATACTGCGGCGAGCATAAGCACGCCAAGGAGCTTACGCTAGATCACATCTTCCCGCGTGCTCAGGGCGGCGAAAGCACTCCGCACAATCTAGTGGCGGCATGTGTAAAATGCAACCAACGTAAGGGCAACCGCACTCCCGAACAAGCTCGGATGCCGCTGCTGACATCACAAAAGTTACTTCGCCTCGGCCTCGATCATGTACTGCTCTGCCACTATGCCGAGAATCGTCCGGAATGGAGAAAGTATCTCTTCATGGATGACTTTGACGAGGAAACCAGGCGTATGGCAGCCTAACGGTTGGGTAGGTCTTGTTTGTTGATGCGACTGCGGCAAGAAACCGCGGTCGCATTTTATTTGTTTGGCTTTTCAGTTTTGTTTGTTGAGGTTCCTATGAGGTACAAGACCGAATCGGAGATCGCCGAGGTCGTCCGGACATTTGAAGATGCAACGATCAGTCGCGACGCGTGGAAACATGCTGAACACCTGACGGTCGCACTTCACTATTTGACGCTGCACGATATCGAGGCAGCGACCGAAAAAATGCGGTCGGGCATTTTTAAATTGCTGCGTGCATTTGAGGTCGATCTGACGAAAGAAATGCCGTACCACGAAACCATGACCGTCTTTTGGATGCGGGCTGTGGCCAGCTATAACGCTTCGAAGAACGGGGTGACGTTGCTCGACAGGGCTAATGAGATGGTCGAGCTTTTAGACAAAGAATATCCGCTTCGATTCTACAGCCGTGAGGTCTTGTTTTCGGACAAGGCTCGAGCTGAATTCGTCGAAGCGGATGTTAAGCCGTTGGAAACCGAGCTTAGTCCTGTTTCTTTCCGGTAAGCTCGCCGTTCTTTAGTATCTCGACAATTCCGTCGACGTAATTTGTAAACACCATATTTCCGTCAGCGTCCGCCGTTCCCTTGGCCGCCAATGTGCCGGAGATCACGATCGGAGTCTCGCCGCTTCCCTGCACATCAAACGTCACCATGATGATCACTCTCGGCATCGCAGAGGCGGTGAACGGCGTGATCGAGTCGATCAGGATACCGATGCGGCCCGCCTCGGTCGAATTGACGGTCAGGACCGATCCGTCGGGTGCAGCCTCGCCCAAAGTTAACCTTGGGTTAGCAAGGTTCGCACGATCGTATTCGAGCGTGAAGCTCGCGGCCACCTCGTCCCCGTAGGCTCTCATCTCCATCGGTACGGTCACGGTCTTCCTTGCGGTCGAAACCGCAGTTCCGACCCTGATCTCACGACCGAGATCGTAGTCGCCGCCAGCGAGCAACGCATTTCTTTCTTCAACCACCGGTGCCGGAGCGACCGGGCCACCGGCTTCGGTCAGCGGATCTAGGCCCGTTGCGTAGCGGCGGGCTTGGACCACGTCGCCCGAATTAATACTGCCGTCACCTGCCGATGCTCTCGGTGCACAATCGGCACGCTGAGCCTCGTTAAAGTCGCCGTTCGAAGTGTCGAGGCCTGTTGCGAATCTTCGTATCTGAATTACGTCCGTAGAAACGACCATTCCGTCACCTGTAAACCGCATTGCGACATCACCCTCAAAACCGGCCGGGGTCGGCGTGGCCGTCGGCGTCGACGTCGGTGTTGCTGTCGGTGTTGCCGTAGGTGTTGCCGTAGGTGTTGCCGTAGGTGTTGCCGTAGGCGTTGCGGTCGGCGTCGCAGTTGGCGTGGCCGTCGGCGTTGACGTCGGTGTTGCGGTCGGTGTCGGCGTTGGGCCTACGACCAGACTTTCGAAGGCACCTTTGTCGACTACGTCACCGAGGATACGTGAGAATCCGGGGCCACGACCGTCAGTCGTCAGGATCGAGCCGTCGAATGGATCGACCGCGTTTCCATTGACGCCCGAATTCACAGCAGGACTACCGACGGTAATGCTGTGGGTCGGCACTGCTCCACCATTATCCGCAAGGACGCCTAACTGCGGATCGACGCCGATGACATCGTTCGCCTGGTTAAACGTGCCGGCCGGAAAACCGCTCGTATCCTGGACCAGATTTCCGCCGACTGACGCCACGAGCCCGGCGGCACCCGCGACATCCGCTCCGCCGCCCGGAGCGAGGTTGTTCGATAGGACAGTGTTGCCAAGGCTAACGAATCCGTTCGCACGCAGGCCTCCACCTGCTCCGACCGTTGTACGGTTGAAGGCGATCGTTGAATTGCGGATCGCACCGCTGGTTCCGCCGATGCAGGCAGTTCCCGACCCGCCGGTTCCGGAGGTGTTCGAGTTTGTGCTGATTGTTGTGTTGACAATGAATATTGACGAGGTCTGGATCGTTTGGAGTGCGGAGCAGCTGCCCGCCGAATTGTTATTGATGGTCGAGTTGCGGATCCTGTGAGTTCCACCTTGTAGCTCAAGAGTGGACAAGATAGCGACGTTTTCTCTAACTATCACGCTGTCGAGCGTCAGATCCGAATCCCCAAGCAGAAATACTGCCGAACCGCGGCCATCCGTACCGGCGCCGGTCGCCAGCCCATTGGCGAGCGTTAGTCCGCTCAGCGTAACGTCCGCACCTGACGCGATGGCGAATATTCGGTTGGTGCCGCTACCCGAGATCGTTAGTGTGTCCGCTTCTAGGTCGGGATAACCGATAATGTTTACGTCATTATTGTTATTAATAAGAATCTGGCTGCCACCGAGCGTCATCGTCCCGAAAACATTCGCGGCCATGGTGATGTCGTCGGTTCCGGCATGGTTAGCAGCTGCCTGGACAGCCTCACGAAGGCTACAATCGAGATCGCAGGCTCCGTCGTGGCTGTTCGAAAGCTTTGAAACAACGAGGGTGTTGCCCGTCTGGTCTTCGAATGCTCCTTTATCGACAGTTCCCGCGGCAATCCTCGGAAACGCCACTCCGCGTGCGTCCTGTGTAAGCGGCGTATTTATGAACGGATCGACTGCAACGGCATTGAGACCGGCATTACGGGCAGGGCTGCCCGCCTGGAGCGGGTGAGTGTCGATCGGGTGGCCGCCTTGTCCGGAATTGAACGGAGCCAGAAGCGGATTCTGGCCAACGCTGTCGGAAGGCTGCGTAAAGGTATTTGCTGGGGTTACGTTTCCAATCGTGCCGATCAGATTGCCACCGACCGAGACGACCGCGCCGTTTGCCGGCGAATCGATATCTGTATTAAGTGCCGCGTTATTTCTGGCGACGATGGTGTTGCCGAGTTCGACGGTGCCGGTAGCGATCATCGTGATGCCGCCGCCGCGTCCCGAATCATTATCTGTGATAGTTGAATTCCGTATCTCGGTGCTACCCGAAACGCAGATCGCTCCGTAATCGTTGAGGCCGTCAAGATCGCGGTTGTTGCTGACGGTGACGTTTGCCATGAAAAGCTGTCCCAACTGGTTATTGATCCCCGGACAATACTGAGCCGTGTTTCCCGTGAGCGAAGAGTTGATGATGCGTTGGAGCCCGCCGCCCAGGTAAATGGCACCTGAACTGAGGGCTGTATTGCCTCTTATCGAGACCCGGTTTAGGAAAATGTTTGAGCCAGCCTGTGTCTGGATCGAACCGCCCGTGTTTGCCAGGCCGCCGCCAACTCCGTTGCCCTGCACGAGGATCATGTTCCTTATTTGCAGTGTTCCCGAGGTGACTCGAAAGTGCCGGCTCGTACCGGAGCCCGAGAGAAACACCACGTTGACCCCGTCGATGTCACCGTCGATAAGTAGCGTCTTATCAATAACGATCTCACTGCCGCCGAGTGTGAACGTCTCGCCGATCAGGTTTGAGCTAAAAACGATCGTGTCGCCATTCAATGCGACATCGACCGCCTCTCGGAGTGAGCAGTCGGCGTTGCATACTCCGTCGTTGCTGTTAGTTGATTTTGTTACTGTCAATGTCGCCGCCTGCACCGCGGCAGCCGAGCCAAGTAGAATTAGGGTAAATAGTCCGATGAAGATAGCTTTCACATTTAGGTTTTTCATTGTATTTCTCCGTAAATAATGTCGCCGAATTATCGGCCTCACATACAAATGCGTTGCTGATCTCGAAAAACTATCATCTATAGAAAAATAAAAATGCCGCGGTGCCTGTCCGCGGCACGACTGAACCTTTGCTTCCGGAAGTCGCGCATTCCGGCTTCTGTCCCCGGGGAAAGGGTCTGGCGACGGAACTAAGAACCTCAATTTTTCCGTGAACACCTTAACTTATCGACTCGAAAAAGAGATCAACCCGAAACGCCCGCAGGATCGCCATGCCGAGTTGATTAATGAGAAGGATCAGCTAACCGCCATAGAGCACCGATCCAATCAACAGTGCGGAACGTCCGAGTTCGAGGTGACGAACGCCTTAGCGAGTGAGGCTTAATTCCGTCAAGAAAGCCCCCCTCACGAGTTTGTATGATCCAGCCCCCCAGCGCCCAAAAACGAATGCGGGAAGAAAGTCCCCCGCGGCCCCCCCCCCCCGCCCCCCCCCCCCCCCCCCCCCCCCCGCCCGCCGCCCCCCCCGCCGTCGAGCCAGCCGCGCCCCGATCGCCGCGAAGGAACGCGAGCAGAACATAACCGCTGCCAAACAGGACCGAACCGACCTTAAGAAAGAAAGAAACCCCGGGGGGGAAAGGGTTGCGGCCCCGGCAGCTGGAAGAAAGCAGAGCGGCAACAAGGCGTTTGCGGCGATGCTTCCGCTTTCACCCACGAGAACAAGGAAAGATCCGGCGGCGCAAGCAAGACGAGTTCATTGATGTGCAGAAAGCTCAGTACCAGAACGACGATCCCGACAGCGGCGAGTAGCTTTGTTTTGACCGCAGTCTTTGCCAGGCCCCACAGCGCGTGGACGACGACCGCGATAATGACAGGCTTGATGCCGTATAGCACCGCCGCGACCCCCTAAAACCGCGATCGCGTCACGATAAGGACGCCGGCAGGAAAAGCTAGCCCCGCGACGATCAGCCCGGCCCGCCGCCGTTCGAGCCATCCGTTCGTCGAATTCGGCAATGAGGTCGCCCGGTCGAGAAACCGCCCCCGAGCCTGCGACTTCCTGCTCCATCATCGCAATGCCGCAGGCCCGCCGGCCGAGTTTGAGAATAACCCGCCAGTTCCGCCTGTTTTTGTCCGAGATTTGCATCGACTGACAAACGGCCCGCACCGACGATCAAATAGAGAGCCCATCGCATAGAAAAATCCGTTCGCGAATCGTGGGCCATCGACCAGAACCCCTTGTCGAGGAGTTTGGGATCTTGGTCGGGATCGCGACCGCTAATGACGATCAGCGGAATGACCGCCAACCGGGTCAGGAGGCCGAGCAGAACGAGGACGCCGCAAATGATCTCGACAGTGCCAACAAACGGCCCGAGAACCTCAGGCGACGGCAGCCCGATCTTCGCGAACCGCCCCGCACCGATCTCCGCCGGAAACAGAACCTGCCGCCGCCGCCCATAAATCCGGCCGCGGAGCCTTCGCGCCACTTTTCATGTATCCCATTTGCTGATTTTATACGCCAAGCCAATTGACGACAACATCTATCTCTAAAGCCATCGTTATGATAAAATCACGCTTAACTTTTCTTAGTAACCCATGTCGATCGAGCCGCAACAGGAAGTAACGGAGCTCTTGCAGAAATGGAGCGCAGGCGACGCGGACGCGCTTGAGCGGTTGACGCCGATAATTCACGCCGAACTGCACAAGATCGCTCACCGCTATATGAATCGCGAACGCGACGGGCACACTTTGCAGACGACCGCTCTCGTGAACGAGGCGTACATGCGGCTGATCGATTGGAAGTCGGCAAAATTTGAGAATCGAGCACACTTTTTCGGCGTCTCGGCACAGTTGATGCGGCGGATCCTGGTCGATTTTGCCCGCAAACGGCCCAAAGTGGACGACAAACAGGTCTTCCATGTGTCGCTCGACGAGGCATTTGAGGTCACGGCGGGCAAGGACGCCGACATCGTGGCGCTGGACGAGGCTTTGACTGAACTTGCGAAGTTTGACGAGCGAAAGGCGACCGTCGTGGAACTGAAATTCTTCGGCGGCCTCAGCGTCGAAGAGATCGCCGAAGTCCTAAAAGTCGCCCCGATCACCGTCATGCGAGAATGGCAGAAAGCAAAGGCATGGCTTTATCTTCAATTGAGTAGTCAGTAGTCAGTAGTCAGTAGTTTTCGAAATTCTTTTCTGACAACTGACTACCGACTACTGACTACTGACTACTCATTCATGGATCCCAAACGTTGGAAACAGATCGATTCGCTGGTTGACGCTGCTCTCGACGTGCCGGAAGGCGAGCGCGACGCTTTTATTAGGCAAAGTGCTCATGGAGATGCCGACCTCGAGCGTGCAGTTCTCGAACTCCTCGCCGCGCAAGGCCAATCCAACGAATTCCTCCAGCATTCCGCGATGCGCATAATCGGACAGGCGATCGCGGTCGATCAGCCGGCGGTGAAAGCTCCTTCGCTCATCGGACAGAAGATCGGGACATACCGCATCGAAAAACTCCTCGGTGCCGGTGGAATGGGACAGGTTTATCTCGCCTTCGACGAAAAACTCCGGCGCAACGTAGCTCTAAAGATCCTTCCAACCGAATACGGCAATAACGACGAACGCGTTCGCCGCTTCGAGCTCGAAGCCCGCGCAATTTCGAAGCTCAATCACCCAAATATTGTAACGATCTACGACGTCGGCAATGCGGACGGCATTTATTACATCGCGACCGAATTCGTAGAAGGCAAGACGCTGCGTGATCTGAGCGCGGGGCGCTTTAAGCTGCGCAATGTGATGGCAAATTCCATCCAGATCTGCGACGCTTTGTCCGCCGCCCACGCCGAGGGCATCATTCATCGCGACATCAAGCCCGAAAACGTGATGATCCGCAAGGATGGCTACGCCAAGATCCTCGATTTCGGTGTCGCCAAGCTCTCCGACGTCGGCTCTGAGTCGATGTCCCAGATGGGCGCCAACACAGTCAAGGGAATGATGATCGGCACGCCAGCCTATATGTCGCCCGCACAGATCAGCGGGGACCCGATCGATCACCGCACCGACATCTGGAGCAGCGGCGTCGTGCTGTACGAGTTTTTGACCGGGAAGAATCCGTTTAAAGGAAGTTCGAGGCAGAAGACTTTCGAGGCGATCTTGTCGATGAAACCGCCGCCGCCGAGTTCGATCAATCCCGAGGTACCGCCCGAGGTCGATGCCATTCTCGAAAAGCTATTTTCACGCGAGAACGGCGGCGGTTACGCGACCGCTAGCGACCTGCGAACCGATCTCAAAGCCATAAAGCGTGAGCTTGATTCATCCGACACCGGTGATCTGAATTCGGGGTCGTCCTTGTCTATGCGCCGTGCCCGAAAGGCTCGACGGCCATACCTGTATGCCGCAGCCGCACTTTTTATTCTGACAGCATCGGTAGGTATTTACTTCTTGCTCGTACGCGGTGCCTCTGCAGAAAAAGGCCCGGAATGGAACACCGCGACGAGCTTAGCGCTCACAAACCAGGTCGGTACAGAATTTTTCCCAAGCCTCTCTCCCGACGGCAAGGAAATTGTTTATGCAGCCGAGGAAAACGGGCAATTCGACCTCTTCATCCTGCGGGTTGGCGGTAAAAAACCAGCTCCGCTGACTCCTGGCTCGATCGGCGACGATACCCAACCCGCTTTCTCGCCGAAAGGCGACCTGATCGCCTTCCGCTCCGAGCGCAAACCGAAAGGAATATACACAGTCGAGCCTTCTGGTGACAATCTCAAGCAGATCAGTGACTTTGGTTATCATCCATCGTGGTCCCCCGACGGCAGGCAGATCGTCGTCAGCACCTGGGGCCGCGATCAACCAACCGTCCGCCCCGGTCGAGACATGAGCCTAGATATTATCGATGTACAAACCGGTGCGCGTAAGGAATTGATCAGGCTTGAGGCCACGCAGCCATCTTGGTCACCAAATGGACACCGGATCGCGTACTGGTTTCATACCGGAACCTACGGCCGCCGCGATATCGCGACCATTCCGGCGGGCGGCGGCGACCCCGTAGTCGTCACAAAAGATTTTGCTGTCTCAAACTGGAATCCCGTATGGTCGCCCGACGGAAAATTTCTATACTTTGTTAGTAGTCGATCCGGAAATCTGAATTTCTGGCGTGTCGCGATCGACGAAAAGACCGGTATCGTCTCGGGCGAACCGGAGCCGGTCGTAACACCTTCAAATTTTAGCCGTCATATCGCCTTTTCTCGGGACGGAAAGCGAATGGTATATGTTCAGACAAGGAACACCGCGAATATTCAAGGCGTAAACTTTGACTCGAACACGATCAAAACGGTTGGCGAACCGTTTTGGATCACCAAAGGTGATCGCGAGATCGCTCGTCCCGAACTCTCCGCCGACGGCACTCGATTTGTGATGCGGCTCATTCGCCCAATGCAAGACGACATCGTGACGGTCAATCGCGATGGTAGCGATTGGCGCGACGTAACTAACGATGAGCCATTTGATCGCTACATCCGATGGTCGCCCGACGGCAAACGGATCGCATTCAATTCGGACCGCAACGGCGGCGGGCAAACTTGGGTCAGTAACGCCGATGGCACCGGGATGAAGCAATTGACATTCTCAACCGATCCGGACGCATCGACCGGCTTCCCGGTCTGGTCACCCGACGGCAGTAAGCTCGTCGTTTTCCTGCGCAACACAGCTTTTCTCATTGATCCGAATACCGGCGAGAGGCTGTCAACGCTTCCGAATCCACCGGATTCCGAAGGGATGGTTCCATGGGATTGGTCACCGGATGGAAAAAAGATCGCCGGCACGATAGCCGCCGGCCAAGACTTACGCAAGATCGGCGTTTACTCTTTTGAAACAAACTCTTACGAAGCCTTAGTTAATCTCAAAGAAACGGTTCCCGTCACATGGCTCCGCGACGGACGCCACATCATTTATGCAGCAGGCGACAAGATCGTTTTGATCGACACACAAACCAAAAAGGTTCGTGACCTGTTTTCAAATCCTAATGTCGAGATCCGTGCACCTTTTGTCAGCTTTGATGGCAAACTACTCTACTTCGCTGCCGCGAACAATGAGTCAGACATCTGGATGCTCGATCTGACCGACAAACCGTAGGCTCAATGGATAATGGAAAATGGATAGTGGATAATGGTCTTTAGAAATTATCCATTGACCGTTATCAATTATCCGTTACGTTCGTATGCTCAGATTTTTTAACACGCTGTCACGTCAGATCGAGGAATTTCACCCGTTGGAAGAAGGCAAAGTGCGGATGTACATCTGCGGGCCGACGGTTTGGAATTTTGCTCATATCGGCAATTTTCGAACCTTCGTCTTTGGCGACGTGCTGCGGCGGTATTTGAAATTCAAGGGATACACCGTCACTCACGCCTTTAATCTTACCGACATAGACGACCGCATCATTAACGAAGCGGCGGCGAGGAATATCTCGATCGATGAATTTACCGCTCCGTATATTCAATACTTCTGGGAAGATTTCGACGCTCTCGGCAACGAACGCCCAGAAGTGACGCCGCGCGCGACGCATCACATCGCGGAGATGATCGATATCATTTCGAAGCTCTTGGAAAACGGCCACGCCTACGAATCGGACGGATCGATCTACTATCGGATCACGGCGTTTCCCGATTACGGAAAGCTGTCGAAGATCAATTTCTCAGGCAATCGCGACGGCGGAAGTGAGCGGATTGACACCGACAAATACGATAAGGAAGACGCCCGCGACTTTGCTCTTTGGAAACTCGTGGGGCCCGAAGACGAACCTGGCTGGGACGCACCTTTCGGCCGCGGCCGCCCGGGCTGGCACATCGAGTGTTCGGCGATGGCGATGAAGTATCTCGGCGAGACATTCGACCTCCACGCCGGCGGAATGGATCTGCAGTTCCCGCATCACGAGAACGAGATCGCCCAGAGCGAAGGTGCGACGGGCAAGCAGTTCGCCAAATACTGGCTGCACAGCGAGTTCCTCAAGATCGACGACGTGACAATGTCCAAATCGAAAGGCAATTTCTTCACCTTCCGAGATCTGCGTGATCAGGGATATTCGGCTCTCGCGATCAGATATTTGTTGTTAAGTGTGCCGACGCGAAAGCAACTGAATTTTACATTCGAAGGTCTTCAAGGTGCAGAATCGACGGTCGAGCGACTGCGGAATTTTCGCTCGCTCGTTAGCGACGCACGTGTTTCTGAGGGATCGAGTGATGCAGTCGCTGGAATCGTTGCAAAAGCCCTCGCCGATTTCGAAGCGTCGATGGACGACGACTTCAACACCGCGGCCGCTCTCGCTGCGATCCACGATATGGTCCGCGAGATTAACACGGTGCTCGCAGCCGACGGCCTTAGATCCGAAGATCAGTCAACTGTCCTCGACGCGATTGCAAAATTCGACTCCGTCCTCGGCATCTTCGGCACGGCTGACGAAACCTCGCTCGACGCTGAGATCGAAGCGCTGGTCGAAGAACGCCAAGAAGCGCGCCGCAACCGTGATTTCGCACGCTCTGACGAGATCAGAGATCTGCTGGCTGAGAAAGGAATTATTTTGGAAGACACCAAAGACGGCGTTCGGTGGAAAAGGAAGTAAAGGTTATTTCTCCAGCAGCACCGTGATCGCATTCTCACCTGCTGCGGTCGTTAGCCGGGTTTCTCTAATGCGATATCCGGCGACTAGGAGATTTCGGATTGGTGGTTCCGATTCCGAGAAAGTCTTCGCGCGGTATGCGAGCCAGAACTTGGGGTAATTGAGGTCCGTGAGCTCTTTGAGGCCAACGATCTCCTGACCACGCGGCAAGAAGTAGGCTTTATCTTCAACCACACCATCAATTCCCGTCAGGCGCCAGATCGGAGGCTGATCTTCAGCCTTTCGCCCCGCAAACCAAATGTGATAAGCGATTAGATCTTCCGTCGCAAAGATCGGTTGGCTTTCATGCTCCACCGCTGACGCCGCGATACCTTCCCACGCACACCACGAATTCTGCGGAGTCTTCTTCCCTGCTCGAACGACAAGCCCATACCCCATGAACAAAACAACCAAACCAACCGCCGCCGCCGGCAGCCATTTCACGCCTCGTGAGGTAAGCATCATCGCCGCATAGATGCAAAACGGGGCGAAGACGATGATCAAATGCCTGGTTCCCCACATCGAATACGGCAGGATCCAGCTCGCGAGGAAGGTGATGATTACGGGTAGCTTGATAAAAAGAAGCAGAAAATAAACGTGCCTGCGTTCTTCAACGCAAAGTTTCTGCGAGTTGACCAGATAAAGAACCGCCGCAATAACTATGACGAGCAGAATTGGAATTGTGACGGAGAGAATCGATACGGGCTCGGCACTGCTAGTTTGAAAATAGAACGGTTCAATAATATTGAGGACAAAAGTGACGACCTGCCGAATTCCTGGCCGCGACATCCAGCCGATGTTCTGTTCGAGGCCCGAGCCCGATCTTGCAGCCAGCAGAACCGTGATCGCCCACGGCAGAAAAGCGGCAAACACGATCCCAAACATCACAATGATCCGTCGCCACTTTATCCGCTGAAACCATACGATCAGCAGGACTTCGGACAGAACAACAAACCATCCAAAATAGTGCGTGTAGACCATCAACACATTGACGATCACAAGCGGGAGAAAGCTCTTACCCTTGACGAAATATCTCGCAAACAGCCATATCGAAAAGAGCGAAAGGCACATCAACAGGCTGTACATCCGCACTTCCTGAGCGTATTTGATCAGCGAGCCGTTGATAGCGAGGAGAAATAGAGCGACGACCTGAGTCCATCTACCGAGCTTTAGTTCGCGGCAGACAGACAGGAATGGAAAGATCGCGATGACGGAGAATATTACCGGAAAAAGCCGCAGCCAGAACACGCTTTCGCCGCCAAACCCGATCCAGACTTTTAATAGAACGTAGAAGAGAGGCGGGTGGATCAGATCCAGCGAGACGAACCAGAGGATCGAGTTCCACGGATGCTCGGCCGCGTGAACGCTGAATATCTCGTCAAACCACAAGCAGGAATCCGTCAGCCCCCAGAGCCGGAGAGCCAGATATCCTACGCAGACCGCTCCGATAGCAAATGCCCGCAGATTTTTCATTCGCCTATAGGCTAACGTTCGGGCACAGCTTGCCGCCGATGCTTGTGTAATTGAGGAGAACTTCTTTGAATGTATCGGTGTCGCGACAGTACGACAGGCAGCGGTCATATGGTTTTGAGTAGACGTGCAGGCTGACGGCACGTTCGGCGTATTCGGCGAGATTAAGTATCTGGTGAACCGGTTCTTCGAGCTCGACCTTGGCAGCAAGACAATCGGAAAGCTCAAAGCTGTCGGTCTCGATCAATTTACAATGACCGCGAGATTCGTCCATCTCGACAACCGCAAAATTCTGCCCGCGAAGCCGCCCGACCGGCACAGTCATCCAGCATTTTTGCTCGGAATGATTATGTACCCGCGAGACTTGCCCCTCGTCCCAACAGATCGCCATCATCTCAAACCGCTCGTCCTTGTATATTAGATTACGCGTGTAGAAATTCGGGCTCCAATGAAAGTAATTGGTGATGGAATCGACCTCGACCGGCGTATCGGCGAGAAACTGGTAAACGTTATCGCAAGTAAATTCGTCGTCGGCTATCGACTTAAGTCCGGCAATTATCTGGTCAACATGAGGCATATTTGAAACGGAATTGTAGCAGATTTTCTATTGGTACGACCACATCCCATGTTTTCTTTGCACAATCAAATTACGTCACCTATAATAGGGGATTCGCTTTATTTGCTCGTTGTTCTACGGAGGAATCGATTTTGCCAAAAGCAGCAACCCGTCAAAAGACGGTAGCCAAGACAACCAAGACCTCAATTAACGGAACTGGTCCAAAAGCCGAGGCCGCGAAAGGACTCGACCTGGTCGATGTGGATCTCGCGCAGGCCGAATATCTCGAACGGCGTAAGTCGCAGATAACTGCGATCAAAAAGCTCGACAAGAAGCTTCTGCGTGAAATGCTTTATCAGATGGTGCTTGGTCGCCGGTTCGAGGAGAAATGCGCCGAAGTTTACCGTATGGGAATGATCGGCGGCTTTTGCCATCTGTATATCGGCCAGGAAGCGATCGGGGTTGGCTCGATGATGGCGTTAAAGCCAACCGACATGGTCATCACGTCGTACCGCGACCACGTTCAGGCGATGATTAAGGGAATGACGCCGGAGAGCGTCATGGCGGAGCTTTACGGTAAAGAGGGCGGATGTGTGAAAGGCAAAGGCGGCTCGATGCACATGTTCTCTAAGGAACACGAGTTCTACGGCGGCCACGGCATCGTCGGCGGACAGATCGGTGTCGGAACCGGAATGGCTTATGCAGCCAAATACAAAGGCACGGACCAAGTCGTCCTAAATTTCTTTGGCGAAGCAGCGGTCAACCAAGGCCTTTTTCACGAGTCGCTCAATATGGCCCAGCTCTGGAAACTTCCCTGCATCTATATCTGCGAAAACAACCAGTACGGAATGGGCACATCGCAGAAACGTGCGATGTCCTCGCGAAGCATTGCCAAGAAGGCCGAGGCCTTCGAAATGGCAAACGAATTCGTCGATGGTATGGACGTTATGGCCGTTCGCGACGCGACGATCAGAGCGATCGAGCGTGCCCGCAAAGATGGCTCGCCTACGCTGCTTGAGATCCGCGCATACAGATACATGGGCCACTCGATGTCCGATCCGGGAAACTATCGAACCCGTGACGAGATCAAAAAATATCAAGAACGCGACCCGATCGTCCTCTTCAAAGACAGCCTGAAAGAGGCGAAGGTATTCGGCGACAAGGATTTTGACAAGATCGAGGAAGAGGCGATGACAGCGGTCGCCGCCGCCGTTAAGTTTGCGGAGGAAAGCCCGTTTCCTGATCCGAGCGAGTTGATGACTGATGTATATGCGTAAGGGCTTTGCTTATGCCGTGTGTTTGTAGATTCTTTGGGATATCGATCTACTTTTATTTCAGCGAACATTCGCCGCCTCATTTTCATGCCTTCTACGGCGGCGACGAGGCGATATACGAAATACAAACACTTAGAGTCTACGCAGGCGGATTGCCCCGAAGGGCACATAATTTGGTTCTCGAATGGGCGGATCAACACCGCCTGGAACTGATGGACTGCTGGAACACGGCAACGGCGAATGGAACGCTTAAACAGATCGAACCGTTACGATAAATGGAACTGGTAAGAGTCACAAAAGTTGAGCCACTTGAAGATTTCGTAGTGCACATTTGGTTCACTAACGGATCAGACCGCGATGTCGATCTCGAGAAATACCTTCGTGGCCCGGTTTTCGAAAAGATTAGAAATGATCGAGCTGTATTTCGCGCAATCCGCGTAACGGAAAGCAGAACGATCGGATGGGGCGAAGATGTAGATATCGACCCTGACACTTTGTATTACGATTTAACCCCGGCTTGGGCTGAAAGCTCGGAAATGGAGCTGGTTGCATAAAATATGGCGGTATTAACTATTCGTGATGCTCTCAATCAGGCATTGCGTGAAGAGATCATACGAGACGAAAACGTCTTCGTCATGGGCGAGGAAGTCGCGGAATACGATGGCGCCTACAAGGTCACGCGTGGGCTCTGGAAAGAGTTTGGTGACAAGCGGGTCGTCGATACACCGATCACCGAGCTTGGCTTTGCGGCCGTCGGCGTCGGTGCGGCGATGGCTGGTTTGCGTCCGGTGATCGAGTTCATGACGTGGAACTTCTCGATCCTCGCAGCCGATCAGATCATCAATCACGCGGCGAAGATGCTCTACATGTCGGGCGGCCAGTTCAAGGTGCCGATCGTCTTTCGCGGACCAAACGGCTCGGCTTATCAGGTTTCATCGCAGCATTCGCAGGCTCTCGAAGCATTTTATGCGAATTTCCCAGGGCTGAAGGTCGTCATGCCGTCGACGGCAGCCGACGCAAAAGGTTTGTTAAAAGCAGCGATCCGTGACGATAATCCCGTACTGTTCCTCGAACAGGAACGCATGTACGGGAACAAAGGTGAGGTTCCCGAAGATGAAGATTTCATCATCCCGCTAGGAGTCGCCGACATCAAACGCGAAGGCAGGGACTGCACGATCGTCGCCCGTTCGATGACTGTTCCTTTGGCTCTCGAAGCCGCGGAAAAGATCCAACAGGAATTTGGCGTCTCAGTCGAGGTCATCGATCCGCGTACGATCAAGCCTTTAGATATCGACACGATCGTAAATTCGGTCAAGAAAACCAATCGCCTCGTGATCGCCGAGGAATCGCACTATTTCGCGAGCGTCGGAGCCGAGATCTCGCATACGGTGATGGAACATGCATTTGATTACCTCGACGCACCGGTAAAACGCATCTCGACTGCCGAAGCTCCGAATCCGTATGCCAAGAATCTGGAAGCTTTAGCATTGCCCGATGTTGCAAAGATCGTCGCCGCTGTAAAGGAAGTCTGCTACCTGTAAATACTCAATTCTATGGCTGAAAAATTCTTAATGCCGAAACTCTCGCCCACGATGGAAGAAGGGCAGATCGCTCGTTGGGTCAAGAACGAGGGAGACAATTACGAGTCTGGTGAAACTCTCGCCGAGGTCGATACCGACAAGGCGACGATGGAAATGACCGCCCTCTCCGACGGCACCGTACTTAAGATCCTTAGAGGTGCTGGCGAAACTGCACTACTCGGCGAAGCAATTGCCATTATCGGCAAGGCAGGCGAAGATATTTCGGGTTTGTTGGCCGAAATTGGGTCGAACGGATCTGCGAAAGCTGAGAAGAAAGAAAGGGAGAAGAGGAGTGGAGGAGAAGAGGCGACCGATCCGCCAGTTCCCCTAGCAACCTTGCCGGTTGCGACTCCTATCGCCGCAGTTCCAAATCCGCAATCCGCAATCCGCGATCCGCAATCCGATGGTCGAATGATCGTCTCACCGATCGCGGCCCGCATGGCGGCCGAGAATGGCGTGGATCTGAAATCGATCACAGGCAGCGGCCCCAACGGGCGCATCATTAAACGTGATATCGAATCTGCGATGGAAGGTGGACCGACGTCGACCGCAACTGCTCCGGCAAGAGAATTTGTGGCATCGACGATCGTCGGAGCGTCGCCATTTCATGACGAAAACACCTCGAAGATGCGGCAGATCATCGCCAGCCGCCTCGCCGAATCGATCGGCCCGATCCCGACATTTTACCTTACTGTCGAGATCGAGATGGATAACGCTCTCGCACTCCGAAAAGCAATAAATGCAAGCGTTTCCGAGGATCAAAAGATCAGCGTCAACGACATCGTGGTCAAGGTCGCAGCCCTGTCGCTTGTAAAACACCCATTCGTAAATGCGTCATACCAAGACAAGTCGATCCGCTTCTATCAGCAGGCAGATATCGGCGTTGCTGTCGCGATCGACGAAGGTTTGATCACGCCGGTCATTCGCGGGGCGAATCTCAAAGGCTTTATCGAAATAGCGGCCGAGGTCAAAGACTTAGCAGCAAAAGCCAAGGCCAAGAAACTTCAGCCGGAAGAATACACCGGTGCAACTTTCTCGATCTCAAACCTCGGAATGTTTGGTATCAAAGAATTTACAGCGATCATCAATCCGCCTGAGGCTGGAATTCTCGCCATCGGCGGAGCTGCTCCTGTAGCCGTTGTTCGAGATGGCGAAATAGTTATCCGCAACATCATGAACGTCACGATGTCTTGCGACCACCGCGTCATCGACGGTGCGACCGGAGCGAAATTCTTACAAACGTTCAAGCAAATGCTCGAACAGCCGGCGATGATGCTGGCTTAATGTTAGACAAACAGGAAAATCCCACGACAGCATTCCTCGCCCTCATCCCGGCGCAGCTATTGTTTGGTTCGCTACCTGTGATCGGTAAGATAGTTTTAGCAGTTCTACCGCCCGTCGCACTGGTCGGCATTCGAACTGCGATCACTGCGGCTATCCTCATTGGCATACAAGCTTTTCGCGGCCGATTCTGGTTAAGGGAAAAGGGCGATTACTGGCGGTTTGCGGTACTCAGTCTTTTCGGCGTTGTCCTCAATCAACTGTTCTTCATCGGCGGCCTCTCGCTCACAACTGCGTCGAACACTTCCCTGCTTGCAGTGATGATCCCCGTATTTGCCCTCGCGGTCGGAGCGATCGCTGGCTTTGAGAGACTCACAATACCCAAGATCGCAGGGATCATCCTTGCAGCGATCGGTGTGATAATTCTGATAGACCCGCGCAAGGCGTCTTTCTCGTCACAAACCACACTTGGCGACATTTGCATCATCATCAACTGCCTCGCCTATGGTCTCTACGTTGCGACATCGAAACAGGCGATCATGCGAAACGGCATCTTTCGCTCGATGATGTGGGTATTTATTTTCGCGAGCATGGTCTGCATTCCGCTCGGGGCATACTCACTATCGACGATCGATCTCGCGGCAGTACCCACCAATATTTGGCTGATCAGTATTTACATCGCAATTGGAGCGACGGCGGCCCCGTATTTACTGAATGCTTGGGCCCTGTCAAAAGTCAATCCATCCACGGTCGCCGTATTCGTCTATCTCCAGCCGCTGATAGGATTTACGCTCGCGGTCCTATTTCTGGGTGAGAGTGTTACCTCGATATTCATCGTCGCGGCTACCCTTATCTTCGCCGGCGTCTTTCTGGTCACGAAGAAATTTGTTCCGGCCGAAACATAGGGCTTGCTTTTTGCGTAAATTCGTCATCTAATCGCTAGAAATGCCAACACAGATAACGCAGATCGACGACGCCGAGCGGGGAATAACAATATTCCGCGTCGATGGAGACATGTTCCGCGAAGACGCTGAACTGCTCGGCCGCATTGCTAGCCAGACACAATCAGAGAACGGCAATTCAATAATGATCGACCTCGCTGATCTCGATTTTCTCGATAGCGAATCTGCCGAAGTCCTACTCAAACTCGAACGTGAACAAGGCGTCGAGATTATCGGCACCGAGATCTTCCTGCAAAGCGTCGTCAACGCTGCCGAACGTCAGTAGACCTGACTTTTCGGTAAAAACAAATTACATTAGACGCAATGAAGACTCAGGAAATAGCCGATTTTCTTTCCGCCGAGCTAGTCGGCGACGGGAACATTGAGATATCGTCTGTCGCAGATCTACATAAAGCGGCCGCCGGCCAGATCGCCTTCCTCGAGAAGGGCAAGGAAATAGGTGATTCAGATGCGGCGTGCATTATCGTCCCCATTGGGTTTGATCCTGGAGCTCACGATGCCGCTCTAATCTTTTCCGCTAATCCGAAACTAGCATTCGCTCTCATAGCTCCGAAACTCTTCTCAAAAGAAAGCCCAAGGTTTTGGCATGATACGTCTCACATACCGACCAATTCTGAGATTCGTGCAAATTTTGTCGGTGCCTTCGTAGTGGTCGGGGAAGGTTCGCTCGTCGGCGAGGGATCAGAACTTAACGATGGCGTGAAGATCGGCAAGAATGTCAGGGTCGGAACCTCGACGGTAATTCATTCGAACTGCGTTCTCTATGACGGCGTTAGTATTGGAAATAATTGTGTTATCCATGCCGGGACGGTCATCGGAGCCGCAGGTTTCGGATACGTGAAAGATGGCAACGGGGAGTATCATATATTCCCACAGATCGGCATTGTCGTGATCGAGGACAACGTCGAGATCGGAGCGAATTCCTGCATCGACCGCGGAGCTCTTGGCGAAACCCGTATCGGCGAAGGCACAAAGATCGACAATCTCGTCCAGATCGCGCAAAATGTTCGAATTGGAAAACGAGTGGTTATTGCTGCCCAAACAGGCATTTCAGGTAGCACCGTGATCGAGGATGACTGCGTGATAGGTGGCCAGGTCGGAATGGGTGATCACGCTCTGGTCAAAAGCGGTGCAATAATCGGCTCGCAGGCAGGAGTTCTACCGGGCAAGACAGTTCGCCCTGGCGTCTGGTGGGGAACACCAGTCCAGCCCCTGGATGAGTACAAACGACAAAATGCCCACGTAAAGGGCATCGAGCGCCTCAAGAATCAGGTCAAGGAACTAACCAAACGCACAGAAGAATAGCAAGTCGACTCATTTGGCTCCGTTCTATGGATACATAGGAGGGCCGAATTATGTCCGGTCAGTCGATCGCCCTATCGGCGATCTTTACCATAACCCTACTCGCTGTGAACCTCTCTGCTCAGGAGAGATTTGCTCCGCTCGACAACTACATCAATAACGCCGAGATGATCGTGGTGGCCAAATGCACGCACATCGGGCCCGTAAATATTCTTCTGCGAGCGAAAGTTCGACTCCAAATCCTGCATCTGGTGAAAGGAAAGGCTGACGTAGAGGAACTCATCGCCGACTCCCAGTACGGGATGGCGGTCGACCAACGCTATCTCGTTCGCATAGCGAAAATGTTGCCAGACGGAACAGGTGGACGTGTTGATGAGCGTATTTCAGTAATACCACTATCGGCAGGCGAGAGTATTGATGAACTCAAGGTTTTGTCTCCACGAATTGTTGTACTTCGCACGATGAACCTTCGGATCTACCAATTAGAATCGGATATTCGCGTGAAGACACATGAATTAGAGGCGTTAACAGCGATCAAGAAAGGAAACTAGACGGGGAACGATCGATTAGTTTTAATATCACCTCGGCTGCCCGTTTTGAGGCTCCACCTGCACCGAGTTTGTCAGTTGCCTTTTGAAGTTTCGATCGCATTTCAGCATTTGCCACTGGTTCGAGCAACCGGAACAATTCGGCAGCGAGAGATTTTGGCGTGAGTTCTCCCTGAATGAGTTCAGTTGCCACCCTTTCACCAGCGATAAGGTTTATTAGGCCGAAATGTTCGACTGAGATGAGAGGACGGAGCAGGGCGTAGTTAATCGCGGAAGACTTGTAAACTATAGCCATCGGCGTTCCGACAATGCCAGCCTCAAGCGTCGCGGTGCCGCTTGTTACCGCGGCGACATCAGAGGCGTTCAGAGCATCGTAGGTTTCCTGCTCAACTACCTTAAAGGGGTGCTCGATTACCCGATTCGCCAAGATAGTCTTGATATCCTGTCTCGCCCGAGTCGAACCCGCCGCGATAAGAAATTGAGCTTTCGGCACCTTGACCGTCAATTCCGCGGCCGCGTCGAGCATCATCGGTAGAATTCTTTCGATCTCTTTATGCCGACTTCCCGGCAGGAGTGCCACGAGCGGGCGTGACGGATCTAGACCATGGTCGGAGCAGAATTCTCCCCGCGGCCGACTAGACCGAACCTCGTTCGCCAAGGGGTTCCCGACGTACTCGACGTGCTCGACTCCCCGTTTTGAATACCATTCCTTTTCAAATGGCAAGATCGTGATCAACAGATCGACGTATTTTCGAATTGAGCTGATCCGATATTTCCGCCAGGCCCAGAGCTGGGGTGAAATGTAGTAAACAACCAAGAAGCCCAGCTTTTTCAATGACTTTGCCAGTTTAAGGTTGAAGTCCGGAAAATCCACCAGGATCACAATATCCGGTTTTCTTGCAGACGCCGCCCTTTTTAGATCGCTCTTAGCTTTGAGAAACATGGGCAGGGCCCGACCTATTTCAGCAAGGCCGACGATCGCAAGTGAATCAGATTCAACGATAGCCTCGACACCGGCTCCCCGCATCTTTGGACCTGCGGCTCCAAAAAACTCGAACCGGACCGCAGGCAGTGCTTCCCTGATCGCACAAACGAGTTTAGCTGCATGCGCGTCACCCGACGCCTCGCCTGCTACTATCATGACCGTTCGCTTCCCGTTCATATTTTCTCGACCTGCAAATTCTCGCAATTACTCAATGATATAGACGATTCATGAAATGACAACCCAAAGCGTTTGTACCGGCATCCAACCTTGCGAACTACCAACTGCACCATCTTTTGATGCAACGTGCTTGCAGAACACCATAGAAGCTAATAAAATCGAGTGTTTTGAGTAGTTTGCAATAATTTTATTTTGACCGAAATGTCCGCGGAGGAGTTTTGTGACGATTCGTCTTACTTTCCTTTTGTCCATAGTTTGTTTAGTTGCCCTCGTATCGAGTGTAACCGGCCAGATAGATTCAGTTCTCGGCCAGGTGACGAGTTCCTCGAGTGACTCCTACGTTGGCGGCATAAGCGGAAACGGAAGGTTCATCGTGTTCGAATCGACCGGTGATCTTGCGACCGAGAACCCGCGTAATGCTGACCGCAATTCGGAGATATTTCTGTTCGACTATGCCCAACGGCGTATTTTCCAGATAACTGACACAAAGCACGTACTTTTTGATATATCGAGGGATGCGTCACAGGATAATATTCGTATTTTGATAGTGAATTCGCGTCCCGTGATCAGCAACGACGGAAGATGGATCGCTTTCAGTTCAAATGCGACCACTTCCCGGCCGACTTCACCGAACAGTACGAACCCCGGCTCGTTCGACGGAAACGCGTTCACGTCGCCAACTCCGACGCCGTCGCCGACGGCGACCCCGACAGCAACACCAACTGCCACGCCGACAGGTTCGCCGACCGCAACTCCGACCCCGCCAGCGAACCCGCTGACGGAAGATGCTAACACGGAAATGTGGCTGTACCAGATACCACCTTACTCGACCGTGGCCGATCTTTCTGCTGGCGATGAACTCCCGCTAACAGATCTTGCGGGTGGTACATTCACTCTGGTGACCAACACTGACCCGAGTCAGCTCCCACGAACCGGATCTGTTTTTAACGGAGCCGCCATCGCTGATGACAACCACGATGCAAGCATAAGCGACAACGGGAATGTCATTGCATTTGGCTCGACACGTAATCTCGTTCCTGCGGTTGGTAACGCGGGACCGCCGCCTCTTCCAGGAGAGGACAACGAGGAGATATTTACCTATATTAGGAGTTCGAACACGCTAAATCAGGTGACAAAAACCCCTCGCGGGGTTGTTTCTGACCCTATTTACAACAAGAATCCCTCGATCTCAGGCAGTGGGAATCGCGTTGCCTTCACGAGTACAGGTGACGACCCGATCGATAATCCTGCCAGCGCTACAAACTTTGATACTGGTAGCAACCCCGAATCCAGCCGAAACGAGGAGATCTTCTATGCAGATCTGGCGGGTGGAATCCCTACCGGCGGAAAACAGATCACTACGACTACCCCTACGAATATCGGCGATCCGGTTAATATTCTCGATCAAGGGCGTCGTATGAGCCGGGATGGACGGTATATTGCATTTGACTCGTATGCGGATCTTGCCAACGAAAATAGCGGAACGAACTATACTTCTTTCGCCCTTTACGTCTACGATACAACGTTGACCACCAATGCCGCCCGGCGGATCGGTCCCCGCAGTGATGCGGACACCGCAGCTACAGGTGGTGATGTTTCACATTACCCCGGATTTACTGACACTGATGCTAACGGGGCCCCGTCTACTCTCGTACTCGAGACAAGACTTAACATTAAAGCGGACGGGACCATCCCAACCATCGCGTCGGAGGGTCTAAATCCCAATGAGGTTCGTCCGTCGCAGATATATTCGTACCCACTCAATCTACCAGCGACCACGGCGACGTTCACCCGTCTTGCGAACTTCCCGACGCCAAACTCGTTTGTAGCATCAACCCAGCTCATTCCAAGCAATACCTTAAGTCGAATGGCATTTACGATCGGCCTTACAGAGTTCGGATTGGGTAATCTGGATAATCTTTCTGAGGTCTATTATTTCCTGAAACCGACTGTTACGAATCAGGCTCCGGTCAGCCTCAACTTTTCGACGGGGGCGACGCGGTTACCAATTTTGGCGTCAGCGAGTCCCACGCCAACCATCACCGGGACACCAACCGCGACTCCGACGGCAACCCCGACAGCAACCCCGACCGCTACGCCAACAGCGACGCCGACCGGAACGCCGACCGGAACGCCGACCGGCAGCCCCACACCGACGCCAACCCCCGTAACACCACCAGCGGTTCTTGGCATGGCCACCGGAATGCTCGCCTATTTGGATTACCAGTCTGCCGGCGACCAGCCGATCGTAGCCCGTGCTGCGATCGGATCGCTCAAGCGAAGGTTCACCTTGCCGATGGAACTGAGCGGACTGACGATGACGATCGATGGAGCTGCCTGTGGGCTGAAGAGCGTCGGGCAGCGACGAATTGAGTTTGTCGCTCCACCGGCGTTGGCTAGCTCTTTGGCTGGCAATATTCTGCCACTTGTCATCAACAATAATGGCGTGGTAATGAAAGGCTGGGTGACGATCGTTCCGGCCCGCCCGGATATTTTCCGTGCCGACATGCTGATCGCTCCGGAAGGACGAGCCAAGCTCTTCAACGTAACGAACACGGTTTTCAGGACAGAGCCGTTTGCCGTTAGGACGATCAAGCGGAAGGGCAACATGCTTGTACCTACGGTGCTTCGGGTTTACATGACCGGTATGGAGCTCGTATCACCTACACTGATAAACGTACGTATTAAGGACGCGGTGATCTCTGGAACGAACATTAAGTCAGGAGCAAACATCGTTGAGCCCGGTGTCTTCACCGTTGATTTTGAGTTGCCTGCTTCACTCGATGGTGCTGGTGATCAACCGATCGTGATATCAGTTTTCATCGAAGGCAACACGTACAGTTCTCGACTCGACGACACCACCTCGAGGGTGGCGATACTCTAGTGTCGAAGCGAGTAATCTCTCAGCAGGCGGGACTGGTTCCCGCCTTTTCCTTTAGGCCCAACCTCTTGCGTGCCTATCGGTCGTGGGATACAATTTTAAGGTGCCGATGACATTTTAGAGAATATTATCTGCGTTCGAAAGGGATTTAGTGGTCGATCGTCGAAAGCGGCAACGATTACATTATAACTAAACATTATGGCTGGAAAAGATGTAAGCACAATGAAGATTGCTCCCCGGGTCTGGAAGAACGGTGAATTTATCGCTTGGGATGATGCCCGAATTCACGTCATGTCTCATGCGGTCAACTACGGTTCGAGCGTTTTCGAAGGAATTCGCTGCTATGAGACCAAAAAAGGCTCGGCTGTATTCCGCTTGACGGAGCACATGCAGCGGCTCGTTAATTCGGCCAAGATCTATCGTATGGACTCGAAGTTTGCACGAAAGGATTTCTGCGACGCTTCTATCGAGCTCATCCGTCAAAGCGGTCTCGACAGCTGCTACCTCCGCCCCCTTATTATTCGCGGACTCGACGAAGAAAATCCGTCATTTGGGGTCAACGGCCTGAACAGCCCGATCGACTCGTATGTCTGTGCGTGGCAATGGGGCAAATATCTCGGCGAAGAAGCTCTCGAGAATGGCATCGACGTATGCGTCTCCAGTTGGACACGGATCACGACGAATGCCATGCCCGCAATGGCCAAAGCCGGTGCGAACTACATGAATTCGCAGCTGATCAAAATGGAAGCATTGCTCGGTGGATTTTCCGAAGGCATCGCTCTCGACGATCGTGGCTACGTTTCGGAAGGTTCTGGAGAAAATATTTTTTTGGTAAATGGTGGACGTTTGATCACACCGCCACTCGGTGCATCGATCCTACCAGGTATCACTCGTGATTCCGTTGTGCAGATCGCCCGCGAAATGGGCATCGAGGTCATCGAAACTCAGGTTCAGCGAAGTGCTCTGTATCTCGCCGACGAAGTGTTCTTCACCGGCACTGCTGCCGAGATCACTCCGATCCGTTCGGTCGACCGTATCACGGTTGGCGAAGGCCGTCGTGGAGAAATGACCAAACGTCTGCAGGAGGAGTTCTTTAAGATCATCGCAGCCGAAAGGCCTGCTCCGTTTGGGGCTCCTTGGCTCACCTTTGTTAATGCCGAAGATGAAAAAAAAACGGTAACGGCGTAATTAATTGAATAGATACCGAAAAAGATTGGTGTAAATCAGTTTTTTGAACTGCCTCCGGCCAATACCCGGAGGCATTTTCATTAGTTACGACATTTACGTGTAGTCCCATTGCAGATGGTCCAGAGAATGTCCGATTCATTTTACAAACGCTGGGTTCTCGAATTCGTGGTTTTCACCTGCGGTGCTCTGGTAATGACGTACGAGATCATCGGCTCGCGCATTCTTTCACCGTTTCTCGGAGCATCGACATACATCTGGACTAGCTTGATCGGCGTAATTCTCGCGAGTCTAAGCGTTGGATACTGGCTTGGCGGTCGGATCGCGGACAGGCGTCCCGATGTGAAATACCTCGCCTTGATCATCCTCGTAGCAAGCGGCCTGATCTCGCTGACCGCCCTAACAAAAGAAGTCCTACTATCGATGATCGCAGGACTCCCTGCAGGCCTCGAAGTAAAGACTTTGATCGCAGCGTTACTATTGTTTGCTCCCGCGAGCGTGTGTCTCGGCTTCGTCACTCCCTTTGCAGTGCGGCTCAGAATGACGTCAGTCGCAACCACAGGGCAGACAGTCGGGAGACTTTACGCTCTTTCAACCGTTGGCAGCATCGTTGGCACATTTGCCGCCGGTTTCTTCCTGATCCCCTTCGTTGGCAGCGTACGAACCCTTTATTTGATCGCAGCTACGCTGTTGGGGCTTTCACTATTGCTCGCTCCGCTCGTGGTCTCGAAACCTGCGATCACGTCGATAGTCCTCCTTATTTTTGGGGTAGCCGCGACCGAGGGAAATTCCTATCTGCTGAGACGCCAAAGCGAAGTCTATGATTTCGACACGGAGTACAGCCGCGTGCAGGTGTTTCGCTCGACCGACCCCGAAACTGGCAAACCAATTCGTGCTCTCGCAACGGACCCGTACTTTGTCCAGTCTGCGATGTTCCTCGACGACGAAGAGCCCGTCCTGGAATACAGCCGCTTCTATCACCTGATCGGACATTTCAATCCGAACTTCAGACACTCGCTCGTTATCGGCGGCGCCGGATATTCGTTCCCAAAGGAATACCTTGGGTCATACCCAGACGCGACTCTCGACGTTGTAGAGATCGACCCCCAGATGACGGCCGTCGCTCGTGAATTCTTTCGCCTAAAAGACGATACTCGCCTCAACATCATCCACGAAGACGGCCGCATGTTCATCAACCGAGCCGACTCGGGCAAATATGACGCCATCCTAATGGACGCCTTCGGCTCACTCTTCTCTGTCCCCGCCCATCTCACCACCATCGAGGCCGTCAACCATCTAAACCGCATCCTCACCGACGACGGCGTAATAATCTTCAACCTAGGCTCCGCCATCACCGGCCCCGCCAGCGGCTTCCTCCAAGCCGAGCTAGCCACCTACCGGCAAGCCTTCCCCCACGTGTATCTCTTCAAAGTTAACTCTGACTACCCCGACGAAAAACTTCAAAATCTAATAATCGTCGCCTCAAGATCCAGCAAGGCTCCGAGCGTGGTCCAACCGAATTTTCCTCATTCTCCGATCAGCACAAACGCAGCCGATTCCACTACCATTTCTCTCCTCTCAAAACTGTACACGCTCCCGCTTCCCCAAACTCACCCCGTCCTGACCGACGACCTAGCTCCTGTGGAGCACTACAACTCGACCGCGCAAAATATTTATCTGAAGACGCGCTAGGCCACTAGATCAGCCTTACTTCACATCTCGACAAACTACTTGTTCAATTATCTAAGGCCTTGACCGTACTGTTCGGTGCCGAAGCTGCCGATGCCGTTTAGGCGGAAGGAGAAGACTAGTTTGTTTTCTTTTCGGACCCCTACGTTGAAGGTGTAGTATTGGAGGGCTAGAGAGCAGCAGTCGTAGGTGTAGCCGACGGTGAAAAGGCTGCTGATGAGTGGGTTTTGCTGGCTGGCTCGGGGGTTTTGAAAGTCGAAGAAGAATGATGTACCACCGTAAAGGCCGCGGTCGCGGCGGCCGACGAGAAGCGATGGGCTCCATTGCGAACCGCGCAGCGTTCCGGCCTCTTTGCCGTCTGCATTAGCATACTGGGCCAGAGACGGGATCAGCGTGACGGCACGCGTGTAGTAGAAGGTCTGGAAGAGCTTTACAAGGGGTGTGTCATAGCCAACGGTCGCCGAAACCGCCCGCAGGCCGTCTCCCTGAAACCCAATATCCATTCTCGAGTTCACAAATATTGTCTTTTGCGGACGATACGTAGCGTCGATATTGATCGGCGAAAATCGTCGCGGCACGCCGCCAAACGTGTAGAAACTCAATGCTGTGATCGGCTCGATCTGATTTCGCCTTCCCGCGATCAGAGCACCGCCAAAGGTCTTGTCAAAGAAATACTTTCCGCGTACGGTCAGCGTGAATATCTCGTATGGCTGCACATCCTTCTTCTCCGTACTATCAGCTGAACGCATTAGCAAGAGCCGTTGCGTTTCGGGCGTTACAGCTTCGCCGTATCGGCGGGTGTAGATCCTATTGGTTACGCCGAATTCGATCTCATTCGTATTGGTTGCCGTATCAACATAGTCGAACCGAATGATCCGATTGTAATTGTTGACGCCCTTCACAAGACGATAGGTAGCAAAAGGTTCGATCACGTGACGAAACCTAAATGTGTTGTCCTTGGCGTAATAATTCTTAGCCAAGGCCACGGGGCGAAAGTCGAGGGAGAATTCCCCGTACTTTCGAAACACGTCACTTCCCACGACCTGACGCATGTCATTGAACGAATTCGAATAATATGTCGCTCGGATCGCTCCGGTCGCGGTGAAGTTAAAATATTTGGTGCGAAACGGAACCGTGATCTGCGGATAGATATCAAACCGCTGAGCTATCGCTGGAGTCGAGATCGGATCGTTTCCCGTCATTTTTCGGTATAGATCGATGTCGTCAACCTCTTCGCGACGGCTAACGCCTTCAAGGCTAGTCTTGAAAGAAAAGTACACACCGTTAAGAAACGGCAACATCGCAGGGCGCTTTTCAAAATTGATGCTTGGCAGATTACGCGTCTTCTCTCGGACATTCGGGATCGAGATCACCTGTGTGCGTGCAAGCAGGTTGAAGGTGTAGCTGTTCCAGCTCTTATTGATGAAGACCTGTGACACCTCGATAGGTGAAATGATCTGCTGAACGCCGTCGGCAAACTCTTGTCTAAAATCCAGACTCGAGGTAAGCCGGACATCGACCGCGGCCGTAAAGCCATTCGAGAAATAGTGCACTCCGTCAGCGTAAACCGTCGAGCCACCTTGATCCGGCGTTGAAGGGCCAACATCCGCTCCAAAGATCCGGTCTTTCACCGCATAAAACCCGATATTGAAGTAGGAACGTGAATTTGCCCTGGTTCGAAGATCCAGTCCATAGCCCAGACCACGCGCGGTATACACATCGCCACGAAAAGTTATATCTGCTGAGGGTCCGAGTGTCTGATAGTAGGCCGTCGAGAGTCGCAATCCTTTTCGGCCCGAGAAGCCTATGGTCGGAAGCAAAAATCCCGAGCTGCGATCCTGTTGTTTTATCGGTATTGAGGCAAACGGCACTGCAAACACCGGAACGTCTTTGATCCGGAATTTTGCATTCCTAATTCGAAGCTTGTCATTGGTCTTGATCCGCGCTTTAGCAGCTGTGAAGCTCCATTTGGGCACGGCTTCATCGCAGGCTGTGAACTTTCCGTTCGTAACCTCTATCTCGTTCACACCTATGCGTTCCACGCGGTCTGCTGTGAAGTAAAGTATCGTACCGTCGTCTGTCTGGTTGGTGAATCCGGTTGCGTCCTCAAACGTGCCTAATTTTGTACGGTAATTCCAGACCGCCGTCGTCCCAGTAATGCGCTGGTCATCTCCTTGATCGAAGATCACGCTGCCTCTGGCAACAAGCTTGGTGTCAGCCTCGTAGATAATTATCTCGTCCGCCTGCATCCGATAGATTCCGTATCGGACATCGACATTGCCGGTGTGACGCACGATGCGTTTGTCTTTTTCACCCTCGACAGTCATCTTATCCGAGTAGACGACGACCTCTCCATCGCCGCCCTCGGGTTCGACACTCGGTTTCTTTTTGGGCTTAGGGGCGGCGACCTTCTGATCGTTCGCCATGGGATTAATATTCGGGGTGTCGGTGATCGGGTTGGCGATCTGCCGTTCGACGGGATTCGTCTGCTGACCCGCGACCACTGCGGTGAGAGCTAGAATGGACAGAAATATCGCTATTGGGCTAGTAAACCGCATCGAATCAACAAGATACTTTGAGATGCTAACAGAACCGCGTTCAACAATAAAGCCGTGTGCTAAACTAGCCTTTTTGATGTACTCGACCCAACCTATGCCGTCTGAAAACGTCCTGATCGTCGAAGATGAAGAGCTAATGCGCTCGATCCTACGCCAGCTCATCGAGGGAGAGGGCTATCGGGCGTTAACTGCCGATAGTACTAAAACTGCTATCGAAATTTTCGCCTCAAATCGGATAGATCTAACTTTAACGGACATCAAAATGGCGGGCCAGGATGGGCTTGCTTTGCTTGATCGTATTAAGTCGGCCGAGGCAGAGGCAATTGTCATCATTATGACGGCTTTTTCATCGGTCGATACGGCAGTCGCCGCTCTGAGGAAAGGTGCGTACGACTACATTACCAAGCCCTTCGTTAATGAAGATCTGCTACAGACGGTACGAAATGCTCTTGCTCACCGCCGATTGTTTCAGGAGAATCGAACACTACGTCGCGAATTGCGAAGGACGAAAAGTTCTTCAGAATTGATCGGATCAAGCCAGCCCCTCCAACGCGTCATCGACCTTATCGAGAAGGTTGCCTCCACCTCCGCCAGCGTACTCATTCAGGGGGAAAGTGGAACCGGAAAGGAATTGGTCGCCCGTGCGATACATGCGGAAAGCGAACGGAGCGACGAACCATTTCTCGCAATTAACTGCGGTGCGTTACCCGAATCGTTGCTCGAAAGTGAACTATTTGGCCACGTTAAAGGCTCTTTCACCGGTGCCGTAGGCGACAAACCCGGTCTTTTCCGCTCAGCCAATCGCGGTACGATCTTCCTCGATGAGATCGGTGAGATGCCTCAGCCTCTACAGGTCAAATTGCTTCGGGCACTCCAGGAACGCGAGGTCACGCCCGTCGGATCGTCGACCGCGATAAGATTTGACGCCCGAATCATTGCCGCGACCAATCGCCGGCTCGAAAACGAAGTTGCCGAAGGACGCTTTCGCGAAGATCTCTACTATCGCTTAAACGTCGTCGAAATCGAGGTGCCGCCGCTGCGGGAACGCCGCGATGATATCGAATCATTGGTCAGGTATTTTGTAACAAGGTCAGCTCGAAACGAAGGAAAGATCGAGCGCCCCGTTTCCCCAGCCGCAATGAAGGCGTTGCTCCAATATGATTGGCCAGGAAATATTCGTGAACTTGAACACGTAATCGAACGGGCAATGATCCTCAGCGACGCCGAGATCGGCCTCGAACATCTCTCAAATCGAATAACAGGAGAATCTGCATATCAAAGCGCACGAGATAGTGATCCGGAAACGTTAGAAGAAGTTGAACGAAGACACGTGCTATCTGTGCTTGACGGGGTTGATGGAGACAAAGCGGCTGCGGCAAAGATCCTTGGTATTGACCTATCGACTCTATATCGGAAGATGAAACGATATGATCTCGACTAGCCTATTTTGAATGAGCCTCAAGCACAAAGAAGTCTGTTCCGTCGATTCGAGTTACTTTTCCTGAAGTATAGGACTCTTGTAAAAAACCATTAGCCGGGTACGCCTGCCCCTTTAATGCATTGTCACCCGTCATTTCGCTCTGAGCGATCAATTCTTCAGGAAACCAGACCTCCGGCGAAACAACATTAGGCTGCGGAGCCCCAAACTGAATAGCCTCCGATACTATCTTCTCCGAGTCTGCAGACGAAAAACGTAGCACTGCCAGCAAGGTTTTCTTTGCCGTATCTTCCTTCCACACGACGTCCTCGACCTCATACGGGATTCGGATCTGAAGGCTAAGTTCTTCGACATTTGTACGAGCAACATTAGAATTCCGGTTTGTGGCCTTAGAAACAGACGCCACGTTGCTATTCGTCGAATTCGCAGGCCCGGCGCCGCATCCAAACGAGACCAACATGAAAGCAGAGAGAAGTGCGGCCGGGATAGGCCTGTCGAAAAGCATCTGCCAATTGTAGGCTCTTGGTATCATATTTTGCAATTCAGAACGTACGTTCGTCGGAGCGGGTCGATTGCTAGAACATCGCCCTTAAACTATTATTGAAATAACGTCTTGTTATCAAAATAGTTCAATTTCACATGAGCACAACCGAAACCAAACGAATCGAATCCGAGGCCGCCAGCCAGGTCGAAGCCTGGGAAGAAACGACATTAAAAACAGTTCTCGAACGGTCACCCGAGCGAAAAGAAAGCTTTGAGGGCGTGTCTTTAGAACCCGTCGACCGGCTTTATACTCCCGCCGATACAGAGGATGTGAGCGAGATCGGCTTTCCGGGCGAGTTTCCGTACAAACGCGGCATTCACCCAACAGGCTATCGCGGCAAGCTATGGACAATGCGGCAATTTGCCGGATTCTCGTCGCCTGAGGAAACTAACCGCCGCTTCAAATACCTTATGGCCCAAGGGCAGACCGGGTTAAGCGTCGCATATGATCTTCCGGCATTGATGGGGCTCGATTGCGATTCCCCGCTGAGCGAAGGCGAAGTTGGAAAATGTGGTGTTGCTGTATCGTCACTTGCCGATTTTGAAGTGTTGTTTGATGGTATCCCGCTTGACCAAGTTACGGTCTCGCAGACCATCAATGCTCCTGCACCGATATTTTTGGCGATGTATCTGGTAGTGGCTGAAAAGCAAAAAGCTGATTTCTCGAAGATTTCAGGCACACTGCAAAACGATATTCTCAAAGAATACATCGCCCAAAAAGAATGGATCTATCCGATCAAACCGGCGATGAAGCTTGTCATCGACACGTTTGAATACACGACCAAGCATGTCCCGAAATACAACCCGATCTCGGTCAGCGGTTATCACATCCGCGAAGCCGGAGCGACAGCGTTGCAGGAACTGGCCTTTACGCTGCGTGATGGTGTCGAGTACGTTCAGTACGGCGTCGATCGTGGGATGGACGTAGATGATTTTGTGCCGAGAATTTCGTTCTTCTTTAACGCTCACAACGATTTTTTCGAAGAGATCGCAAAATATCGTGCCGCCCGCGTCGTGTGGGCTCAAACGATGAAGGAACGCTTCGGAGCGAAGAATCCGCGGACGATGCAGATGCGTTTTCATACGCAGACGGCGGGAGTTTCATTGACGGTTCAGCAGCCGCTAAACAACATCGCACGCGTTGCTATTCAGGCACTCGCCGGCGTTCTCGGCGGCACGCAGTCGCTTCATACAGATTCTTATGACGAAGCCCTTGCATTGCCAACGGATGCGGCGGCTCTGATCGCCTTAAGAACCCAGCAGATCATCGCTGAAGAAACCGGCGTCGCAAACACGGTCGACCCGCTCGGAGGCAGCTACTACGTCGAATCTCTCACGCAAAAAATGATCGACGGCTGTATGGATTATTTCGAGAAG
Organism: Acidobacteriota bacterium; assembly: GCA_016718135.1. Taxonomy (GTDB): domain Bacteria; phylum Acidobacteriota; class Blastocatellia; order Pyrinomonadales; family Pyrinomonadaceae; genus OLB17. The sequence goes on along the minus strand of JADKEF010000001.1, from coordinate 173,249 downwards.
ATCGATGGCTTCGGCGGCATGGTCGAGGCGGTCGAGGCCGGCTTCCCGCAGCGTGAGATCCAGGAATCTGCTTACCAATACCAAAAGGCCGTCGAACGCAAAGAACAGGTCATCGTCGGTGTCAACAAATACGCCATGGACGAAGAATCGTCGAAGTACGAGATCCTCCAGATCGACGAGGGCGTCCGCGACCACCAGCTTCTCCGCATGGAACACGTAAAATCCATCCGCGACAACGGTGCGGTCGCCAATTCCCTGGAAAAGGTAAAACGATCCGCCAAAACCGGTGAGAACTCAATGCCCGCGATCATCGAGGCAGTTGCGGCTTACGCGACAGTCGAAGAGATCTGTGTGGCTTTGCGGGATGTTTATGGAATCTATGAAGAGCCGGCATTTTAACCGAATCTGGGAACAATAATGTCCGTTCGGCTGTCTAAGATAATAGTTCTTTGCGTCGAATACGATTTATATGATTTTCCCAAGGCCATTTTTTTTCGTGCTTTTTGCTTTGTTAATTGCTAGTTCCGGTTGCGGGGTCCAAAACTCTCAATCGCCTCGGCATTGGTCCCTGACTCATTCCGCTGAGAAGCAAAGTCCGTATTCGCAACTGAATGGTCGAACCATCACCGTAATGCCCATTGGCCTTACTTTTGATATCCCCGAAAGTTGGACAAAACAAATCTACAAAAAAAGTCTGTTTCTAAGCTGGGATGACTTGAATGAGGTAAACAAACCCGCGATCCCCGATTTCGAACGAGAAACATCAGCCGTTTTGGATACCGTCGTTGATTTCAGAAATTGCGCGGTGCACGCCGGTGAGAAGGGATGGAATGTTGGAGTGGTGAGCGATCAACTCCGCCTTTACCTATCTAATGAAAAAACCGAAACAATCCTTGAACGAGTTGAGAAGAACGGCCTAGCCATCGCCAAGGAGAGTTTTGATAAGGCAAATCTATCTCGGAAATCTTTTGCGGGATGGGATAACAGGACGATTAGCTACGTTCACGCTCCGACCCACGCAATTTCTATTAGTGATATTGCATTCTACGTCAGGACGCACAATGATCTAACACTGGTGTTTGTTTTCCTTCCGGGCAGAGAAGATTTAGTCCACGCTACCCTAAACTCACTCGCTTTTCCAAAGTAAGCTATTTCCCGTAGCTCACCCGCCAGATCTTCCGTGCACCGTCGTCCGCGATCAGCAGCGAGCCGTCGGAGTTTACCAGCAACCCAACAGGCCTCCCCCACACCTCATTCGAATTCTCATCCGGCAGCCAACCCGAAACGAAGTTTTCATAGCGGTTTCCTTCCAGTTTCCCTTTCGCGTCAAATGGAATGCGAACGACGGTGTAGCCCGAAAGCTTTGAGCGGTTCCATGAACCATGAAACGCTACGAATGCATCGCCTTGATACTCTTTTGGAAACATTTTGCCGGTATAAAACTGGATACCTAGAGCCGCGACGTGCGATGTAAAGAGCACGTCGGGCACAATCGTTTTATCAACGAGTTCGGTTTCTTCCTTCCTTCGAGGGTCGCGATTCTTGCCGATATATGAATACGGCCAGCCATACCAACCGCCATCTTTTACACTCGTCGCATAGTCTGGAACCAGATCGTCGCCGAGTCCGTCGCGTTCGTTCACGGCTGTCCAAAGCTCGCCTGTTTTAGGTTCCACGCTAGTCCGATCGGGTTGCGAAGTCCGCCCGCATAGATGCGATGATTCTTGCCGTCCGGATCGTAAACCGAGATCGCCGCACGGCGAGGATCGGCTTCGACATCTACATTGCTCGCCGAACCGATGGAGACGAACATTTGCTTGCCGTCTTTCGAGAACAATACATTCCGCGTCCAGTGCTGGTTATAGCCGCCGGGCGTGAGTTCAACGACACGTTCGGGATCTCCGACCGCCTCGGTCTGCCCCTTCTTGTAACTGAACCGAACAACCGAATCTGTGTTGGCGACATAAAACCAATCTTTGTGAAACGCCATGCCAAATGGCTGCGCCAATTTGCTCGACCAAACCCAACGCTGATCTGCCTTGCCGTCCTTATTCGTATCCCGCAAAACGATGATCGAATTTGCTCGGGAATCCGCAACGAAAATATCACCATTCGGAGCCAGCGCCATCCAGCGTGGATAGCGAAAATCACCCTCGGCATAAACGTTGACCTTGAATCCTTTTGGAACGGTTAGCCTCGCATTCGCAGGCTGCGGTACGACGCGGGAACTACGCCGTGCACTTTCAGTATGAAACGGCGATGCAAGTTTCGCCGGGTCGTAAGAAAAAACGGTTGGCGATGCTGTTTGAACGATCTCAGGCAGGGGCGGAGCGACGAACGGCGTAGCGGTGGGCGTTGCGGTCTGAGCCATTGCTGCGCTTGAAAACAGTGCGACGGCGATGGCAGATTTGATACAATTGCGTTTCATAAACATAAGAATGAGATGTCGGAAATCTTATCGATCATCGAACAGAATAACGGTACGCGTGTATCCAGCACAAGTTCTCTTGGCCAACAGGGCGAGAATTTGGCTGTTGAATTCTTGATCGCAAAAGGCTATCGAATCGTTGTAGCTAATTTTAAAGTCCCGGTTGGCCGCAACAGTAAGGGCGTTTCTGTAACAGGCGAGATCGACATCGTCGCTCTCGACGTCGATACGCTTTGCTTTGTCGAGGTCAAGACACGTCGGTCGGACGAGTTTGTACCTGTAATCGCCGCTGTGGATCTACGCAAGCAGCGTCAGATCGCCCGCACCGCTCGAGTCTATCGACGAGTATTTAACATTCGCGACATTGAGCATCGTTATGACGTTGTGACAGTTCTCCTTCCAAAGCATTCAAAGGCTGAGATCGAATTGGTGAAAGGATTTTGGACCGACGCAGTTTTCCAACGGAAGGCCTGGAATCAAACAGCATGGTACGAAAATAGTTGAACAACCGACCTCTAATTGCGTAATATTGTCAGGAATTACTACTATGAAAAATCTACTCTACAGCACTTTACTTGTACTTTGTGTATTCACGCTCGGAGCGTTTGCTCAGAAGCCCGCTCCTTCGCCTTCACCTGCTCCGACGCCGGCCGCAGCCGACATTTCGGGCAAATGGAATTTACAGGCTGACGCGGGCGGGCAGGTCGTTGATATCCTTGTCGAGATCAAACAGACGGGCGATACCTTTACCGGAACAACAACCTCGGCGATCGGAAACGGCACCATCGAGGCTGGTAAGATCACAGGCAAGACCTTTACCGCACTGCTCAAAGCTGATGTTCAGGGTCAAATGGTTGATTTCAAGATGGAAGGGGCGGTCACGGACGGCACGAAACTCAGTGGCTCGTTCGCGAACGCAGGTTTCGGCTCGGTTCCCTTCTCAGCGGCAAAAGAAAAGAAATAGTCCTAAAGAAAGGGAGGCTTCTTCGGCCTCCCTTTTTACTACCGCTTACTCCGTGGCTGTTTGCCGTCAGTCAACACGACAAAATCGCCAATATCGGTGTGTTTCGTCTTATCAAACAGCTTGAAGTCATTCTCATAACGGACCGTCACGACAGTGACCCGCGTTTTCGGTCTATACTTCAATAAATGTTCGACTGTTCCGAGTCGGCTCTCCGTGTGAAAAGCTCCGTTAAGGTGAACGGCCAATCCTTTCTTATTTTTCTCCAAGAACTTCGCCACCGCGTGTGCCATCGACGCGTCCCACAGCGATTGCGACGCGAGGATCTTGTCAATGCCCATTTGAGCCTCGGGGCTAGGCCCCATTAGAGCCTTGAATTTCGCCGCGTACACGGCCGAGGGTTCTGCGTAGGGCAAGGGCGGCAACGATTTGCGGGCATCCTTGGAAAGGCCATTAAGAGCATCTCGGCCGTTTCGCGACACCATGTTGATATATCGTCGGGGGGCGTTTGCTGCGATGACGGGGAGCTTTTTCTCCTTTGCGAGCTCGACGAGCGGGCGATAGTCCCATTTATAATTGCCCCATGGCCGCGAACTGAGGAGGAAGTGATTCTCAGTTATCAACCCATTAAGGTATTCGTCGATAATAACTTGCACGTCACGCTCAAACATCTCGAGCGTCAGCCCGATCTTTCGATTCGCCATTTCGCGTTCGACGATCTGTTTGAAAATCTCCGCCTGAAATGCGTGCCCCACCGCATCGTCATGATTCTCACCGAGGAAAACAGCGTCACTATTGCCTGCTGCCTTCAGGATATCCGCAAGCGTCGCCGGGTTCCCTTTTCCGTCATAAATGCGATATTGCTCGGCATCCAGCTTGATCTGTGCCGAAGCAACGGCAGCAATACACAGCGAAAACAACACTAAAAACACTATTCTTCCCATAAACTCTCCCACCGACGATTCTGCGTTCAAACCGCAGTTTGGTCAACGCGTTTTACTCGATTTTACACGATTAGATCGAGAACAAAAAAGGCGGCCTTTTGGGGGCCGCCTTTTGGTTTGGGGTTGAACGGAAGTTCGTTCGTCGCCTTTGGAGGTTAGTCCCGGGCGATGAAGTCGACCTCCGCGAGGTTTGAGTCGGTGGTCACCGTTCGTGTAGTGAACTGTGCCCGGCGGCTGTTGACGCCGACCGTGTACGTCTCGCCCGGTGCCACGTCGTCGAAGCGGTAGTAGCCGAAGGTTCCCGTGGTCACCGTTCGTGCTCGTCCCGTTGCGTCGAGTATCGTCACCTGTGCTCCGCGCACTCCGCGGCCGTCGGCGGTCGTCACTCTGCCTGAGAGTTCCGTACCTGTTGCCTCCGGCCCCGAGATCAGCACTGCACCGTCAGTGTACTTCGCTTCGAGTGTGTTGCCCATCGTATCCGACACACCCTTCGGTGCGAGCGAATCGGTCAGTCTCACTCTCGTCTCGCCGCCCGCTGCACCTGCTGCGACATCGAACGTGATCGTGATCAGGCGTTTGATGTTCGAGCCTATGCCGAGTGGCGTCGTCGAGTCGATCAGGATACCGATACGGCCATTGGCTGCATCGTTCTCATTGAGCGTCAGGACCGTTCCCTCAGGCATGCCCTCTCCGAGGTTGATCTTCGGATTGGTCAGGCGTGCCGCGTTGTACTCGATCGTAAAGCTCACTGCCGCTTCGTCACCCTTCGGTGAGTATTCGACACCGAGTCCTATGTTCTGTCCCCGATCTGCTCTCTCCGTCGTTAAGCGGAATTCGCGATCCGTAACCACATCCGGACGCTCCTCGACCGGCTCAGCACCCGTGCCAAGTGCTGGAAGCGGTGGCCCGGCCGGTCCGGCCGCTGCCTGTGCTCCGTCCAGGCTGGCTGCGTAGCGTCTCGCCTGTACAACGTCTCCCGGCAACAGGGCTCCGTCACCGCGTGTTCCCAGCGGTGCCGCGTCTGCTCTCTGGAACTCGTTGAATGCAGGATCGACCTGATCCAGATTTGCGACAAAGCGTCTGACCTGTACCACGTCGGTCGAGGCCACTGTACCGTTACCCGTATTGCGGCCGGCTACGTCGCTCTCGACGCCGTCAACGAACACTACGAAGCCATTCGTGAATGTCTTCTGCAGTTCGTTGTTAGCAGCATCCCTGACGCTCTGTGCCGTCGGAGTTGTGCTGAACGTCAGAGCCGCATTTGGCGGTGCAAATCCGATGTTCGTCTGGAACGTCACATTGGCGATCTCTCTGAGGCCCGCCGCCACTCCGGCTCCCGCCGCTGTGATCGTGATGCCCAGTTTGCCAGGTGTTACGTTTACCGAGGCTACTGCACAGCCCGGTGTACTCGCTCCGCATGTCACCACTGGTGAGAACAGCTTCTCGAGCGGATAGTCGATCGAGAATGTCATTACCTTCTCAGTTCCCTGAGACGTCATTCTGATCGGTACCGTTACAGGATTGCCCGGGGTCGCATGGCTGTTCACCACGAAGATGTTTCGCGGTATGCCGCCAGGCGAGTTGTAGGCGATGAAGTTAACGCCCGTGACGTTCGCTGTCGATGTCACCACGCGGCTTACAGGGTCAAAGACCTTGCCGGCCATCGTCGGTGTCAGCGTGTATGTCGTTCCCGGTACTCCCGCGATCGTGAAGTTGCCCGACGCATTGGTCGTCGCCGTTGCTCCGCCCGGTTGTGCCGTGATCAGCACTCCCGCAAGGTTTGTATTCGGCCCGCCCTGTACGTACTGCTGTACATTGCCCGAGATCGACATTCCATAGGTGTCTGTATCGGTCGATGTATTGTTTGCGAGATTCGGATCGATCACTGTCGGCGGTGCCGTCACCGTCGCTGTGTTGACCAGGGTTCCTGTCTGACCCGCTGCAATGCTCACGTTGGCCGTATACGTCAGGATACCTCCGACCGGTATGTACACCGCTTCGTTGATATTCCCCGCTCCGTCCAGCGTACACAATGCCTCGTTCTGCGGCAGGCATGTCCAGTTGTCAACGATAACTCCCGCAGGGAAGTTGTCCGTCACAATTGCATTCACCGCCGGTGCAGGACCCGCATTCGTCACCGTCAACGTGTACGTCGTCGTTCCCGGCGTCGTCACCACACTCACGTTATCTGTCTTAACGATCGCTAGATCGGCGAGTGGCGTCGGCGTTGGCGTCGAGCACGGTGGCGTATAGATCGCTAGGCCGCGATTATCGCTAACCGCCGGGATGGTGCCAACGGTGGTTCTTGCACCCGTTGCGATATTGATCGTAAATAGCAGGTTGCCGATATCCGATCCGTATAGCTGACTGTTCGCTGGTGAATAGCCCATTGCAAACATCTCAGAGCTCGCCGAGCCTATCGGTGTCACGACGAAAGTATCCACGTTGACGCTCTCGAACAACGCGGTTCCGTTACCGGACGAATGATAAAGCAATCCATTCGGGTGGAACGCGATAGTCTCGCCATCCGCTCCGTTACCGAGCGGAGTAACGAGAGTGATTGCCGCGTTTGTTGTATTGATGGTGTACAGCGTCTCCGGATTCGTTCCGCCATTTCCTGTCACACCGTACAGCACCCCGTTCGCACGAAATGCCAGCGTCGCCATATTGATGCCGAGTGATCCGATATCTGTCGCAACACCGGTGGCAGGATCGATAGTAACGAGCCGCCTTGCTGTCGATGTACTCGCGGCCGTTTGTACGATCGCGAACAAAACTCCGTCTGACGGCCTTGCCGTCATGGCCTGTGAACTATACACCGTGAAGCCAGGAAGCGTAACTGTCTGGACACCAGAGATCCCACCGTTTGCAAGGTTGATCGAGTAAACAGTGTTGTCGGCAGGTGCATTAAATCCATTTGAAATGCCGTAGGCTCTTTCCGTCCCACAACTCGGCGTCGGCGTCGGTGTCGGCGTGGAGCAAAGACCGTTGCCTGCATTCACGATCGATTGGATCTCCGGTTGAGTTAGTTGCCGGTCAAAAATCTCTACTTCGTCCATCAACCCGTTGAAAGGGCTAATATTGGTCTGCAGTCGACCGAGAGTAAGCCTTGCGGGAGCCGTCAGTGACTGAGTACCACCGACACCAGTGGCCACCGAAACACCATTGATGGAGAGTTCAATGGCTCCGGTGGTTCGATTGCGGGTAGCCGCAACGTGCTGCCATGTACCATTCGCAACCACGCCGCTTCGGATAGTTGTATCCGGATTACCAACTCCGAACAGTACCTTGCCCGCACCAAGCGCCACGCCAAAGTCGTTCGCAAAACCACTGACCTCGCCATCTACAAGGCCACGGCCGTCATACCAATTCGTTTCGCCACCCGACATTTGCGAAGTATTCACCCAGAAGGCGATCGTAAAATCATCCTGAACCGGGCGAACCGGGACCACGACTCGGTCGTCGACCCCGTCAAAACTGAAGGCCTGCCCGACCTTACCCGCAGCATACGCCACGCCGCCTTCCTCGATGCCATGGTTGTTGCTAGCCGAGGAATCCAGTGCATTTGCCTCGGCCCTGTACCAGAGGACATTTCCCGCAGGTGGCGTACACGCCGGTGTCGGGGTTCCAACCGGTGCGGTGAATGCCAAACCTCGATTCGGCAGCCCTGTTCCCTCTGGACTCTCGGATCCATCGATCGGACCGACTAGCGTCCTGCTGCCATCAAATAAGCTGATCGTATAAAGATCACCATCGAGCTCATTCATGTACATCTGGCCGGCCGCGGTCGAGTATCCAAGTGCAAAAACCTCTTGACCGATAGTGTTTGTCAGCACCTCTACCTGTTGCGTATCAACATCGATCTTCTGGAACACGCCGCCACCCTCAGGAGCGTCGAAGCAACTGCCGCCGGAAATGCGGTAGAGGAAATCATCCGGGGCAAACGCTATCGCGACTCCGCAGTTCTCATTTGAGAGTTGAAAGAGACTCGTCAGAGCAGCGGTCGTCTGATCAATGATAAACAGCGTTCGCTGAGTCGTGCTCGGCCCGCTGTAGTCGCTGGCACCGTAGAGAGTTATGACAGCACCCTCGGGGTCTTCCGAACTTCCCGGCGGCGGCATAGGAACATCGCGGAACGAAATGGCCGCGATATTGGCGGTCAAAATGCCAATATTGGTAGCGACGCCGGTCGTGGGATCTATCGTCACCAGATTTCGCGTCTGAACGCCTTCGGGGCTGTTCACAATATTCGGAATATTCTCGACTTCCAAAACTGCAAACAACACGCCATCCCCCGGCCTCGCGGCCAGCGAATAGGCTCTCAATACCATCCGGCCCGGCATAGTGATCGTCTGGATATTCGATATGTTCCCGTTGGTGGGGTCGATCTGGTAGATCCGGTTATTTGCCTGAGTTCCGAATCCGTTTTGGATCCCATAGAGAGATTGAGGTGCCCCAGGCGTCGGGTTTGGAGTCGCGGTCGGTGCTGCGGTTGGTGTCGCCGTCGGGGTACTGCTTGGCGTTCCCGAAGGCGTACTCGTAGGAGTAGCCGTTGGCGTGCTCGTCGGAGTAGCCGTCGGTGTATTCGTCGGCGTGTTGGTTGGGGTATTCGTCGGAGTGTTCGTCGGGGTACTCGTCGCTACGGTTCCAGTTCCCTGGATAATAAAATCGTATGGATCCTCGTTGGGATCGTTGTTAGCGATCGAAACGGTGACAGTCTTGACACCAGCCGATGTCGGGTCGAATGTGATCGCGAATTCGCTGGGGCTGCCCGACGGGATCGGACTCGTCGGTTGGATCGCTACCGTAAAGTCGGCAGTGTCACCTGTAAGAACTACATAATTATTACCACCCTCCGGCTGTCGGTTCGGCATCGACTCCATAAGGATGAGGTCCGCATTGCCGCTGTTTGCGATCGAAAAGACATTCTGCTGTGACCCCGTCGTCACGTCGAGACTGCCAAAATCCGTGCCGTCCGTCGGCGTCGGCGACGTATCACCGTCAACGATCTCGTTACCACTGCCGAGAACGGCCATTTCAGGAGCTAAGGTTGCGAAGGTTTGCCCCGTATTGACAGCGTTCTTGGTGTTTGCAGTCGTTGCGGCCCACGTAAAGCTGCCATAGTCCGCTCCAGTACCTTGAGTTGAAGAGACGCACCGACTATAGTAGAAGACGTTCGGACACTCCAACATCGGTGCAGGTTATGCCATTAGCAAGGCCTCCAACCCCGGCAAAGGTCCCCTCATAACAAAGAAACTGAATCAGGTGTTAGTAGCCGTGTTTACTAACGCAAGCCCGTCAGGTCCTCCATTTTGCATTCCGTCGGTAGGGTAAGTGAACGAAACAAAGCCATAGCCTCCGGACTGATTTGTTGTTGTACCGGAAAGGGCATCCGTATCGTAAATCGCTCCGTTCGAGCCGTTATACAGGACAATCGAATAATCCGCCATATTCGTCCCCGCCGGTGCAGCAACCTCAACAAATTCATTGCTGTCGGTTCCCGTGTTGTCGTAGTGGAACTCATTAATAAATACGGTCGAGGTAGGATTAGGAAACCGCGGCTCCGCTACAGCCGCTTTTAATTGGCCCATACCAACGAACGCCTTAACCGAATCCACCAACGAAAAATTCGCCGCATTTGACGCGGCTCCGGCAAAGGTTAAGAGCAACCCGCCGATGATCGCTACAAGGGCGAGGCGGCTGACATTAGGACGTGACGATTTCTGTTTGGACATAGTAAACACTCCGATTCTTCCAATAAGGTGATGCAGTTTGGGCTACGATCGTCGGCGCGGGTATGGTCACACGTGCTATCGCCGTAGCTAAGTTAAATTCTTACTCTTAAGCCGAATTATAGTTCGTATCTTACGAATATCAAAGCCTTTAGTGTCGCAATTAACACTTATGCAAGACTTGGTTTCCCGTCCGGTTCAAAAAAGAGACGGCCCGCCGCGGACCGTCTCACAATTGCATCCAAAGCACGACCCAGCTACTCGCGCACCGCAAGATCGACATAGCTCGACGATCGGCCCGAGGATGTGACCGCGAACCCTTTCCTGCCCTTAGCAGCAGTAAGAGTTACCGTTGCATTGCCAACGCCTCGACGGCCGGGCGTGACTACCCGGCCCGCAATGATCACCGACTGCGATTGCTCGTTCGCGATGGTGATGATCGCCTCCACCGATCTGGTCGGCAGTTCATTTGCTACATCGTCGGACAGACTCGTCCGGCCCGGTACGAACCTGACCATCGACGGCCCGGGCTCGGCATTTGGAGCGACCTCGAATGTCACCCGGATCAGCTCATTAGCCCCGAGCGGATATGACGAATCGACCAACACCGCGAGCGAACCCTCGACGGTATCGTTCACCGTCAAGATCGCCCAATCAGCGATCGCCGCACCGAGCGTTACCGTCGGACGCCGCAGTTTCGCAGTGTCATAGGTGACCGCAAAGCTCACCGCCGTGGCGTTGCTGTAGCCATCGAGAACAAACGGGATCGTGACATGTGTGCCTTTCACCGCATTCTTCGACAATGCACGGATCGCAACCGCTCCCTGGCCGCCTTCGAGTGCGGGATTTGGCGAAGGCTCTGTCGGCCCACCCGCCGCCAGCGGACTGTCGAGCCCGCTCGCGTACCGCCGTATCTGAACCACGTCACCTGAGGTTAAGAGGCCGTCCCCGCGTGTCGCGATCGGTGACGTATCCACCCGTTGAAATTCATTCGGCGATGTTGCCGGAGTATCGAGCCCGACAACAAAGCGACGTGCCTGAACCACATCCGTGGTCAGGATGATGCCGTCGCCAATCGCCCGCGGTGCAATATCGCCCTCCAATCCTGAACCCGGAGTTGGTGTCGCTGTTGGAGTTGCCGTAGGAGTTGCCGTGGGCGTTGCAGTTGGTGTCGCGGTAGGCGTAGCTGTCGGTGTAGCTGTCGGCGTCGGCATCCCAGTTGCACCGGCTCCCCAAAAACCACCCGCAACACTAAAAAGCCCACCAGTCGAGGTCGAACCCGCTAAGCATTGCCCCGTAGTCCCGTCCAGATTAAATATGCTGCCCGAAGAACTACCGCCGCCGCCCGCGATGACGCTTCTGGTTATTTGAAAAACGCCGCCCGATTGCCCGATCGCGGCAAATGGCAGCCAGAATACACAAGCTGACAGGATGATGAAGAGTTTTATCACTTTCATGTCTTTCCTCGGATGGAATAGCCTTTGAGCTCCCACTAACGTGGCTCTTTGCAGAGATCCGCCTCTCTGTTCGAAGCACAAACCAGAGCTTTCAGTGCGTCGATCTGCTTCTGCTGACGCTCGATCGTCTGCTGCTGTTCCTTGACCGCGTTTACCAATACAACACCGATCCGGTCATACTTAACGCCCTCGACCTCGCCTTTTGCGTTGTAGGTAACGAGCAAGGGCTCGATCGCCGCAACATCTTCGGCTCCGAGGCCAAGATCATGCGTTCCACCTTCTTTCCAATCGAAAGTTATGGGTTGTAGTTGTTTTACCAGATTCAGCCCGAGGCCGAATTTGCTGATGTTAGTTTTGTATCGGAGAGATGACGAACAAGTTGCAACCTGCTGAAAAACGTTTCGGCACAAAGTTGTTGTGCCGGCCGATCCAAGTGTGGCAAGAAGCAAATTGCCGGACACACGAACGTCGTCTGAGCCGTCTTGTCGGCCAAGCTGGATCCGGTTGCTCGAGTTCACGACAGCACCAGCTCCGATAGCCGTTGCAAATGTAAGCCCCCCTGATCCGACATCGGCCTCGGTACCGATGGTCGTGTTGTTGCTACCGGTTGTGTTCGCCTCGCCTGAGTAGTAGCCGAAAAACGAATTAAAATTGCCGGTATCGTTTAGGCGGCCTGAATTTAGGCCGAAGAAGGAATTGTTGTCGCCGGTTGTGTTCAAGACGCCTGAGCTTGCCCCGAAAAAGGAATTGCCGTCGCTATTGGTCCTTCTGCCCGAATCCGCGCCGAAAAAGGAATTGCTGAAGAAGCCATTTAAGTCTTCGCCTGATCTTGCACCGAACAGCGAATTGAAGCTACCGCCAGTGTTCGCCTCGCCTGAACCCGCGCCGAAAAACGAATTGCTGTTGCCAAATGTATTCGAGTCGCCAGAAAGCGCTCCAAAAAAGGAATTGCTGAAGCCAGTGTTCGCGGCGCCAGACCCAGAGCCCGCGAAGAGATTGTTTGATCCGGCGTTGCTTAATATACGGTTAGCACCGATGTTGTACTGTGTCACGGCATTGAAGATATTTGCTGACAATGTGCCGCTAATGTTCAATGTCCCAGGCACCTGTACGGTATCCGCTGGCCGCCCCAGAACGATCGTATTACTCGTCCCGACGACTGCCTGAGCACCGATCGCCGTGGCAAAACTAAGATTACCGGCCCCGACGTTGGCGCTGTCGCCAATGACTGTATTGCTTGAACCGGTAGTATTTGCAGCTCCAGCGGAGTTGCCAAAAAAAGAATTATTGTTACCCGATGTGGTCCCAAAACCGGAGCTGGTTCCAAAGAACGAATTACTTCCACCAGAGGAGTTTACGACGCCGGACGAGCTTCCAAAGAACGAGTTGTTGTTAGCTCCTCCATTTAACTGTCCGGCGGATCTCCCAAAAAACGAGTTGTTAGCACCCGAAACGTTTGCAACGCCAGATCCTACGCCCATGAACGTGTTATCGTCGCCCGAAACATTATTCGAGCCTGCCTGGTAGCCGAAGAATGAATTGCGAATGCCTCCGACGTTCGATTGCCCGGCGGCCGCGCCGAAGAACGAATTGGCGGATCCAACTGAATTCGAACGGCCCGACTGACTGCCAAAGAACGAATTGGTTATTCCGGTCGTGTTAGCCGCGCCGGAATCGGCTCCAAAGAACGCAAGGTCGCTTGCCGTGAGGTTATTTCGCCCGGCAAATCCGCCAAAGAACGCGTTTCGTGAGCCTGTGGTGTTGTCCTCACCCGCATCTCTCCCGAAGAATGCATTCTGCGAGCCGCTATTTGCCGTGCCTGCTCCCACACCTACAAATGCGTTATTCGCCCCAAGGATCGACAGCACGCGAAATCCAAAGATGTTGTAATCCGACGTGGAATTGAAAACATTCGCAGTGCCCGTCCCCGAGATATTGAAGTTACTCAGCGACTGTAGCGAGGTCGTGTTCTGAATATAGTTCGTACTGCCCGCCGTCGGCGGACGGGCATCACTCAGCCGAGGATCGGCGGTCTGGACGAATTGGCTCGCGGCGACGCCGCCAAGTTGAGTGGCATTGGCCGCCGTCGTCGCCGCATCTGACGTAGAGCTTTTTATCGCGTATGGCGTGCTCGCAACAGGTTGTCGTGGAGTCAACGTCGTAAATCCTCCGCCGCCCGTCTGCCGCACTCGGATCTCTAGAAATCGGTTGGCTCCGGGGAATTGATTACCGAAATCGAGCGAGACCGCGAATATCCCATTCGTCACGGTCACGCTGCTCTGCGTTATTGTCGAGCCGAGTTGAGCACCGCCACCTGCCACATCGAACAGGGCAAACTCGAAGTCATGGCTTCCGTTGGCGTCGATCCCGCCTGTTTTCAGGCTGCCCTGATATGTAAATGACGTGCTCTGAGCGAAAGTTTGTATGGCAAGGAATAAAACCAAGCCGGCCAATTTGATGCTTCTCATGATCTTCTCCACTTTCCTTGGATCAACTCCAGTCCGGTTTCAGGAACAATTACCGTTTCAGCGTCTACCACCGGTTCGCATTTCGCGGCACCGACGTCCACAAACGGTTGTTTTCGAAACGTCGTCACGGTATGCGTTTCGATGGTCACCTCGGTTCGCCTGACCACATGCCACTCGTCATGCTGTTCCATAATTTTGTTGTCCGCCGTCGGGTTATCTGGTATTCTGCGCATATACATAGACCGTCGAGGAACCGATCTTTTTGTTTGCTTTGACTGGCATAGAATCGTCTTTTTTTCGGTTCAAAGTCCTTAATTTTTGTGCTAAAGTTTGCTAATTTTTGCTAATCACCATGGAAACGCTGCGAGGAACCAGATTTAGATTCGACAATTTCGATCTGGACTGTGCCAGGCGCCTCTTAATGCGGGATGGTGAACCAGTCGAACTGAAACCAAAGGCATTCGATCTCCTACAGTATCTGGTCGAAAATCACGGAAAGCTCGTCACGAAGAACGAGTTGATGGAGCGGATCTGGCCCGGACAGTTTGTCGAGGACAACAATCTAACGGTTCAGATGTCATCGCTTCGCAAGGTGTTTGGTGATGATAAGAATGGGCCGATCCGGACGGTGCCGGGAAAGGGCTACACGTTCGTCAGCGAGGTTTTTGATGTAGCCAACGATACCGAACTGATCATCGAACAGCGGAGCGTCTCTCGCATGATCATCGAAGAGCACGAACCGGTCCTTTCGTCCAGAACAACGACGGCAACTCGCTCACACTTTTTTACAATTCTCGCCGTATCGATCCCGTTGCTGCTCGCCGTATCAGGATTTGTCTATTGGCAAAGCGGCAGCGGTCCCGAGATACGCGATTATCAGCTCTCAAAGCTCACTTCCAGCGGTGACATAACGTCCGCAACGATCACGCCTGATGGAAATTACGCAGTTTTCGCCCGAAAAGAGAGTACAGGCGAGAGCCTTTGGCTCAGGCAGGTCGCAAGCGGTAGCCAGCAGCAAGTTCTCACGGCTAAACCGGTCCGTTTCGTCGGTCTGGCGATCTCACCGGATGGGAATTCGATCTATGCGACCACTTTCTCACCAAAACTCGCTGACCCTCAGATCTGGCGTCTGCCGCTGCTCGGCGGCGTTGTCGAAGAGATAAAAGGCATCACGACCGGCGGCGCGGTCAGCTTCTCGCCGGACGGCAAACAGATCGCGTACACAGAATCGCGTTCGTCGATGAAGGAAACACAGCTGCTCATCTCCGACGCCGATGGCTCGAACAAACGCGTCGTCGCCCGGGCGGCCGACGACCAACGCTCATTTCCGAATTTTGACGCCAATTCAGTTGCTTGGTCTCCCGACGGGAGATCGATCGCGTGCTCGGTCGGAGAAAAAAAGGAGGGGATCAAGCACGGCATTCTGCTCGTCGATCCGCAAAGTGGGGCTGAGCGATTCGTGAGCGAAAGCCGCTGGGACTATATCGATAATCTGACTTGGATCGACGGCGATACGATCGCTTTTTCGGGATACACGGTCGAGCCTATGCTTGGACAGATCCTGTCAGTTTCAATTTCGACCGGTGAGGTTCGTCAGATCACTAAGGACCTCAGCAATTACTATTGGCTAGCTCAGGGCTCCGGCAAGCTTCTAGCTGTCCAACGAGATCAGATCTCTCACGTTTCCCTCACCGCTCTCGATGATACATCCGATCGCGCCACACAGCGAGAGATACATAAGCACTCGGGCAGTATTGAGAATGTTGTCTTTGCCGGTGACGGCTCGATCATTTACTCTTCGGATGCCGGAGGCAAACGCGAGATCTGGCGAATGAGCGCTGACGGAACCGCAGCGAGAGCTCTCACCGCAGGCTCTGACGTCACGCACGGCGTCTCGATCTCCGCCGTCGACGGATCTATCTTCTTCTCTGCCACCCGCAACGGAAAGCACACTTTGAACGTGGTCAGTCGGGAAGGTTCAGATATGCGGCAATTGACCGACGGGCCCGACGACGTTTATCCGTCGATCTCACCCGATGGACGCTCTGTCTTCTTTCAAAAAGGCCTGTTTAACAAGGTGGTTACGCCGTGGAAGCTCGACCTCGACACAGGAAAGCAGACTCAGCTTTCAGAACGGTTCACGGCAAAACCAACTCTCTCGCCTGATGGGTCGCAGATCGCTTACTACTTTATGGATGGGGAGATCGACGGCCTATGGCGGGTCGGGCTGATGTCGAGCCTGGATGGAAGCCTTCTAAACAAACTGACTTTTCCTAAATCGGTCACCGAACGCCGCATGCGTTGGCACCCCAACGGCACTGCCCTCGCTCAGATCTTTAACGAAGGTGACTCGATCAATCTTCTCATTATGCCGAAAAATGGTGGCGAGGCCTCCGTCATAAGGAACATTGCCAAGGGAGACGCTCTCTGGTTTGACTGGTCTCGGGACGGCAAACAGATAGTCATCTCTCACGCCAATAAGCGGAGCGACGTCGTGCTGCTCACCAAATGAGTTGATCCCATCCCGCTTGCCAACTGCTCGATCATTCACGAGCCCGAATATCAAACGCCGACCCCTTGTCCCAGATATAACGCTCACCGGATCGAACTGGAAGCGGCGGCTATCGACCGTTAGGGTGAAGGCCTCGCCACGCGTCACACCCTCAAATCGGTAGTAGCCGAGCGGGCCGGTCATTACGGTTCGGACGGATCCGCGCGTGTCGGTGAGCGAGACGGCCGCATTTCTGAGGCCCGCACCGTCGGGCGTGATGACGCGGCCGATGATCTCGACGGCCGGTGCAATGTCACCGGCGATCGAGATCGAGCCTTCTTTGTTGCGGACCTGGAGCGAACTTGCGTCACGCAATTCCTCAGGCGGTGCGATCGGTCCCGAATCGCTGCTCCCGGCCCCGCCGCCGACCTGGACGTATTTCCGCACCCCTAAAAGCGGTAAACATCGTTTATCGGCGAATAGCTACATTATCGGCGTTATGTTGCATTTGCGGCGGATCGTTATATACCTGAAACGCATTCCGCGCTATGTTCGTGGCTGATGAGAAGAGATCTGCCCGCGAAATACGCCAGAGAACGCGAAAAAAAGAGAACCGAACTTCCATCCATCCCTTTCGCTTCTTTTCGCGTATTTCGCGGACAAAAACCCCTCCTCTCCACTCTCCACTATTCCCATGAACAAACAACAACAAATAGACCAAGAACTCAGCCTCAAGCCCTTCGCTTTTCAACAAAAGGTCGAGGCTTGTAGGGTGCTCTACCTAAACTGCCAGGGCCGCCATCACGACTATATCCAACAGGAAATGCGCAAACTAGGCAATGACCGCTGGAACAACCGCTGCCTCTACGCCCGCTGGAGCAACGGCACATACATCCCCGGCTGGCCCGAGCGATTCGGGTGGAAGTCAGAACCACCTGCGTCAGCGGGCGGCATACCCCGTCGTGAGCGAAATCTCGCAAAGAGCCGAAACCGCTCAAAGCAACGTCGCCTACTAAAACTCGCCGCCAAAGCCGGGAACGCCGCCTCTAATGCCGGGAACGCAGCCGCCCCCGGCTGCACGGCCGGTCCCTCCGGCCTGAGCGAAGCGAACAACCCCGGCAATGAGCCCACTTCCGACTCAACGAACTCAACAAGCCCAAAAAACTCACAAAATTTCTTATCCTGGCTCAAAAAACTCTCCGGCCCCTACAACTGGGACTGGAACTTTCAACGCTACGTGATCGAAAAGCTCGAGGCATTCGAACGCGGCGACACAAGACGACTGATGCTCTTCGTCCCGCCCCGCCACGGCAAATCCGAACTAGTAACCGTCCGCTACGCCGCCTGGCACCTGCAGCGAAACCCCAAGTCGAACATCATCATCGGCAGCTACAACCAACGCCTCGCCAACCGATTCTCGCGAAAGATCCGCAACGTGTACGCGGAAGCAGGGGCAGTAACAGAAGCAGCGACAGCGGCAGGAGCAGAGATACCAACTCACGACAAGACCACCTGCGCCAAGTGCATCGCCGGCAAAGGCGGCTTGGCCGCCTCGCATTGCGGCGAAGCTATGCTTCGCCGCGACGACCACCCCACTGCCTCAGGAGGCTATGCCTCCGAGCCCGGCGGAGGCATAGCCTCGGGCATATCGATGGGCGACCCATCGGCGAGGCAAGCCTCGCCGCAGTGCCATAAGGACACAGCCGGGAAATTCCGTTCCCGCCGAATCCAAACAGACGCTGAATGGGAGACCGCCGATGGCGGTGGCGTCCGCGCGGTCGGCTGCGGCTCGGGCATCACCGGCTTTGGAGCCAACTTGATCATCATCGACGACCCGGTGAAATCCCGATCTGAGGCGGAATCGCAGACCATCCGCGACAAGGTTTTCGACTGGTTTAACGACGACATCTACACACGCCTCGAACCCGACGGTAAGATGATCCTGATCCAAACCCGCTGGCACGAAGACGACCTCGCCGGACGACTGTTGCGAGAGATGCAAGAGGACGAGGACGCCGAGCAATGGGAGGTCATCAACTTCCCAGCCATCGCGGAGGACGAAAGAAGAGGGGAAGAGGAGAGGAGGCGAGCAGGAGATGAACTATCGATCATCCCGCCCACCTCCGATCGCCTCATCACCTCTTCTCCTCTTCCCTCCTTCCCCTCTTCTCCTCAAAAGCCCCTCTTCTACACCCGCAACGGCCAGCTCTATCCGATCCACACCCTCGGCGATCCGGCAAAGAAGAAGAAATTGGCCACTGATCACACGGATGAGACGGATAAGGAGAACACGAACTCGCTAGGGACGGCTAATTGCCCGTCCACAGGCCACCCCGACGGTGATCATCCGACCACTTCTTTATCCGTTCCATCCGTGACATCGGTGGCCAATTCTCCTACAGACATTCTCGGGCGACGCGCGGGGGATGCACTCTGCCCGGAGCGATACCCGATAGAACGACTGCTGAAGACCAAGAAGCGGCTCGGCACATATTCATTCACCGCACTCTATCAACAGCGGCCCATTCCGGCCGAGGGCGGATTCTTTAAGCGGCATTGGTTCAAGATAGTCGATCACGTGCCGCCCGGGCTGAAATGGAAGCGCGGCTATGACCTCGGGATGAGCGCGAGTCCCGGTGCGGACTATACGGCGACGGCCCGCGTGGCATTCGACTGCGACGGCAATATGTATATCGACCGCGTGCTGCGGCGGCGAATGGAGTATCCAGAACAACGCCGAGCCATCCTCGGCCTGATCGCCACGGAGCACGACACGGAGCACTTCATCGAGAAGTCAGCCAACGGCAATGCGGTGATCCAAGATCTGCGACGCGAGCACGGAATCTCGGACAGGCACTTTCGCGGAGTAGAGGTGCGTGAGAGCAAGACGGCGAGAGCCTTTACATGGAACGCCCTCGCCGAAGAAGGACGAGTCCACCTGATCCGCTCAGCGTGGAATCTGGATTTCATCGACGAAGCATGCTCATTCCCCGGTGGTGTCAACGACGACCAGATCGACGCCGTCTCGATAGCGGTAAAGATGCTGCGGGAAGAGAAAGGGAGACAGGCTCATGGATTTTAGATACAGCACCCCACCGCTGGAGATCGGTCCGGGGACAATTGAAACCCAACTAAGGCCTTGCCTGTTTGCAGTGCGGCGATGGCTACGCCTCGCCGAGTGCGGCATGGTACAGATTCCGCTTTTTCGTTCCTCCGCCGACCTGGCGGAGGAGTGCGAAAACAGCAAGGCGATCTTCCACGGCAACGGGGAGGCACAGCCAGCGCCGCACTGCGATGCGGCAAAGCCGCGTCCAAAAATAAAAAGGGCGGCTCGAAAGCCGCCCTTAGTCCTATTTACTTATGTAAGGTTACTCTTGCCCTTGGAAGTCGACATCCGAGAGGTTGTCGATCACCTGTACCACTCGCGGAGCGAAGCGGAAACGACGCGAAGCAACTGCGACAACATAGTTGCCGCCAGCTTCGATGTCCTCGAACTGATAGTAACCAAACGTGCTGGTCGTAACAGTGCGTGTGACACCTGCGCCATCTGTGATCGAAACGGTAGCACCGCGGAGACCGGCTCCCTGAGGAGTGGTCACACGGCCGCCAACCGTAACACCTGCTGCTGTCGGATTGAGGATAACCGTAACTGCACCGTTTTGATTGCTAAACGTTACAGGGTTACCAAGCGTATTCGACATGCTCTGGCCGACTGGTCCTGGAGGATTACCAACCAGGGTGACTGGCGTCGGGCCAGCTGGAGCATTTGCAGCGATCGTGAAGCGGAGACGAACCATCTGTCTCGTTCCAGGAACGAAGGCCGTGTCACGATCCACAAGGATACCGATGCGACCTGCCGATGCGGCAGTGGCATTGACCGTCAGGCCGGATCCAATAGCACCCGAACCAAGGGTCACATCAGGATTGGAATCAGGCGAGCTAAGCCCGCTGATAGCCAAGCGAGTGTTATCGAACTGAACCGTGGTCGAGAAGCCGGCGACATCGTCACCAACTACCGAATCAAGCTCAACATCAACGAACACCTGCGATCCCTGATTACCAGAGACATTGACGAGTCTGAGAACGGTGTTGACCGACTCAGGAGCCTCGCTGCTTGCCTTAGCACCTCGTCCCTCTACCGTAGCTGGCGGAGGAGTTGCAACAAATGGGCCACCTGCCGTCTGGGTTGGATCAAGAGCAGCCGCATAACGGCGAACCTGGACCACGTCACCCGCATCAAGAGCACCGTTGCCCTTGGTTCCTGCCGGAGCAGAGTCAGCACGCTGGTATTCATTTGTCGAAGCATCCGGCGTATCAAGATTTGCCACGAAGCGGCGAACCTGGATAACGTCAGCTGCGTTGAGCACACCGTTTCCGGTGGTGCGGTTAGCAACGTCAGACTCAAGTCCCTGCTGGAACACTACGAAACCGTTGTTGTAAACGGTTGGCAGCGGGTTGCTGCCTGCATCGCTGGTGCGACGAAGCGTAGGTACATCAGAGAAGGTGACAGGCGTATTTGCAGCAGCCGTAGCGGCGGTTGCGAACGTGACATTGATCACGACACGCGTACCAGCAGCATACGTTGTTGGGTTACCACCGCCATCCTGAGCTTCGACCGATACTCCGATCTGGCCAGGGGTGCCAGTGTTAGCAACCAGAGCACATCCTGCACTACCCGAGCCGCAAGCGACTGTTGGGTTGCTGAGGATAGCCGAGTTGTAAGCCATGCTGAACGAAAGTGCCGACTCATCACCCTGTGCGGTGAGGAATACCGGAACCGTCACAGCCGAACCAGGAACGGTGTAGCTGTTCTGAACATTCAACGTACGTGGAATAGCACCCGACGGATACAGGATGAAGTTAGCAGTTGTAACGCTAGCCGTGATTCCTGTGTAGCTGCGAGTGGTTGGGCTGGCTACCGTTCCTACAGGAGCAGTTGGGGTGACCAAGAAGTTACCACCGCTTGGCAGACCCGTGAACTCGTAGAATCCGCTAGCATTTGTAGTTGTAGTAGCAGCAGTCGATCCGCTCAAGACAACCGTCACACCAGCTGCAGGGCCAGCAGGCGTAAGGTTGGTGATCGTACCAGAGATGCTGATAGGCACACCGTCATCGTTAAGGATGGTTCCGAGGCCATTCGTCAGCGAAGCGGCAGGAACAGGAACACCGTTAACAGTCGCACCTGTGAGAAGGAGATTGTAGGTCTCATCCGCCTCAACAGTGAGATCGCCATTGACCGAAACCGGCAGCGGCAAGCTCGTGGTAGCAGGCAAGAATGCCAAGGTACCAGGAATGATCTCAGTGTAGTCAACTGGGTTAACAGCTGTACCATCCGACGAAGCATAGCTCACGAGAGCGTTGAAGCTACCCGTATCGCAAGTCTTCGTTACGTTGTGTACGAAGTTCGAAGTGCCTGCATTACCCTCGACCTGCGAAACGTTGCTAGCAACGAACGTACATGCATCGTTGTTAGTAATGGTTGCAGTGAAAGGACCGCCCGTAACCGTACCAGTGTTGCTTGCTCCGGTGACCGTGATCGTGAAGGTTTCGTCACCTTCAAACACGGTGTCATTGACCGTAGTAACCGTACACACCTGAGTCGTACCACTCGGCGAACCAGCAGCGAATGTCAGCGTCGACGAAGTCGTCGAGAAGTCACCCGATTGAGCGTGGATCGTCGAGTTGCCCGAGATGACCGTGCGAGCACAAGTCAGAGTCGATGCGATCTCCGTGCCGGTTGTTCCCAGCGGGAAGGTCATCGTCGTCGTCGTTGTTGCAGAGGTGCCCTCAGGATTCGAGAGCGAAGTTCCGACCGTTGTGAAGGTAGGAGCCGTCTCATCATTCGTGATGGTTCCGTTACGTGTAATGTTCGCACCGAAGGTACCGTTTGTTACGTTGTTAAGCGTAACCGTGTAGCCTTCGTTCGATTCGTAGATCGAATCGCGAACAACCTCGACGTTAAATGTCTTAGTCGTGTCAGCAGGAGCGAAGGTCGCTACCGCAGCACTGACAAGAGCGTTGAAGTCACCAGGTGCAACGGCAGTTCCGTTAGCGGTGCTGGCCGTAACAATCGAAGTCAATTCGGTCGCACCGGTCTTGGTGATGGTGAAGGTTGCATTGGTGTAAGGTGGAGAACCGCCATTACCTTCTGTAACCGTTACATCTGCATCCAGAGTAAAGACAGGAGCAGCATCATCATTCGTGATGGTTCCGAGTCCGGTGCCGTCAGTAGCAGAACCAAAATTGAATCCAGCGAGGTTAACTGTGAAGTTCTCGTTGTCTTCGAAGGTGGTATCGCCATTGACGATAACAGCAACCTGACGCGAGGTCTGACCCTGTGTGAAGGTTACCGTATCACCGATGATCTGCGTGTAATCCGACGGGAAGGTAGCAGGAACATTTGGTCCGCCGCCATTGGCAGTGCTGGCAACCATTGTCTGGTTGGCCTGAGCATCACCCGTCCTTGTGACTGTGAAGATGAACGCCGTGGAACCAGCATTACCCTCAACCTGCGTGACATCGTTGATGGCCACAGTTGGAGCAGTGTCAGTATCGGTGATCGTCGTTGTGTTTGTGCCAGAGAACGTCGAACCGTTCGTGGCAGCCGTCAATGCAACCGTGAAATTCTCATTTCCTTCGAAAAGAGGATCATTGTTGGCATTGATAGTAAACGTCTGTGTACCGCCCGAACCCGGTGCGAAAGTCACCGTGCCGGTTGTTCCCGAGTAATCTCCAGGAGCCGTTGCCGTACCGTTTGTTGCAGTCCACGTAACCGTGGTCGACAATTCGGTTGCATTACCGCTACGAGTAACCGTGTAGGTTGCCGTTGCACCCTCAGCGACCGTTGTGGTCGAAGGTGTCAGTGCAAACGACGGTGGATTATCGTCATCGGTGATGGTTGTAACAGCAGTCGACTGAGCACCGATGGTGGTGTTGAATGCGTTACTCAACATCGAATTGAGCGTCTCGTTAGCTTCATCAACGTTATCCGAACAGATCGTGATAACAAGGTTCTTATTAGCTACATCACCAGCAGCCCACGAAAGGGTCTGACCGGAGATGACCACATAGTCGGTTCCTGCGATAGCACAGGAGTTATTTCCTGTTGCAGTTCCGCCAACCTGGATAGTCGAAGCATCAACCGATGCGGCAGGAAGACCGGTTCCGGTTCCTGTTCGCGAAACGCTCAAGGAAACCGTTGTCGTACCACCGCCCGATCCTTCAAGAACCGAGTAAGTAGCTGCGGTGAACTGGACACTGCTGTCGTCATCCTGAATCGTCCCAGTGCCTGCAGCACCAGCCGTTGCACCAGTCGGTGTCAGCACCATCGTGAAGGTCTCGTCACCCTCGATCGCGGTGTCAGAACAGAAGTTAACTGTTACTGTCTGCGTATCCGTTGTGAGCGAAGCCGGGAAGTTAAGCGTGGTTGGAGTATTGATGAAATCGATACCCACCGCACAAGTTGCACCGCCGGTAGCTGTACCACTGGTTGGCGTTACGAGAACGCTCGAAGCCAGAGTTGTCGCACCAGTCTTGGTAACTGTGAAGGTTGCCGAGCCAGCTGGTCCAGGATTTCCTTCAACGCCACTTGCACTGTTGATGCTGATAACCGGAACGGCATCGTTATCAACGATCGTGATGACCTGTGCCGCAGGAGCACCGATGCTCACACCTGCTCCAGTTGGAAGCGAGATGCTTGCAGTGAATGTCTCGTCGACCTCATCGATCGCGTCGTCGATGATAGGCACCGATACGGTCTGTGTTCTTTCACCAGGGCCGAAAGTAACGATCGAAGTTGAAGCATTACCGTAATCAACACCGCCACCGGTAGCAGTGCCGTCAGCGACGTTGTAGGCAACCGTTGCCGTGCTGTCATTAGCACCGACACGCTTAAGGGTCGTAACCGCGGACCCGCCGTTCTCGGGAACCGATTGAGCGGCTAGGTCGAACTGGATCTGGCTGACGTGGCACTTGCCAATCGAACCAGCATCATTGATCGAGAGAACCTCTGCACCGCTAAGAGCCCGGTTAAAGATCTCAACTTCATCCATTACGCCTGCGAAGAAAGCAGCAGGAGCTGGACGGTGGCCAAGGAACATTGAATGCGTGATTCCCGTCTGCGGCGTAAAGCCGGTACCAAGGGATGCAACGTTGGTAGGCTGAGCAACGCCGTTGTAGTAGAACGCAACGTTACCTGTCGCCTTGTCATACGTAAACGCGACATGCTGCTGGACACCAGCCGTTACTGGGGTGGAAGTCGTACAAGCAACGTGATCAACACCGGCGGTGTCTCTTAAATTGATGAACAACGATCCAGGTCCTGGGCAGCCTGCGAATGTGACGCCGTGCCAGAAGTGAGCCCCTAGCGTAGGCCCGTTCCATTCGACAATAGGTGCCTGTGTAGTGTTTGCCGGATTGATCCAAGCATCGACCGATATACCAGCGCCCGCACCGACATTAAGTTCTGCCGACGGCGGAACCTGAACGAATGCGTTGGTTCCGTTCATCTGGAAGCCGTTCTGACCTTACCAGTGTTGTGCAGAACATAGAACCGACCGTGGTTCCGTTGTTTGCAGGATCGCCAATGATGTCATCAGCTCCGACTTCGCCGGGGTACCATGCAACCATGTTTGCAGGAGGAGCGGCACACGTACCAGCCGGAGCGGTTATATCAATGCTCCATCCGCCGGTTATAGAACCTACTAGGATAGCCTCGTCGTCAATAGCATACAGCGACCAGGTGCCGTTTGGATTTGTACCGTTAAAAACCGCCAGCGACGATGCACCCGATGCAGGGGCTGGGGCCGGGAAAACATCTCCAGCTCCAAAGTTGGTGGGTAAATATGTTCCCGAAGCAACTACTGCCGAATCTTGTAGTGGGGATCCCGCTGCATTGCTGAACGTGTAAGTGTGGTTCACAAAGTCAGCACTTCCACCGGTATCGGACATCAAAACGGCCGACTGACCGCCTGGCCCAACCAGCATAATGTCAACATCGTCACCCCAGGTGTGATTGATCCCGCTGATTGTAACCGTAACGTTAGTTACCGAGCCACTCAGTCCGCTCACCGCAATATTCGACGGGTAAAGACTACTCGGCCCATTGTCAAGAAGGGTTATCGGGGCCGGATTTGAAAACACAACCGATGGTGCATCCAGTTCCTGAACCATTCTGGCCGCTTCAATCTCCTGCTCAGTTGGCTGGACTAGAACACCTCCAACAACAGGACCTTTCTGGCCGACTTTATCCGCCGCGCGGTCATCGCCAAAAAGTGAAAAAACATTAGCGGCAAAAGATCCCGCCGTCTGCCCTAATGGGGCATTCAAATTAGCCGTCAGTGCACTTGCACTGAATACGGCAGCAAGAAGCACGAGCGTAAACCCGACAACAAATCGGGCTTTAATGCTTCGCAGCGTCTTCGACAAACCTTGTCTTGGGGACGTGGATGACATATTCATTCTCCTAAAAAATCAAAATATTCGTAGAGCGAATCGTTCTTGTTTATTTCAGGCCTTAGTAACGGAAAACAGGCCCAAAAAGCAGGGCGCTCTCTCTCTTACCGCGTACAAAAACCCAAATTTTTTAATACTACATTCCGGACGAACTACACGGATTATAACGAATTAGCCTTCAAAGTCAAGCTTATTTTCCAGCGAAAAAATCTTTTTACGCGTGAAAAGTCTTGCTAAATGAGGGCAGTTCGTGGACATCTGTGACTACGTACAACATTTTTATATCCCATTGTGGTGAGATATACAAGACGCCGGGATTACTTTCCGGCGGCAAACTGAATTCTTACGTTGGCGGCATCGAGCTGTTCCCGCGCCGCTTCCGTGTCAGCAAGAGAGCCCGACGCCGCAGCGGCGAGGGATCTCTCGGCTTCTTCTTTCGCCGATCTTGCAGCCTCGACATCTATATCCGCCGAGGCTTCGGCGGAATCCGCGAGAACCGCGACCTTGTTTCCGTTGACCTCAACAAAGCCGCCAGTTACCGCAAGCTTTTCGACGACGCCTTTAACACCATAGCTCAGCACGCCCGGCTTTAGGGCCGAAACGAGCGGGGCGTGATTGGGCAATATGCCAACTTCGCCTGACGCGGTTGGCACCGTGACCGAGTCGACGTCAGCGTCGAGGACGCGATGTTCTGGTGTGACTATCTCTAGACGCAACATATTATGTTAAGCGGCAGCCGCCATCTTCTTGGCTTTCTCACGAGCCTGCTCGATCGTGCCGACCATGTAGAAGGACTGCTCGGGCATATCATCACAATTGCCCTCGAGGATCTCCTTAAAGCCTTTGATCGTATCTTCGATCTTGACGTACTCGCCCTTGAGGCCGGTGAACTGCTCGCCGACGAAGAACGGCTGCGAGAAGAAACGCTGGATCTTGCGAGCACGGGCAACGGTGAGCTTGTCATCTTCGCTTAGTTCATCCAAACCAAGGATGGCGATGATGTCCTGAAGATCTTTGTAACGCTGGAGGATCTTCTTAACTGACTGTGCGGTGTTGTAATGCTCTTCGCCGACGATGGTCGGATCGAGGATACGCGAGTTCGATGCAAGAGGATCGACGGCGGGATAAATTCCAAGCTCAACGATCTGACGAGACAAAGCCGTGACAGCATCAAGGTGAGCAAACGTTGTAGCCGGTGCCGGATCGGTATAATCGTCGGCCGGAACGTACACAGCCTGGATAGACGTGATAGCACCGGTCTTGGTCGAAGTGATGCGTTCCTGCATCTCTCCCATTTCCGAAGCCAGCGTCGGCTGATAGCCCACGGCGGACGGCATACGACCGAGAAGTGCGGACACCTCGGAACCAGCCTGCGTAAATCTGAAAATGTTATCGACGAAGAAGAGAACGTCGTTCCCCTGATCGCGGAAATATTCGGCAACGGTCAAACCTGAGAGAGCAACACGCAGACGGGCTCCCGGAGGCTCGGTCATCTGACCATATACTAAGGACACTTTCGAACCTTTGATCTCGTTCTTATCAACGAGGGAAAGATCGAACTCGCCGGTCTTTTCCATGTGCTCGTTGAAGGCATCACCGTATTTGATAACTTTGGATTCGACCATTTCGCGAAGAAGGTCGTTCCCTTCACGCGTACGTTCGCCAACACCTGCGAATACCGAGAATCCATCGGAACCGATAGCGACGTTATTGATCAGCTCCATAATAAGAACTGTCTTACCAACGCCTGCTCCGCCAAAAAGGCCGATCTTGCCGCCGCGTAGAAACGGCTGCACGAGGTCGATGACCTTAATGCCCGTCTCGAACATCTCAAGCTGAGTCGATTGCTCATCAAACGATGGAGCGTGGCGGTGGATCGACGACGTCGTCTCGCTATTGACCGGGCCGAGCTCGTCGACCGGATCGCCGATGACATTCATAACGCGGCCGAGAGTTGCTCCACCCACCGGAACCATGATCGGGCCGCCGAGGTCGATGACCTTCATACCACGAACCATACCGTCAGTCGGTAGCATCGAGACAGCTCGCACGCGGCCTTCGCCCAGGTGCTGCTGAACCTCAGCAACAACATCGATCTTGTCCTCGACATCAAAGCCTTCGCTCGTGACCCTCAATGCCTGATAGATCGGGGGAAGATAATTATTTGAAAATTCAACGTCAACGACAGGACCGATGATCTGTACAACCTTGCCGACCTGTCCGTTTCAATCTTGTGCCATTCTTGTTAAAAAGTTCTCCTCTTATTTACGGATAAGAAAACCGCTCGTTTTACAAAGGAGTAAGGTTATCACAGCGTGTTTCATTAGTGCAAAACCACCCACCGCAAAAATTGACAGAAACCACTCCGTCTTGTAGCCTCATCCTATCAGCGACACTATATAAGTTAGAGCATTAAAAGATCTGAAAAAACTAGAATTACCATCCCAAGGCCTCAACACGTTATTCGGCGTTCAAGACCAGAATATTAAGTTTCTCGAATCCCTGCTCGATATCAGTATCGGCGCCCGCGGCAATGAATTGCTGATCGACGGCGCAGAGAAAGACATTGAGACGGTCGAGCAGATACTTGCTGATTTTGGCGAGCTGTTTGCCGACGGCAGCACTTTCTCTGACAAAGAACTACGCGATGCTTTCAAACAGATCGCAGAAGATCGGGCGTATAGCCTGAAAGATCATTTCCAAAAGGCCCGGTTCAATCCTTCAGGGAAAAAGACTGTCGCACCAAAGACTGCAAACCAAAGGAAATACCTTGAAGCGATCGCCAAGAACGATCTCGTCTTTGGCATCGGCGTCGCGGGTACAGGGAAAAGCTATCTTGCCGTTGCGATGGCGATCGATGCTTTGTTCAAGAAACAGGTCAGCCGCATTATCCTGACGCGACCTGCGGTCGAGGCAGGCGAACGGCTCGGATTCCTTCCTGGCGATCTACAGGAAAAGGTTGATCCCTATCTTCGTCCGCTTTATGACGCATTGTTCGATCTCGTCGATGCCGAGAAGGTGACCAAGATGCTCGAGAAACGGATCATCGAGATCGCTCCGCTGGCGTTCATGCGTGGCCGAACGCTCTCCGACGCGTTCATCATTCTCGACGAGGCACAAAACACTACGAGCGAACAGATGAAGATGTTCCTCACCCGCATCGGCTTCGGCTCAAAGGCCGTAGTCACTGGAGACAAAACGCAGATCGACCTCCCACGCGGGCAAAAAAGCGGCATCAAGGAAGCCGAGATCGTCCTACAAGACATCGACGCGATCGACTTTGTTTACTTCACGGAGAAGGATGTCGTCCGGCATAAGCTGGTTCAGATGATCGTGCGTGCCTACGAAGAACATTCCGAAGAATCGAATGAAGATAGCTCTGAGCGAAGATACAGTAGATAAGGGACAGTCGCGACTGTGGATTTCCGCAGCGGTCGCGGGTGTTCTCGTTTCACCGCTGATCAGCTTCTTCTGGATCAACATCGACAGCGAACCGAATGAGTTAGCATATAACGAACTAGTATGGGCGAAGCGATTTAGTTTTCTTGTTTCAATTAGTTGTTTCCTGCTCGTATACAAATTCTTACTCCGGTATCCTCATAGCTCGATCCTCACTCCATTGCTAGGTTCGCTTCTAAGCAACCTGTGCTGCATCACATTCACTCAACTCGGAGCAGTCTTTCTTATTAAACCGTTTGAACTTATTTATTTTTGGCGAGTTCTTGCGGTTTCGCTATTCATTAGTTTTGTCATATCCTTCATCTCGATGTTTCTTATAAATAGAGTAATAGATTGGTTTGAGTCTAAAAGCTCAGGGACTAAAAATGCTCGAATTTCTTAACTCTCAAAAGAAGATAAATATCTCATTGAAGGCATTGCAAGATTTCGGCACATGCCTTCAAGATTCAGTAAACGAAATTGAAGGGAAGCATGCCGCCGTCGTCTTCATTTCCGACCGTCGAATGAAGCAACTCAACGAGATGTTTCGCGGTAAGGACTCGACGACCGACGTTCTTTCATTCCCGCACGAACCTGATGAGTTCGACCCAGACAAGGACAACCTCGGCGATATCGTGATCTCGACAGAGCAGGCTCAGAAGCAAGCCGCTGAGAATGGCCTCACGTTCGAAACTGAGATCAAGCAACTCATCCTACACGGCGTATTGCACCTTTGCGGCTATGACCACGAAACCGACGACGGTGAGATGAACGCTCGCGAACTCGAACTTCGTGATAAACTCGGAATCTATAGCCCTTATGTCCGAATCAACCAAAACTGCAGACCCGTGCGTCATGGTCATCTTTGGTGCGACTGGTGATCTAACCAAACGCAAGCTGCTCCCCGCTCTTTACAATCTGGCGAAGGACGATTTCCTGCCGCACAAATTCGCGATCGTTGGAGTAGGACGACAGGAGCTTTCGAGCGAGGAGTTCAAGGCTCAGGTGGTCAGCCATCTCAAGGAATTCATTCCAAACGGTCCGGACGAGAAATTGCTCAGGTGGTTCGAAGAGCGAACGTATTATACCGGCGGCGATTTTGATGACGACAAGAAACTCTTTGGTGACATCAGAGCTCTGCTCGGTGATGTGACCGCAGCCCATCAGATCCCGGACAATTATTTCTTCTACCTAGCGACGCCGCCCAACCTGTTTGCGAACGTCACGCAAAAGATCGTTAAGAACGGCCTCGGCAAGGAAGACGGCGAACATTGGCGACGGTTCATCTACGAGAAGCCTTTTGGTCGCGACCTCGCTTCCGCCCAGAAGCTGAATGCCGACTTGCTCAAATCGATCAAAGAGCGGCAGATCTACCGAATCGATCACTACCTCGGCAAAGAGACGGTGCAGAACATTTTGGTATTCCGATTCGGCAACAGCATCTTCGAACCGATCTGGAATCGTAACTTCATCGACCACGTCCAGATCACCGTGGCGGAAAAACTCGGCGTGGAACAACGCGGCGGCTATTATGACTCGGCCGGGGCTCTTCGCGATATGATCCCGAATCATATCCTACAGCTTGTCACGCTAACGGCCATGGAACCGCCGGTTTCGTTCGAGGCGAATTCCGTCCGTGACGAGCAGGCCAAGATCCTGCAGGCGATCCAGCCGTTCTCGCCCGAGGACGTTCTCAAGAAAGCCGTCCGCGGCCAGTACGGCGAAGGCAAGATCGGTGACGAGCAAGTCGCAGGCTATCGCAGCGAAGACAAGATCGCTCCGAAATCGAACACCGAAACCTACGCTGCTCTAAAACTATCGATCGACAACTGGCGTTGGGCCGACGTTCCTTTCTACGTCCGCACCGGCAAGCGAATGGCGACCAAGCATTCGAGCATCGTCATCCAATTCAAACGAGCTCCCTTCATGCTGTTTCGCGATACGTCGATCGAGAAACTCACGACCAACCGCATTGTCATCCACATCCAACCCGACGAAGGCATCACTCTGCATTTCGGTGCGAAGATCCCGGGGCCGATAGTCAATATGGGTGCGGTCGATATGGACTTCGACTATCTCGATCACTTCGGCGAGCAAGTCTCGACCGGATACGAGCGCCTGCTCTACGATTGCATGATCGGCGATGCGACGCTCTTCCAACGTGCCGACATGGTCGAGGCTGGCTGGCGGATCGTCGACCCCGTGCTCGACGTCTGGCGTGCTCTTCCGGCTCGCGACTTCCCCAACTACGCGTCCGGAACCTGGGGACCACGCGAAGCCGACGCAATGCTCGAAAACGACGGACGGGCCTGGAAGAACATGGCGGACTGAGCGATCGAGTCTCTAAATGAGGTCAGGCTGCCGAACCCGACGTAGCGGTTGTTTTCGCTCTCAGGTTGGCTCATCCCCACTTCCTTCGACTCCTGTTCATAGACGATGCCGTTACCCAAAACGTCAGAGATCGAGATCGGTTTTGCCTCGTCAAACGTCAGAGCTCGTCCGTCGTCATTCCCCTCGAATGTCACGACGAGTAGCCGCTTATTTCCCTGCCGTGTGAACGCTCTGTCGGAATCGATCAGCAACTGCAACCTCCCTTGCTTAGTGCCGTTGACCGTCAGCGTGGGCGAGCCCGCGAGGTCCTCAGCAAGCGTCACGATCGGTGACCGGAGTTTTGCTGAATCATAGGCGAGGCTAAAGCTTGCAGCAGCCTCGCCTCCATTCGCATCGAGTTCGACAGCAAATCGCGTATACCCCTTTGATCCCGGAATCGAAATGAGCCGCATCCGTTGTCTCAAAGCAGCCATCCGATTCGCTGGCGTTGTTGCTGCCACAAGTGCCGTCGGCCCGCCCGCTGATTGGGCTGGGTCAAGGTTTGCGGCGTACCGGCGTGTTTTGATGACGTCGGTTGCATCGAGTTGACCATCGCCTTTTACAGAGGCTGGTGACGTGTCGGCACGCTGGAATTCATTTGTCGTCGGGTCCGGTGTGTCCAGGCCAACCGTCAGGCGGCGGAGTTTGACGACATCATTCGCAAGCAGCTGGCCATCACCTGTGCGGCAAGGCGTTGCACAAGCAACATCTCCCTCGAGCCCTTGCTCGAAAATGACCATACCGCTTGTGTAGGTGGTCTGCAGCGGATCGTTCGTCGAATTTCGAACTGATCTAGCCACCGGCTGGTCGGTGAATGTAAGCGGTGTGTTCGATAGATCTGTCGCAACGCTCTGGAAAGTGACCCTGGCGGCCTCGACCGTGCCAGGCTGTAGCGGTTGCGGCGAAGTGATAGACACGCCGATCTTGCCGGGCATCATAGATGCATCGACATTTATGGTGCATCCGCTGATACCACTTCCGCAGGTTACCGTAGGGCTGCTCAGGGGGTTAATGTCATAACTGATGCTGAAGGCAATTGTTCGTTCGCCGCCCAGCGTTGTCATCTGTATCGGCACCGCAACACTCTGTCCTGGCGATGCAAATGTGTTGACGATCCTAAGCTCGCGATTCGCTGTCCCGATGTTGTAGGCAGTAAAATTCCCGCCCGTAGCGTTTGTAGAGAGATTTGCGTAACTGCGGCTAATTGGATCGAAGACCTTTCCAGCCATGGCCGGTGTAACTGTGTAGTTTCCACCCAGAGCCACGGCAAACGAATATCCGCCACCCGGTCCAGTCGTCACGGTCCCAGTAGAGCTGCCGGACAATGCGACCTGAACCCCGGCAAGGCCGGTTTGCGGTGCAACTGGTATCCCTGTCTTGCCGCCTTCACTGCTATTTGAGAGCACAACAGCTTCTGTTATCGTGCCCGAGATCACGAGATTGACCGTTGTCGAGATGCTGGCCGTACTCGGGTTAAAGTTCGGGTTGCCGGAGTAAGACACTGTTATGGTCTTCGGACCCGGCGAAACGAAAGTCAGGCTGCACGTGCCCGCCGAAACTGTTGCGGTACACGAGACCGTTCCATCTGAGACTGTCACATTTCCGAACGGCGTGCCGACTCCGGGAGAGACGACATTGACCGCCCAGTTGATAGCCAAGGTCTGCCCGACCGTGACAACCGGCGGTATCGAGCTCGCATTTGTGATCGTGGTCGTCGTATTCGCCCGGTTGACAAGCTGCCCGCCCGCGAGGTTACCGGCGCTTGCGAGGAACACTGGATCGCCGCTGTAAGTCGCAACCACGACGTGCGTCCCTCCCCCCAAAGCCGGTAGCCCGACGAGTGTGCACTGAGCCTGAGCCGATGCGTTGAGCGGAACATTCGTACAATACACATTTCCGTCCAGATTAAAACTGACAGTACCAGTCGGCACTCCAAATCCGGACGGGATCGAAGCAACACTCGCGGTAAACGTCACGCTTTGACCAAAAACGGACGGATTCAACGAAGACGTAACTGTTGTCAAAGTCGCCGGGGACGGCGTCGCTGTTGGCGTCGCAGTCGGGGTATTCGTGGGTGTCGCCGTTGGCGTTGCCGTCGGAGTATTCGTAGGCGTTGCTGTTGGCGTCGCAGTCGGGGTATTCGTGGGTGTCGCCGTTGGCGTCGCCGTTGGAGTGTTCGTAGGTGTTGCTGTCGGAGTTGCCGTCGGTGTGTTTGTTGGCGTCGCCGTTGGCGTATTCGTTGGAGTCGGGCTTGGTTCGGCGTCGTCATTCAGGATGGTGCCCTGGCCGCTCGCGTCTGAGAATGCTCCATTGTCGACGCTTAATAGGTTCAAGTTAAAGGTCTCATCGGCTTCAAATCCTAGGTCGCCGTTTACGGTTACGATCACCTGTTTTGTCGTTTCCTCTGCCGTGAATGTGGCTGAATTGCTATCGCCGAACATCGAAACCACGGGTGCGGTGATCGGCTGATAGTCACTATCAGCAACCGTCGCCGTACCGTCCTGAGTTGCGAAGGTAATGGTCGATGCAAGATTATTGTTCCCCGTTTTAGTTATCGTGAATATGAACGCCGTCGTCCCGGCATTACCCTCATTCAAACTAACATCATCGATCACAAACGTCGGCGTCGGCAAAACTATCGGCGTTGCGGTCGGCGTCGCTGTTGGAGTATTTGTAGGTGTTGCCGTCGGAGCGTTCGTTGGCGTGGCCGTTGGTGTAGCTGTCGGAGTGTTCGTCGGCGTTGCCGTCGGTGTCGCCGTCGGAGTATTCGTCGGCGTTGCCGTTGGGGTTGCCGTCGGGGTGTTTGTCGGAGTCGCGGTTGGCGTCGGCGTCGGCAGATCATCAACCGGAGTAAATTCAGACGTATTGCCATCAGCATCTGTAGCAGTGGCAGTAATTCGGTCCTCAGGAGTCAGTCCTAGTTCAGCCGCATTGCCCAGATAAAATTGATCGTAGCCTCCGCCTGTGTAGTTTGCCACGGTCCAGAATCGGTTCCCGTTACCAAGCGATCGCTTGCCTTGGCCAGACGCGTCCGCCACGAAAAACTCGATGTAGATACCATTCTCACCATAGTTGCTGTTCGCGGGGTCTGATTCCAGAAAAACATAAACCGATGCGATCCCTTCAGGGGAGATCTCATAATCATTGAGCGAAGGATAATTCTGCTGTCGGTTCGGTCCGTCGTCGGCATCCTCGGGATCGTTTGAATTTGGTCCGGCAGGAGCGATATCGATCCCGGGCCCGGCATTACCGAAGATCTTGTTGTACCGTAGCTTGTTGTTTACCGTCTGGCTGGGAGTTCCTGACGTAAGACTCTGCTCCTCTGGTTCATCGTCGAGTCCGATCCCATCGATCCCGTTGCCGATTATGCTATTTCCATCGTCCGGATTCTCCCCGCCGATGATGTTGTTATTGGCTCCGCTAGTGATCCGTACACCGTGCTCGTTGTTGCCCAGACCGGCGGCATTCGATAGATCGGTGCCAATGATGTTTCGAAGGATTCGATTGGCTGAGGCGTTTACGCCCGTGATGAGGACCCCATTCTTGAGGTTGCCGGAAATTACATTACTGAGCCCAGGAACTGCACCGCCCAGAAAACTGCTTCCCGAATTTCTTAGCGCAACACCGTTCCGCTGATTCGGCAGTCTGATCGTTTCTTGCATAGGCACAACGCCTACGCTATTTCCTTTGATCTGTGTGTTGATAGCATTCTCGACATAGATACCATTACCACTATTACCGGCAACAGTGTTACCCTCACCGAGGCCGCCGATGGACACATCGTGAGCGCCGTCGATATGAATCCCGTCGCCGCCGTTGCCGACGTCCGCCGAACCATACTCGTCCGTACCAATGATCGTTTTCTTGATCTCAATATCAGACGCGTCTCCGCCCGAGACCTTAATACCCTCTCCGCCACTCTGGGTGATCACATTCGAGCGGCCGCTGAGAGATGGACCAACGATAAGATTGATGGTGTTGCGGAGTTCGATCCCGATACCTCCATTAGCTGCACCCGCCACGAAGGACCCGGACCGAAGAACGCCGATTGAATTGCCTAGGATCTTCCTTAGGAATCCACCATTCGGGGACCGCTCTCCCTTTCTAGGTTGTGGCCCAGGGGGATTGCCCGCGTCCGCGTCGACGGTAATTCCGTTCCCATCATTGCCCGCAATGTAATTATCTTCGAGCGTAAAACTTCTATGCCCTTGGACCCGCACCGTCGCGCCCGGAACCCGCGATGACGTTATCCTCTATCGTGTTGTGATTTGTCGCAGCATAGTAGATGCCATCGACTGCGTTAAAGCCACCGATCGTGAAGGTGTCGTTTACACCTAGAAAGTTGCCTCTGACATTATTGTCAATAGTACCTTCGCCATCGAACTTAATTCCGGCCCCGGTGCTGTTGCCAATGTAATTTCCGAATTCGCTTTCAACGCATTCCGGCGGCTCACAGCCAAGGTCGGCTCCAATGATGTTATTCGCTGCACCTCTAATAAAGACGCCGGTGCCGTTAGCGATCTCGGTGAATCCCACGCCCCAACCGATAAAATTGCCCTGGATCTTGTTATTACGAGGAAGACGGTCATCGTTGGGATCCTGGAATACTGAGCCAACGTAGACACCCGCCGCAATATCTCCAACGGTATGTCCTGCAATGTAGTTCCCTTCGCCAGCACGCCGATTGCCGCCGACAATGTTGTCACGCGCATTCTCGCCGACCTGGACGCCATCAATTCCGTTCGGCAAGGCGGCATCGCCAGAGGCGTTGGTGCCGATCCGGTTCGTGCGAATGATATTGCCGGACGTGTACTGTCCGCCGCTACCTCTCGGGCGGCCAGATG
This sequence comes from Acidobacteriota bacterium, assembly GCA_016718135.1. GTDB lineage: Bacteria > Acidobacteriota > Blastocatellia > Pyrinomonadales > Pyrinomonadaceae > OLB17. The sequence goes on along the minus strand of JADKEF010000001.1, from coordinate 136,663 downwards.
CGAGCCCGGAGGTCAGCCCTGGTAGTCGAGCGGCAAACTCTCTATTTTGGCTGAGAAAATCCTCACCTAAGAAGATTCCCATAAATTGATTTCCAGAAACCACATTTGAGGAGATCGTGTTGTCGCTCGCCTTCGAGACCACGATTCCAGCACCATTGGCTAGTGCAGCGTTGCCGTCGGCATTGGTTCCGATCCTATTGCTGGATATGTTTGTGCCGGTCGGGCCATCGCTAAGAAAAATCCCGAACGCGGCATTACCTGAGACTAGATTGTTAGATATCTGGGTATTTGAAGCCTCTCCCTGTACCTGAACGCCCACATTGAGGCCCATCGCGCCGTTTCCGTTGGCGTTTGTGCCGATCCGGTTGTAGGTGACGCGATTCGACAACGCGGGGCTCGCTCCATCACTTCCTACAAATACACCCACCTGGCGAACGCCAAAGACGTTTGGAGAGCTCGCGAGACCCCCGATGATGTTGTTATCACCGCCGACGATTATCCCAAAAGCCCCACCGAAGTCACTGATTCCATCTTTCTTAACTCCGACGTAGTTCCCAACCACGGTGTTTGAGTTAGCCGTCGAATCGATAAGAACCTCCGTTGCAGTAGTCGGATTACCGCTCAGATTATTTCCGCCAATGATGTTTCGGTGTTCATACGTTCCGCCGATCGTGTTGTCATGCGCACCGGAAATGATCTCGACGCCTTGTTCGCCGTTCCCAACTCGCTCCTGTCCGGTAGCCGATGTGCCAATGTAGTTCCCGAGAACCTTGTTGTTGAACGCGTTAGTACCTATGCTGATCCCGTTGGCGAGATTTCCGGAAATGACGTTGGCATCGGAGTCAAGCTGTCCGCCGATGGTGTTGTTTTGTGCGCCGCTACCAACGATGATGCCACTGACGTTAGGGATCGATGTCGTTCCAGAAGGGTTCGTACCGATCTTGTTCCCGATCACAGTATTGTTGCGGGCACCATTGCCGGCAATGACGACACCTACGACGTTGTTCGAAATGGTGTTCCCCCCGTAGGTGCTACCGATCTGGTTCCCCTGTGCCGTCGTCGTGTCGCCGAGAATGGTTATGCCCGTCTGCGATGTCCCCTCACCAATCCCGTCGATCGTGCCGTCAGCATTGAGGCCGATGTAGCACGACTCGATCTTATTATTGTTGGCGGCTCCGCCGGGCTTATTGATTGAAATATCGAGCGTGAACCTGTTAATTGCCAAGCCTCTGATAGTGATATCGCTGCCCTCAACCCGAAGGCCGACGATCGGTATGGTCTGACCGACAACGGTACCGTTGAGTTGTACGACTGGGCGGTCTACATAGCCTGGCTGGCTCAGAGCGTTGATCTCAACTGTCTCCTTGATCGCGGGAAGGATGGGATTCCCGTTCACGATCGTGATGACCTGAGTGCCGCTGCCAGGAATGTTGAAGTTGACCAGATCGAATCCCGGCCGCGCGTTTGCCTCTTGGATCGCCGCTCGCAACGTACATTGCTCGCCCGCAAGATTTGCATCAACGTCGCAAAGTCCGTCGCGGTTCTGGACCGGATTCTCATTGTCAAGGTCGTTCTCGTCGCCGTTGGTCGTGACAACGATCGGTACGATGCAAAAAGGCACCATCGCAGCTTCTCCAAGTGCCTCCTCAAAAGTTCTGTTTGCAGTACAAACCCCGGCGGAGCAGGAGAATTCGGATGTGCTGCCATTCTCGTCAGTCGCGGTAGCGGTGATGAGAGCGGTCGTTGGCAACTGCTGGGTCGTATTGAAGGAAGCGGACGCAAAGCTGTTGCCGTTGGTGGTCATTACCCCGCTGCCAAGATATGTCTGGCCTTCGCCGTAGTTGGTCGGGTCCGCCTGATTGTTCAAATAGTAGTCGATCGTGTACTGCCGTGACGGTAGCGACTTCAATACAGTGTCGATCCTGAGCGTCCCGTCTTGATTCTGAATAGGTGCATATAGTTCCGGGTAGTTTTGCAGACCGTTGGCACCTTCGTCCAGATCCTGACAATCGTTCTCAGTCACTCCATCGCCGCCGTTTGGGATACCGCCCCCTTGAACAATGTTTGTAAGATCGATCCCCAGACCGCCACTGTTCTTGATGACATTTCCACGAACAGTAACCTGTCTGGTCTTTAGATTAGAGAAGGGCCCAGTGTAATTATAGATGAACACCCCTGCCCGGCCACTGTTCGCAATGGTATTCTCGGTGCCCATGCCACTGCCTCCGATGATGGTGCTCCCTTCGCCTTTGGCTTCGATCCCATCGCCAGTATTCGGTGCAGCATTTCCCTGTCGGTCAATTCCGATGTAATTCCCCTGAATCGCTACGACTGACCCAACGTTCGCGAAGACATTTATTCCGTCACCATTGCCCGGAATGACCGAAGTCGTGTTACCTATGTAATTTCTCTCGATCGGATTCGGCCCGCCGATCCTAATCGAAGTCCCCCCCTGGGCAAAAGCACCCAACCCCTGAGACGAATCACCTCCTAAGCCACCATTCGGAATAGCGACAAGGCCATCTGCGGAGAATCCAACACTGTTCGCCTTCATTTCGAAGAGGCCGCCAACATTGATCGACTCTATTCTCGCTCCATAGTCGTTGCCGGAGATCAGATTGCCCCCAGGGATCTGGCCGCCCTGGCCATCGCCAAATACCGCACCGATCAATACTGAGCCCGAGTATCCAAGTCCCCCATCATGATTTGGTAACGCCTGAGTTCCCGTCCGGTTGGTGCCGATAAAATTATTGACGATCAGTCCGAAGCCGTTTCCTGCTTTAAGGAACGCCCCGCCTCCGAAGCCCCCTTCGATGCTCCGGTTCCCTGATATGAGATTACAGTTGCCCTGACACGCAGATTCGGGCGCGGTTTGGCCGGGGGAACCGACCAATGCGAAATCGATCGGCTCCGTAGGTAGCCAAATGGTATCGGTTATCAAGCAAAAACCTATACAGGAGTTATTTTCCTCTGTATTCGCAATCGCTGCATTTCCGTTTATGTTTGTACCGATCTCATTACCAACGATGTAGCAGCCACCTGAGATCGGAAAGAACGCCGAATCGTTGTAGCCGCACCAGATCGCGTCCCAGTCGTTTCCTGAAATGGTGTTGCGGCCTTCCGAAGTGATCGAACCGATCGTTGTATTCAGATTCCCCGTCGAAGAAACGCCCGTTGTGCAGTTTCTGACTTTGAACAGTCCGTTGGCCGACGTGCCGATCAGATTTCCTTTTATCTGCGTACCATCCGTCAATGCCTCCCCGGTGCTCGGCGAATAAAGCTGGACCACCGAAATGCCCTGTCCATAACACTGGCCATTACTATTCAGCGGGCCTCCGTTACCGGAAATTACGTTGCCCATACCGGGCTGATCGCCGCCGATCTCATTCGCCGTTCCCGTGACGAATGCTCCTTGAAAATTGCCCACGCTCAGGGCCCCCGTCAAGTCCGTGCCAACGTAGTTGTTGTAAACCCTGTTAAAATTGCCGCCTGTGATCGCAAAGCCAACCCCTTGCTTTGTCCCTTCCTCGTCGATCACACCATTTCCAGAGAGGATATTGCGGGCCTGCGGAATAGTACCGCCAATGTTGTTCGAATCCGCATCGTAGATCTGAATACCGTTGCCATCGTTGCCAAGATCTGCCGTTCCGTCCGGATCGGTCCCGAGGAAGTTGCTCTCGATCGTGACATTCGTAGCAAGGGGTTCGCCAAGGTAGCTCAGGATCACGATACCGCTACCGCCAATAACCGAACTTCCCTCCTCAATACCAGGCATCCCGTTTACAGCAAAGCCCCGGATCGTAACGTTCGGCCTCGCGGTCCGTAATCCTTCCTTGGCCCCTGTCAACAGATCGCCCCTGATCTCGATCAACGGCTTGCCGATATATCCCGGTTGTGTGGTCGCGTCCAACGTCGTGCCAGTGACGATATCCGGAAGCTGAGAGTTCAAATGGATCGTATGGACACCGGCTCCCGGAATGTTAAAAACGATCATGTTGTTGGGCGTGAAATTCGCCCAAAAAAGTGCTCGCCGCAGGCTGCACGGCTGCCCGTCGCCCTGACAATTACCCCCGCCGGCATCGTCGGCCGTGTTGACCGTGAACACCGTCGCGGGTTGTGACAGCAAAACCGATGGCTCAGCCCCACTGCCCGAAAATGTGACAATATCGCTCATTCCATCCGCGTTGAGCCGCATTGGAACGATCGCGGTGGGGCTAGTATTCGTTTCCAGAGCAACGACACTGCCCGCTCCTACAGCCTTACCTTTTTCTTGCCAGCGTCCGACGACGAGGACGCTGTTGGTCGTTCTGTCTGCAACTAGAAGATCATCGACTCCCGAAACAGAAGCCCGAGCTCTGATCAATTTCACGGACCCGCTGGCGGCCGCGACGGCAAGGCGTGCATCGGCGGCGACCGTTTTCATTTCCCACTCGCTGAACCCGACCGGCTTCCCTGCGAGGCCTGCTTCGAATAGTCTTTTCCGCTCGGCTACCACCTCAAGCTGTCTCGCCGCCTTTGCAGCGTCCTCTGCCGCAAGCTGAGCAGCCGGGATACTACTTCGCTCTGTAGCCGATTCGCGAGATCTCTTCTCAAGCAACTTCTTTCGCCCAAGTGATCGTAGCTCTTCTGTGTCAGCCATCAGCAATCCGGCAGCATCGGCCTCTTGCTCATTCTGCGGAGTCTTCTGCTCAGCGAGGACATATTTCGTTGGATCGATGCCGGATGGAACAAATTTGAGTGAGCTCAACGCAACCTTTGCCCTTGGCTGGGTTTTTGGCAGTTTGGTCGCGGTATTCGCCTTGAAATAGTGCATGCGGCCATCCGACCCAAGCATTGCTAAGCCGTCGCCACGGGTTCCTTCCATCTCAGCCGCAACGATAGCTCGGGCGGTGAACGAAAGCTGTTTCGAATTTACGATCGCACTCGGACGCTCAATGTTGGCATCAGGCAAACGATCAAGCGGATAAGGATTTCCCCGTCCGTGGATGACCGTCAAAAGCTCGCCGCCAACGACGGCAACATCGCCAAATGGATCCTTGTCCAACTGCCCGATCGTCATCGACGAAGCCATAGTACCAAGAGCAAAATATTCCGGCTTTTGTGCAAATGCCCCGGTCGGATGCTCAAATACCGCAACAAACGACCTGCCCGATACCGATAAAGAGACCGAGACGTCCGTCTGACCATCCGGCCGTCCGATCTCACCCGCGACCGCAGTACCGACCGTGCCACCAACGTATTGCTTTACCGGAGCCAGAAAATTGCCATGACCATCGCCCGGCATCAGGAGGAGTGCGTCCAAACCTGCTTTTACCAGAATAACGTCCGACTTCCCGTCGGCGTTGAAATCCCCAACCAGGATCTCATCCGGCACAAAAGTCAAGCCTGTCGAAGCAGAGGCTCTCGAGAATGCATGCGACGTGTCGGATCCTTCGGCAGCATGAGCTGGAAATAGCGAGTTTGCATTTCCCGACATCACTCGCAACTGACCGTTTGTGTCCACCGAGACAATGTCCTGCATTCCATCAGAATCAAAGTCCGCCGCAGCGGCAGCTACGACGTTCGATGGACCAGCCGCGGTCTTCGCAGTGTCCAACGCTGGTTTCGGTTCGGCATACATGACATATGGGTATCCAGGTTTATCTTTATTAGCACCAACAACGACAATGTTCTGCTCTGACGCGGCGACAGTCGATTCCCTTGCTGAGAAGCCAAAGATCGCTTTCACCGATTCCGGAAAAGCAACCGACGCCAGTGCCGTCAAAGCTAAGATCGCCAATAAACCTGTAGTTTTTCGCATGATATTCCTCGCAATATTTCCCTTTCAGCTAATAGGGCGAGAAATTCGGTCAAAAGCGCTAAATTTCTTTCATTCTTTTTTTTACTCTTTTGGTACAATCCGATTTAACCAAAGCAATGGAACAAGCGGGCTCGCCAAATATCACGCTTTTGTTAGACGAGATCAGAGACGGTAGCAACTCCGCTCCGGCCAGGTTGCTGGAAGTTGTGTACGATGACCTGCGACGTCTCGCGGGTGCATACATGCAGAACGAAAGGCCCGATCATACGCTTCAGGCAACTGCTTTGGTCCATGAGGCATATGTGCGGTTGGTAGACTGGAAAAGTGTTTCGTGGCAGAGTCGAGCACAGTTCTTCTCGGTCGCTGCCGAGGTAATGCGAAAAGTCTTGATCGACCACGCCCGAGCGAAAGGGGCTCAGAAGCGTTCCGGACAGAAGATCCTTCTCGACGACGCCATCAGCCTACCCCAGCATCAAGAGATCGATCTGATCGCGTTGGAGGAAGCTCTCCTTAGCCTTGAAAAACTCGATCCGCGGCAGGCGAAGATCGTCGAAATGAGATTCTTTGGCGGGCTTTCCATCGAAGAAACGGCCTATGTTCTAAAATTGAGCGAGGCTACTGTCCGACGTGAATGGACTTTCGCAAAGGCTTGGTTCCAACGGGAGCTCTCCAGGTAAAACCATAGGTGAACAACGCTGACTGGGAAACAGTAAAAGAGGTCTTTGGCTTAGTCATCGATGAGCCGGTCGAAACGCGCGACAAGTTGCTCCGGCAGAGGTGCGGTGACGACGAGGCACTTTATGCAGAGGTCCACTCATTGATCGTCGCCTCGACCGAATCTGACAACATCATTGAAAGTAATGCCATAGATCTGGCGGCCAAGATCGATCTTCCGAAGGTCGACTATGCTGATCGCCACTTTGGTAATTACCGCATCATCCGCGAGATAGGTAGCGGCGGGATGGGTTCCGTCTTTCTGGCTGAACGTGACGACGGCGAATTCTCGATGCAGGTCGCTCTTAAGATCGTCCGACAGTCTATTGCGGATTCCGAAGTCATTTCGAGATTCAAACAAGAACGTCAGATCCTTGCAAGCCTTCACCATCCAAATATCGCAGTTCTCCACGATGGCGGTCTCAGCGACAAAGGCGAACCGTTTCTCGCAATGGAGTACATCGAGGGGCAGACTCTCATCGATTACTGCCACGACAAAGCTCTATCGATCAACGATCGCCTGCTCCTGTTCCTGAAGATCTGCTCCGCCGTCGCGTACGCTCATAGAAACCTCGTGGTTCATCGCGATATTAAACCGACGAACATCCTTGTCACGGCAGAGGGTGAGCCAAAGCTCCTCGATTTCGGCCTTGCGAAAGCGTTTGAATCGAATTCGACCCAAACGCTGACGGCGTATCGAGCATTTACCCCGGCGTATGCGTCACCTGAACAGATCCTCGGCAAACCCGTTTCGACCGCCTCGGATCAATATTCTCTCGGCGTTGTGCTTTTTGAATTGCTGACGGGCACGAAGCCGTTCGATTTTGATGGAATGGCCGTTGACCAGATGATCCTCTCGCTTCAGGCGAATGAGGTTCGTTCGCCTTCGACTGCGATCCATACCCACAATCTATCGAGAAAGCCCGAAGTTTCTTTTGTCCCACTATCGCGCGATCTCGACAACATAACTTTGAAGGCCCTCAGAAAGGAGCCCGAACGCCGCTACGGATCGGTCGAAGGTCTTGCGGACGATATCCAAAGGTACCTGGATGGCCGTGCCGTCACAGCGAGGCCTAGCACATTCAGTTATCTTACTTCCCGATTTGTCCGTCGTCACAAAGCCGGGGTTGCCGCGGCATCGCTCGTGGTCATTGCCTTCATCGCGGCCCTCGTCGTGTCACTTTGGCAAACATCCATTGCCCGCTCCGAGCGGGACCGGGCAGAGAGTAGATTTCAGGAAGTACGACAACTCTCCAATTCGCTGCTCTTTGAGATCGCTCCAAAGATAGAGCGTTTGCCGGGCTCGACCGACGCCCGTGAATTGCTCGTCCTTCGTGCACTCGAATATCTCGACGATCTCGCCGCCGAGAGCCGCAGCGACGAGACACTGCAGGCCGAGTTGGCCATGGCGTATCAAAAGGTTGGCGACCTTCAGGGCAACCCTGCTAAACCAAACCTGAGCGATTTCGCCGGAGCGATCGAGAGCTATGAAAAGGCCGGGGCGATCCTCGCCAACCTTCCTCAGACCGTCGAGACCCGAACAAAGAAGGCTTCTGTGCTAAAAGAACTTGCCAAGATCCGGTTTGCCCAAAGCGAGATCGAGGCATCCATTCGCGATTCGCACTCGGCTGTCGCGGCTTTCAAGGAGCTCGCTGCTGAGATGCCGAACTCCCCTGAGATCGGCAGATCTCTTGCCGCGACTGAGATCGAACTTGCCCATACCTTCGCCATCAACAATCAGTACGATGTAGCGATCCCGCTTTACCGCCAAACGCTCGACCGCCTCTCTAGCATGGATCGGAACGACCGCGAGACCCGAAGGCTGCTGACGATCGGCACAGCGTATCTGAGCAATGGGCTCTCATGGAACAGCCAGCAATCCGAGGCCGAGGCGGAAAATCAAACGGCCGTGGCACTCGCCGAAGCACTCCGGGCGGGCTACCCGAATGATTCAGAGGTGCAGCGAACGGTCCTGAACGTATTCACTCTCGCCAGCGGCACCTTTGAGACCATAAAGAACGATGTTTCCCTGTCGTTCGCCGAGAAAGCTCTTGAAGTCGCACGGCGTTCCGCAGAGGCTGACCCGGCGGATACCCAAGCGAGGCAGAATCTTGCCAAGGCCATTTCCCGCTACGGAATTGTCCTCACGTTGGTCGATCGCACGGCGGACGGTTTCAAACATCTGCATCAGGCTGAGACGATCCTCGTCGCGTTGATAGAACGCGAGCCGCGAAATAAGGTGTATCAGGACGATCTCGGCACCTTGTACACCAGATTCGGCGATGCCGAGTTACAGCGTAAGGACCTCGTCTCTGCGCTCGAAGCTTACAAACGATCCGCCGCCATCTTTGCCAAGCTCGCCGAAAGCGATGAAAAAAATCTCGTCGCCAAGCGTGACTGGGCTCAAGCGATCAAGAGCGTCGGGACGACCCAGGTAAAGCTCGGGCAGAATGAAGCGGCAAAGGAAAGCCTGCTGCACGCGATGGAGATCGTCGGCAAGCTCCGCGAGCAGAATGCGCTCGGCAAATGGGACGACAAGCTCTTCGAAGAGATGCAGCCGCTCCTCGCTAAACTGAACAGCTAGGCACAAGTCTTTTATTTGATTTAAACTTCATTGCATCCTACCATTAGGTTCAAGTCTATATATGGAAATCGAGATCATAGTAGCCGTCGGCCTTCTGCTTCTTCTTGGCTTTCTGGCAGCGATCGATGCTGCCTTCTCGCACATCTCGGATGTTGGGCTTCGTCGCATTACCTCTGACGACGAACTCGGCGAAACAACCAACTCGGTTAAGTTCCTTCGCGAGATCTTGGAAAATCGCCCGCGCTTCCGTTTCGCTCTATCATCGACGATCCAGATCCTGCTGATCTGCTTCACGGTATTGCTGACGGTCATCGTTGGTAATTTCACCTTCTCGCTCACCAGGCAGATCTTCTTTACGCTACTGATCGGCCTTGTGGCTACGGTCTTGTTTCGCCAGATACTGCCGCGGCTGCTCGTTCGCAGTGATACCGAGCGAAAGCTTCTTTTCCTCTTGCCCGCGATCCGGCCGATCTATGCGATCGCGTCTTTCTTCGTCGAACCGATAACCGCTCGCCGCACCAAGAATAAGCTCAATGCGGATACCACCGCGACGCCTGATGGCTCAGACGACGATGACGACAACGATGAAGACTTCCAGGCCCTGATGGAGGTCGGCGAAGCCGAGGGCATCATCGAGGAAGAGGAACGCGAGCTGATCGAGACCATCGTCGAGTTCGGCGAGACGCTGACCAGCGAGATCATGACCCCGCGAACGGGCATCATCGCCGTGCCCGCCGGAACGCTCATCAAAGACGCCCGCGACGTGATGATCGAGGAGAAATATTCCCGCCTGCCGATATACCGTGACTCGATCGACACCGTCGAAGGCATGGTCTACGTCCGCGACCTGCTGGCCGCCCTCGCAACGGGCCGCAAAGAGGAGCCGGTCGAGAATATCAAACGTTCCGCCTTCTTCGTCCCCGAGACCAAGACCGCGTCCGAGCTGCTCAAATCGATGCAGCAGCACCACGTTCAGATCGCCGTGGTCATAGACGAATACGGCGGCGTCGCCGGCCTCGTCACCGTCGAAGACATTATCGAAGAGATCGTCGGCGAGATTGAGGACGAGGACACGGAGCACGAAGAGATCATCGAGATCGTAGAGGGCGACGACGGCTACTTCGACGTTCTGGGATCAACAGAGATCGATAAGGTCGAACGTATTTTCGACATCGAGCTTGAAGACGAAGACTACACGACCATCGCCGGCCTCGTCACCAGCGAAGCCGGCTACGTCCCCAAAGTAGGCGAAAAACTAGAGCTACGCGGCCTCGCCATCGAGATCCTCCAGGCTGATGAGAAACGCATCCAGCTTCTCAGACTCAGGAAGTTCGTCGAGGATGATGAAACTGTGGAGCCCTCCGATCATTAGTACCGCGGCGCAAGTTTTCAGTAAAAACTTATCGGAAATAGCGGCGATAGCGGCGGATCGCTACATTATCGGAATTATGTGGCATTATCGGCGTTATGCTACATTAGCGGCGGATTGGTGTATCCTTCATGCAACATTCATGCTAGCTTGATACTCGTATGAACGAGTGTCAAACCTGTAAGAACGCCCGCAACTCGAAACCTCTTTCGATCAAACTTCTACCTACGCCGCCGGACGAAAAGCTAGCGTTCGTCCAAAACGTCCTCGATGTATTGATCGAGAGTCGTTACGGGCCGGGCCGTTCGACGCAGATGGCCTACAATCTCAGCGATCGTCCGGAACTCGAGCCGTGCGTGTTTCTAGATCTCGAGGATGGCCTCAAAACACCGTGTTACGCCGTCGGCCCCGAGGGCCGATACCATTATCAGGTTATGGAGATGTGCTACCGACGCTTCAAGCGGTCGCAAGCTCTCGAACCTCTGCCGCTCGGAGAAACGACATCTTCGCAAACGCTCGGGCGCGGCTCACCGCAGATCCTCTGGGACGTGTGCATTTCCGCACCGCCCGACATTTTGCCACAAGGAGAACCACCTGCTTAAGCGGGTGGTCAATCTCCCAACATCGGCGACCGGCACAAGCGGAGACCTCGAGCCGCTTACGCAGTTGGTTCTCCCTTGCGGCGGTTTGGTATAATGCATGTAAATAAACGGAGGCAACGATATGTCATTACGATTGGGCGACGAAGCACCAGATTTTACTGCAGAAACGACACAGGGCACGATCAATTTTCACGAATGGCTCGGCGACAGTTGGGGCGTGCTGTTTTCGCACCCGAAGGATTACACGCCGGTCTGCACGACGGAACTCGGCATGGCGGCGCAACTCAAGCCGGAATTTGATAAGCGAAATGTCAAGGTCATCGGGCTGAGCGTCGATCCGCTTGATTCGCACTTCGGCTGGGAAAAGGACATCGAGGAAACACAGGGCACGGCCGTGAACTTCCCGATGATCGCCGACAGCGACCGCAAAGTTTCCGACCTGTACGACATGATCCATCCAAATGCGAGCGACACCTTCACCGTCCGGTCGGTCTTCGTCATCGGGCCAGATAAGAAGGTAAAGCTGACGATGACCTATCCGGCTTCGACGGGGCGGAACTTTGTCGAGCTGTTGCGTGTGATCGACAGCTTGCAGCTAACCGCGAACTACAGCGTTGCCACACCGGTCAACTGGAAAGACGGCGACGACTGTATCATCGTCCCCGCCGTCTCAAACGAAGACGCCAAAGCAAAATTCCCCGCCGGCTGGAACGAGATCAAACCATATCTACGAGTAACGCCGCAGCCGAATAAGGTGTAGTTGATCGATTCGATGAAAAAAATGTCACGAAAGGCGTTTCTCCGTTGGGAGAAGCTCCGGCTAAAAGGAAAGAGATACGTCGTGGCGAGAACGGCGGTCATTTCGGGCATTTTGTTTTTCGTGACGATGAATCTCGCAAGCTGGGCGTGGACGGGGCTGCCCCTTTCGAAACTATTCCTCCTCGCCTATCCGGCACTGGGATTCGTGACGGGAACTATCGTTTGGTACACGAACGAAGAGAGATTTGAGCACTTTCTCGCCGAAAAGCAGGCGAACGCGAGGCCTCGGAGATAAAGATGAAATTTATTGCAGAAACAGGCGGCAATAAACACGACGTCGAGATCGTGCGTGAGGAAGGCCGCGTTACGGCGAGCGTTGACGGGCGAAAGTATGAACTCGAGGCTTCGGAGCCGGAGAGTGGTGTATTTCTCTTGAAGAAGGACGGGGCGATCTACGAGGCGTTCGTCTCGTCGCAGGCAAATCCCGCCGATCCCGATCTTGTTCGCGTCAGGGATGAGGTTCACGAGGTGCGGATCATCGATCCCAAACGCCTAAGCAGCGCCGAGCACAAAGACGGCGACGCCTCAGGCAAAGCCGAGATCAAGACCGCCATGCCAGGCAAGGTCGTCCGCATTCTCGTCGCCGTGGGCGACACAGTCCAAAAGGGCGACGGCGTGATAGTCGTCGAGGCGATGAAGATGCAAAACGAAATGAAATCGCCCAAAGACGGCGTCATTTCGACTATTAAATTTGCTGAAGGTGATACGGTATCGGCGGGCGACGTTCTCGTTGTGATCGAATAGCTCAGGACACCTTTGTCCCGTTAGCATTGATCGGCAGCGTCGTGAGTGGCCAGTTCCCGCGAGCGACTTCCTCAATAAAACACTTTGTCCGATACGTCGTCTTTCTGACAGCTTCGCGCGAATGATTCGCCAGCCAATCGTGCCTAGCCTTGATATACGCAGTCGTCCATTCGATCTCATTCCCGCCATCGGCCGGTACTTTCTCGGGAAACATATTTCGGATCACCGACAGAATACTGCCGCTGTGAATGAACGAGTCGTAGATCACGAGCGCAGATAGAGGCAAAATAAACCCTTTATCCTTCGCCCATTTCATCGCCGGTTTGTAGTAAGTCTCATCAAAGAAGACATCCTGAACCGTCCTCATCACCGGATCTTCGTTTCCCGCCTTTTTGAGCAAGCCTTTGAATGTCTCGTCATCGGTCAACGGAGTCACACCGACCTTGGCAGCAAACGGCTTGAGTTTGCTGCTAAAAAGGCCGTTCGCGGCGACGTAATTTTTCACGAGCTTTCCAAGATTGCCGTACTCCGTCGTCTGCGAACGACCATAGGTTATCTGCCGAATATCTCCCGGCCCGTCCTCAAAGATCGCGATGATCCCGTAATTCCCTGCCGGTGAGCCAGACTCAAAAACGTTGATGACCTTAGTGATGAGAGATTTTTGTTTTGATGAAAGATTCATAACTGACCCACAAACTTCAGATCTTATTTCTCTCTTTGCGTACCTTTGCGAGCTTTGCGTGAAAATTTCCTTGCCGAAACAAAAGACTTCTCACGCAAAGATCGCAAAGTCTCGCAAAGAAAAACGCGAAGAAGAACGAACGCCAAGCGAAGCTACTTTCTTGCTTTCGGCAAGCTCAGCATATTTGCGAGTAGCCGATATGCCCCAGGCACACCGGCAGGCAACTGACGAAACAGTGAATAGCTACAATAGATGTACTTCCCTTTGCCGACATCCGCGATCACCAGGCCGCCCTTGTTCTCTGCCTCGTTCGCATCATGCGTTTCGAGCAGACCAATGTATTTCGGATCCATCGTCGAGAAATTATAGAGGTTTCGCTCCTGCACCCAACCCGCAAAATCGGTTCCGGCGATCTTATTCGGGAAGTTGAAGATCGGATGCTCGGGGGCAACGATCTTGACCTCTGCGTTCTCATCCGATGTTCGCGGCCCCATTTGGTGCGGAAATGGTGCGAGATTTTGGCCGGCATATGCGGGAAGTTGGTACTGAACGATCAGCGTGCCGCCAGCGTTTGCAAAATCAAGCAGCCGCTTGTTATTTGCGACTATGTCAGGCCGTACTTGATACGCGCGGATACCAACCACGATCACATCAAATCGCGAAAGCTGGCCGTTGGCCAGTTCGCTCTCGGAGATCATCTCAAGGTTAAATCCCATCTGCCTGATCGCATCCGGCACACGGTCACCGCTGCCAGCGAGATAGCCGACCTTTACGGGAGCAGTTTTGAGATCGATGATCTTCGCGTCGGTAGTCGCTCGTCGATAGAAGCGATGAGTCTGTATGTGCGGATATGCGATGACACGCATCGCCGAGGTGCCGACCGCCTCACCGATCATTGCCCGAGCATTGATCTGATAGCTCCCGGCTTTGGTTTTAGCAGGGATCGTCACATCGAACGAGATCGCCTGCCGCTCGCCGCGTCGTGGAATGTCAAAGGTCGATGACGAGGCCGTTGTTTTCCATTCACGGTCGGCGTTGATGTTCAAGGCGACCGTGCCGGAGATCGGCTGCGTGGAATGATTGGTTACTGTCAGGACAACACGCTTTGTCTCAGCCTTCTCAGAGTACGGAATGATCATCATCGCCTGATCGAGTTCGACGGTCGCACGCGGCACAACATCGACATTTCGCCGTATCTCGCCGCGGATGTCATCTGCAAAACGGAATTCGATCGGCCTCTCTACAACGACGGAGGTTCCGCCCACTTCAAGCGTTGCCGCAAGGCTCGGCACGCGTTTCGCGACCGGCAGCGTATGCGATTCGCTCTCCTTTGCGTTCCACCGAAAAAGATCGCCATCGCGTGGCTCGGCTAGCCAGTATGGCTGCGTCGCATCAACATCTCTCGGCGGCGTGACATTGAAGTACGCAACGGACGACGTCACCTCGCGTGTTACAAAGGCCGCGCTGTTTGCCTGCGGAACTGCTACCGTGGCCACGGTCCATTCTGCTGGTGCGGACAGCTTGAGGCTCGTTACTTTGACCTCGCTACGGCCATTCGTAAAAGCTTTGGCCCCGACTGCAAAGCTCTCGCCCGGAACGACCGTATCGCGATCGGCGAGGGCGTCGATCTGAATCCCAGCCGCGAGAACGATCGCTTCGGCGAAGAGGCTCTTGCGTTCGGAGAAGAAACTTTTTGCGCCAGCCGAACGGGAAGATGATTCGTTGGATGAAGCGATCGAATACCCACGTACTAAGACGGGCAGCGACTTTTCCGGGGCCGCGACTTCGAAACCGTTGATCGCGGATCTTGCAGCCGCAAACATTTCCGCGACCGCCGCTTCATCAGCCGAAATAGCTTTCGCAACCGCTGCGGCCGACGTATCGATGCCTTCAAATATTGCGCTCTCTTTAGCCTCGCTTCCAACGAGATTCATTGAGGAGAATTGCTCGCCGCGAAGCTCCAGCACGCCTTGCTCTTGCGATTTATGCTGACTGCGAGCTTCCATCGCGATCTCGAAATAAGAACGGCCAAGCACCGGATCATATTTGCCGGTATTCACACGCAGCCGCGGCTCGCCGCCGCGTGCCCGGAAGTAGAATTTCTGAACCGTCCATATCGGCCCGGCCTCAGAACATTGCGAAGCATCCGCTGCTGCCTTTACAGCCAGCGGGGCTATGTAGCCAGCATATTGATGCTGTCCGTGGCCATCGGCCGTTGTTCCGGAGAACTGTGAAATTACCACGGTCGGCTGAAATTTTCGTATCACGCGAACCGTGTCACAAAGCACGATCTTCTCGTCCCATTTCGACTTGGCTTCCGCTAGCGTTTTCGAAAACCCATAGTCATAAGCCCGCCCAAAGAACTGCTCCGCACCATCGAGCCGCCGTGCCTGGATAAGCTCTTCTGTACGAATGACACCGAGCGATTCGCCGAGTTCCGTACCGATAATATTTTGCCCGCCATCACCGCGTGTGAGCGAAAGATAGGCGGTCCGAGCACTTTCACCACGCGCCAGATACGCGAGCAGCGAGGTGTCTTCATCATCAGGATGGGCCCCGATCATCAGTGCACTTGTCGTGGTGTTGAGCTTCTTCAGCAATTGATAAAGCCCCGCTGTCCCGCGATCGTAAACCGGCCTCACCTGAGCCGTCGCCGGAGTCGCACCGATAAGGAACCAGATCATCCACAGATATACACAGACGGACACCAATGACCTGGTCGCTCTATGCGGATCTGAAACTAAAACTACGCTTTTATTTCTGTGTTTATCCGTTTTCATCTGTGGTCAATTCTTCTTCCCTAACTGTCAGACTGATTACATAGCCGAAAAATACCGTGACGAGACACCCGATCACATTGAACCAAAGAAACTCGATAGTCGTGTACCAGCTCGCGATCCAGACCGAGGCGATCCCAAGGAGCAGGCCGAAAAACGCACCACGAGCACGAGCCCGTTTCACGACGAAAGCCAGCACGAAAACCCCGAGCAGCGAGCCGTAAAAGAACGAGCCGAATTTGTTGACGACCTCGATCAGCGAACCGAGATTCGTCGCAAAGATCGCAACGATACAGGCAAAGACGCCCCAGATGAATGTCGTGATCCTGCCGACCGCGACGTAATGGCTGTCGGTCGCTTCGGGTTTGTAGAGCCTGCGATAGAAGTCGATCGTAGTCGCGGTCGCGAGCGCATTCAGTTCTGCCGCTATCGACGACATCGCGGCCGCAAATATCGCAGCGATCAACAACCCGATCACGCCCATCGGCATGTACGCGAGGATGAAGGTCGGAAATACGTAGTTGACGTCGTTGAACGACGGGTTGCTCATCGCCCGTACATGAGCTACCGCTTCCTTTCGGCTCTCGGTAAACTTCTTGTCAGCATCGATATACGCCTGGCGTTTTGCCGGGTCGCTGGTGTCAAAATTTACTGCCGCGATTCGCCGCTCTTCATGGGCTGCAGCGTAACGGTTTTGGATGCCCTGGAATTCGACGTTTTGCGACGCCTTCGCTACCTCTGCGTTGTTAAAAACGATCGGCGGTGCCGTGAACTGATAGAAGATAAATACCATGATGCCGATCAGCAGTATGCCAAACTGCATCGGGATCTTAAGGAACGCGCTCATTAGCAGCGAGGTACGACCTTCGTCAACCGACTTTGCGGTGAGGAATCGCTGCACCTGACTCTGATCACAGCCAAAGTATCCGAGCATCAAAAACAGTCCGCCGATCAATCCCGACCAGATCGTGTATTTCTCCTGCAAATTAAAGCTCGTATCGACCATGTCGAGCTTGCCCAAGCTTCCGGCCAGATGCAGTCCATCTGTAAGCGAAACGCCCGCAGGAAAGCTGGATAGAATCACAAAAAAACAAACACCAAGCCCGAAGAAGATGATCACCATCTGCTTGACGTCCGTCCAGGTCACGGCCTGCACGCCACCAAAAACGGTGTAAACTGTCGTTGAAAGCCCTATCGCGAAAATTGTCGCGATCAGATTCCACCCGAAAACGATCGAAAGCACGATCGCCGGAGCCGAGATGATAGTCCCTACGCCCAAGCCGCGTGAGATTAGGAAGAAGAAACTGGTGAGTGAGCGAACCTTTACGTCAAAACGTTTTTCGAGATATTCGTACGCCGTAAAAACGTTTGCACGATGAAAGAACGGCACAACCGTCACGCACAGAATGATCATCGCGAACGGCAGCCCGTAATAGAACTGGATGAACCGCATGCCGTCGCTGTATGCCTGGCCCGTAGTTCCGACCAGCGTGATCGCAGACATCTGTGTCGCCATTACCGACAGTCCGACGGCCCACCACGGCAAGCCGCGATTTGCGAGGAAGTAGCCTTCCTTGCTGCCGCTGTGCTTCGTCATCCGGATGCCGTCCCAGATAACGTAAACAAGGTACGCAACTACAATTGCCCAGTCGAGTGCTCTCATTTAAAATATTGCGAAAAGGCCCACAGGGCCGTAACCACGACGAAGGTCGTGACGATCACCGCCACATACACCTTTCGCCAAAACTCGTTCGGCCGCTCGTCCGGATAATCAGGATTCTTCTTCATCTAAGTCCTATGAAAACCACGTTCGATATCTTTCATCGAAAGTCTCAGTATTACGGGACGCCCATGCGGACACGTGGTGGGCGAAGTCGTGATCAGCAAACGGTCGATCATCCAACGCATCTTTTCAGGCGTCAGTTTCATATTGATCTTGACCGCCGCCTTGCACGCTAAGCTAGCGGCGATGTCGTCGCGAAACGTCGATTTCGCCCCGCCTTTTTTCTCGGCCTCGATCGTATCAAGAATCTCCGAAAACAAATTTCTCGCCTCGCTTGGCGGAAGATCGGTTGGAATACTTTTGATCGCGATCGTTCGCCCTGAAAGCCGCATCGTTCCGAAGCCGAGACTTTCGAGATCGTCCTCGATCAGCGAAAACGCCTCGGACTGGGCCGGCGAAAGATCGATCGTCTCCGGCAGGAGCAGATTCTGCGATTCGATACTGCGTTCGGTCTCACACTTCCGGTACTTGTCGAAGAGAATGCGTTCGTGGGCGACGTGCTGATCGATCAGCAAAAGGCCTTCGTCATCGACGGCGATGATAAAACTGTCGTGAAGCTGGCCGAGAGGTTGTATTTTGACGAGGCAACGTCGACAACCTCGACCGACTTCGGCAATTTCGCGGCCGAATCGACGGGCGGCAACTCGGCGTAGCCTGAGACAGTCAAGCGTTCCTCCGGTACCGCGATCTCGTCAACAAAATCTATCGTTGGTGCGGTATCGAATCTAGCTTCGTTGGGCTCCGGGATGAGGCGGAGATTCGGCTCGGGCTGCATCCCAATACCGGCAACGGCGGCGTGACTCTCTTCCTGAGACATCGTCTCGAACAAGATCCCGTGTTGTTCGACAACCTCTTCTTCCGGCTGAGCAGACACCGGCGGCGGTGTCCATGTCGATTCTGGGATGAATCGTTCGGGCTGAACATCGCCAGTTATCCCGGCCTTCGCCAACGTCGTCCTGACCGCCTCGGCGATCACATCCTTGACCGCCTCGCCACGTCGGAATCGCACCTCCGTCTTTGCCGGATGGACGTTGACATCGATCTCTTCGAGCGGCATTTCCAAGAATAGAAACGCGACGGGATAGACGCCGTGCGGCAGGACGCTGCGGTAACCTTCGAGCAGGCCGCCCGCGATCGTCTTGTCGCGAACGAAACGGTTATTGACGAAGAAATATTGGCTGTCACGCGTCGTTCGGCGCTCACGTGGAGCCGAGATGAATCCGGAAACGCGCGCCACATATTCGCGGCCACCTTCGACGGGAAGGAGACTATCGAGCAGACCCCCGCCAAATACCTGGAAGGCTCGCTCGCGTAAATCTTTGGCAGGCGAAACTCTGAGCACCTCGCGTCCATTGTTCGTTAGCGTAAACGCGATCTCGGGATGGGCGAGAGCATAGTGTGTGACGATGCTCGTCAAATGATAATTCTCGGTCGCCTCGCTCCGCATAAATTTGCGTCGAGCGGGCGTGTTAAAAAAAAGGTCGCGAACGGTAATCGTAGTTCCTGTATCGCGTGCAGCATCCTTAACGTCAATAAGCCGTCCGCCTTCGATGACGACTCTCGTGGCGGCTTGGTCTACCTCGATCTTTGTCAGGAGCTCGACCTTTGCGACCGATGCGATAGAAGCCAAAGCTTCGCCGCGAAAACCGAGCGTTGCGATACTGCCGAGATCCTCGGCCGTTCTTATCTTCGAGGTCGCGTGCCGCTCAAACGCTAATATCGCATCGTCGCGTGACATTCCTTCGCCGTTATCCGCGATCTGCATCAGTCGGCGGCCGCCGAGTTCGATGTCGATCTGGATTCGGTTTGCTCCGGCATCGATCGAATTTTCGACAAGCTCTTTGACTACGGACGCAGGACGCTCGACCACTTCGCCGGCGGCGATCTGGTTCGCGAGATTATCCGATAAGACCCTGATCTTGTTCATCCTTAGCTCGATAATGCGGTGGTCCTTGTCGTCAAGATCGAGTGGCTTCGTAGACCCAATCGATAAAATTCAGCCCGATCTGTTCAGATATGTAACGACGTTAACGGTACGCTCCTGCAAACCGTCATTTGGCAAAACGGTCGCAAAAAGAGCATCGAGCCGCCTGCGAAATGTCTCATCGTTACGAAGATGTGCACGCAGAGTTTTCTTTCGTAGAGCCGCAATGTGATAAACGATCTTCCGCCGACGCGTCGCCAAGTTTGCCGCTAGTGTCGCATCGATATTTGATACAGCCTGATCGAGGCGATTCAGTTCGGAATTGATCTTCTCTTCAACGTCGGCAAACAGAACAGGAGTTTCGGGCGTCAGATATTTTTCAGCCGATCTCATCGTCACGGCCTCACGTCCTTCGAAGAAATCGACGAGCCCCAGCTTAAGCTTTTCCATCGAACGTCTCTGCGACGTCTCGGTCACCGAGAAACTCTGCCGATGAAACACCGGCGTCACAGGCCTTTCGAGCACGCGATAGACTTCGCTATTCTGAGCAAAATACGCAACCTCAGCTCCACCGCCAAAGTAGCATATCGTAGGAAAGAGAAAATCCTGGACGACGGGCCGTAGCATAACTCCCGGACTGAGGCTTTCCGGCTGGTCACGGGCAATTGCCTGAAGTTCGACGGACGTGAATTCCCTCTTATCGCCTTTCACACGAAACTTGCCATCGCCAACGTTTCGTAGTGCGTGCCGTCCGCCTTCGTCATCGATCCAGAAGAGCGGAAAATAATCGTCCTCGACAACGACCTGAGCGTGGAATCCGTTTTCAACGAGCTTCGAACCTCGTTCCATCAAGGCCGAAACTATTTGGTCAGAATGCCGAACTGCCTTTTCAAATATCGGAGCCGCAAGCTGTTTGATCTTCGCGTTCATCGGGTCGACGAAGACCAACCCGTACTTGGCAAAGATGATGGCGAGTTGCCTCATGAACGCTTCGCCGAATCCATTTCCCACGGTCCAGCCGCCCAATAAAATCGCGCGAACCTCATCCGAAAATTCCGTATGCTCGAACGAATCAAGCAGATCCGCAATCACGGTTTCGATTCCCTCGTCGATCTTGACTGAGCCGACCTGCGAATTCTCTTTGTAGTCGGTTGGGCGATAGCTGAATTTCGTTAGTTCATTACCACGCCCGATCACGAACGTCTCAGCTACCTCATCGAAATCGTGGTCCTCCGTCGCGGCCCAAAACACCGCAACGGCATTAACACCTTTCGCAGTTAACGCTTCCGCTTGCTTAATAGCCGTGAGAGCCTTGTAGATCGTGTAGAGCGGCCCTGTAAACAGTCCGGCCTGCTGGCCTGTCAACACCGCAACCGTATCGCTGTGACGAAGCAATTCAATATTACTGAGAGTCGACGGCGAGGCTCCGATGTTTGAATTTATCTCAATCAACGCATCGCACAGCGCATTTCGATCGGTCGTATAATTTGCGAGAACCTCAGAGGCAAATTCACCAACGTCGGTCGGCGTCGCGACGGCGTTAGGATAATACTCTTTGAGCGAATGCGGATCCTGAAGGTACTGGAGAAACAGCTTTGACTGGTGCGGAATCGATGAGAAAGGTAGGCGCGAGACGTTGATATTTGTACTTCGACATCCGGCCTCGCGTTCGGTTGCTTGTTTCTGAGACATTGGCGATTCTATATCTAAATTATAGAAGCCTCAGGCGTAACTTCAAAGCAACAAACAAAGATGGCGGCCCAAGTGAGCCGCCATCTTATCGTAGTTTGAATTAGGAGCTAGTTACCCGAGACCGCACCACTCCGTTCGATCTTGTAAACGCCTGACGAATGTGTCGCGGCGAAGATACGGTTGGCGTCCTGCGGGTCGAATGAGATCGACCAGATGCGACGGCTTGCGAGTTTCATATCGTTGTTGTCGATGCGTTTCCAGCGATTGCCGGAATCGGACGATATGTACATGCCGCCGCCAGTATCGAGCGAACTCGAGACAACGATCTCCTCGGTGTTGCCGGGATTGATCAGGATGCTCGTAAAGTTGCCGAGCGGCAGGCCTCCGCCGCGTCGCGACCACGTGGCTCCGTTGTCTTTGCTGGTATAAAACGTCTGAGTCGATCCGACATAGATGTAATCCGGACGCTTCGGATCAGAGGTGATCGAGCTGACCGGAATATTATCCGCGGCTCCATTCGACTTGACCCAGGTCAAACCGGCGTCGCCTGAGACCAGCACACCAGAGGTCGCGGTGCCGGCCCAATATGTGTTTGGACGGGATGGTGCGACGTGAAGTGCGAAGATATTCGAGTTCACGGTCGACTGTATCGGCAACTTTTCCCAGCCCTTAGCAAGATCTCTGCTTCGATAAACGCCTGTATCAGTGCCAACCAGCATTCCGCCGTTCGCTGGAAGAAACTCGATAGCCTTCACTTTCTCGGTGATCGAGGCTAACATCCTAGGTCCGGCAACCGGTTTCGGTGCGACAGTCTTTGGGGCCGGTTTGCCTTTTGCCGGAGCCTTTGCCACTGGTTTCTTAGCGGAGGCGGCGGCTGCGACCTTACCTGCAGGAAGCGGTGCCCATGAATTGCCGCGGTCGATAGATCGATAGATTCCAAGGTTGGTTCCGAGGAACATGCTATTCGGATTGAGCGGATCTTGCTTCAGAGTGAGGACGCGAACCCGGTTCACATCCAGATTTCGTGCCTGCTGCCATGTACGGCCACCATCGCTGCTAATAAAGAAGAAGCCTCCGCCAGTCGCGGTGTTGTGCGTCGCAGCGTAGAGCCTGTTCGGCTGCTGCACGTCGGAAGTGACGAGATAGGTAAAGCGACTGGTGAAATTTCCATTGTTCGGTGTGAAGTTTTTCCCACCGTCATTTGAGACCATCAAGCCGAAATTGTTCGTGCCGATGTAGACGCGATTAGGCTCTTCCGGATGAACTGCAATCGAATTGATCTCGAGGTTCCTCTGCGTGGTCAATGCCCATGATTTGCCGCCGTTCGATGACATCCAGAAGCCTTCGGTCGTACCGGCGTAGATGGTTCCGGCGATCGTCGGGTGCATCAAGATGTCCCGCGTTCGTCGCGACTGCGACGGGATGCCCTGGATCTTTGACCATTTCTCGCCGCCATTCTGCGAATCGTAGATCCCGCTACAAGCCGAGGCGATGATGTAATCGGGGTTGCGCGGATCGACTGTTATCGCAAAAACATCAGAATCATCGATCATGCCATTCTTGATCAAACGCCAGCTCTTACCGGCGTCGGTAGTCTTATACGCTCGCCACCAAGTGCCGGCATACATCGTCGAGGTGTTGCGTGGATCCATTGCGAGGGCGTCGACATTGACCGGCGAGGTAGTTGAGGCGAGCCTTTCCCAATCCTCACCCGAATTCTTAGACTGCCAAACCCCATGGATCGTGCCAACAATAATGACCCGCGGATCCAACGAGGACTGCGTCATCGAGTGGATCGATTCATCCTTTAATTCTTTCGCCTCTTTCCAGGTAGCACCACCATCCGTCGACCGGAAAAATCCACCGGGAGCCTTGTGACGGTGACCCGACGTATAAATGATCTTGGAATCGCGGGCATCGACCATGAGCTGGTCGAGGATAAGTTCAGGTTTGTTGAAGTTAAC
The DNA here is from genome assembly GCA_016718135.1 of Acidobacteriota bacterium. Taxonomy (GTDB): domain Bacteria; phylum Acidobacteriota; class Blastocatellia; order Pyrinomonadales; family Pyrinomonadaceae; genus OLB17. Next base: position 113,209 of record JADKEF010000001.1, on the reverse strand, counting down.
GAGTAATCGCCACGAGGAACCGGCATCGGCCGATGTATGGATCTGGCCGTCGAGGGTACTCATGTAGAGTCTGTTCTTATCCTTTGGGTCGATCGCGACTACGCGGACGTCCCCGCCACTCGGGCCGACCACTTGCCAATCAGAGAAAGCAGGAGCCTCGGGAATAATGTCGGTCGCACCAACCGCAAAAGCAGATTGAGCAATTGCAAGAACAACTATCAGGGCAAAGAATTTATTGAACTTGATCATAAATTTGTTCGGGGTTGTCGCAGTCAGAACGATGCGGCGATGAAACCACCATTTAGGGCCGCTTATGAGATGTAAACTACCGGCGAAGAGTTGCGCGAACTCTACCGAGGCACTCGAGAAATTTGAAAAAAAGCCGGTCTATCGTAAACAGATTCGCGTACAAGGCTATTTTACAAGACCCGCGCGCGAATGCAAACAAAAATCGAAAATAAAAAACCGGCCGGGGCGTGATGAATCACCCCGACCGGTTAAATTATGTTCTCGTCTCAAAAAGAGAGGAGAAGCGTTTTGATGTTACGGACGCGGATTTTCCGCACCAGCAGGTACTAAGTACAGCTTGGTCGATTCGCCGCCGCCGTTATCCGGACCGTCGACGAAGGTGACGCGGCCGACATCGTACTTACGGAAGTTGATAGCCTTCATGATCTGAGCACGACGCTTCTTGATCTGAGCAGGCGTTCCGTAGTTGATGATATAGCCCTGAGCCGAAGGATTATTGTTCAACTGGATGTAGAAGTTGTCAATAATTGCCTTGACCTCGTCGTCCGACTTCTTGCCGAAGTCATCGACCGGAATAGGCTCAACCTTAGTAGCGATCTCGCCCGTTGCCGAACCACCGTTCGGGCAAGCAGGACATTCGCCACGCGAAGCAAATCCAACCTCAACGGTTGCTGTGACCGAACGGCCGCCGTCGCCTGCACCCGTACGGACGGTGATGCTTGGCGTACCCTGACCAGACTCGATCGTTCCGGCCGAGACTGTCCAGTTGTACGACTCAGCACCAGCTGCACTAGCAGTGAAGTTCATCGTCGAACCAGGCTGGGTCAAACCAGCAGGGCCGCTAACCGAAACGGTAGCACACGATGGACACGAAACTGGACGTTCGCAATCTGGGCAAGCCTCAACACGAATTGTCTTGGTGTCTGTCTTACCGCAGATACCGCAGCCGTCATCAACGCCTGTGGTGATCGTGTAAGTACCAACCTGAGCATTACTCAGATCCCACTGAACGTTTGCACCCGTTCCGACAATACGTCCGCCAGAGACGGTGTAGTTGTAGGTAAGGACGTCGTTCTCAGGATCGCTGGCCGAGGTCGCGACGCTGACAGTCTTGCTGTCGTTGCACGCACCTGACTTCGAAGTGCTTCCTGGAGGGCATGGCAAGGTGATCACCATGTCGCTAAGCGTGACCGAATTTACATCAGCAGGCTTGTTCTCGATCGGCCCCTGACGCTTGTCGCGACGGCCGATCCAGAACTGACCGATGTAACCATGCGGATCGGTTGCGAGTCCAAGACCCGAAGGAACGCCGGTCGAATTTACTGATACAGTCGTCGGCACACAGCCGGTTAGAGGCACTGGACCACAAAGAACAGTCGGTTGGTCTGAGCCGAATCATCAAACCAGCCCAGATCCTGCTGGTTGAAGTTGTGACGGTAAGCAAAGCCAAATCCAAACCACCGACGAGGGAAGATGCGGAATCCCGCAAGACCATCGATCGGATCCTGCTCGAGAGCATTGACCGTATGTCCGCCGACATAATTAAGCGAGCGGAACTCGAGGATCGGTTGGAAGAACTTATTTACCGGGAAGTCAATACCGACCGAAAGATGAAGTTCATCCGCCGGATCGAGCATCACAAACTCGCCGCCACCAAACGATCCCTTGATCTTGCTGGTGTAAACATAGCCTGCGTTAAAGGAAACGTTTGCCCACTTGGTCGCACGAGCGTCAATAAAGTAATTGACACCAATGTCGCCCTTGTTGCTACCCGGGCCCGAACCACGCTGCATCTGGTTGAAGCCTGCAAAATCGCCTCCGTTGTCAGCATAGTAGCGATAGAACGCCGAAACACCGTGTCCCCACGAAGCATCAAGCTTGTTTAGACGCCACTTGAAACCAACAACCATCGAATTGAACGAGCTCTGTCCCCACTCACGGTTAATGAATGGAGCATCCGCGAGGTAGATAGGTGCTGTCGAGAAGCTCGAAGGTGAGCTCGCTCCGTTGGCGATCGTCGTTGTGCGAAGTACGATTCCCGGCAGAAGACCACCGTAAACCGAACCAACGCCAGGGAACATATCCGCTGCACCACCAACACGAGGCTGGCTAATGGTCGGAGTGGGCGTAATGGCGGGGTTATAGAATGTACCGCCTACATATGGAAACTGCGTAAACGGAGCTCCAACCGGACGATACACTGCACGATTACCTGCCCCTGGCTCAAGCACGATCGCGGCAGGTCTCGTAAATCCGGAACCAAAGCGAAGGTTAGAGTTCGGCAGGTAGAAGCTGGAGAGGTTTTGTGGATTGTTTACCTTGACACCTCTGTACGCTTCAGTCGTGAAGAACATCTCGAACTTGTTCGAGAGCCCTACCTGGAAGCTAAGCGGAACCGAGCTAATGTCTACATTGCCCGGATCGCGGTCATAGTTGCTGAGAGCTGCGCTCAACGTATATTCACCCTTTCTCAGGGTCGAGCTGTCATAGACAGTAAAAAGGCCGGTCGGGCCGCCCACAGGGCCGCCAGTTCCAACAGTCGGTGCTTGGTTACGGTCGTCTTTCTCCGACCTCAGTTGGGCCGTCGCCGTCAAAGCAAGCGTTAACAATACGAGCGTTATAATAAACGCCTTGTTAGCGAGTTTCATCACATTCCTCCGCCAAAGATACAAAATTAAATTTCAATTCAGACATTACCACTCTACATTTAGAGTAGTTTTTAATACTTTATTATCACGAACCTGAGAATCTAGGTCTGTTTACTAACAGACAAAAGCACTCAAAGTAATATTGATAAATCTACACTTACGTTATGGTTATAATTGACTCCGCAAGCAAAGTCAACACCAAACATAGGCTTTTCCGAGTTCGACCATACCGCAAATGGCGGTCAAAAGCAAGAAATTTCGACACACTGCACTAACATCCGCTAGGCATAGATCCCACGCATTCGCGTATCGTAGGCTACGCGATCGATGGCCAGCATGTACGCAGCTGTTCGTGAATCGACATTGTGCTTGTCAGCGTAGTGGACCAGTTCGTTGAAGCTGGCCACCATTTTAATTTCAAGCCGTTCGTTAACCTCGGCTTCAGACCAAAAGTAGCCCATCCTATCCTGAACCCATTCGAAATAAGACACGGTAACGCCACCGGCGTTCGCAAGAATGTCAGGGATCACAAAAACCCCGTTATCATGCAGGATCTTGTCAGCCTTTGGAGTGGTCGGCCCGTTCGCCCCTTCCGCGAGTATCTTGCACTTGATCCGATCTGCATTCTCCGATGTTATCTGATTCTCGGTTGCACACGGTGCCAGAACGTCACATTCGATCTCGAGCAAAGCCTTGTTATCCACAACCTCAACATCAGGATAACCTTCGAGCGATTTATTGTTCTTCAGATACTCCAGGACGTGGGGAATATTCAGGCCATTCGGGTTGTAAATGCCACCGCCGATATCTGAGATAGCGATGACCTTGTAGCCCTTAGCATGCATCAGTTCAGCACCAATGCCTCCAACGTTTCCTGACCCCTGCACAACTACAGTCGTCTGTTCCGGCGTTAGATTGAACCGCTTGATCGCCTCATTGACAGTGAACATAACTCCACGCCCAGTTGCCTCACGCCTTCCCAGCGAGCCTCCGAGAGCGACCGGCTTTCCGGTCACAACGGCATTCACCGTGTGACGCATGTGCATGGAATAAGTGTCCATGATCCATGCCATTGTCTGTTCACCGGTGTTCATGTCCGGAGCCGGGACGTCTTTATCAGGGCCGATAAAATCGATCAACTCCGACGTGTATCGTCGGGTCATCCTTTCGAGCTCGCCGATCGACATTTGGTGCGGGTCGCAGATGATGCCGCCTTTTCCGCCGCCGAATGGAACGTTAACTACCGCACACTTCCATGTCATCCATGCAGACAAAGCCTTGACTTCGTCCAGCGAAACGTCCGGGGCATAACGAATCCCGCCCTTTGCCGGGCCGCGGGCGAAGTTGTGCTGAACGCGAAACCCCTCGAAAACCTGAATATGCCCTGTGTCCATGCGGACCGGAATGTAAACTTTGATCTCTCGGCTTGGAACACGCATGACTGCGTAAAGGTCTTCCTCAAGATTGAGAAGCCTTGCGGCACGGTCAAAACGCTCGCTCATAGCTTCAAACGGATTCTTTTCGTCACTGCCGCGAAAACGCCGCATCTCATCAGCCATTGGATTTGCCATTTCTAAAAACTCTCCAGAAGGTCTATATAATTTTCTCAAACCTGTCCTATTTCAATTTCGTCCAACATTTCTCGGACCAAAAGCATCACAAGTCGTGAGTAGCTTGCCAATAATGTCAATGTCATGGAGTTGGGGCCAGCGTACTTAATGATGTGATCATTTTTTTTTGGCAGGAAACGCAGTGCGTTTGCATTCAGGTTCAATCCGAGAATCTTAGCGTACCAAAAAGTGAGACGCAAATGATTGAGAATAAAAACTAGGCCACCACACCACTCGGACTTTTCTAGACGTTTCGCGGGCGTGGTGATACCATCTCCGTACTCTGTTGTTTCAATGTATCAAGTTTTTCTGCGTACCTTACCCATCTACGACGCACGGTCGGCTCGACCTCGATGTTCTGTGTAGTGTTTGCAGGGTTGAGCTTTGTCGCGGTTGCGCAGAGCGAAGGTGACCAAGTTGATGTCGTCGCTATCTTCAACCAGGCTCAGGAACTTCACGAAAAGGGCGATCTGAATGGCGCCATAAAATTGTACGAAAAAGCCCTTGAGGCAATGCCCGGGTTCCCGGAGGCTGAGTTTCAACGAGGCATGGCTTTTCTTGCGCTTGGAAAACCGGACGAAGCGGAGAATTCTTATCGGAGAGCTATCGGACTGCGGCCTGACTGGACGCTGGCAATGACCAGCCTTGGTGTCTTGTTGGTGAATCGCAATAAGCTTGCCGAAGCAGAGCCTCTGTTGAAAAAGGTCTTGGACATCGAATCTCAGAACCCACGTGCTCTTGCTGCGTTGGCGGAGATCCGGCTGCAGGCGAAGGCTCCCGCCTCCGAACTTCAAGAGCTTTTAATAAAGTTGATCGGGCTTACCGGAAGAGCATATCCCACGCCATCGATCTGGGTCACTCGGGCGGCACTTGAAAGCTCGCTGGGGAAATCGTCGGATGCAAAGGCGAGTCTCTCTAAAGCCCTCGAACTCGACCCGAAGAATCGCAGTGCTTTGTTGCAACTTGTCGATCTCGTCATCGTTGAAGGTGACGTTATTCGGGCACGCAACATACTTGGGCGCCTGGAGAAGGTCATGCCGGGAGGCGACCCGCTACATATTATCAGAGCGAACATCCTCGTTCTTGAGTCCAAGTACGATGAGGCTCTCGCGGAACTCGATTCCCTAAAAGCACCAAGCCCGCAGGCCGTCTCATTGCGAAACCGCATCACGGCAATTCGAACCTCAACTGCGGCCGAACTTGAAAAGCAACTGGAAAGTGATCAAAAAAACGCGATCATCCTCGGGCGTCTTTGCTCGATGCTCCGAAAGGAAAACCCGGCAAAGGCGATCGCCTATTGCCGCCGGGCTTCCGATGCGGAACCGTCGAACATGAATCATGCCGTGGGTTTCGGAGCTGCTCTTGTCCAAGCAAGGGAGTTTGAAGCCGCAGTCGGGCTCTTTCTGAAAATAATCGGAGTGGCTCCGGACAACGCCACGGCTCGAGCAAACCTTGCGACAGCGTTATTTCAGCTGAAGCGTTATGATGAGGCGATCGTCCAATTCAACTGGCTTGCAAATGCCCAACCGCGAGATGCCGGAGCCTATCTTTTCCTTGGGATCATCCATGACGAATTGACCGAATATATGGATGCCGCCGCGAACTACCAGCAGTATATAAAGCTAGCCGATCCGGTGGAGAACAAATTGGATATTGAGAAGGTAACGTTGCGACTTCCAGCCGTACAAAAGCTGATCAAAGAAGGAAAGGGGAAGAAAAAATGAGCGAGGGAACGAGCATTTACGATTTACTGGCGATACGAAGCCTTACCTCGAGTACCCGCGGCGTAAGGCTTGATGCTCTCCTCTCGTCCTTTGTCTTTCTCGTTATCTTCTTTGCCCTTCCGTCCGTAACGAGTGGCCAGGACGACAATCTCGAAGTCGCTCCCCCCCCCGTCAAGCTTCTCTCTAAGGATGAGCGGTCGCTCCTCGACGCAAAAGCGGTTGACCTAAAGGCCCGGACCAAGCTCGCTCTTGAGTTAATGGATGCCCGACTTGATGCCGCAGAGAAATGGGCCGGCAGCCGGCAATTCGACACAATGTTCAACGAACTCGGTGGATTTCATGCTTTGATGGACGACTCGCTCGAATTTCTCAATCGCCGCGATAGCGGCTCCAATGGCAAGGTTCTCGACAATTTCAAGCGTCTTGAGATCGGGCTACGCGCGTTCTCACCGCGTATCGAGGTCATCAGGCGAGAGTTGCCGATCCGGTACGATGACTATGTAAGAAGGCTAATGAAATTCGTTCGTGACGCTCGAACCAAGGCAACGGAACCTCTCTTCAGTGATACTGTCGTGCCAAACCGCAAGAATGGTGAAAACCTATGAACCGAATCTTAATTGCCCTCGCAATCGTCGCTTCAATCGCTTTCTTTCCTAGCTTGGCCTCGGCCCAGCGTGATTATTTCACAGCGGAGGAGGTAGAGTTGATCCGGGACGCTCAGGAGATCGATCACCGGATCGACATCCTTGTGCACGCGATCGACCGTCGATTTGCAGCTTTGAAGCTCGAAGTTGCTTCCCCAAAGCGCCCCAAAAAGGACGAGGCATGGGGCGAATTGCCCACCGGTACCAGGCTCGAATTGCTCTACGACATCAAACGTATCCTGCAAAAGGCGATCGACGACATCGATAGCCTTTCGGAACGGCCAAACTCGGCTGTGGTCTATGTTGACCCCGCAGACCCAAAAGAAAAGAAGTCGAAGGGTTTCGCCGAGCTTTTTCCAAAAGCCGTTCGGGACCTCGCCGCTGCGGCGAAACGCTACGGCCCGGTCTTAAAAGCAGAATTAGACAAGAAGAACGATAAAGGCGAAACCGGTTCGATCCTTGATTCTCTCGAGATGTGCGATGAGATCATAGCGGCAGTGGCCAAACTGCCCGCCGAAGTCAAGAAATCGAGGAATTGAAATGTTGCGAGATTTGAGATGACTGAAAGGAGACCGCCTATTAAAACGGCCTCTTCTACCTCGTGTTCAAATCGTTACGGAGCGACAAGGAAAACATCCCAAGCCCAACGCCCAAGCTGGGCATCCTGTCCGTCTTTAACTTTTGCACGGTACCTAAATTGGTTCCCGTGTTCATCGATGACCCTCGTTTCTTGATAGTCAAGATGCATTTTCCGAAATCCGAATTGCGGCAGAGTAAACAACTCTTGAGGCTCAGAAATTCCGTTGTGATTGCCATCCCGCCACAACCGAAGACTGCCGAACACGATGTCTCTCCGGTCAATGCAACCGTCGTTGTTCCCTCCAACCTCCACCCTGTCGAACACGGCCAACGCAAGGAAACCGTTTCTCTCTTCCCCTTCTGGTGGGGGCGGTTGATTGGTAAAGTTTCCAAATAATTCAGTTCCATCATCGATGGTTCCATTACCGTTGCCATCAAGAACAAGCCATGAATCGTCTGAGCCCGCCGCGGTCCACGGGATCAAGCGTACCGGGCCGCCATTCATGCTAAAGAAAACCCCATTAGCCTTGTCGGTTAGATCAAAACCGTTTCCAAGCACATCGATTAGAATCGGTGAAGGTTGATCACAGCAACCCGTTGCACTGTTACACCATAAATCTTGCTCGGCACCAATAATTTGCTCTTGTCCGCTACAAACCCCATCCTCGCAAATTTCCGGCGTCGCGGTCGGCGTGGTCGTCGGCGTATTCGTAGGTGTTGCAGTCGGCGTGTTCGTTGGCGTAGGCGTCGGTGGTGGAGGGCTACAGTTGGATGAGTTGTTTGCGCCAAGGCTGACCTGGGACGCCTGGGCAATTCTCGGGGTCATCAGCAGGGGAACAAGGTCCTGTCCGTGTGGTAAGTCTTCGAGTTCCAGAATTCGGCGACCCCCAAGCCGTCACAATCTCAGACCAACCACACCCAACACCACAAAAAGGGGTGGATGTTTCTACGCTGACACACTCCTGACTTCCTTGAGCGTAGACTACCTCTTCGGTCTCATAGACCACGCTCGCCAACGCAAGTGCAACTGTTATAACGTATGTAATTGAAATAGGCGTGATTAGAATAGGCCACCGCTTCATGGTGTCACCTCACTCGTTTTTTGGGGCATCTATCCAGATTCCGGGACGTTTAGGATCTTGTACGCGGTACGATCCCGCTCCCCAGCCTGTGCCGTCATCAAACAGGAGGAATCCGACGCTGATTTCGGCTTTACGCAAGGATGCCAGTAAGCGTTTGTTGGCGGTGAGGAATTTCTTCAGATGTCCTAATTCTACGTCGCTGAGGTTAAAAGTAAAATTTTCATTAGGATGAACCAAAATAGACCTCTCGCCCTTGATTGCTTTAAGCCTGTCGGGGCCAACCGAAATCGGGTAATGCAACTCGCTTCCCGTCGATGTCGTCTCTGGAAATGCAATGTATAGCGTTGCCGCTACAATCACTTGGTGAGATTTGTTCCGGTAAGTGATAGCAAAATTTCTCAGCCAATCTCCATCGTCGCGAAAGACTCGGCCGAACTCAACGTTTTTTTGATTCGTTTGGAGATCAACGACATCGAGCGGTTCAGCAGGTTCATCCGCGCGAACAATTTCTTTGTTCCTCAAGTCAATAATTTGTGTCAAACCCCGAAAATAGGCTCTTGAACCCGAGAAAACGGGAATCAATCCCAGCACCGTCAACAACAGCACGAACACAAATCTGTTTCTTTTCATTGGTTTCCGATCTGCCCTCGCGGGGAGGACGTATTTTTGTTCTAAAACAAGGCTCAGATTGTCTAAGGGGCGACTAATGACCGAGAGACGTTTTGCTGACGATCCCAGCACACCCCTTCCCTAACAATCAATAATCGACTGTGCCGTATGCCTTTAACTAGATAAGTAAAAGACCAATCGGACGAAAAATATATGAGCGGCCTCGAATTGTCAAACCAATCGTAATCGCCCCTCCGTTTCGAAACGATAAACATACAAGCCACCTAACACAAAGCGTCTTCTCCATCTGACAAATCCTGTCATTCTTCTTTCCCCTCCGAGGAGTTATTCTCGTGAGCTGTTGTGTTTAGCCCAGTGTTTATCGCCGTCCGAGGAAGTCCATAAAGGTGGCACGGACATTGCCATAACCTTTGCGGAGAAAAGTGTGCTGCTCCTCACTTTGTAAGGAGAAAGCATAATGTCAATTAACCCCAAGCTCCGCGAACGCGGATTCTCGCTAGTCGAACTTCTAATCGTAGTTGTCGTGATCGGCATTGTCGCCGCGATCGCGATCCCCAATCTGATGGCATCCCGCCGTGCGGCTAATGAGGGCTCGGCGATATCGGATCTGCGAATGTTTCACAGTGCTCAGATGACGTACGCGACATCCATGGGCCGCGGTGATTTCGCAGGCGACACCTCGCTCAACGGTAATGCAATGACCGAACTCGGTGCCGCAGGTATAATTGACTCTTTATTGGCTTCAGGCACAAAGAACGGCTATCGCTTCACGGGAGTCAAGATCGACGCCTCCGGCCCGATCGCTTCAGGGTTCTGCGGGCGTGCGGTTCCGGTGGTAGGCGTTGGTGTAGCAGCCACCGGCCCGCGTAACGTCGCTACCTCGACCGATGGGGTCATTTACGGTGCAAACGCTGCGAATCCGAACAATGCAAACTGTACGGTCGCTGGTGGCATCATCTCGGTTACCGGCGGAACTCCGGTCAACGAATAAATAAGATCAACTTCTCCCAAACTGCCCACTCGCTTCCCCAGGTCTTGCGGGTAAATGAGGCCGCGATTTAAATTGCGGCCATTTTTTTCCCAAATTTCAAGGCTGCGAGAAGTTGCCGACCTGTTCATTCTTAAGTAGAAGTACGCCGCGGAAGAAACCTCGCTGGCCGGCGAAGGCCGTACAGTTTCTGCATAGTTTGCTTTCTAAAATTAGCTAGATCTTGAAAGCCGTATCAATATCGACCACCATGATCACGCCATCGCCTATTTTTCCCGTGTGAGCACTCTTGAGTATGGCGGCAGTGATGATCGGCACCATCTCGTCGTTCGCTGATATCTCGATCCTCTTTCCCGGCTTGAAGGGATCGAGCGAACTGGACTGAACCGCCGGATGTCGCTGACCGAAACCCTCGGAGTCGACAACGGTCATGCCCGGAAAGCCCTCGATAGCCTCAAAGGCGTTGACGATCTTCTCCACTGTGAAAGGCCGAACTATCGCGATTATTAGCTTCATGGTTTATTCTCCCGTAAATTCTCCTTCTGCATCCTTCTCAAACCAAGCGTAAAGCGTCGGCAAGATCAGCAACGTGAGCAGCGTCGATGTTATGAGTCCGCCGATCACAACTGTCGCGAGCGGACGCTGAACCTCTGCTCCGGCACTCGTTGCCAAAGCCATCGGAATAAACCCGAGACTCGCAACCAAGGCCGTCATCAGCACGGGCCGCAGACGCGTCATCGCACCTTCATTGACCGCCTTGATGACCGATTTACCTTCTTCGCGAAGATGGTTGATAAAGCTGACCATCACGACGCCGTTTAGCACTGCGACGCCGAATAGAGCGATAAATCCGACTCCGGCAGAGATGGAAAACGGCATCCCGCGGACAGCCAACGCGATCACGCCCCCGACAATTGCGAACGGAATTCCGGTGTAGATCATGAGCGCCTGCTTTGCCGAACCAAATGTGGAGAAGAGCATCACAAAGATCAAAAACAACGCGATCGGCACGACGATCAATAAGGTCCCGGTGGCGCGTTCGAGATTTTCGAAGGCTCCGCCCCATTTCAAGTAGTAGCCGGGCGGAAATTGAACGTCTTTTTCGATCTTCTTTTTCGCCTCATCGACAAATGTCGCCACGTCACGGCCACGTACGTTTGTCGAAACGACGATGCGGCGACGTGTATCGTCACGCGAAATTTGAGCCGCGCTGTCGATGAGCGAGATCTCGGCAACTTGCGACAGCGGAACGCGAGCTCCGTTTGGAGCCGTGAGAACTAGATTGCGGACTGACTCGACATTCTGCGAGGCCGATTCATTTAGTCTCAGAACAATATCAAATCGCTGCTCGCCTTCGAAAACCTCGCCCGCCTTTTTGCCCGCGAAAATCGACTCGACCAGATCGTTTACGTCCTCGACATTGAGTCCATAACGAGCTATCGCTGCGCGGTCGGGTTTGACCTGTAGCTGCGGCAAACCGGTCGTAACCTCGGCCTTGGTTTCCTCCGCACCTTGTATCGACGCAAGGGCTTTCTCGATCTCTTCACCTTTTTTGGCAAGAATGTCGAGATCGTCACCGAAGAGTTTTACCGCAACGTCGCCGCGCGTTCCTGCAATTAGCTCATTCACGCGCATCTCGATCGGCTGCATAAAGCCGAATGACGCAGCAGCGGGAACCTCGGCTTCTAGCTTCTTCGACATCTTCTCGATCAACTCTTCTTTTGTAACTCCCGACTTCCAGCTTTCTATCGGATGTAGCATGACGAACACGTCGCATTGATTGAGACTCATCGAATCGTTCGCGACCGCCGGAGCACCGCATTTCGAGACGATGATTTTCACTTCGGGGAACGACTTGAGCGACTTTTCGATCTCAGTCGTGGTCTTTGTCGACTGGTCAAGCGAAACGCTCGGCAGCATCACGGCTTCGATCAGAATGTCGCCTTCGTCGAGACGCGGGATAAATTCGCCGCCGAGGTAAGTAAAAACCGCGCCCGACATCGCCACCAACATAACCGCGACCGCCAACACCTGTGAGCGGAACTTCATCGTGAACGCGAGCGACGGTTTGTATATAAGTTTCGACCAGCGGATAAGCGGACTCTCTTTCTCGGAAACCTTGCCGCGCATAATTAACGCAAGCATCGCCGGAACGTACGTCAGCGACAAGATCAGCGAACCGAGCAGCGCAAAGATGACCGTCAAAGCCATCGGCACAAACATCTTGCCCTCGATCCCGCGAAGGCTGAGTATCGGCAAATAGACGATTCCGATGATCGCGACCGCGAAAACTACGGGACGCGCGACTTCGATGCAGGATTCCAGGATCGTTCGCTCGGGCGGCTCCCGCGAATTCTCATGCTGCGCCTCTGCGCGGCGACGAACCACATTCTCGACCATCACAACCGCTCCATCTACGATCAGCCCGAAATCCAGCGCACCGAGACTCATCAGATTGCCTGACACGTCGAAAATACGCATCAGGATCGCGGCAAATAACATCGAGAGCGGGATGATCGTTGCCACAAGCAATGCTCCTCGCCAGTTTCCGAGTAGCAACAGCAAAACGAATATGACAAGCGCAGCTCCTTCCAACAGATTTGTCTCGACGGTCGCGATCGCACGCTTTACAAGCGCCGTCCGGTCGTAGAAAGGTTCGATGGTGACGCCGGTCGGCAGCGATTTGCGAATCTCGTCGATGCGTTCCGCCACACGGGTTGCGACCGTGCGCGAGTTCTCGCCCTTTAGCATGATCGCCATACCCGACACTATCTCGCCTTCGCCATCCGCTGTAACCGCACCTTGGCGTATACCTTTGCCTTCGACGATCTCGCCGAGGTCTTTCACGTAAACGGGAACGCCTTCAGCACCCGTCTTGACGACGATATTCGCAATGTCATCAGCCTTTTCGACCAACCCGACGCCACGCAACAGATATTGCTCAGCACCTTTCTCGATATATCCGCCGCCAACGGTTCCATTATTCCTTGTGACCGCTTCGTAAACGTCACGCAGCCGTAGATCGTAGGCCAGTAGCTTCTCCGGAATCAGCCGAACCTCGTATTGCTTGCCAAATCCACCATGCGAATTCACCTCCGTCACACCGGGAACGCCCATCAACTGTCGCCGAATGTTCCAATCGTGTATCGTCCGGAGATCGGTAGCCGTGTAATTACTGCCTTTCTCCGCCTTGACCTCGTATTGATATATCTCGCCCAGTCCGGTCGCGATCGGCCCCATCTCCGGAGAACCAATGTTCGACGGAATCTGTTCGCGAGCTTGAGAAAGGCGTTCGAGGACGAGCTGACGGGCAAAATAGATGTCGGTCGTTTCTTCGAAGACGATGGTCACGTTCGATATGCCGAACTTCGACACCGAGCGGATCTCCTCAACGTTCGGAATGCCTGACATCGAGACCTCGATCGGAAAGGTGATCTGACGTTCGATCTCAAGCGGCGCCAGGCTGGGAGCACTCGTCAAAACCTGAACCTGAACATTCGTCACGTCCGGCACGGCGTCGATAGGCAAATTGATCAAACTATACGCTCCGGCGGCTGCCATGATCGCGACGAGCAACATCACGACTAGTTTTTGTGTAATGGAGAATCGAATTATTGCGTTGATCATATGTTTTTAGTGATCTTCCCCCATCGCACCCTTTTCAAGCTGTGTCTTCAAGGTAAAACTTCCTTTCGTTACGACCTTTTCGCCCAGCTTTAGCCCTTCGAGCACCTTTGTGTAGCCGTTGATGTCTGCACCAACCTCGATCTCGCGGACTTCGAAGGCTCCCGGCTCGTCTTCACGCGGGACGAAGACAACTGTCTTGTCGCCGGTACGTTGAACGGCGTCGGACGACACAACTAGCTCTTGCCCCGTCGCGGCGTTCGTTCCGGTATAAAAGCCAACATCGGCAAACATTCCTGCCCGGAGCTTGCCGTTCCTATTCGGAACCTCGATCCGCACTCTGCCGGTTCTGGTGGTCTCATCCAATTGCGGATCAATGTACGACACACGGCCATTCACCGTACCGATCGCAGGCGAAGTTATCTCCGCGTTTGATCCGACAAACAGCTTTGACATGTTCGCTTCGGGAACGTTTGCGATAACGTAAACCGTACCGAGATTTGAGATCAAAAAGATCGGCGTGGCCGCTTCTACTCCAGCACCCGCATTGAATTTGCGTTCTGTAACGACTCCCGAAAGCGGAGCCCGCAGCGAAACGAGCGAGGTGTCGCCGCGATGATCGTCTGGTTTGTTCGATTCGATGGGAACCCCGAGGGCGCGCAACTCGTCCTCGATGTGTCTGAGATCGACGTGAGCCGTTTCGACCTCGGCTTTTGCTTCTTGCAGCTCCTTGTTGAGAGCGATGTTTGATTGGAAATCGAATTCAGCTTTAGCCGTCTTGTAGTTTGTCTCGGCGGTGACAATATCCTTGCCCGCACCGGCACCGAGTTCGATCAATTTCTTGGTTCGTTTGAGCGTTGCATCCGCTTCGTCGAGCCTTGCCTTTGCCTGCAACAGGGCGACGCGGTTCTCGGTCTTTTGCACGCGGACGAGATTTCGCTCGGCCAGTTCGAATTTGGTCTTCGCCTCGTGCATTTTGCCGTGCATTTGAGCAAGTTGCGGACTTGAGACGACCGCGAGCACGGCTCCACGCTGTACATAGTCCCCGACGCCGTAATTGACCCGCTCGATGCGTCCACCGACCAACAGAGTCGCCATCTCCGTCGTCTCAGGATTAAGCTCGACTGCTCCTGTAACATTCAACATCGCAATCGCGGGACGTTGTGTAACGGTTTCGGTTAAGATTCCCGCAGATTCAAGTAACTCAGGATCGAGCTTGACCTCTTTTCCGGTCTTATTCTCCGAGTGACCGCCTTCCTCTTTGTGTTCCTCGGTCGCCGCCTTTTCGCCACTCGCAGAATTTCGGCTAACGATCCAGGCAATTCCAACGATCGCGATCAATGCGACGATCGCGCCGGTGATGAGCCATGCTACGAGCGGATTTTCCTTTGGAACATCGGAGTCTGTGCCGACTTCGCCCAACTGACCGAAATTTGTTTGGAGCCGGTCGAGTTCGGCCTCGTCCATTGCGTGATGTTCGACTGATTCGGTGATTTTGTTTTCTGACATTTTCTTATTCCTTTAGTTGTCGAAGGTGAGACCGAGGGCGATAAACAGATCGGCTTCGGCTTTGTACTTTCGTGTAAATGTTTCGGTCAGGTCGCGGTTCGCTTCGAGCAATCTGCGTTGTTCCGCCAATAGATCGGTGATCTTGATCTCGCCAAGTTCGTAAACTCGCCGCATCGTCTCGATATTTGCACGGGAACGCGGAAGTACTGTCGATTGCAGCGAATTTAGCGCACGCCTCGCCGCTTCGATCTGTTGGAACGCTACGACGATCTCGTTTCGTATAAGCTTCTCGGCAAGCGTTCGTTTTTCACGAGCCAGCTGAATTGCGATCTCGGCCTCGGCTATCGCTCCTTGATTTCGATTGAATACGGGCAAGCCGATCGACACGCCAAAGGTAAGACTGCGGTCGCGGTCCTGCGGAAAAACTCCAATTGGCAGATCGATGGTTGACCGACCCGTCGTGAATCGTGAGAACGCAGAGAATGACGTCTTTCCCTCAGAGCGAATTAGCCGCAAGCCCGCACTGAACAGTTGTTCCTCAAGCTCGGCGAGACGGATCTCGGGACGATTTTTCACACCGACCGCAAAACCGATCTCGATACTTGGCGGAAGGTTTGGCAAAGTCGCTGTCGACACATCTTCCGCGAGCTTTAGCGGCTGGTCGTATGGAACGTTCGCAAAGTATTTCAGCTTTGTGATCGCAGCATCCAGCTTGCTCTCGACTAGATGCCGGTGGACGCGAAGACGCTCGATTTCGGTCTGCAAAAGACTGAGTTCGAGCGGTGCAGTTTCGCCTTCGTTGACTCTGATCTGAACAAACTTAGCGGTCTCAAGATCGAGAGCGATCAGTTCATCGAGAACTGTTAACTCGCGAAAGGCGGCGAGGGCATCGGCGTAGTCAATAAATATCTTTGCGGCGACCTCTCTCTGTTTAGAAAGTATCTCGGCTTCTTTCAACACGATCTCGGCCCTAGCCCGATCCACCCGCCGGTCGCGCTGACCGTAGAGCTCAAGCGGAAGGGACACACCAGCGGTAATTTCATTGTCGCCCGGCGTCCCGGCTAGCCTGCCCGAAGTCTGTTCGACCTCTAAGGTCGGATTCGGTCGGAGGCCGGCTTGCGTTAGACGAGCCCTCGCCTTATTGACCTCGAGCATCGCGATCTTTATTTCGCCGTTTGTCTCAATGGCACGTTTGACGATCTCACGCAGCGACACGCCGCCGACTTGACTGTAATAAGTTGGTTGGGAAGAGTCCGCGCCACTCGTCTGAGCGGAAACGTCCACGGCAGCAATTAGCAAAGCTAAAAGCAATAGAACTCTGTACATAAATTCCAAAAGCAAAACTAAGCAAAAACGGAGCACCGTCGCGGCCACTAGGCACGCGACAAGGCGATAAAAAGCGCACTTAGGTCAGTTAGTTATGCTTTTGGCGGCTGCCAGATCGTTGAAAGAGAAGTCTTTTTGTAGGGATTTTGATAGTTACCTACCGTTGTCTGGACCGTCAACGGTGCGGCTTCGACCGAGATCGAGAATCCGATCTGCTTCGAGGCAGCCGGATGGCTGCAGCACGAGCAAATGCAAAATGGCGAACAATCGTCCATTCCACAATCCTGAGTCGGCTGATCAATATGCGAAGTTTCGCTGATGCTGTGCCCCTGCGGATCGACCGGCGACACGATGTCCGCACACGGCTGCGCCGAGAGCAAGATCATATAGCCGATGAATAAAAGTATAAACAGTCGCACTGTCGCAATACTCTCAATTGTCCTTGGCTTCGTCAAGTATCTTGCGCTGGCCGGCGGTGATCAGCATTTGTTTGAAGAACCAGACTTTTGAGCCGCCCGTGTTGCCTGCTGGGTAGATGCCGAGCGGCGTTTTCGTCGCGGCACCGGCTACTCGAATGATCTGCCCATAGATCTCGTGAAGGCTATGCGTCTTCCACCCGAGCTTTAACATTCGAATTGATACGAGTGTGCTGGCAGGTACTTCCCTGCCCGAGAACGTGCGCACGCTCAAGATGTGGAACGCCTCCTAAAACTTACGGCGTTTTTTGAATTCGTCCGATTGGTCGATCTCGTTCAGGATTCGGTACTGTAGCGTTTCATTCGTGAGCAGAAATTTATCGCGAGTGATATTTCCCAACAAGAGCTTCAAATTTAGCCGCTCGAACTTGTGCAGCTGTGTTCGGCTCAATTACACTTCTGTGTATGTCAGAAACAGAATTGAAGCGGACGCCGCTTAATGCGGCTCATCGAGTTCTTGGCGGGAAGATGGTCGATTTTGGTGGCTGGGATATGCCGGTGCAATATACGGCCGGCGTGATCGAAGAGCACATGCGTTGCCGCACCCGATCGGGGCTGTTTGATGTGTCGCATATGGGCGAGATCTGGGTCGAGGGGCCGGACGCTATCGCCTTCGTCGATCGCCTGACGACGAACGACGTCACCAAGCTGATCGACGGTCAGGCACATTACTCGGCACTTACAAATCACGACGGCGGCGTTGTTGATGACTTGCTGGTTTACCGTTTTAGCCATGATCGCCTGTTGCTCGTGGTGAATGCAGGCACGACCGAAAAGGATTGGGCATGGATCAAGTCGCACCATTCTGAACACGACGACCTCGGGTTGCGAAACGCATCTGCGGAGTATTGTCAGATCGCCGTTCAAGGACCGAACGCAACGGGGATCCTCCAGAAACTTACTGAGACCGATCTTAGCGCAATCAAGTACTATCATTTCACGACCGGCATGGTTGACGGCGTTGACTCGATCATCTCGCGGACCGGCTACACCTGCGAGGACGGCTTTGAGGTTTATGCGGCGCCTGAATACGCCGAGCAGCTCTGGAACAAACTCCTTCAGGTAGGCAGCTACGGCGAAGAAGGCGGAATACTTCCTTGCGGCCTTGCGGCACGGAACACGCTCCGGCTCGAGGCTGGAATGTCACTCTACGGCCACGAACTTGGCGACGATATTTCGACACTTGAAGCCAATTTGGGCTGGATAACGAAGATGAATAAGGAAAGCGGGTTTACGGGCCGCGAGAAGCTGGTCGAAATGAAAGAAATAGGCCTCACTCGTAAGCTCGCCGGATTTGAAATGACTGAGCCGGGTATCGCCCGCGACGGCTACGATGTTTATTGCAATGGCGAGAAATGCGGTGTGGTAACGTCGGGTTCGCCCGCTCCGTTCCTAAAAAAGAACATCGGTCTCGCGTTCTTGCCACCTGACTTTGCAAATGTCGGTCAAGAAATTAGAATTGATGTAAGAGGAAAGCATCTTGCTGCGGTGGTTGTGCCGACTCCATTTTATAAGCGGGAAAAATAGCTTTTGGATTAAAATTTTTGAGGACCGATCAACTTTATATGTTTAACATCCCTGAACACTTACGTTACAGCAAAGACCACGAATGGGTCGCCGTTGACGGCGATATTGCAACGATCGGCATTACCGATTACGCGCAGCATTCGCTTGGAGATGTTGTTTATATTGACATGCCGCGGGGTGGTGATAAGTTTGCCACGCACGAGGCGTTTGGCTCGGTAGAATCGGTCAAGGCCGTCTCCGAGATCTTCATGCCCGTAGGCGGCGAGATCACCGAGGTCAATGACGGCCTTAACGACACGCCCGAAGCAGTCAACAACGAACCTTACACCACCGGCTGGATGGTCAAGGTCAAAATGGACAACCCAGGCGAAGCAGACGCAATGCTCTCGGCCGTCGAATACGAAGAATACCTAGAGGCATCTGCATAATTGTCAGTGGTCAGTGATCGGTTGTCAGGTTTCTGATGATCTGTGCTGACCACTGACCTCTGACTACCTACTACTGATGAGATACATACCCAATTCGCCCGAGGAACGCGCCGACATGCTCGGACTCCTCGGGCTCTCTAATGCGGGCGAATTGTTTCGCTCGATCCCAAATGATGTTCAGTTGAATCGGCCATTAAATGTAACCGATCCGATGGCTGAGAACGAAGTGATCGCCGCGATGGAAGCTATGGCGGCCAAGAACACGGCGGCGACAAAGCCTTCGTTTCTCGGTGCCGGCGTCTACTCGCATTTCTCGCCGACGATCGTGGATCATCTGATACAGCGAAGCGAATTCTTCACTTCGTATACGCCGTATCAGCCCGAGATCTCGCAGGGCACACTGCAATACATCTTTGAATTCCAGACACTCGTTTGCCAGCTAACTGGAATGGAAGTAGCGAACGCATCGATGTACGACGGCTCGACCGCGATGGCTGAGGCATATCTGATGGCTCAGCGTGTCACACGCCGTGAGAAAGTAATCGTCGCAAAAAGCGTCCATCCCGAATACCGTGAGGTAGCCACTACGTATGATCAGCACGGTGACAGCGAGATCGTCGAAATTGATTTTGACGAAGCGACCGGACGTGTCGTCGGCCTTGATGCCTTAGATGACAGGACCGCAGCGCTTGTCGTGCAGTCACCTAATTTCTTTGGTTGCATCGAAGACTTGCAATCGCTTGCCGATGCCGCACATGCGGTTGGAGCTTTGTTTATCGTGGTTGTGACCGAAGCGATATCGTTCGGCTTGCTCAAACCGCCGGGCGAATTTGGTGCCGACATCGTCGTTGGCGAAGGTCAATCGTGGGGCGTACCGATGAGCTTTGGTGGCCCGCATCTGGGATTGTTTGCGACGCAGGATAAATTCATCCGCCAAATGCCTGGCCGCCTCTGCGGCGTGGCATACGACAAGAATGGAAATCGCGGTTTCGTGTTGACTTTATCAACTCGCGAACAACACATCCGCCGCGAAAAGGCGACGTCGAACATCTGCACAAACCAAGGCCTGATCGCCCTCGCCGCGACCATTTATATGGAAACGATGGGCAAAACGGGCCTACAGGAAGTAGCGGAACAAAACGCTCAAAAGGCCGGATACGCTAAACAGCAGATCGCTGCGGTTGCTGGCTATTCGATTCCGTTTTCATCGCCGACGTTCAATGAGTTCGTCGTTCGAGGGCCGCGTCCCGCGTTGGAGGTCCTTGAAAAGGTACGCATCGAAAACGGTATCGTCGGCGGCCTCGCTCTGTCGAAATATTACGGAGGACACGACAACGATATTCTCGTCTGCGTCACCGAGACAATGTCGAAAGCGAACATCGACGCATTTGTTGACGCACTCTAGGTAGATTTCTCATCAAGGGGTGAGCGTATGTTGTTTGGGACGCTCGAAATTTTGCTTTGTCTTGCACCAGTGATGCTGGTAATTTTCACGATCGGCGTCGGTCTTGTCGCACAGAACAAAGCACTCGATCGAAAGGAAAAATGGCGCGGCCTGATCCCATGTCCGCATTGCCAAAAGGCGCTGAATCCCGAAGCATACATCTGCCGGTTCTGCCGGAAGGAGCTATATGAGTTCATCCCAAATTAGAAACGATCTGGTCGGACGACGCAGTTTCCTCTCAAACATTGGGAAAAGCGCCGGCCTGATGGCTCTCTCGTCCGCAACCGTAGCCTCGCTCTTTGAAAATGTAAACGCCGCCGGTCGTGCGATCGATCACCTTTCGCCGATGCAGGCCGCGATGGACGAAGATTATTGGGCGACGATCCAGCAGGCGTTCTCTGTTACACGCGGCATCGTGAACCTCAATAACGGTGGCGTAAGCCCAAGTCCACGAATGGTCACGGAAGCCTTTGTTCGCTACACCTGGCAACAGGAAGACGCGACTGCATATACGATGTGGCAGATATTAGAGCCGCAATCGGAAACTGTTAGGACAGGACTTGCTGAAGTTTTCGGCTGCTCGGCCGAAGAGATCGCGATCACGCGAAATGCGAGCGAGTCGCTTGAGATTCTCCTGATGGGAATGGATTTCAAGTCTGGCGACGAGATCCTGACGACGACGCAGGATTATCCGCGAATGATCACGACGCTCAAGCAGCGTGAACTTCGCGAAGGCCTAAAGCTGAATCTCATCAAGATCCCGCTTGCCCCGAGCAATGTGGATGACATTGCCAACGCTTTTGAACGGGCGATCACGCCCCGAACAAAGATGATACTTGTTTCGCACCAGATAAATCTGACGGGCCAGATATTGCCGGTCAAGAAGATATGCGAAATGGCTCGCTCACGCGGCATCGACACGATCGTCGACGGAGCCCACGCCTTCGCTCAGTTCGATTTCAAACGCGACGATCTCGGCTGCGACTATTACGGCACATCCCTGCATAAATGGATATACGCCCCAAAAGGAACGGGAATGCTGTACGTCAAGAAAGACAAGATCGCGAAGGTCTGGGCGTTGATGGCGAGCGAAGATAAGAATCGGAACGACATCCGTAAATTCGAAGAGATCGGCACACACTCAGCAGCGATGCGGCTGGCGATCGGCGAAGCGGTTTTGTTTCACAAAGCCATCGGCGGCAAACGCAAAGAGGAACGCCTGCGATACCTTTCGCGTTACTGGATGGATAAGATCAAGGACGTTCCTAAGGTCGGATTTAACACGTCGTTCGACCCGAAGCAGTCGTGCGCGATCGCCAACTTCAAGATCGACGGCATCGACCCGGTCGCGGTCGGCGGCTACCTGATGTCGAAGCACAAGATCTTTACGACGCCCATCGTCCATGAGGAATTTACGGGTATTCGAATTACGCCGAATGTTTACACAACGCTCTGGGAACTCGACCGCTTTTGCGAGATCGTGGAGTCGATTGCGAAAAAAGGATTGCCGAAGGCCTAGTTGTCGGACCGCCGCTCTGGCAGAGCGGCGAGTACATAGTTTTTATGAGCATTAAAAAAGTCACACAACACCCAACTCAAAATGAGGGTTTGATCTTTGAGCGTTCGCAGGGCGGGCGTGTCGGTTATCGTCTGCCGAAGCTCGATGTGCCGATTACCGAAGACATCTTGCCCGCCGAATTGCGTCGCGATGATGATCTCGAAGGCGTTCCTGAGGTCTCTGAGGTTGATGTCGTCCGGCATTTTACGCGGATCTCGACTTGGAACTACTCGATCGACCTCGGCATGTATCCGCTCGGGTCGTGCACGATGAAGTACAATTCGAGGCTCAATGAGAAAACGGCAAGGATCGGCGGATTTGCAAATCTGCATCCGCTGGCTCCCGAGGAAGAATCGCAAGGGGCATTGGAGTTGATCTACAAACTTCAGGAAGACCTTTGCGAGATCACAGGTTTGCCGGGAATTTCGCTCCAGCCCGCCGCAGGTGCTCAGGGCGAGATGACGGGCGTTATGTTGATCCGTGCATTCTTGGATCATCGGGATGGCGAGGCGTCGAAGGACAGGCGCGTTATGCTTATTCCGGAATCTGCCCACGGCACTAATCCTGCGTCTGCAGCAATGTCTGGATTCAAAGTCAAAACGATCCGTGCGACCGCAGATGGTCTGACCGATATGGCCCATTTGCGGGAATTGTGTAGCGAAGGCGGTGTTGCAGGATTGATGCTTACCAATCCGAACACATGCGGCATTTTTGAGACTGATATCAAAGAGATCTGTGAAACGATCCACGCGGCCGGCGGTCTCGTCTACATGGACGGAGCCAATATGAATGCCCTCGTCGGCATCGCTCGTCCGGGCGACATGGGTGTCGATGTGATCCATCTGAATCTACACAAAACTTTCTCAACGCCACACGGCGGCGGTGGTCCTGGATGCGGACCGTGTTTGTGTTCGGCAGATCTTGCCCCATTCTTACCTACGCCTAAGATCGAAAAAGACGGTGAACGATATCATTTAAATTACGATTATCCGGGTTCGATAGGCAGGGTGAAAGCTTTCTATGGCAACTTCGGAATGATGGTTCGCGCTCTTTCCTACATATATACGCACGGCAACGACGGCCTAAAAGAGGCGACTGAGGTTGCGGTTCTGAATGCACGCTATGTCTCGAATGCTCTCAAAGAGGCGTACGACAAGCCTTTCGAGTCTGACTGTATGCATGAAGCGATCTTTTCGCATAAGAACCAGTCGAAGAAAGGTGTTGTCACGCTCGACATTGCAAAACGCCTGATCGACTACGGATTCCACCCTATGACAGTCTACTTCCCTCTGGTCGTCGAAGGAGCGATGCTCATCGAGCCAACCGAATCCGTTGGCCGCGCAGATCTCGACGCCTTTATCGAAGCAATGATCGACATCGATCGCGAAGCTCAGGAAGATCCGCAGCTCGTCATCAATGCTCCACATTCGACGCGAATTGGTAGGCTCGACGAAGCGACGGCAGCGAGGAAACCGGTTCTTCGCTGGAAGCCGGATATGGAAACTTTGTCAACCGCGGCATAACAACCGGTAGAACGAATATTTCCGCGGAGTCTCAAATTGAGATTCCGCGGATTTTGATTTATAGTTGCCGGAAATTTACATTCCGGAGATCTGTATGATCAAGAAACTCATCATCGCTTTAGTCGGCATTGTCTTCTTGCTTATTGCCGCGGTTGCGGTCACTTCCTTTGTCGCAAAGACCGACTGCAAAGTCGAGCGCGAGATCACCATCAATAAGCCTAGGGCCGATGTCTATAACTACGTCAAGATCCTCAAGAATCAGAACGATTGGGGACCATGGTTCAAAAAAGAGCCGACGATGAAGCAGGAATTCCGTGGAACGGACGGCACCGTCGGGTTTGTGACTCACTGGACGGGACAGTCCGAAGAGGTTGGCGAAGGCGAGCAAGAGATCAAGAAGCTTGTCGAAAATGAGCGGATGGAGACCGAGCTGCGATTTATCAAACCGTTCGAATCAAAGGCCGATTCGTTTCTCATTCTTGAGTCTGTGAGCGAATCGCAGACAAAGGTAAAATGGGGATTCACGACTACGTTCCCGCGTCCTATGAATATCATGCTCGTGGTCATGGATATGGACGCATTGATCGGAAAGGATTTTGCCGACGGCCTCGATAGTCTGAAAGGGATCATGGAGAAGAAATAGGCGAATTCGTTAGCTCGTTTTTATCGCCGGGCCGTGAGATTATTCTCACGGCCTATTGATTATTAAAGTCTGTGAATTTAGAGCTTTCAAGATCAACTTCGATCCTCCGCAAGATTTTCCTAGTGTTGTGGATCGCGATCGTCGTGGCCGGCGTAGGATCGTATATTTATTCTCCGAGTACACTTACCGCTGAGAATATGGCGGCATTCATGCTTCGTTTCGGTGGGGTCATCTGGCTGATCTATTTTCTTTTTTCGACATTCCGAGGCTTCACTTTGCTACCCAGCACACCGTTGGTTCTAGCGGGCACGATCTTGTTTCCGGAGCAGCCTTTCTCTGTGCTGGCAGTTTCGATGATCGGGATCTTGCTCTCTTCGACCATGATCTACTATTTCTCCGAGTTTCTTGGCTTTGATGATTATTTTGAGAATCATAAGCCGGAGATGACCAGGAAGATCAAGCAAAAACTCGAGCACCCTCTCGGTTTCCTTTTCGTTGCCGGCTGGGCATTCTTCCCTTTTGTCCCAACCGACCTGGTCTGCTATCTGGCCGGGACCACTAGGATGAAATTCTGGAAATTCATCGTCGCCGTGGGGGTTGGCGAGTTGATCCTATGCACGTTATATATTCTTTTCGGCGGATCGCTGGTGAAATTCGTGCGTTAAGGGCAATTTTGTCGTACCTTTTAGACTGCATTGTTCAAGTCTGCATCAAACATCCACGGAGGATTTATTTAATGAAAGATTGTGTTGAAACCAAGGCGTGCATGGGACGCCGCGAGTTTTTAGTAAAGGCAGGCCTTGTCGCGGGTAGCACTGTGTTGACCGTTTCTTCTCTTAGCGCAGCCGTCGCATTTGAAGACGTCACGGTCCCGATTGCAGCCGACGGGCCGCTCGCCAAGATTGGCGGTTCGCAGATCATCGATTCGACCGCAGGGAAATTGATCGTCATCCGCACTGAAGATGCCAAATTCGTTGCTTATTCGGCCCGATGCACGCACAAACGCGGCGTCCTTGGCTATGACCACGCGACCAAGCAGCTAGCTTGCCCATCGCACGGATCGAAGTTCTCGGCGGCTGATGGAAGTGTTGCTAAAGGCCCGGCGGAGACTGCTCTTGCGAGTTATGTCGCAAAGGGCAGACCGACCTCTGTAACAGTCGTAGTTCCTTAGAGGCCAGCTCAAGCAATTAGGATCGCGCGGTCGTCTAAATGGCGATTGCGCGTTTTTTCGTTTGGGTATATACTTCGCGCAATTACGACTTTCTAATGCAGATGACTCCCGCCATCTTAGAGGAGGAATTTCGCGATGTTATTACCTATGGTCCGTGTTTTAACCGTTGTCGTTCTGATTGTTTGCGTCTTAGGCCTTAGTAGTTTTGTTGAAAAGCCAATGTTTGCCTTGACCGTTGTCCCACAACCAACGCCGGTAAAGGAGAATAAAGGAATGTCCGATTATCGAGGCATCGCGATCGGCATGGCAACGAACGACGTCAGAAACAAGCTCGGCAATCCCAAGGACAAGTCCGACACCATGGATCTTTACACCTTCTCAGACGCCGAATCGGCACAGTTCTATTACGGTCCTGAGAAGACAGTGACAGCCATTATGATCACCTTTTCAGGTGAGCTAAAGGACGCTCCGCTCCCAAGGACTGTATTGGGCGAGGATGTAGAAGCCAAGCCCGACGGAAGTATCTTCAAGATGCTTCGGTTCCCGAAGGCCGGATACTGGATATCGTACAACCGCACTCCGGCTCCCGACGCCATCGTAAATATCGCATTGCAGAAGATGTAGATATGCTTAGTCAAAAACTTATTCGCCCACGGCGCAGGCCGGTTTGTCTCTGACGCGGTTATCGAATATATTTGGTAAAGACTCATCCTCGAACTTTACGCTCAGGCGCGACAAAATATGACCACGATAGGTATTCCAAAAGAGATACATCCGGGCGAAAAGCGCGTTGCCGCTACTCCGCAAACTGTTTTGAAACTGAAGAAGCTGGGATTCGACGTAGTTATCGAATCGCACGCCGGGCATGGCATCAACACCATCGACAGCGAATACCGCGAGGCCGGTGCGACGGTAATTGAAGATACCAAAGAGCTTTGGGCCGCGTCGGACGTGATAATGAAGGTTCGCCCGCCCGAGGAGAATAAGGAACTCGGCTTTCACGAGGCAGATCTTTTGAACGAAGGTGCGACGCTCGTCGGGTTCATCTGGCCCGCCCAGAATAAGGAAATGCTAGACCGAATGGCGAAACGAAAAGCCACGGTCTTCGCCATGGACTGTGTCCCGCGAATTACGCGTGCTCAGAAGATGGACACACTTTCCGCGATGGCAAATATCGCTGGTTATCGAGCGATCATCGAGGCCGCGAACCACTTTCCCAGATTCTTCACAGGACAGATCACCGCAGCCGGAAAGATCGATCCGGCAAAGGTCTTGATCATCGGTGCCGGTGTCGCCGGACTCTCTGCGATCGGTGCGGCAAAAGGTCTCGGAGCGATCGTACGGGCATTCGACCCGCGTTCGGCTACGAAAGATCAGGTAGCCTCCATGGGGGCTGAATTTCTCGAACTCGACGTCAAAGAAGAAGGGGAGGCCAAAGGCGGTTACGCCAAGCAGATGTCGGACGACTTTCTCAAAGCTGAGATGGCTCTTTTTGCCGCTCAGGCGATGCAGGTCGATATCATCGTCACTACTGCTTTGATTCCCGGCAAACCTGCCCCCAAACTGATCACACAGGGCATGGTCGAATCGATGAAACCAGGCTCCGTCATAGTCGATCTCGCCGCCGAACAAGGCGGCAATTGCGTCCTCACCGAACCCGGAACCGTCGTCAAACACAAAGGCGTTTCAATCATCGGCTACACGGACCTGCCATCCAGAATGGCTTCAATGTCGTCACAGCTTTATGGAGCATGCATCGTTGCTCTGCTGACGGACCTTGCCAAGGCTCCGGTCGCAGAAGCCGGAGGCGTAGCGAGCGAGTCTTCCGATGCGGAACTCCACATCAATCTCGAAGACGAAGTCGTCCGCGGTGCCATCGTCCTGCACGAAGGCAAGATGATGTGGCCGCCACCGGCCGTTGCCGTTACTGCAGCACCGCCGCCGGAACCCGGCGTTCCGACAAAAAGTTCGGCCAGCGTCGCTGTCGCCAAGGCTGCCTCAAAGGGCCACGGACACGGTGAATCCAATGGCATCAACCCGTGGGTGCTGGCCGTCGCTGGCGTTGTGTTATTTGGTATTGGCTTCCTGGTCCCGTCCGAAGTAAAAGCGGCCGGAGGCGATACGCTGAGCCATCTGACAGTTTTTATTCTCGCGTGCTTCGTCGGCTTTCAGGTCGTCTGGAGCGTCAAACCCGCTCTGCACACCCCGCTCATGAGCGTCACTAACGCCATCAGCGGCATCATTTTAGTAGGCGGCATGCTCCAGTTGATCGGCACCGATCTAAGCGTGACTACGATACTCGGAGCGATCGCCGTCCTGGTCGCCGCGATCAATATCGCCGGCGGATTCCTCGTAACTAATCGCATGTTGGCGATGTTTAGAAAGTAGATGGATTTTGGTCAGTTACGAAATGATTTTGAAGTTCGATACCGCTTCCTGTCGCCGGAGGAAGGCGGCCGAAAAAGCGGACCTCCCATGCAGGGATTCCGAAGCGACTGGAAATATGCCCAGCCAACGATTGAAGAGCTAGAATCTAAGCAAATCTGGGCAATCTACCCCGTCTTTCTTGACAGTGACGGAGAATTGCTGCCGGAGAATACTGTGGCTAACGTTGAAGGTACTGCTCGAATGTTTATCCTGAATGATGATCTCCGCCGTACCGAGCACCGGCACCGCATTCGTGTTGGAACACAGGGCTATTTTGTCGAGGGGCCCTTTCCGATCGCACTTGCAACAGTGACCCGCGTGGTAGAGTTGGCGAATATATGAACGATGTCGATCACAACCTTGTAGAAATTGACCCCGAAAAGCTTGGCGGCACACCGGTTTTTCGTTGCACGCGCGTTCCAATTCAGAATTTGTTCGATTCGCTTGAAACGGGTGAGTCGATAGAGCAGTTTTTAGAGCAGTATCCGACGGTTGGGCGCGAGCAGGTGACCGCCGTTCTTGAAGAATCGAAGGAGCAGCTACTCGTCGGATATGAACTTGCTGCTTGATGAGTGTGTAACTAACTATTTGAAACCCGATCTTGTCGGCCATACGGTCTCAACGATCGATGAAGCTGGATTCAAAGGGCTGAAAAACGGAACACTGCTTGCGGCGGCATCACCGGTCTTCGATGTTTTGATAACCGTCGATCAGAATCTTAGGTTTCAGCAGAATATTGAAAATTTCGATATCGCGATACTCGTTTTTCGAGCGGGCAGAAGCACGTATCCGTTTCTAAAGCCACTGGTACCGCAGGCATTAGCGGCACTTGAAACGATTTCACCCGGCGATATCGTGATCGTAACGTCAAATTAAATGAGCCAAAGCCTAATTACAGTCGCCTACATCGCCGCGAGTGCGTTGTTTATTTTGAGTCTGGGCGGGTTGTCGCAACAGTCGACTGCCAGGCGCGGAAACCTATACGGCATCCTCGGAATGATCATTGCGCTGGTCGCAACTGTTTTCGCGATGAAGGACGGGAATTATGCCGTTCTTGCTGCAGCACTGATCCCAGGTCTCGTCATCGGAGCGATCCTCGCGGCTCGTGTGCAGATGACCTCCATGCCAGAGTTGGTGGCGATGCTGCACAGCTTCGTTGGTCTGGCAGCCGTTTTGGTTGGGTTCGCGACTTATCTAGGGCCGCATAAGGCAATGTCTTCGGGCGAGCACACATTGCACCTGGTCGAGATCTTTCTGGGCGTTATTATCGGGGCGGTCACATTTACAGGGTCGGTCATCGCATTTCTCAAGCTTCGCGGAACGATCGGCGGCAAACCGTTCATGCTCCCCGGGCGCCATGTGATCAATCTGATCATGCTTATCGGCACGATCGGGCTTGGAGCTGCCTTTCTAATGTCTCCTGATACGGCGTCCGGACAATGGCCGCTCCTGATCGGGACCGTAGTTGCGGGAATCCTCGGTGTGCATTTCATCATGGCGATCGGCGGTGCGGATATGCCGGTGGTCGTTTCGATGCTGAACAGCTATTCCGGCTGGGCGGCGGCGGCGGCGGGCTTCATGCTCGGCAATGACCTGCTTATCATTACCGGTGCATTGGTCGGAGCAAGCGGAGCGATCCTCAGCTATATCATGTGTCAAGGCATGAACCGCTCGTTCGTCAGTGTGATGCTCGGTGGATTTGGAACTGACAGTAGTTCGAGTACGAGTTCAGCCGCGGCACCCGCAGGCGACGTTCATTCCGTCGATGCCGGTGGAGCCACTGAACTGTTGCTCGACGCGAAAAAGTCATCATCGTCCCCGGCTACGGCCTCGCGGTGGCTCAGGCTCAGCATTCGCTAGCTGAGGTTTGCAAGATCCTGAAAGAAAAAGGCGTGGACGTGAAATTCGCGATCCATCCGGTCGCCGGACGCCTGCCCGGCCACATGAACGTCCTGCTCGCCGAGGCGAATATCCCGTACGACATCGTCTTCGAAATGGAAGAGGTCAACGACGATTTCCCATCGACCGACGTCGCCTGGGTCATCGGTGCCAACGACATCGTCAACCCCTCAGCCATGGACGACCCCGGCTCACCCATCGCCGGCATGCCCGTCCTCCACGTCTGGAACGCCCGCCACTGCATCGTCATGAAACGCGGTATGGCCAGCGGCTACGCCGGCGTCGATAACCCGCTGTTCTACAAAGACAATACGCTGATGCTGTTTGGCGATGCCAAGAAGGTGGTGGATGAGATATTGGGTGTGATGAGAGGCTAATCAAGGAAAGGGATTATGAAGGAGATTCGTTGCAGTTTGTGGACGCTAATCGCTTCGCAAGAATACGATCTCTTGAGTAGATTATCAAACCGCAGAGCAATATGACGGCCATTCCCAACTCAACCTTTGCGAGTTTGCTTTTCGCTACCTCTAGTGAGTCGTGGTGTTCCCGGATATGGTCAATTACTTCATCACGATCCTTGAATGCGCTTCTAAGTCCTTCGTATTCATGGTTGGCAAAGTCCTCTACTATCAAATCTGCGAATGGCTCAAGGTACAATTTTATCGCCATGTACCTGAGGAAATCTTCCATACTCGTGCCGCCTAGGTCGCCCAGTTCTCGATATGCCTCGACAAGTTTGGGTCTATACGGCTCTAAGGAAAATGACTGTGAAGCATGAGCTGCATCGTTCCGAATGCTTCGAATGACGTTAATTGCGTCGAAAATATTTTGGCCGATGAACCCGGCAAGGTAAGCCATTTCCGATCTTGCGGAAAAAGTTGCGAGCAACCCTGGGTATTTTAGAAGCTCCTTAACCCTCTTGGCGGACATACTTGTTGGGGCAAGTGAATGAAACATCGCTGCAAGCTCATTACTAATTATCTCTTGCGCAATTAGGACCGCACCGCGATCGGATTCATGCTCAATGTTTCCGAACACGGAAGCGTACAGTTTCTTCACATCGGGATGGTCCAAGAAATCTTTGCCTTTCATGCCGTTGTAACGTCCTAAAGTTTGATAAGGGCGAGTCTCTCCACAACCTTCCCTTTCTCCAAATGCTCCTCTACGATCTCCGCCGCATCCTCCGGCTGGACTTGGCCGTACATGGTGCCGTCGGGGTAGACCATGACGGCGGTGCCGATGGAGCAGAAGCCGATGGAGTGGCATTCGGTTAGGACGATCTCGCCGAGCGGGTTGCGGCCTTTTGATTCTTTGCCCTGGCGGAGGCCTTTTTCGGTCAGAATACGGGAGAATTCGGCCATCACTTCCTGTCCGCCGACGGCTGAGCACGATTTGCCGGTGCAGACAAAGACCTGCCGCTTGATCGGAGCCTTGAGCATTGGGGCGAGTTTTTCGAGTTCTCCGCGGTCGGTGATGAATTTCGGCTTTGCCATTTTAATAGGCTACCAGAAAAGAAATTGCCCGCGAAATACGCGAAAGAACGCGAAAAAGAGAAAACAGCCGTTCCTTTTTCTGCGTCTTTTCGCGTGTTTCGCGGGCACATCTTATTCTTCAGATTTTCTACCGCTATTATGTTAGAATTTCATCGACGAAACGTCTGATTTACCATGGCAGTCGGCATTATCATCCACATCACGGTCGGGACTGAAAAGCGTACCGAATTTTTCTCTCAGGAACGTATTCGAATCGGTTCTGACGAGACGGCCGATCTGCAGATATACACACCTGATTCGAACGAGAGCGGCATTTGGTTTGAGCTTGAGAGCACCGACGGCACTTACCGTATCGTCGAGTTTGCCCAGGGCCTCAACCTACAGATCAATCATAGCCCGATCCGCCGGTATATTGCGGTGACCGACGGCGACGTGATCGAGGTTCCTGATTCCGAGATAGCATTTGCCTTTTTCTCGCTCGAAACAAAATCCTCACTCATCCGCACCAATCGCGAACAACCGCAGATCTCGCGATTTATCGAGGAAGCAGCACTCGAATCTGCAAGTACCGGCAAGCGTGATGACGCCAAGGCATTTCTTCGCGAATTCGTAAGAGAGCTCTCGCGTGAGATATCTCTAACGTCAAAGCTGATCGCTCTGGTCCTGGTGATCGCCTTTATCACCGGCGTGTTGTACATCGGATTCGCAGTCAACAATGAGCTTCGCCAAAGCCGAAA
This sequence comes from Acidobacteriota bacterium, assembly GCA_016718135.1. Lineage (GTDB taxonomy): Bacteria > Acidobacteriota > Blastocatellia > Pyrinomonadales > Pyrinomonadaceae > OLB17. The sequence goes on along the minus strand of JADKEF010000001.1, from coordinate 81,270 downwards.
GCAGTCAGAACAGCAAAGCGCCATTATCAGCAAACTTGAAGAAAAGCTCGGCCAAACCAGCGATCAGATCGGCGAACTCGACAAGACGAACAAAGACCTGATGAAACAGGTCTCACTGGCGCAGAATCTGCGAGTCGATTACGGCGGTGCGGTCGCCTTGATCGTCGGCGTGTACGATCTGGTCGATAAACGAAGCGGCAAGGTTCTGCGATATGCCGATCCGCAATCGTTCCGGCCAAATCCATATGAGCCAATGCAGACTGAGGATCCGAGCCGTCCGGCGATGCCTCCGCAGATCGGTTTGACGACCGAGGGCAATGGTTCGACGGTGGAGTATGATTTTATCGGGACGGGCTTTCACGTCGGCGGCGGTTATATCGTGACCAATCGCCACGTCGTGCAGCCGTGGGAAGAGGACGACAACGTCAAGCAAATGATGGCAGCTGCTAATGGCCGTGCACGTCTGAAGCGTCTGGTGCTCTACTTCCCTAATCTCGCCCAGCCATTTCCAGTAAAAGTGCGCCAGCTCGGTGGCCGCGAAGACGTCGCCGTCGGCACGATCGATCCTGCGATGCTCCCGGCCGACTTTCCAACCATACCTCTCGACACCGATCTGATCTCGGCCGCGATCGGCAAAACAGTAGTCACAATGGGCTATCCGAGCGGCCCCGACCGTCTGCTCGCGATGGTCGATGATAACGAGGCGAAATCGATCAACCAGCGTTTCGGAAACTCGCGCACAAACCTGATCAACTTCCTAGCGCAATCGCAAAAGATCGTTCCGCTACTCACTCAGGGCTTCATCACCGACCTCGACGCAAACCGCATCGTCCACGACGCCAAGACTGCGGAAGGTGGCTCCGGAGCTCCACTATTCGGCCAGGGCGGTAAGGTCATTGGAATTAACTTTGGAGTTTTACCGAAAACACAGCCGCAAACATGGCCGTTCCGGTCAAGTTCGCTCTCGATCTTCTAAAGAAAGCTGGCTGGCAGTCACCCGAGGAAATGCAAAAACTGGGCGATCCGCCAACCCAGGTTGCAGCTAACGAAACAAACTCTAACTCGGCTCCGCCGTCGAAGCAGTAATCAGCTCGCGGTCTTTCTCACCAAGCTCTCCGATCTTCGACATCAGAAAATCAGCGATCTCCTTGTGGGTCCGTAGCCTATCGCCCTTTTCGTAAAACGGGGTCAGATCGATCGGCTCGCCGAACCATATACGGACCTTTTCGCCTCCAGCCCAATTGCCGAGGATCTGCTTTGGCAGGTCGTTGCCAAGGCCAGCGATGAAAACCGGAACGACTTGCGGTTTCGCGGCGTAGATCACTTTGCCGATGCCGGGCTGAGCAGGCAACAAGTCATAGGCTCCGCCGGTTAGATTTCGTTTACCTTCGGGGTGAAAGCCGACCACGTTTTGGTGGGGAGCACTGCAGATCTCGACCAACCTACGCATCGAGTATTTGTCGAATTCCCTCTTTCGGGCTTCGCCGTCCTCGCGAAAAAAAGGCGGATACATCGACATCCAGCCCATGATGAAGTTGACGAACCAACCGATGGGGTTATCGTAAAAGAACTTGCCGCGAACCGGAAAATACAGCTCCATTGGCCGCTTTGTCCGGCGGAAAAGTACGCTCGACACGGTGTACATGTCGAAGAACGAGCGATGGTTGGCGACGAGGATCAGCGGTTTGTTAGGGTCAGTATTCTCGACATTCTCGATGCCGAAAACGTTCATCAGATTGTATGTAGCGAGGTAGATCCAGAGGCTTCCGATGTGCCTTTGGCAAAAGGTCATCAGCCGCTTCCAACGTCCGAGATTCATCCGATGCGTCAGGCGAAATGCCATCCGCTCGGTCGTCGTGAGCACCCCAATCTCCTCAGGTGTCGGCACCAAGACACCAAACCGGTCTCGCGGAGCGATAGCCTCAACTGATTTCTTTTCAAGATCAGCCATTGCTCTATTCGATTCCGAAATACTTCGCCTCCGGATGGTGAACGATAATGGCCGAGGTGGATTGCTCAGGTTCGAGCATGAACTCTTCGGTGAGCTCGACATCGATACGCTCAGGCTGGAGAAGTTCGAATAGTTTGGTCTGGTCCTCGATATTCGGGCAGGCGGGATACCCAAAGCTGAATCGCGAGCCCTGATAGCCCTGATGAAACAGCTTTGCCATCTCCGGAGCGTCGCTGTCGGCGATGCCGAGTTCTTCTCGAATTCGCTTATGCCACATCTCCGCCAGGGCCTCGGCAGACTCGACCGACAGGCCGTGGAAAAGGAGGTAATCAGTGTAGTTATCCGACTTAAAGAGCTTTGCCGAATGCTCGCTGGCCTTGCGGCCCATCGTGACGAGATCGAACGCAACCACGTCCGTCTTGCCCGAATCGACCGACGCGAAGAAATCAGCGAGACATAGATTCTTACCGCCGCGTTGATCAACAGGCTGACGGGGGAACGTAAATCTCATCCGTTCCGTCTTTTCGTCGTCCTGATAAATGATCAGATCGTTACCGCTCGACTGACACGGAAAGTAGCCGTAAACGAGCTTTGCCTCGAGCAATTTTTCACGGCTCGCCTGAGCCTTGATCTCTTTGAATTTCGGGTAAACCGTCTCTTCGAGGATCGCCTTGTATTCTTCCGGAGTCTTACGGCCCTGCTTGTACTGCCACTGGCCTTTGAAGAGTGCGGTCTCGTTGATGAAGTCGAAAACCTTGGTCAGATCCGTTATTTCGACGACCTTTGAACCGTAGAACGGAGCTTTTGGCAACTGTTCGATCGACGCGACCTCAGAACGATTCGTGTGCGTGGTGTCACCTGATGAACGCGTCGATACCCGAGCAGCCGCCTTGCCGAGCTTGGCGTCTTCTCCAACGAGGTCTTCGGCATCGGTGATGGTCTCGATGCTTGAGTCGGAACCAGCGGAGTTAGCGGGTGTTTGAACATCGCTATCGAAGCCTGCGCCGGCACTTTTGGCCTGCGGTAAACCACCCGCTACCGCAGGTGGTTCTGACTGAGTTAGCTCGTCCATAGCGTGCAGGCCGTCAAACGCATCGCGAGCGTAAAACAACTTACCGTTGTACAGCGGTATTAGATCCGCATCGACATAGCGGCGATTTAGTGCGGCCCCGCCGAGAATGACAGGAACATTAATGCCGCGTTCGTTCATCAATTCGAGGTTGTCCCGCATGATGAGCGTAGATTTTACCAGCAAACCGCTCATGCCGATCGCGTCGCAATTGTTCTCTTCGGCTGCACGCAAAATATCGTCGATCGGCTGTTTGATGCCTAGATTTACTACCTTGTAGCCGTTGTTGGTGAGAATAATATCGACGAGATTTTTGCCAATATCATGGACATCACCTTTGACGGTCGCGAGAACAAGGACGCCTTTGTTCGAGCCCTCGACCTTTTCCATGAATGGTTCGAGGAACTTCACAGCAGCCTTCATCGACTCGGCAGACTGTAATACGAACGGCAACTGCATCTGGCCGCTTCCAAATAGATCGCCAACGGTTTTCATACCATCAAGCAAGATGTCATTGATGATCTCAAGAGGCGGATACTTTTCGAGGGCGACCTTGAGCGAATCTTCCAAACCGATCCGTTCGCCGTCGATTATGTGGTGTTTGAGCTTTTCCTCGATCGGCAGATTTGAGATGTCGGGCTTGATCGACTGTGCCGATTTGCCCTCGAACATCGTCGAAAATTCGCCGAGCGGGTCGTACGTGCAAATATCGCCTTCGAATTTTCGCCGGTCGTAGATCAGATCGCGAGCGGTATCGATCTCGTGCTCGCTAAACCGCATGAGCGGCAAGATCTTCGACGCATTGACGATTGCCGAGTTCATTCCGGCCTCCACGCAGTCGTGCAAGAATACGGAATTGAGGACGACGCGAGCGGCCGGATTCAATCCGAACGAGATGTTTGAAACCCCAAGGATGATGTTGGCTTCCGGAAGCTCTTCGTGGATCTGCTTGATCGCGTTGATCGTCTCCACAGCATTCTTGCGGTCTTCCTCGATGCCGGTCGAGATCGGCAGAGCGAGCGGATCGAAGAAGATATCGTGGCCGGGAATGCCAAACTCGGTCGCCTGTTTGTAAGCTCGACGGGCGATCCTGATCTTATCGTCGTACGAACGTGCCATGCCGTCCTCGTCGATCAGGCCAATGACGACGCTTGCTCCAAACTCTTTTGCGAGGCCAAGCACTTTCAGAAATCGTGGTTCGCCGTCTTCGTAATTGGTCGAATTGAGGATCGACTTACCGCCCGCGTGTTCGAGCCCGGCTTCCATTTTTTCCCACTCGGTCGAGTCGAACATCAGCGGGATCTTGACCGCAGTAGCCAGCCTAGCGGCAAGCGTGTGCATATCCGCAACGCCATCGCGGCCTACAAAATCGACGTTGACGTCGAGAATATGTGCACCTTCTTTTTCCTGCGATTTGGCAAGATTGACCAGGCCATCCCAATCCTCGGCATCGAGCAGGTCACGCATCTTCTTGGAGCCGGATGCATTGACCCGTTCGCCGACAATGAGGAACGAAGCGTCTTGAGTGTATGGCTGTTGGAAATAGATCGACGAAGCAGACGGTGCGAGCTTTGCGTTTCGCTCTTTCGGCGACATTCCGCCAACTCGCTCGATGACCTGCCGCAGATGCTCGGGCGTCGTGCCACAGCAGCCGCCGACAATGTTCGCTCCAAAATCACGCGCAAAATGCTCAACCTGAGCGGCAAAGCTGTCCGGCGTCTCATCATAATGCTGCTGACCGTCCTTTACTTCAGGCAAGCCGGCATTCGGAAGCACCGAAACGGGGATAGGTGAATTTTCGCAAAGATGCCGCAGACTGTCGGCCATCTGCTTCGGGCCGGTGCCGCAGTTCATGCCGATGACGTCGATCGGAAACGGTTCGAGTGCAGTCAATGCCGCACCGATCTCGGTTCCGTTAAGCATCGTGCCAAAAACTTCGATCGTAACCTGTGCGATAACCGGAATGCGGATCTTGTTCTTCTCAAAGTGTTCAAAGATCGCTGCCAAAGCTGCCTTGGTCTGTAAAAGGTCCTGACACGTCTCGACAAGCAACAGATCGCTGCCGCCATCGACCAGCCCGCGAATCTGCTCTCGATACGCATCTTTCAATGCCGGATAGGTGATATGGCCAAGCGTGGGCAGCTTCGTTCCGGGGCCGATCGAACCTGCAACAAACCTTGGCTTGTCGTATGTCGAATAGTCACCCGCGATCCGTTTCGCCAGCTGTGCCGCTCGCAGATTGACGTCGTAGGTCTTGTCCGCGATGCCAAACTCAGTCAAAACGACCTCGCTGCCGCCAAAGCTGTTCGTCTCGATCACGTCACAGCCAACGTCCAAAAAAGCCTTGTGAACCGACTCGATCGCGTCCGGCCGCGTGTAGAGCAGATTTTCCGAGCAATTCTCAAACGCCGGGCCGCCCCATTCGTCGATCGACAGATCGAGCGACTGCAAATATGTCCCCATCGCACCGTCAAAGACGATGATCTTTTCCTTTAACAGATCGAGAAATGCACTCATAAATCAAAAAACTCCGTGCCCAAACAAGCACAGAGTTTCGTCAAATATTTGGTCAACTCATGCTGTTTAGCCGTTTATTTTACGTGGCCGCAAGTCGCAATAACTCACCACACTCAACCAAGTTTAGCGTTTGTCTACAGATGGGTCAAACACATCTCACGTCCCGTTTAGCAAAGGTACGTGCGTCAATCCTGCACCTTTGTCTCGATATAGAGGTTCCTATCCGCGACGAACGTATTTATCTGGGCTGTGTATGTTATCGTCTGGGGATTGTCGGTTGGCTTGAGCCACATTTCTTTGCCATTTATCGCAACTTTGACGGGCATATCAAATCCTGCCGCAACGCGATCCCATTTGAAGGTAAGTTTGTCACCCGCGATCTTGTACTGAAGCAGTGGGATGCGCACGTCGCGGAGGTATTGATCAAAGACTTTGCTGAGATCGATGCCCGCCTGTCTGGAAATATAAGATTCGACCTGCTTAGTCGTCACTGTCTGACGTCGGAAATCGCGGTTGAGGCCGATCAGGATCGAACGCCATTTTGCGTCGTCGTTGACGATTTGCCGGACGGTATGCAGTAGGTTGCCGCCCTTCGGGTACATATCGCCCGAGCCTTCGCGGTTCGTGCCATATGTACCGATCACCGGACTAGCGTTTCTGATGCCTCGACGGGTGCCAATCACGTATTCGGAGCCTTGTTCCTTACCCCAAAAGTATTCGACAAAGAGATTTTCCGAATAATTGGTAAACCCCTCGTGTATCCACATATCGGCAGCGTCCCTCATCGAGATGTTGTTACCGAACCACTCATGGCCAGACTCGTGGACGATGATGAAATCGAACTTCATTCCAACATCTGCTCCCGGACTTGGATTTCGCGCCCGATAGCCGTTGCGAAAATAATTACCATACGTCACCGAGCTCTGATGCTCCATTCCCGGATACGAAACCGTGACGAGCTTATAACCGTCCTCATACCAAGGATACGGCCCAAACCAATGCTCAAATGCCTTGAGCATCCGCGGCACTTCCTGAAAGGTTTTCATCGCCTGCTCTTTCTGGTGCGGCAAGACGTAATAGCTAAGGTCGAGCGTGCCGCTGACGCCCTCGTATTTCTCGGACCAACTCACATAATTGCCGATATTCGCGTTGACGCCATAGTTGTTGATCGGGCTTGTCACTACCCAATGAAAGGTCTTCGTTTTTGCGTTAGCATCGCTATCGACACCTTTCAGACGGCCGTTTGATACCGCGACGAGATCGTCGGGGACGGTCAAGTTGATGTTCATTCCGCGGTCAGGTTCGTCGTAGCCGATATCTTTATTTGGCCACCAGATACTCGCTCCGATTCCCTGACAAGTGGTGTTAATAAACCAGTTACCGAGATCGTCCCGGCCCCAGGCGATGCCGCCCTCCCAAGGCGGATTGCGAGCCTCGGTCGGTCGGCCGCCATAGGTGATAGTGATCTTGTCCTCGACGCCAGCGGCTAGTTCCGTGTCAAAAGTCACCCAAAACACATTTCCTTCGCGTTCGAATTTCAGGTCCGTATTTCCACGTATGATCCTGGTGATGTTTAGAGGCGTCTGCAGATCTATCTGCATCTTCGAGCCGGCCTTGAGCGTTTTGAATGTGATCACATTCGATCCCTGGATCATTCTGCGATCGGGCATGAACTGAACCGATAGGTCGTAGTGCAACACGTCCCACCACTCGCGCTCAGGCGTGACCGAGCCGCGGAGTGTCTCCTGCCGCGTGACCGGCGTTGCCTGTGCGAAATGCGTTTGGACACAGACCCCAAGACCAAGGAAGCTGATGACAACGCCGCCAAAGATGATGGCAGATCGCCTAAATATACCGATACGCAACATAATTTTGGATACCTCTCGATTCTCTATCGACTTGTTATTACGGTCATCATATTACTTATCCGGTCCGTCGCCAAACGTGCCCGTCGTCGTCGATATCCGCCGCAGGAAAGAAAATCTGCAAGGTTCTTTTGAAGGCTCCGTTCTCTTGTTACAGGACACGCGTGACCTGATAGTCACTACAAATAATCAGGAGAATAAAATGAAAAATTACTCTTTCAAGAGCGTTAAGGCTCTTTTGTTTATCGCCGCATTCGGCGTTATCGGGATCGTAAACGGCACGACGCTGGCAGCACCGCCGCCGGCACCTAATCTGAGCGTTCTGACATGGCAAGGCTCGTCGACGCCGCTCGTCGAGTCGCCCTATCAATACACGACTCGCGTTAAGAATATCGGCAATCAAACGGCTCAGAGCGTGGCCATCACGGTCGAGTTTCCGCTCACGGCGACCAGCCCGACGCGGCACATTCTGGGGAAACTGACCGGCGTTCACGCAAGCTCAGGCACATGCTCGATCGTCTCAAATAAGATCGTCTGCAACGTTGGGAATATCGGCAACAATCAGACGCGGCAGGTCAGCTTTACATTTGAATTTCAGGTCGCGACAACGCCTCCGACGCTCAAAACAACCGCTACGACCCAGAGCGGCAACGAGCAGAACCCGGCCAACAACACGCTCTCGTTCACCCCGGCCGTTCGCTATCCGAACAATGTCATCACCGGTGGCCGATATCTCGTGACGAGCTGCACTGGCACCGCCTTGACCTCATTCTACGAATGCGAACTCTACCCAAGTTCGCAGCAGAGCTTCGAAATGGACCTCATCACGGGCGGCACCATCGCCATTCCCATCGCTCCGGGCTACACAGGGATCTGGGATCAAAATAGCCTTCCGCTCAATAAAACGCTGCACTTCACCATCGACGGTGGCAGCGGGACAGAGGCTGATTTCAACGGCTTCGCGACGAGTGGAAGTTGTTTCGAGGGAATCACTGTATTCCCGCAGAACACCAACTACATCGCTGCTTACCGCGTTTGCGAGCAGTAGTCAGGGCTCATTTGCCACCTAACAAAGGCTGCCTATCCAATAGGCAGCCTTAATTTTATGCAACAAACGCACAAATTCAGCGTTTAAATTCTCACAAGCCCTGTTTTGGGGACGTGGGTTTGATATCGGCATAATAAAAGGCGGGCCAACTCTCGGCCCGCCATTTTTTTGTCCACCACTCTCCAACCTAAATATCGTAGTACATCGAAAACTCAAGCGGATGCGGACGGAGACGCAGCGGCGTGATCTCGTTGTCGCGTTTGTATGTGATCCAGCGTTCGATTAGCTCCGGGGTAAAGACGTCGCCTTTAAGAAGGAACTCGTGATCGTCCTCGAGGGCCTTGAGAGCTTCGTCTAGGCTGCCCGGCAGGCTCGGGACGTTCGCCAGCTCTTCAGGCGGCAGATCGTAGATGTCCTTGTCGAGCGGTTCGCCCGGATCGATGCGGTTCTGGACACCGTCGAGGCCGGCCATCAGCAGAGCTGCAAAGGTCAGGTACGGATTGCACGATGGATCGGGCGGACGAAACTCGAGGCGCTTTGCTTTCGGCGAAGACGAGAACATCGGGATACGCACGGCGGCCGAGCGGTTGCGGGCCGAGTATGCGAGATTTACCGGAGCTTCGAAGCCGGGAACGAGGCGTTTGTAGCTATTGGTCGTTGGTGCCGCGAGAGCAACGAGTGCCGGAGCATGCTTGAGCAGTCCGCCGATGTAAAATTTTGCCATCTCAGACAATCCCGCGTACTGATCACCCGCAAAAAGCGGCTTGCCGTCCTTCCACAGGCTTTGGTGAACGTGCATTCCCGAACCGTTATCGCCAAAGATCGGTTTTGGCATAAACGTCGCTGTCTTGCCGTGAGCATGAGCCGTATTTTTGACCACGTACTTGAACAGCATCAGGCTGTCAGCGGTTGTCAGAAGGTGATTGAACCTAAAATCGATCTCGCATTGTCCGGCTGTCGCGACCTCGTGGTGGTGACATTCTACGTCGATTCCGACTTCGCCGAGGATGGTCGAGATAGTGTTACGAATATCGATCAGCGTATCGAGTGGAGCGACCGGCACATAACCTTCCTTCGGACGGATGTGATAGCCGTTGTTCGGGTTGTCTGGCGTGCCTTCGCGACCGGAATTCCAGTGTCCTTCGTCCGAATTGACATAAAATCCGGCCGAGTGCTGATTATTGTGATATCGAGCTTCGTCAAAGATAAAGAACTCAGCTTCCGGGCCTACATTAATGGTGTCGGCGATACCCGTGAATTTCAGATAGCTCTCAGCACGAACCGCGACGCTGCGAGGATCGAGCCAGTAGCCCTCCTTAGTGATCGGATCAACTGCATTTGCGATCAAGCAAAGCGTTGTGTCCTCGGTAAATGGATCGATCCAGAATCTCGACGGATCCGGCACGAGCAGCATGTCAGACTCGTGGATCGCCGCCCAACCTCGTAAGGAAGACGCGTCAAATCCAAATCCGTCTTCAAAGCTATCCTCAGACAACTGGCTGATAGGAAAAGTCAGATGATGCCAGGAACCAATAAGATCGGTAAACCTGACCGAAACAAACCGAGCCTCATTCTCAGCGGCATAGGTCAATACACTTTTGGGGTTCATATTCTCCTCTTTTAGGCGATCAAATTAGAATTCTTTGATATCGATCCGTTCTCAAGTGAAAAATCTTACACCGCTCGTTTCCAAGGCAACAGTCGCGAAGAGACTCTCGTTAGAATCTGCCAATTTCTGACAAAAATGTAGGATTTATGCATCGGCGAAAAAAAATGCCGATGCAGCTTCAGCCGCATCGGCATTTGAAAGATCACGTGAAACAAGCTAAAACATCAGCTTGTCGCCCATCATTATCTTATCGACTCGAAAATCCAGCGTATTCGGGATCAAATAGGCAAAACGATTCTTCGGGCTCCTAAAATCGGAGCTAAAGGTGAGTTTGAAAGACTTAGTTTCCGGCCGGATCAGAGCCTTTCCGGCGGCGTCTGTGCGTTTGAAGTACATCACTGTCATCTCGTTTGGCCCCTTGGGAGCGTTGAACTGAACGATCTCACGAAACTCGCCGTTATCCGCCTCGAGTTTGACTTGGCCCTTTAGTTCGTCAAAGGACATACCCTGAAACACACCCTCTTCCACGGTTGTGCGGCCAGCATCGCGGTCTTTCGTGATCGTGACCACATAGTAATCCTTGCAGATCGAACAATCGATAAACCCCTTCTTCGCTGCGTCAAAGGCCGCTTTGTCAGCGTCGCTCATCTTGTCGTACCCGGCATCGAACTGCTGTAGCCTGACCATCGCCTGGCGGATCGGCAAACCAGAGTGTAATCGAACTCGGATCGGCGGCGGGCCAAAATCCCGAGCGACACTACGCGGATCGCTGCCACCGCGACCAGCTGACTGCCCCTGCTCACGAGCAACTTGTCCCGCTGCAGCCCCAGCCGCTCCGGCAGTGGATTGATAGGTCTTTGCCCAGGCTGACTCGTTGATTATCTTTAGGGATTCTTCTTTTCCCCATTGATTCAAAGGCTTGTCGGGCACTTTTTGAGCGAATGTGGCACTCGTGAATACGCATACCACCGCGGCGAAAATAAAAATTCGGTACTTCATAGATCTAATAACCTCTTAATACGTAGTAAATACTAGATGAGTTTAGGATAATGTATCTTTGGAATCAACTATATCGCCGATATGACGCGTATCGACTCCGCGCCGTTGCTGTTAATGACATCTCTCGACTGACTAACATGAAAAAGTTCTTCTCAACACTATTGCTTGCTGCCATTTCCCTTTCGATCTCACCCCGTCCGCTCGGGGCACAGACTCTCTCTGCCGACGAGCGAAAGATCGTTGAATTCGTTGACAAACACAACGACGAGGCGATCGCCCTGCTTGAAAAATCCGTAAATATTTCGAGCCCGACTGAGGATATCGTTGGCGTTAAAGAGGATGGCAAGGTATTTAGCAAAGAACTAGCCGCCCTCGGGCTGACCGTCAAATGGATCGACATGCCTGCTGAACTGAAGCGTGCCGGGCACCTGGTTGCGGAAAACAAGGGCACGAAAGGCAAGCGCCTTCTGCTGCTCGGCCATCTCGACACCGTACTTAAGGGTGAGCCGTACCGCCGGGTGGGAAACACCGTCTACGGAACCGGCGTTGCTGATATGAAGGGTGGGAACGTTATTGCTCTCTTTGCTCTTAAGGCTCTAAAAGCAGCCGGTTTGTTGAAAGACACTCAGATAATAGTGGTGTTCACTGGCGACGAAGAAAATTCATGCGAGCCGATTGAGATCTGTCGCGGCGACATGGTCGCGGCAGCAAAACGGAGCGATGCCGCACTTAGTTTCGAGGGAACTGTGCGAAATACAGCGACTGTTGGCCGTCGCGGATCGAGTTCATGGAAGCTTGAGGTTGAGGCGAAAACGGGCCATTCGAGCCAGATATTTCGAGAATCGATGGGTAATGGCGCAATTTTCGAGGCGTCGCGGATCCTCAACGAATTTCGCACTCAGCTCGGAGGTGAAAAATACCTAACGTTCAATCCCGCACTCTTCCTTGGCGGCACGACCGTCACAAACAAAGACTCCGATGGCTCAGCGTCGGGCAAGACCAACGTGGTCCCTGCCAAGGTCGTGGTCAAAGGCGATCTGCGGTTTATCAGCGAGGAACAAAAGGAAAAAGCTCGCTCGCGGATGCGTGAGATAGTCGCCAAAAGTCTCGCGGGAACAAAAGCCACGATCACATTCGAAGACGGGATCCCCGCGATGACACCTGTCGAGGGCAATTACGCCCTGCTCAAACAGCTCGATCAGGTCAGCCGCGACCTCGGCTTCGGCCCAGTCGAAGCCCTCGATCCCGGCGACCGCGGAGCCGGTGACATCGCCTTCATCTCCGGCATCGTTCCGGGCATTGACGGCCTCGGTATCGGCGGCGGACAAAATTCCCACGCCAAAGGCGAATCCGCAAGCGTCGAAAACCTCGCAGCCTTAACAAAACGGGCCGCCCTGTTGATCTATAGACTAACCAGGTAGGTAAGCGGTCATGCAGCCACTTATCCATTGAAATGAAACGGTGTCCAGTCGTATCAATGCACTAATGTGCTATACTTGCAACGGCTATGAGCTATTTTGATCTCGGACAGACTTCCGACCTAAATACGACTGAAATTACACAGTGCGCGCGCTGAGACACCCGAAAATGGGACAAGGAAATGGAACTACAGATCAGAGTTAATTCCAATGTTTACAGACTCTTACAGGCACGACAATATTTCACGACTGGATTAAGGCTCAATAAACGAGTGGATTTGCGGCCAACTGACCTCGAATAAATACCGAATGCTTTACGACCAATACGTCATCGATGATCTAAAAAACCGCGCCGACTTGGTGCGGATAATACAGCCGTATGCGGCGGATCTGAAGAAGAAAGGGGCGAATTGGATGGCATGCTGCCCTTTTCATCAGGAAAAGACGCCTTCTTTCTCCGTGAATCCTTCGAAAGGTTTTTACAAGTGTTTTGGCTGTGGTAAAGGCGGAACAGCTTTCAACTTTTTGATGGAGATGGAAGGCCTGAACTTCCCCGAGGCCGTCAAACGCGTTGCCGAGATCAGCGGCGTGATGTTGCCGGAACCCGTGGACGACGCAAGCTACGAACGCAGCAAAAAGGTGCGGGAAGAGAAAAAACAGGTCGCCGATCAGGTCATCGAGCTAAATCAGGTCGCCCTCGAATATTGGGAAAACGAACTGCAAGGCAAGAGCAAAAAGGCGAAAGAGGCTCGAGCTTATTTAGAACAACGTGGCATCTCCGAGGAGATTCAAAAGCAGTTCCGAATGGGGTTTTCGCCGGATGGTTGGGATGGTTTGCTCGGTGTTCTTCGGGATTTCGGGGCCGATGAGAAACTGATCGCGATCTCTGGCCTTGTCTCGGTCAACGAAGAGAAAGAACGTGTCTTTGACCGATTTCGCGGGCGAATAATGTTCCCTGTGCTCGACGTCAACGGGCGTCCGGTCGCTTTCGGGGCACGTGCAATGGGCGATGATCAGCCGAAGTATCTAAATTCGCCAGAGACACCAGCGTACACAAAAGGCGAACACCTTTACGGACTCTTTCAGGGCAAAGAGGAGATCCGCAAACGAAAATTCGGCATCCTCGTCGAAGGCTATCTCGACCTGATCGCCCTCGCACAGTTCGGCATCACAAACGTCGCCGCCAGCCTCCGAACCGCGTTCACACCCGAGCAATCGAAGCTTCTGAGCCGTTTCACCAAGAGCGTCGTGATCAATTACGACGGCGATCAGGCTGGGATTAAGGCGGCCCGACGTGCCATCGAGCACTTGTTGCCGCAGGAGTTCGACATCAAGGTGCTCGTGTTGCCGGACGGCAAGGACCCGGACGATTTTGTCCGAGAGAATGGTAGGGATGGGTACGATCAACTACGAGGCAAGGCCGAGCCATTTCTCGCATTTGCTCTACGTGCCGCAACGACCGGTCGTAACATCGCAAACGCCAAGCAAAAGGCCGAGGCGATCGAAGAGTTTCTGCCCGTTATCTCTACGATCCGAAATCACATCCAGCAACGCGAGAGCTTTGACCAGGCGATGGAGTATTTTCACATCGAGGACTCTGCTCTAAAGCGCGAGCTTTGGAATTCAGCCTCAAAGGGCCAGGGTAGCGATACTAGGCAGATCACGCAGCGCGTTTCGCGTGCGGCACGAGCCAAGATAACCGTTGCTGAGAGGCATCTGCTCGAATTGCTCGTCTTTGATGCGGAGCTTCGAGACACTATCTTTCCGATATTCGAGCCGAGCGACTACGAGAATCTCGCGACCGCCGAGCTTTTTCAGGCGTTCATCGCGATCCACGGCGAAAAGCAGCCGATCGGACCCGAGACTCTCATGGACCACATCGGCGACGACGAGATGATGCTTGATCTGGCTCAGAATCTGCTGACCGGCCCGCCTCGCCGCTCTCATGATGAGGTAATAGACAAGGTCCTGCATGACGCGGAGAATTGTGTCTTCACGCTTCGCAGTATGGCGATTGCCAATCGGATCACCGAGATCAGCCGCGAATCGTCTCTCGCCGAGCAAAGCGGCAACAGTGAACTCGCAAAACAGCTCACATATGAACAGCTCGACCTCGAAAAAATTCGTCGCGAACTGCAACGGCGCATCTCCGAGTTGTGATATACTTTACGATTTGATTCCGGCGCCGCCGCATGAAACTATTAACGACCCTAGAACGTTAATAAATATATTGCGAACAACGATTTAGACGGCGTTCTAATCAAATCGCATTTACTCAAAATATGGCCGATTACGACGAAAAAGAAGACTTAATGGATCGCCTGATGGCGTTAGGCAGGCGGAAGAAAGGACTGAGCCTGGACGAACTCCATCGCCAGTTGCCTGAAAACATGTTGTCCGCTGACGACATCGAAGACGTTTTAGAGCGCCTCGAGGGCGCTAATATCTCGGTCGCCGAGACCGATGCGCAGCTGTTGGAGCGTGCGTCAGCTATCGCTCTCGACGAAGATGAAGAAGAAGACACTCCTGACGAAGAAGATTTGGATCTAGATCTCTCGGCCGGTGTTCTCGACAAATCGAACGATCCTGTTCGACTATACCTGCGTGAAATGGGAGTTGTGCCCTTGCTCAATCGCGAAGGCGAAGTGGCGATTGCAAAACGCATCGAACGCGGGCAGATCCACACTCACAAAGCAATCGCCCGTTCCCCGATCGCGGTCGAACGGTTGCTCAAGATAGGTGATGATCTCGCTGCCGGAAAGGCGAGCATTCGCGAGACTGTAGTTTTCAGCGAGCAAGCTGAGATCTCGATCGAGGAAGACAAAGCTGAGGAGTATCTGCGTTGGACGCTCGAGGGTATTGAGAGCATCCGTAACAACTTCCAGACGACGCTTAAATCGTGGAACGCCCTCACGGTCGAGACCGAAAAAGCGGCCGGCAAGAAAGGCAAGAAACTGCTGCGCTTGCGACGCCAGACTGCTCGGCATAGGTTGGACATCGCTCTCGAGATCAAACATCTCAATCTGACCGAACGTTCCCGACAGGTTCTTATCGCCGCGATTCGCAAGGTGGTCGAGGATGCGAGGAAGGCTGAACGAGCCATCGCTAAGGCCAAAGAAAAACTCGAGAAAAAGCCGCCGGCACCTGAAAAGAAAGAACTTAACGCAAAGATCGCTGAGGCTAAGGCCGTCATCGCCGGCATCGAAGAGAAGTACCGCTTGCCGATGGTCGAGATTAAGCGTGCTTATCAGACGATCACGGTCGGTGAGTTTGACACTAACAAAGCGAAACGCGAATTGGTCGAGGCCAATCTTCGTCTCGTCGTTTCGATCGCTAAGAAATACACCAACCGCGGTTTGCAATTCTTGGATCTGATTCAAGAAGGAAACATCGGTTTGATGAAGGCAGTAGATAAATTCGAATGGCGTCGCGGATATAAATTCTCGACCTATGCAACGTGGTGGATCCGTCAGGCGATCACCCGTGCGATCGCCGATCAGGCACGTACTATCCGCATCCCGGTCCACATGATCGAGACTATCAACAAGCTCATCCGCACCTCGCGTCTGCTTGTTCAGGAACTCGGCCGCGAACCAACGAGCGAAGAGATCGCAAAGCGGATGGATATTCCCGTGTCAAAAGTACGTAAAGTACTCAAGATCGCTCAGGAACCAATCTCGCTGGAAACCCCGATCGGAGAAGAAGAAGATTCGCATCTTGGCGATTTTATCGAGGATAAATCGATACTGAACCCGGCCGAGTCTGTCACTTTCTCGAATCTGCGTGAGATCACGGACGAAGTTCTCGCAACGCTCACGCCACGTGAGGAAAAGGTCATCAAGATGCGTTTCGGACTAGGAAATACGGGATCTGAACACACGCTTGAGGAAGTCGGCCAGCATTTTGCCGTTACTCGCGAACGCATTCGTCAGATCGAGGCAAAGGCTTTGAGAAAGCTCAGACATCCGTCGCGTTCACGTCGACTGAAGGCATTTCTCGAAGGAAAGCCATAAGATATCGGTTTTACCGATCAGAAATCAGCGGGCTTCACGAGTTGAGGCCCGCTTTTCTTTATCTTTTGACTAGCACCTACTCTGTAACTATACTTGTTACAATTGATATTCTTAGATGCAAAGAAAAGAACGAATCATTCTGTTGTTGCTAACGCTGATAAATTTCACCCACATCATGGACTTTATGATCATGATGCCGCTGGGAAATTATCTGATGCCCCTATTTTGATATCAGCTCACAGCAATTCTCGATGCTGGTGGCAGCGTACACATTTAGCAGGCATCTCCGGCTTTCTGGCGGCATTTTTTGTCGACAGATTCGACCTTACGAACGTCGAGCGACCGCAATGGGCATGATCATGGCGGCATTTTCGGTTGCCTCGGTATTTGGGGTTCCTTTCGGGCTGTTTATCGCAAATTTCTTTAATTGGCACGCTCCGTTCGTCTTTGTAGTAATCATGGGACTCGTGCTTATCCCTTTTCTACTCAAGTTCCTACCAAAAATGGAAGGCCATCTATTAGAAAAAAGTGAACCTCGGATCGGGCCAATTGAATTGATCAGTGATGTATTTCGAAACAGCCGTCAAATGTACGCATTAGCATTAACGGCCTTTATGATGATGGGACATTTTATGATAATCCCATTCATAAATCCGTTCATGGAGTTCAACATGGGCTTTTCTAAGACCCAGACACCATTAATTTACATGGTCGGCGGCTCGTTGACCATGATCTCATCGCCTCTTATAGGGCGTCTGGCTGACAGAGTGGGCAAATACGGAATATTTGTGGCGCTCGTACTGGCGGCCGTGCCGTTAATCGCTCTGATCACGAATTTGCCGCACATCTCCTTTTATCTGGTGCTTTGTATTACTGGGTTATGGTTTATTATCTCGGCAGGAAGGTTTATTCCTGCTCAAGCAATGATCAGCAATGTTGTGCCACCTGAACGACGCGGCAGTTTTATGAGCTTTAATTCATCGGTACAGCAGATGTTCGTCGGTTTGGCGTCCGTAATTGCCGGATTGATCGTTATAAAAATGCCTGACAATACGATCGCACGGTACGAGGTCACAGGCTATTTGAGTATTGCGATCATCTTGTGCAGTCTCTTTTTCGCGACTATGCTGCACCGAAGGTCGGGCGAGTCCGCAACAGCGCCGGTCCCATCACCCAGTCATTAATCGCTTGGCATGTTCTACTGCCCCGGCGAGGTCGGTAACGGCTCCGTCCAGCTGCATCTCGTACACCGCATCGAGAATAAGCTTAAAGCCGGGCGAAGGGTTCATCCCGAGTTCGATGAGGTGCCTTCCCATAAGGATCGGGGCGGGAGCCTTTTTCTCGATCTGCAGTTCCCTTACCTTACCAATGAACCATTCCTGAGCCTTCGAGTCGAACCACTTCTCTCTAGGAAGCCAATCAGGATTGCGTCCGAGACTGTCCGCTTTTGCTACGCGATACAGTAGATCAGCCTCGACCTTTCGGGCAAGCCGTCGGAAAGCTCCGTCTCCGACTGGAGTCTTGGCACCGTAATATTCACCCGGTTTGAGATGATACCTGACGAGCTGGACGACCTGGTTTCGAACATCGTAGCCGTCGAGAGTGTAAATACCGAACGTATCGAGGAATGAGAGCGTCGGCTCGACGCCTGCTTCATCATGTCCTCTGGACCGTATGCGGCCGTCGATAAATTCCGTGGTCGGTGGCTTGCCAAAATCATGTGCTAAAGCAGCCAGCATGACTGCTACTTTTCGCGGATGGTCGAGTCCGTCGATCAACTTGCGCGCCTCGTCGACGACCATCAGCGTGTGAACGTCAACGTCGCCCTCGGGATGCCAAGCCGGTTCCTGCGGCACGCCGACAAGGGCCTGCATTTCGGGGAAAAGCTGCCGTGTCACACCAAGGTCATACAGCCATTTCAAACCGATAGAAGGCTTTTCCGCCAGCAGGACCAGCTTTTCAAATTCGCCCCAGATACGTTCTTTCGGCAAGTCGGTAACGTCGATCGCTTTGCAAACTTCAATTGTTTCCGTCTCAATATCAAATTCAAGTCTCGCCGCAAACTGAGCCGCGCGCAGTACTCGCAAACTGTCCTCCGCAAACGTCTTACGCGAAACCATTCGCAAAACTTTCCGCTCTATGTCCAATCGTCCGTCATACGGATCGACGATCTCGCCCGTCAGGATGTTCTTGAGAATAGCGTTTACGGTAAAATCACGTCTCGAACATGCCTCCTCAAAAGACATATCCGGGTCGCCCACGATAGCAAACCCTCGATGGCCTTGGCCGACCTTTCGTTCACGTCGCGGGATCGACACGTCTAAATCTCGGCCGACCTTGTAAACAGTAAATGCTTCGCCAACCGCATTTACCTCGCCAAATTGACTAACCACCTCAACCAATTTCGACGGCGCGACGCCATAAACTTCGACATCCCAGTCCTTTGGCTCGATGCCCATTAGTGCGTCGCGAACGCAGCCGCCATTGAGCATAGCCCGGCCGCCGGCCGCCTTGACGGCGTTGGCTAGATCGATGACTATTTGCGGCAAATCACTCATTTCAAACGAGTTTGATTTTGCACCAGTTTGTTTGGGTAATCAAAACAGGCGAGTTATTTGCTCTGACCTTCCTCTTTTTCGACCGGGATGACGTGAACCGCCGCGTCCTTGACCTCCGCCAGAAAGCGATTGATGACCGAGCCGCGCCAGAAAATGTCCCAACGAGTCCGGGCGGACTGGCCGAAAATGACGTGAGTGATGCCTTCTCCTCGGGCGTATTCGAGCAGTGCATCGGCAACATTGGTGGACTTGAGCTTAACGACCTTGGCACCCAGCGTCTCTGCGAATCGGATATTTTCCTGAAGTGCGGCAAATGCTTTCGGCTCGATTCGGCCTGGTTCTTCATTTGGTGTCTCCACGTATACCGCGTACCAATCTTCCGTCGCAAAACGACCGGCGATGCGTGAACCAGTTCGCAGGATCTTCTTCGCACTTCCCCGCGAGGCCATGCAGACCATGACCTTTTCCGGGATGACCGCATGATCCAGGCCCTCGCGTTCACGGTATTCCGTGTCCTTGACTGACTGCTGCTGGGCGACATGGCGGAGAGCGAGTTCCCGCAGAGTCGCCAAATTGCCCTTTCGGAAGAAGTTAGTGAGAGCCTGTTCTATCTTCTCGACGGAGTATATCTTGCCTTGCCGAAGCCGAGTTCGCAGCGTGTCGATCGAGACGTCAACATCAATGACCTCATCTGCATTTTTGAAGAAGCAGTCGGGAACCGTCTCACGCACCTGAACGCCAGTTGTCCTGACTACAATGTCATTCAGCGACTCGATATGTTGGATATTGACCGCGGTGATCACAGAAATCCCATTCTCGAGCAGTTCTTTGACATCCTGATACCGCTTTTCGTTTTTTGCGCCCTCGATATTGGTGTGGGCAAGCTCATCAACGACTGCGACTGCTGGTTTGCGCTCGATCACAGCGGCGAGGTCCATTTCTTCGAAAATATTGCCGCGATACTCGATAAGTTTCGGCGGGATTATTTCTAGATCTCTGATCTGCTCTTCGGTCTCGGCACGTCCATGAGCCTCGACGACGGCAATGACAACATCGATTCCTTGCTCTTTCAATTGATGTGCGTCCTCAAGCATCTTGTACGTCTTGCCGACGCCGGCCGCCGCACCGATGTACACCCGCAGCTTCGCCCGCTCGTTCTCCCGCAGCATCTGCAGGAGCGACTCGGGCGACGGACGGTCGCCGCCCTTATTGGGTATTTCTGATGGTTGTGTGTCGACAAACATAGGGATCAATAACCGCTATTTGTTGATCGCGTCCAGTTCTAAGTTTAGCAGCAGAACATTGATGCGGGATTCGCCAAGAAATCCGAGGTCGCGGCCCTGCGTGTGCTTTTTCACCAGTTCGCGAACCTGCGATTCGGTCATATTGCGTTCCTTCGCAACCCGAGGCACCTGAAACTCGGCGGCCGCTGGTGAAATATGCGGATCAAGGCCTGAGGCGCTGGTTGTAACGAGGTCTGCCGGCACCTTTGCATTCGGATTTTGCGACTGTGTTGCCTCAACATCCGTGGATATCCGGTCTATCAACTTCTGGCTAGTCGGCCCGAGGTTCGAACCGCTCGAAGCTCCGGCATCGTAACCATTGCCTGCGGCAGAGGGCCGGGGAATGAAAGTAACCAGCTGATGAAAACGTCTGCCCGATCAGCTCCGAGCCAACCGTTTTGCCGTCGCGAACGATCAACGAGCCGTTTGCTTGATGTGGGAACATAGCTTGACCCACGCCCCAAACCGCAAGCGGATAGAGAATGCCGAGCGAAACCGTGAAAACGACGATCATTAGTATGGATGTTATAAGGTCTTTCATATACCTTTTGTCTGGAGTCTTAAGTCCTAAGTACTGAGTTGAGGTTCGCCCACCCAGAGCCTTACGCCAAGCCGAGTGCTGTTATCAGCAGATCGATCAATTTAATACCTATGAACGGAGAGAGCAGCCCCCCGAGTCCGTATATTAGTAAGTTCCTTTGTAACAAAGACGATGCGGACATCGGGCGATACCTAACACCTCTGAGTGCCAATGGGATTAGCGCGACGATCACAAGCGCGTTGAAAATAACGGCCGAAAGTATCGCCGACTGCGGCGTTTTGAGGCCCATGATATTGAGTGCATTGAGCACGGGAAACGTCGCCGCGAACATCGCAGGGATGATCGCGAAGTACTTCGCAATGTCGTTCGCGATCGAGAATGTTGTTAATGCTCCGCGAGTCATCAAAAGCTGCTTCCCGATCTCGACGACCTCGATGAGTTTGGTCGGATCGCTGTCGAGATCGACCATGTTGCCGGCTTCTTTCGCGGCTTGGGTGCCGGTGTTCATGGCGACTCCGACGTCGGCCTGGGCGAGTGCGGGAGCGTCGTTGGTGCCGTCACCAGTCATCGCAACAAGCTTTCCTTCGGCCTGTTCGCGTTTGATGAGTGCCATCTTATCTTCCGGCGTCGCCTCCGCGAGAAAATCATCAACGCCCGCTTCTTTGGCGATCGACGCTGCCGTCAGCGGATTGTCGCCCGTGATCATTACTGTCTTGATCCCCATCTGACGGAGCTGATTAAATCGCTCTCGCATACCGCCCTTGACGATATCTTTTAAATAGATCACGCCTAGCGGTTTGTGATTGTCAGCAACGACAAGCGGTGTACCACCGGCGTTAGCGATTCGCTTAACTACCGTCCTCAGTTCTGCGGGTGACTGCTGGCCACCGCTCAGAACATATTTCTCGATCGCATCCACGGCTCCCTTGCGGATCTGCCGTCCATCAAGATTGATGCCGGACATACGAGTCTGCGCGGTGAACGCGATAAATTCTGCCTGACCCGTGGAAAGCTCGTGCAGTTCACGTCCTCGCAGTCCATACTTCTGTTTCGCATAGACAACGATCGAGCGGCCTTCGGGTGTCTCATCGGCAAGCGACGAAAGCTGTGCGGCATCAGCGAACGCCTCATCATCAATTCCGGCCAACGGAATGAATTCACTCGCCTGCCGATTGCCGAGAGTGATTGTTCCGGTCTTATCGAGAAGAAGGGTATTCACGTCGCCCGCTGCCTCGACGGCCCGGCCGGACATCGCGAGAACATTGTGCTGGATTAAACGATCCATTCCGGCAATGCCAATCGCTGACAAAAGGCCGCCGATCGTAGTCGGTATAAGGCACACTAACAATGAGATCAGCACAAAAACAGTTTGTGTCGCGTTCGAATAGATCGCGAAAGGCTGTAACGTGACCACCGCCAACAGAAAAACGATCGTCAGCCCGGCGAGCAAAATGTTCAGAGCGATCTCGTTCGGCGTCTTCTGACGCGAGGCTCCCTCGACAAGAGCGATCATCCGGTCAATAAATGTTTCGCCCGGATTTGAGGTGATCTTCACCTTTATCCAGTCGGACAAAACTCGGGTTCCGCCAGTCACCGCCGAGCGGTCGCCGCCTGATTCGCGAATAACTGGTGCAGACTCGCCGGTGATCGCCGATTCATCGACCGACGCAACGCCCTCGACAACCTCACCATCACCCGGAATAAACTCACCCGCGGCAACATACACGACATCGCCTTTTCTAAGATCGGGAGCAGCGACCGTTCGCTTGTTCCCGTTTGCCTCGATCAACGTTGCCGTCGTCTCGGTTTTCGATTTGCGAAGCGTATCAGCCTGCGCCTTCCCGCGTCCCTCAGCCATCGCCTCGGCGAAGTTCGCGAACAGTACCGTAAACCACAACCACAGCGTTATTTGCAGCTCAAATCCGAACGAGCTGGCCGCAGTTGGCGTTATAAGGCCAGCGATCATCCGTAGCGTAAGAAACGCCGCTCCGACCTCGACCACAAACATCACCGGATTTTTCAGCATCTTTCGCGGATCGAGTTTCCTCAACGACCCGATGAGTGCCTGTTTGATAATGCCCTTATCCCAAATTGAAATTGCGTTTTTCATTAGTTTCTCACCACAGAGATCACAGAGTTTTTTCTGACCGAGCACCACGTTCTCACATCCCTCTGTGACTCTGTGGCGAACTGCCTCTCCTAAAACGATTGCCCGTTCACCATCTGGAAATGCTCTAGTATCGGCGACAGGCTCAATACCGGGAAGAATGTAAGGGCTCCGAGTATCAGGACGATGCTAACGAGCAGTATGCTAAACAATGCCGTGTTGACCGGAAACGTACCGAGCGTTGCCGGCACCAGTTTCTTCCGGGCCAGGTTCCCTGCGATCGCGAGAACCGGAACGATCATCAAGAATCGTCCGATCAGCATCGCTATACCAAGCGTCGTGTTATACCAGAGCGTATTGGCGTTCAAACCAGCAAAGGCGGAACCGTTGTTTCCGGTCGCGGAAGTAAATGCGTAAAGGATCTCCGACAAACCGTGTGCTCCCTGATTATTCAGCGATGTAAGCCCGAAATCCGGTGATATCGATGTAACCGCTGCGAAGCCAAGAATGATCAACGGAAAGATCAGCACGTAGAGCATCGCCATTTGCACGTCAAAAGACTCGATCTTTTTGCCAAGATATTCCGGCGTCCGTCCAACCATCAATCCGGCGATAAATACCGTCAGTATGATCATTATCAAAATGCCGTACATTCCTGCTCCGACCCCACCGAATATGACCTCACCGAGCTGGATGTTGACCATCGGCACAAGGCCACCGAGCGGTGTAAAGCTGTCGTGCATCGAGTTGACCGCTCCGCATGAGGCGGCCGTCGTAACCGTTGCAAACAACGCCGAATTAGCGATACCAAAGCGTGTTTCCTTACCCTCAAAATTACCTCCAACCGCAACCTGATCAACGTTAGCCGGGTGCAGCGGATTGCCCATCGCCTCAGCCCAATACAGCGCGGCGACGCCCGCGATAAGCAATATCATCATTGCGGAATAAACCGCCCAGCCATGCCCCGGCGACTTGACCATTCGGCCAAGCATATATGTGAAACCTGCCGGGATGATGAGGATCAGCAACATCGTTATGAAATTCGACAGAGGTGTCGGATTTTCAAACGGATGCGAAGAGTTCGCGTTGAAAAAGCCGCCACCGTTCGTACCGAGCATCTTGATCGCAAGCTGCGAAGCGGCCGGACCTTGAGCGATTGTCTGCGTATCGATGACCAGATCCTCCTGAACTGTTTCGCCTGAGCTGTCCTTGATGACCGCACCCTCCGCATCCTTCTTGTCGACCTGGATCGTCCTAACGTCGGTTAACTGAGCCGTATCGTACGGTTTGAAGTTCTGAACGACGCCCTGCGAGACAAAAAAGATTGCCGCGAGGAAAGATAATGGCAACAGCACATACAGAGTGCCGCGAACGACATCTTTCCAGAAATTGCCCAGATTGTCAGTCTCAAAACGCGAGACACCGCGAATGAAAACCGCAGCCAGAGCCATGCCGACCGCCGCCGAGATAAAGTTCTGCACTGTCAATCCGGCCATTTGCGTGAAATAGCTCATTGTCGTTTCGCCACCATAGCCCTGCCAGTTCGTATTGGTCACGAACGACACGGCCGTGTTGAACGATAGATGTTCCGAGAGCCCTGCAAAACCCTGTGGATTTGACGGCAGAAAGAACTGAAGCCGCTGAATACCGTACAGCACGAGCGTCGATACGAGGCTGAAGATCAGCATCGCCACGCCATATTGTTTCCAGTTCATTTCCTTTTCCGCATCGACCCTCGTGATCGCATAGACCGCACGTTCGACGGGGCGGAACAAGAAGTCGAGAAACGTCCGCTCGCCGTTGTATACCTTTACGAGGTAGATGCCGACGGGCTTTGCGAGCAGAGTCAGGATCGCGAGATAAGCTAAGATCTGTAAGATTCCGTTGAGTGTCATTGTCGTAAATTAGAATTTCTCGGGCCGCAGCAGCGCGTAAACGAGATACACCAGTAAAATTGCCGTCAAAATGAGAGCGAATATCGATTCTAGATTCATTTCGCCCCTCCTTTGTTCAGCCGCGAGCAGAAGGTGATGTAACCAATCGCGGCGGCAAAAAATCCGATGATAACCATTAAGAATATTAGGTCGAGCATGGTGGTAAAGACCTCTTAGTTAAAGTTGTAGCCGAGTTCAAAGAGGAAATAATGATTCCCATCTCTAACCCTCGTATTGCCTATCGAATAGGAAAAGTATGACGTGACCTTCGGGTGCGGTTTGTAAATCACACCGGGCGTAAAATAGCCTGACGCGTGCTTTCCGGTTATCCAGTCCGCAGCAAATGTCAGTTTGCTATTCATCGTCTGCTCTATTCCGAACTGCCCGCCGCCGCGAACTGCATTTGACGCGAAGACATTCTTCGTCGCGATATATCCGCCGCCCGTGAGCCGCGTTTTGTTGATCGTCTTGCTGACTGCCAGATACGAATATGAACCTGCCCGATACGAGCGGTTTCGCACGGGGAGGTAGAAGTTGGTCCCGGCGATCAAAGCGGTATCCTTCTTGTCGCTCTGATAAAACTTCCATTTCACTGTCGGGACAATAGTTGTCGAGTCCGCGCCTGGCTGTACGTTGCCAGTGACGTTAAGGCCGACCTCGACATTGCCGCCCACACCGACGACGACGCGGGGGACGAAACTCGAAAAGCGATTGAACGACGCACGGTCATCCAACTTGAAAGCGGCGTCGAGTTCCACATACACCTTGCCGCGATCGAGCACATCCGTCGTCGGCACGTTAAAGATCGTCTGCTGTGCGCAGGTCGAAATGGCCGATCCAAAAACGATCGACCAGAGTACTAATTGGGTTTTCATTTGTTTGTTTCTATCTCGTCAAGAAAGACCGAGCCTAAGAGAAGCAGCGGAATGCCGAGTATCAAGAGCGTAGTTCCCGCACGGTCAAAGACGACGTCCTGAGCAACGAACAGATGGATCGAAATGCATACCATGCCGGCAACAAGCGACGATACGCCGCCGAAAATACCCAGCGTAGCACCGACCGAACAGACGACGGGATTGAGTATCGACTTGCGTAATCTACTGTGAACCTTTGTCTGCGATGCAGGAAATACTCCAACCTTTGCGTTATTCATCTTCGTGTCCTCTTTCATGCTTCCTCGAATCGGTGCGACCCTTCGCCCGAACAACTTGAGAATAGTCCCCGGAGAATAAAGATTGGATAACGTCGGCATAAAGAGTTCGTAAATGTTTCGAGCGATTGATTGTGTCCCTTTGTCCGATTGGTCTTTATAAAATCTTTATGAAATCCTTATGCTTCCTTTATCTGGCGAACGATAAAGTATTGAAATCACCTAGACGTCATATGTTGCGGTGGACAAAAGGCGCGATCTTAGCAATGGTCGTGCCTTAATTTCGTTTAGCAAACGTATGATTTCCAATAAAGCTACGGGCAACGGTGGAATAAAAGGCTGGTTCATGAAGGGCGTCGACCGCCCCGAGGCTCCGCACGCGGCCGAGGGAGCCGACCATAAGCACTCGTGGTGGCAGGTGATGTGTCTGACCGGCGTCGACTATTTCTCGACGCTAGGGTATCAGCCGGGAATCGCATTTGCGGCTGCCGGTGTACTTTCACCGATCGCCACGTTGATCTTGGTTCTACTGACTCTGTTCGGTGCACTTCCGATCTATAATCGAGTCGCTGCCGAGAGCCCCCATGGCCAGGGCTCGATCGCGATGCTCGAGAACCTACTCTCGCGTTGGAAGAGCAAACTTTTCGTTCTCGCACTTCTGGGATTTGTCGCAACTGATTTTGTTATCACGATCACGCTTTCAGCGGCTGACGCGTCCGAGCACGTTATTCACAATCCGTTCGTCGAAGAACATCTGCCGCAGCTTGACCACCCGATCATGGTCACGGTTGTCATGATCGGTGTGCTCGCAGCTATTTTTTTGAAGGGATTCAAAGAAGCGATCGGAATAGCCGTCGTCTTAGTGATCAGTTACTTGGCCCTCAACCTCGTCGTCGTATCGGTCGGAACGTATGAGATCCTGACGCACCCGGAACTACTCGAGAATTGGAAGAATGCTCTCTTCACGATGCCTGAAACCGGATCGGCTCGCAGCCTGCTCCTGATCATTGGAATGTCGCTGCTTGTCTTTCCAAAGCTGGCACTCGGCCTATCAGGTTTTGAGACCGGCGTCGCTGTAATGCCGCTGATCAAGAGCCCAAATCGCATCGAGAAAACACGCAAGCTGCTGCGAACAGCGGCTTTAATCATGAGCTTCTTCCTGATCGCTAGCAGCTTTGTTACAAGTGTCCTGATACCTGCGTCGGAATTTGCCGAGGGCGGCAAGGCTCAGGGCCGAGCACTTGCCTTCATCGCCCACCAGTATCTCGGCGAAATCTTTGGCACGGCTTACGATATCAGCACCATCCTGATCCTTTGGTTCGCCGGCGCGTCGGCGATGGCGGGTTTGTTGAATATCGTACCGCGGTATCTGCCGCGTTATGGTATGGCTCCAAATTGGGCCCGTGCGTCTCGGCCGCTGGTGCTGATCATCTCGGCAGTTTGCTTTGCCATTACTTATATTTTCGAGGCCAGCGTAGAAGCTCAGGGCGGTGCGTACGCAACCGGCGTTCTTGTCCTGATGACGTCGGCGGCAATAGCGGTAACGATCTCAGCCTGGAGACGAAAAGAGTGGGCTAGGTGGATGTTTCTGATCATTGCCGTGGTCTTCACTTACACAACGATTACGAACATTATCGAGCGTCCCGACGGCATCAAGATCGCCTCGTTATTCATCCTTGGTATAGTCGTGGCGTCATTCGTTTCGCGGGCGATGCGAACGACCGAGATCCGCATCCAAAAGATCGAGCTTGATGCGACGGCTCAAAGCTTTATCGACAACATGTCGGACGAAGAGATCCGGATCGTGACCAATCGTCGCGAAACAGGCGATTTAGTTGAATATCGCTTCAAGGAGCATGAGAAGCGCGTCGATAACCACATTCCAGCAAACGATCCGATCCTGTTCTTTGAGATCGATATTGGCGATGCATCGGAATTTGCAGGGAAGATCGAGATCAAGGGCGTGGACGTTGCGGGTTACAAGATACTGCGAACGCATGCTCCCGCCGTGCCCAACGCGATCGCGGCTCTATTGCTGCATCTACGCGACAAGACGGGCAAGATCCCGCACGTGTATTTCGGCTGGAGCGAAGGAAATCCGATCCAATATCTGATCCGGTATATCTTGTTTGGTGAGGGAGACACAGCGCCGGTAACGCGTGAGATATTGCGGCAGGCCGAGCCCGATCCGGAGCTCAGGCCTAGTGTACACGTCGGCGGCTAGGACGCAGGATCGAATCTATATCCAACCCATGGCTCAGTTCGAATGTATTTCGGCTGAGACGGATCTTGCTCTATCTTTTTGCGAAGCTGTCCTACGAAGACTCGTAAATATTCGGTCTGCTCGGTCGAATTTCCACCCCAGATGGCTGTTAGTATCGCACGATGTGTGATGACCTTGCCGCGATTGCGGAACAGGAAAACAAGCAAATCAAACTCCTTTGGCGTCAGATGGATATTGGTTCCGGCTACCTTGATGTCACGGGTGGAGAGGTTGATGCGAAAATCGCCTTCGGACAAACTCATTTCCGTTTCGTCGACCGCATCAGGGGTGCGGCGAAGTGCGGCGCGTACGCGAGCCAGAAGTTCATCGATGCCGAAAGGCTTTAGCACATAATCGTCGGCTCCAGCATCTAGAGCTTGGACCTTAGTCTTCTCTTCACCTTTCACAGAGAGAACAATTATTGGCAGCGTCGAAACTTTTCTTATCTGCCGGCAGAATTCGATGCCATCCATTTCCGGCATTTGGAGATCAGTGATAATAAGGTCAGGGTGCCAGTCCCGAAACGTGTCGAGGCCCGAAACGCCGTCTGCGGCAGTACGAACATCGTATCGATGGGCAGATAGACTGTGCCGTAACACACGTGTGATCTGCGGTTCGTCGTCGACAACAAGTACTCGTTTCGGTTCGCTCATTCTTCTCCTACGGGCAAAGTCAGTGAGATCTTTGTGCCAACATTATTCAGGCCGGATTCGACGTAGATCGTACCATTCTGAGCCTCAACAATACCGCGCACGATGGCAAGGCCAAGTCCGAGACCGTGAGTCTTCTCGCCATCCAATCGTGTAAACTTATCAAAAACGCGCTCACGCATTTCAACCGGAATTCCTGTGCCTTCGTCCATCACCGAGATCAAAACGCTGTTCGCACGCGAGACAGCGTCGATCGTAATCGTCGTCCCTTCGGGCGAATACTTCGCCGCATTTTCGACAAGATTATAGACTACCTCAGCCATCGCACGCGCATCGACCCGGATCATTGGCAACTCTTTTTCGAGATTTACCACCAGGTCATGTTTCGCGATCACCGCTTCGGCCCGATCGAGCGCAATGGTAATGATCTCTTCGACATTTGCGATGGTTCCGTTGGCCTGTGCGGAACCGGCCTCGACGCGGGCAAGCTGAACCATACCCTCAATGAAATGATTCAGCCGGTCAGTTTCCTCGTTGATGATGTCAAGAAACTCTGCTCGCTCTAGACTGTTCAACTCAATAGTTCGATGGCCGCCTTCGCTGTCGAGAAGTGTCGTTACTGATGCTTTGATCGATGTCAGAGGTGTCCTCAGATCATGCGTTACAGCGTCTAGCAACGCCGATTTCAGCTTTTCGCTTTGCTTCAAGGCCTCTGCCTCAGTCGCCGCCTTAAATGCAAGCTGAAGCTCTGCGTAAAGCCGCTCCGATTCCCTCGCCCGTCTGCTGGCATATGCCGAAAGCTCGCCCGCGACTATCGCTGTGATCGTAAACGCCGCCCATGCCACAAGATTCTGGGGCTCGGCAATATGCCATGTGCGAACCGGTGGAACGAATAAAAAATTGAATCCCAGCATCGCTACGAAGGACGACAGGAGTGCAGGATTTCGGCCAAAAAAAGTTGCCGAGGCAAGTACGACGAGGATCAGGGCCAAAGCGACCGTTGTGAGATTGACCCTATCTGAGATGCGTTCGAGTAGCAGCGTGACCACCAGGACCGCCCCCGCGGATACGCAGAATCGCAAGAGCTTTGATTGGAATACGCCCTCGAATTTCATCATAACGCCCGGGCTCGTCGATCAAGCTATCTTCGAATTTACTATCGCCATGATCTCGGCCTCAGCTTCGATGGCCGCTAGTTCGATATCGCCCCCCCGTTTTAGCAAATCGTCGGCAAATCCCCGATCTTTGAGGCCAGCGGAGTTTATTTTGACATTTAGATAGGCACCCATTACCGCTGAACGAGCACAGAGTGCACCGACCGCGGCGTCGGTAACTGAGTTCGGATTTCCATGCTGGACCATCGCTCGAATGATCTCAAAGGCCTCGAACGATCGCTCCATCGTACTGAACGGGATCTCGGTAGCATATTTGGTAGCCTCTTGGATTGCGGCAACGCGCGTCCGCTTTTCCTCGTCGGTGGCCTTAGGCAGGCCAAAGGCGTCCATAACCTTCTTGAAAGAATTCGTGTCTTCGTCCACAAGAAATAGAAGTTCGTCTTTGATCTGCTGACCGCGAACCGCCCAGTCGGAAAACTCTCGCCAGCGGTCGTCCCAGCCCGCTTTGTGCGAGGATAAATTCGCGACCATCGTTGCCAGTGCAGCTCCAAGAGCACCGAGATAGGCAGCAACAGAACCCCCGCCGGGGGCGGGTGATTCAGATGCCGTTTCATCGGCAAACCCCTTACATGTCAGATCAACAAGACTGTCGGTCTTGTACTCCGACGCAATGAAATATTCGATTATCTTTTTGGCCGGATCGAACGGTTTCAGGTCGTCCAGGCCCATCGACTTGATGGCGATCTTGATCGTCTCGGCCTCAGTAATACCGAGCGATCGGCCCTGTTTGGCAAGATAGAATTTGCCCGCCTCGACGATCGCTTTTTTTGGCACGAGGCCAACGATCTCTAAGCCTGTCACCCTCAGGCCGCGATTCCGGGCTTTTTCACGAACTTCCTCAAACGCAATGTGGAGCGGAGTTTCGGAAAGGTTGGTAATATTCATTGAAACCTGAGCGATGCCATACTCGGCAATGTACCAACCGATCGCCTTCGTTCCTTTGAGCGTCCCGGGTAACATCACCGGCTCACCCGATTCGTCTTTGACGATCTTTCCGGTAATGGGATTGCCTTCGCGTTTTACCCGGCCTTTTTCGCGGACATCAAACGCGATGGCATTAGCACGTCGCGTCGAGGTCGTGTTTAGGTTGAAATTTACGGCAATGAGAAAATCTCTTGCTCCGACAGCTACAGCACCCGAACGGGCGACGCTTTCAGTAAATTCCGTTGGGCCAAAATCCGGTCTCCAATCTGCCGATGCGATCTTGTCCTTTAGCCCTTCATATTCGCCTTCGCGGCAGTTGGCAAGATTGCGGCGTTTTTCTTCCTTCGCCGCGTTCTCGTAAGCATAGACCGGAATGCCGAGCTCTTCGCCGATACGTTTGCCGAGAACGCGAGCATAGATAGCTACCTCGTCCATCGAAACGCCCGAGATCGGCACCAGCGGACAAACATCTGTCGCACCAAAACGCGGATGATCGCCCTTGTGCCGACGCATGTCGATCGTTTCCTGAGCCTTCTTTACAGCCTGAAACGCGGCCTCGACGACCTCATCGGGTGTACCAACGAAAGTCACCACAGTCCTGTTCGTCGAATAGCCAGGATCGACATCGAGCAACTTCACGCCGTCGATCTTCTCGACCTCGTCTGTGATCTGCTTGATCACATTCATGTCGCGTCCTTCGCTAAAATTCGGGACACATTCGATTAGCTTTTTCATACTAAGATAAACGGCTACTGAGGTACGCGACCAAACCATCGATGCTAACGCGTTCCTGCTCCCAAGTGTCACGGTCACGAACGGTGACTGCATTGTCCTCAAGCGACTCATGATCGACCGTAACGCAAAACGGCGTACCTACCTCGTCTTGCCGTGCATAAAGCTTGCCGATGCCGCCAGTGTCGTCGTAAACGGTGCGCATCGACGGCTGCAGGTCGCGTTTGAGCTTTTTGGCGAGCGTCACAATGCCCTCGTTATTCTTCGCAAGCGGCAGCACCGCCACCTTGATCGGTGCGAGCGATGGCTTGAGCCTTAGAATGACACGAACCTCGCCCTTGTCATTGGTACGCTCCTCATATGCGTCCATCAACACGGCCAAAAGCGTTCGGTTGACACCGATCGAGGGCTCGATGCAGTACGGATAGAAACGCTCGTTCGTCTGCGGATCGAAATACGAGAGATCCTCCGTCGTATCGGGGTTAATGCGTTTACCGTCTTCGCCCTCGGGCTTTTTAGAGTGGACGCGAAGGTCGTAGTCGGTGCGGTTTGCGATACCCAGCAGCTCGTCGAACTGTTTTTCTTCGTCTTCACGTTCAGGAAAGAATCGATAGAGAAAATCAACGGTCCGATCCGAATAGTGAGCTAGCTCAGCCGCAGTCTGCTCGTAGTGTTTGATGTTATCGCTGGAAATACCGAGTGTACCTAACCACGCGTCATATGCGTCGATCCATTCCTGATGGATCCGCGGGGCGTCCTCAGGACGGCAGAAATACTCGACCTCCATCTGCTCAAACTCGCGAGTTCGGAAGATAAAATTCCCCGGCGTCACCTCGTTGCGGAATGCCTTGCCGAGTTGAGCAATACCAAACGGTAATTTACGCCGCGAAGTATCGAGCACGTTCTTGAAATTTACAAATATCCCTTGAGCCGTCTCGGGCCGAAGATACGCTAAGGCCATTGGATCATCGTCGCTCGACACCGCTCCGATCGTCGTGCGGAACATCAGATTGAAAGGCCGGGAATCGGTCCATTCTTTGGACTTTCCGCATGTTGGACAGGGAACTTCAAATTTTATGAGCCTATTCTCTCCGACTGCGAGGATATATTGTCCTTCCGCTTCTTTCGCCCCCGTGAACTCGTCCCACAACTTATCC
This sequence comes from Acidobacteriota bacterium, assembly GCA_016718135.1. GTDB lineage: Bacteria > Acidobacteriota > Blastocatellia > Pyrinomonadales > Pyrinomonadaceae > OLB17. The sequence goes on along the minus strand of JADKEF010000001.1, from coordinate 48,307 downwards.
TCGCGATAGCGGCTCTTACACGCTCGACAATCGACCATCGGATCGCTAAACGTCGTCTCGTGCCCTGAATACTTCCAGACATTTCGGTTCTGTATGATAGACGAGTCAAGTCCCTCTATATCGTCCCGTTCGTAAACGACCCAATCCCACCATGCTTTCTTGATGTTATTCGCCAGTTCAACGCCGAGCGGGCCGTAATCCCAAGACGAGCCAAGCCCACCGTAGATATCCGAGGCCGGATAGACGAATCCGCGACGTTTAGAGAGAGAGACAATTGTTTCAATGTTTGGTGCAGACATATGGGTAAAAATAAATCTTACCAATTTAAGCGAATGAAAAGAAAAAGGACGAGCCCGAAAGCTCGTCCTTGATTTTACCCTTTTACGATTCCTACTGAACCACCGGCGGGTTTGCACCTGGCGGGACGATCCATATTTCGTAGGTCGATCTAGCACGGTTGCTGCCTTTGACGATTTGTATGCGTCTCGGGTCGAAACCGCGATTCTTGACCATATAGTCGAGAGTGAATTTCGACAAACGGTCGTAAGTGTTACGGCCCATGCTTACGCGGTCCGTTCCCGGATAGATGATCACATAGATCTGAGCGTCCGGCGTGTTCTGTGCCTGAATGACGCATGTGTCGAAACGTGCCTTGGCATCATCCGGAACGGTTGCGGCAAATTCGTCACAACGGAACGGCAGTGGAGCTTTGGGCTCTTCGACCGGGACACGTACAACATCAGTCGGGACCGAGATCACCTGACGGCAACGGTTGTCATAAACGTCATCGTTCACATCGAGTTCAGCATTGATCGTGCTGCCACCGATACCGGTTGAGTCTACGGTGATCGAGGACGTTCCGAGACCGCTTGTAACGCGGCCGTTCGATACCTTCCAAGCATACTTGATCGGCACTGGTGCCGTTCCTTGGTTGATCGCAGCAAAGGTAACGAGATCGCCCTCATTAATTCGACTCGGGCCATCAAGAGTAAAGCGATATGGGCAGGCCTTGGTGGTCGTCTCGCGAACGATCTTGAGACAAATACAATTCCTTTTGCCGTTATAGACCTCGACATCTCCGCTCCAAGTCAACCCATTGGGGCCAACGACTTCCAGGCGGTGGATCCCAGGCTTGAGAACAAAGTCCTCCCCTATCGTGACGCCACTCTTACCTACGTATTGACCATCGATCTTGACGTCGAATACCTGCTCATCGGTTTGTACCCTCAGGACACCCATGTTCTTAGGCACCTTGGTGACCCTGTCAAAAGCAAAGCCGCTCGAAACACCAAGCATCATCACCAGTCCGATCACAAATAGAAAGTTGTATCTGTTTACCCGCATTTCTGTTTCCTCTCACAATACCATTGCCGCTGGAGATCTCTCCAACGGCTAACGGCTAAATATTAAACTTTATTCCTCTTCCTTTTCATCCGACTCGTCGCTCTTCTTTCCAAACTTTCGTCGGGCAGCGAGGCCGATAGATGCCAATCCTGTTCCGAAGAGCAGAATGGTCATCGGTTCTGGCACCGGCTCAGGCGGAGTCGGGGTCGGCGTGACCGAAGGCGTTGGGGTTGGTGTCTTCGACGGCGTCGGCGTTGGCGTTCCCGATGGCGTTGGAGTCGGCGTACCTGTTGGCGTTGGTGTGCCTGTCGGAGTTCCGGTCGGCGTCGGCGTCATACCCGGCATGGTGGCCGTCGGCGTCGGCGTGTCCTTTTTCCGTTTGATCAGGATGAAAGCGATCGGGATCGCAGCAAGGCCAAGCAGAGCCCATTTCGGGAAACCACGCGTCGTCTCGATCACTTCGCAGTCGCAAACGTCGTCGGTGACGATCTCCGTACTGGTCTCGGTGATCACGCGGCCATCCTGCGGCTTCGGAGCTTTCTTCTTATCATCGTCGTCATCGCCGACGAGGAAGGAATAGTCGTCAGCGACGGCGAGCCGAGTAAATGACGTCGTGTTGACTTTGCCCGGATGGGCATTAATAACCTGCACGACCTGGTCAAATCTTACTGGTGCCGCGTCGATCCTCGTGAACGTCGCCATTATCGACGCAATGCAGAGAGCCGAGAGTAGAACTCTTAAGTTTAAGTTTCTCATGTCTATTACCTGACTGAACGGTATTAACGGCAAAAACCTTAGCGGTCTTCACAGTTCGGTTGGCACTCACTGAAAGATTGATTTTTGGGGCAGTCCGGAAAATATAGCAAAACCAGGCTTAAAAAGCACGTCGTTTCTGCGTTTTTACGGTCCAAAAATTCGCTAAATTCGCTAATTCAAGGGGAAAATATGGCTAATGCCCTATCGATTCCAAAAAATCTTGATCTTTTTTCGATTTATTGCAAAAAATAAACCGGCTACCACAAGATAGTGGTAACCGGTCTATGTTTCCCGAATTTAGAGATATTTACTCTGATTATTCTTCTACCGGAGCATCCTTACCTTTTTCCTCGGCAATGATCGCTTTCCTCGAAAGCTTGACCTTGTTGCCTTCTTTGCCGATGCACTTGACTAAAATCTGCTGCCCTTCCTTGAGTTCATCACGCACGTCTTTGACGCGGCGGTCCGAGATCTCAGAGATGTGCAATAGACCATCAAGGCCAGGCATGATCTCGACGAAAGCTCCAAAGTCCACAATACGCGAGACCGTGCCCATGTACGTCTCACCGATCTCAGCTTCGGCCGTGATCGCCCGAATGCGAGCAATTGCAGCCTGTGCAGCCTCACCGTCGGCAGAAGCGATCGAGATCGTACCGTTGTCGTCGATATCGATCTTGGCACCGGTCTCCTCGGTGATCGAGCGAATAACGCTGCCACCCTTGCCGATAACGTCTCGGATCTTCTCCGGATTGATCTGCATCGTGATGATGCGCGGAGCGAATTCCGAGATGTCTTCACGCGGCTCAGCAATGGCCTGCATCATGATCTCGAGAATGTGCATACGGCCTTTACGAGCCTGTTCGAGAGCTTCCTGCAGGATCATGGCGTTGATACCGCCGATCTTGATGTCCATCTGGAGAGCGGTGATACCGTCTTCGGTTCCAGTGACCTTAAAGTCCATGTCGCCGTAGTGATCTTCGGCACCTGCGATGTCCGATAGAATAGCGTACCGGTTGCCTTCCATAACAAGGCCCATCGCTACACCAGCAACTGGCTTCTTGATCGGCACACCTGCGTCCATGAGACTCAGGATGCCGCCACAGACCGACGCCATCGACGACGAACCATTTGATTCTGTGATGTCAGATACGATACGGATCGTATACGGAAAGTCCGCCTCATCAGGCAGAACGGACTGGATAGCCCGGCGTGCGAGGTTGCCATGGCCTGTTTCGCGACGAGATGTGCTTCCAAATCTGCCGGTTTCACCAACCGAATACGGCGGGAAATTATAGTGCAGCATGAAGCGACGATCGATCGTACCCTTTTCAAGGTCGTCCATGAACTGCCCGTCCTGCTTCGTTCCAAGTGTCGTCGTAACGATTGCCTGCGTCTCACCGCGCGTAAACAAAGATGAACCGTGAACTCGCGGCAACCAGCCAACTTCGGCTGTGATCGGACGGATCTCTGAGAATTTACGTCCATCCGGGCGACGCTTGTTGCCCAGCATGTCTTCGCGGAAGATCTTCTCTTTTAGCTTGCCAAAAGCCTTTCCTGCGGTCGCACGTGCACCAGGATCGTCCTCTGGATAGCTTTCGACAACTTCCTTCTTCAACGCGTCAAGCCCGGCATAGACCTCGATCTTCTCGCGTCCCGTCGAATCTAGGGCCGCACGGAGTTTGTCCGTCCAGGTCTTCTCGACATCAGCAACAATATAAGCGTCGAGTTCGGAAACGTGGTATTCACGCTTCGTGATGTTGAGGGCCTTGCCGAGTTCTTTCTGCCACAGGCAGAGACGTTTGATCTCGCGGTGTGCGAGCATCAGGGCCTCAACCATCACTTTCTCTTCAACCTCATTGGCCTCGCATTCGACCATGCAGATGGCTTCTTCGGTGCCGGCGACGATCAGATTGAGATCTGAATCGCGGCGTTCGTCGAAGGTCGGGTTGATGATGTACTTGCCATCGATCAAGCCGATGCGGATTCCAGCTATCGGATTGTTGAACGGAATGTCCGAAAGATAAAGTGCACACGAGGCACCTGTGATCGCGATCACATCAGGGTCGTTCTCAGCATCCGACGAGATCACTGAAGCGACGATCTGCGTTTCAAAGCGATAACCGTCTGCAAACAGCGGACGGATCGGGCGATCGATCATGCGGCAAGTGAGAATTTCTTTTTCACCCGGACGGCCCTCACGACGGAAATAGTTTCCGGGAATGCGGCCTGCGGCAAAAGAGTTTTCACGGTATTCGACCGTGAGCGGAAAAAGTCCAGCCCTTCTTTGGCTGTGCGGGCGGAGACAGCCGCAACCAGCAACATCGTGTCTCCGTAACGTATGACGACCGAGCCATCGGCCTGTTTGGCAACCTTGCCAGTTTCGACGATCAGCTCTTTGTTTCCGAGCTTGATCGATTCATTCAAATATTTTTTTGCCATTTTCTATTCCTTAATTACAAAAACAAAGACGAAAGAGCATGCCGTGAAGCTCTTTCGTCTTTGGAGTGTCTCACTAGACGAGATCCTAATTTGTCCCTTGGCGTTTATCGCTGTCACGTTCAGCAACCGCAGGCAATTTCTTCGAAAGGATCTTTGATTTCGTTGTGGCTCGAAGAAGCCCAAGAAAGTGTAAAAGTAAAAAGGTGAAAAAGGCCTCACGGCATTACAATCTTACTTTTTCACGATTAAACCTTTTCACTTTTCTACCTTCTAATTCCTAATTTCTTAATGATCTCGTGGTATTCGTTAATATCACGGCGCTTGAGATAATCAAGCAATTTACGACGACGCGAGACCAATTGCAGCAAGCCGCGACGGGAATTATTGTCTTTCTTGTGTGTCTTAAAGTGTGCGGTCAGTTCATTGATACGCTGCGTCAGCAACGCGATCTGCACCTGTGATGAACCTGTATCAGATTCGTGTGTTTTGTAGTCACCTACAATTTGTTCTTTTAACTCTTTAACTGTCGACATATTTTCTTACTGTAATCAGTCTCTCCTTTTGCTCGCAGTAACTCCGCAAACGAGTGCGGTAACCGCGAAATCTGTACTTCTAAAACCTAAACAACCATAGCCAATTGTTCCTATAACTCTAACATATTCAGGCACTAAGGGCAATTTTAGACCTCGTACTTGAACTCTTCCATGAACTTCGTCGAGAAGTTCCCTTTCTGGAAATTCTCATCCGCCATGATCGCCCGATGAAGCGGGATCGTCGTCTTGATCCCTCGATCACCATCATGTCCAGCGCACGCTGCATTCTGGCAATTGCAAGATCCCGAGTACGCGCGTGGACGATTAACTTAGCGATCATCGAATCGTAGTATGGCGGAACAACATATCCCGGATAAACAGCAGTGTCGACGCGAACACCGGGACCGCCTGGAATGTTGAAGGCCGTGATCTTGCCGGGACTCGGCGTGAATTTCACCGGATCCTCGGCATTGATGCGGCATTCGATCGAATGCCCGACGATCTGGACTTCGTCCTGCGTGTAGCCGATGTCTTCGCCGGTCGCGATGCGGATCTGATTACGAACAATATCCGCGAGCGTGACCATCTCGGTCACCGGATGCTCGACCTGGATACGCGTGTTCATCTCCATGAAGTAAAAGCTGTCGTCTTCGTCGAGAAGGAATTCAAATGTTCCCGCACTCGAATATCCGATCTCCTGACAAGCTTTTACTGCGACTGCTCCCATCTGTTCGCGAAGCTCTTTCGAGATCGCGGGTGACGGAGCTTCTTCGAGGAGTTTCTGGTGACGGCGCTGAATGGTGCACTCGCGTTCGCCGAGGTGAATGACGTTTCCGTGTTCATCGGCAAGAACTTGGATTTCGATGTGTCGAGGACGCTCGATATAGCGTTCGATGTAAACCGAGCCGTTCTTAAAGGCGTTCAGAGCTTCCGTTTGGGCTAGTTCCAGACTCCCATGAAGTTCGCTTTCCTCGCGTACGATGCGCATGCCGCGTCCGCCGCCACCGGCGGCTGCCTTGATGATCAGAGGAAATCCGATCTCGAGCGAGAGCTTGCGTGCCTCTTCAGTCGACTCGATTGGGTCGGGACTACCCGGAAGGATCGGAACTCCGGCAGCGGTCATCGTACGCCGAGCCTCGACCTTATCGCCCATCATCCCGATCACGTCGGCCTTTGGGCCTATGAATTTTATATTGCAATCGTCGCAGATCTTGGCAAATGTCGCCGACTCGGGCAAAAAACCATAACCCGGATGAATGCCATCGACGTTAGTAATCTCCGCGGCGCTGATTATCGACGGGATATTTAGATAGCTCTCTGCCGACGACGCCGGCCCGATGCAGATCGCCTCGTCGGCATACCGCACGTGGAGAGCCTCGCGATCCGCCTCCGAATGGACGGCGACGGTCTTGATGCCCATCTCCTTACACGTCCAGATGATCCGGTTCGCGATCTCGCCGCGATTGGCGATCAAAATTTTCTTGATCTCACGCATAAACAGTTAGCAGTAAGCAGTTAGCGGTAAGCAGTTAGTAAAAACTGCTCGCGGCTTACTGCTTACTGCTTACTAAAATCTATTTCCTAACTCCAAACAGGGCCTGTCCGTATTCGACCGGCTGACCGTTCTCGACGTAGATCTTAACGATCTCGCCTGATACTTCAGCCTGGATCTCATTCATCAGTTTCATCGCCTCGACGATGCAAACCGTGGTGTCGGCCGATACATTGCTGCCCTCGCTCACATAGGCGTCCTTGTCAGGGCCCGGTGAGCGATAAAATGTTCCAACGATTGGCGAAGTGATCTTGTGAAGAGCCGCATCCGGATCGACCGGTTCCGCCGCCTGAGTTGCGGCAGGCTCAGCCTGAGGTGCTATTGTCGCTGCAACCGCCGCTTGCGCCGGTGCCGCTGCAACCTGAACGGCCTTGCTTAACCGCACACGAATATTCTCGTTCTCGAATTCGAAATCGGTGAATCCGTGCTCATTGACAAGTGCTGCAAGGGCCTGCAGTTCGTCCATGTTGAACGATGGATCATCTACCTGATTTTTTCCGCTTTTCTTCTCTTCCACTTTATTTTCGTCCTTTGCCTTAGCCGAAGCCGTTTGGTCGGTCATGGTGGCGAACCTCCGAAAGAACTAGCCCTTTGCGGCCAATTCACGTGGATTGTCGACGAGCTCGATCACTGCCATTTCGGCATTGTCACCCTGTCGACGTCCGAGTTTGATAATACGCGTGTAACCGCCGTTACGGTCTTTATAGCGCACTCCAAGCTCGCTGAAAAGTCTCTGGACGGCTTTTACGCCGGCCGTACGTTCGATCGGCTCTTTCGCCTCGCCTTTTTTGCCGCGGAAACGGCTCTGAGCGATCTTGAATGTACTGTTGCCGGCGTGGAAATATCTCGCAGCCTGACGGCGAAGGTGAACTTCGCGGAGTTTGCCATCCTGTCCCTCGAGGCCCTGAGCCTTGCGGGCGAGCGTGATCACTTTTTCGACGAACGGGCGAAGCTCTTTCGCCTTCTGGATCGTCGTCACAATGTGCTCTTTGTCGGCATTGATCAGCGAGGTCGCCATGTTGCGGAGCATCGACATTCGATGTTCCGTCGTGCGGCCAAGTTTACGATGTGCTTTTAAATGTCTCATATCTCTAAAGGATAAAGGCGAAAGGACAAGGGATAAAGGTTCAGTCTTTCGACTTTATCCTTTAGCCTTTACCCTTCACCCTTTAATCTAGGTCCCGTCCGCCCGATCCGGGGATCGGATTGCCTTGCTCGTCAAAATCCATACCAAAATCGAGGCCCATGCCGTGAAGCATGTCCTTGATCTCGGTGAGCGATTTCTTGCCGAAGTTCTTAGTGTGCAGCATGTCCTTTTCGCTGCGTCGGATCAGATCACGGATCGAGCGAATGTCTGCGTTCTTGAGGCAGTTATAGGAGCGTACCGACAGCTCAAGTTCGTCAACCGATTTGTCAAGCAAATCGTTGCGCATGAGCGGTGGACGTGCGATGTCCTCGTATTTGTATTCTTCTTCTTCCTCTTCGAAATTGATAAAGATCGACATATGATCTTTGACCAACTTCGCGGCGAGGCCGATCGAATCTTCAGGAGCGACGCTGCCGTCCGTCCAAACTTCGAGCGTCAAACGGTCATATTCGGTATTCGAACCCTGACGCGTTTTGTCGACGTTGTAATTAACTTTCTTGATCGGCGTGTGAACCGAATCGATCGGAATATAACCAACCGAAAGGTCTTCGTCGTTATTGAACTCAGCCGAGACATAGCCACGACCATGCTTCAATCGCATCTCAACGTTGAGCGAACCGCCCGCACTGATCGTCGCGATATGCACGGTCGAATCGAGAACTTCGACGTCGCCATCGGTTTCGATGTCGGCACTAGTTACGACACCAGCTCCTTTCTTGCTGATCGAAAGTGTTTTCGGCCCGCTGCCATGGAGCGTGATCGGAACCTGCTTGAGGTTCAGAATAACGTCGGTCGCATCTTCGACCACGCCTTTGATCGATGAAAATTCGTGCTCGACGCCTTCGATCTTGATAGCCGTGATCGCCGCACCTTCGATCGACGAGAGCAGGGCACGACGAATCGAGTTACCGACTGTTGTTCCAAATCCGCGTTCGAACGGAGCTGCGTGAAATTTACCGTACCGGTCGGTGAGGGTCTCGTTATCGACCATCAGCCTGCTCGGCATCTGAAAATCTGTAAAATTTGCCTGTGTCATATTTGTTCTTTTAAACGATCCAAAAAGTTGGCCGCTGTCCCCGGATCGTCGCTAGTAAGAACGGACTCTTCGGAACCGGCTCTTCGGCCAACCAGTCAAAAAACTACTTGCTGTAAAGCTCAACGATCAACTGCTCGTTGATGTTTGCGTCAATGTCTTCGCGACGCGGTAGCGAAGTGACCGTAACGGCCAGATCACGTCCACCGGCACTCAGCCACTGCGGACGGCCACGGCCGACTGCGGTTGCCCATGCACCTTCGACGTGCGGATTCTTCTGGCTGGTCGGTTTCACTTCGATAAGATCGCCGGCCTTTACCTGGAATGATGGGATGTCAACCTTGCGATTGTTCACGGTCACGTGCCCGTGATTGACGAGCTGACGTGCCTGACGACGCGAGGTCGAAAACCCTGAGCGGTAAACGACATTATCGAGACGTCGCTCGAGCATTGCCAGCAAGATCTCGCCGGTGACGCCTTTCTGCTGACGTGCTTTCTCGAAGTATGTACGAAACTGCTTTTCGAGGATGAAGTAAATGCGTTTTACCTTCTGCTTCTCACGCAACTGCTCACCATAGCCCTGGAGCATTTTGCGGCGGGCAGCACCATGCTGTCCCGGAGGGTTGGTTCCACGCTTTTCGATTGCGCATGAGGGTTTGAAACAGCGATCGCCCTTGAGGAATAACTTTGCACCTTCACGGCGGCACAGACGGCACACCGCATCTCTATATCTAGCCATAATTTATTTTCTGCCTCCGCTCATTTAGCGGAAAAGTTTACGGACCTCGCAGCCCTTCATCCTTTCGATAAAATCGACGGATTCCAAATCTCAAACTTCAGATCTAAAATCCAAAAACCAAAACCGAATCGATCAAACGCGTCGGCGCTTCGGCGGACGGCATCCGTTGTGCGGGATCGGCGTGGTATCGCGGATCGATGAAACGCGAATCCCTGCCTGAGCGATCGCGCGGATAGCCGACTCACGGCCGCCGCCCGGACCTTTGACCCGAACTTCAGCTTCACGCATACCGGCATCAACCGCCTTGCGTGCAACTTCAGTCGCCGCCTGCTGAGCCGCGAATGGCGTCCCCTTACGCGAGCCGCGGAAACCGCGAGCCCCCGACGAGGACTGCCCTATCAGATTGCCTTCGCCATCAGTGATCGAGATCAGCGTATTATTGAATGACGCCGAAATGTGCACGATACCGTACGGAATATTTTTCCGCTCTTTCTTTTTAAACGTCTTTTTCTTTGCTGCTGCTTTAGCCATTGTTATAGTTCCAAGTTTCAGGTTCAAAGTTTCAGGTTACGATCCAAAAGACTTGGAACCTGGAACTTTGAGCCTTGAACTTATTTCTTCCCTGGTGCTTTCTTCTTAGCGACAGCGGCTTTGCGCGGTCCTTTTCTGGTACGTGCGTTTGTGCTCGTGCGTTGACCGCGAACCGGCAGGCTGCGGCGGTGACGAAGGCCACGATAGCAGCCAATGTCCATCAAACGCTTGATGTCCATCTGGACACGCTTGCGAAGATCGCCCTCGATCTCGCCCTGAATGTCGAGGATCGCACGGATCTTATTCAATTCGTCTTCACTCAGATCCTTGATCTTGACGTCATTACTGATGCCTGCTTCCTCAAGGATCACGCCTGCGCGTGATTTGCCCACACCATAGATGTAGGTCATTCCGATCTGTGCCCGTTTGTTGGGCGGTAGGTCAACTCCTGCTATACGAGCCATAATTACTTATCCTTGCCTCTGCTTGTGTTTCGGGTTTTCACAAATTACACGAACGATCCCCTTGCGGTGGATCACCTTGCACTTGTCACACATTTTCTTTACTGACGGCCTTACTTTCATGGTTTTTACCTGCCTACTTATAGCGATACGTTATCCGCCCCCGGTTGAGATCATAGGGCGAAAGTTCCACCAGAACCTTGTCACCCGGCAGAATGCGAATAAAATTCTTTCGCATCTTGCCCGAAATATGAGCTAAAACCTCATGGGCAGTATCGTCAAGAGCGACCTTGAAACTTGCATTTGGCAACGTTTCTAGCACAGTCGCTGTGACCTCAATCGCATCCTCTTTCGACATACTCTCCCATCCAAGAGCGATGACTGCTTGGACAAACTCTTAATACTACTGAACCAGCATTCTTTTTTCAAGTCACGCCGGTACAGTTTCCGTCCGCGCCGCATTTCTGAGCTTCTTTTGCTCACGCGTGAGTGTCAAAATTTCCGGCCCATCGAGCGTCACCGCCAGAGTATGTTCGGCGTGAGCAGATGGTTTACCGTCGAGAGTAACAACGGTCCACTTGTCGCTAAGCGTCTTTGTTTCAGCCGTTCCGAGATTTAACATCGGCTCGATCGCGAAACAATAACCCGCACGTATCTTCTCTTTCGTACCGGCCCGGCCATGATTCGGTATCTGCGGAGCCTCGTGCATCTGCCGACCTATACCGTGTCCGGTATAATCGCGAACGATACCATAACCAAACTTCTCCGCGTGCTGCTGCACCGCCCAGCCAATGTCCCCAACGCGTCCATTGACCCGCGACGCTTGGATGCCGAGTTCTAAACATTCCTCGGTTACTCGGATCAGCTGCTTCAATTCGTCAGTGATCCCACCGACCGGAACAGTCATTGCACAATCGCCAACAAACCCATTAAAGGTCGCAGCCATGTCGAGCGAGACGATATCGCCCTCTTTCAACGGATCTTTCTTCGAAAAGCCATGAACGATCTCGTCATTGACCGATGCACAGATGGCGTAGGGAAATCCGTGATAACCGATAAATGTCGGTATCGCACCGGCGTCGCGGATCATCTTGTCGGCAGCGTCATTGAGATCCATCGTCGAAATGCCCGGCTTGACCATCGTCCGCAAGGACTCCCGAACCTCGGCGATTAGTTCGCCGACAGCACGCATCTTGTCCAAATCTTTTGCGGATTTCGCAATGATCATTCTTACACCAAACAATGTCGCGAGAGAACTAAATAAGCTCATCAACTTCGCGGTAAATATCTTCGATCTCGCCCGTGCCGTCTATCTTCTTCAACCGGCCCGTGCCTTCGTAATAGGCTAGCAAAGGCTTGGTCAACTCGTCGTACGTCTCAAGCCTAACCCGCACTTTCTCTTCAGTATCGTCCGCTCGGTGATCTAACGCCGCTTCCGGATGCTCGTCACAAAAGCCGTCAACCTTCGGCGGTTTAGAGTAAATATTATATATCTCGCCACAAATCGGACAACTTCTTCGCCCCGTGAGGCGCTTCGTCAATTCGTCGCGATCAACATCGACCTCGATAGCCTGAATTTCTTTGCCCTGCTCTTTCGCAAGCTCTTCAAGCTGCTCGGCCTGTACTGCGGTTCGCGGATATCCGTCGAGAACAAATGTTCCAGCCGTATCAGGCTTTGACGTCCGTTCGCGAACGATACGATAGGTAATTTCATCCGAGATCAGCCTACCTGAAGCCATGATCTCTTGTACCTCGCGAGCCAGCGGCGAGTCGAGCGTCTTCATCTCGCGAAACATATCGCCCGTCGAGATCTGCGGGATGCCGCGACGCTCATCCAAAAGCCTCGCCTGCGTTCCCTTCCCCGCTCCCGGGGCACCTATTAGTATGATGATCTTATCCATCAAAATCTTTAGCCACAGAGAGCACAGAATTCACAGAGGAAGGAATCTCCTATCTCGGTGATCTCTGTGCTCTCTGTGGCAAACTCTTAAGACCTGCGCCCGCGCAACCTTGAGCCCGCACCGAGGAAGCCCTCGTAATTTCGCATTACGAGTTGGGCTTCGATCTGCGAGACCGTATCCATTGCCACGCCAACGAGAATAAGCAAGCTCGTGCCGCCAAAGAAGAACTGATAACCGAGTCCCGTAGGTATCCAGCTGAGTCCCGGCGTTGCGGTTAAGAAGTTATCAACCGACGTACCGACGAATGGCAGTCTTGCGACCTTAAATCCGCTGAGCAGAAGCTGCGGGACAAATGCGACGAACGCAAGATACAAAGCACCAACGGTTGTCAACCTGGTCAGAATACCATTTAGATATTCTGCCGTCGGAGCACCCGGCCTAATTCCAGCAATGAACCCGCCATGTTTACGAAGATTGTCCGCGACCTCATCCGTATTGAAAATGATCGTAATGTAGAAGAAAGTGAAGATCACGATCAACGACAAGAAGACCAATTCGTAGTAAGGATCCCCGCCATGAAACTGTGTGAAGAATACCGCAACCTTCGACCAAGTTGACGTCGGGTCATTCGGGTCCGCCGGAAATGCCGAAAACAGAGTTTGGGGCATCGCAAGGACAGACGAAGCAAAGATCACCGGAATGACACCGCCCATGTTGATCTTGAGCGGTAGAGTCGTCTCTTGACCACGAAATGTCTGATTGCCAACGCGTCTGCTGGCATAGCTGATCGCTATGTGACGACGAGCCGACTCGACATAGACTACAAGAGCGATCAACGCTACAAGAACCACGATCAGGAAAATAACACCCAGCGTCTGCATTGGATCGCCAGCACGAACACGTTCAGAGACGGTCATGACACCGCCAGGCAGGCCGATCACGATACCCGCAAAGATCAGGAGAGAGATACCGTTTCCGATACCACGTTCGGTAATCTGTTCACCGAGCCACATAACAAAGATCGTTCCCGTGGTAAGAGTAATGACCACCATCGCCGTCGCCCAATAGGTATCTGCAATGATGTTATTACGCGAGAGCCATGTGGCTACGAAAAACGTTTGAACAGCACAAAGAACAACGGTCGAGTACCTCGTCCATTGGTTCATTTTCTGACGTCCAACTTCGCCCTCTTCCTGGACCTTTTTCACGGCGGGCGACAAAACCGGCAGGAGTTGCATGATGATCGACGCGGTAATATACGGCGTCACACCAAGAGCAAATACAGAAATGGTTCGAAAGTTACCGCCCGAGAAGAGGTCCAAAACGCCAAGCAACGTACCGGCAACCTCGCCCCAAACTCGCTCAAGCTGAGCGCTATTGATTCCAGGTGCTGTCACATGCGCACCGAATCGGTATACCGCCAGTAACCCGAGCGTGAAGAATATCCTCTTCCGCAGCTCCGGGATCTTGAACATGTTTTGTACGGCGCTAAAAAACTTCTCCATATGTTTGTCAGTTGTCGATGGTCAGTTGTCGGTGGTCAGCAGTTGTCCTCTGACAACTGGCTACCGGCTACTGACAACTGTCTAGGCATCAGCCTTAGCGGCCTTGACGATCGCGGTGGCGTTTCCGCCGGCCTTCTCGATCTTGTCTTTCGCCGTCTTGGTAAATCTGTGTGCCGATATGTTCAACGATTTCGTAAGTTCACCGGTTCCGAGAATTACGAGATCGTGCTTTGCCTTTTTGATCAGGCCACGCTCGTGCAACAACTCTGGAGTGACTGAATCACCGGCATTAAAATTCTCTTCGATCTTAGCCAGGCTGATCTCGATCCACTGCTTCTTAAAGATATTAGTGAATCCGCGCTTTGGCAGACGACGTTGAAGCGGCATCTGACCGCCTTCAAAACCGATTTTGCTGCTGTAGCCCGAACGCGACTTCTGCCCCTTGTGTCCCTTGCCGGCCGTCTTACCCGTACCAGAACCAGGACCACGGCCGATGCGCTTCTTCTTATGCGTCGAGCCCGGTGCAGGATGTAAATTATTTAGTGATAAAGCCATATGTTTAATTATGAATTATGAATGCAGAATGACGAATGTCCGGATTCATCATTCATAACTCGTCATTAGTCCACAATTCTCAACAAATGCGGGACCTTTGCCACAATACCGCGCGACGCGCGGGAATCCGGCCGTGTAACCGTCTGATTTAGCTTGGTGATACCGAGGCTCTTGACGATCTCTTTTTGTTTTGTTGCGTAACCGATCATGCTCCGGTAGTACTGGATCTTGATCTCGCCGCCCTCTTTGATTTCTTCTTTCTTTGCCATAACTCTTAGTTTATAGAGTTCGTTGAGTTCGTTGAGTTCATTGAGTTTTTGGAGTCTTGGACTCAATAAACTCAATAAACTCAATAAACTCTTAAACTAGTTCCTCGACCTGCTTACCACGCAAACGTGCAACCTCGATCGGGTCTTTCATTCTGAGCAGGCCATTAAAGGTCGCTCGGATAACATTGTGAGCGTTGTTCGATCCAAGGATCTTGGTACGAACATTGTGAACGCCAAGGCTTTGCAATACAGCACGTACGGCCCCACCGGCGATAACGCCTGTTCCCTCAGAAGCAGGCTTGAGCAAAACACGTCCAGCACCGTATTCACCGATCATCTCGTGTGGCAATGTGCCATCGATCAGCGGGACGCGGATCAGGTTGTTCTTTGCCGACTCGACCGCTTTTTTGATCGCATTCGGTACTTCCTTTGCCTTACCGGTTCCAAATCCTACGTGTCCGGCCTCGTCGCCGACGACGACGAGCGCCGCGAACGACATGTTTTTACCGCCCTTAACGACCTTGGTCACGCGGTTGATCGAGATCAACTGATCCTTGAGGATCAATCCGTTTGGCGAAATTCTCTGTTTATTCATCTGTTTAGCTCTCTTGCTCCGGTTCGTCTGCCTTCGCCTCATTCTTGTTCAGGCCTGCGTCGCGGGTAGCATCTATAAGTGCCTTGACACGGCCGTGATACAAATAACCACCTCGGTCGAATACAACATTCGAGATCCCTGCCGCCTGTGCTCGCTCTGAGATCGCTTTACCAACAGTCTTCGCCGCCTCGATGTTCCCCCCCGTCTTGAGTCCGAGAGCCTTCTCAGCGGTCGAAGCAGTTGCCAGCGTTCTGCCGCTGACATCGTCGATGACCTGTGCGTAAATATGATTCAGGCTGCGAAACACCGCCAAACGTGGCCTTTCGGCACTACCGCTGACTTTCTTACGAATACGGCTATGAACGCCCGCCCTAATAACTGCCCTACTTTTCTGTGCCATAACTCTCCGAGTTTCTTGAGTTCATCGAGTTACTGGAGTTCTGAGATCTTCTTCCCAATAAACTCAACCAACTCAAGGAACTCTACGAACTATTTACCTGTCTTACCAGGTTTCAACCTATAAAACTTATCAGCGTATCTAACGCCTTTACCTTTGTATGCATCCGGCTTACGCAGGCGGTTCAATTCCGCTGCGACCTGGCCAAGCATCTGTTTGTCGATACCGCTAAGTGTGATCGTCGTCTGGTACTGCGTGATCGACGTCTTCGTGTTAACACGTTCTGCCTTGGCATCGACGCCATCGGGCAATGCGTACTCGATCGGATGTGAATAGCCAAGCGAGAACATGATCTTCTTGCCCTGAACATCAGCCTTGTAGCCGACGCCGACAATGTCCATATCCTTTGTAAAGCCTTCGGTAACGCCCACAACGGCGTTATTTGCCAAAGCTCGTGCAAGGCCGTGAAACGCTGCCTGATCATCACCGGCACGCTCTGCGGTCAATACACCGTCTTCCTGTTTGAACGAAACGCCCGCTGGGATCGGTGTAGTCAACGTACCTTTCGGCCCTTTGACTTCCATCTCCGAATCATTGATCGTGATGGTCACACCCGCCGGTATGCTGATCGGTTTTTTTCCTACTCTAGACATAATTCCTCAGTTGTCGGTTGTCAGTTTTCGGTTGTCAGTTCCCGGATCTGCCGACCACTGACAACTGACTACTGACAACTGCTTAATAAATCTCTGCTAAGATCTCGCCGCCGACGTGCTCTTTGCGTGCTTGTTTGCCGCTCATCAGTCCTTTCGACGTTGAAACAATATTCACGCCGTAACCCCCAAGAACTCTCGGGATATCGGCCGAACCGACATAAACTCGTCGTCCTGGGGTAGAAACACGCGACAAGTGCGTGATCGACGATGTTCCCTTCGCATCATAGCGAAGAAAGACACGGATCATGTATTTAACGCCTTCGCCCTTGACTGAATAATTGTTGATATAGCCTTCTTCCTTAAGGATTCTTGCTACTTCCATCTTAAGCTTTGAGCCCGGGATATCAACACGCTGATGATTCGCTCGAATAGCATTGCGAATTCGCGTAAGCATATCGGCTATTGGATCTGTCATTTCTTTTCTTAACTCCGTATATTATGGCGGTTCGGCCTATCTTGGCCGCCTGCCGTAATCAAAAACCTACCAGCTTGACTTAACAACTCCGGGGATCTGGCCTTCGAGAGCCAGTTCACGCAATGCGATACGCGAGATGCCGAACTTTCTCAAGAATCCACGTGAACGCCCCGTTTGCGAACAGCGATTACGCACACGCGATGGCGAAGCGTCCCGCGGCATTTTCTGCAGTTTGATCACCGCCGCATCGACCTCTTCTACCGTTGACTTCGGGTTGTTGATGATCTTTTTGGCAGCCAGACGTCGCTCGGCATAAAGTTTTACCTTTTCCTTGCGGCGGTTGTTGTTAACTATTTTGCTTATCTTTGCCATAAAACTATTTTCTAAAAGGCATACCCAACGCTTTCAGCAACGAGCGGGCCTCATCATCTGTACGAGCAGTCGTAACGATCGAAATATTCATTCCACGGGTCTTATCGACTTTATTAAAATCGATCTCCGGGAAAATCAGCTGTTCGCGAACACCGAGTGTATAGTTTCCGCGTCCGTCGAAGGCCTTACCCGAGATACCGCGAAAATCGCGTACACGCGGCAGAGCAACTGAGATCAGACGATCGAGAAATTCATACATTCTCTCGCCGCGAAGCGTGACCATCGTTCCGATAGCCATTCCCTGACGGAGCTTAAAAGCTGCGATCGACTTCTTTGCCTTTGTGATAACTGGCTTTTGCCCGGTTATCACCTTTAGCTCTTCGGTCGCGACATCAAGGATCTTCGCATTCGACGAAGCTTCGCCGAGTCCCATGTTCACGATGACTTTCTCGATCTTCGGGATCGCCATCGGGTTTTTGATATCAAACTCCTTAGCTAACGCCGGAGCGATCTCTTTCTTGTATTTTTCTCTTAACCTAGCCATTTTTGTTATTCCTTGTTTGGGTCTCGGCTCGCGATCTCAAAACTCAGACCGTCCGTTTCCAAACCAAAAACTATTTCTCTTCTTCAGCAGCTTCTTCTTCGTCTTTCTTCGCCGAGACTCTCCTGTAGTCACCAGTTTCAGGGACCACTTTACCGCTAGCGGCAACGCGAACTTTCTTTCCGTCACGTGTCTCGTATTTAACACGCGTTGGCTTGCCTGTTTCGGGATCGATCAATGCAACGTTCGAGATGCTGACCCAAGCTTCCTGCTCGCGGATGCCGCCCTCGCGATTCATCTGGGGAACGGGCTTTACGTGTTTCTTGACGATCATCGCACCTTCTACCTTGACCTTCGCAGCACGAGCATCGACGGCAATAACCTTACCGCGATATGGCTGACGCTTGCCGGCACTGTCGTAGCGGTTGAATTCTTTTCCAGCGATGAACACGACTTGATCGCCGCGCTTTATCCTGCTATTTACTGTTCCTGTTTTACCAGTTTTCATTGCTTTACTCGGGTACGGGTCCAATGTGACCTATACGTCCTATATGTCTTATATAACCTCTGGCGCGAGCGAAACGATCTTCATGAAATTCTTTTCGCGAAGCTCGCGGGCGACGGGGCCGAAAACACGTGTTCCGACCGGTGTGCCGTCTTCTTTGACCAAAACCGCTGCGTTCTCATCGAACCGGATGTACGTACCGTCTTTGCGGCGAACTTCCTTACGTGTTCTGACGATAACGGCGTTGTAAACCTTACCTTTCTTTGCGGTGCCATCCGGCGACGCTTCTTTGACCGTGACTTTGATCGTGTCACCAAGCCGTGCGATCTTTGCCGTCGAACCACCGACCGGCGCGATCATCTCGACTCGCTTTGCTCCCGAATTGTCTGCGACCGCTAACGAGGTCTGCATCTGAATCATAATCTTTCTCCAGTGGTCAGTACTTGGTGGTCAGTGGTCGGAACATCTTCACTGTTCACTATCCACTGTTCACTAGTCACTGCTCTATAGCTCTGCCTTCTGAATGATCTCAACAACACGCCAGCGCTTTCTTGCTGACAGTGGACGCGTCTCGACGATCTTTACGCGGTCACCGATCTTTGCTCCAAGGTCGTCGTGAGCCATGAATTTCTTACGCTTCTTAACATACTTGCGATAGATCGGGTGCTTGACGAGACGATCGACGCGTACCGTGACAGTATTGGTCATCTTGTCCGAAGCTACGATACCGACCTTTTCAGCTCGCTTGTGAACTTTCTTAGCCTCGCCGGCCGGAGCGTCCGGTTTCGCTTCCGCTTTCGGACCTTTCGCTGCCTTCTTCGGCTTTTCTTCAGCAACAGGAGCAGCTTCGCCGGCCACTTCTTCGGCTGCCGATGCTTCCTCTACCGGAGCCGCCTCTTCAGCTGCCGCTTCAACTGCAGTTTCTTCCACTGCGGCTTCTTCGGCTGCTGCCTCAACTACGGTCTCTTCGACCGCCGTCTCTTCGGCTGCTGCAACGGTTTCTTCGACTTCTTCAACTTTCTTCTTTGGCATTATATTATCCCAGAGACCTGTAAGCCTTAGGCTTCGGCGGTCTTACCATCTTTCTTATTGAGCAGGGTGTGTACACGAGCCAGAGTCTTTTTCTCACGGCGAATGTCATTTACAACCTCTCCCATTCCGAGCGTCTTGCGAAACTTCAGGCGAAACAGCGATTCTTTCAACGCATCTGCCTGATCTTTTAGCTCAGCGGCCGTCATTTCGGCCAATTGTTCCATCTGTTCTTTTCGTTTCATTTCTAAACCATGCCTCCTTCGAGGTCAGCACGCGTCACAAATTTTGTCTTGATCGGCAATTTCTGAGCCGCTAGCATGAACGCCTCACGCGCCAGTCCTTCCTCAACACCCTGGATCTCGTACATCACGCGTCCCGGCTTAACGACCGCGACCCAGTGATCCGGAGCTCCCTTACCCGATCCCATACGCGTTTCAGCTGGCTTCCTGGTGATCGGTTTGTCAGGGAAAATGCGGATCCAGATCTTTCCGCCACGTTTTACGTGTCGGGTCATGGCAATACGGGCCGCTTCGATCTGACGATCTGTGATCCAACATGCCTCAAGTGCTTTCAGGCCAAAATCACCGAAACTGAGCTTTTCGCCGCGGGTGGCCTTACCACGCATACGGCCTTTCATTACTCTGCGGCGCTTAACCTTTTTTGGCTGCAACATAACTTCTCCAGTGGTCAGTCGTCAGTGGCAAGTGGTCGGAAAATCAATTTCCTATCACTATTCACTGTTCACTATTAACTAATATTATCTTCTGTCGTCGCGGCGAGGACGTCTGTCTCTCATCGCACTGCGATCGACCTTAACTTCGTTCATCGGGTCCGTCGTCGTTCCGCGTGCCATCGAAGCATTTGGATCGAGGATCTCACCGCGATAGATCCAGCACTTTACGCCGATGATGCCAAAGGTCGTCAGAGCCTCAGCAAAGCCGAAATCGATATCGGCACGCAGCGTGTGAAGCGGCAGGCGGCCCTGCAGTGACCATTCTGTACGGGCAATTTCAGCTCCGTTCAGACGGCCGGCGATCATCACCTTGATGCCCTGTGCTCCAAAGCGAAGAGTTTCCTCGATCGTCTTTTTCATCGCACGGCGAAACATAATACGTTTCTCAAGCTGCTGGGCGATCTTCTCTGCCTGAAGCTGAGCATTCAACTCAGGGTGTCGGATCTCCTGGATCGAGATCAGGACTTCACGGCCGGTCTTGCGTGAATAATCTTCGCGAAGCTTTTCGATCTCGGCACCTTTACGGCCGATGATGATGCCCGGACGCGAGGTGTAGATGATAATCTTCAGACGGGTGGCCGCACGCTCGATATCGATGTGCGAAACGCCGCCGCCGGCAAATTTCTTCTTCAATTCACGCTTGAGAGCAAGGTCTTCGGCGAGAAACTCAGCGAATTCCTGCTTCGCAAACCAGTGCGAGTGCCAGTCTTTGTTGTATCCGACTCTAAAGCCGTATGGATGTACCTTCTGTCCCATAATTCGTTTGGAGTTCCGCCTTCCGGCGGCCTCTGACTACTGCCTTTCCAAATCCTCGTTGATCTTCTGCTGGGCTTCATCAGCCGGCTTCGTTTCGTTCAACGACGCAGTCGTCTGAGTTTCAACATTCTTTGCGTCTGCAACTTCAGCATCACCGGCAGCTTCCATTTCGGCAGGCGTATCGACATTCTCGGCAGCCTCAACCGCAGCTTCTTCAACCGTCTCGGTCGCCGTCGCTTCCGTCTCAACCGCTTCAACCGGCGTTTCCTCGACTGCAACAGCCTCTGCCGCTGCCTCCGTTTGCACCGTCTCAACGACCGGAGTCTCTACGACTTCCTCGACCGGTGCCGCCTTAGTTTCTTTCTTCTTCGCCGGAGCCTTTGCCTTTTCAGCAGCCTTGGCGACCTTTCGTGCGGCGATACGCTCGGCACGCAGGGCCTCAAGTCTTTCCTGCTCCTCGGTCAGCGGCTTAACTTCGCTAGTCACGTGGATCGTGATGTGGCAATAGTGCCGCTGTTCACGATATGCACGTCCCTGCGGAGCCGGACGCATACGGCTGCGATGCTTGTGCGGGCCCATATCGACGAAACACGTCTTGACCCACAGATCGTCCGGATCGATAGCGATATTCTGCTGTTCAGCCTTGAACGTCGCGTTCGCGATAGCCGAGTTCAGGCACTGAGCGATCGGATCGGCCGCACGCTTGTCGGTAAATTTAAGGAGCGACAAAGCACGTGCAACCTTAACGCCGCGGATCAGATCGATCACAAGCCGTGCCTTACGCGGGCTGCCCTTTAGATATTTTGTTTTTGCTACAGCTTCCATTTTCTTATGGTGAGCGGTGAACCGTTAGCCGTGAGCAGTAAATTTCTGACTGCTGACCGCTGACTGCTGACTGCTTACTTCCTCTTAGCCATCTTCTCCGCTTTCGTTCCCGGGTGTCCCTTAAACATACGCGTCGGCGAAAATTCTCCGAGCTTGTGGCCGACCATGTTCTCGGTCACAAAGACCGGAATGTGTCGTTTGCCGTTGTGAACGCCGAAGGTCAAGCCGACCATTTCCGGCGATATCGTCGAACGTCGCGACCATGTCTTGATCGCCTGCGGCTTTGGTCCGCCGTCCGAGATGCGGCGCAGCGTCTTTTGAACGCTAAGATCGATAAACGGTCCTTTCTTTAATGAACGTGGCATATCTTTCGAAGGATGAAGGCTGAAGGATGAGGGATAAAGCCGTTAGCTGACTTTTCGCTCTTAATTTTTATCCTTCATCCTTTATCCGTTATCCTTTATTTCCTTCTACGGTCCTTCACGATCATATTCGTCGTGCGTTTGTTGCGACGCGTCTTATATCCTCGTGTCGGCTGTCCCCATGGCGTTACCGGATTACGGCCGCCTGACGTTTTACCTTCACCACCGCCGTGTGGGTGATCGACCGGGTTCATGGCTACGCCGCGAACTTTCGGGCGTTTGCCCATCCAGCGTGAGCGGCCCGCTTTACCAAGCGAAACATTCTCATGCTCGGTGTTGCCGACCTGTCCGACTGTCGCCATACAGACGACTGGTACGCGGCGAACTTCGCCCGAAGGCATACGAAGTTGGGCATAATCACCCTCTTTAGCAACAATCTGAGCAAAACCACCAGCCGAGCGAACCATCTGACCGCCCTTACCAGGCCTCATCTCGATGTTGTGCACCTGCGTTCCCAAAGGAATGTTGGTGATCGGCAGTGCATTTCCCGGCAAAATATCAGCCTCTTCGCCGCTCAGGATCATCGTTCCAACCGTCAAACCGAGCGGAGCGAGAATATATCGCTTTCGCCGTCCAGGTAGTTGATCAGAGCGATGTGAGCCGAGCGATTCGGATCGTACTCAAGCTGAGCGACCTTTCCGGGAATACCTGTCTTATCGCGTTTGAAATCGATAATACGGTAATGGCGCTTATGGCCTCCGCCGCGACGACGGATCGTGATACGGCCGTCGCTGTTGCGTCCTGAAATTCTCTTCTTCGGCTCGAGCAGTGATTTCTCGGGTACTGCCCCTTTCGTCAACTCGTCACGCGTCAAATACGTTTGATAACGTCTCGCGGGCGATGTCGGTTTTAATCTCTTGATTCCCATAATTCCTATTTTGAAATCTCAAATTTCAAATTTCAGATCGCGATCGTTAGATCGCCTCAGCGTAATCGACCATCGGCTCGCCCTTTCTGAGGGTTACGTAAGCCTTTTTCCATGCCGGACGACGTCCTTCGATGCGGCCGCGCTTCTTGACCTTACCGTCGTACTGGATCGTGCGAACCGCCGCGACCTTGACATTAAAGATCTCTTCGATCGCTGCCTTGATATCAGGCTTGGTCGCTTTCTTATCAACCTTAAAGGTCAATACCTGGCCCATTTTGCGATCGGTGTTCTCTTCGGTCGAATCTTCCTTAAGAATTACGCTCTTTTCGGTCACGACCGGCGACTTTAGAATGTCCCAAACTGTTAATTTACTCATTGTCAGTCGCCTCCTCGGTTGTCCCCGCAGCCGGTGCCTCGTCAGCAACCACCTCTTCGACTACCGGCGTTTCTTCAACCGGTGCAGCATCAACTTTCTCAGCCTTCTCGGCTTTCGGCTTTGCCGCCTTCTTTGCCTTTGGCTTTTCCTCTACAACGACCTCGACCTCATCGGCTTTGCCCGTTTCACGCTTCGGATCGAGCAATGCACTTAGCTCTTCCAAGGCAGCTTTCGAGATCAAAAGCTTTTCATGATATATAATGTCGTAAATGTTGAGGCCAAAACTGTTAGTAACCTTTGCCTTCTTTACGTTTCGCGACGAAAGTATCAGATTCGCGTTATCAAGCGAATCGATGATCAACGTCTTGGTCGTCGCTTTTTTATCCGTCAGGCCCAAGGTCCCCAAGGCTCCGAGAAACTCGCTCGTCTTAGGATTTGCAAACCCAAATTCATCAATGATGATCAGATTGCCCTCGCGAAGCCTTTCTGACAATGCCGATCGCAAAGCACCGCGACGCATTTTCTTTGGCATCTGGTACGACCAGTCGCGTGGCTGCGGTCCGTGGACGTTACCGCCGCCTTTCCACAGTGGCGAACGAAGCGATGCGATACGAGCACGGCCGGTTCCCTTCTGCTTCCAGAGCTTGCGGCCCGAACCGGAAACGTTACCGCGAGTTTTCGTCGCAGAGGTTCCCTGCCGGCCGTTGGCCTGGTAATTCATCACGGCCGAGTGAATGAGGGCTTCGTTCAATTCGACACCAAAAATGGCATCGAGAAGCTCCACATCGCCGACCTCTTTATTCTTCAAATTGCGAACCTTTACGGTAGGCATAATCTTTCTCCTGTAAGAATTACGCGTTTACGCGTGAACTCTACGTTAGCGTCACTCTTACTACGCCTTCTTAACTACAACCAATCCACCATTCGGGCCCGGTACAGCACCGCGAATCATTAATATATTGTTCTCGACGTCAACCTTAACAACCGTAAGGTTTTGAACCGTGACACGAGCGTCTCCCATGTGGCCCGAAGAACGCGTACCTTTAATAACACGCGACGGATAGGCCGACTGGCCGATCGAACCAGGTGCACGAACATTCATCGAACCGTGCGACTCAGGACCACGTGAAAAGTTGTGGCGTTTGATTGTACCCGCGAAACCGCGTCCTTTCGATTTACCGACGACATCGATCTTGTCTCCGTCTGCAAAGACATCGACCTTGATCTGATCACCGACCGACGCTTCCGGCTCAGCGTTAAGACGAAACTCTCTCAAAATACGAGTCGGAGGTGTACCACCGCCCGTTTTTTCAAAGTGCCCTTGGAGCGGCTTCGTCACGTTCTTAAGACGGATCGGCTTGTCCTCGACAAAACCGAGCTGCACGGCATTGTAACCGTCGCGTCCCGCCGCACTCTTTGTCTGGATAACAACGCAGGGTCCAGCTTTGATGACAGTAACCGGAGTTACAGAGCCATCCTCAGCAAAAAGCTGCGTCATTCCCATTTTTCTACCAATGATTCCGCTAATCATATCTTTCCTTTTTGGTTTTCGGTCTTGGTAAGAAACGCTTTACGCTTCCACCAAAAAACCAAAGACCTAAAACCCAAAACCCAGCTTCTTAGCTTTTGCCAAACGCCTTGATCTCTACATCAACACCGGCCGGCAGATCCAATTTCATCAACGCATCGACCGTTTCGGCCGTTGGATCGAGAATGTCCATCAAACGCTTATGCGTTCTGATCTCGAACTGCTCACGCGATTTCTTATCGACGTGGGGCGACCTGAGAACCGTCCATTTATTCTTGATGGTCGGTAGGGGGATCGGTCCTGCGATCCTCGCTCCCGTTCTCTTCGCCGTCTCAACGATCTCAGCGGTGGACTGATCCAACACACGGTGATCGTAAGCCTTTAACTTGATGCGAATCTTTTCGTTTAACATAAATTTCAGTAGTCAGTAGTCAGTAGTCAGTAGCCAGAATTCTGACTACTGGATTCTAACTTCTGATTTTTAGAGCACTACTTCTGAAACCGTACCGGCTCCAACCGTTCTGCCGCCTTCTCTGATAGCGAAGCGGAGTCCTTTTTCCATGGCGATCGGAGCGATGAGCTCGATCTCCATCTGGATGTTGTCGCCCGGCATCACCATTTCGACTCCTGCCGGAAGGTGTGCAACGCCCGTCACGTCCGTTGTTCTGAAGTAGAACTGCGGGCGATAGCCCGTAAAGAACGGGGTGTGGCGTCCGCCTTCTTCTTTGGTGAGGACGTATGCCTCAGCCTTGAACTTCGTGTGCGGCGTGATCGTGCCCGGCTTGACGATGACCTGTCCGCGTTCGATCTCTTTTCTGTCCACGCCTCTCAGGAGAGACCAACGTTGTCGCCTGCCATACCCGTCGAGAAGCTTCTTGAACATTTCGACGCCCGTTACGACCGAGTTGCGGGTCTCTTTGATACCAACGATCTCAACTGGTTCGTTGACGTTGATCTGTCCACGCTCGATACGTCCGGTAGCACCTGTTCCGCGGCCCTGGATCGTGAAGATATCTTCTACAGGCATCAGGAACGGCTTGTCCGTCTCACGTGCAGGGGTCGGGATGAAATCATCGACCGTCTGCATCAGCTCGTCGATCTTTGCTTCCCATGTAGGGTCGCCTTCGAGAGCTTTCAGAGCCGAGCCCTGGGTGATCGGTGTATCGTCACCAGGGAAATCGTATGAGCTAAGCAATTCGCGGATCTCCATGTCGACCAGCTCGAGCAATTCAGCATCATCGACCATGTCGCATTTGTTCATGAAGACGACCATCGAAGGTACGCCAACCTGACGTGCGAGCAGGATATGCTCACGGGTCTGCGGCATTGGTCCGTCCGTCGCTGCTACTACAAGAATAGCTCCGTCCATCTGGGCGGCTCCGGTGATCATGTTCTTGACATAGTCAGCGTGGCCCGGACAATCAACGTGGGCGTAGTGACGATTGACCGTCTCATACTCAACGTGCGACGTCGCGATTGTAATACCACGTGCCTTTTCTTCAGGAGCGTTATCGATCGAATCAAACGATCTAAACGTCATCTTCGCATTATGCTTCGACATCACCTTCGTGATAGCCGCCGTCAATGTCGTCTTGCCATGATCCACGTGCCCAATTGTCCCAATATTCACGTGCGGCTTACTTCGGTCGAATTTCTCTTTGCTCATAGCTTCTCCTAAATTTCAGATCTGAAATATGAAATCTCTTACGTGGTCGCTCCAGTTCCCTTGATCTTTGCAATAACTTCCTCTGCCACGTTACGCGGAGCCTCGTTGTAACGCTCGAAGTGCATACTTGAAGTAGCACGTCCCTGTGTCGAACTTCTTAAGTCGGTCGTGTATCCAAACATTTCCGATAGCGGCACAAACGCCGTCACAACCGAAACATTACCCGGACGCGGCTCCATCTTGTCGATCTGGCCACGGCGGCGATTAAGATCGCCATTTACCGCACCCATATATTCTTCAGGTGTGACCACCTCGATACGCATGATCGGCTCAAGAAGGACCGGCTTGGCCTTCTTCACTGCATCCTGGAATGCGAACGAACCGGCCAATTTGAATGAAATTTCATCCGAGTCAACTTCGTGATATGAACCAAACAGCAGCGTGACCTTGATGTCCACCAGTTCGTAGCCCGCAAGGAATCCACGCTGCATAGCATCGCGAACGCCTTCCATGGTCGGCTTGATGAATTGACGCGGGATCGAACCGCCTGTGATCTTGTCTTCGAATACAAAACCTTCACCCGGAGCCGGCTCGACGGTGAGCTCGACGTGGCCAAATTTACCACGGCCACCAGACTGCTTCTTATATATCTCTTTACCCGGTGCCGATGCCGTGATCGTTTCACGGTACGCAACCTGCGGTTTACCAACGTTTGCCTCGACCCCGAATTCACGCTTCATGCGATCAACGATGATCTCAAGGTGAAGTTCGCCCATTCCAGCAATGATCGTCTGGCCCGTCTCGTGGTCAGTATTAACGCGGAAACTCGGATCTTCCTGAGCAAGGCGATTGAGGGCGATGCCCATTTTGTCTTGATCCTGACGGGTTTTCGGCTCGACCGCGACACGCACGACCGGTTCCGGGAAATCCATCGACTCAAGAATGATCGGTTTCGTCTCGTCCGAGATGGTGTCGCCGGTCGTGGTATTTTTCATACCACCGATAGCAACGATCTCGCCTGCCGAAGCCGTTTCGACGTCTTCACGCTTGTTAGCGTGCATGAGCATCAAACGCCCGACGCGTTCTTTAGAATCTTTGATCGTGTTCGTCACGTACGAACCCGAACTAACTGTTCCCGAGTAAATTCGCACAAAAGCCAACTGACCTAAGTGCTTATCTGCCATCAACTTAAAGACCAAACCTGAAAACGGTGCTTTAGCATCCGGCGGACGAGTCTCGATCTCTTGTGATTTAGGATTTGTGCCTTCGATAGCAGGAATATCGAGCGGGCTCGGGAGGAAGTCTACGACTGCATCAAGCAGCGTCTGAACACCTTTATTCTTGAATGCCGAACCGGTAAACACAGGAACGATCTTCATCGCCAGCGTTCCGGCACGAAGTGCTCTGCGAATCTCGTCTTCCGAAACTTCCTCGCCTTCGAGGTATTTCATCATGAGATCGTCATCGAGAGCCGAAACGGCTTCAACAAGCTTTTCACGCTGTGCTTTCGAGATCTCAACGAGGTCAGCAGGAATATCGACAACGTCGTAATTCGCACCTTTTGCCTCATTGCTCCAGACGAACGCCTTCATCGTGATGAGGTCGACAACGCCCTGGAAATGCTCTTCGATACCGATCGGCACCTGCATCGCGACTGCGTTTGCACCAAGACGATCGAGGATCGACTGGAACGAACGGTCGAACGAAGCACCTGCACGATCGAGCTTATTGATAAAGCAAATTCTAGGAACACCGTACTTATCAGCCTGACGCCAAACGGTTTCCGACTGCGGTTCAACGCCTGCAACACCGTCAAAAACACAAACCGCACCGTCCAAAACACGAAGAGACCGCTCAACTTCCATCGTGAAGTCAACGTGTCCCGGAGTATCAATGATGTTGATACGATGCTCAATGTTGTTACGCGTCCAGAAACAGGTGGTAGCAGCCGAGGTAATTGTAATACCGCGTTCCTGCTCCTGCTCCATCCAGTCCATCGTCGCCGTTCCTTCGTGAACTTCGCCGATCTTGTGGGAAACACCGGTGTAATACAAAATACGCTCCGTCGCCGTGGTCTTACCCGCGTCGATATGGGCCATGATGCCGATGTTTCTAAATTTGTCTAAACTAATGTTCGCCATTACTAAAAAATCTTAGAATCTATAGTGAGCAAAAGCCTTGTTCGCCTCTGCCATACGGTGGACGTCGTCCTTCTTCTTCATTGCTCCGCCGCGTCCGTTGATGGTGTCCATCAATTCGCCGACCAAGCGATCTTCCATTGTCTTTTCGCTGCGGTTACGAGCATTTGTCACGACCCAGCGGATCGCCAGCGTATTGCGGCGGTCACGGCTGACTTCGAGAGGCACCTGATAGGTTGCACCACCGATACGGCGGGATTTGACCTCAAGCGTCGGAGCGACCGAGTCGAGAGCTTTCTTAAACATCTTAAGAGCCTCTTCGCCGGTCTTCTCAGCCAATTTCTCCATCGCGGCATAAAAGATCTGCTCTGCGACCGACTTCTTCCCTTCCCACATCAGACCGTTGATAAACTTTGTCACGGCGATGCTGTTATAGATCGGATCTGGAAGAACTTCTCTTTTTCCTGCAACTCTACGTCTTGGCATAACTTCTTATTTCGCTCCCTTTGGACGCTTCGCACCGTACTTCGAACGCGACTGGTTGCGGTTCGCGACGCCTGAGGCATCGAGCGTTCCGCGGATAACGTGATAACGCACACCCGGAAGATCCTTTACACGGCCGCCGCGGATAAGCACGATCGAGTGCTCCTGCAGGTTGTGGCCGATACCCGGAATGTAGGTCGTGACCTCGATCTGGTTGGTCAGACGAACACGTGCAACCTTACGCAGAGCCGAATTCGGCTTCTTTGGCGTCGATGTGTAAACACGCGTACAAACGCCGCGTTTCTGCGGATTGGCCTGCAATGCAGGACTGGCCGTCTTATACTTAACAGCTTTGCGTCCTTTGCGAACTAATTGGTTAATTGTCGGCATATCGCTCTAAAACCTTTCAGACGGCAAAACTACCGTCTTACCTGACTCTTGCTCGGACGAATCCGGCAGTTAGTTCAAGCAGCTCTCGCTGGTCGAATTAATTGAATTTTCTACTTCCTAAGAAATCGAGACTTTGCTGTAGCGTGGCATATTAGAGATGATCAAATTCGCCAGCCAAGGTGTGTTCCAGGGCCTATTACGCAACAATCCGTGTACTCAAATTCTCAAAAATCCCCGTCTCTACGGTCTCTCAACCATACAGACAACCCAGACAGTCAAGTCCGAAACTTTAGATACTATGAATTATCAGGGGGCGTGTCAAGTGCGGTCGTTCATTTTCTACGGTTAAATCTGCCGGTCTGAGGTTGGGTTGGATCGGATCAACTCCTGCCGAAGCCCGTAGCTGTCAACACTAGAGGAGAACGAGGCAAAGGACAAAAACCAGTATACTTGGATTGTACCATTTTGCCGCCCAAACTACTCGCCGTCTGCATTATGTTGTGATAAGCTACGCGAATAACTTCAAAGAACGAGCCTTATTACTCGTTTATTCACACTTATAGATATAATCAATTAAACTTCTGGGTGGAGAATCTAAATTTATGACTGAAATCAACATTCCCTCGAGTGTTAACAATGAAGAATTGATCCGTTGGGTAAAGGATGCAGTGGAGTTGTGCAAACCCGACAGTGTCTACTGGTGCGACGGGTCGCAGGAAGAGTATGACCGTATTTGTCAGGAAATGGTCGATGCGGGAACATTTGTAAAGCTTAACGCTGAGAAACGGCCGAATTCATTTTTGGCGAGATCTCACCGTTCGGATGTCGCACGCGTCGAAGACCGTACCTACATTTGCTCGTTTGGCAAGGGCGACGCAGGGCCGACCAATAACTGGATGGCTCCGGTCGAGATGAAGGCGATCTTGAAGAAGAAATTTGACGGCTGTATGAAGGGCCGCACGATGTATGTTGTGCCATTCTGCATGGGCCCGATAGGATCGCCCATATCGCAGTTCGGCGTGGAGATCACTGATTCTCCCTACGTAGCCGTCAACATGAAGATCATGACCCGCATGGGCACACGTGCTCTTGAGGCTCTTGGAGATGGCGAATTCACACGCTGTCTTCATTCGGTCGGCATGCCTCTCGCAGAAGGCCAGGCCGATGTCGCGTGGCCTTGCTCTCCTGATCCAAAGGATAAGTACATTGTTCACTTTCCGGAGGAGAACTCGATCGTGTCGTATGGCTCGGGCTATGGCGGAAATGCGTTGCTCGGCAAGAAGTGCCTCGCGTTGCGAATCGCTTCCAATCTAGGACGTGCACAGGGATGGCTCGCCGAGCACATGCTCATCGTCGGCGTCGAATCACCGGACGGCCAGAAAGATTACGTCTGTGCGGCATTCCCTTCGGCCTGCGGAAAGACCAATTTTGCCATGCTCATCCCGCCTAAGGAATTTGTCGAAGAAGGCTGGAAGATCACAACAGTCGGCGACGACATTGCATGGATCAAGCCAAACGAACACGGCAAGCTCCACGCCATCAATCCTGAGAACGGCTTCTTCGGCGTGGCACCGGGCACGAACTATTCGACCAATCCAAATGCGATGGAGTCGATCAAGGAGAACACCATTTTCACAAACGTCGCTCTAACAGACGACGGCGATGTCTGGTGGGAAGGAATGGACGGCGAAGCTCCTGCACACGCCATCGACTGGCAGGGCAACGACTGGACGCCGGCGAGCGAAGGCAAGGCGGCACATGCCAATTCACGATTTACCGCTCCTATAACGCAGTGCCCGGTAGCTGACGACAAGTTTGACGATCCATCTGGCGTTCCGGTCTCGGCATTTATCTTTGGCGGACGCCGCAACAGCGTCGTACCGCTTATTCAGCAGTCGTTCAATTGGGCCTTCGGTGTCTACATGGCCGCAACGATGGGCTCAGAGATGACGGCGGCTGCCTTTGGCAACATCGGCGAAGTGCGACGTGATCCGTTTGCGATGCTGCCATTTGCCGGGTATCACATGGGCGATTACTTCGCTCACTGGCTCGATTTTGGGCGTCAGATACCAGAACCCCCACGTATCTTCTCGGTCAACTGGTTCCTGAAGGATGAGAATGGCAAATTCGCTTGGCCGGGCTATGGCGAGAACATGCGTGTCCTGAAATGGGTCGTCGAGCGTGCACGCGGTAAGTCGAAGGGCTTCGAAACGCCGCTCGGCTGGATGCCGCGTTACGAAGACATGGACTGGCGTGGGCTCGATTTTAGCCGCGAACAGTTTGAGGCCGTCATGAATATCGACCGCGATATGTGGCTAAAAGAGATCGCCATGCACGACGAACTTTTCTTCCAGCTGTACGATCGTCTGCCGAAGGAAATGACGTTCATCCGCGAACTTCTTGTCTCGAACCTCTGGCGTTCGCCGGAGCTAGGTCTTGCGGCACCGCGGCCTGAACCAGAAACTCCGTTAGCCGTTGGAAAGGGTGAATAGCGGCGAACAAGCCAATTCGTTGTAGAGCCGCCTGAAAGGGCGGCTCTTTCTGCATCTGCAACTTTGAAGGAAGATCAATCTAGTGTATTTTTGAGACGAAAATGGTGGAGTTAAAAGACTTTGTCACGTTTGGCTTTGCTAGCGAAACTGCAACAAATCAAAGGGCTTTTATAATATGAATAAATTCAAACTGCTATTCGTCAGTCTAGTCTTATTGGCTGGGGTTTCTTTCGGACAGGAAACAAACATCGGGGTTAAGGCAGGTGTCAGCATCCCAAATCTGAGCGGGAGTGACGACAACGTCTTGACCAAAAATTACAAATCTCGAAAGGCGGTCACGTTTGGTGGATTTGTTGAATTCGGGATCAATGACAATGTCTCGATCCAGCCCGAATTAAACTATTCGGGCCAGGGAGGTATTCGAAATGGCGTTCAGCCGATCACCCGTCCGATCCCCGGATTGCCGCCCCTGCCGCCAGGCCAATACCTTTTCGGTGAGTTTGATAACACGGCAAAGCTTAATTATCTCGAAGTGCCTGTGCTCGTAAAATACAAATTTGGGTCAACTGGGAAAACTCGGTTCTTTGTCAATGGCGGCGTATTCTACGGCTATCTTTTGAACGCCAAGACCATCACAAAAGGTAGCAGCACGATCTATGTGGACGAAACTAAGACACCATTGCTTTTACCACCTTTGGGAACGCCCATCCCCCCGGTTTCGTTTGATGCCGAAACGGACATTCTAAACGACGTCAATCGCAACAACTTCGGCCTAACGGGCGGTGGCGGACTTTTGATACCGCACGGAAAAAGGAACAATCTTATCATTGATGTTCGCGTGTCCCGTGGACTCCGATATATCCAAAAGGACACGGTAGCAAACGGGGAGAGCCGTACCGGAAATTTCGTCGTGTCATTCGGCTATGTATTCGGTGTAAAGGATTAGACACCTGCTACTATTAGCGTTTCCTAAACTGGCTTAATCACGCTCGCCAGATCTATCACTGAAAAGGAGAACACTGAATGGACAGTTTTTTAGGCAGGTATTCTACATATATTTATTCGATCATGCGGATCGTGACAGGCTTTTTGTTCATGTGGCACGGCACGCAGAAGCTATTTGGCTATCCGCCGTCGCAGGGCGGAGGCGGTGAGTTATCTGCGTTTATGGCGGTCGGCGGCGGCATCGAGTTTCTCGGTGGTATTCTGATAATGATCGGTCTGTTTACGAGCGTGGCAGCATTTATTTCAAGCGGGACAATGGCTGTCGCGTATTGGGGCTTCCACGGAACTGTCGCAATACTCCCGCTACAGAATCGGGGTGAGCTCGCCGTGCTGTATTGCTTCGTTCTGCTCTACATTGCAGCACGCGGTTCAGGGGTCTGGAGTGTGGAGTCGATCTTCAAAGGTAGTCGCAACGCCGAAAGCTGATTTCGGTCAACTTTTTCCCCAAACCTACATCTAAGATACAGGAATTTATATGCAGGATTTTACATCAACATTTGGAAATTCAGTCGCCGACGCAGCTCCGGTCGAACGGGCGGCGTTCATTCGCAAAACATACACGCTTTTGGCTGTCGCGATACTTGCGTTCATCGGCGTCGAGGCGTTTTTCTTCGCTACGCCGATCGCAGGGGCGATCGCGGGTCTTTTGTTCAGCGGCGGAGCGATCGGATGGCTGGTCGTGCTCGGGCTGTTCATGGGGATATCGTTCCTCGCCAATCGATGGGCTGTCTCCGAAACGTCGAGTGCTGTGCAATACGGTGGCCTCGCCTTATTTATCGTTGCCGAGGCGGTTATCTTCGTTCCGCTGATCATGGTCGCCACTTACTATTCCGGCGATAATTCGGTGCTCATCAAGGCTGGTATTACGACGCTCGGTTTGTTTCTCGGTATCACGACGACCGTGTTCGTAACTCGGGCCGACTTTTCGTTCCTGGCTCCGATCCTCGCGATCGGCGGATTTGCAGCCCTAGGATTTATCATCGCTAGTGCGATTTTCGGATTCTCTCTGGGTAGCGTTTTCGCATTCGTGATGGTGGCGTTCGCGGGAACGGCGATCTTGTACGAAACGTCGAACGTTCTGCACCGCTTTAATACAAAGCAGCACGTCGCGGCCTCGCTTACACTCTTTGCAGCTGTTGCTTTGCTGTTCTGGTACATTCTGAACATCTTTAGCTCGCGGGATTAACGCAACTTAATGTATGCTTATTGCCGTCGGGAGTTTTTCACTTCCGGCGGCAATTTTATTTTTAGAGGTAAAACAAATGAGAAAGACCACGCTATTGATGGCGATCAGCCTCCTGTTTACGATTGGTGCGTTCGGACAGGTGGCTCCCTCGGCACCGGCTGCGACGCCCGCTCCGACGCCGAAGCCAGCGAAATTCAAGGTAGGCGATATGGCACCGGACTTTACGCTCACGGATACGAAAGGCGTAAAGGTAAAGCTCAGCGAATTTCGTGGTAAGAGTAATGTGGTACTTGCATTTTACGTCTTCGCCTTCACAGGTGGCTGAACGAAGGAAATGCAGGCGTACCAGGCTGGTATGCCAAAGTTCGTTGAAGCAAATACAAAGGTTTTCGGGATCAGCATGGATTCCAGGTTTTCAAACGCCGCGTTTGCCGAAAAAGTTGGTGTGACCTCCTTCCAACTTTTGAGCGATTGGACTCGTGATGTAACCAAGGACTACGGCCTTTATGACGAGGTCCGGCAATCCGGCAGGCGTGCAACTTTCGTTGTCGACAAGGAAGGAAGATTTCAGCAGATCGTCCTGGATAATTTAGCTATCGATCCGACGAGCACACTTGAGGCGTGCAGCATCATGGAGAAGAAACTCGTCGTCGCACCGCCAAAACCATGACAAATATTGGTGATTACGCACCTTGTCCATTCTGTAACGCCACGAACGCCGAGAAGGTGAAGTTTACCTGGTGGGGCGGTTTGCTCGGACCGAAACTGCTCAAGCACGTTAAGTGTCTCAGCTGCGGCAAAGGCTATAACGGCAAGACCGGGAAGGACAACACGACCAATATCGTCATTTACAGTATCGTCGTAGCCGTCGTCGTACTTGGATTTGTGTTGGTGTTGTTCACAGCACTTGGCGTGTTGATGTACGTCACCAAGTAAGTGTTAGAGGTCGTCGGTGGCGAGGTCGCCGGCGATCAGATTTCCATCTTGGTCTTTCATCAATATCTGGATGCGGCGTTCTGCATTGGCAAGGCGTGAACGGCACTCGCGTGAGAGGCTAATGCCTTTTTCAAATAGTTCGAGGCTCTTTTCGAGCGGAAGGTCGCCGCTTTCTAGTTTTCCAACGATGTCCTCTAGCTCGGCGAGCGAGGCTTCAAAAGTCTTTTCCATAATCTATCTCACCAACTGCTCCGCCTGTCGCAGCAGGTCGGCGATGTTGCCGACGCCGAGCGAATCTGCGGTTTCGCGTGTCAACCCTTTCGAGGCGATCGCTATGATCTGCTGACCGATGGTACGTGCGATCTCGGTCGCCACCTGCTCTTCCTTTACTCCAACGATCTGCCAACGGTCGCCGAGACGCTTCATCCGCACTTCGAATGTGTGCTCCGGCAACTTACTCTTGACCAATGCAGTCTCGCCCGTTACGGTGATATCCAGGTACTGGTCGGCTCCCATTACCATCGCCGCGAAAGGCACATTGCCAAATTTTTCTGTGCGGTCACGAATTACACGGGGCAGTTCAGCCTTCGCTCGTTCCTTTACCGCAGGCAGTATCGGCGTCGCCAGCTTTTGAGCCTTTGCGATGACTGCCGGAGGCATTCCGCGTCCGTATAGCTCGACCGCCTTGTCAGTGATCTGCGGGACAAAATCATCGACGACCGCATCGATGTCCACGAACTGTGCTATCGCCGCCTTGTCATCACGTTTTGCGGCATCGACTAGTAGAGCAAGCGAATATTGCGGCTCGTCTTTGAAACTCTGATAGTAAGCAAAGCCGCCGATCGCTGCGACGACAACAAGTCCGAGAACGATTCCGGCTATAACGCCAAATATTTTGCGGAAACCCCGGGTGGTCTCAGACACATTAGCGAATGACGGCTCGAACTTTCGCCCCGGCGGCCGTGTCTGCTGCTGATCTAAATGAACTCTAAAATTCGACATCGGCTACTCAGATGACAAAACCTCGGCGTTCAGTTTCCCACGCTCTACTCGGATTATCAATTTATCGCCCTTCTTGACGTTCGCGGCGTCACGAATAACCACGCCATCATCTGTCTGCGTGATCGAATAGCCACGCGTTAGAACCGCCAGCGGTGAGAGTGCGTTGAGCTTTGCCATCTGGACGTTGAGGCTTTCGTTTCGCGAGGTGACAGTCTTTTGGACCGCGGAATCGCGTCGCTGCTCAAGCATTGAGATCGTCGCAGCGGCGGCGGCCGACCGGGCGGTCAAGGTCTCCGCTCGCAAACGCGAAGTAACGTCTGCGTACCGGTCACGCCAATGCTGCACCGTCCACTCGAAGTTTCCCTGAAGGTCGTCGATGGCCGTTCTTGTCCGGGCTTCAGCCTCGTCGAGAAATCGTGAAATGAGACTTACTAGCCGCTCTTCGCCTGATCTGAAAGTATAAAAAACGTCTTCCTCGCGAGCTGCAACTATTTCAGCCGCTGCCGAAGGTGTAGCGGCACGCAGGTCGGCGATCATATCCGCGATGGTCCAGTCGATCTCGTGCCCGACGGCGGAGATAACGGGAATTGCACTCATCCGGATAGCTCGTGCCAGAGCTTCGTCATTAAATGCCCAAAGATCTTCAGCCGAACCGCCGCCGCGACCGACGATTATCACATCGATCCTGTCTGCTGCCGAAAGTCCGTCGTTGTAATGATTTAGAGCAATTAAGGCTCGCCGCACACTGTCAGCCGAGCCTTCGCCCTGAACGAGTGATGGTGCCAGCACGATGCTTACCGAGGGAGCACGCCGTGTAAGCATGTGGACGATGTCGTGAAACGCTGCCCCGGTCCGGCTCGTCACCACCCCAACGCGTCTTGGCAGGAACGGTATCGGCCTCTTCAGGTCCTCCGAAAACAGCCCTTCGCCCTCGAGCCTCGCCCTGATCTGCTCAAACGCTGCCCGCAAGGCTCCTTCGCCGGAGGGCTCAAGCGATTCCACCACGATCTGCGTTTCGCCTCGTGCCTCGTAAAAGCTCACACGCCCGCGAATACGCACCGTTACACCATTCTCCGGCCGAAATCTGATTCGAAAGTTCGTCCCTTTCCAGCAAACGCACTTTATCTGTGCGGTCCCGTCATTGAGGTTAAAATACCAATGCCCGGACGCGGCTCGCATGAAGTTAACAACCTCGCCCTCGACCCAAACGTCGGAAAACCGTCGCTCAACAAGCCCGCGCACTTCGGCATTCAACTCCGAAACCGTTAAAGGCCGGGCCTCGGCTTCGTCAAAAAGGAATTGTAATAGTTGATCGCTCACTGTCTTTCAATTTGACCATGACATCGGCGCAAACGCGAGTGAGGACAGTCGGCGATGCTCGCATGGAAAAGCGTTCCACCGTTCCATACATTTCCCACACATATAAATACTGGCTTCTGCGAAACTTCTGAGCCTGCCCGAACGGCGTGTCCTAACGCGAGACGTTAGCACAGCGGTCCATCGATTGATACAACTATCCGCCGCTCATGTAGCATTCCGCCGATATCGCCCATAACTTTGCGCAAAAAAAGACCGCATCGTCTCGCTAACGATGCGGCCTATGACTGATTGGAGATTGCAGAACAGACCTTCGGCCGCTATCACATTGGCTAATATGTTTGCCACTGTGCTCTTACACGCTTTTCTTCCGTTCTTTTAATAGAAAGGTCGATTCGGTAACCACTTCCAGAAAATTGGGGTCGGCGGAAAATTGGGTTTACTTCGTTCGACCGGGGATAAAATAATGCTGTATCACGACAAGCCCGGCGATACCGATGGCACAGAGAAGGAGTTCGACGGAGCTATTTTCCGGGTTAACCGTCTTTCGTGCGATCACAAAGACGACCACCTCGACGACGGCACTCATTCGGCGGAACAACAACAGGAGTGCGAATTCAACCGCAATCGCGATCAAGAGCAGGTGCTCGATGACTCTAAGCAGAACAACATACTCATCCTGCGGCGTTGTCCAGAGCGTTGGAAAATCGCGTACGACCGTGTCATACGTCGCGATTGCCGATGCGACGAGTAAAAGCACTGCGAGCACGGCAAGAAACAGGTGTATGACCTTCGCGAGGTAATTGCTGATGACCAGCTCAGCCTGCGATTCCTCGCCCGTTCCGGTTTCTTCTTCTGGCGGCTCTTCGGCCATAAAATGGTGATCCCGGCAGAATTCGAATCTGCGACCTTTCACTTAGGAGGCGAACGCTCTATCCAGCTGAGCTACGGGACCTTTTTGTCAGAACCACCTTCGTTAGAGGGTGGCCTTAACCTTAAATTGTGATGTCGTTCGTTCCCACCGCTTACGCAGTGGGTTCTGACCTAACTGTCGTAGTGTACCAAAGACTTCACTTCGTATCCGTCAAATTTGGCACGGCCGCCGAGGAAATCTAGCTCGACGACGAATAGCAACCCCGCAACGACGCCGCCTACGCTCTCGACTAGGTCACAGACAGCTCGCGCGGTACCGCCTGTAGCTAACAGGTCGTCGACGATAAGAACGCGATGGCCTTCGCCAACGGCATCTTTGTGCATCTCGAGCGTGTCCTGGCCGTATTCGAGATCATACGACACGGCAACTTTTTCGGCAGGCAGCTTCTTCGGCTTTCGAACCGGAATAAAGCCCGTGCCAAGCTGATACGCCAGCGGAGTCGCGAAGATAAAGCCACGCGATTCGACGCCAATGATCGTGTCAATATCGAGCCCTCGACAGAGTTCGGTCAACGCATCGATCGTACCTTCGAGACCCTCTGGATCCTTCAAAAGGGTGGTGATATCGTAAAAGTTAATGCCCGGCTTTGGGAAATCAGGCACTTCGCGAATGAGTTTTCTCAGGTTTTCCATCTTTTAAATAACTATCGTTCGACTCTAAAATTCGAATATCGTCCGCTCGGCTCGACGACGACCTCCTCGACCTGCGAGACCCGCGAATATGTCGGGCCGGCAGCGAGATCATTCTTAAAATCTGCTATCGCACGCTCGGTCGCTTCGGCTAGCACTTCCACACGGCCATCAGCAAGATTTGCGACGAATCCGCGTATCTGATGTTTCGCTGCCGAACGCTGAGCAAAGAACCTGTACCCGACGCCCTGCACGTTTCCACTGATAAAAAATCTTCGGGCGATCATAAGTCGAGCGCTTGCCGCAAATAACAATTTTGCGGTTTTCGTCGACGTTTCGCAAATCGCCGGGAACGCAGGCGTCCCGCCTGCACGGACTGAGGCTTTGCGAGGGCCCCTGAGTTGGCCGAACTATGACGCCGGAGAAACCAGCGTTTGCAGGCGGGGACGCCTGCGTTCCCGGCCAGAAGTTGATTTATGATTGTGAAAGGTGCGAGAATGCCTGTTATGCGAAAGCTTGCTGCTGCATTCTCGATCTTACTCGCCGTGATTCTGACGGCATCTGCACAGCAGCGTCCGCTTATAACTGATGATATCGATATTACGCCGCCTGGTTCGATCGAGATCGGGGCTGGCGTCGATTTTTTTCAGGATGCAAAGTTCCCGCTTTCAGGTATTAAGGGCGATCTGACGCGTGTCGGTGATATTCGCATTCGACAAGGTTTTGCCGCTAATGTCGAGCTGCAGATCGAAGGTGTCATCCAACAATACCTAGCGATCAATTCGCGAACTCTCTCGCCGATCCCACTAGATGTCACAGGAAATTCGACCAATGACTTCGGCGATTTCATCGTTTCCGCTAAGGTGAAACTGAGAGCCGAGACAAAGCGACTGCCGGCGATCGGACTCAAATTTGGTTACGAAATGCCAAACACCGATCAAGCGAAAGGCATTGGAACAAACCAGATCAATATCTTTTCTAAGATCATCGTCCAAAAGAAGTTTGGCAAGGTGGTAGGCAATACGCCGACTTTCAACGCCTATGGCAATATCGGCCTCGGCATCATGACCGCCCCGCTCGAGCGATTTGCTCAGAATGACGTGGTTCTCTATGGCCTCGCGGGAATCTACCGACTAACGGATTCCGTAAACATCGCGAGCGAGGTAAATGGCCGCATAAACACTCGAAGCGTCGCTCCGCTCGGCACAGAGAGCTCGGGCCAGTTTCGCATCGGCACTCAGATCAAAGCGTCAGGGCTTCGCTTCGACGCAGCCGCCGCCTTCGGCCTCACGAAATTTAGCCCGCGAACCGGCATCACCTTCGGCGTGACTTACCTCTCGCCAACCATATTCACCCCGGCAAAATAAGTACGACAGGCCGCCTGGTCTGTCGAACAAATTGGTCAATGTCGATGCTGGTTGTAAGGCACTGCGATGAACGGGTCAGGCGACCTGTTCTACGTTTATCGGAGAGTTACCCTTCCCGATCATGGGAGCGGTCCGGATAGCTTCGGTGACGAAGCCTTTCGATACTCTTATGCTCTCAGAAAGATCGAGCCCCAGTCCCAGATTAGCCGCGATGGCTGCCGCAAGCGTACAACCGGTGCCGTGTGTCGCCGTTGTGGCGATAAAATCTGCCTCAAAACTCTCGAACGAATCGTTAGTAAACAAATAGTCGATCGCATTCCCGGATTCCGCAGCCATTCCGTGCCCGCCCTTGATAAGCAAGTTGTTCGCCCCTAGCTCTTGCATGATCGTTGCGGCAGTCTTAATGTCGTCGAACGAACCAATTGACATCTTTGCAATACGTTCGGCTTCGGGGATGTTTGGCGTGATGACCGTGGCGAGCGGAAAAAGCTTTTCGATCACCGCTTGAAGTGCAGCGTCGTCTATCAAGTCAAATCCTGATGTCGAACGGACGACAGGGTCAACAACGAGGCGTTGAACTCCTCGCTCGGCGAGTATCTCTGCCACGGTCTCAATTATCTCACGCGTCGGGAGCATTCCAGTTTTGACGGAGGCAACTTCGAAATCGTCAAATACCGCTTCGATCTGTCGGCGGACGGAATCGGCGGTTTGGTGAACAGCTCCAAAAACTCCCGTTGTATTTTGAAATGTAACCGAGGCGATCACCGCCGTGGCAAAACACCCAAACACCGAGAACGTCTTGATATCTGCAATGATCCCCGCACCGCCCGAAGGATCGAGGCCGGCGATAGTTAGACAAATCGGTTTTTTCACTGTGACCTCACGTTTCGCATTAGTTCCCTCAGTCTTTCCGGATCGTTCATTGCCCGTATCGCGGCAAAACCACTCGCACCTGCAGATAGGACATCATCGTAGTTTGTTATATCAACACCGCCGAGCGCGAGGATCGGAAACGGAGCAGTCGTCTTGATCATCTTGGTTAACCTTTCTAACCCGATAGGCTCACCTTTACCCGGAGTGCGATAGACTGGCGCAAGTACCACAAAATCCACTCCATCTTCGATCGCCGCATTAATATCTTCTAACGAATGGGCCGAACTACCGATGAGAAATCCCTCAGGGAAAACATCCCTAATGACCTTCGCGGGAATCGAATCTGCCGTCAAATGAACGCCATCGGCACCGCACGCCAGAGCAATATCTGCTCGGTCATTCACAAGCACTTTTGTCGGACTTTGGCGTGTGATAGCAACCACAGATTCGGTCAGAGCACACAATAGGTTGGCGGATAATTCCTTCTCGCGGATCTGGATCATCGAAACGCCCTCGTCGACCGCTAGGGAGATGATGTCGAGGATCTGCCCCTTGGCCGACGCGAAGTTCTCGCTATTCGCCTCTCCGCGAGTGATCAGATAGGTTATTGGTTTTTTGGACGCGAGATTCACTTCTTTGGAACTCTATTCTCAACCTCAAGGAGTTTTACGCTTTGATTGAAGTGTGTGAGTTCCCAGATGGCAATGAGAATATTCAGGACGCCGAGGCCGGTGACCGCTCCGCGGAACCACGTCGATGCAACCGTACGTTGGATGATCGGTGCTCCCGTCTTGTCGGCGAGCAAGGCAAGAAGCGCATTATCCCCCCACGGGCCAAAAAGAGCGTCCCACGGCGACAGGATCAGATACATCCCAAGCAAAAAGCAGAGAATAATAAAAAAAATGACGGTCAGGCGTTCAACCATACCGTCAGAGTATAACCTTTGCCGCAATTTGCGACCAAATTAGATCTTAATGAGCTACGAGATCCCGAACGCGCTGGCTGACGTCTCTGAAATCAACATTCTCCGTATAGATCTTCTCAAAGAATTTAGCCGCCGCTTCTTCGTTGCCATCGGCTTCGTGAGCGAGGCCAAGTTCGTACCAAAGGCCGTGGTACTCTTCGTCGGAGATCTCGGGGGTTTCCTGTGCTCGCTCGAGCCACGTGACGGCCTGCTTTGCCATGCC
This sequence comes from Acidobacteriota bacterium, assembly GCA_016718135.1. Taxonomy (GTDB): domain Bacteria; phylum Acidobacteriota; class Blastocatellia; order Pyrinomonadales; family Pyrinomonadaceae; genus OLB17. Next base: position 5,859 of record JADKEF010000001.1, on the reverse strand, counting down.
GTTCTGCAGGAAACAATGGCCGAGCATATTGGCACAGTAGAAAAACCGCCGTGTCGGATCGGATGGCGAGGTTAGATTCGCAGCGTCCTGGAATTCGCGTATCGCGTCCTCCATTAAGCCCATTTCCTGATACGCAATGCCCATCTGGAAATGCGTTTCATAGTCACCATCTGCCTGGTCCGCTGAACCAATTTCCTCGACCCCAAATTCCGATCTGATCTCGTCGATCCCGAGCGTACTTGCCTCGATCTCCGCCACATGCTCCTCTTCGGGCTCGACCCTGATCGCTTCCGCGACCGGTTCCGCACCGATCCTCGCCCGCATCTCAGCGATCTGCGGGCGGTCTCCAAATCTGGCCCCAAGCTCGGCTAGCGATTTCTCGGCCAGATCGTTGTAGTCATTCTCGATATAGAAAGATATGCTTTCGAGTTCTTTCTGTAGCTTTTCTTCCTCTGCGAGCGTGAGGACGCGTTCTTTTCCAGAATTGCCGTTCGTGTGTGTGATCGCTTCGACGACACCTTTGTGGATCTCGTCGGCAACGTGGCCGTTGCGTTCAACGCCGGCGAGGTCGGCGGCAAATTGTTTGATCTCTTCGGCAACGGGCGAGTCCGCATCGAATGTTTCTGCAGTCTCGGGTTCATCCTCGAAGCCATACTCTTCGTTGATCTCGTTTAGACGGTCGCGATACCGCGTCTCGTGCGGCTTGATGACAACAAGCTGTTGCAATGCGTAACGTTCGTCGTCGATCGACAACATTTTCGACGCGGCGGTATACAGGCGTTCGAGAGCGAGGCGTTTGCCGTTCTCGTCGTTAAGCCATGTGTTGTATTGAACAAGCAAGCGAAGCCCGGCAAGCTGTGCCGGATCGCGTTCAAGTATCTCGTCGATCCACTTGCCGCATTCGTCTGCTTGGCCGCCAGCGAGAAGGTATTCGGCTGACATCGTCAGGATGCGGGCCGCCGATGCGGGATCGTTGACGTTCAGGTAAATGCGAATCAGGTCGAGAAATTTCGGGTAATTTGCCGGTTCGATCTCGACAAGCTTGATGACCGCTTTCTCTGCCGCAGCGGCATTCTGCGAATCGATACAGCACTCAATAAGAAGGTAAAGTACGTCACGATTGTATGGCTCGTTCTCAATGATCTCCTCGAGCAAGTGAGCGGCCTTTGTCGCACGGCCAAGAGCAGATTGGGCCTTTACCAAGCCGTTAAGAATACGAAGGTCGGTCGAGTGTATGTCGAACCCCTTCATCAACGCCCTGATCGCCTCTTCGTGCTTGCCCTGCCGGCTAAATCTCGCCCCTGCCTCGGCAAACGCTTCGACCGCGTCATCCCGTTGGCCTTCGCGAATGTACGAATCGGCGAGATTTATGCAAACCTCGGTGTTGTTTGGGTCAAGCAGGGCGATCTGCTTGTACATCGCGAGAGCCTCGAGCCGGCGACCGTGTTTCTGATAATGTTCGGCGAGCGTTGTGTAATGGGAACGCGCCTCCGAGAGCGAACCTTTGCCTTTGTGTAGCTCAGCAAGTTTTGTCGAAACCTCGATCGAGTCCGGCTGGATCCTTGAGATCTTGTTGTAGATCGCGATCGCCTTTTGAGCGAAACCCTGCTTGTTGTAGTGCTCAGCGACCTGCATGTAGCAGGTGACCGCCTCGCGCTTTTCTGAATTCTTGGCGTGTAGATCGCCAAGCATATTCAGCGTCGCGATGTCGCGCGGATCATTGTCAACCACACCACGATACTCGGCGATCGCCGCTCGGATCTTACCCTGCGCCACGAATCGCTCCGCATTTCGCATCGCTTTTCCTTTATCAAAACTCATGTGTGTGAAGGAAGTGAAACCGGGACCTACGGTGATCTGCAAAAGGCACGCCGTGACGGGTATATAAAATTTAAGAGGAGTGCACAGGTCTCTAGTCCGCTGTTACCTGCATGATTAATCTAGCATGGTGACCGATAAGTGTCAATATTTTTTGACACTGTTGGCTATTGTTGGTCAGATTGACTGATTTCGGGTCAGCTTTGATTTTTTGCTTTGCTTTACTTAGTCTAATTTTAGTCTTTTGTACGGAAGTATTTATGCAGGCATTGATATTAGCGGGTGGTAAGGGTACGAGGCTACGGCCACTGACCGTTTACACACCGAAGCCGATCGTCCCGGTAATGAATCGCCCTTTTTTGCTCTACCAGATCGATGTCTTGAAAAAAGCTGGCATCGAGGACATCACGCTCTCGCTCAGTTATCAACCGGATAAGATACAGCATGTGCTCGGAAATGGCTCGGATTTTGGCGTCAATCTTCGATACATCACCGAACCTACGCCGATGGGCACCGGCGGTGCGTATCGCTTTGCAGCGGACGCTTTGCGTGAGACTACGGTCGTATTTAACGGCGATATTCTGACTAACCTTGATATCGCCGCGTTGCTCGACTTCCATACGTCTAAACAGGCTGAGGCTACGATCTCGTTGACGCCCGTGGGAGATCCTTCTCGCTATGGCCTGGTCGAGACTGACAAAAATGGACGCGTCCTCCGCTTTATCGAAAAGCCATCGCCCGAGGAAGCTGCGAAGCTCAACATAAATACAATTAACGCAGGAGTTTACGTCCTCGAACCGTCGATCCTCGATATCATCGCCCTTGGCGAGAATAGGTCGTTCGAGTACGATGTTTTCCCTGAGATCCTTCGACTTGAGACGCCGTTTTTCGCCTACACAATGTCGAGTGAATACTGGCTCGATATCGGCACGCCCGAAAGCTATTTGAAGGCTCATCATGATTTTCTCGATGGCAAGATCGACGGTTTTTCTCTGGAACAAGAATCTGATTTTGAGTCGGCAACTCGATCTGAGATCGATCTACGTTCGAGAATCGGCTCGGGATGCTCGATCAAACCGGGTGTGAAGATAGTAAACTCGGTGATCGGTCCGGGTGTTCATATCGAAGAAAAAGCAACCATCGAAAACTCCGTCATCTGGTCGCACACGCGTATCGCAACCTCGGCTGAGATCAGAGGTGCAGTAATTGGTAGAAGCTGCCACATCGGTAGAAACGCGATCGTCAGCGAAGGCACAGTGTTGGGCGATAAGACCGCGTTGACGGATTATACGAAGGTCTAAGTAGACAGACCGCCTGGGCTGGCGATCGGCGACGCGGTGGCACGCCTCATCGTCGGCTGAATTGTATCTAAGGGGGATAAACAGATCGGGCGATCTGTTCTAAGTTTTATGCCCGAATTACCAGAAGTCGAGTCGATCTCGCGCTCATTGGACTCTTTAGTAAAAGGCCGCACGATCTCTGCGGCCGAACTTCTGCGCCAGCGACTGGCTCCGGATATTGACGCCAAAGATTTCGCTAAAAAGCTAAATGGGCACCACATAAATTTCGTCCATCGTCGCGGCAAGCATATTCTTTTTGATCTGAATGGTGATATGACGTTGATCGTTCATCTACGAATGAGCGGTCGCTTTTCGCTGCTTCCGGCCGAACGTGAGAATCCCAAATTCACTCACGCGATCTTTCATCTCAATGGCGATGACCGCCTAGTCTTTGACGATCAGCGCCATTTTGGATTGATGAAAATTGTCTCGACATCCGAACTGTACGAGGCGAAAGACTTGAAAAAGCTTGCGCCGGAGCCTTTCTCTGAAGAATTTTCTAGAGAGTATTTTTATAGCGTTCTGAAAACATCGAAACGCAGTCTCAAGGAAGTTCTGCTCGATCAAACAAAGGTCTGCGGTGTCGGCAATATCTACGCGAGCGAGGCGATGTTCGCAGCGGGAATTCACCCGGCTATCCAATCCGATAAGGTCTCAAGACCGAAGGCCGCGAAGCTACATGAGAGCGTTCGAGCCGTTCTTCAAGAAGCGATCAACTATGCTGCGAACCTAACGGTAGATCCCGAGAATCTTGAAGGCAGCTACTTCAGCGGCAGCGATGACCCGTCGTGGTTGGTGTATGATCGGGAGAATGAACCATGTCGTCATTGCAATACAGTCATAGTTCGGCTAAAACAAGGTGGTCGCTCAACATACTTTTGCCGCAAATGTCAGCGGCGTTAGTCAGAACCAACTGTGGTTGCGGGTGGTCCAACGCACCTATTAAAATCTCTATGAAACTAAGAACCTTCTCACTCCTCGTGCTTGTCGCCGCCGCCGCACTTGTAACATCCGCCTCGACTCCCTTTTGCGCATGCTGCGCCGAGCCAGGAACCTATAACGTATCGACCGGCAAACTCGCTAAGTACGAATTAGATCTTCTGAAAGATATGAAATTCGGCCCGGCTGCGGAACTGTACACGACGCCCGCAAGCTTCGACGACATAAAAGGCATCGCAGCAGTGATCAAAGAGTTCGAAACCACCTCATCCTCCGAACTCGGCCTTGTCGATGCATACACGGGATCTACCTGGACATTGCAGTTCATGACCGGCGGCGAACTAAAAGGCTCTCTCGTTTTGCCGCGGCCAACGCTGATGACTTCACGAAGCGTTCATATTCCCGATAACACATCGACGAACCCCACCGTAACGCTTTATAAGGAATGGATATTCAATGGCACGGTTAGAAGCGGAACGGGGTTTTTCCGTCGTGATATCGCAAAGCCCACGAAATACACACTCGTATTTCAGGGTCATGGCAACAATTGCAATAACGCCGAAGACTTCACCAACTGGCGGCTAGAGATCACGGGAGCCAAGGCCGATTATGCATTTTTCGGAAAGATGAAGGCGGCGGCGAAATAAAACGTGGTCACGAGATGACGCGGCTTGACAGGGAAAACGCAAAGGAACATCATCTAAGTACTGTATCGTGGTGAGTTAATGCGACTTGCGACCACGTTAAATAATCTGCTAAACAGCTAAAGGACATATCGGATTCGAAAAAGTCTCGCTGTTTTGGCGAGGCTTTTTGCTTATGAAAAACTTTCGCGATCTTCTCGATACTGATCACATCTACGTCTTTGACGGAGCGGTGGGCACGCGCCTTTATGACAAGGGAGTTTATATCAATCGCAGCTATGACGAGCTGAATATCACCGCGCCTGATCTGGTTCGCGAGGTGCACGAAGAGTACGTCGCGGCCGGTGCGGATATTATCGAGACGAATACATTCGGTGCGACGCGTCATAAATTGCAAGCTTACGGGCTCGAGGGCAGGCTGCGGGACATAAATATTGCCGCAGTTAAGCTCGCTCGCGAAGCTGCCGGAGACAAGGTGTTTGTCGCCGGGGCGATCGGGCCGCTCGGCTTGCGAATGGAGCCGTATGGCCCAACCTCGTTTGACGAGGCAAAGGAGATGTTCAAGGAGCAGGTCGATGCTCTGCTCGAAGGCGGGGTCGATCTTTTTCATCCTCGAAACCTTCTCCGAATTGCCCGCGATCGAACAAGCAATAAAAGCCGTTCGCGAATTGTCCGATCTTCCGATCGTCGCACAGTTCACGATCCAGATGGACGGCAACACGACGTTTGGCACCACGCCTGCGGCGTTTACAAAACGCCTCGACGAACTCGACGTCGATGTCATCGGCCTCAACTGCGGCATGGGCCCAAACCACATTCTCAACGCCCTCGAAAAGATGCGTGCCGTCACGTCGAAGCCGCTTTCCGCGCAGCCAAATGCCGGTTTGCCACGCGACGTTCAGGGCCGTCAGTTCTACATGGGCTCGCCGGAATACATGGCGGAATTTTCGCGTCGGTTCGCTCAAGCTGGAGCCAAATTCGTCGGCGGTTGCTGCGGCACCACGCCAACCCACATCAAACTCATCTCCACCGCCATTCGTGCCGATAGCCCGCGACAAAGTGCCCGATCATTCACTAAGCAGCCCGCAACAGTGCTAGAACTCAAGCCTGAAGATGTC